>CAWJME010000014.1:0-401151 GCA_963843895.1 uncultured Actinomycetota bacterium | reverse complement strand
GCGCCCGGGCGAAGGCGCGAGCGATGACCTCGGTCCGGATGTGGGCCCGCTCCTCGGCGGGGATGGGTACGTTCCAGGCCCGACCGCGCGAGGTGTTGTGCGCGCTGAAGGCGGTGGCGATCTCCTGTCGCAGGGTTGTGGCCCCGAAGGTGGGGAAGGGTCTGCCGAGGGCACCCCAGCCGCGGGCGACGGCATCCGGCTCCAGCGAGCGCGGGTGCCGGCCCTGGCCGAAGAGGAGCTTCATCTGCTCCTCGGTGACGACGTCGCCGTCGGCGAGGTCGAGGCCGGCGAGACCACTGCCCAGCCACCGACCCGCCGACTCGCCCTTCTCCTCGTAGTACGCGGCCAGCCCAAGTTGGCCCCGCTCGGTCGCATCGTGCGCCGCGACCTGCCGGGTCAGGTACGTGTACCCGCTCCCGGCGGCGAGCTTGTGCAACGTCATCACAGCCCCCAAAGCCGCCGGGGAGGGTCGTTGTGGACAGCGCCCCAGCACTGAGTGCACCAGGTGTGTTCTCGAATCTCGCTGTGGCCTTGGGCCGTTGCGGCTCGGTTCGGTTCGAACCTTCTCGCGGCGACGTGTCCATAAGCGGGGGGTGTCGCGGCTTTTGGGGGGCAGAGGTTCAATCGGGGCTGGGGTTATCCACAGGCTCTGGGACCTCTGGATGGGTGGTCTGGGATCTGGCCTACTGGGGGTCAGGCCCTCACGAGAGGGAGATGCTCATGTCCGCGACTGCGAGTCACGAGACCAGGGGGTCCGCCGGCCGACGCAAGGCCCCGGTCGGCCCGATCCAGCGGCGGTGGTACACCGTGCCCGAGGTCGCCGAGATGCTCGGCTACGGCCCGACGAAGGTGCGCATGATGTGCATCAGCGGCGACCTGCGGTCCCTCAAGGACGGCGGATCGCGCCGCATCCTGCCTGAGTGGGTCGACGAGTACGTCGCGATGCGCGCGGCCGAGGCGGAGGCGGACTGGCCGTGAGCCGGCGGGCGAACGGCGAGGGGTCGATCTACCCGTACCGGAACGGCTTCGCGGCGCACGTGTGGATCGTGACGCCGAAGGGTCGCCGGCAGCGCAAGACCGTCTACGGGAAGACCCGGCCGGAGGTCCACGACAAGTGGCTTCGGCTCCACGAGCAGGCGCGGCGGGGACCGATGGTGCCGGTCTCCCCGCGCCTGCGGGACTTCCTCGAGCGGTGGCTGGAGGAGACGGTGCGGCCGACCCTGTCGCCGGCCACCACCTCGAACTACGAGATGTTCTCGCGGCTGTACATCGTCCCGGACCTCGGCGACCGCAAGCTCGACAAGCTGATGGTCCGCGACGTCCAGGTGTGGGTGAACACGCTGCGGGTCCGCTGCCAGTGCTGCTTCCAGGGCAAGGATGCCGCGCGGCCCGAGCCGCAGTGCTGCGCCCTTGGCGCGTGCTGCCACGAGGTCGCCTCGGACTGGACGGTCCACCAGGCGTGGCGGGTGCTCCGCGGTGCGCTGACCCAGGCGATGCGCGAGGAGCTGGTCTTCCGCAACGTGGCCGCGCTCGTGCGGGTACCCATGCCGCGGTCGAAGAAGATGCCGGTGTGGACCGTCGATGAGGCTCGGCGGTTCCTCGAGTCGGCGCGCGCGGATGGCGACCCGATGTACGCCGGGTACGTCCTGCTGCTCACGCTCGGGCTGCGGCGCGGGGAGATGCTCGGGCTGGCCTGGGAGGACGTCGACCTCGAGCAGGGCGAGGCGCTCATCGCGTGGCAGGTCCAGCGGGTCGACCACTCGCTGCTCCGGCGCCACACGAAGACGCCGTCCTCGGATGCGCCGCTACCGCTGCCGGAGATCGCGGTGCGGGCACTCGAGCGGCATCGGGTCGAGGAGGCCAGGCGGCGGCTCGCGGCCGGCGACATGTGGGGCGACTGCGGCTTGGTCTTCACGACCCGGCTCGGCGATCCGGTCGACCCACGCAACTTCCACCGCGACTTCAAGCTGAGGGCCGCGAAGGCCGGCGTGCCGGTCGTCCCCATCCACTCGACTCGGCGGACCTGCGCCAGCCTGCTCGTTGCCCTTGACGTTCACCCGCGCGTCGCGATGGCCGTCCTCCGCCACAGCCGCATCGCCCTCACGATGGAGATCTACTCCCAGGTCTCGTCCACCTCGACTCGTGACGCACTCAAGCGCCTAGGGGGAGAACTCTCGGGGTCCTGACCACGGGTCTGGCGCCCCAGCGGTCACTGTCGCATCCACGAGGGGGTCGGCTGG
This sequence comes from uncultured Actinomycetota bacterium, assembly GCA_963843895.1. Classification (GTDB taxonomy): domain Bacteria; phylum Actinomycetota; class Actinomycetes; order Actinomycetales; family Dermatophilaceae; genus Phycicoccus. Next base: position 398,911 of record CAWJME010000014.1, on the reverse strand, counting down.
CGACGATGTGCTGCAACGACCCGCCCTTCCTAAGTGGAGTTCGCTCTTGGGCGGGCCATGGGGTCGTGGCGCAGCCTCGGTCAGACTGGCGCCTGAGTCAGATGGTCGCGCTGAGGCGGCGAAGAGCCCGAGGTGCGTGCGGGTAGGCAAGCGACACCGCCTCAGCCAAGATACTCACGGAGGTGGTGCGTGATGGGAGCCCAACCCGACCTGCGCCTGACGTGGAGTTTCTTGAGTGCCATTGCTGGGCTGTGGTCCCAGCACCCTGGCTCCTACAAGATCGAGGACGAAGCGGACGACCTGATCCCCGCCTTGGCCCAAATATCCATCAAGGCACTCGCGGCCGAAGTCAGGGGGTCCATCCCGCGCGCGGATCAACAGGAAGGGGTTGAGGGGGAGTTGTCGCTCTCCGATGGAACCGTGCGTCGGGTCACTGTCCGCGACATCGCAAACAAGATCGTCCATGGATCTCCCGACCGAGTAGTTGTCGACGGCGGCGACGTCCGCCTCCACTTCGTCAACAGTCGGAACGATGCCGGAACGGACGGCTGGGTCGAGCTTTGGTTCTCTGCACAGAGCTTCGTCAGAGTGATGCATCGTCTCCTTCACGTGGCGCCGCACGACTCCGCGCGACGAGATCAGCAAGTCCAAGAGTTCATCTTGGGCTTGGGACCGGAGCGGTTCCTGCCGTCACAGGTGGCCGCTGCCGACCACGGGTGATGGCGGGCCGTCGCGGCGCTGTAACGCAAGCCACGATCGGTGCCGCACGGACGAGTTGCCGAAGATCGGCTCAGAGTCTGGCCACCACACCCCGGCCCCCTACAGGAGTTCTGATGAGATCCGCTCGACGAGATCGGCCCTCGCGACCCTCTCCGCTGGTCTGAGCGTGTCCTCGAGTTCCTCCCAAGGGGGCAGCGGGTCGCGCCACGACTCGTTCTGGCCCTCCCGCATGGGTAGGTGCTTGTGCTCTTCCGCCTTCGCAATCCTGCGGCCGATGCGGGCGTCAGCTTGTTGGATCTTGAGGACGCACTCCCGCCAGACGCCAAAGAGGTTCTTAACCTCTGCAGAGCCGTACGCAGCGAGTTTCGCCTTCGCCAATACCTCCGAGTCTTGGTCGGGCAAGGCCACGTTAAGTTCCCGGTCCAGCGCCGGCCGAACAAGTTGGGACCACGTGCCAACGGTCTCGACGAAGGTTAGGACGTCAATGTAGGCGTCAGCGAGCCGCTGCTGGGTGCGCGCAGTATCGGCGAGGTCCTTCGCCGCCTGCCGCCCTCTCCCCGCGGTCGTGGCCGTTGCGATGATGCCCGTCATGCTCACGACCGCCGTCGCCGAGATTCCAGCAAGCGCCAGGATGGTCTCCGTCTTCATGTTCAGATCCTGTCAGGCCGCTGGCCCTGACTGACACGGCGAAGTCACGCTCACGCGTTACCGATGCGATGTGGCGGCGCCTCCCTCAGCGGGGTGCGATACCGCCGGTGGTGAGCCACTCAAAGTCCTACGGTGGCGCGTCATCGTGGATTCCCAGCAGAGTGGACCCGTGCGTGTCCGCCGCGGTGTAGAACAGTTGGGTGCTCAACTCGATCCTGCTCATCTTTGCAGCCATAGGTTGGCTAGCCAGCGTGTTGGGCGCCGTCTTCCAACACCTCGGAGCAGCAAGATTAACCGAGCCGACCGCCCAGGGCGTCTACACGATTAGAACCTCCGAGTGGCGATCTCGTTGGGGCCTCACCATGGTTCTTGTGGGCGCATCTGTGGGCGCTGTTGGGACGATTCTTGCCGTCCTTGCGGCGAAGTGACGCAGGCCGATTGCGACCACAACGGCCGCTTTGCGCGCATTTGTACGCCTGGTAGTGGGTGGCCCGAGCACCCAGAATCCGGCAAGTGACCCTTTGATTTTGGTCCCATCCCCTGTCGCCTTAACCCTGTTGGCTTCCTGCCCCCAACTGCAGCAGCGTCCTGTTGATCAACGAGGGCAGGCCCGGATCTTCCCGCACGCCCACGCCCCGCGGGTCGCCGGCCTCTGCTTCTAGGGCAACTATCGCGGTCGAGCGCTGAGCGTCGTCGAGCCCAGGAGCGATCTCCTGAAGCGCCAGCAGGGCGTGGAACATCTCAAACGCAGTGGCGGATTGCTCGATTAGGTGCAAAACAAGAGGGAAGGCTTCGGGTGACGCTGCTTCTTGTGTGAGGGCCAAACCAACGATTCGGTCGCCCTCAGAGTTTGATTGGAGCAACCTGAGTGCTTGCGATGTCGCACGGCTCGGCGAGGTGGCAGCACGGACACGTACCTCATTGACGATCTTGGTCATCGCCGAAGTCCTCTTTGGCCCGGGCATGGTGTCGCGTCGCAGGCGCTCGTAGCTCAGGGCGAGCCCATGAAGTGCGTCAGAGCTTAGTGTTTCGGTGCTGTCCAGTGCATCGAAGGCAAGTCGGTCGATCTCGGCCTCCAAGTCGGCGATAGCAGTGGCCGCGTTCTCGTCATCGTCGCGAGCGGTGGTTACGGCCTTGGCCCGAGTAAGCAGCTCCATAAGTTGTTCCCGAGTAAACAAGCCCCCTGTCGACGCCTCCATGCCGCCGGCCTTCAGGCTGCCTCCTGTAAGGAGGAGTAGACGCAGAACTGGAGGTAGCCAAATGAGAGCGAGCGAGACGAGCGCAAGGGTGCCTACGGAGATACTGGCCACCACGTAGCGACCGTCCTGAGCACGCGTCACGCTGATGCTCGTCAGCACGGCGACCAACACCATGAGGACAGTCCACTTGCGGGGAATTTGCCATACAACCTTCATGGCATCCGACAACGTCTTCTGACCGTCTTGACCGGAAAGCTCTGAGCCAGCCTCGCTGTTCGACCGACCACGGGCAGACGCCATGCCAGCATCATGTCGCCAGGTCGTCGCTTACGCGAGTGCGCCGCGCGGGGGGTCGGTTGACGGGGCTGTGGTCAGGCAAGGGGCTGCGGGACGACTTGATTGAGCGTCTCGCCGCGAGCTACTACAGACGTTAAGCCTTGCCCGGGTAAGCGCCGAAGGCTCGGACAGTCCCAACTGCACCGGTCAGGGCGCGTGCTCAGCGGCATCCGCTCGCGGAGGCGGCTCCGGCTTGCCTGGCAGGGTTCGGCGAGTCTGCTTGGCAGACCTTGACATCAGCCACCCCAACGCCTGACTTCATTCACTGCAGTACTTCTCTGGGGTACGGACGCGAAAGAGGCCCCTCCCGACGAGCGGAAAGGGCCTCTGACCTGCGGTGGAGCCAAGGGGACTCGAACCCCTAACCCCCTGCTTGCAAAGCAGGTGCGCTACCAATTGCGCCATGGCCCCCGGGTGCCACCGGCGCAGAACCGGCCGGCGACGGGGAGAGCGTCAGTTCTTGGGGTTGTCCGTCGCCTCGGCCCAGAGCTTGGTCTCGGCCTGCTTGTCCCTGATCTGCTTCGAGATCGCGAACGCGCCCGCGGCCGACGCGAGGAGGACGAGGAGCTTCTTCACGGGGAACACCACCTGGAACCGATGATGGTCGGTGGTGGGCCTAACAGGACTTGAACCTGTGACCTCTTCCTTATCAGGGAAGCGCTCTAACCGTCTGAGCTATAGGCCCGTCGCCGACCGGCAGGTGCCCCCGTCGAGGGGGCACGGTCCACGAGATTACCCCACCGTTCGCCCCGGTCCCAAAACGAGGAGGGCGGCCGGCGGAGCCCGCGCGGTCAGTCGTCGGTGAGGGTGAGCTGCACGCCGCCGACCAGCGCCGCCGACACGTTGTAGAGGAACGCCGCGAGCGTCGCGATCGCGGTGAACAGGATGACGTCGACGACCCCGATGACGATCGAGAGCGACACCACGCGGGTGAAGCCGATGAAGTCGAGGATGTCGAACTTCGACCCGCCGTCCTGGACGACCTGGCCGATGACGCCGTTGACCTGGTCGAAGACGCCCATCGCGTCGAGGACCGTCCAGAGGACGACCGTCGCCACGACGAGGGCGATGCCGAGCGCCACCGACAGCAGGAACGAGATCTTCATCGCCGACCACGGGTCGACCCGCGAGATCGTCAGGCGCACGCGGCGCGCGTTGGCCGGGCGAGGAGCGGACGAACCGCCGGTCTGCGTCACGGGGCGCTCCCCTCCGGTACGGGCCGGCTCGGCCGAGCGGGCCGGTGCGGGCGTCGAGCCGCGCCCCGTGGGGATCGCCGTGGTGCGGCCGGCACCACCCTCACGCCCGGTGGGCACCGGACGGGTGGTGTCGCGGGCAGGGCGGTCGGTGTCGGCGAGACGCCTCAGCGCGCCGCCGTCACCACGACCCCCGGCCGCGGGACGTGGCCCCCCGGCGTTCCCGCCGTCGGCGTACGGCCCCCGGCGGGAAGGAGTCGAGGAGCGCACGGGGCGCCCCGCACTGTCTGCGGTGCTCACTCACGGCCTCCTCGGTCGATCTCCTCGTCCGACGGTACGGCATCCGTGGTCTCGTCTGCGACATCCGCGCCCTCGCTCTCAGCGGGCGCCAAGGCGTCACCGTCGGCGGCCGCGACCTCGGCGGGGGCCTCGCCCTCGAGCCCGGCGGCCTCCTCGGCGGCCTCGACCGCCTCCTCGACCTCCTTCTCGGGGTTGCGCGTCACCGCGACGATCGCGTCGTTCTTGCCCGGCTTGGCGAACTGGACGCCCATCGTGTTGCGACCGGTGAGGCGGACCTCGTCGACCCGCGAGCGGACGATGTTGCCCTTCTCGAAGACGACGAGCACCTCGTCGGTGTCGTCGACGGTGAGCGCCCCGACGAGGTCGCCGCCCTTGTCGGACTGCTTCGCCACGGCGACGCCGAGGATGGCGCGGCCCTTGACGTTCCACTGCGAGACCTTCGAGCGCTTCGCGAGCCCGGACTCGAAGACGACGAAGACGTCCGGGTCGGTGCCGTCGGGGACGACCGACATCGAGAGCAGCTCGTCGCCGTTGCGGAACTTCATCCCGGTGACGCCGGAGGTGGCCCGGCCCATCGGGCGCAGCGTGGCGTCGTCGGCGTGGAAGCGCACCGACTGGCCCTTGCGGGAGACCAGGAGCAGGTCGTCCCGGGCCTCGACGAGGCCGGCGCCGACGAGCTCGTCGCCGTCGCGCAGGTTGACCGCGATGAGGCCGCCCGTGCGGGGGCTGTCGTACTCGACGAGCCGGGTCTTCTTGACCAGCCCGGCCCGCGTCGCGAGCAGCAGGTACGGCGCGTCGTCGTAGGAGCGGATCGCGAGCACCTGGGCGATCGACTCGCCCGGCTGGAACGCCATGACGTTCGCGACGTGCTGACCCTTGCCGTCGCGCCCGGCATCCGGCAGCTCGTACGCCTTGGCGCGGTAGACCCGGCCGAGGTTGGTGAAGAACAGCAGCCAGTGGTGCGAGGTGGTCGTGAAGAAGTGGTCGACCATGTCCTCACCGCGCAGCGCCGCACCCCGCACGCCCTTGCCGCCGCGCCGCTGCGAGCGGTACGCGTCGACCCGGGTGCGCTTGGCGTAGCCCCCGCGGGTGATCGTGATGACCACGTCCTCCTCGGGGATGAGGTCCTCCATCGACATGTCGCCGTCGGTGGGCATGATCGTGGTGCGACGGGCGTCGCCGTACTTGTCGACGATGCCGGAGAGCTCGCTGGAGATGATGTCCCGCTGCCGCTCGGGCCGGGCGAGGATGTCCTTGAAGTCCTCGATCTGCGACTGGAGCTTGTCGTGGTCGTCGATGATCTTCTGCCGCTCCAGGGCCGCGAGCCGGCGCAGCTGGAGGTCGAGGATCGCGCGGGCCTGGATCTCGTCGATCTCGAGCAGCGCGATGAGGCCGTTGCGGGCCTCCTCGACGGTCGGGGAGCGGCGGATCAGGGCGATGACCTCGTCGAGCTGGTCGAGCGCCTTGAGGTAGCCGCGGAGGATGTGGATCTCCTCCTCGGCCTTGCGCAGCCGGTACGCCGTGCGGCGCTGGATGACGTCGATCTGGTGCTCGACCCAGTACCGGATGAACGAGTCGATGGGGAGGGTGCGCGGCACGCCGTCGACGAGGGCGAGCATGTTCGCGCCGAACGTCGTCTGCAGCTGGGTGTGCTTGTAGAGGTTGTTGAGCACGACCTTGGCGATGGCGTCGCGCTTGAGCACGATGACGAGGCGCTGGCCGGTGCGGCCCGAGGTCTCGTCGCGGATGTCGGCGATGCCGGCGAGGCGGCCGTCCTTGACGTGCTCGGCGATCTTCTGCGCGAGGCTGTCGGGGTTGACCTGGTACGGCAGCTCGGTGACGACGAGGCACTGCCGCCCCTGGATCTCCTCGACCTCGACGACCGCGCGCATGATGATGCTGCCGCGGCCGGTGCGGTAGGCGTCCTCGATGCCGCGGTGGCCCATGATCAGCGCGCCGGTGGGGAAGTCCGGGCCGGGGATCTCGCGGGTGACCGCCTCGAACGCCTCCTCGCGGGTGGCGTCGGGGTGGCGCAGCACCCACTCGGCGGCCTTGGCGACCTCGCCCAGGTTGTGCGGCGGGATCATCGTGGCCATGCCGACCGCGATGCCGGCGCTGCCGTTGACGAGCAGGTTCGGGAAGCGGCTCGGGAGGACCTCGGGCTCGAGGGTCTTGCCGTCGTAGTTCGGCTTGAAGTCGACCGTCTCCTGGTCGATGTCGCGCACCATCTCCATCGACAGCGGCGCCATCCGGCACTCGGTGTACCTCGGCGCCGCGGCCGGGTCGTCGCCGGGGGAGCCGAAGTTGCCCTGGCCCTGGACGAGCGGGTAGCGCAGCGACCAGTCCTGGACGAGCCGGACGAGGGCGTCGTAGATCGCGCTGTCACCGTGCGGGTGGTACTGCCCCATGACGTCGCCGACGACACGGCTGCACTTGTTGAAGCCGCGGTCGGGGCGGTACCCGCCGTCGTACATCGCGTAGAGGACGCGCCGGTGGACCGGCTTGAGGCCGTCGCGCACGTCCGGGAGGGCGCGGCTGACGATGACGCTCATCGCGTACTCGATGTACGACCGCTGCATCTCGGCGCTGAGGTCGATCGGCTCCGTGCGGTCGGTCTCGACGGGCGGCTGCTCGGTCATGGGTGTCCTTCGCTACTTCAGTGTTCGGGGCGGGTGCTCGGCGACGAGGCCGGCGTCAGATGTCGAGGAACCGCACGTCGCGGGCGTTGCGCTGGATGAACGAGCGCCGGGACTCGACGTCCTCGCCCATGAGCACCGAGAAGATCTCGTCGGCGGCCGCGGCGTCGTCGAGGGTCACCTGGAGCAGCACCCGCGAGTCGGGGTTCATCGTGGTCTCCCACAGCTCCTGGTAGTCCATCTCGCCGAGACCCTTGTAGCGCTGGATCGGGTTGTCCTTCGGCAGCCGCCGGCCCTTGCTCTGCCCCTCGGCGGTCAGGGCGTCGCGCTCGCGGTCGGTGAACGCGAACTCGTGCGGGGCGTTGCTCCACTTGAGCCGGTACAGCGGCGGCTGGGCGAGGTAGACGTAGCCGGCCTCGATCATCGGCTTCATGAACCGGAAGAGCAGGGTCAGCAGCAGCGTGCGGATGTGCATGCCGTCGACGTCGGCGTCGGCCATCAGGACGATCTTGTGGTACCTGGCCTTCTCGATGGCGAAGTCCTCGCCGATGCCGGTGCCGAACGCCGAGATCAGCGCCTGGACCTCCTGGTTGGCGAGCGCCTTGTCGAGGCGGGCCCGCTCGACGTTGAGGATCTTGCCGCGGATCGGGAGGATCGCCTGGGTGTAGGGGTTGCGCCCGCGCACGGCCGAGCCGCCGGCGGAGTCGCCCTCGACGATGAAGACCTCGGAGACGGCGGGGTCCTTGGCCTGGCAGTCGCGGAGCTTGCCGGGCAGGCCGCCGGACTCGAGCACCCGCTTGCGGGTGGCCTCGCGGGCCTTGCGGGCGGCGAGGCGCGCGGTGGCGGCCTGGATCGCCTTGCGGACGATCTCGCGGCCCTCGTTCGGGTGGGAGTCGAGCCAGCCGCCGAAGCCGTCGGTCATCGCCCGCTGGACGAAGCCCTTGACCTCGGAGTTGCCGAGCTTGGTCTTGGTCTGGCCCTCGAACTGCGGCTCGCCGAGCTTGACCGAGATGACGGCGGTGAGGCCCTCGCGGACGTCGTCGCCGGTGAGGTTCTCGTCCTTGTCCTTGAGCTGGTTCTGCTTGCGGGCGAAGTCGTTGACCAGCTTGGTGAGGGCCGCGCGGAAGCCCTCCTCGTGGGTGCCGCCCTCGTGGGTGTTGATGGTGTTCGCGTAGGTGTGGACCGACTCGTTGTACGCGGTGGTCCACTGCATCGCGAGCTCGAGGGACAGCTCGCGGTCGACGTCCTCGACCTCGATCGAGATGACGTCGGGGTGGACCGGGTCGGACTTCTTCGACGACGTCAGGTGGTTGACGTAGTCGACGAGGCCGTTGTCGTAGCGGTACGTGACCTTCTTGGCCGTCGTCGTGCGGGTCTCGCCCGAGGTGTCGTCGGTGGCCTCGACCTGCTCGGTCTGGTCGACGGCGTCGAGGTCGATGTCGTCGACGGGGGCGTCCGGCACCCGCTCGTCGACGAGGGTGAGGGTGAGGCCCTTGTTGAGGAAGGCGTACTGCTGGAAGCGCGAGCGGAGGGTCTCGAAGTCGTAGGTGGTGGTCTCGAAGATCTCGTCGCTGGCCCAGAAGGTGATCGTGGTGCCGGTGGCGTCGGTCTCCTCCTCGCGGGTGAGCGGCTTGACGGCGACGCCGTTGTCGAAGCTCATCCGGTGGGCGAAGCCCTGCTGGCGCACGCACACGTCGAGGCGCGTGGAGAGCGCGTTGACGACCGAGGACCCGACGCCGTGCAGGCCGCCGGAGACCTTGTACCCGCCGCCGCCGAACTTGCCGCCGGCGTGCAGCTGGGTGAGGACGAGCTCGACGGCGCTGACGCCCTCGGTGGGGTGGATGTCGGTGGGGATGCCGCGCCCGTTGTCCTTGACCCGGACGGCGCCGTCCTCCATGAGGGTGACGTCGATGGTGTCGGCGTAGCCGGCGAGCGCCTCGTCGACCGCGTTGTCGACGATCTCCCAGACCAGGTGGTGCAGGCCGCGCTCCCCCGTGGAGCCGATGTACATGCCGGGTCGCTTGCGGACGGCCTCGAGGCCCTCGAGGACGGTGATCGAGCCGGCGTCGTAGGCGGGGCTGTCCGGGGTGGGGACCGGGGGCTGCTCGGGGACGACGGCGGCGTCGGGGCCGTCGGCTGCGGGCACGTCGGGGGTGAGGTCGGGCTGGTCCGCCACGGGTCTCCTTCGTCGGCAGGCCACCGCCCGCTCGGTGGCGGTGGCGGCTCATGGCGCACGCCCACGGATGGTGGACACCCGGGGGCGTGCTGTCGGCCTCCATCCTACCGGTCGCATCCGACGGACCACCCGCTGGGAGGCCCGTGCCGCCGGTTTTCCGGGGAGAACCCGGGGGTGCACGACTCCCCACACGCGCCCTGCCCCCTGAGCGGCGCTGACGGGCCTTCCTCGACCCCGCCGTCACGCCGTGCACGAAGTGACGAATGTGTCAGTTCGGGCACGGACCCGGAGGCGTGCACGAAGTGACGAATGTGACGGTTCGTGGCCGGACCCGGAGGCGTACACGAAGTGACGAATGTGTCAGTTCGTGTCCGCTCGACGCGGGCGGCACCGGCCGTACACGAAGTGACGAATGTGTCAGTTCGTGTCCGGTCGACGCGGGCGGCACCGGCCGTGCACGAAGTGACGAATGTGACGATTCCGGACCGCTCGCCCGGCCGTCCAACCGGCTCCGGTCAGGACGCGGCGCCGAGGACGACGAGGTCGGTCTCCCGGAGCCGGGTGAACCGCGCGCTCCCGAGCCCCTCGAGCAGGGCGGCCAGGTGCGGCGCGCTCGCGTCGACGACGAGCACCCCGTCACGGGATGCCACGTCCTGCACCGCGGCGAAGCCCTCCGGGTCATCCACGTAGCCGATGGCCCCGTCCACCTCGGCGAGCTCGTCGAGGGTGAGGCCACCGAGGGTCGTCGGGATCGGGACGGTGGAGCGGACCAGGTCGAGGACGTCCCGGTTCTCCGCGGCGTGCCGCAGCAGGGTGTCGCCGTGCAGCGCCAGCACCCGGCGGACCATCGTCGGCTGCTCGGCCCCGAGGAGGATCAGCTGGCCGAGCAGGGCGCGGCCGAGGCTCTCGCCGACGGCGGCGTCGTCGTGGGCGGGGTCGGTGAGGGCGTCCCGGCCGTCGTCGACGACGACGACGCAGAAGGTGGCCCAGGCGGGGACGGCGTGGCCGGCGCCCTCGGCGACGAGCACGCCGCGGGCGTAGTGCCGATGCCCCGTGCGGTGACCCGGCCGCGTCCGGTACGGCAGGACGGCCGCGAGCGCTCGGATCCCGAGCACGGAGGACTCCAGGGGCAGCACCACGAGCGGGTCGACGCCGAGCCGCTGGCGGCTCCACTCGGCCTGCTCCTCGTGCGAGCGGTCCCACACGGTCGAGCCGCCGGACACCTCGGTCCCGTCGACCTCGACCGCGACGGGCAGCTGGTCCGCGATGTCGAGGACGTGCTCGAGCGTGGTCTCGGGGGCGCACCACGACCGGGTGGCGGCCCGCGGGTGGAGGCGGACCTCGGTGCCCGGGGTCTCGAGCGGGTCGTCGGCGAGCGTCACCCGGACCGTGCCGTCGGACAGCCCGACCCAGCGCAGGGTGGGGGCGCCCGGCACGAGGGCCGAGCGGGTGCGCAGCTCGACGACGTCGGCGACCTGGAAGCACGCGAGCAGCGCGGTCTCGTACCGGCGCATCCCCTCGCGCATCGGGCCGTGGCTCTCGAGGTCCGGCGTCGCGACGAGCCAGCGGACCTCCTGGGCGGTGAAGCCGACGCCGTCGTCGCGCACGATGAGCGGGCCACCCCCGGTGGCGGAGGTGACGAGGATGCGGCCGCCGTGGTCGGGGTCGACGCGGCGGCGCGCCTCGATGCCGACGAGGGCGCTCGCGAGGAGCTCGCGGACGTGGAGGCGGGGGCCGCTGCCGAGGGGGCGGGGTGTGCCACGGCGGGGGGTGGGCGGTGTGGGCCCCTCGGCGGGGATGGGCGTGCGGTCGGCCGGTGGGCCGACGACGGGGCTGCGCACGGGCGGGCTCCGATCCGGGAAGGCGGTCGACCGGGTCACGGTCCCGCTGGCGAGCAAGATCAGGACAGGATGCCCGGCGGGGTGCGCGGCGCGAGGCCCCGACGCGCCAGAGGTCGCCCCCTCGGCGGGCAGGTCGGGCCGAACGGTCGAGGTGCAGGTCAGGCGGGGTCCTCGCCCCGGAGGGTGCGCTCGAGGAGGTCGCGGACGTCGTCGGTGAGGGCCGGCTCGGGGACGGTGACGTCGATCGCGGGGTGGGCACAGCGCACGCCGTAGCAGTAGGCGTCCGGGTACTCGCGCTCGACGGCGGCGGCGAGCCCGGTGAGCCGGTCGGTGGCGAGCAGCCGTTGCCACTGCCGGGTGTCGGCGTCCGGCAGGTCGTGGAGGGCCACCGTGCGCTCGCGGGTGCGCCCCGCGAACCCGCCGGTGCGGCGGACTACGACCTCGGTGCCGGGGGGCGGGGCGCCGGGGTCGGCCGGGGTGCCGGGGTCGGCCGGGGTGCCGGGGTCGGCGGGCGCACCGGGGTCGGCGGGCGCACCGGGGTCGGCGGGGGAACCCGGCGTGCCCGACCCCTCGCCCGGGGCCTGCGCCGTGAGGACGCCGACGCCGACCCACGCCGCGTGCACCGCCTCGGCCTCCCGCGACCCCTCGCCGTACCGGGCCGCGGCCGCCGCGACGGTGAGCCCCGCGAAGGTCGCGAAGTCGCAGTCCGCCTTGATCTCGCCGGTGATGGTGTCGAACCAGACCTGGCCGGCCACCTCCCAGGCGTTGCCGCCGAGCGCGACGGCCACGTCGTGGAAGGCCTTGTTGGGGATGCCCGAGTTGATGTGGACGCCGCCGTTGTCGTCGCCGGTGTCGACGTAGTGGTCCATGTGCGCCGGCTGCGGGTCCTTGCCGAGCCGCGGGTCGTCGTACGCGGTGCCGGGCGCGGCCATCGACCGCAGCGCCACCCCCTGCACGCCGGGGGCGAGCAGCTCGGCGCCGATGAGCCAGTCGGCCTCCGCGGCGCCCTGCCCGAGCAGGTGCTGCTTGACGAGGACGCCGAAGACGTCGGAGACCGACTCGTTGAGCGCGCCCGACTGCCCCCGGTAGTTCAGCCCCGAGGTGTACTGGGTGACCCCGTGGGCGAGCTCGTGCCCGATGACGTCGATGCTCCGCGTGAAGCCGAGGAAGATGACGCCGTCACCGTCACCGAAGACCATCTGGGTGCCGTCCCAGAACGCGTTGTCGTAGTCGCGGCCGTAGTGGACGGTGGCGAGCAGCGGCAGCCCCTTGCCGTCGAGGGAGTTGCGTCCGTACGCGTCCTGCCAGAGCTGCCAGGTGGCGCCCAGCCCGTCGTAGGCCTCGGTGACGGCCGTGTCACCGGTGGCCGGCTCGCCCTCCGCGCGCACCTGCGTGCCCGGCAGGCCGGTGCCGTTGCGGGCGTCGTACACCGTGCGCACCGGGCCGGCGGCGCCCGGGGCGAGCCGCGGCCGGTCGCCGGCGCGGCCGGGCCACGCCTCGGCACTGACCCGCGCCCGCCGCATCAGGTCGTCGACCCGGAGCGTCTCCCCGGCCCGGGCGGCCAGCTGCTCGTCGTCGGAGGCGGCCAGGGCCGCGAGGAGGTACGGCGGGACGATCGAGCAGTGGGCGGCGGGGAGGTGCGTCATCCCTCCACGATGCCCCCGCGCACCGACACCCGCGAGCGCTGCGCGCGGCCGAGCGGGTCAGCGGCGCAGGGCCGCGGCCATCCGCTCCTGGGCGACGTCGGAGTGGAAGAGGTCACCGGACAGGACCGCCATCGCCTCGCCGTCGGCCGCGAACGCGGTGAGCAGGTCCGGGGCGAGGAGGGCCTTGGCCGCGACGAGGCCCTGGCGGGCGCCCGCGCGCAGGTCGGCGAGGACGGCGGCGACCGCGGCGTCCATCCGGTCTGCCGGGGCCACGTGCGTCACGAGTCCCTCGGCACGGGCCTCGTCGGCACCGAAGGTGCGGCCGGTGAGGAACCAGTCGGAGGCCGCTCGGGGGGAGATCCTGTGCCGCAACGGGATCGAGATGGTGGCCGCGGCGAGCCCGAGGCGCACCTCGGTGAGGGCGAAGGTGACGTCGTCCTGGCACACGACGAGGTCGGCGGCGGCGACGATCCCGAGGCCCCCGGCGCGGACCGGGCCGTCGAGCCGGACGACGACGGGCACCGGGAGCGCGGCGATGCGGCGCTCGAGGTCGACGATGCCGCGGGCCGACTCCGTCATGTCGACGGTCGCGGCCTCGCGCAGGTCGGCGCCGGCGCAGAAGACGCGGTGCGAGGAGCGGACCAGGACGCCGTGGAGGGTCTCGTCGGCGGCGAGGTCGTCGAGGTGGGCCGAGAGCTCCGCGACGAGCCGGCGGGAGAGCGCGTTGCGGTTGGCCGGCGAGTCGAGGGTGAGGACGGCGATGCGGTCCTCGTCGGCCCGGGTGACCAGGGGCGGGCCCCCGGGGGCGTCGCCGGGCGGCTGCGTCATCGCGTCGTCTCCCACGCGCCCGACCCTAGCCCGGCGCCCGCGGGTGGTCAGGAGGTGGTGACGACGCGGAAGACCGGGAACCCCGGCGCGTGGGCGGCGAGCTCGGCGTCGGTGGCGTCCTTCGTGAGGCCCTCGACGAACCGGCCGACCTCCCAGCCCCAGCGCTTCAGGTAGACCCGCAGCACGGCGGGCCGCTCCTCGAGGGCGACCTCGACGAGGCCGACCCGCTCGCTGCGGCGCCCGACCCGGAGCTCGCCCTCGCCGGAGACCCGGACGTTGCGGACCCACTCGGTGACGCCGCGGGGGGCGACGAGGTAGCGCTCGCCGTCGAGGGCCAAAAGGTTGACCGGGGTGCTCCGCGGGAGCCCCGATCGGCGGCCGCGGACGGTGAGCACGCGCGAGCCCCAGAGGCTCACCCCGTGCTCGGTGAGCCACCGGACGACGGCGTTGAACCGGTGGTCGGCGGCGGCGGGACGGACGTAGCGGTCGGCGGTGCTGGCGGGCTGGTGCGGCATCGGTGACTCCTTCTTTGTGAGAGCGGTGCTCTCTCTTGGGACGAGTCTGCACCCGTCGCCCCTTCGTGTCAAGAGCAGTGCTCTCGCTCTGTGGTTGGATGGGGGCATGAGCCCGAGCCGCGCCGACCACCGCCGTGCCGTCGAGACCCGCATCGTCGAGATCGGGCGGCGCCACCTCGCCGAGCACGGGGCGGCGGGACTGTCGCTGCGGGCGGTCACCCGCGAGCTGGGGATGGTGTCGTCCGCGGTGTACCGGTACGTCGCCAACCGCGACGAGCTGCTGACGCTGCTTCTCGTGGACGCCTACACCGAGCTCGCCGACGCCGTGGAGGCGGCGCTCGCCGCTGCGTCGGAGGTGCCGTGGGACGAGCGCATCGTCGTCGGCGGGTTGGCGTTCCGGGAGTGGGCGGTCGGTGACCCGTCGAGCTACGCCCTGTTGTACGGCAGCCCGGTGCCGGGGTACGAGGCGCCGGCGGAGCGGACCGTCGAACCGGGCACGCGCGTCGTCCTGGCCCTGGTTCGGCTCGTCGCGGAGGGGGTGGCCGCGGGGGAGGTGGCACCGAGGGGTGCCTCGCCCGTGGAGGACGGCCGGCTCGTCGCCGACCTCGAAGGGGTCGCGGCCGAGACCCTGTTGGCGGCGGGCCCGGACGTGCTGGCCCGGGCGATGACGGTGTGGACGGTGCTCGTCGGGGGGACGAGCCTCGAGGTGTTCGGGCAGTACGGCACGGACACCTTCACGGCGCCCGAGGCGCTGCTCGAGCACCAGCTGCGGCTCGTCCTCCACCTGGTTCGCGGCGCCTGACGCACCCCTGGGCTCGCCGAGCATCCCGACTTCGTGCGACTTCGGAGCGGTTCTGAGCGCCCGCCCGCGCGTTGATGTGTCGGCAACCCGCACGAAGTCGGTGGGTGGGGGAGGTCAGCCGTAGGTGTCGCGGGGGCCACGGCCGTCCTGCACGCGGTGCCGGCCGCGGGACCACGTCGGCGCACTCGGGCCGACCACCCGGATCTGGGTGACCGTGCCCTCGCCGACCTCCTCGGCGAGCCGCGTCATCAGCGTCGACTCCAGCAGGCGGAGCTGGGTGGCCCAGGCCGTGGAGTCGGCGCGCACGACGAGGATGCCGTCGACGAAGTCGGTCGGGTGGCAGTGCGACGCGATCTCGGGCCCGACGATGCTCGGCCAGCGCCCGATGACCGCGCCGACCGCGACATCGGAGCCCCACCCGCGCTCGACGACGAACCGGTCGATCTGGTCGCCGATGAGCTGCGGGTCGCGACCGCCGGCCTTCCCGCGGCCGACCGGGACGTCCTTGGTGCGGCGCTTGGGCTTGATCCCCGGGCGCAACCCCTTGGCGCGGGCGCGGGCCCGGGCACGGGCGAGCGCCTCGGCCGGGGCGAGGACACCGTCGCCCACCTCGGCGTCGCGCTCGAGCTCCTCCGCGGTGGGCTCGCCGGCGGCGGTCTGCTCCGGCGGGTCGGTGGGTTCTGTCGGCTCCGACGGGTCCGGGGGCTCAGGCGTCGACATCGGCGTCCACCTCCGCCCCGGCGCTGGGCTCGACCGCCCCGGCGCTGGGCTCGACCGCTCCAGTGGCGGGCTCGACCGCCCCAGTGGCGGGCTCGACCGCCCCGAGCGTGACCCGGAAGGTCGCCCCGGCGAGCGCCGCCGGCACGTCCTCGGGCACCGCCGCGGTGACGATGACCTGCTCGGCGTCGCCGACCATCGCCGCGAGCCGCTCGCGCCGCCCGGAGTCGAGCTCGGCGAAGACGTCGTCGAGGACGAGCACGGGGTCGTCGCCGAGGTCGGTGCGCAACAGCTGGAACGCCGCGAGCCGCAACCCGAGCGCGAACGACCACGACTCCCCGTGGCTCGCGTACCCCTTGGCCGGCAGCTCGCCGAGGGTCAGCACGACGTCGTCGCGGTGCGGCCCGACGAGGCACACACCTCGCTCGACCTCCTGGTCGCGCACCTCGGCGAGGGTGGCGAGCACCTCGTCGTGCAGCTCGGCCACCTCCGGCACCTCGCCGGCGGCGAGCCGAGCCGCCGTCGCCTCCCGCAGCGAGGAGCGGTACGCCACGCGCGCGTCGGACTGGCCGGCGCTCACCTCGTCGTAGGCCGCACCGAGGTACGGGCCGAGGTCGCGCAGCAGCCGCAGCCGGGCGTAGAGCAGCTGGGACCCCACCCCGGCGAGCTGGGCGTCCCACACCGAGAGGGTGTGCAGGGCCGAGGCCGCCTCGGAGGCCGGGTCCAGCGCCTCGGCGCCCGGCCGGGGCCGGCGCCCGCGCGCCCGGCGCGACAGGTAGGGCTGGGCGGACTTCAGCAGCGCCGACCGCTGCTTGACGATCCGGTCGTACTCCTGGCGCACCCCGGCCCAGCGCGGCTGGCGGGCGACGAGCAGGTCGTCGAGGAAGCGGCGCCGCTCCCCGGGGTCGCCCTTGACGAGGGCGAGGTCCTCGGGAGCGAAGAGCACGGTGCGCAGCGTCCCGAGCACCTCGCGGGGCTTGACCGGCGAGCGGTTGAGCCGCGCCCGGTTCGCCTTGCCGGGGGTGATCTCGAGCTCGACCATCGTCTCGCGGCCCGAGCGGATCACCGCCCCCCGGACCACCGCGCGCTCCGCGCCGAACCGCACGAGGGGCGCGTCCGTCGCCACCCGGTGGCTGGAGAGCGAGGCGAGGTAGCCCAACGCCTCGGCGAGGTTCGTCTTGCCCTGCCCGTTGAGGCCGACGAGGGTCGTCACGCCCGGCGCGAGCGGGAGCTCGGCGGTCGTGTAGCTGCGGAAGTCGGCGACCGACAGGTGCCGGACGTGCACCCGAGCGCTCAGGCCTTCTTCGTCGCGCGCTTCCGGGTCGTCCCCGACCCGGTGCGCCCCGGGGAGGCCGGACCGGCCTGGGCCGCCTCGGCCGCCTTCTTCGCCGCCGTCCGCTTCGTCGGCGTCCTCTCCTTGCGCGCTGCCTTCTTCGTCGCCGCGTCGGCGCTGGTCGGGCCGGTGGCCGCCTCGTTCCGGAGCTTCTCGCCCTCGGCGACGGTCATCACCTGGTGCCCACCGAAGCCGCCACGGAGCGCGGCCACGGCCTGCATCGTCGGGGAGACCTGCTGGCGCGAGGCGAACCGTGCGAAGAGCGAGGCGGAGATGACCGGCATCGGCACGGCCAGCTCGATGGCCTCCTCGACGGTCCAGCGGCCCTCGCCGGAGTCGGAGGTGTAGTCGGAGACGTCGTCGAGGGTGGGGTTCTCCTCGAGGGCGTCGACCATGAGGTCGAGCAGCCAGGACCGGACCACGGTGCCCCGGCTCCACGCCTTGAACGCCCCCGGGACGTCGTCGACGATGTCCTTCTTCATGAGCAGCTCGTAGCCCTCGGCGTACGCGGCCATCAGTCCGTACTCGATGCCGTTGTGCACCATCTTCGTGTAGTGGCCGGCGCCGACCTTGCCGGCGTGGACGAAGCCCTCGTCGCGCGGGCCCTCGGGCCGCAGCGCGTCGAAGATCGGCATCGCCTTGCGGACGTTGGCCTTGGTGCCGCCGGCCATCAGGCCGTAGCCGTTCTCGAGACCCCAGATGCCGCCGGAGACACCGCAGTCGACGTAGCCGACGCCCTGCTCCTTGAGCAGCTTCTCGTTCTCGATGTCGTCGGTCCACTTGCTGTTGCCACCGTCGATGACGAGGTCGCCGGCGTCGAGGAGGTCGGCGAGCGCGGCGATCGTGTCGCGGGTCGGCTTGCCGTGCGGGACCATGACCCACACGACGCGGGGGCCGTCGAGCTTCGCGACCATGTCCGCGAGCGACGTCGCGTCCGAGACCTGCTTGTTGCGGTCGTAGCCCACGACCTCGTGCCCGGCGCGGCGCAGGCGCTCGCGCATGTTGCCGCCCATCTTCCCGAGGCCGACCAGTCCGAGCTGCATCCGTCTGCTCCTTCGTGCGAGGTGTCGGTGTGCGTCTCCCCGCAGGCTACTGCGGACCCTCGTGGCCGCTTCGGGCCGGGACGGGTGGGTCAGGAGGCGAACCGCACCGGCATGAGGACGTACCGGTACGAGGTGTCGGCCTCGCCGTCGGCGCTCTCCTGGCCGGAGAGGACCGCCGGGCGGGAGGGCTGGGTGAAGGAGATGCGGCTCCAGTCCGTGCCGACCGCGCCGAGCCCGTCGAGGAGGTACGTGGGGTTGAACGCGATCTCGACCTCGGGGCCGGTCAGCGTCGACTCGACGGCCTCGGACGCCTGGGCGTCGTCACCGGTGCCGGCCTCGATGGCGACCTGGCCGTCGCTGAAGCGGAGCCGGACCGGGGTGTTGCGCTCGGCGACGAGGGCGACGCGCTTGACGGCCTCGACGAGGTCCGCGGTCCGCACGACGGCCTCGGTGTCGGAGGTCGTCGGGAAGATCGAGGAGACCTTGGGGTACTCGCCGTCGAGGAGGCGGGTCGTCGTGCGGCGGCGCCCGGCCTCGAAGCCGACGAGCCCGTCGCCACCGGCGCTCCCGCCGAGGGCGACGTCGATCGAGCCGCTCGCGCCGAGGCTGCGGGCGGTCTCGGAGAGCGTGCGCGCCGGGATGAGGACGACGTGGCTCGCGTCGGTGGCCGTGGGGTTCCACGTCAGCTCGCGCATCGCGAGGCGGTAGCGGTCGGTCGCGAGGAGGGTCATCCGGTCGCCCTCCACCTCGACCCGGACGCCGGTGAGGATCGGGAGGGTGTCGCCGCGGTCGGCCGCGATCGAGACCTGGGCGACCGCCTGCGTGAAGAGGTGGCCGTCGACCGAGCCGGTCGGCTCCGGGGAGGACGGCAGCGTCGGGTAGTCGTCGGCCGGCATCATCAGCAGGCTGAAGCGGGACGCGCCACACGTCACCTGGACCTTGCTGCCCTCGGTCGCGACGTCGATCGGTCGGTCCGGGAGGTTGCGGGAGATGTCGGCGAGCAGGCGACCGAGGACGAGGACCGTGCCCGACTCGGCGACGTCGGCGGCGACGGTGACGCGGGCGGACACCTCGTAGTCGAACGCCGACAGGGTGAGCGTGCCGTCGTCGGAGGCCTCGAGGAGGATCCCGGCGAGGACCGGCACCGGCGGACGGGCAGGCAGCCCGCGGGCCACCCAGGTGACCGCCTCGGCCAGGACGTCGCGCTCGACGCGGAACTTCACGGCATACCGCCCTATCCGGCGCAGGAGGTCTGCGCCCTGTCGTGCATGGGAGTCGTCACCGCCGGCCCGGGGCACGCTCAGGGGCGGCCCGCGGCAGACGGGACCCTGACACTAGTGCACGGCTCGGCTCTCCACCATCGATCGGCCTCGCTCCCCGGGGCCGGTGGGCGGCGGGTCGTCCGAGGGGGTCACAGCAGGGACCTGATCGGGGTGGACCCCTTCATCTCTGGAACTCATCGTTGTTGTCGGAGCTGTGGATCCTGTGGATGACCGGGTGTCCGAGCAGGTCGGCGCGGCGATCCGGGGTGTGGACCGGCCGTGGACGGTCGGTGGAGCGGGGAGCGCAGGGTGTTGACGGCCAGCGGGCGTTCACACGGCGTCCACCGGCGGCACCCGTGTCGTCCACCGGCGGCGGGCGGTCATCCACAGTCATCCACAGGCACTGTGGACAACCTGCCGCGCGGGACGGGTCTGAGGGGTGGGGCGGGTGGGACTGTCCACAGGGCCGTCCCCACCGGTGGACGCCGCCGTCGTGCGGGTGTCTTCGCCTCCGGCGCCCCGCGCGGCCCGAGGTGGCGGGGACATCCGTGCTCGCGTTGCTTCGACAAGGGTTGTACACCGTGTGGGGACAACCTGTGGACAACCCCGGGGATGGTCGTGGACGCGGCGAGGCGTGAGGGGGAGCCCCAGGCCGGGGTCGACCCGGTTGCCCCCGGCCGGCGGCAGGGTCGGATCAGCGGGACTGCTGCTTGATCCGGTTCGTCAGCTCGGTGACCTGGTTGTAGATCGCGCGCCGCTCGGCCATCAGCTGGCGGATCTTCTTCTCGGCGTGCATGACCGTCGTGTGGTCGCGCCCCCCGAACTGCTGCCCGATCTTCGGCAGCGACATCTCGGTCAGCTCGCGGCACAGGTACATCGCGATCTGCCGAGCCGTCACGAGGACACGCGAGCGTGACTGGCCCTGGAGGTCCTCGATGGTCAGCCCGAAGTAGGCGGCCGTCTGGGCGATGATCGTCGCCGGCGTCACCTGGCTCGTGGAGTCGTCGGGGATGAGGTCGCGCAGGACGATCTCGGCCAGGCTCATGTCGACCGGCTGCCGGTTGAGGCTGGCGAACGCCGTGACCCGGATCAGGGCCCCCTCGAGCTCGCGGATGTTCGTCGAGATGCGCGAGCCGATGAACTCGTGGACGTCGTCGGGGACGCTGAGCCGCTCCTGGATCGCCTTCTTGCGCAGGATCGCGATGCGGGTCTCGAGGTCGGGCGGCTGGACGTCGGTGAGCAACCCCATCTCGAAGCGGCTCCGCATCCGGGCCTCGAACCCGGTGAGCAGCTTCGGCGGCACGTCGCTCGTGATGACGACCTGCTTGCTCGCGTTGTGGAGGGTGTTGAACGTGTGGAAGAACTCCTCCTGGGTCTGGACCTTGCCCTGGAGGAACTGGATGTCGTCGATGAGGAGCACGTCGACGTCGCGGTAGCGGCGCTGGAAGTTGGCCGCCTTGTCGTCGCGGATGCTGTTGATGAAGTCGTTGGTGAACTCCTCGGAGTTCACGTACCGCACCTTGACGTGGGGGAAGAGGTTGCGGGCGTAGTGCCCGATGGCGTGGAGCAGGTGGGTCTTGCCCAGCCCGGACTCGCCGTAGACGAAGAGGGGGTTGTACGCCTTGGCCGGCTGCTCGGCGACGGCGACGGCCGCCGCGTGGGCGAAGCGGTTGCTCGCGCCGATGACGAAGGTGTCGAACGTGTACTTGGGGTTGAGCCGGGTCAGCTCGACCTGCTCCGGGACCTGGGTGCCGGGGCGTGGGCGGCGCATCCCGGGCACCTCGACGAGGTCGTGCGCCCCGTCGTGGTCGTCGTGTCCGTGGCTGCCCCCGGGGGACTCGCCGTCGTCGTCGAGCTGGAGGTCGTCGATCTGCTGGCGCCGGTCGGCGGCCCGCTGGTCGTGGTTGTCGTCGCCGTGGCCGTCGGCCGCTTCGGCGAGCTCACCGAGCGTGGGGTCCACGGTGACCGCGAGCCGGACGTCTCGACCGAGCCGCTCCCCGAGGCTCTGCGTCACCCGGTCGCGCAGGCGGGTCTCGACGATGTCCTTGGTGAAGTCGTTCGGGACCGCGATGAGGGCGGTGTCGTCGAGGAGGCCGACGAGGCGGGCGAGGGAGAGAAAGGCGCGCTGCTGGACGGGAATCCCGTCCTCGTCGAGCGCCTCCAGGGTCGCCCGCCACACCTGGGCCATCGTCGCGTCCGGCACGTGCCACCCCGTCCTTCCGATGCCCATCGTCGTCGTCGCGCCTCGTGACGCGGCACCGGCGGGGGTCATCCACATGGTTGTCCACAGGCTGTGGGGACGACACGGGGTCACGACACTGTGTGTCGTTGCCCGGCCCGCCCGATGCTCCGTGCGATGGTAGAGGGTTGGCGGGCCGGTTGGGTACTCGGTCGCGGGTTTGGTCGGCGCCCCGGCGCTCGGGTACCGTGGAGCAGCCTGTTCGTCGGCTGTTTTCGCATGCCCATGACCCGCGCACCTCCCGTGCGTGGCCCCGTGGGTCTCCGACTGCAGCCGACCAGGCCGCCCCCGACCCCCGGGCCCACCCGGCCACCACCGCGAAAGAGATGTACACGTGAGCAAGCGGACCTTCCAGCCGAACAACCGCCGTCGCGCCAAGACGCACGGCTTCCGTCTGCGGATGCGCACCCGCGCCGGCCGCGCCATCCTCGCCGCCCGGCGTCGCAAGGGCCGCTCCGAGCTCTCGGCCTGAGGCCCGTCGGTGCTGCCGGCACCGAACCGTCTGCGTGAGCGGGCGGACTTCGGGTCGGCGGTCCGGGGCCCCGGGAGCATCCGGGTCGGCTCGAGACTGCTCGTGGTCCACGCCAACCGAACCGACGCGCGCGCGGGATGCCCGCCGCGGGTCGGTTTCGTCGTGTCGAGGGCCGTCGGCAACGCGGTCGTCCGGAACCGGACCAAGCGGCGGCTGCGGGCCCTCGTGGCGGCGCGCCTGGCGCTGATGCCGTGTGGCGTCGACGTCGTCGTGCGGGCCAACCCGGCTGCCGCGGCCTCCTCCTCGAGCGAGCTCGGGGTGGCCCTCGACACCGTGTGGCGCAAGGTCTCGGCGCGGCTCGGCGGTGTGGCGTGAGCGTGGGGCGGGTCGTCGTGACACCGCTGCTGTGGCTGATCCGCGGCTACCAGCGGGTCATCAGCCCGATGCGTCCGCCGACCTGCCGCTACTACCCGTCGTGCTCGGCCTACGCTGTCACCGCCTTGGAGCGGTTCGGTCCGCTCCGGGGGACGTGGATGGCCGCGGCCCGGCTGCTGCGGTGCCACCCGTGGACGCCGGGGGGCGTCGACCACGTGCCGGACCGCGATCCCGACACCGGCCGCCCCGTCCCGGGCACCACCGGGCCGAAGCCGTACGCCGGAACATCCGGTCCCGCGGCTCCGTCCCACCCCTGACCACCGTCACGACCGTGACACCACCCGCCGGCTGAACCCGGCCCAGCGAAGGACATCATGGGCGACCTGTTCAACAGCATCCTGGCCCCGATCGAGTGGCTCGTGGCGTGGATCATGTACGGCTTCCACCAGCTCTTCACGGGCATCGGGTTGCCCGCGGCGTCCGGGTGGACGTGGACCCTCTCCATCGTCGGCCTCGTCCTCGTCATGCGCGCCGCGATGATCCCGCTGTTCGTCAAGCAGATCAACGCCTCGCGCAAGATGCAGCTGATCCAGCCGGAGCTGCAGAAGATCCAGAAGAAGTACAAGGGCAAGTCCGACCCCGAGTCCCGCCAGGCGATGACCCAGGAGACGATGGAGCTGTACAAGAAGGAGGGCACGAACCCGTTCAGCTCGTGCCTGCCGATCCTCGTGCAGTCCCCCTTCTTCTTCGGGCTGTTCCGCGTGCTCAACGGTCTCGACGAGATCGCCGCCGGCACCCGCAGCGGGGCCGACCACATCGGTCCGATCACGAAAACGGTTGCGGCACAGGCGGAGTCGGCGTCGATCTTCGGCGCGCAGCTGTCCGACTACTTCCTCGGCGCGGACAACGGTCTGTCGACGCAGGTCGTCACCGTCGTCCTGATCATCCTCATGTCGGCGACGACCTTCACCACGCAGCGCCAGCTGATGACGAAGAACATGCCGCAGTCGGCCCTGGACAGCCCCTTCGCCAAGCAGCAGAAGATGCTGCTCTACATCTTCCCGGTGATCTTCGCGGTCTCCGGCGTGAACTTCCCGATCGGTGTCCTCATCTACTGGTTCACGACGAACGTGTGGTCGATGACCCAGCAGTTCTACGTGATCCGCCGGATGCCGGCCCCGGGCTCCGCGGCCGAGCGCGCCTACCACGAGCGGCTCAAGCGGAAGGGCAAGCCCGTGCCCGGTGCCGTCGCGGCCGCCGAGGCGGAGGCGGACGCGGAGGCTGCCGAGGCCGAGGCCAAGAGCCGGCAGCGGGTCCAGCCGAAGTCGAAGAAGCGCTCCAAGTCGAGCGGCAAGCCCGGCGGCAAGCAGCCGGGCGGCCCCACCCCCGGCAGCTGACCGCCTGCCCCCACCGTCCCTGACCCGTCACCCCTGACTGGAGTGCACATGAGCGAGAACACGACCGACACGACCGAGGCCCTCGAGCCGATCACCACCTCCGACGCCCCGGGCGAGGACACCAGCCCGGAGGCCTCGGCCGGCGAGACTGCCGTGGGGGCGCCGGCGGCGCCATCCGGTGGCGACGACATCCCCGCCGAGGAGTCGGCCGCTGCCCGGGCCGGAAGCGCCGAGACCGCTGCGGCGATCACCCCCGAGACGCCGGACGCCCAGGCGCACGTGCCGGGTGGGGCGGCGGACGCTGCCGCGGCGATGGCCGAGCACGGCGGCGACCGGAGTGGCACGCACGAGGAGTCCCGCGACGAGGGCAGCGACGACGGCGACGAGGCCGGCGACGACTGACGAGGAGGCCGACGGGGCCGGCGAGTCCGCTGACGATGAGGCCGACGAGGCGGGCTCCGGCGAGGGCGGCACGGCGCCGTCCGGGCGTTCGCGCCGGCGGGCCATGCTGCTGCGTGAGGGCGAGGTGGCGGCCGACTTCCTCGAGACGCTGCTCGACATCTGCGACCTCGACGGCGACCTCGACGTCGACATCGACGGCGACCGCGCGGCCGTGGCCCTCGTGGACAGTGACGAGGGGCGCGTCCCGCGCCGGCTCGTCGGCCCCGACGGTGAGGTGCTCGAGGCGCTCCAGGAGCTGACGCGGCTCGCCGTGCAGTCCGAGACCGGTGAGCGCAGCCGGCTGATGCTCGATGTCGCCGGTCACCGCGCAGGCCGTCGCGCCGCGCTCGTCACGCTGGCGAAGGAGGCGATCGAGGGCGTCAAGAGCTCCGGGGAGTCCACGTCGCTCAGCCCGATGACCGCCTTCGAGCGCAAGGTGGTCCACGACGAGGTGCTCGCCGCTGGCCTGGTCTCGGAGTCCGAGGGGTCCGAGCCGCGCCGCTACGTCGTCATCAGCCCGGAGTAGGAGAGCGTTTCACGTGAAACATGACGGGGACGCCCCGTTGACGCCGCCGGCCGCACCCTCGGGTGCGGCCGCGGTGTTCGGGGACCGGTTGGCGCTGGCCGTCCGCTTCGCAGAGATCCTGGCCGACACCGGCGTGAGCCACGGGTTGATCGGCCCCCGGGAGGTCCCGCGTCTCTGGGAGCGGCACGTGCTCAACTGCGCCGTGATCGAGGACGCCTTCCCCCCCGGGACGACGCTCGTCGACGTGGGGTCGGGCGCGGGGCTCCCGGGCGTCGCGCTGGCGATCGCCAGACCCGACCTTCGGGTGCACCTCGTCGAGCCGATGCTCCGGCGCACGACGTGGCTCGAGTCGGTGGTCGACGAGCTGGGCCTCACGTCGGTCACGGTGCACCGGGGCCGGGCGGAGGAGCTCGTCGGCACGGTGAGCGCACCGTGGGTCACCGCGCGGGCGGTGGCTCGTCTCGACAAGCTGGCTCGCTGGTGCGTACCCCTCCTCGACGACGGCGGCACCCTCGTCGCGATGAAGGGTCGTAGCGCGCAGGACGAGCTCGAGGAGGACCGTCCCGCGCTCGACACGCTGGGCCTGGCGTCGGCCGAGGTGACGGAGCACGGAAGCGCCATCTTCGAGGAGCCGGTGCTGACCGTCGACCTGCAGTTCCGGCCGGGCAGCCCGACCGGCTCCGGGGGACGACCGAAGAAGCCCCGGTCGGCCAGGACCGGACGGGCCGGACGCCGCGGGGCCCGGTCCCCCCGGGCCTGACGTTCGGCGGGACTGCTCGGGAGTCAGCCTGGGGTGGGCGGCGCGGACCGGCCCCGGCGCACCCGGCGCCCGCAGGGCCGGTCGTGGATGGACGCGTTCCCTCGGTGGAGTCGTCCCGGCCGCCGGGGAGGGTCGCGGGCCGGGGCGATCGGCGCTTGCCGTTTCACGTGAAACGGGCCCAGCGCGCCATCGCGGCTGGACGCACCTGGCCCAGGAGAGGGTCGGCCGGCCTCCCTGCCCGAAGCGACCGGCGGCGCTCCGACGGCGCTTCGGCGGCGTCCGTGGGAACGGGCGCGCGAGGGTCTCCTGGCGAGGTGGCGCGAACCCGAGCGACACCCACTCCGTCCTGCCCGGGGGCTCGCTGAGGGCGTCGCTCGAGGCGTCGCCCCAGGACGCCGAGCGAGACGGCTCGGCAGCGCCGACCACGGAGCTGATGACGGCACGGCCGACTCGGGCGATCACGCGACGCGGTCGCGTCCGGGCTCCCTCATGCCGGCGCGCTCGACGGAGGGCGCAGCCGGCCGATGAGGTCCAGGGGGGTGGTGCGCGAGTCGGTCGGGGGTCTCTCCGTACAGCCGTTCATCGGGGCGCGGGTGGGGTGGAGCCCCCGTGGACCTCCTGCCCACCCGTCGCTCGCCGGGAGGGGGACGGGTCGCCTCGCCGCCACGAGGGAACCCCACCCGGGCGCTCGGGTCGAGCGAAGTGCAGAACCGGATCGACCCGGGGGTCGAGCCCCGGGGTCGATCGGGTCTCCGGATCGCCCGGCTGGCTCAGCACGGGGTCCGCCGTTTCACGTGAAACGGCGACCCGGCGATCACGCCGCCGGACCGGGAGTGGAGCCAATCTTCCCGTGAGGCCGTCGCGCTCGTGGATCACTGTCGGTCTCGGCGGTCGTCCATGCCGAGCCGGACGCGTCAGGAGCGCGGTCGCCGCACCCGTCATGACCGGGGGTCGCCGGCCCTCGGGGTGCGAGGTGATGTTTCACGTGAAACATCCCCCGTCCCCATCCGATGGGTCGCGTCCACGGGTGCCGCACGAGGGATGTGCGTAGGGGGGCGGAGTCCGCGCAGGGACCTGAGTCAGTCGGCGCCCGACGACGGCGTGGCCCATCCCGGAGTCGGCCCCTCCCGGACCTCCACTCGTCCGCGACCATCGGTGGGGGAGCAGGCCGCCGGACGTCGGGCCTCGGGTGCGTGCATCCGGGCTGGACCGGGAGTGGTCGTCGTGCCTACGGGAGGAGGGGGACGGGACGGTTCGGTCGGCTCGGGGTGAGCGCGTCCTGGCACGGCCGGTCCGACTACCCCGCCGACACCGAGCCGGCCTCCGGACACGCATCGGACGGAGTGGAGGTCGGCACGATCGGGCAGGACGAGGAGGAGCCGCGCCTGCGGTCGTCCACAAGTTATCCACCAGCCCGCCGAGGGGCGCCTCCGCACCCGTTCCGGCCCAAACCCGCAGATCCACGCACTCCGTTTCACGTGAAACGGCTCGGCGAGGTCCCGACGCATGAGCGTTTCCCCCAAGTTGTCCACAGGCAGCGACCCCTTTGGCGTGTCGCCCCGTGGTGCTGTTGGATGGGGTCGTTCGTCCCCTAGGAGGTACCGGTGAGCACCCAGCTCGAGGCCGCGGTTCGGCCACCCGTCGCTCCCGGTTTGGGTTTTCCCACCGGTGCTGCCGCCGACGCCAGTGCACTCGGCTGGCCCGCCACTGTTTCACGTGAAACGGTGGCGCCGGCCGACGTCGACCGGCAGCATGGTCTGGTTCCGGCCGAGGCGCCCACGGACGCTCGGGCCGACGGCCCGCCGACCGTGGCACCGCAGGAGCCGGAGCGCACGAACACCACGCGCAGGGACGAGATCCACGACGACAGCGAGGAGCGAGCCGCCATCGCCGCATCCATCCCGGGGGCCGACTGGAACACCCCGCTCGCCCAGGCCGTCGCCGACGACGCCCGCAAGCGGATCACCCTCACCGGCCGCACCGTCCCCCGACCACCGCGCACGCGAGTCCTCACCGTCGCCAACCAGAAGGGCGGCGTCGGCAAGACGACGACCACGGTGAACATCGCCGCGGCCCTGGCGCAGGCGGGAAGCACGGTCCTCGTCATCGACCTCGACCCCCAGGGCAACGCGAGCACCGCCCTCGGCATCGACCACCACTCGGAGGTGCCGAGCGTCTACGACGTCCTCGTCGACGGGGAGGAGATCGCGAACGTCGTCCAGACGTGCCCCGACCTCCCGGGTCTGGTCTGCGCGCCGGCGACGATCGACCTCGCCGGCGCGGAGATCGAGCTGGTCTCCCTCGTCGCTCGCGAGACCCGGCTCCAGAAGGCCGTCCACGCCTACGTCGAGCATCGCATCGCCACCGGTGAGCAGCTCGACTACGTCCTCGTCGACTGCCCGCCGAGTCTCGGTCTGCTGACGGTCAACGCCTTCGTCGCCGCGAACGAGGTCTTCATCCCCATCCAGTGCGAGTACTACGCGCTCGAGGGCCTGAGCCAGCTCCTCAAGAACATCGAGCTGATCCGCAGCCACCTCAACACCGACCTCCACGTGTCGACGATCCTCCTCACCATGTACGACGGCCGGACGCGCCTCTCGGCGCAGGTCGCGGACGAGGTGCGGGAGCACTTCCCCGACCAGACCCTGCGAGCGTCCGTTCCCCGGTCGGTGCGGATCTCCGAGGCGCCGAGCCACGGTCAGACCGTCATGACCTACGACCCCAACAGCAGCGGTGCCCTGTCCTACCTCGAGGCGGCCGTCGAGCTCGCCGAGCGCGGTGCCGCCCCATCCACCACCGAGGAGTCCGCATGAGCGAGAAGCGCCGAGCCCTGGGTCGTGGCCTCGGAGCGCTCATCCCGAGCCAGCCGGCGATGGACCGCCCCGTCGACGTCTTCTTCAAGGACCGGGACGGCGTGCCGGCCGACCCCGCGGACGTCTCGGCGGCGGATCTGGTCGCGGCGGCCACCACCGGTCCCGCCGAGCCCGGTGCCGGCACCCCCTCGGACGGCCAGGGCGCGGAGGTCGACGGGCTCCGGCCGGTCCCCGGCGCACAGTTCGCCGAGGTGCCGGTCGACGCGATCCGACCGAACCCCAAGCAGCCCCGCACGGTGTTCGACGAGGAGGAGCTCGCCGAGCTCGTCCACTCGATCCGCGAGATCGGCGTCCTCCAGCCCATCGTCGTGCGCCCGGTCCCCGACGCCACCACCGACGACGACATCCGCTACGAGCTCATCATGGGGGAGCGGCGCTGGCGGGCGTCCCGGGAGGCCGGCAACGCGACCGTCCCGGCGATCGTGCGGATCACCGAGGAGGACGACCTCCTCCGGGATGCTCTCCTGGAGAACCTCCACCGCAGCCAGCTCAACCCGCTCGAGGAGGCGGCCGCCTACCAGCAGCTCCTCGACGACTTCGGGTGCACCCAGGAGGAGCTCGCCCGTCGGATCAGTCGGTCCCGACCGCAGATCTCCAACACCCTCCGCCTGCTGCGCCTGCCCCCGCTCGTGGCTCGCCGGGTCGCGGCCGGCGTCCTGAGCGCCGGCCACGCCCGCGCCCTCCTCGGCCTCCCCGACGCGGCGGCGATGGAGCGGATGGCGCAGAAGATCGTCGCGGAGGGCCTGTCCGTTCGCAGCGTCGAGGAGCTCGTGACCGTCGGCGACGGTGACACGCCGCCGTCCCCCCGGGCGCGGCCCCGGCCCGGCGGGCGCCGTCCCCAGCTCGACGACCTCGCGGCCGACCTCTCCGACCGCCTGGAGACCCGGGTCCGCATCGCCCTCGGACAGAAGAAGGGCCGGCTGACCGTCGAGTTCGCCTCGGTCGACGACCTCAACCGCATCCTCGACGTCATGAGCCTGCGCCGGGACGTGTCCGTCGACTGACCAGTCGAAGCGTATTCACCTGCGCCAGAGGCGAATCCACCACTCAGATCCCCACCGCACGCCCGAGCGCGGCCCGGAAGGACGCGGGGAACCAGAACGGCCCCGGACCGTGAGGTCCGGGGCCGCGCTCCGCTCGACAGCGGTCCTGGGGTCAGCCGAGGAACTGCTCCAGCTCGCGGAGCAGCACCGGCTTCGGACGGGCGCCGATGATCGTCTTGACGATCTCGCCGCCCTGGTAGACGTGCATGGTCGGGATGCTCGTGATCCCGAGCTTCCCGGTGATCCCCGGGTTCTCGTCGGTGTTGAGCTTGACGACGGAGACCTTGTCGCCGTGGTCGCGGGCGATCTCCTCGAGCACGGGGGCCACGGCGCGGCACGGACCGCACCACTCGGCCCAGAAGTCCACGAGGACCGGCTTGTCGCTCTTGATGACGTCGGCCTCGAAGGTCGCGTCGGTGGTGGTGCTCACGGCTCCCATGGGGTTCCTCTCTGTGTGCCGGCTACGCGGCGGATGGTGGTCTGTGGGTGAAGGGTCAGGACGGTCGGGACGGTCACGCCGGCGCGGGCCGAGGGGACCAGTGTGCGCCCTCGCTCAGTGGGCGAGGAAGCGCTCGGCGTCCAGGGCGGCGGCGCAGCCGGATCCGGCCGCCGTGATCGCCTGGCGGTAGGTGTGGTCGACGAGGTCGCCGCACGCGAAGACGCCCGGCACGTTCGTCCGCGACGAGCGCCCCTCGGCGAGGACGTACCCCTCGGCGTCGAGGTCGACGAGCCCCTTGACGAGCTCGTTGCGGGGGTCGTGGCCGATCGCGACGAAGAGGCCGGTGACGGGGAGCTCGCGGGTCTCACCGGTGACGGTGTCGCGCAGGGTGATGGCCGTGACCTTGTCCTCGCCGTGGATGGCGTCGACGGCGCTGTTCCAGGCGAAGTGGATCTTCTCGTTCGCCTCGGCCCGCTCGGCCATGATCTTGCTGGCGCGGAGCTCGTCGCGGCGGA
Source organism: uncultured Actinomycetota bacterium (assembly GCA_963843895.1). Taxonomy (GTDB): domain Bacteria; phylum Actinomycetota; class Actinomycetes; order Actinomycetales; family Dermatophilaceae; genus Phycicoccus. The sequence goes on along the minus strand of CAWJME010000014.1, from coordinate 368,636 downwards.
CCACGACGGTGACCGACCGCGCGAACTTCGTGAGGAAGGTGGCCTCCTCCATCGCGGAGTCGCCACCCCCGACGACCGCGATGTCCTGGTCACGGAAGAAGAACCCGTCGCAGGTGGCGCACCACGAGACGCCGTGGCCGGAGAGGCGCTTCTCGTCGGGGAGCCCGAGCTCGCGGTAGGCCGACCCCATCGCGAGGATGACCGTGCGGGCGCGGTACTCGGTGCCGGAGCCGTCGCGGACGAGCTTGACGTCACCGTCGAGCTCGACGTGCTCGACGTCGTCCGTGACGATCTCGGCGCCGAACCGCTCGGCCTGGGCCCGCATGTTCTCCATGAGGTCCGGGCCCATGATGCCGTCGCGGAAGCCGGGGAAGTTCTCGACCTCGGTGGTGTTCATCAGGGCCCCACCGGCGGTGACCGAGCCCTCGATGACGAGGGGCTCGAGGTTGGCGCGGGCGGCGTAGACCGCCGCGGTCCAGCCGGCCGGGCCGGAGCCGATGATGATGACGTTGCGGACGTCCGAGGTCACGGGACACATCCCCTTGTGGTGCGAGTGGGTGGCGACCGCTACATGCGGTGCATCGGTGGAACCGATCCTAGGGCCGGGCTGTTCCCGGCGCCGCCTCGCCCCGCCGATCGGTCACCGGCTCGTGAGGAGTGGCACGCGGCGAGCGCGGCGGCGACACGGAGCAGGCCACACGAGAACGGCCGACGACATCGGATCGATACCCCACAGGGTATCAAGGGGCCTGCCTGCGGCCGCGGGCAGGGTCAGGCCACCGGGACGGGGCCCGAGAGCACCCCGGGAGCGTTCGCCGAGCAGGTCCGCGCGACGGCCCAGACCCGCCGGGCACCGGTCTCCGACGTCGCGACGAGCACGGCGGCCGGACTGCCGTCGACCTCGGCGAGGGCGATGACGATGGTGTCGCGGTCGGGGACCCCCACGCCGTCCGCACACGCACGGGCCCCGGCGGCGGTCCCCAACGGCCCGATCGACGACCGGGGCGCGACGCCCTGGGGGGAGTCGAGGGTGGGCGACGCCGAGCCGCGGCGGCCGGTGCCGTCCCACGGCAGGCTCGCGCGGACCTCCTCGGCGAGGCTTGCCGAGGTGAACCCGGGACCGCCCTCGAGGATGACCACGCCGAGTTCGTCGTCCTCGGCCAGGAGCGTCCGGAGCGGCTTCTCGGTGACCTCCGGGGCGGACCCACCGGAGTCGGAGCCGCCGGCCGCCGAGTCCTCCGCCCCGACGAGGCTGGCCTGCAGGCCCCCGGGTCGCAGGGAGTCCAGGACCACCCCGCCCGTCCCGAGCACCGCGGCGACGGCCGCCGCGACCGCCACGAGGTGCCAGCGGGAGCGCCGTCGCAGCGGGACGACACGACCCTCGTCGTCGGCGGGCACGGCCGCGGCGAGCGGCTCGGCCCCCGCGACCGCCGGAGCCGGCCAGCCCCCGCGGATCCGGGCCTCGTCGGCGAGGGCCGCCTCGATCCGGGTCACGAGGTCGGCGGGCATCGGCTCGGGGTCGGGCAGCGACCCGAGGAGGGCACGCATCCCCGTGGGGTCGTGCTCGATCGGGTCGGTGTCGTCGTGGGGGTGGCTCACGAGCTCCTCCGGGAGGTGCCGTGCGGGGTGCGGCGGGTCAGACGGGTGGGTGGGAACGGCGTACGGGGCGCCGACCAGTGGTAGGACGTCACGACACCTCCCGGGGTTCCGGGCGGTCGCCGGCGGGTTCCGGTTCCGCTGAGGACGGTCTCAGCACGGCGGCGAGGGCCTCCCGGCCGCGGAAGCACCGGGACTTCACCGTGCCCTCGGCGACCCCGAGCACCAGGGCCGCCTCGGCGACGGGCAGGCCGTGCATGTCGACGAGCACGAGCGCCGTCCGCTGACCCTCCGGCAGCCGGGCCAGCGCCTCCCGCACGACGAGGGCGGTCTCGGTGGAGGCGTGCCGGTCGTGCAGGTCGGGGAGGTCGAGCTCGCCGAGGTCCCCGGCGCGGCGGACCGAGACCTTCTCGCGGCGCAGCCGGTCCAGGCATGCGTTGACGACGATCCGGTGCAGCCACGTCGTGACGGCCGCCTCCCCGCGGTAGGCGTCCGCGCGCCGGAAGGCGGAGATGAACGCCTCCTGGACGGCGTCGGAGGCGAGCTCACGGTTCCCCGTGGTGCGCATCGCCACGGCGAACATCCGGTCGCGGTGGCGCCGGAAGAGCTCACCGAACGCGCTCCCGCCGTCGCCGGCGACGTGCCGCGCCAGGAGGGCGCGGTCGTCGAGCTCGGCGACGTCGACGAGGTGCTCGGGGATCACGGGGGACAGGCCCTCTCAGCCGGTGACGACGACCTCGTTGAGCCACGCCCTGCGCTTGCCCTGGTCGTCGGCGTGGAGTCCGGTGTACCAGACGATGATGTACTGACCGGTCACATCGTCCGGAACCGGGAAGTCGACGGTGCCCTGGGCGTCCGTCTTCGCACCGACCTTCGTGGCGCCCTCGAGGTCCGCGTCCGGTCCCACGTAGACCTCGAGGTCGACGCTCTTGGGGATGACGAGGCGGACGTTCTGGGGCTTCTTGTTCGGCCCGAGGTCGACGATGAGACCGAGCCCCTTCTTGAGCCCGCCGAAGGCGTCGGTCCGGTAGTTCTCGGAGTTCCACCCGGTGGAGGTGTCCCCGTCGTAGGTCTTCGGGGTGAGCTTGTTGTTCTCGGCGCCGTCCCCCTGGGGGTCGTACGCCTCGACCTTGAGGATCGCGAGCGGCTCGGGGGCGCCGCCGCTCGAGGTGGCGTCGGAGGCGGACCCGCTGGGGGCGGCCGACGCCGTGGGCGTGCCGGTCCCGCCCGCCGGCGTCTCGAGGCCGAGGTCGGTGTTCGAGCCGATCTTCGACAGGCCGTAGATGCCGATGACGAGCGCGAGGACGAGGAACGCGGCGACGATGCCGAGCGCCAGCTTCGACTCGTCGCGGGTCAGCGGCTCGGCGGGGACCATCGGGGCGGGGGCGTCGAGGTCCGCCAGGCCGTCGCCGGGGCGCGTGTCGGGGGAGAGCTCGGTGACCTTGTCGACCGCGCGCCGGGCGTACCGGGAGACCCGGCTGCCGACCTGGCCGAACGCCTCGCCGACGGCGGACCCGGCAGCGCCCGCCGTTGCCGCGGCCCCGGCGTGCTCGGTGCTTCCGTCGCCGCGCCGCGGGTGCGCCAAGGCGGACATCCGGCGGCCGAGACCGCCCGACGTCTCGTCGTCGTCCGGTGCGGGCGCCTCGTCGCTGCCCGCCGGGTCCCATGAGGCGACGTCGTCCGGCGCGTCGTCGGGGCCGTCGAGCTCGTCGTCGAGGGAGTCGTCGGAGAGCCACACCGGCTCGTCCCCGCGTAGGGGCGTCTCGGGCGCGGCCGGACCGGGGGCCGGGGGTGTGACGGGTGGTGCCGGCGCCGGGGGAACGGTGCTCGGGACGACGGGCAGGTCGGCGGTCGCGCCGATGTCGCCGCCGGCCGCCGTCGCGGCGCCGGGGATGGCGGCGGCGGGGATGGCGGCGGTGCGCGCGGCCTCGGTGCGCACGGCGTCGGTGCGCGCGGCCTCGTCCGCCGGAGCCTCGACGTCCTCCACCTCAGCGGGGGCCGCGGAGCGGGCCGCCGGGGGGACGACGCGGCTCGGCGTGACCGGTCGGCCGACGACCTGGCGGGTCGGCCACGGCGCCACCTGGCGTGCGTAGTCGCCGGGGCTGGTCGGCCCCTGGTCGTCGTTGAGGGTGAGCCGGCAGATGGCGTCGAGGTCGCGGGGGACGCCCGCGGCGATCTCGGACGGAGCGGCCACGCCGCCCGGGACGCGCGGGGCGGCGCTCAGCTCGCCCGCGCCGGCCCCCAGGGGCCACAGGCCCGTGAGCCCCGCGTAGGCGAGCGCGACGACACCGACGGCGTCCTGGCGCGCGGCGTCCTCCGGGTCGAGGCCGTCCTCACCGGCCCGCACCGAGGCGACCTCGAGGCCACGGAGCCGGACCTCGCCGTCGGGGGAGCGCAGGACGTCCTCGGGCGTGAGGTCGAGGTGGTGCATCCCGCGCTGGCGCGCGGACTCCAGGGCCGAGGCGACCTCTCCGGTGATCCGGCGGACCTCGTCGCCGGGGATGCCGCCCTCGGTGACGAGCTGGGCGAGGCTGCGCGCGTCGTCGAGCTCCTCCTCGACGACCCAGGCGACCTCGTCGTCCTGGCCCACGTCGAGGATGCGGACGAGCACCGCGTGCGCCACCGACCCGGCGCGCCGGGCGGCGTCGAGGAAGGCCGCGGACCGGTGGTCCTCGACGGGCACGACGAGCACGACCACCCGGCGGCCGAGGGTGGTGTCGTCGGCGATCCAGCGCTCGGTCCCGCGGTCCTGCGCGAGCCGGCGGTGCACGGTGTACCGACCGCCGAGGACGGTGCCGGGTCCCACACCCTTCACCGTGGCTCCTTCCGGTCGTCGGTCACGCTCTGGTCCGTCGGGTTCCCGACGGGTTCATCCATCGTAGGGGGTGGCTCAGCCGCGACGGAGCCCGCGCACCCGCCGCGTGACGGGGTCCAGGAGCCGGCCGACCTCGGTGACGCCCAGGAGGTGGGCGACCCCCCACACGACGAGCAGATGGACCACGCCGGCAGCGGCCAGCACCGCGCCACCCGCCAGCAGCCCCGGGACCCCGCGGATCTGCGCCACGTCCGGGAGCAGGCCGCGCACGGCGAGCGCGAGCAGCAGGGCGCTCGCGGCGGACGGTACGGCGAGCTTGAGGTAGATGAGCCCGGTGGAGCGCAGGCCCAGTGGCCCGTGCTGGCGGCGCAGCACGGCGAAACCGATGGTGGACCCGACGAGGTAGGCCGTGGCCTGGCCCAGCCCGACGACGAACGCGGTGCGACCCGGGTCCACCGTGGCGGCGAGCAGCGTCACGAGGGTGGCGGTGCTCGTGACGACCGCCTGGATCCGGAAGGTCAGGTAGGTCTGGGTCTGGGCGTAGAGCACCCGGTCGTTGAGGAAGCCCCAGCCCATCGGGATGACGAGCCACAGCACGCCGTACAGCACGGTCGTGACGGCCGCGGTCTGGGCGAGCGTGTTACCGAAGAAGATCGTGCTGGCCACGAGCGGGGCGAAGGCCAGGGCGAGGGCCACACCCGGGACCAGGAGCACCGAGGGCATCCTCATCCCCTGGTGGTGGTAGCGGACGACGGCGGCGTCGTCGCCCTCCGAGGCCGCTTCGGAGAGCCGTGTGTAGAGCGCCGTGACGAGCGAGACGGTGACCAGGCCGTGGGGAAGCAGGACGATGAACTGCGCGTTCGTGAAGGCGAACAGGCCGGGCACGCTCTCGCCGGACCGGGAGGCCAGCGCGCTGGCCCGGGTGAGGACCCGGCTCGTGACGATGAAGCCGAGCTGCTGGACGACGATCGAGCCCACCGTCCACTTCGCGATGGAGGAGATCTCGCCGAACCCGTGACCGCGGACCCCCCAGAGCCAGCGGAACCGGAACCCCATCCGGTGCAGCGCCGGGAAGAGGCCGACGCACTGGACGGCGATCGACAGCGTCGCGGTGCCGGCGAGGATGCCGATCATCGTCGGGGTCCACGCCCCAGGGGCCGCCCCGAGGGGGAGGTCGGCCGCCCGGAACGCCAGGAGGCCGATGACGGCGACGATGTTGGCGAGCGCCGGTGCCCAGGTGAAGGCGGCGAAGCGGCCGTTGGCGGTGAGGACCTGGCCGAGCACGGTGTACAGGCCGTAGAAGAACAGCTGCGGCATGCAGATGACCGCAAAGACGACGGCGAGCCGCACCGCCTGGGTGTCGCTCGGGCTGTAGTAGATGCGGACGATGAGCGGCGCCAGGGCGGTGAGGAGCAACGTCGCGATGCCGAGGAAGACCACCGAGACGGTGATGATCCGGTTGACGAAGTCCTCGCCGTCGGGCCGCTGCCGGGCCCGGACGATCTGGGGGACGAGGACGGCCTGGACGGCCCCACCCGCGAGGAGCAGGTAGAAGGAGTTCGGCAGGGTGTTCGCGGCGCTGAACGCGTCCGCGGCCACACCCGAGATCCCGAGGACCGAGGCGAGCAACGAGGTACGGATGAGTCCGACGACGCGGCTCATGAGCGTTCCGGCCGCCATCACCGCCCCGGAGCGCCCGACGCTCTGGGCCGGCGCGCTCACCCCCCGTCTCCGGCGAGTCGCTGCCAGGCGAGCCGGGCGATCCGGCGCTCGTTGGGGAAGGTGAGGTGGCGGTGGGCCTCGGAGAGGAGGAGCCACGCGACGTCGATCGCCTCGTGGTCGGGGTCCTTCTCGATGGTGAGGTACCCGCCGGTGGCCTCGAGGAGGTAGTGGTGGACGTACTTGTGGATGCGGCGGTCGCCGGCGGCGAACCAGTAGTCGATGGTGCCGAGCTCGATGAGGACGCGGCCCTCGATGCCGGTCTCCTCCTCGACCTCGCGCACGGCCGTCTCGGGGAGGGTCTCCTCCCCCTCGATGTGGCCCTTCGGCAGGCACCACTCGACGCGTCCGGCCCGGTTGCGCCGGGCGATGACGGCGATCCGGGCGTGCCCGTCGTGGACGTCGACGACGACGCCGCCCGCGCTGCGCTCCTCGACCGCCGGGAGCCGCCGGGGGCTCGCCCCGGTCGGATCGGCAGCGGCGTGGCTCATCCCGTCACTGTAACCACTGGGGCGCGCGGTGGGCCGACCGTCGGGGTGGCCCGGCGGCGTGCCGCGGGGGTGGCCACGGCGACGTCGAGCCGGGGGCCCCGCAGCACCTAGGCTTGACCCTCGTGTCCGACCGCCAGCCTCCGGCCGCCCTGCTCCGCGCCGCCGTCGCCGGCCTCGCGCCCGTCCTCCCCGTGCTCAGTGATCTCGGGGAGCGCTTCGCGGCCGCCGGGCACGACCTCGCCCTCGTCGGGGGTCCGGTCCGGGACGCCTTCCTCGGCCGGGTCTCCCACGACCTCGACCTCACGACCTCGGCGCTCCCCGACGACACCGAGCGCATCCTCGCCGGCTGGGGCACCGCCACGTGGGACATGGGCCGGGCCTTCGGGACGATCGGCGCGCGCCGCGACGACCTCGTCGTCGAGGTGACGACGTACCGCGCGGACGCCTACGACGGTGTCACCCGCAAGCCGGTCGTCGCGTTCGGCGACTCCCTCGAGGACGACCTGGTCCGTCGCGACTTCGCGTGCAACGCCATGGCCCTGCGGCTGCCCGACCTGGCGTTCGTCGACCCCTACGGCGGGCTGGCCGACCTCGAGGCGAAGGTGCTGCGCACCCCGACCACTCCCGAGATCTCCTTCGGCGACGACCCGCTGCGGATGATGCGCGCGGCCCGATTCGTCGCACAGCTGGGGTTCGTCCCCGCCCCCGAGGTGCTCACCGCGATGCGCGACATGGCCGGCTCCATCGAGCGGGTCTCGGCCGAACGGGTCCGCGACGAGCTCGTCAAGCTCCTGCTCGCCGACCACCCCCGGGCCGGGCTCGAGCTGCTCGTGGCCTCCGGCCTCGCGGAGGTCGTCCTCCCCGAGCTGCCCGCGCTCCAGCTCGAGCTCGACGAGCACCACCGCCACAAGGACGTCTACGACCACTCGATGATCGTGCTCGAGCAGGCCATCGACCTCGAGGGCCCGCCGGGCGGCCCGCCGGAGTCGGTCCCCGGCCCTGACCTCGTGCTGCGCCTCGCGGCCGTGCTCCACGACATCGGCAAGCCCGCGACCCGCCGGTTCGAGGACGGCGGCGGCGTCTCGTTCCACCACCACGAGGTGGTCGGCGCCAAGCTCGCCGCGAAGCGGATGAAGGCGCTGCGCTTCGACAAGGACACGACCAAGGCGGTCGCGCGCCTCGTCGAGCTGCACCTGCGCTTCCACGGCTACGGCGAGGGCCAGTGGAGCGACTCCGCGGTCCGCCGGTACATCACCGACGCCGGTGACCTGCTGCCGCGCCTGCACCGGCTCACCCGGGCCGACTGCACCACCCGCAACGCCAAGAAGGCCCGCCGGCTGTCGGCGGCCTACGACGACCTCGAGCAGCGCATCGAGCGGCTGCTGGCCCACGAGGAGCTCAAGGCGGTGCGCCCCGAGCTCGACGGCCACGAGATCGCGGAGGCGCTCGGCATCCGGCCCGGCCCGGTGCTCGGGCGGGCCTACCAGCACCTCCTGGCGGTGCGGCTCGACGAGGGCGTCATCGGCAAGGACGCCGCCCGGGAGCGCCTCCTCACCTGGTGGGCCGACCAGCCCGAGTCCCGCCCCTGACGGAGCGGGTCAGCGCCGTTCGAACTCGCTCGCCACCGGGAAGTACGCCGCGAGGAAGTCGCCGACCAACCGCTCCTGCTCCGCGGGGTCGAGGGCACCGGAGTCGTGGTCGTTGACGCAGATGACGTCCTGGTCGCGGCGCTCGAGGACCCCCGTGAGTCGGGCCGGGGTGTCCTCGGCCGCGATGTCGGCGTAGAAGTACCGAAGGGTGCCGGGCGCGGCCCGGCCGGTGAGGTACCCGTAGCCGTGCGCGAGGGACGCGGAGACCGAGATGTCCTCGGGTCCGCGGAACTGGGCCGAGGCGGTGCGGGCGAACTCGGCGGCGTAGCGCTCCTCCATCTCGGCGAGAACCGAGCGGCGCAGGGCGTGCGGGACGTGCCAGTACTTCGCGGTCACCGCGACGCCGAAGGTGGCGGCGAGGAGCTCGCGGTTGCGCTTGCCGGCGCTCATCACCGGGGCGTCGTCCGCGGAAGGGGGTCCGAGGCCGAGCCGGGCCGGTGACTCCGCGAACCGCGCGGTCCCGTTGCCGTCGAAGAACAGACCCGGGCCGACCGGGCGTCCGAAGAACACGTCGTCGTTGAGGTAGAGGTAGTGCTCGGAGAGCCCGTCGAGATGGTGCAGCTGGGTCTCGATGGCATGGGAGTTGAAGGTCGGGAGCCGGCCGCGGTCGCCGAAGAGCTCCCGGTGGGACACGACGGTGATCCGGGGGTTCGTCGTGTCGAGCCAGTCGGGAACCTGGTCGTCGGTCACGAGGTAGACGTGCCGGATCCAGTCCGCGTACGCCCCGAGGGACCGGAGCGAGTAGCGCAGCTCGTCGCGGGAGGCGAACCGGCTGGCGTTGGTGGCGAGGGCGTGCAACGCACCGGAATGCTCGCCGTGCGCCTCCAGGGTGGCGGCCTTGCGGGCCAGCCACCGTGGGTCGGCGCCGTCGACCCACGTGTACACGGCGTCGACCGGGAAGCCCACCGTGCGGGCGTGCGGTCGGCGCTGGAGGGTGAGCACCGGCCGGGGGACTCCGCCCACCTCGACCGTCGTGGTCTCCTGCTCCGCGGGCCGCAGCAGGTCGGTCCACCGGTTCGGACGGGGTGCGACGAGCGTCCCCGCCGGGAGCGGCTCACCCGTCTCGGCGACCCGACCCTCTGCGGAGCCCACCGACCAGAACTCCAGGTCACAGCCGAGCGTGGGGCCGGCCACGAAGCCGCCGCCGGTGCCGGCATAGGCGCGGAAGACGCGGAGGACGGAGGCGCCGCGAGGCAGGGTCCGCGCGGTGCGCAGCACCCGGGGCGAGCGCACGTCGTCGCCGGCCGGCCGGCCCACGTAGACGACGTCGTCGGCACACGCCGCCGCGAGCGCCGCGAGGGCCTGGGCACGCTCGGGTGCGCGGACGACGACGACGCGGCGTTCCGCCGGTGCGGCGTCCAGGACGAGGTGCGGGACCCCGCCGGCCACGAGCGCGTCCGCGACGAGCGCGAGGTTGTCGTCGAGGGCGGCTCCGGCCGTGAACGTCTCGACCTCGCGCGCGACGTAGGTCCGGCCACCGACCCGGACGGCGGTCAGGCCAGGTCGGTGGCCGCCGGCCAGGGCGGCGGTGGCCCGGGTCCGGCCCTCGCGGACCGCACGCTGCGGGGCCGTGCGTCCGACCGCGACGTCACGGATCGTCGCCCAGACGGACCGCGGGACGTGGCGGCGGACCCATTCGCGCAGCGGGACGGGCACGGCACGTGCACTGCGCACGGACCTCTCCCTTCCTCGTCGCCCGGGTCCTTCGCGCCGCGGGCCGGCTCCGGGCATCGTAGGCCCGAAGGGACCCGGGGAGCCGGAGGGGGAGAACTCCCCATCGTGCGGCCCGGGGCATCAGGTCTACGCTCGTCCGGACACCCGTCGCCGTCACGAGGGGAATCCTCCATGCCCGTCCTCGCCCACCCCGGCCCGAGCGCTCCGGCGCCCCCGGGGGTCCGTCTCGAGGTGCCGGAGACGTGGGCGGCGGCACCGGCCGGCGAGGCCCTGCTGCGCGCCGCGGGACCGGGGACCGGCGGGCCGGTCGAGGTGGTCGTGCGGCACCGGGCCGGCGCCCCGGAGGAGTCCGTCGACGCCGTGCTCGCCGAGGTCGCCGCCGCGGCGGGGGGCGGGGTCGCCGAGGTCGAGGAGACCTTCGTCGTCGAGATCGGTGGCCGCGAATGGCTCGCCCGTAACGTGTCCTGGGACGACGACGGCCCCGTCGTCGAGGTCCACCTCGTGTGCGGGCTCGAGCCGGCCCCGGGCGCGAGCCGGCTCGTCCACGTCGCGGGGCGGGTCAGCGGCCCCGGCCTCGACGACGACTACGACCTGCTCCAGCAGGTGCTCGAGACGCTCACCGTCGACGAGGCCGGCGCGTGAGGGCGGGGGGTCGCGTCCTGCGCGGCAGCTCGATGCTCGTGAGGTCGGGCAGCGCCACCGACGTCGGGAGGGTGCGGGACCACAACGAGGACAGCATCGTCGCCGGCGGCCGCGTCTTCGCCGTCGCCGACGGGATGGGCGGGCACGCGGCCGGCGAGGTGGCGTCCCGGATCGCCGTCGAGGCGCTCGCGACCCTCGAGGAGCGGCCGCCGAGCCGCCCGGAGGACGTCGCCGAGGTGCTCCGCGAGGCCAACCGCCGCATCCTGCAGGCCCAGGCCGAGGACCCCGAGCTCCGCGGCATGGGGACGACGGTCACGGGGCTGACCGTCGTCGACGCCGGCGGCCGCGAGCACTGGGTGGTCTTCAACATCGGCGACTCCCGGGTCTACCGCCTCGCCGACCACCGGATGCACCAGGTGACCCGCGACCACTCCGAGGTGCGCGAGCTCGTGGACGCCGGCCTGCTCGATGCCTCGGAGGTCTCCCGGCACCCGCTGCGCAACGTCATCACGCGCGCCCTCGGGTCCGACCCGGCGCCCGAGCCCGACGTCTGGGTGCTGGCACCGACGCCGGGGGAGCGGTTCGTCCTGTGCAGCGACGGGTTGAGCGGCGAGCTCGACGACCGCGACATCATGCTGCTCGCCCGGCAGCACGACGACCCCCAGGAGGCGGCCGACGCCCTCGTCGCCGCGGCGGTCCGGGCCGGGGGGCGCGACAACGTCTCCGTCGTCGTCGTCACCGTCGACGCGGGGGAGGGCGACGACGAGGCGGACACCGCGCCGAGGTCGGGCCTCTCCCGCCGCTGAGACCCCGCCCGCTCAGGTCGTCGGCAGGGACGCGAGCGGCGCGAAGGTCGGGACGGTTCCGTGGACCCGGTGCTGCACCTCGACGGTCGTGACGTCCCACGTGCGGCTGCGGTACCCGTCGAGGACGTCGACGAGGGCCTGCAGCACGGGGAGGGTGGTCGCGTCGGTCACCCGCGCCACGGTCAGCCGGGGGGCGAAGCGGCGGCGGTCCACGTAGTACCCCAGCTCCGCGGCGAACGTGGGGAGGGACGAGGCGATGGTGGTCAGGGCGTCGACGTCACCGACGACGCGCAGGGCCACGCTGGGGTCGTCGCCGTCCTCCAGCGCCCAGGCCCCCGACAGCGCGATCGTCGCACTGGTGCCGAGCCCGGCCACCCGGGCGGCGAGCGCCTCGCACAGCGCGGTGGCATCGAGACGGGTCACGTTGCCGAGACCGATGACCGGGAACTGCAGCGACCCCCGGCCCACGAGCGTCAGCTCGTCGGCGGCCCCGGCCACCCGGCCCACCAGGTCGGAGACCTCCCCGACGACGTCGGCCGGCGGGACGATGGCGACGGAGACCAGCACCTACCCACCTCCCGCAGTTCGGGCGCGCGCCGCGTGCGTCGGCGTCACCCCCCGGTCGACCGGACGGTCACCCCGCGGGGCGTCGGCTGACGGGTCTCCCACACTACGGGTGCGCGGGAGCCGTCATCAGTACGCTGAGACGCGTGTCCGCCCGCCCATCGACCCCGACGAGGAGCCGACCGTGACCGATGTGCGGAGCACCGCGCACCCGGGGTGGGTCGAGGTAACGGGCACCGACCTCGTCGCGGTCGCGGAGGTGGCCGACCGTCATGCCGGCGCGCTCGTCGACGCGGCGTCCACGGGCTTCGTCGACCTCCTCGACATCCTCTGCTCCCGCGGCCTGCACGTGCTGCCCCCCTTCGCCCTCGTGGTGCGGACCGACGGCGGTGTCCGGGCCTTCCTCCGGGGCGGTGGGCGGCTGCACCTCGCCGACGGGACGGTCCTCGGGTCGCTCGACCGGCTGCCGTGGCGCGAGGTCGAGCTCGACGCCGAGACCGCCGGCGACGTGGTGACGGTCGGGGGCCCGGAACCGGTCGTCGCGCGCGGCTGGCGCCGCCCCGCCCGGCTGCGCGGCGCGGCGGTGGCCCACCCTGCCGAGGCGGTGCCGGCGTCCACCGAGCCCGGGGAGCCGGAGCCCAGCGAGCCGGAGCCCAGCGAGCCGGAGCCCAGCGAGCCGGAGCCGGGCGAGCCGGAGCCCGGCGAGCCCGATGTCGTCGAGGGCGAGCCCGGCACCAGCGCGCCCGTGGCGGGGGAGGCCGAGGCCGCCGTGGGCGAGGTCGCGGAACCGACGCCGGAGGAGCCGCCCGCCCCGCAGGCCGACCTCACCCTTCCCCCACCGGAGGACTCCGTCGGCCGGGCCCCGGTCGAGCGCGTGCCCGTCTCGCCGGCCCCGGACCGGGGCATCATCGACTCCGTGCCGTGGCGGCGGGCGGGCGGCGCCGTCCCCGCACCCCCGCCCGCGGTGCCGGACCCGCCCGCGCCGGGAGGGACCGCGCGGCTCCCCGGCCCGGTCGAGGCCGCACCCGAGCCGGAGACCGAGATGCCGGAGACCGGACCCGCGTCCGTCGCCGAGCCGTCCGATCCGGCCGCCGCCCAGCCCGACGAGGCCCCCGTCGTCGACGTCACCACCTCGCGCGGCGACCTCCCGCGGTCCGACGAGGACCTCGACCGCCCGGTCGTCCTCGCCGTGCTCTGCCCCGCGGGCCACCACTCGGCCCCGCACGCCGGACGCTGCCGCACCTGCGGGCGCGAGATCCCACCGCAACAGCCGACCCCCATCCCCCGTCCTCCCCTCGGCGTCCTGCGCATCTCCACCGGCGGGGTCGTCCCCCTCGACCGCGGCGTCCTCCTCGGTCGCTCCCCGCGGGTCAACGAGGAGCTCGCGCCCAACCAGCGGCCGCACCTCATCCGGGTCGGCGGCGTCGACCGCGACATCAGCCGCAACCACGCGGAGGTCGTCCTCGAGGGCTGGCACGTCCTCGTCCGCGACCTCGGCTCGACGAACGGCACCACGGTCGCGCTGCCCGGTGAGGAGCCGGTGCGGCTGCGGCCCACCGAGGACCAGGGCATCGAGCCCGGCACCGTCATCACGCTCGCCGACGAGGTCTCGCTGACCTACGAGGTCGAGGGATGAGCGCAGCCGACGCCCCGGTCATCCCGGGACTGACCTTCGTGCGCCCGCTCGGCTCCGGGGGGTACGCCGACGTCTACCTCTACGAGCAGCAGTCGCCGCGGATGAACGTCGCGGTCAAGGTGCTCAAGCGGCAGGGGCTCACCGCGGCGATCCGTCGGCAGTTCGTCGACGAGGCCAACACGATGGCCCAGCTCGCCGACCACCCGTTCATCGTCCAGGTGTTCCGCTCCGAGCAGACCGCCGACGGTGGGGCGTACCTCGTGATGAAGTACTACCCGCCGCCGAACCTCGCCCAGCGGGCCAAGGCCGAGCGGCTCTCCGTCGAGGAGGTGCTGCGCAGCGGCATCCAGCTCGCGAGCGCCGTCGAGACCGCGCACCGGGCCGGCATCATCCACCGCGACATCAAGCCGGCCAACGTCCTCGTCAGCCAGTACGGCCAGCCGGGCCTCACCGACTTCGGCATCGCCGGGCGCGGTGGGCACGCCGAGGACGTCGACGAGGACGTCGGGGTCTCCGTGCCGTGGTCGGCCCCGGAGGTGCTCTACGGGCAGTCCAACGGCGACTCGCGCAGCGACGTCTACTCGCTCGCGGCGACGCTCTGGCACCTGCTCGTCGGCCGCTCGCCGTTCGAGCAGCCGGGCGGTGACAACTCGGCGTACGCCCTGATGCCCCGCATCCGCGCGACGCCGGTGCCGACGACCGGCCGCGCGGACGTGCCGGTCTCCCTCGAGCGACTCCTGTCGCACGCCATGGCCAAGAACCCGGACGCCCGTCCGCAGACGGCCTTCGAGCTGGCCCGGGGGCTCCAGGCGGTCGAGCAGGAGCAGCGGCTCCCGCGGACCTCGGTCGTCGTCCTCGACGAGGAGGGCCGCACCACGGAGTCGGACGCCCCCTCGGCCCGGCCGCCGGGGGCCGAGGACCACGACCGGACGAGCGTGCGCGCGGTCTCGGTGCCGACCGCCCCCGACCCGGTGCACGCCCCGGCCGGTGCGGTCGACGAGGACGACGACGCGCCCGCCACGGTGAGCGGCGGGATCGTCCTCGGGGCGCTCGCGGTCCTCGTCGCCCTGACCGTCGGGGTCGTCGTGTGGGCCGTGAACCGGGGGGACGAGCCGGCACCGACGCCGGCCGCGAACACGCTGACCCGCACCGCCGCCCCGAGCCGTGCCATCGACTACCCCGAACAGCCGGCCATCGACGCCCGCGCCTCCGCCGGCTCGGTCACCTTCTCCTGGAACTACGTCGGGGCCGAGGAGGGTGACTTCTTCCAGCTGCGCGTCGCGGGCACCGAGGCGGCGGTGGCCGACGCCGACGTCGTCACCGTCTCGGACGGGGCGACCCACCGGGTCGGGGCGAAGTCCGGGGAGACGGTGTGCGCCCAGGTGGCGGTGTCGCGCAAGTCCGGGCTCACCTCCCCCCGGTCGGCGATCCGGTGCGAGGCCGCCCAGTGAGAACACACGAGGAGAGGGGGACCCGATGGGCGTGACCATCGAGTTCTGCGGCGAGGAGTTCGTCGCACCGGAGGACCGTGCGCTGACGATCGGCCGGGTCGCCGACGTCGAGGTCGACGACAACCCGTACCTGCACCGGGTCTTCCTCCAGGTGCACCACGAGCACGGGCTGTGGTGGCTGAGCAACGTCGGCTCCACGCTGACCGCGACCGTGGCCGACACCAAGGGCCTCTTCCAGGCGTGGCTCTCACCGGGCGCCAGGATCCCGCTGGCGCTCGAGGCGTTCACCGTGTGGTTCACCGCAGGGCCGACGACCTACGACTTCGACATCCGCGTCGAGGACACCCCGTTCGTCTCGGTCGAGACGGCGGCCGAGCTCGAGCCGGAGGACTCCGCGGCGGAGACCACCGTGGGCCGGGTGTCGATGACGCCGGACCAGAAGCTGCTCGTCATCGCCCTCTGCGAGAGCTTCCTCCGGACGACGTACGCCGGCGGCGGGCAGATCCCGTCGTCGGCCGACGCCGCGGCGCGGCTGGGCTGGGCGGTCACGAAGTTCAACCGCAAGCTCGACAACGTCTGCCAGAAGCTCGCGGACGCCGGGACGCGTGGGCTGCACGGCGGGCCGGGCAAGCTCGCGAGCAACCGGAAGTCCCGGCTCGTCGAGCACGCGCTCTCGACCCGGATGGTCACCGAGGCCGACCTCGCCCTGCTGCCCTCGCCGGAGGAGCTCGACCGCGGCTGACCCCGGGACCCCGGCGCCGCCATCTCGCCCCGCTGCCGCGACATCGCTGCGCCGGGGTGCCATGGCACCGGAGCGGGGCAACAGTGGGCGGTGCGGGGCATTCCCACCGGGGCGGGGCAGGGTGGCCGGTGCGGGTCGGGCGACCGGGGAGTCCTCCCCATCGGACCCGCCCCCACGCGTCCGGCCCAGCGCCTACTCTGGAACCGCGTCGCCCCGAGGGGAGAACAGGGCACGCCGTCCCCACCACTGACGAGGAGAGCACGTGACTCGGGCCGGTGCCGCGCGCGCCCGCGTGGCGAGGAACCGCGCGCGTCGGCGCACGGCCGGCGGGCTCGTCGTCGCCCTCGTCGTCGGGGGGCTCGGCTACGCCGCCGTCGCGAGTGACGGGTCGACCGTGCACGAGGCGGACCTCAACGACGCCGGCGTGTGGGTGTCCTCCGCGCAGCAGGCGAAGTTCGCGAAGGCGAACGTGCCGATCGGCCAGCTCGAGACCGGGGTCGCGACCGACGCGTCGGCCGGCGCCGGGCTCGACGTGCTCCAGGACGGCGCCGTCGTCCTCGGCCTGAACACCGGCACTGGAGAGTTGTTCCCGCTGGATGCCCGAACCTCGACGGCGGGCGAGCCGGTGGCACAGGTCGCGGCCGTGTCCGGTGCCGAGGGCCGCTTCGTCCCGCGCCCGGTCGACCTCCGGGGCGGCACCCTCGCGGTGCTCGACCCGGCGAGCGGCAAGGTGTTCGCGCAGAAGGTCGACCCCAAAGCCGGCACGAGCGCCTTCCCGGACGTCGCCGTCGGGGCCAAGCCGGTCGCCACGGTCGGGAAGAACGCCGCGCTCGCGGTGGGCGTCGACGGCACCGTCCACGTCGCCTCCGGCCTCGACGGCACGGTCACGACGATCGCCGCGACCCCCACCGGCTTCGCCGCCCCGGTCGTCACCGCCTCCGGGCTGCGGTCCACCCTCCCGGACCTCACGGCCGTCGGCACGACGTGGGTGGCCTACGACGCCGAGACCGACCGGGTCTTCACCGCGGCCGCGCCGGACGGCATCGACGCCCAGGCGACCGTCGACGGCAACCGGGCCGCCGCCCTGCAGCAGCCCGGACCCGAGGCCGACACCGTCGTCGTGGAGTCCGCGCAGCGGGCGACGCAGGTGCCGCTCGACGGTGGCGTCTCGCCCGGCGGCGTCGTGGTCGGCGAGCAGGTCAACCGGGTACCGGGGGCCACCCTCATCACCCGACCGGTCGTCCTCGGGGGCTGCGTCCACGCCGCCTGGGCCGAGCAGAACCAGGTCTTCTACGGCGCGAACTGCGGCCGGACCGGCGACGAGCCGACGGCCACCCTCCCCGCGGACGGCGCGGAGCCCACGCGCGACGGCGTCGCGTTCCGGGTCAACCGCGGGCTCGTCGTCCTCAACGACCTCGACAACGGCGGCGTCTGGGACCTCGACGACAAGCCGACGAAGATCGACAACTGGGATGCCCTGACCCCGCCGACCCGCCAGGACGACGAGAACGACAAGAAGGACGAGAACCTCCTCGACGAGGCCGCCCTCCAGCAGCCGCCCACGGCGACGCCCGACTCGCTGCAGGTGCGCCCCGGACGCACCTCGAAGCTCCACGTCCTCGACAACGACACCGACGTGGCCGGCTCGGTCCTGGCCATCGACCAGCGGGACGTCACGGAGCCGACGCTCGACGGCGTCGCGGCCAGCGTCTCCGCCGACGGCCAGGCCATCGACGTGTCGGTGCCGGAGGGGACCGAGAACCGGTCGTTCGAGTTCTCCTACAAGGTCAACAACGGCAAGGTGGTCTCCAAGGAGTCGGCGAAGGTCAGTGTCCGGGTCGTCCCCGACTCGGTCAACGGCGCCCCGGCCCTGCGGCAGGGCGGGGCCGCGCTCGCCGCGCAGGTCTACCCCGTCATCGCGGGCAAGCGGCTCTCGGTGCCGGTGCTCGCCGACTGGCGCGACCCGGAGAACGACGTCCTCGCGGCCCGCGCCGACGTCGAGGGCGCCGTCGTCGACGGTCAGGGCCGGGTGACCCTGGCCGCCCCGACGACCGAGGGGAAGCAGTCGGTCGGGTACGCCGTCACCGACGGGCGGGGCGGGACGACGAAGGGCGCCGTCAGCGCGCTGGTCATCTCCCCGAGCGGGGACAGCCCGTTCGTCGCACCGAAGACCCAGCCGGATGCGGTGCGCGGCGTCATCGGCAAGCCGCTCCAGGTGGAGCCCCTCGGCAACGACGTCGCGGGCGCCGACCCGGGCGAGCCGGACGCCACGCTCCGCCTCCGCAGCGAGGTGCGCCCGGTCGGTCCGCTCCAGGTCGACACCGACCTCGCGACCGGACAGGTCACCGTCACGGGGTCGGCCCCCGGCACCTTCGAGCTGTCCTACTCCGCGACGACCGGCGCCGGGGCGGCGCCGGGACGCATCCGTGTCGACCTCGTCGCGCCGCCCGAGGGTGCGCCGCCGGTCTCGGTGCCCGACACCGCGACCCTCCACGACCAGGCGCCCGCGATGGTCGACGTGCTGGCCAACGACTACTCCCCGCGCGGCGACGTCCTCGTGACGGCGGCGGTCTCGAGCAGCGGTGACTCGTCGTGGATCCAGCCGTCGATCTACCAGGGCCGCTGGGTCCGGCTCGAGGCCACCCAGCCGGCGCCGACCGGCGACCAGGGGCGCCGGGGCACCGTCACCTACACGGTGAGTGACGGGACGCAGCGGGTCACCGGCCAGGTGTCGGTCCTCCAGCAGGGCGCCATCACCGACTCGCTGCCCATCGTCGTCGACGACACCGCCACGGTCCGCGAGGGCGACACCGTCTCGATCCCGGTGCTCGACAACGACACCATGGCCGACGGCATCCCGTTGCGGCTCGACCCGGCGAGCGTGAAGGTCGTCTCGAAGGGCGACGCCCAGCGGGCGTTCGCCTCGGGCAACGTCATCCGGTACGTGCCGGAGGCCACCGGGCTCACCGCCGAGAAGTTCGTGACCATCGAGTACGCGGCCTACGCCGACGGGATGAAGGAGCGCGCCCAGACCGCCCGGGCGCGCGTGCAGGTCACCCCGCTGCCGAGCGCCCAGCGGCTCAACCAGTCACCGGTGGCGCGCAGCTTCACCGCGACCGTGACGGCCGGCGACCCGTTGACGATGACCGTCCCGACCTTCGGCGTCGACCCGGACGGCGACAGCGTCAGCGTGGCCGGCGTCGTCGGCCAGGACGGCAAGGCCGTCGACCTCACGTACGGGCGCGTCGTCGGCATCGGCCCGTCGACCATCAAGTACGAGGCGTATCCCCTCGCCGCCGGGACCGAGGTGATCACCTACGAGGTCACCGACCGGTTCGGGGCGACGTCGCGGGCCTTCGTCCGGGTCGGCGTCGTCCAGCCCGGTGACCCCCAGCCGCCGGTGGCCGTGGCGGACGAGGTCTTCGCGGCGCCCGGCAAGACGGTCACGGTCAAGCCGCTCGTCAACGACCTCATCGCCCGCGGCGACGTCGTCGAGGTCGACGTCGAGTCCCTCAACGACGCGGCGACCCGCAAGGAGTGGCAGGTCGACGAGGACCACACCGTCACGACGAAGGTCCCGGCCGACACGACCGCCCTCCACCAGCTCGTCTACGGGATCAGCGACGGCCTGTTCGACCCGTCCCGGGCGAGCATCCTCGTGCGGGCCGTCAAGGACTGGGTCAATCCGCCGGTCGCCAACGACGACGTCGCCGCACCGAAGCCGGGGGAGACCTCGACGCTCGTCGACGTCCTCGCCAACGACACCGACGTCGACTCCGACCCGGCCACCCTGAAGATCGTCGAGGTCCTCTCCCCGGGCGCCGTCATCGAGAACGGCCGGGTGCGCGTGCAGGTGCTCGACCACCCCTCCTCGGTGCCGTACGTCATCGAGGACGAGGACGGCGCGCGGGCGATGGCGCTGGTCCACGTCCCCACCGGCGCGAACGGGCAGCCGTTCGTCGTCGCGGGCACGGTCATCCAGATGGACCCTGACTCCACGACGACCGTCCCGCTGAACGACCACGTGAGGTCGCCGCGCGGCCGCGTGGTCTCGGTGACCACCGCCGACACCCTCTCGGCCTCCCCGGCCGAGAACCTCGCCGTGTCGATGCCCGACAACCGGACCCTCGAGCTCACCTCGTCCAACGGGTACGTGGGCCCCGCGGCCGTCATGGTCGAGGTCACCGACCAGGACGCCGTGGACCAGGAGGACTTCGGCACCGCGTACGTGTCGGTCCCGGTCCAGATCGGGCCCAAGGTGCCGCTGCTGCGCTGCCCGGACGGCGCGGTCACGGTCACGGCCGGCGGGCTCGACCGCACCGTCGACATCCCGACCTTCTGCCACGCCTGGCTGCCGGTCGGGATGAGCCTGGACGACGTCACGTTCGACACCCGCTGGGAGACCGAGGCGGATGCCGACCTGGCCGTCGACGGCCCGGGCAACCGCACCCTGACCCTGCACGCCGGCCCGGACGCGAAGAGCTCGACCGGCCGCCTCAGCGTCACCTCGCCCGGCCTGGCGACGCCCTCGACCATCGCCGTCCGCGTCGTCGGGGCGCCCACCGACGGGACCCCGGCCGAGGACCCGGTCCCGCCGCCGACGCTGCGGCCGATCAGCGTCACGGGGCTCGAGGAGGGGGAGTCGCGGACCGTCGACGTCCGGCCGTACCTCGACTCCCCGCTGCCGCAACCGGAGTGCTCGATCAGGGGAACCAGCGTCGAGTCCGGCACGGCCCTCACGGCCACGGCCTCGGGCTGCCGCCTCACCCTCACCGTCGGCGCGAAGCCCTCGCTCACGGCATCGGTCGCGATCACCGTCAGCGACGGGCCCGACCGCAGCGCGCAGGGCCGGGTCTCGGTGACGATGCTCGGGCGCCCCTCGGCACCGCGGCAGGTCACCGCCGTGGCCGACCGCGACGCCGGCGGGCAGGCGCGCGTGTCGTGGCTGCCGCCCACCTACGACGGCGGCTCCGTCGTCACCCGGTACGTCGTGCGGCACACCGGAGGCTCCACCGGCCAGACCGAGTGCAGCGCCTCCCCGTGCACGGTCACCGGCCTGACCAACGGCGAGGACTACCGGTTCACCGTCGCGGCGGTCAACGGCATCGGCGAGGGCGAGGAGTCGGCGCCGAGCGCGGCCGTCCGCCCCGACCGGCTCCCCGAGCGGGTCACGGGGGTCCGCATGGTCACCCGCGGAGACGGCACGCTGACCATCGCCTGGGACGCCCCGGTCAACGAGGGCAGCGCCCTGCGCAAGTACGTCGTGCGGCTCATCTCCTCGACCGGGCAGACCAGGACCCAGGACGTCGCCGCTCCCACGCGGCAGGCCGTGGTGACCGGGCTCGACAACATGGCCGAGCAGTCGGTGCAGGTGCAGGCGTGGAACGAGCTCGGGGCCGGGCCGTTCGGGCCGGCGGTCACGATGCAGTCCGCGGGCACCCCACAGGCGCTGCCGAAGCCGACGATCCAGGCGAGCGGCCCCGGCCCTGCGGCGTCCTCGGCGACGCTGACGATCTCGTGGGCCCAGGGCTCGCCGAACGGCCCGCCCACCACGAAGTACACGCTCTACCAGTCGGTGGGCAGCGGTGCGTGGACCCGGGTCACGACCACCGCTCCCGACGTGCGCTCGGCCAAGGTGGTCATCCCCTACGACGGCCGCACCTACCGGTACACCGCCACGCTGACCAACGGCGCCGGTCTGGAGAGTGCGAAGACGAACTCCTCGACCTTCACGTCCAACGGTGTCCCCTCGGACCCGTCGGTGACCGCGTCGACGCCGGCGAGCAACCAGAAGATCCGCCTCACCGTCACGGTCGGCCAGCCCCGGGCGGCCTCCTTCACCGCGATCCGGTGGTCCGGTGGCGGGAAGTCCGGCACCGTCACCTGCGGGTGCGCCGCCGGCTCCCAGAAGGTGTTCGACGTCGGCCCGTTCGACACCAACCCGACGAAGAACTACACGATCACGGTGCGCACCGAGAACTCCGGCGGCGCCCAGTCGAACCCGGCCTCCGCCTCGGCGACCCCCTACGGCCCGACGCTCACCCCGACCGGCTTCAACGGGTCGCGCAGCGGGGCCACCGGCGCCCAGTGGTCGTGGAACCTCCCCGAGAACGGCCGCAACGTCGACCAGGTCCAGCTCGACGGGGACGTCACGGGCACCTACGGCGGCAACAAGACCTCCCAGTCCATCGACCGGGGTCCCGGAACCTACCGGCTGCGCGTCCGCTCGCACTCGGCCGCGGGATGGTCCGGGTGGACCGGGTACCAGTCCGTGACCGTTCCGCGCCCGAACCCGACGGTCACCAACGTGCACAAGGGCGCCCGCATCCGGGTGCCCAACGGGTCCGGCTCCTGTGCCGTGTCGACCTGCCCCAAGGTGCTCTTCGACATCAACGACTTCCCGGTCGGCGGCGGTGGCTGGACCGTCACGGTGATCTACCGGGGCGGAAGCTTCAGCTCGAGCGTCCCGCTCTACCCGACCGGATCGGGCAACTCGTACTCGTGGGGCAGCAGCGGCATGGTCGTCGCCGACGGCAACGCCCCGGTCTCCGTCCGCCTGTGCCGCGGGGGCACCTGCTACACCTCGGCACCCAACAACTCCTGGTGACCCGGTGGTCGCCGACAACCCTCCCCTCGGAAGGAACCCCACCGCATGACCGTCTCGCCCGACCAGTCCGCCTGGTTCTCCCAGACGTTCTCCGCCATGGTCGCCAACATCGACAAGGCGGTGCTCGGCAAGGAGCACGTCATCCGGCTCGCCCTCACCTGCATGCTGTCCGAGGGCCACCTCCTGCTCGAGGACTTCCCGGGCACCGGCAAGACCCAGCTCGCGCGGGCGATGGCCGGCACCGTCAAGGGGACCAATGCGCGCATCCAGTTCACCCCCGACCTGCTGCCGAGCGACGTCACCGGCGTGACGATCTACGACCCGAACACCAAGCAGTTCGAGTTCCACCAGGGCCCGATCTTCGCGACGATCGTCCTCGCCGACGAGATCAACCGCGCGTCGCCGAAGACCCAGTCGGCGCTGCTCGAGGTGATGGAGGAGGGGCACGTCACCGTCGACCGCACCCGGCACAGCGTCGGGGAGCCGTTCATGGTCATCGCCACCCAGAACCCCATCGAGCAGGCGGGCACCTACCGGCTCCCGGAGGCCCAGCTCGACCGCTTCCTCATGAAGACCACACTCGGCTACCCCGACCACGACGCGACCGTGCGGGTGCTCCGCGACGCCGCCGTGCGCGACCGCACGAAGGCGCTGGAGCCGGTCGTCACCTCGCAGGTCGTCAGCGACATGGCCGAGCTCGCCGACGAGGTGCACGTCGACGACGCGATCCTCGACTACGTGTCGCGCCTCGCCGAGGAGACCCGGCGCCACGTGAGCATCCGGCTCGGGGTCTCGGTGCGTGGCTGCCTCGCGTTCGTCCGCTGCGCGAAGACGTGGGCGATCAGCCAGGGGCGCGACCACGTCGTCCCCGACGACATCAAGATGCTCGCCCAGCCGGTGCTCAACCACCGGCTGCTCGTCACCGCCGAGGCCCAGTTCGCCGGCATCGCCGTCCAGCAGGTCATCGACCAGATCCTCGCGGAGGTCACGCCGCCGACGGAGCGCGTCCCGGCATGATCAGCACCCCACGAAGTGCTTCCCCCGCTTCGCTCCGCCCACGCTGCGCGTGGGACCCGCAGATACTTCGCGGGGACCCCGCATGACCGACCCCACCGAGGCGGACGACACCGAGTCGACGGTCCGTCGCTCGGGCCTCACGCCACCCCCCGCGCCGCGAGGCGATGCGGGGGAGGCGGCACGCCCGGTGCCCGACCGGTCCGCCGAGCCCCCGCCCGGACCCCGGCCACGACCTCGGCGCCGTTCGCTCCGCGACCGGCTGCCCGCGCTGCGGCCGGTGGTGTCGCGGGCCGGCGCCACCGCGCGGACCCGTGCCGACGGCAGCACCCGCACCGTCACCCTCCCGCGCGTCCAGGTCCCGAGCGCCCTCACCGACACCGGGGCCCGCATCCTCGTCCTCACCGGGAGCCGCGTCCGCCCCCTCGCGGAGCAGACCCGACCGGTGTGGCGGCCCGTGGTCGAGGTGCTGCGCTGGGTCTCGCCGCTCGGCTGGACCGTGCTCGGGGTCGGGCTGCTCGCCTGGTGGCTCACCGCCCACTTCGCGTGGGCCGAGCTCGCGATGGTCGCCGCGGCCTGCCTCGTGCTCGTCGTGGCCTGCCTGCTCCTCGCGCTCGACCGGGCCACGGTCCGCATCCGTGCCGACGTCGAACCCGGTCGCGTCGCCGTCGGGGACCCCGCCACCGGCCGGATCGCGGTGACCAACAGCTCCCGCCGCGCGATGCTGCCGCTGCTCGTCGAGCTGCCGGTCGGGCGCACCGCCGCCCGGTTCACCCTTCCGGCGCTGGCCCCCGGCCGCACCCACGAGGAGCTCTTCGTCGTCCCCACGCACCAGCGCGGCGTCGTCCCGGTCGGCCCCGCGACGACGGTGCACGGCGACCCGCTCGGCCTCGTCCGGCGCACCGTCGCGTGGACCGAGCGCACCGAGCTCGTCGTGCACCCCCGCACGATCTCCCTCGACAGCCTCGGCGCCGGCCTGCTCCGCGACCTCGAGGGCGAGGTGACCCCCGACCTGTCGATGTCCGACCTCGCGTTCCACGCCCTGCGCGAGTACCAGCCCGGTGACGACCGGCGCTACGTGCACTGGCGCTCGTCCGCGAAGCACGGGCGGCTCCTCGTCCGGCAGTTCCTCGACACTCGTCGCTCGCACCTCGCCGTCGTCGTCGACACCGCGCCCGAGGTCTACGCCAACGCCGAGGACGACGTCGAGGTCGCGATCTCGTGCGCCGCCTCGCTCGCCGTCCGCTCCATCCTCGACGAGCAGGACACGACCGTCGTCTGCCACGGCGAGAGCGCCTCGCGGACGACGGCCCCGCTCACCCTCGACGCCCTCTCCCGCGCGGAGGTCGGCTCGCTCGACCTCTACGCGTCGGTCGGTCAGGCCGCGGCCCTGGCGCCCGACGCGAGCATCGCCGTCCTCGTCACCGGGGTCGAGCGCGCCTTCATCCAGGTGCAGCGCACCCTCGACCAGTTCGAGCCCGAGGTGGTCAAGGTCGCGCTCGTCGTCGACCCGGAGGTGCCGGTCGGGGTCCGGCGGCTCGGGTCGATCGTCATCCTCCACGTGCGCGAGCTCACCGACGTGCGCCGCGTCCTGTTCTCGGGGGCGCTCGCATGAGCGGCACCGCACCGGCACGGACGCCGGGGGCCCCGGCGGGTCCGACGAGCCCGCCGAGCCTCGCGACCGCGCTGCGCGGCGGCGCTGCTCCCCGGCGCCGGCCGCCGCGCGACCCCGACGCCCCCGGGGCGCTCCGGACGGCGCTGCCCGACCGCGACGCCCTCGTCGACCTCGGGTTCGCCGCCGCGCTCGTGAGCATCGCGCTCGTCGGGATGCGCACCGGCTTCCTCGGGGTCGAGTGGGTCGTCGCGGCCTGGGTCGGGCTCCTGCTCGGGCTGGTCGTCGGCCACCTGGCGGCCGCGTTCCGGTGGATGGCGCTCACGACCTTCCTCGTGCTCGCCGCCACCTACCTCCTGCTCGGCGGGCCGGTCGCGGTGCGCGACCACCTCATCGGCGGGATGCTCCCCACGCCGCAGACCTTCCTCGACCTCGGCACCTGGGCCGTCACCGGGTGGAAGCAGTGGCTCACCCTGCTGCCGCCGGTCGACGCGCGGGGCCCCGTCGTCGCGCTGCCGTGGCTGGCCGGGCTGCTCGGTGGGGCGGTCACCCTGGGCGTCGCCCGCCGCTGGGCGAGCGTGCCGCTCACCGCGGTGGCGCCGCTCGCCCTGCTCGCGGGGTCGATCTGGTTCGGCACCCTCCAGCCGGCGGCCCTGCTGCTCCAGGGCGTCGGCTTCTCGGCCGTGCTCGTCGCGTGGCTCGTCGTGCGGGCCCACCGCTCGAGGCCGCCCGTCCAGAACGGCGCCGGCCGTGGGGTGCGCCTCGCCACCGGGGCCGGGCTGGCGCTCGTCGCCCTCGCGGCCGGGGCGTTCGCCGGGCCGCTCCTGCCCGGGACGTCCGTCGCCGAGCGACGCGAGGTGGTGCGCACCGAGCTCGTCCCCCCGCTCGACGTCTCGCAGTTCCCCAGCCCGCTCCCCGGGTTCCGCCGCTACACCGAGCCGAACGACGCGAAGCTCTACGACGAGGTCGTGCTCCGGGTGGCCGGGCTGCCCGCCGGGGGGCTCGTCCGGTTCGCGACCCTCGACCGGTACGACGGCCTCGTCTGGGGGGCCGCCGACCGCACCGCCGACGGCGTGCCCTTCCAGCAGGTCGGCTCGCGCATCGCGGCCTCCAGCACCGGGGGCCGCACCGTCGACGTCGACGTCACCGTGCCGGACGGCGGGTACCGCGGGACGTGGCTGCCGACGGTGGGTGAGCCGACGCGCATCGAGTTCTCCGGGCCCCGCGCCGACGAGCTGGCCTCCGAGCTGTGGCTCAACACCGAGACCGACACCGCGGTCGTCCCCGCCGGGCTGTTCGGGGGCGAGACGTTCTCGATGACCGCCGTGCTGCCACCGGCCCCCGCGGCCGAGCTGCCCGAGGACCTCGACGTCGCGTCAGGGGCGTCGACGGGGGTGGACACCGACTTCCTCGACGCACGGATCGACGCGTGGACCAGCCGCGCCGACGGTGGCGCGTGGTCGAAGCTGCGGGCCTTCGCGACGGCGATGCGCACCGAGGGCACCTACACCGACGGCGGCACCCCCAACAGCTTCGAGAAGGTCTACCTGCCGGGGCACGCGGTCTCCCGGCTCGTCCGGTTCGTCGGCTCGACCAAGCTCGCCGGCAACGACGAGCAGTACGCCGCGACCCTTGCGCTGGTCGGCCAGCGTCTCGGCATCCCGTCGCGGGTCGTCATGGGGGCGACCCCGGAGGCGAACGGCGACGTCCGGGGCCGGGACGTCCACGCCTGGGTCGAGGTGCAGCGCGCCGACGGCACGTGGTTCCCCCTCGGTGCGAGCACCTTCGTCCCCGACCGGGACAAGACACCGAGCGAGCAGCAGCTGAAGACCGAGGAGCAGAAGGTCGGCGCTCAGGTGCCGCCCCCGGCCGGGGTGAGCCCCCCGTCGGTCCTCCAGGGCCCGGACCAGGCGCAGAACGCCACCGACGTCACGAAGCGGAAGAAGAACCCGTTCGACGTCACGGCGTGGCCGTGGTGGCTGCAGGTCCTGGCGGGCGTCGCCGCGCTCGCCCTGCTCGCCGTCCTGTACGTGCTCGCCGTGACTCGCCTCAAGGCCCGGCGCCGGCGCCTGCACGCCACGCTCGGCCCGGTGCCGGCCAGGGCAGCGTGGGTGTGGCGCGACCTCGTCGCCGAGGCACGCTCGCTCGGCGTCGCGGTGCCGCGCGGGGTGACCCGTCAGGAGCAGGCGGGGGCCGTCGACGGGGCGGTCGCCGAGGCCCTGAAGGGTGTGACCCCTGAGGGAGAGGTCGCGAGGTACTCGGCGCCGCCCGAGGACGCGGTGTCCGTGGCGTCGGTCGCCGTCGCGGTCGACGCGATCGTCTTCGGACCCGGCGAGGGTGACCCCCAGGCGTCGGCCGCCGTGCACGCCGAGGCCGAGGCGGCCCGGGTCACGATGCGATCCGGAGTCGGCCGCTGGACCCGGCTGCGCTCGGACGCCGACCCGCGGCCGCTGCTCCTCGCCCCGGAACGTCCCGGTCCGCGGACCCCCTGGTGGCGCCGCCGCCCCGGACATGGGTCCGCCTCGGGTGCTCAGGTGGCTGCCGGGGCAACCACCTGAGCACCCGAGGCGGGGAGGTGCTGGGGCTCAGCGCTCCTCGGTGCCCGCGATGAAGGCCTCGAGCTTGGTGCGGCCGAGGTCGTCCGGGCGCTGCTCCGGCGGGGACTTCATGAGGTAGGACGACGCCGACAGCAGCGCGCCGCCGATGCCGCGGTCCTTGGCGATCTTCGCCGCACGGATGGCGTCGATGATGATGCCCGCCGAGTTCGGCGAGTCCCAGACCTCGAGCTTGTACTCGAGGTTGAGCGGCACGTCACCGAAGGCGCGGCCCTCGAGGCGGACGTAGGCCCACTTCCGGTCGTCGAGCCAGGCGACGTAGTCCGACGGGCCGATGTGCACGTTGCGGTCGTCGGTCTTGCCGGCGAGGGCCCCGGTGAGGTTCGAGGTGACCGACTGGGTCTTCGAGATCTTCTTGGACTCCAGGCGCTCGCGCTCGAGCATGTTCTTGAAGTCCATGTTCCCGCCGACGTTCAGCTGGTAGGTGCGGTCGAGCTGCACCCCGCGGTCCTCGAACAGCTTGGCCATGACGCGGTGCGTGATGGTCGCCCCGACCTGGCTCTTGATGTCGTCGCCGATGACGGGCACGCCGGCCGCCTCGAACTTCGCCGCCCACTCCGGGTCGGAGGCGATGAACACCGGCAGCGCGTTGACGAACGCGACGCCCGCGTCGATGGCGCACTGGGCGTAGAACTTGTCGGCGTTCTCGGAGCCCACCGGGAGGTAGGAGACGAGCACGTCGACCTCGGCGTCCTTGAGCGCCTGGACGACGTCGACCGGCTCGGCGCCGGACTCGTCGATCGTCTGGCGGTAGTACTTGCCGAGCCCGTCGTGGGTGTGGCCGCGCTGCACGGTGACCCCGGTGGTCGGCACGTCGGCGATCTTGATGGTGTTGTTCTCGGAGGCGTTGATCGCCTCGGCGAGGTCCTTGCCGACCTTCTTGTCGTCGACGTCGAACGCGGCGACGAACTCGACGTCGCGGACGTGGTACTCGCCGAAGACGACGTGCATGAGGCCGGGGACGGTCTGGGTGGGGTCGGCGTCCCGGTAGTACTGGACTCCCTGGACGAGGGAGGACGCACAGTTGCCGACACCGACGACGGCGACGCGGATGGAACCCATGGATGTTCTCCTGTGGAGGTCTGGACGACGGGTTGACGGGCGTGGTCGGATCCGGTGGGTGCCGGGCCCGACCTCCTACGGCTGGGGGCCGGGGTCTGTGGGGTGACGCCGCTCGGCGTCGATGAGCTCGCTGAGCCAGCGCACCTCGCGCTCGGCGGTCTCCTCGCCGTGCTGCTGGAGGGCGGTCGTGTAGGAGTCGAGGCGCTCGCGGCTGCGGGCGGCGCGTTCCCGCACGCGCTCGAGGTTCTCCTCGAGACGGGAGCGACGCCCCTCGAGGATCCGGAGCCGGACCTCGCTCTCGGTGCGGGCGAAGAAGGCGAAGCGGACGTCGAAGCCGTCGTCGTCGTACGCCGAGGAGTCGGTCCGGGCGACGAGGTCGGCGAACTGCTCCTTGCCGGCGGCGGTCAGCTGGTAGACGACCCTGGCGCGCTTGGAGACGCTGCGGGTGTCCTCGACCTCGGCGATGAGGCCGCGGCCGAGCAGCGACTTCAGGGCGGGGTAGAGCGTGCCGTAGGACAGCGCGCGGAACGGGCCGAGCGCCGTGTTGAGCCGGCGGCGCAGGTCGTAGCCGTGTGTCGGGCCCTCGTGGAGCAGCCCGAGGACCGCGAACTCGAGGAGGTGGGCGCGGCGTGTGACCACGGGATGCTCCTCTCGACCTCGGCGGCGGCCCGGGCTGACATGCGCGGGCCTTGTCACCTCGACGGTAACACGGATATATCGAGGCGATACATCGGCGCCGGGTCGTCATTCCGGTGCTCGTGCTCCCGAGTTTGAGGTTTTCCCAGACTTCCCGGCCATACTTGCCGGTGGACGCGGCCCCACCCCGGCCGCGTCGTCCCTGCCCCCGTCACCCGGAAGCCCATGAGCCAACGACAGCCCCGTACCCGCGCCGAGGCGAAGACGCGCCGCACCCCCCGATCGACCAAGGGCGGAGCGGGCGCGACGAAGTCACGACGCCGCACGTGGGTCAGGCGCGGGCTGTGGACCGCGCTCGGGGCCTTCGTCCTCGGCATCGTCGCGTTCGGGATCGCGTACGCGCTCACCGACATCCCGAAGCCGAACGAGATGGTGAACGCGCAGGCGAGCATCGTCTACTACTCGGACGGGAAGACCGAGCTCGCGCGGCTGTCCGACGACGGCGGGAACCGCGAGTCGGTCCCGCTCTCGGAGATCAGCATCAACATGCAGCACGCGATCCTCGCGGCCGAGGACCGGGACTTCTACCAGAACAGCGGGATCAGCCCCACGGGGATCGCGCGCGCCGTGTGGGTCGCGGTCAGGGGCGGCTCGGCCACCCAGGGCGGCTCGACCATCACCCAGCAGTACGTGAAGAACTACTTCCTGACCCAGGACCGCACGATCACCCGCAAGGCCAAGGAGATCCTCATCTCCCTGAAGATCGACAAGCAGCAGACCAAGGACCAGATCCTCGAGAACTACCTCAACACGATCTACTACGGCCGCGGCGCCTACGGCATCGAGACCGCCTCGCAGGCCTACTTCGGGCCCAAGGTCCACGCCAAGGACCTGACACCGGCCCAGGCCGCGTTGCTCGCGTCGGTCATCCGTGGCCCGTCGCTCTACGACCCCACCCTCGGCGCGGACCAGAAGTCCAACGCCGAGAAGCGCAGCGCCTACATCCTCGACGCGATGGTCGACAAGGGCTGGCTGACGCCCGACGAGCGCCAGCAGGCCGAGTTCCCCAAGGTCATCGACTACAAGGCCAAGCAGCTGAGCGGCGTCGGGGGGTACATCGTCGACCTCGTGAAGAAGGAGCTCGTCGACAAGTACAAGCTCTCCGAGTCCGACGTCCAGCGCGGCGGTCTGCGCGTCGTCTCGACCATCGACAAGTCGCGGCAGGCCGCGGCCGTCAAGGCGGTGCGCGAGGAGAGTCCGAAGGACCAGCCGGACATCCACGAGGGGCTGGTCTCGATCGTGCCCGGCGACGGTGCCGTCGTCGCCCTCTACGGCGGCGAGGACTTCGCGAAGCGGGCGTTCAACGACGCGACCCAGGCGACGATGCAGGCCGGGTCGACGTTCAAGATCTTCTCGCTCATCGCGGCCCTCCAGTCCGGTGACGTCAGCACCTCGAGCCGGTTCAACGGCAGCAGCCCGCAGTACTTCAAGGAGTTCGCGTCCCCGGGAGCCGCCGACGAGAACTCCCGTCGCGGTCGGGTCAAGAACTTCGGCAACGAGCAGTTCGGCAACATCGACCTCCTCACGGCGACCGGGCACTCGGTGAACACCGTGTACGCCCAGGTCAACATCGAGGCGGGCCCGGAGAACACGATGAAGGCCGCCCAGGACGCAGGCGTCCGCTCCAAGCTCCAGCCGAACATGGCGAACGTGCTCGGCACCGACTCCGTCACCGTCATGGACATGGCCAACGCGTACGCGACGATCGCCGCCGAGGGCGTGCGGTCCGACCCGTACCTCGTCCGGTCGATCAGCTTCGCCGACGGGTCGGCCGACACCATCAAGGTCAAGCCGAAGACGCAGCAGGTCTTCGACAAGCCCCTGATGTCCGACGTCATCGACGCGATGCAGCAGCCGGTCAACGGTGGCACGGCCCGCTACGTGGGGCAGAACCTGGGACGTCCGGCCGCCGGCAAGACCGGCACCTCCGAGAGCTTCCGCTCGGCCTGGTTCGACGGCTACGTGCCGCAGCTCGCCACGGCGGTCGGGATGTACCGGTCCGACCCGGACACCGGCGACCAGCTGGCGATGGAGAACCTGCCGACCGCCGGGAGCATCACCGGCGGCACCTTCCCGACGCGGATCTGGACGGCCTACATGAAGGCCGCCCTCGAGGGCACGGACGTCGTGAAGTTCCCGACCCCGGCGCACATCAACAAGGACGCCAGCCCGCCGCCGCCCCCGGCCCCGTCGACCACCCGGGCCCCGTCGACGACGAGCGCCCCGCCGACGACCAGTGCGCCGCCGACGACGAGCGCCCCGCCGTCGCCGACGGACAGCCCCAGCCCGTCGGCCACCCTGCCCTCGTTGCCGACCGGGACGCCCACCCGTAGCCCCACGGGTGCCGCCTCGCAGCCCGCGTCGGGCTGACCGGCTCCGCCTCGCGCCCCGTGCCCGCCGCGCCGGGACCCGCCTCGCTGCTCCCCGACCGCCTCGTGACGGCGGTCGGGGGAGTGCGCGGTGCCCGTGCCCCGAGCGTGGGCCGGCTCGCCCGGCTGGCTCCGGTCGTCCTCCTGCTCGGGGTGCCGCTCCTCGTCGCCGCGCTGCGGCAGACGGCGTGCGCCGGTTCCGGGTGGGAGGGGCGCGCCCCCGTGTGGCGGCAGTGCGCCTCGCCGTTGTTCTCCTCGCTCGTCGAGGACGGTGCCGGCCGGGGTCTCGGGGCCTTCCTCACGGGTGGGACCTCGCTCGACGTCCCCGCGCTCCGCGGCGCCGTGACCACCCTGCTCGCCTCCCTCGCACCGGGAACCGGTCTGACGCAGCAGCGTTGGGTCCTCGTCCTCTGGACCCTCCTCGCCGCCGTCCTCCTCTCCCTCCTCGTCGTCGTGGTCGCCACGGCGGCGGGCCACCCGCTCGCCGACCCGCTGGCGCTCGCCCTCTCCCCGGTGCTGGCCCTGACCGTCCTGCTCTCCACCGACCTCGTCCCGCTGACTCTCGCGGTCGTGGCGGTCTGGGCCTGGTCCCGCGGCCGCCCGGTCCTCGCCGGTGCGCTCGCCACGGTGGGGTTGCTGGGCTCACCCCTCGCCGGCGCCGCGCTCCTCGCGATGGCCCTCGTCCCGCCGTCGGGAGCCCCCCAGGCCCGGCGCCGCCTGCTCGTCGCGGCCGGGGCCACCCTCGTGCTCGTCACCGGGCCGGTGGCGGCGGTCGACCTCGGGCTCCTCGTGCGGCCGGTCCTCGCGTGGTTCCGGGACGGCGCCGGGGCGGGCTCCCCCTGGTTCGTGCCCACCCTGGCGCAGCGGCCCGTCGGCGCCGGGTACGTCGCGGTCATCGCCCTGCTCGGGATGGTGGCCGCGGCCGCGCTCGCCGTCGTCATGGCGCGCCGCCGGCCCCGGCCCCCGGTGGCCGACGTCGCGCTCCTGGCGCTCGTCGTGCTCCTCCTCACGGCGCCGGCCCTGCCGCCCCTCGCCGCGATCTGGCTCGTGCCGTTCGTCGCACTGGCCGGGGTCCCGTGGCGCGACCACCTCCTCTGGGCCGGGGCGGAGGTGGTCCACGCGGTCGCCCTCTTCGGGTGGCTGTCCAGCGCGACCGACCCCGGTCACGGGCTGCCGGCCGGGTGGTACGCCGTCGCGGCCACCCTGCGGCTCGTCGCGATCGGGCGGGTCGGCTGGGTGCTCTGGGCCCGGGCGACCTGGGGCGTCCCCCGTCCCCCGGCGGCCGGGAGTTGGGAGGAGCCCCCCGGGCCCGGTACGCTGGGGCGGTTGCCCGCCGGGCGCCCTGTGGACATCTCGACGGGGGCCGTGGGCGACACCGCATACCCTCCTGTCACGGAGAGACCGTGACCGCTTGAGACCGAAGGAGGCGGGTTAGCGCATGCGTCAGTACGAACTCATGGTGATTCTCGACCCCGAGCTCGACGACCGGACCGTCCAGCCCTCGCTGGAGAAGTTCCTCGGCGTCGTCACCACCGACGGCGGGTCCGTCGACACGATCGACGTCTGGGGCCGCCGTCGTCTCGCGTACGAGATCAAGAAGAAGGCCGAGGGCATCTACGCCGTCGTCAACTTCACCTCCGAGCCGGCCACGGCCAAGGAGCTCGACCGCCAGCTCGGCCTCAACGAGTCGGTCATGCGGACCAAGCTCCTGCGCCCCGGCGCCTGAGCCCGAGTCACCAGTCCACGACCCGAAGGGACCCCCGTCATGGCAGGCGACACCGTCATCACCGTCATCGGCAACCTCACCGCCGACCCTGAGCTCCGCTTCACCCCGTCGGGTGCCGCGGTCGCCAACTTCACCGTCGCGTCCACCCCCCGGCAGTTCGACCGCCAGAGCAACGACTGGAAGGACGGCGAGACCCTCTTCATGCGGTGCTCCGTCTGGCGCGACGCGGCCGAGAACGTCGCCGAGTCGCTCCACCGGGGCACCCGCGTCGTCGTCACGGGCCGACTGAAGTCGCGCTCGTACGAGACCAAGGAGGGCGAGAAGCGCACCGTCATGGAGCTCGAGGTCGACGAGGTCGGCCCCTCGCTCCGCTACGCCTCCGCGAAGGTCACCAAGGCCGAGCGCGGCGGTGGGTCCGGCGGCGGCTTCGGCGGCGGCGGTGGCGGCGGTCAGCAGAACGACCCCTGGGCCACCGGTGGCGCCGCCCCCCAGGGCGGCGGCCAGCAGGGCGGCTTCGGCGGTGGCCAGCCGGCCCCGCAGCAGCCGCAGGGTGGCCAGCAGGGCGGCGGTTGGGGCCAGGCCCCGAGCTACGACGAGCCCCCCTTCTGACCGACCCGGGCCACCAGCCCGTGCCGGTCGACACGACACGACAGACACACACCATCCCCGGGTGACCGGGGCTCATCCGCCGGCTCGGCCGGCAGAAGGAGAGCACCACGATGGCCAAGCCCGCCATTCGCAAGCCGAAGAAGAAGGCCAACCCGCTCAAGGCGGCGAAGGTCGAGAACATCGACTACAAGGACGTCGCGCTGCTGCGCAAGTTCATCTCCGACCGCGGCAAGATCCGCGCGCGTCGGGTGACCGGCGTCTCCGTCCAGGAGCAGCGCCTCATCGCCAACGCGGTGAAGAACGCGCGCGAGATGGCGCTCCTGCCGTACTCGAGCTCGTCCCGCTGACCCGCCTGAGAAGGAGCCACAGACAATGAAGGTCATCCTCACCCACGAGGTCACCGGCCTCGGTGAAGCCGGCGACGTCGTCGACGTCAAGGACGGCTACGCCCGCAACTTCCTGTTCAAGCGTGGCCTCGCCACGGCGTGGACGAAGGGCGGCCAGAAGCAGGTCGACGCCATCGCCAAGGGTCGCGAGACCCGCGCGGTGCGCTCCCTCGAGGAGGCGAAGTCCATCAAGGGCAACCTCGAGGCGAACACCGTCCAGGTCACCGCGCACGCCGGCACCGGGGGCCGCCTCTTCGGCGCCGTCTCCACCGCCGACATCGCGGACGCGGTCAAGGCCTCGGGCGGCCCGGAGCTCGACCGTCGGCGCATCGAGGTCCCCACCCCGATCAAGTCCACGGGCACGCACACGGCGCTCGTCCGCCTCCACCCGGAGGTCCAGGCGACCGTCGAGCTCGACGTCGTCGCCGGCTGACGCCGACACCTCGGCCAGGAGGCCCCGGACCCCACGGTCCGGGGCCTCCTGCCGTCCGCGCGCCCTGAGCCGCCCGCAATCCCTCCGTCACGCAGATTGGTCCGAGCCGTTCGTGGCCGATACCGTGATGGGTTGACCGAGATCCCAGACCGCCGTCACCGGAGGTGCAAGAGAACGTGTCCGTCACCGATCGCCCCGAATCCCGCGTTCCCGACGCGGGCCTGCCCCCGGAGCCGTCACGCACCGAGAAGCGGATCACCGCTCCGCGCGTGTTCTGGCCCGCCCTCGCCATCATCGGCACCTTCGTCGTCCTCGCCCTGGCCATGCCCACGCGGATGGGCGACCTCTTCACGACGCTCAACAGCACGGTCGTCGGAGACCTCGGCTGGTACTACATCCTCATCGTCAGCGGCTTCGTCGCCTTCTCGGTGTGGATCGCCGTCTCGCCGATGGGCCGCGTCGTCCTCGGCAAGGACGAGGAGAAGCCCCAGTACTCCCTGATGGCCTGGTTCGCGATGCTCTTCGCGGCCGGGATGGGCATCGGCCTCGTCTTCTGGGGCGTCGCCGAGCCGCTCAACCACTTCGCGGCACCGCCGCCCGGCACCGGGGAGGCCGCCGCGGAGCGGGCCCGCGCCGCCACCGACGCCACGTACCTCCACTGGGGCCTGCACGCCTGGGGGATCTACGTGGTCGTCGGCCTCGCGATGGCGTACGCCATCCACCGCAAGGGCCGTCCGGTCTCCATCCGCTGGGCGCTCGAGCCGCTCCTGGGCGACCGGGTCAAGGGCGCCCTCGGCGACGTCATCGACGTCATCGCCGTCGTCGGCACGCTCTTCGGTGTCGCCACCTCGCTCGGTTTCGGTGTCAAGCAGGTCGGCGCCGGCCTCGCGTACCTCGGCGTCGTCGGCGAGGCCACGACGGGTCTGCTCGTCGTCCTCGTCCTCGTCATCACCGCGATGGCGACGACGTCCGTCGTCACCGGCCTCGACAAGGGCATCAAGTTCCTCTCGAACCTCAACATGGGCATCGCCGGCAGCCTGATGCTGCTCGTGCTCGTCCTCGGCCCGACCGTCTTCCTCCTCGGGGACTTCGTCTCCTCGGTCGGCAGCTACGTGGCGAACTTCTTCACGCTCTCCTTCCGGACCCTGTCCTTCCAGGGCGAGGACGGCACGTCGTGGCTCTCCGGCTGGACGACGTTCTACTGGGGCTGGTGGATGAGCTGGGCGCCGTTCGTCGGCGTCTTCATCGCCCGCATCTCCCGCGGCCGCACCGTGCGCGAGTTCGTCACCGGTGTCCTGCTCGTGCCGACGGTCGTGACGTTCCTCTGGTTCGCGGTGTTCGGCGGCTCGGCCATCCACCGCGAGATCTTCGGCGCGGGCGGCCTCGTCGGCCCCGACGGCGCCGTCGACACCGACAGCGCGTTGTTCCAGCTGCTCGGCGGGCTGCCGCTCTCCGGGCTGCTCAGCGTCGTCGCCATCGTGCTCGTCGTCGTCTTCTTCGTCACGAGCTCGGACTCCGGCTCGTTCGTCGTCGACATGCTGGCCAGCGGTGGCGACCCCGAGCCCCCGACGTGGAGCCGGGTCCTCTGGGCCGTCCTCGAGGGTGCCGTGGCCGTCGCGCTGCTGCTCTCGGGCGGGGGAGGCCTCACGGCGCTGCAGACCGCGGCGATCCTCCTCGCCCTGCCGTTCAGCCTCGTGATGATCGCGATGGTGGCCGCGACGACCAAGGCCCTGCTCCGGGAGCACGGCCGGATGGAACGCGCGGAACGCCGGCTGCTCGCGGACGAGATCGCGGGGCACATCGCCCGCACGCCGGACCTGCGCGAGCAGGTCAACGGCAACGAGTCCCCGAACGACCACCCGGCGGCGACGCCGGACCCGTCCGAGACCCGTGAGGTGCCGGCGCGCGGCTGACCGCCGCCGAGCCGCGACCGAGGCCCCGCCGACCCCGTGTCGGCGGGGCCCCGTCGTGCGCCGGTCGGTCGTCGCGGTGCGCCGCCGGGGGATGTGGGTGCCGCCGCCTACGGTGGGCGCCATGGCAACGACCGCGACACGACGCAGCGCCCGGGGGGCGGCGGCCTACCGCTGCTCAGAGTGCGGGTGGCAGACCGCCAAGTGGGTCGGCCGGTGCGGCGAGTGCCAGGCCTGGGGGGCGGTCGGGGAGGTCGGCACCACCACGGCACGCACCACGGCGGCCACGTCGGTGGAGCGGCCGGCCGTGCCGATCGGCGAGGTCGACCTCACCCGGGCCGAGGCCCGCCCCACGGGCGTGCCGGAGTTCGACCGGGTGCTCGGCGGCGGCATCGTGCCGGGGGCGGTCGTCCTCGTGGCGGGCGAGCCGGGCATCGGCAAGTCCACCCTGCTCCTCGACGTCGCCGGCCGGGCCGCGCGCTCCGGCGAGCACGGCGAGCGGCGGGTCCTCTACGTCAGCGGTGAGGAGTCCTCGGCGCAGGTCCGCTCCCGCGCCGAGCGCATCGAGGCGATGGCGCGCACCCTCTTCCTCGCGAGCGAGACCGACCTCGCCACCGTCCTCGGCCAGATCGACCAGGTCGAGCCCGAGCTGCTCGTCGTCGACTCCGTGCAGACCATCTCGAGCGGCGAGGTCGAGGGCTCGGCCGGCAACGTCGCCCAGGTGCGCGAGGTCGCGGCCTCCCTCATCCAGGTCGCCAAGGCCCGCGGCATCGCGGTCCTGCTCGTCGGGCACGTCACGAAGGACGGCTCGATCGCCGGCCCCCGCGTGCTCGAGCACCTCGTCGACGTCGTCGTCCAGTTCGAGGGCGACCGGCACTCCCGGCTGCGGCTCGTGCGCGCCGTGAAGAACCGGTTCGGGCCCACCGACGAGGTCGGCTGCTTCGACCTCTCCGACGTCGGCATCGTCGGGCTCGCCGACCCCAGTGGGCTGTTCCTCTCCGGCCGCACCGCAGCGGTCGCCGGTACCTGCGTCACGGTCACGCTCGAGGGGCGGCGGCCGCTCGTCACCGAGGTGCAGGCCCTCGTCACCCGCTCCCAGCTGGCCCAGCCGCGGCGGGCCACGAGCGGCCTCGACACGGCGCGGGTCAACATGGTCCTCGCGGTGCTCGACAAGCGGGCCCAGGCACCGATCGGCGGCAGCGACGCCTACCTGTCGACGGTCGGCGGGGTCCGGCTCACCGAGCCCGCGGCCGACCTCGCCATCACCCTGGCGCTCGCCGGCGCCATCACCGACCGGCCGCTCCCGCCGGGCACCGTCGCGTTCGGCGAGGTGGGCCTGGCCGGCGAGGTGCGTCCGGTCACCGGCGCCCACCGGCGGCTCGCCGAGGCGGCGCGCCTCGGTTTCGTCCGGGCCGTCGTGCCCCCGGGGGTCCTCGGGGCCGGTCCGGTGCCCGCCGGCGTCACCGTGCTCGAGGTCGGCACGGTCGCCGAGGCCGTCGGCCGGGCCCTCCACGAGGTGCCCACCCGCTGAGCGCCGCTGCGAGGTCCCGCAGATCGAGACCCCCCCGTGACCCCCCGCCCGTTAGGATCCAGCGGGACAGGCCCGACGCGGGCCCGGGGAGCCCAGGACCCGCGAAGGAGGAGGAGTGAGCGTGCCGCAGAGCGAGGACGACCTCCTGCGCGCCACCCTCGCCGCCGTCGCCCCCGGCACCGAGCTGCGTGACGGCCTCGAGCGGATCCTCCGTGGCCGCACCGGCGCGCTCATCGTCCTCGGGCACGACAAGGTCATCGACCAGATCGCCACGGGTGGCTTCCCGCTCGACATCGAGTTCTCCGCCACCCGCCTGCGCGAGCTCGCGAAGATGGACGGTGGCGTCGTCGTCGACCGTGACGTCACCCGCATCCTGCGGGCGGCCACCCAGCTGCTGCCGGACGCCGGCATCGAGACGATGGAGTCGGGCACGCGGCACCGCACCGCGGAGCGCGTCGCCAAGCAGACCGGCTACCCGGTGGTCTCGGTGAGCCAGTCGATGCGCATCATCCAGCTCTACGTCGCCGGTCGCCGCGTCGTCCTCGAGGACTCCAGCGCGATCCTGTCCCGGGCCAACCAGGCGCTG
Organism: uncultured Actinomycetota bacterium; assembly: GCA_963843895.1. Classification (GTDB taxonomy): domain Bacteria; phylum Actinomycetota; class Actinomycetes; order Actinomycetales; family Dermatophilaceae; genus Phycicoccus. The sequence goes on along the minus strand of CAWJME010000014.1, from coordinate 329,695 downwards.
CAGACCCTCGAGCGCTACAAGTCGCGCCTCGACGAGGTCACCGGCACGCTGTCGGCGCTCGAGATCGAGGACCTCGTCACCGTCCGCGATGTCGCGAACGTGCTCCAGCGCCTCGAGATGGTCCGCCGGATCAAGGACGAGATCGCCGAGTACGTCGTCCAGCTCGGCACCGACGGGCGGCTGCTCAGCCTCCAGCTCGAGGAGCTCACCGGCGGCCTGTCCGACGACCTCGACCTCGTGATCCGCGACTACCTGGCCGAGGCCAAGGCGGGGTACGGCCTCGACGAGGCGATCGCCAACCTCACGGCCATCGACAGCACCGAGCTGCTCGACCCCGCCGCCGGTGCCAAGGCGATGGGCTTCACCGTCGTCGGCGACTCGCTCGACTCCTCGGTCAGCCCCCACGGGCACCGGCTGCTCTCCAAGGTGCCGCGCCTGCCGGGCGCCATCGTCGACCGGCTCGTCACGCACTTCGGGTCGCTCCAGAAGCTGCTCGCCGCGAACATCGACGACCTCATGGACGTCGACGGCGTCGGCGAGGGTCGGGCGCGGCTGGTCCGCGAGGGGCTCTCGCGCCTCGCCGAGACGAGCATCCTCGAGCGCTACGTCTGACGTGCCGGGCGCAGCGCCGGACCGCGAGGTCCTCCGTCGCCGGGTGCTCGACTGGTACGCCGAGCACGCCCGGCCGCTCCCGTGGCGCGACCCGTCGACGACGCCGTGGGGCGTGCACGTCTCCGAGGTGATGGCCCAGCAGACCCCCGTCGGGCGGGTCGACCCGGTGTGGCGGGAGTGGATGCGGCGGTGGCCGACGCCGGCGGCGCTCGCCGCGGAGTCGCCGGGCGAGGTGGTCCGGGCGTGGGGCCGGCTCGGGTACCCGCGGCGGGCGCTGCGGTTGCACGAGGCCGCGGTGGCGGTCGTCGAGCGGCACGGGGGCGAGCTGCCGTCGGACGAGGAGGCGCTGCGGGCGCTGCCGGGGGTGGGCGCCTACACGGCGGCCGCCGTCGCCGCCTTCGCGTTCGGACGGCGGGCGGTCGTCGTCGACACCAACGTGCGGCGGGTGCTCGCGCGGGCGGTCCAGGGGCGGGCGCTGGCGTCACCGTCGCTCACCGCCGCGGAGTCGCGGCTCGCGGCCTCCCTCGTGCCGGAGGACGCCGAGACGTCGGCGGTGTGGAACGTCGCGGTGATGGAGCTGGGGGCGCTGGTCTGCCGGGCCCGGGGTCCGCAGTGCGGCGCGTGCCCGCTGGAGGACGTGTGCGCCTGGGTCGCGGCGGGCAGCCCGCCGGACGACGGCCCGCCCCGCCGGGGGCAGGCGTGGCACGGCACCGACCGCCAGGTGCGGGGGGCGCTGGTCCAGGCGCTGCGGGAGACGGACCGGCCGGTGGGGCGGGTCGACCTCGAGGCGACGGTGGGCGAGCGGCTCGGCCGCGGCGCGCAGGAAGGTGCCGAGCAGGTCGACCGCTGCCTCGCCTCACTCGTCGAGGACGGCCTCGTCGAGCCGGTCGGCGACGACGCCTACGCCCTCCCCGCCTGACCCCACCCGTACACGAATCGTCGAATGTGTCAGTTCGTGTACGCGCGAGGGTGGCGGTGGAACGGGGATGCCGGTCCGTACACGAATCGTCGAATGTGTCAGTTCGTGTACGCGCGAGGGTGGCGGTGGAACGGGGATGCCGGTCCGTACACGAATCGTCGAATGTGTCAGTTCGTGTACGCCTGGCCGGGAGGTCGGGGACCCCACCCGTACACGAATCGTCGAATGTGTCAGTTCGTGTACGCGCGAGGGTGGCGGTGGAACGGGGATGCGGGGGCGGGCCACGACGCGTCAGACTTCTGGGGTGACCGAGACCGCCGTCGCCCACCGCACCGCCGAGGAGCTCGAGGCCTTCCTCCCCGAGCTGCTCGCCGCGACCCCTCGCGCGGTCGGCACCCTCGAGCTCCTCGTCCGCCGCCCCGCCCCCGGTGAGCGCGACGTCCTCGACGAGGGCGAGCTCGACCTCACCGCCGGGCTGGTCGGCGACGGATGGCCGGTCCGCGGCAGCCGGCGCACCGCCGACGGCGCCGCGCACCCCGACATGCAGCTCAACGTGATGAACGCCCGGCTCGTCGCGTTCCTCGCGGTCGACCCCGCCCGCCGGGCGCTCGCCGGCGACCAGCTCTACCTCGACCTCGACCTCTCCCACGCCAACCTCCCCTCCGGGACCCGGCTCGTCATCGGCGACCCGGCCACCCGCGGCGCCGTCATCGAGGTGACCGACCAGCCGCACACCGGCTGCGCCAAGTTCGTCGAGCGCTTCGGCGCCGAGGCGATGCGGTTCGTCAACGGTGCCGAGGGTCGGCCCCTGCGCCTGCGCGGCCTCAACGCGCGGGTCGTCACCCCCGGCCGGGTGCGCCCCGGGGACACCGTCACCGTGGTCCGTCCCGCCTGATGCCCGAGGGACACACGCTCTTCGCCCTGGCCCGCGACCTCCACGTGGCGTTCGCGGGCACCCGCCCCACGGTGACCAGCCCGCAGGGCCGCTTCGTCGAGGGCGCGGCGCAGGTCTCGGGGCGTGAGCTGCTCGCGGCCACCTCGCGGGGCAAGCACCTGTTCCTCGAGTTCGACGGGGAACGATGGGTCCACATCCACCTCGGCCTCATCGGCACGTTCACCGTCGACGAGCGGGAGTGGACCGCCGAGGCCCCCGTCGTCGGACAGGTCCGGATGCGCCTGGCGACCGAGGAGCACGTGGCCGACCTGCGCGGGCCGAACCTCTGTGCCGTCGTCACGCCCGACGAGGTGGCCGCCGTCCTCGACCGGCTGGGCCCCGACCCGCTGCGTCCCGATGCCGACCCGGAGCGTGCGTGGCGCCGCGTCTCACGCTCCGGTCGGACCGTCGGCGAGCTGCTCATGGACCAGTCCGTGCTGGCGGGAGTCGGCAACGTCTACCGGTCCGAGGTGCTGTTCCGGCACCGGCTCTCGCCCTTCACGGAGGGACGCCGCGTCAAGAAGGCGTCGTGGCGGCTCGTCTGGGACGACCTCGTCCGGCTGCTCCCGCTCGGGGTGGCGACCGGCCGCATCGTCACCGTCGAGGAGCAGGTGCTCGAGGTGGAGGCCGCGCTCGGTCGCGGTGAACGGCCACGGCTGACCGAGCGCACCTCGTACGTCTACAAGCGCGACGGCCGGGAGTGCGCGCGCTGCGGCTCCCGCGTGCGCAGCCGGGTCGTGGCCGGGCGCACCCTCTTCTGGTGCGGCCGCTGCCAGCGCCGCACCTAGCGCCCCTCCCTCCCCGGGGCGGCATCGGATGTTCCGGACCGAGCCGGATGGCCGCGAGCCCCCCGCTACGCTCCAGAGGTGACGGACACGGGCTGGCGGGAGGTCGACGGGCTCGCCCTGCCCCGTCCCGTCGCCGACCACCCGGCCCTCGAGCTCGTCAACACCTTCTCGGGCTGGGACGGCGCCGGCTCCCTCGACCACCTCGAGTCCTACGACCACCTCGCCGCACTCGCCGGCGCCCTGGAGCTGCTCCCTCCCGGCGACGTGAGCCGCCTCCGCCGCGCCGCCCACCGGCAGCCCGAGGCGGCCTCGAGCGCCCTCGAACGCGCCCGGACCGTCCGCTCGGTGGTACGTGCCGCCGTGCTCGACCCGACCGACCCCGAGGCCCTCGGCGAGCTCACGGTCGCCGCCCGGTCCGCCGGCACGACCGTCGAGCTGGTCCCCGGGCGCCCGGCCCGCTGGCGGGTCGCCGGCATCATGGCCGAGGACCTCGACCGCGCCGCCGACGCCTTCGCGTGGTCGGCCGCCGAGCTCGTGACCCGCCCCGAGGTCGAGCAGGTCCGTACCTGTCCCGGCACCGGCTGCGGCTGGGTGTTCCTCGACACCGGGAGTGCACGCCGCTGGTGCGGCCCCCAGGCGTGCGAGGCGTCCGCCCGGGCCCGCACCCGCCCGCCCGGGGCCGCGCCCGACCATTCCTGACCAGCGAGGGCGCGGACGTCAGGAGAGGACGTCGCAGAGGTCCTCCGCGGTGCCGTTGGGGCCGAGGGAGAACGATCGGCTGCCGTCGGAGGCGAACGTGACGGCCGAGTCGTGACCCGAGATCACGTACAGCCCGGTGTCGGGAGTGCTCCCGGGTGGCATGGTCGCGCCGAAGGCGCCGTGCACCGAGGTGAGCGACGCGGGGCTGCCGTCCGGGGCGTAGGCGAAGACCGCGCTCGCGCTGAGGTCGCGGACCACGGACTCACCGGTCTCGAGGTTGGTGTACCTCTCGATGAGGGTGCCCTTGAAGAGCTGGGTCCTCGGAGACCCGTCGGCATAGGTCGAGGTCGTCCGGTAGCGCTCCTCGTCCTGGAGCGGGGTGATCCGGACGTCGAAGCCGCAGGTGGAGCGGTCGGCGGAGACGACGACCTCCGCGGTGCGGTACGGCGTCCACGGGGACTCCGCCGAGGCGGCAGGGGCCACGGTGGCGACGAGGGCGACGGCCCCCGCGGCGGCGGTCGTGGCGGTGAGCAGGGCGCGGCGCGCGCGCCGGGTGGTGCGGGTCATGACGACTCCTAACCTCTAGAACGATTCATTCGGTTAGCACCGGACCGTAGCGCACCGATACCCTCCTGTGGTGGCCCAGCAGCACTGGAGAGAGCTCGACTCCCTCGTTCTCCCCGCTCCGATCGCGCACCACCCTGCCCTCGAGCTCGTCAACACCTTCTCCGGGTGGGACGGTGCGCACGAGAGCGACTACCTCGCCCGCTACGACCACCTCGTGGTGCTCGCCGGGGCCGTCGGGGTGGTCCCGGAGGACGACGTGGGGTCCCTCCGCTCGGCCGCCGCCGCCGACCCGGCCGCCGCCACGAGGGCCCTGGAGCGTGCCCGGGACGTCCGGGCGGTCATCCGGGACGCCGTGCTGGAGCCGCACTCCGCCGCAGCCGTCGCCGCGCTGACCGAGGCCGCGCGGTCCGGGGCGGCGACGCTGTCCCTCGTCCCGGGGGACCATCCCGCGTGGCGGGTGCTCGGCACCGGCCCCACGGACCTCGACCGGCCCACCGACGCCTTCGCCTGGGCGGCCGCCGAGCTCGTGACCCGCGGTGCGGTCGACCGGGTGCGCTCCTGCCCCGGACGGGGCTGCGGCTGGACCTTCCTGGACACCTCGGGGCGGCGCCGGTGGTGCTCGATGCGGTGGTGCGGCAACCGCTCGAAGGTCCGGGCGCACGCGCAGCGCCGGCGCCCGTCCTCGACCCGGGGCCCGGGACCGCGTGGGGGGGAGTAGGCGCCGCGGCGCAGCCCGCGGCGCGGCCCGTGGAGGGAGTGCTTGTCCGCCCTCGGCGAACGCCCGCACGGGGCGGAACACGACGGACCTGCCCGCGCGTTGACCCTTTCGTCGACGCGCCCGCGTGCCTCTGCTTTGACTGGTGGCGGCACCGTCCCCAGGTGGCGCGACTAGCATCGAGGGGACTCGACGTCAGGAGAAGCACCATGTTCGAACGGTTCACCGACCGCGCTCGGCGCGTCGTCGTGCTCGCCCAGGAGGAGGCGCGCGGTCTCAACCACAACTACATCGGGACCGAGCACATCCTCCTCGGCCTCATCCACGAGGGTGAGGGCGTCGCGAGCAAGGCCCTGGAGAGCCTCGGGATCAGCCTCGAGGCCGTCCGCGAGCAGGTGCAGGAGATCATCGGCCAGGGGCAGCAGGCCCCGACCGGCCACATCCCGTTCACCCCGCGGGCCAAGAAGGTCCTCGAGCTGAGCCTGCGCGAGGCGCTGCAGCTCGGCCACAACTACATCGGGACCGAGCACATCCTCCTCGGCCTGATCCGCGAGGGCGAGGGTGTCGCCGCTCAGGTGCTCGTCAAGCTCGGCGCCGACCTCTCCCGCGTGCGCCAGCAGGTCATCCAGCTCATCTCGGGCTACCAGGGTGGCAAGGAGGGCGCGGCGGCCGGCGCCGGCTCGGCCCAGGGCGGCCCCGCCGAGGGCACGCCCGCGGGCTCGCTCGTCCTCGACCAGTTCGGCCGCAACCTCACCCAGGCGGCCCGCGAGGGCAAGCTCGACCCGGTCATCGGGCGCGAGAAGGAGATCGAGCGGGTCATGCAGGTGCTGTCCCGCCGCACCAAGAACAACCCCGTCCTCATCGGCGAGCCCGGTGTCGGCAAGACCGCGGTCGTCGAGGGCCTGGCGCAGGACGTCGTCAAGGGCGAGGTGCCCGAGACGCTCAAGGACAAGCAGCTCTACACCCTCGACCTCGGCGCGCTCGTCGCGGGCAGTCGCTACCGCGGTGACTTCGAGGAGCGGCTCAAGAAGGTCCTCAAGGAGATCCGCACCCGCGGTGACATCGTCCTGTTCATCGACGAGATCCACACCCTCGTCGGGGCCGGGGCGGCCGAGGGTGCCATCGACGCCGCGAGCATCCTCAAGCCGATGCTCGCCCGCGGTGAGCTCCAGGTCATCGGGGCGACGACCCTCGACGAGTACCGCAAGCACATCGAGAAGGACGCCGCGCTCGAGCGCCGCTTCCAGCCGATCCAGGTGGCCGAGCCGACGCTGGCCCACGCCATCGAGATCCTCAAGGGCCTGCGCGACCGGTACGAGGCGCACCACCGCGTGTCGATCACCGACGGGGCGCTCGTCGCGGCGGCGAACATGGCCGACCGGTACGTCAACGACCGCTTCCTCCCGGACAAGGCGATCGACCTCATCGACGAGGCGGGCGCCCGCTTGCGCATCCGCCGGATGACCGCACCGCCGGACCTGCGCGAGTTCGACGAGAAGATCGCCGCCGTCGTCCGCGAGAAGGAGTCGGCCATCGACGGCCAGGACTTCGAGAAGGCCGCGCGCCTGCGGGACGACGAGAAGAACCTCCGGGGCGAGAAGGCCAAGCGCGAGGCCGAGTGGAAGTCCGGTGACATGGACGTCATCGCCGAGGTCGACGAGGAGCTCATCGCGGAGGTGCTCGCCGCGTCGACGGGCATCCCCGTCTTCAAGCTGACCGAGGAGGAGTCCAGCCGCCTGCTCCACATGGAGGACGAGCTGCACAAGCGGGTCGTCGGCATGGACGAGGCGATCAAGTCGCTCTCGCAGGCGATCCGACGCACCCGTGCCGGCCTCAAGGACCCCCGTCGTCCGGGTGGCTCGTTCATCTTCGCCGGCCCCACCGGTGTCGGGAAGACCGAGCTCGCCAAGACCCTCGCGGAGTTCCTCTTCGGCGACGAGGACGCCCTCATCCAGCTCGACATGTCGGAGTACAGCGAGAAGCACACCGTCTCGCGGCTCTTCGGCAGCCCCCCCGGCTACGTCGGGTACGAGGAGGGCGGCCAGCTCACCGAGAAGGTCCGTCGCAAGCCGTTCTCCGTCGTGCTCTTCGACGAGGTCGAGAAGGCCCACCCGGAGATCTTCAACTCCCTCCTCCAGGTGCTCGAGGACGGCCGCCTCACCGACTCCCAGGGTCGGATGGTCGACTTCAAGAACACGGTCATCATCATGACGACCAACCTCGGCACCCGGGACATCTCCAAGGGCTCGCTCGGCTTCTCGGCCGGCCCGGACACGCGCTCGGACTACGACCGGATGAAGAACAAGGTCATCGACGAGCTCAAGCAGCACTTCCGTCCCGAGTTCCTCAACCGTGTCGACGACACCATCGTCTTCCCGCAGCTGTCGCAGTCCGAGATCGTCCAGATCGTCGACCTCGAGACCGCCAAGCTCGACAAGCGGCTCAAGGACAAGGACATGGGCATGGAGCTCACCCCGGCCGCCAAGAACCTCCTGGCGACCAAGGGGTACGACCCCGTGCTCGGCGCCCGACCGCTGCGGCGCACGATCCAGCGCGAGATCGAGGACGTGCTCTCCGAGAAGATCCTCTTCGGCGAGCTGAAGTCCGGCGAGATCGTCGCGGTCGACGCCACGGGCGAGACGAAGGACGACACGTTCACCTTCCAGGGCACGCCGCACAGCCGGGGCATCGAGCTCCCCGTGGTGGCCGCCGAGGCCACCGAGAGCTGAGCCCGGCGACCCCGCTCCGTGCACGTCGAGGGCCCCCGACCACCCGGTCGGGGGCCCTCGGCACGCACCCCGCCTGACCTGCGAATTTCCACACCCGACGACGGAATCCGAAGGCTTCCGGAACTGTGGTGAATCCCTTACGGTCCCTTTACCCACTTCGTCGCGTGTGTGCAGCACACTGGAGCGAGCAAGGGCCTCCGGGGCTCCTTGCGGCGGCCCGCCACCACCCCTGCGGTGGCGGGCCGCTTCTGCGCCCGGGCACGGCCGCCGGGCGAGGCCGGAAACGTCGCCCCCGGACGCCCGGTGGCGCGGCTACGCTGCCGAGGTGTCCTCTCCCACCACCGGATCCGCAGCCCGTGACGGCCGGATCAGGGGCCTCCCGCCCGACGTCACCGTCCGCCCGGCCCGGACGGCCGATGTCCGCGCCATCCGGGCGCTGGTCACGCCCCTCGCGGAGCAGCGGGTGCTGCTCCAGAAGGAGGCCGTGGCCTACTACGAGTCGGTGGGGGACTTCGTCGTGGCGGAGGCGGCGGGTCGGGTCATCGGGTGTGGTGCGGTGCACGTCCTCTGGGAGGACCTCGGGGAGGTCCGCACCCTGGCGGTCGAGCGCGGGGCGCTCGGCCGGGGGATCGGCGCGGCGATCCTCGACCACCTCGTGGTGCGGGCGCAGGAGCTCGGCCTCTCGCGGCTGTTCTGCCTCACCTTCGAGACCGCCTTCTTCGAGCGGCACGGGTTCGCCCCGATCGAGGGCCAGGCGGTCGACCCCGCGGTCTACGCCGAGCTGCTGCGCTCCTACGACGAGGGCGTCGCGGAGTTCCTCGACCTGGAACGGGTCAAGCCGAACACGCTCGGCAACACCCGGATGCTCCGCGTCCTCTGATCGGGCGGCGGGCCTCAGCCGACGGGGCGGTCCACGGGGCGGCCGGCCGGGTGGTCCTCGGCCCGGGTGGCGTGCGGTGCGTCGTCGAGGAGCTCGTCGGACGCCTCGGCGGGCGTCCCCGTGCGGTGGGGAGGCGCGTGCCGGGGCGCCGGGCGACGCACCGCGACGACCACGAGCATGACCGCGCCGGCCAGGAGCACGAGGCAGAAGAGGGCGAGGCCGAGACCGAGTGGGAGGGCCCATCCCGCCCGCGTGCTCGCGTCGTCCGCGAGCGTTGCCGCGCGCGCGATCTCGCCCGCGCCGAGGGCGGAGACGGCACGGTCCGCGACGTCCCGGACGCCGAGGAGGTCCGCGCCGAGCCCGCTCAGCGGGTCGCGGTCGGCCTGCGCCGTCCGCTGGGCCGCGCCGACGTCGGTGATGGCCGTGGCGGCGGCCGGGAGCGTGCTGGCCAGGTCCGAGTAGTCGTCCTCGAGGGAGGCCTGCTCGTAGGACTCGCGGACCGCCTTCGGCACCGGCAGGCCGGTCTTCTCCGAGGCCTGCTGCACCGCGGTGGCGGCGGCACCGAGCGGCGCGACGGCCTTCTCCACGCGCCGGGCGCGGTCGAAGTCCCAGACCGTCATCGCGTCGCGGAGCCCCTCCGGCGGGATCCAGGCGCCGTCCCCGGCATCGAGCGCGGCGTAGGCCTTGCGGGCGGTGGCGCGCGGGGCGAGCTGCTTGGCCTGCGCGGGCGTGAGCACCCACTGCGCGAAGATCTCCGGGGCGTCCTCGACCCCACCACGGCCCTGCACGAGGTCGAGCCAGTCGGCCCAGTTCGTCCGGCCTCCGCTCGGCGTGACGAGCCCGGCCGGGTCGTAGGCCCGCTCGCCGCGTACCCCGGCTCCGACGACGGCCGCGAACTGCTTGTCGTCGAGCGTGCTGAGCAGCTCGGTCATCACCCGGTAGGAGGCGGGGTAGGCGTAGCCGTCGACGTCGGCGGACCGGCTCCCCGCGTCGCCCTCCCAGGAGTTCAGGGGCACCGCGTCGGAGCCGGACCGGGAGACCTTCGCGTGCGGGCGGGGCGTGCCGCCGGTGTCCTTGACGGCGCGCTCGGCCACCGACTGGGCCAGGCCCTCGTAGAGCCAGCGCTCCTCGAAGCTCTCGCCGGAGACCCAGGCGTGCGAGAGCTCGTGGAAGATCAGGTCGTCGTCGAGCTGCTCGCCGACGACGATCTCGTCGCCCGTCGGGTCGAACCAGCCGTCGTAGCCGCGCAGGGACGGGGAGGCGTCCTCCCGGATCCGCTGGAGGCCACCCGGCCAGGGGTTGCCCACGAGATCCTCGAGGGCGGGGAGGCCGCGGCTCACGGTGTCCTCGACGAAGGAGGCCCACTTGGCGTCGTCGGGGAAGGACTCGAGGGTCAGCGAGAGGTCCTCGACGGTGACCGTCCGCTCGCTCGTCTTCTTCGGGTCCCGGAGGGAGACCGCTGCCCAGAGCCCGCCGTCGAAGGTGTTCTCGGTGGCGGTGTACGTCGTCGTGTCGCCGTCGCCGGTCGGCAGGAAGCCGTCGATGGTGCTCGTGAACGTCATCGACGACGGGGCGACCACCTCGACCGTGTTCTTCCCTTCGTCGCCGGGGCCGTAGGCCACGAACGTCGCGTGGCCGGGACCGACGCGCGTGCCGTTGGCCGAGCGCGGCGGGGCCCCGGGGATGTCGAAGGTGAGGACGATCCGGCGGGTCTGCCCGTAGCTCAGGTTGGGGAAGCCGATCCGCGCCACCTGCGTGCTCGGGTCGTCGGTGTCGGAGACGGAGACCCCGAGGGCGGTGCCCCCGCTCATCGCGCGCACCCGTCGGGCGCCCGCCGGAACGGGCACGGTGTAGGCGTCGAAGTAGTACGTGTAGACGCCGTCGGAGGCCTTCTTGTCCGGGCTGATGTTGCGCAGGTCGATCGTCATCGTCGCGCGGACGACCTCGTTGCGCGCGTCGAGGACGTACCGGCTCGTCGCGCTCGCGGAGAGCCCGTCGGCGGCGGTCGCGGCCGGTGCCCCGAGGAGGACGGCGGCGCCGGTGAGCACGGAGGTGAGGCCCACGGCGAGGACGCGTCGCAGCATCGTCGTCATGCGTCCCTCCGTGGTGCGAGGCCCCGCGACGGGGGCCCTCGACCGATGCTAGACAGAAAGTGCGGGAGAAATCAGGACAACTGGGGACAGAGGGGACCTCGGAGGCGCTCCCGAAACATCCTGACGGGCCCATTCTCGCGCACTTCTCGCGACCGCGCCCGCCCATGACAACCCGCCGCCACGGCATCCTCTTCCCGACCGGGCCTGCCCGTGAGGGTCGGCGCGGCCCTCCGGGGAGGTCCGGTCAGCTCGCCTTCTTCTCGGCCTTCTTGTCCGCCTTCCCCGCCCCCGCCTTCTTCGCCGCCGTCTTCTTGGCCGGCGCCTTCTTCGCGGCGGTCTTCTTGGCCCCCGTCGAGCGCTCGGAGGACGGCGCCTCGCCCCGCGCGGCCTTGGCCTTCTCGACGGAGCGGGACAGTGCCGCGAGCAGGTCGACGACCTCGCCGGACTCCTCCTCCTCGGGTGCGGCGACCCGGACCTCGCCGCCCTCGACCTTGGCCCGGACGAGCTCCTTGACCGCGACGGCGTAGTCGTCCTCGTACTCCTCGGGGTGGAAGTCGCCGGCGAGCTGGTCGATGAGGGTCTTGGCCATCGCCATCTCCTGCTTCGTGGCGTGCTGCTCCTCCTCGACGTGCGCGAAGTCCGCCGCGCGGACCTCGTCCGGCCAGAGCATGGTCTGCATGACGATGACCCCGTCCCGCACGCGCAGCACCGCCATCGTCATCCGCGTCCGGATGGAGACGGTGACGATGGCCATCCGCTTCTCCTTCTCGAGGGCGTCGCGCAGGAGGACGTAGGCCTTGGTCGCGGACTTGTCCGGCTCGAGGTAGTAGCTCTTGTCGAGCCACATCGGGTCGATCTGGTCGGCGGGGACGAACTTCGTGACGCCGATCTCCTTGGAGGTCTTGCTCGGCAGGTCGGCGAAGTCCTCGTCGGTGAGCACGACCATGTCGCCGTCCTCGGTCTCGTACCCCTTGGCGATGTCGTCGTAGCTGACCTCCTCGCCGTCGATCGAGCAGGTGCGCTTGTACTTGATCCGGCCACCGTCCTCGCGGTGCACCTGCCGGAACTGGACGTCGTGGTTCTCGGTGGCGGAGTAGAGCCGCACCGGCACGTTGACGAGGCCGAAGGAGACCGCGCCCTTCCAGATCGCCCGCATCGTGTTCACGTCCTTCCCGTCGGCCGTCGCGGGGTCGCCGACGGCACGTCGTCCCAGCGTAGGCGCGTCGCGAGGGTCCTGGGGAGCCCTGCGCACGCCGGGGGAGGGTCAGGGTGCGGCGAGCACGGCCTCGACGAGGGCGTCGAGCGGTGCGGGGAGGCGCCACGGGTCGAGGCGCCGGACGAGCCGCGCCGCGAGCCGGGCCTTGCGCCCCGAGCCGGAGCCGGCGAAGCGGTGCAGCTGCTCCGCGACCGGCCGGTCCCGCCACTGGGGCATCTGCGCGAGGGTGCGGAAGGCGGCGAGCTCGGCCATCCCGGCGAGCTCGTCGAGCACGGCGTCGGTGCCGAGCGCGCCGATCAGGACGTCCTCGAGGTCGCGCTCGCAGACGAACACCCCGTGCCACGCGAGCTGCTCGGAGCCCTCCGCGCGCACCCCGTGCCGGCGCAGCGCACCCTCGGCGAAGCGCAGCTCCCCGGCGTCGACGAGCGCGAGCACGTGGTCGGCCGGGCCGCCGAGCTCCTCGAGATGGTGCGCGAGGTTCGTGACGCCGCCCATCGGCCGGACCACGGCGTCGCTGCCCCGGGCCGCGAGCAGCGCCCGCACGACGACCGCGTCGCTCTCGCCCTCGACGAGGACCACGACCGCCTCCGGGGCGCGGGCCGGTTCCATCCCCGGACGGTACCCGGGCACCCACCCCACCGGGCCCCGCCGCGGACGCCGGCGCGGCAGGATGGGCGCGTGCGCCCGATGCTCGCGACCGCCGTGGACTCCCCTCCGCGCGGTGACGCATGGGTGCACGAGGTGAAGTGGGACGGCATGCGCGTGCTCGTCGACGTGCACGGCGGGCGGGTCACCGTGACGTCCCGGACCGAACGCGACGTCACCGCGGCGTTCCCCGAGCTCGACGGGCTCGCCGACACCTACGACGACCTGCTCCTCGATGGCGAGGTGGTCGCCCTCGACGAGGGCCTGCCGAGCTTCCACGCGCTCACCGAACGGATGCACGTCGGGGAGCGCCGTCGCGCCGAGCGGCTCGCCCGCAGCCGCCCGGTGACCCTCATGGTCTTCGACCTGTTGCGCCTCTTCGGCGAGGACCTCACCGGCCAGCCCTGGTCCGCCCGCCGGGCGCTCCTCGAGCGGCTCGAGCTGGACGGCCGGTCCTGGCAGGTCCCCCAGGTGCACGACGACGGCGAGGTGCTGCTCCGGGTCACGGCCGAGCAGGGGCTCGAGGGGGTCGTCAGCAAGCGCCGCAGCGCGAGGTACCTGCCCGGCCGCCGGTCCCCGGACTGGCGCAAGGTCGCCCACCGCCGCACCTACTCCGTCGTCGTCGGGGGCTGGCGGCCCGAGGTCGGCTCGGGGGCGTCGTCGGCGGACCGGCTCGGTGCGGTGCTCGTCGGCCTCCCCGACGGGGAGGGTGGCTGGCGCTACGCCGGCCGGGTCGGCTCGGGCCTGGCCGGTTCGGCGGGGGTGGCGCTGCTCCGGCGGCTGCGCGCGGCCGGGCGGGCGGACTCACCCTTCGTCGACGACGTGCCCCGCCTCGACGCCGACGGCACGACGTGGGTGGAGCCCCGGGTCGTCGTCGAGGTGCGCACCCTCCAGCTGACGAGCGGGCACCGGCTGCGGCAGCCGACCTACCTCGGTGTGCGGCACGACCTGACCCCCGAGGAGCTCCAGGAGGTCGAGGATGGCGGCTGACCCGCAGGCGACCCGGGTCGAGGTGGCCGGCCGGCGGCTCCGGCTGACCAGCCTCGACAAGGTGATGTACCCCGCCACCGAGACGACCAAGGGCGAGGTGCTCGACTACTACGCGCGCGTCAGCGAGGTGCTGCTGCCGCACCTGGCGCACCGCCCGGTGACCCGCGTCCGGTGGCCGCACGGCGTCGAGGACCAGCAGTTCTTCGAGAAGAACGTGCCGTCCGGGGCGCCGTCGTGGCTGCCACGCGTCCCGGTCGACGACGTCACCTATCCCCTCGTCCCGGGGATGGCCGAGCTCACCTACCTCGTGAACCTCAACTCCCTCGAGCTGCACGTCCCGCAGTGGACGGTCGACGAGGACGGCGAGCGGCAGAACCCCGACCGGCTCGTCATCGACCTCGACCCCGGCAAGCCGGCCGGGCTGCACGAGTGCGCGCGCGTCGCCCTGCTCGTGCGCGACCGGCTGGCGACGCTCGGGCTGGAGATGTACCCCGTCACCTCCGGCAGCAAGGGGATGCAGCTCTACGCGGCACTCGGCGGCGACCTCACCTCGGACCAGGTGCGCGACCTCGCTCAGCAGCTGGCGCAGGAGATGACCAAGAAGCACCCCGACCTCGTGCTGTGGAAGATGACGAAGTCGCTGCGCCCCGGGAAGGTCTTCCTCGACTGGAGCCAGAACGTCGCCGCCAAGACGACGATCAGCCCTTACTCGTTGCGGGGCCGCGAGCTGCCCCAGGTCGCGGCGCCGCGCACGTGGGAGGAGGTCGAGGCCGGTGTCGAGCGGCCGGGCTCCCTCACCCAGCTGATGTTCGACGAGGTGCTGGACCGGGTCGAGCGCGACGGCGACCTCCTCGCCGACCTGCCCTGACCGCGCGCCTCCGGCCACATCCATCCCACAGCAGGCGCACAGCGCCGTCCCCGGCCGGAGGGTCATGGTGGGTCCATGGCCTCCACCTCCCGCTCCGCGCCCCGCGCCACACCTCGCGCCACGTCCGCCCGCGTCGCCGCCCTGCGCTTCGTCGGCGCACTGGGCTCGGCGCTCGGGGTGGCCTTCATCGGCGTCGCCGCCCTTCCCCCGGCGACGGCCGCGGCGGCCGGTGTCGTCAACGACCAGCCGCGGGTCACCTCGTCCGCGCCGGCTCCCGCCGACGTCACGCCCCGTGCGAACACCCGGCCGGTGAGCTACCGCTGGGACGGCGCGCACTGGGTCCGCACGGACTGACCGGACCCGGGCGGCCCCGGCCTCCGGGCCCGCCCCGCGGGCTGCGTCAGCCCGTCGTCGGGGAGGGGCGCAGCCGGGGGCAGCCCGCGCACTCGACGCAGCCGGGCAGGGCGTAGATGAGGCAGCACGAGGCCCGGGGGAGGGCGGCCGGCCGGACGAGGCCCGCGGCGGCCTCCGCCTCGCGCCGGGCTGCCGCCCACATGTCGTCGACGAGAGCGGACCGCACCCGAGGGCCGAGCCGGACCTGCGCGGTGTAGCGCGACGCCAACGGCCCGGCGACCGCCCGGTAGTCGGTCTCGGCGGCGTCGAGGCGCGCGGCCATGCCGCGGTCGTCGGCCGAGACGCCCGACATCCGCACGACCGCCGGCACGAGTCCGCCGCCGAGCGAGAAGCTGAGGTCGTCGAGGCGGGCGCGCCACGGGCCGCAGGCGGCAGCGTGCGCCGCCGTGTGGGCGGGCACCTGGAGGATCCACTGGAGGACGAAGACGGCCGCCACCGCGGGGGGCGCCTGGCCGTCGTACCAGCGCGCGTGGAGGGCACCGAGCCGCCGCTGCCACTCCACCGCGTCGGAGCCGGCATCGAGGGGCAGGTGGGGACCGTCGGCGGTGAACCGGAGCCACGCGTGGCGCCGGGACATGCGCGCAGCGGCGGCACCCGGGTCGGGTGCCGCCGCCGCGCTCGGCCGGACCGGGTCGGTCAGGAGTTCGCCTTGTCGTAGGCCTCCTGGACCTCCGTGGAGATCCGGCCGCGGTCGCTGATGTCGTAGCCGTTGCTCTTGGCCCACGCGCGGATGGCGCTGACGTCGCGGCGTCCGCCGCTCTTGCTCCCGCCACCGCGGGTGGCGGTGCGCCGGCCGCCGGTGCGCTCGGCGTGGCCGATCCACACGGCGAGGGAGTCGCGCAGCTTCGTGGCGTTCTCCGTCGTGAGGTCGATCTCGTAGCTGACGCCGTCGAGGGCGAACGTCACGGTCTCGTCGGCGGCCGACTCCTTGTCGACGTCGTCGACGAGCAGGACCTGGACTTTCTTGGCCATCGGTGGTTCCTCTGGGGTGGGGAGATTTCCTGGGCGCCACGAGCATGGCCCATGACGATTATGCCAAGGTTATAGTAAGAGTAAAGGAACCGTAAAGAAGGGTTCTTCTTCCGTAATTTTCGGCGGATTTCACGGGCGGGGTTCGTCGGCCTCGGGAGAATCCGCCCCCGGCGCGCGCTCCGCGGCTCGCCGGCGGTCCTCCTCGGCTTCGAACTTGCTCTGCGCCAAGCGCTCCCGGCGGTCTCCTTCGATCATCCGCTTGATCAGCGCATAGAAGAAGGCGGCGACCACGATGGTCGGGATGATGGCGACGAGGTAGGGGATCACGGAATCCACGGCGTTCAGGCCTCCGGCTTCAGGTGCGGGAACAGGATGGTCTCGCGGATGTTCGCTCCGGTGAAGAGCATGACGAGCCGGTCGATTCCCAGCCCGAGCCCGCCCATCGGCGGAGCGCCGTACTCGAGGGCCCGCAGGAAGTCCTCGTCGAGCTGCATCGCCTCGGGGTCCCCGCCGGCCGCCCGCAGCGACTGCTCGGTGAGCACCTGTCGCTGCACGACCGGGTCGACGAGCTCGGAGAAGCCCGTTCCGCGCTCGACCCCGCCGATGATGAGGTCCCACGCCTCGATGAGGCCGGGCCGGCTGCGGTGCGGGCGGGCCAGCGGCTGGGCGATGGCCGGGTAGTCGCAGAGGAAGGTCGGCTGGAGCAGCCCCGGCTCGACGACCTCCCCGAGCAGCTCGAGGAAGATCTTGTCCGTCTCCAGACCCGGGTCGACCTCCACGCCGTGGCGCTCCGCGTGGCGGAGCAGGTCGTCCTTCGGGGTGTCGATGGTGACCGTCTCGCCGACCGCCTCGCTCACCGCGTCGTACACGGGCAGCCACCGCCACTCGGCGTCCAGGTCGACGGTCCCGGCGGGTGTCTCGACCTGCCGGGAACCCAGGGCGTCGGCGACGCCGAGGTAGATGTCGCGCATCAGGGCGCCGATCGAGGTCTGGTCGCCCCACGCCTGGTACGCCTCGAGCATCGTGAACTCGGGGGAGTGGGTGGCATCGACCCCCTCGTTGCGGAAGATCCGGCCCATCTCGTAGACCCGGTCGACCCCGCCGACCACGGCCTTCTTGAGGTTGAGCTCGAGGGCGATGCGCAGGACCATCTCGTGGTCGAAGGCGTTCATGTGGGTCCGGAACGGCCGGGCCGCGGCGCCGCCGTGCACGAGCTGGATGACCGGTGTCTCGACCTCGACGTAGCCCTGCCCGTCGAGGACCCCCCGCACCGCCCGCAGCGCGGCGGCCTTGGTGCGCACCATGTCGCGGGCCTCCTGGCGCACGACGAGGTCGGCGTAGCGCTGGCGGACCCGCGCCTCCTCGGACAGCTCCTTGTGGAGGACCGGGAGCGGGCGCAGCGCCTTGCTCGCCATCCCCCACCGCGTCGCCATGACGGAGAGCTCGCCGCGGCGGGACGAGATGACCCGGCCCTCGACCCAGACGTGGTCGCCGAGGTCGACGTCGGCCTTCCACGCGGCGAGGGCGTCCTCGCCGACCTCGGCGAGGCTGAGCATGACCTGGAGGCGGGTGCCGACCCCCTCCTGGAGGGTCGCGAAGGCGAGCTTGCCGGTGGTCCGCACGAACACGACCCGGCCGGCCACGCCGACGACGTCCTGGGTCTCCTCGCCGGTCTCCAGGTGGCCCCAGGAGTCACGGACCTCGGCGAGGGAGTGGGTGCGCGGCACCTCGACCGGGTAGGCCTGGCCGCCGGTGGCGAGGATGCGGTCGCGCTTGTCGCGGCGGACCCTCATCTGCTCGGGCAGGTCGGCCTCGGGGACGGCGGGCGCGGCGTTCTCGGTCACGGTGGTCAAGCGTACGAGGTGTCGAGCGCCCCGCCGTCACCGTCCACCCCTGCCCGACTTCTCATGCTGGCGTCCGCCCGACACCCCGTCCGGACGGGGTGTCGGGCGGACGGGGGCATGAAAAGTCGGGGAGGGGGGTGGGCCGGTGGAGGTGCGGACGACGAGGCGCGGCTCGATGACGACGTCCTCCACGGCGTCGGTGGCGTCGAGGAGGGCCAGCACGACGCGCACGCTCTCCTCGGCCATCGTCGCCGGGTCCTGGCTGACGCTCGTCAGCCGCACCGTGGCGAGCCGGGCGAGCGGGCTGTCGTCGTACCCGACGACGGAGACGTCGCCGGGCACGTCGAGCCCCTCGCGCTGGAGGGCGTCGCGCAGGCCGAGGGCGCACCGGTCGTTGAAGGCGACCACGGCGCTCGGGCGGGTCGCTCGCGGCTCGGTCGCCACCCGTCCCCCGGCCTCCAGCCCGCCGGACTCGGTCGCGCCGGCGGGCAGCACCGTGGCGTCGTCGCCGAGGCCGTGGGCCCGCATCGCCGCGCGGTACCCGCGGCGCCGGGCGGTCGCGATCGGCCCCCGTCCTCCGTCGGCGTACGCGATCCGGCGGTGCCCGAGGCCGACGAGGTGGTCGACGGCGAGACGCATCCCCACCGCGTCGTCCGCCCACACGCCGCGTGCGCGGGTGGCTCCCGGCCGACCGAGCACGACGACGGGACGCTGCCCCGCCAGCGCGTCGAGGGCGCCGGCACCCAGCGTCGTCCCGAGCATGAGGACGGCCGCGCACCGCGAGTCGAGGAGGGTGTCGGCAGCGGCCCGTTCGTCCCGGCGCGTCGTCGTGGACGAGAGGACGAGGTCGAGGCCCGTGCCGGCGAGCGCGCCGTCGAGCGCGTCGACGAGGGCCGCGTGGAAGGGGTGGCTGACATCGAGGACGACACCGAGGAGGTGGGACCGTTTGCGGGCGAGCGCGCTCGCGGACCGGTCGGCGCGGTACCCGAGGGCCTCGGCGGCCTGGCGGACCGTGGCCCGGGTGGCCTCGCTGGGGCCGGGGCGGCCGCGCAGGACGAGCGAGGCCGTCGCGGGTGAGACGCCCGCCCGGGCGGCGACGTCGGCGAGGCGGGCGCGCGGCATGGGTCGCATCCTTCCACCGGCGACCCGTTGACAGCAGGGGCCCCGGCTGGGCACACTGACTTAAAGCGCTTTAAATGCTACCACCTCGGACCCGGCCCGCAGCAGCGAGGAGCCCCGCATGACCGCCGTCGCGACCAGCCGCGAGTACGACCCGTTCTCGGACGCCTTCAAGGCCGACCCCTTCCCGGTCTACGACTGGCTGCGGGCGGAGGCGCCCGTCTACTACAGCGAGCGGTGGGGGTGGTGGGCGCTCTCCCGCTTCGAGGACGTCCGGGCCGCGGCCACGGACCCCCAGACCTTCCTCTCCTGCGAGGGCATCGACATCGACGACACCGCGAAGGACCAGTCCGGCCCGGGGTTCCTGCCCGACCTCGACAACCCGCGCCACGACGAGCTGCGCCAGGTGATCCAGCCCTTCTTCCTCCCCCGTCGGGTGGCCGAGCGTGAGGACGCCATCCGCGCGGTCATCCGCGAGCACATGGTCTCCTGGCGGGACCGCGGCCACGTCGACCTCGCCCAGGAGTTCGCGTGGCCGATCCCGAACGACGTCTTCTTCGCCGTGCTGGGGCTCCCCGGGCGGCACGAGGACCCCGGGACGCGGGCGCGCCTCGACACGTGGGTGCACCAGCTGAAGGACCGCAGGCCCGGTGACCAGCGGCTCACCCCGGTCGCGGCGGCGGCCACCGAGGGGATCCGCGACTACTTCGTCGACCTGCTCGACGACCGCCGCCGGAACCCGCGCGGTGACGTCCTCACGCACCTCGTGCAGACCGAGGTGGGCGGGGTGCCGTTCGCGGAGGAGCACATCACCCCGGCCTCGGAGATCCTCGGCCTGATGATGGTCCTGTTCCTCGGCGGGGTGGAGTCGACGGCGGGTCTCATCGCGACGACGTTCAAGCTGCTCGCCGACAACCCCGACCAGCGCGAGCTCCTCCTCGCGGACCCCTCGCGCATCCCCGCCGCGGTCGACGAGGCCGTCCGGTGGAACACCCCGCTCCAGCTCGTCGGACGCACCGCGGCGCGCGACGTCACCCTGCACGGCGTCACCATCCCGCAGGGCGGTCGCGTCGTGCTCGTCTACGGCGCCGCCAACCGCGACGACCGCGAGTTCGAGGACGCCGACCGCTACCTCGTGACCCGCGGCCGCTTCCGCCACCTGGGGTTCGGCGAGGGGATGCACGGCTGCCTCGGGCGTCCGCTCGCGCTGCTGGAGACCCAGATCGCGCTCGAGGAGGCGCTCCCGGTGCTCGGCCGGTACGAGCTGGCCGCGGAGCCCGAGACGTACCGGAGCACCCCGAACATGCACGTCTGGTGGCACCTGCCGCTGTCGTTCACACCGCCGAGCCGGCGCGGTGAGTCCGGCGAGGCCGTGTCGAGGCTCACCGGCGAGACGATGACCGAAGCCGTCGTGGAGTCCAAGGAGATGCTGAGCGACGGGGTGGCCGCGCTGACCCTGCGGCCCAGGTCCGGGGCGCCGTTCCCCGCCTGGCAGCCCGGCTCGCACGTCGACCTCGCCCTGCCCGGGGTCCGCACCCGCCAGTACTCGCTGTCGGGCGACCCGGGGGACTGCTCCACGTACCGGCTCGGGGTCCTGCGCGAGCCGCAGAGCCGGGGAACCTCGGAGTACGTCCACGCGAGCCTGAGGCCCGGCGACACGGTGCGGGTCGTGGGGCCACGCAACCACTTCCGGCTCGTCGACGCCCCCCGGTACGTCTTCGTCGCCGGCGGGATCGGCATCACCCCGATCCTCCCGATGGTCCGCGAGGCGCAGGCGCGCGGCGCCGACTGGCACCTCACCTACGGGGGCCGGACCCGGGCGTCGATGGCCTTCCTCGACGAGCTCGCCGGCTACGGCGACCGCGTGACCGTCGCGCCCCAGGACGAGGTCGGGCTGCTCGACCTCGCGGCGATCCTCTGGCCGCCGCGGCCGGACACCTCCGTCTACTGCTGCGGCCCGGGTCCGCTCCTCGATGCTGTCGAGGCGGCGTGCGCGACCTGGCCGCGCGGCAGCCTGCACACCGAGCGCTTCGCGGCGCGGCCGCTCACCGAGCCGGTCCGATCCGGCGCCTTCGAGGTCGAGCTGCGCGCCAGCGGGCGCACGGTGACGGTCGAGCCGGACGTGTCGATCCTCGACGCCCTGGCGGACGCCGGCGTGCCGACGGTCTCCTCGTGCGGCGAGGGGACGTGCGGGACGTGCGAGACCACGGTCCTCGAAGGGGTGCCGGACCACCGGGACTCCGTGCTCGAGGACACCGAGCGAGACGAGAACGACTGCCTGATGATCTGCGTCTCCCGCTCGTGCACGGCCCGGCTCGTCCTGGACCTGTGATCCACGTCTCCGCCATGACAGAATGACCTGACATTTGATCATCACTCGTCGTCGAGAGGACCCCGCCGTGCCCGAGTCCAAGGCTCGCAACACGACCGACCCGCGCTACGCGAAGCTCACGCTCGGCGTGTGCCCTGACCAGTGGGGCGTGTGGTTCCCCCAGGACGAGCAGCAGATCGACTGGGACGTCGCCCTCGACGAGATGGCCGAGGCCGGTTTCTCCGTCATCGAGACCGGCCCGTTCGGCTACTTCCCGACCGACCCGGTACGTCTCAGGGACGAGATGGACGCCCGCGGCTTCCGGGTCGTCGCCGGCACGGGATGGGGTGTCCTGCACCGGGAGGAGGTGTGGCCGGACACCGAAAGGCTGTTCCGCGCGATCGGTGAGGCGCACGCGGCGGTCGGTGCCGAGTACGTCGTCCACCTCCCGCCGATGTTCCGCGACGAGAAGACCGGCGCGTACACCGACGACCGGGTTCTGTCCGCGAGCGCCTGGGACCTCTACATCCGCAACGCCGACCGCCTGGGCCGGATCATGAAGGAGGACTACGGGCTGAAGATGGTGCTGCACCCCCACGGGGACAGCCACATCGAGACCCCCGAGGACATCGACCGGGTGTTCCAGGCCACCGACCCCGAGTACGTCGGGTTCTGCCTCGACACCGGGCACGTCGTCTACGGCGGCGGCGACCCGATGGAGCTGTGCCGCAAGTACCCCGAGCGCATCTCCTACGTGCACATCAAGGCGATGGACCCCACGCTCGTCCGACAGGCCCACGAGGAGGACTGGCCGTTCGTCAAGGCCGTCCACGCCGGCTGCTCCGTCACCCCGCCGGCCGGCCTGCCCGACATGGGCGAGCTCGTCGAGGCGCTCGCCGACCTCGACAAGGAGCTGTACGTCGTGTGCGAGCAGGACATGTACGGCTGCCCCAAGGACTACCCGAAGCCGAACGCCGTCCGCACCCGCGAGTACCTCGCCTCGCTCGGACTCGGCCTCCCCTGATCCTCCGACCGTCCCCGCCCCTCCCCGACTTTTCATGCCGCCGTCCGCGCGACACCCCGCTCAGGCGGGGTGTCGCGCGGAGGCTGGCATGAAAAGTCGGGAAAGCGGGGGAGGGGGTCAGCGCTCGTCGACCATGATGTCGATCGAGTAGTCCTCGGCCCGGTAGCAGTGGTCCCCGAACTCCACGGCGTTGCCGGAGGCGTCGAACGCCATCCGGGTCATGGTGAGGACGGGGTGCTGGCCGCGGATCCCGAGGTTCTTGCGCTCGGTGGGCGTGGGCATCCTCGCCCCGATGGTCTGCTGCGCGACGACGGGCTTGACGCCGCGGGAGCGCAGGGCGGCGTACAGGCCGGTCGACTCGAGCTCCTCGAGGCTGAGGTCTGCGTACTGCGGGGGGAGCCAGTTCTGCATGAACGCGATGGGCGCGTCGTCCGCCGAGCGGACCCGGACCACGAGGAGCAGCGGGGTGTCCGGCTCGAGGTCCAGTGCGGCAGCGGCGCGCTCGTCGGTGACGGTCTCGTACCGCACGATCTCGGTCCGGGGGTGCCGGCCGTCGCGGGTCAGGTCGTCCCAGAGCGAGGTCAGCTCGGCCCGCCGGTGCACCTTGCGGTTCGCGACGTGGGTCCCGAGGCCCCGACGGCGCACGAGGAGACCCTGGTCGACCATCTCCTGGATGGCCCGGCGCACGGTCGGTCGCGACAGCCTGAGCCGCTCGGCGAGGGCCACCTCGTTCTCGAACGGGTCCCCGGGCTGGAGGGTCCCGTCGCTGATCGCGGCGCTCAGCTGCTCGGCGAGCTGGTGGTACAGCGGCACGGGGGAGTCGCGGTCGATCCGGACGTCCACGAGGTGCGTGCTCACGATGAGCACTGTAGGGCAGGGGCGGTACGCATGTCCGGGCCTCGCGTTGTCCGCCCCACCTGAGGTCCATAGATCAGAATGTCAGGACAAATGCTTGACAGCGCCTTCGTGCTCCCGCCAGAGTGGACGAACGGCAGCGCCCCGGAGGAACGTGGTGCTCGACACGAAGGAGTGGCGGATGCGGATCGAGCAGCCGGGAACGACACGGGTCGCACCCGACCTCCTCGCCATCGGCCGTACGGGTGTCGACGTCTACCCCCTCGACCACGGTGTTGGGCTGGAGGACGTCCAGACCTTCAAGAAGTTCCTCGGGGGGAGCGCGACGAACGTGGCGGTCGCCACGGCCCGGCACGGCCGACGCGTCGCCCTCGTCACCAAGGTCGGCGACGACCCGTTCGGCCGCTACGTGCGCCGCGAGGCCGCCCGGCTCGGCGTCGACCCCCGCTACGTGTCCGTGGTCGAAGGCGCCGGCCCGCCGACCCCGGTCACCTTCTGCGAGGTCTTCCCGCCCGACGACTTCCCGCTCCACTTCTACCGGTACCCGGTCGCCCCGGACCTGCTGCTGACCACCGACGACCTTCCGCTCGACGCGGTGCGCGACGCCCACGTGTTCTGGGCGACCGTCACCGGCCTCTCCCAGGAGCCCTCGCGCAGCACGCACTTCGCGGCCTGGGAGGCTCGGGCCCGCCGCCCGCACACCATCCTCGACCTCGACTACCGCCCGATGTTCTGGGGCGACCCCGTCGAGGCCAGCGAGCAGGTCGGCCGGGCGCTCGAGCACGTGACGGTCGCCGTGGGCAACCGCGAGGAGTGCGAGGTCGCGGTCGGTGAGACCGACCCCCAGCGCGCCGCGGACGCCCTCCTCGACCGCGGGCTCGAGCTGGCCGTGGTCAAGCAGGGCCCGAAAGGGGTCCTCGCCGTCACCCGTGAGGAGCGGATCGAGGTGGCGCCCACACCGGTCACCGTCGTCAACGGCCTCGGGGCGGGGGACGCCTTCGGGGGCGCCCTCGTGCACGGGCTGCTCGCCGGGTGGGACCTGCGCCGCACCATCGAGTTCGCGAACGTCGCGGGGGCCATCGTCGCCTCCCGCCTCGAGTGCTCCACGGCGATGCCGACCACGTACGAGATCGAGGCCGTCCTCGCCGAGCGGGGGGCCGGGTCGTGAACCCCTCCCGCCACGTGTCGCGCGCCGAGCTCAGTACGGTCCGCGCCGGCGCGCCGCACCGCATCGGCGAGGCGTGGGGTGCGCGGGCCCGCCGCCCCCTGCTCGGTGACGACGGCCGGCTCCTCGTCGTCGCGGCGGACCACCCGGCGCGCGGCGCCCTCGGCGTGCGCGACGACGCGATGGCGATGGCGAGCCGTTCCGACCTGCTCGACCGCCTCGCGACGGCCGTCTCCCGCCCCGGGGTCGACGGAGTGCTCGGCACCGCGGACGTGCTCGACGACCTCCTCCTCATGGGCGCGCTCGAGGGCAAGGTGGTCATCGGCTCGATGAACCGCGGGGGGCTCCAGGGCGCGGTCTTCGAGCTCGACGACCGGTTCACCGGCTACACGGCCGAGGAGATCGCCGCCCGTGGTCTCGACGGCGGCAAGATGCTCACCCGGGTGGCCCTCGGCGACCCCGGCACGGCCGCGACCCTCGAGGCGAGCGCGCGAGCGGTCACCGACCTCGCCGACCGCGGGCTCATGGCGATGGTCGAGCCGTTCTGGTCGGTCGTCGAGGACGGAAGGGTGCGCAACCTGCTCGACCCCGACTCCACGATCCGGTCGATCCACGTCGCGTCCGGCCTCGGCGCCTCGAGCGCCCACACCTGGCTCAAGCTGCCCGTCGTCGACGACCTCCCCCGGGTCATGGACGCCACGACGCTACCCACCCTGCTGCTCGGCGGTGACCCCCAGGGCCACCCCGACGACACCTACGCCGCGTGGGGCCGGGCGCTCGAGATCCCCGCGGTCCGCGGCCTCGTCGTCGGTCGGGCTCTGCTCTACCCGCCGGACGGCGACGTCGCCGCCGCCGTCGACATCGCCGCCGACCTCGTGCACGGAGCAGACCGATGAGCCCCGCCACGACCGGTACCGGGCTCGACAACGACCGCTGGGTCCTGCCCCTCGGGAGCGCGACCGGCGACGGCTGGGACGTCGTCGTCGACGCACGGCACGCCGGGTGGGAGCACACCCGGCTGCACGTGGCGACGCTCGCCGGTGACGACTCACGCACCGTCGCCCTCGGT
This sequence comes from uncultured Actinomycetota bacterium, assembly GCA_963843895.1. Classification (GTDB taxonomy): domain Bacteria; phylum Actinomycetota; class Actinomycetes; order Actinomycetales; family Dermatophilaceae; genus Phycicoccus. The sequence continues at coordinate 304,267 of CAWJME010000014.1, read as the reverse complement.
GACCACGAGGTCGTCGTCGTGCCGCTGTCCGGCTCGGTCCGGGTCGAGGTCGTCGACGCGGAGGGCGTCCGCCACGAGGCCCACCTCGCGGGCCGGCCGTCGGTCTTCGCCGGCGCCACCGACGTCGCGTACGTCGGTCGGGGCAGCGAGCTGACCGTCACGGCGGCCGAGGAGGGCGTGGCCCGGGTGGCGCTCGCCGGCTCCACCGCGACCCGGGCCCAGGCCCCGAAGCCGTTCCGCCACGTCGGCGTCGACGAGGTCCCGGTCGAGCTCCGCGGTGCCGGGACGGCGTCACGCGAGGTCCGGGGTTTCGGCCTCCCCGACGTCCTCGACGCCGACTCCGTCCTCGTCTGCGAGGTGGTCACGCCCGCCGGCAACTGGAGCTCGTGGCCGCCGCACAAGCACGACGAGCACCGCGAGGGCGCCGAGACCGCGCTCGAGGAGATCTACTACTTCGAGGCCCGCTCCACGGACGATCGGGGCACCGACCCCGTCGGCTACCAGCGGGTCTACGGCTCCTCCGCCGAGCGCCCCCTCGACGTGCTCGCCGAGGTCCGCACCGGTGACGTCGTCCTCGTGCCCCACGGCTGGCACGGGCCGGCGATGGCGTCCCCGGACGCCGAGCTCTACTACCTCAACGTCATGGCCGGCCCCGGCCCCGAACGGGCCTGGCGGATCTGTGACGACCCCGCGCACGCGTGGGTCCGCGACCGCTGGGCCGCCGAACCCGTCGACCCCCGGCTCCCGGTGGGAGGAGACCCCCGATGACCACGTCCGGCTCCGTGCGGCTCACCGTCGCCCAGGCGACCGTGCGCTTCCTCGCCCAGCAGTGGTCCGAGCGCGACGGCGAGCACCAGCGCCTGATCGCCGGGTGCTTCGGCATCTTCGGCCACGGGAACGTCGCGGGCATCGGCCAGGCGCTCCTCCAGGAGGAGGTCCGGGCCACCGACGCCGGCGAGGTCCCCGGGCTGCCCTACGTCCTGGCCCGCAACGAGCAGGCCATGGTGCACACCTCCGTGGCCTACGCGCGCCAGAAGGACCGGCTCCAGACCTGGGCCTGCACCGCCTCGGTCGGCCCGGGCTCGACGAACATGCTCACCGGGGCCGCGCTCGCGACGATCAACCGGCTGCCCGTCCTCCTCCTGCCCTCGGGCACCTTCGCGACCCGGGTCGCGGCACCCGTCCTCCAGGAGCTCGAGCTGCCCTGGGCCGGCGACGTGACCGTCAACGACGCCTTCCGTCCGCTGTCGAAGTTCTTCGACGAGGTGAACCGTCCCGAGCAGCTGCCCGCGGCCCTGCTCGGTGCCATGCGCGTCCTCACCGACCCGGCGGAGACCGGTGCGGTGACGATCTCGCTCCCCCAGGACGTCCAGGCCGAGGCCTTCGACTGGCCCGAGGAGCTCTTCGCCGAGCGCACCTGGCACGTCGCGCGCCCGGTGCCGGAGGCCTCCCGGGTCGAGGCCGCCGCCGCCGTCATCCGCTCGGCCAAGCGTCCGGTGGTCGTCGCGGGCGGAGGGGTCCACTACTCCGGTGCCGAGGAGGCCCTGCGCACGTTCTGCGAGGCGACCGGAATCCCGGTCGGCGAGACCCAGGCGGGCAAGGGCTCGTTGCCGCACGGCCACCCCCAGCAGATGGGCGCCGTCGGGTCGACCGGGACGACCGCCGCCAACGCGCTCGCCCGCGAGGCCGACGTCGTCATCGGCATCGGCACCCGGTACAGCGACTTCACGACCGCCTCCCGTACCGCGTTCCAGGCCGACGGGGTGGGGTTCGTCAACGTCAACGTCGCGGCCTTCGACGCCGGCAAGCAGGGCGGGCTCTCGGTCGTCGCCGACGCCCGCGAGGCGCTCACCGCCCTCACCGCGGCCCTCGACGGCTGGTCCGTCCCGGGCGGCCACCGCCGCCGGCAGGCGAGGCTGTGGAAGGAGTGGGACGCGGCCGTCGACGCCGCCTACGACCCGCCGACGGCGGTGACCCGCAGGCTCGCCGACGGGCTGCTGACCCAGGGCCAGGTCCTCGGCGCGGTCAACGAGCTGACCGACCCCCGCGACGTCGTCCTCTGCGCCGCGGGCTCGATGCCCGGCGACCTGCACAAGCTGTGGCGGGTCCGGGACCGCAAGGCGTACCACGTCGAGTACGGGTACTCCTGCATGGGCTACGAGGTCCCGGCCTCCCTCGGCATCAAGCTCGCCGACCCCACCCGCGAGGTGTTCGCGATGGTCGGCGACGGCGGCTACCTCATGATGCCGACCGAGCTCGTCACCGCGGTCCAGGAGCGGGTCAAGGTCATCGTGGTGCTCGTCCAGAACCACGGGTTCCACTCGATCGGCTCGCTCTCGGAGAGCCTCGGGTCGCAACGCTTCGGCACGAGCTACCGGATGCGGGGTGAGGGCAGCCACCGCCTCGACGGTGGCCGCCTCCCCGTCGACCTCGCCGCGAACGCGCGCAGCCTCGGCTGCCACGTCATCGAGGTCCACTCCCGGGCCGACCTCGAGGCGGCGGTCGCCGAGGCCCGCGCCCGGCCCCAGGACGGCGGCCCCGTCGTCATCCACGTCGAGACCGACCCCCTCGTCCACGCCCCCGACAGCGACAGCTGGTGGGACGTCCCCGTCAGCGAGGTCAGCGACCTGGCCTCGACCACCCGGGCCCACAAGGCCTACACACGCCACAAGGCCGACCAGCGGCCCCTCGTCACCCCCACGGCGGCCCGGACCCGGGGCCGTCGGGGGAGGAAGAAGGCCGAGGGCTGAGCAGCCGCCGGCTGCCCCTCCCTCGAACCCACAGGACCGATCCGAACGACCAGCAGGACCCCATCCACAGACACCGCCTCGACGACGCGGTGACATTCGAAAGGCACCTCATGATCCGCAAGAAGCCCACCGCGGTGGTCGCCCTCACGCTGGCGACCGCGCTCTCCCTCGCGGCCTGCTCCTCCTCCGGGGGCAAGCAGGACACGACGACGGCCGGCAGCAACGCCGGCAAGGCCGACACCCCCCAGATGACGATCGCGATGATCACCCACCAGGCGCCGGGTGACACCTTCTGGGACATCATCCGCAAGGGGGCCGAGGCCGCGTCGGCCAAGGACAACGTCACCCTCGAGTACTCCAACGACCCGGACGCCACGAAGCAGGCCCAGCTGATCCAGGCGGCGATCGACAAGAAGGTCGACGGCATCGCCGTCACCGACCCGAACACCGGTGCGCTCGGCGGGGCCATCAAGGCGGCCGTCGCCGCGGGCATCCCGGTGACGATGTTCAACGCCGGAGGCGACGACGCGATCGGTCTCGGAGCACTCGGCTACTTCGGCCAGGGTGAGAAGGACGCGGGCATCGGCGCCGGCAAGAAGATCGTCGACGAGGGCGGCAAGAACATCCTCTGCGTCATCCAGGAGCAGGGCCAGTCCCAGCTGGAGGCCCGCTGCGACGGCGTCACCGAGGGTGCCGCGGGCGCGACCGTCGAGCGGCTCTACGTCAACGGCCGGGACGACTCGGCCGTCACCACCTCGATCCAGGCCAAGCTGACCGAGAACAAGGCCATCGACTGGATCGTCACCCTCGGCGCGCCCTACGCGCTCGACGCCTCGAAGTCCGTCGAGGGCGCCAGCAGCTCGGCCAAGATCGGCACCTTCGACACCAACAAGGAGCTCGTCGCGGCCATCAAGGACGGCAAGGTGGCGTTCGCCATCGACCAGCAGCCGTACCTGCAGGGCTACCTCGCCGTCGACTCGCTGTGGCTGTACAAGACCAACGGCAACACCATCGGTGGTGGCACCAACGTCGCGACCGGCCCGGCGTTCATCGACAACAGCAACATCGACGCGGTCGCGCAGTTCGCGGCCAACGGGACCCGGTGACCTGAGATGTCGACCGTCACGACCACACCCGCCGACGACAGGGTCGGCACCCGCTCGGTGCTCTCGACGATCCTGGCCCGTCCCGAGGTGGGCGCGCTCATCGGCGCGATCGCCGTCGCCGTGCTCTTCATGGCGGTCGCTCCGGCGTTCCGCAGTGTCGGGAACATCGGCACGATCCTCTACGGCTCCTCGACCATCGGCATCATGGCCGTCGTCGTCGCGCTGCTCATGATCGGCGGCGAGTTCGACCTGTCGGCGGGTGTGGCCGTGACGACCTCCGGCCTGACGGCCGCGCACATCGCGTGGTACTTCAGCCTCAACGTGTGGGTCGGCGTCATCGCCGCCCTGCTCTTCTCGCTCGCGATCGGCGCCTTCAACGGATGGCTGCTCCACGTGACCGGGTTGCCGAGCTTCCTCGTCACCCTCGGGACCTTCTTCGTCCTCCAGGGGATCAACCTGGCGATGACCCGCATCATCGCCGGTGGCGTCTCGTCGAACTCGCTCAACGACCTCGACGGCTTCGACAGCGCCAAGGCGGTCTTCGCCTCGTCGTTCAAGCTCGGGTCGATCGAGGTGAAGATCCCGGTCATCTACTGGATCGCCCTCACCGTCATCGGCGCGATGCTGTTGCTGCGCACCCGCTACGGCAACTGGATCTTCGCCGTCGGCGGCGACTCGGCGGCCGCCCGGGCCGTCGGTGTCCCCGTCGTCGTCACGAAGATCGCCCTCTTCATGGGCGTCGGCTTCGGCGCCTGGCTGCTCGGCATGCACCTGCTCTTCGAGTACAACAACCTGCAGTCCGGGCAGGGCGTCGGCAACGAGTTCATCTACATCATCGCGGCCGTCATCGGCGGCTGCCTACTCACCGGTGGCTACGGCTCGATCGTCGGCGGCACCATCGGAGCACTGATCTTCGGCATGACCCAGCTCGGCATCACGTACGCCGGCTGGAACCCCGACTGGTTCAAGACCTTCCTCGGAGTCATGCTCATCGCCTCGGTGCTCGTCAACATGTACGTCAAGCGGAAGGCGGAGGGCCGATGAGCGCCCTGGAAGAGACCACGGTCGCGGGCTCGGACCGCCCCGTCCTCGAGCTCGAGAACTGCGGCAAGAGCTACGGCAACGTCCACGCCCTCCGGGGGGTGAACATCAGCGTCCGCCAGGGCGAGGTCACCTGCGTCCTCGGCGACAACGGGGCCGGCAAGTCGACCCTCATCAAGATCATCGCCGGGCTCCACGAGTACACCGAGGGCTCGATGAAGCTCAACGGGATCGTCCGGCAGTTCAACAGTCCCCGCGTCGCCCAGTCGCTCGGCATCGCGACGGTCTACCAGGACCTCGCGCTCGCCCCGCTCATGGCGGTGTGGCGCAACTTCTTCCTCGGCAACGAGGTGCGCAAGGGCCCCTTCCTGGACATCCCGGAGATGAAGCGGGTCGCCGGCGAGGAGCTGACCAAGATGGGGATCGTCATCCCCGACCTCGACCGGCCCGTCGGCAGCCTCTCCGGCGGCCAGCGGCAGGTCATCGCCATCGCCCGCGCCATCTACTTCGGGGCGAAGGTCATCATCCTGGACGAGCCGACGGCGGCGCTGGGCGTCAAGCAGTCCGGCGTGGTCCTCAAGTACATCGTCAAGGCACGCGACGCCGGGCTCGGGGTCATCTTCATCACCCACAACCCCCACCACGCGTACCTCGTGGGCAACCACTTCGTCATCCTCAAGCTCGGCCGCGTCGTCCTCGACGCCCACCGTGACGAGCTGACCCTCGAGCAGCTGACCGGGGAGATGGCCGGTGGCCAGGAGCTCGACGAGCTGAGCCACGAGCTGGCCGGGGTCGACCCCGGCAAGGTCGCCGAGGCACATGACGTGGAGCGCGGGGCCGTCTTCGACCGCGAGCCGATCGCACCCGAGGCGGACGGCACGGAGCCGCAGTGACCGACTCGGACCTGCGCGTCGGGATCATCGGCGTCGGGATGATGGGTGCCGACCACGCCGAGCGCGTCGCCCGCCGCGTCTCGGGCGCCCGGCTCGTGGCGGTGTCCGACCCGGACACCGCGCGGGCCGGGGCCCTGGCGGACCGCTACGACGGCGTGCGCGCGATCGGGGACCCGCTGGACCTCGTCGCCGCCGACGACGTCGACGCGGTCGTCATCGCCTCCCCGGGGTTCGTCCACGAGGAGCAGGTGCTCGCCTGCCTCGAGCACGGCAAGCCCACGCTCTGCGAGAAGCCGCTGACGATGGACGGCGAGTCCTCCCTGCGCCTGGTCGAGGCGGAGCGGGCCGGCGGTCGTCCCCTCGTCCAGCTCGGGTTCATGCGGCGCTTCGACCCGGAGTACGTCCGGCTCAAGGCCCTGCTGGACTCCCAGCGGTTCGGGCGGCTGCTCGTGCTGCACAACACCCACCGGAACAAGGACGTCCCGGACACCTTCCGCTCCGAGATGATCGTCCGCGACAGCCTCGTCCACGAGGTCGACGTCGCGCGCTTCCTGTTCGGCGAGGAGATCACCGAGGTCACGGTGTACTCCCCGACCCCCACGGCCGCCGCCGCCGACGGGGTCGTCGACCCCCAGGTCTCGGTGTTCCGGATGGCCGGCGGCGCCGTCGTCACCAACGAGGTCTTCGTCCGCAACCAGGTCGGCTACGAGGTGCGGTGCGAGGCGGTGTGCGAGCGCGGCACCGCGATCGCCGGCCGCCCGTGGGGTGACCTCTACACGACGGCCGCGGACGGCGGTGGGGTCTGGGGCGGCATGGTGCCGCCGGACTTCACGGCCCGCTTCGCCACCGCGTACGACCTCGAGCTCCAGGCGTGGGCGGACTCGGCCCGGCGGGGCGAGGTCGTCGGCCCGACGACGTGGGACGGCTACGCCGCGACCGTCGTCTGCGAGGCGGGGATGGAGTCCCTCGCCTCCGGGGCCCCGGTGTCCGTCCGCCTCGCCGACCGGGGAGTCCTCGCGTGAGGATCGCCCTCGACCCGTACATGATCCGGGAGACGACGACGCTGGAGTCGCTCCCCGGGGTGGTCGCCGACCTCGGGTACGAGTGGATCGAGCTCTCGCCCCGTGAGGACTTCACGCCCTTCTTCACCCACCCCCGAGCCGACGACGCGGGTGCACTCGCGTTCCGCAAGGCACTGTCCGCCGCGGGGGTCGGGGTCGCCTCGATCCTGCCGCTCTACCGGTGGGCGGGCCCGGACGAGGACGCCCGACAGGCGGCGGTCCGGTACTGGAGGCGCGCGATCCGGCTCGCGTCGCTGCTCGGGGTCGACACGATGAACTCGGAGTTCAACGGCAACCCCCGCGAGGCCGACGTCTGCGAGGCGCAGTTCTGGCGGTCGATGGAGGAGCTGCTCCCGGAGTTCGAGAAGGAGGGGATCCGGCTCGTCCTCGAGCCGCACCCCGACGACTTCGAGGAGGACGGGAAGCGGGCGATCGACCTCATCCGGGCGATCAACTCCCCTAACGTCTCCTTCCTCTACTGCACGCCGCACACCTTCCACCAGGGGAACGACGTCGACGGCATCCTCGACAAGGCCGGGCCGCTCACGACGATGTGCCACGTCGCCGACGCGTACGACCACACGGCGTCCTCGGGCCTGCGGTACATCGTCAACCCACCCGGCTCGCAGGTCACGGTGCACCAGCACCTCGACATCGGGCAGGGGGAGGTCGACTTCGGGGCCTTCTTCGGGGCGCTGGAGCGCAACGGCTTCGACGGCATCCTCACCGCGTGCGTCTTCGCGTGGGAGGAGCGGGCCGAGGCCTCGAGCCGCTACATGCTCGAGACCATCACGGGCTACCTTGCCGAGTGGGAGTCCCCGCCGGCCCTGGAGTCCCCGCGCTAGTCACTCCTGACCATGCATGTTAGTATGTAAGTACATTTAGTCTCCGCGGAGGATCACGATGAGCACCCCCACCCCTATCACCCACCTCGTTGCCGGGAAGCCCTGGGAGGGCACTGCCGAGCGGACGAGTCCTGTGTTCAACCCGGCGACCGGTGAGCAGTCCGGTGTGCTGGACCTGGCCTCGGCCGACCTGGTCGGTGAGGTCGTGGCCGGGGCGAAGGAGGCGTGGTCCAGTGAGTGGCGGGACGCCTCGTTGACCAAGCGCACGCAGGTGTTGTTCAGGTTCCGTCAGCTGCTGGATGAGCGCAAGGAGGAGATCGCGGCGCTGATCACCGCGGAGCACGGCAAGGTGCTCTCGGACGCGCTCGGTGAGGTGACCCGGGGTCTGGAGGTCGCGGAGTTCGCGTGTGGGATCCCGCACCTGCTCAAGGGTGGGTTCACCGAGAACGCCTCGACCAAGGTCGACGTGTACTCGATCCGGCAGAGCTTGGGCGTGGTGGCGGTGATCAGCCCGTTCAACTTCCCGGCGATGGTGCCGATGTGGTTCGTGCCGGTCGCCATCGCCACCGGGAACGCGGTGGTGCTGAAGCCGTCGGAGAAGGACCCGTCGGCGGCCATCGCGATCGCCGCGCTGTGGACCGAGGCCGGTCTGCCGGACGGGGTGATGAACGTCGTCAACGGCGACAAGGAGGCGGTCGACGCGCTGCTGACCCACCCGGACGTCAAGTCCGTGTCGTTCGTCGGGTCCACCCCGATCGCGAAGTACGTCTACGAGACCGGCACCGCCCACGGCAAGCGGGTCCAGGCCCTCGGCGGGGCGAAGAACCACATGATCGTCCTGCCCGACGCCGACCTCGACCTCGCGGCCGATGCCGCCGTCAACGCCGGCTTCGGCTCTGCCGGGGAGCGCTGCATGGCCATCTCGGCGCTCGTCGCCGTCGAGCCGATCGCCGACGAGCTGGTCGAGAAGATCAAGGACCGGATGGGCAAGCTCGTCACCGGCGACGGCACCCGCGGCTGCGACATGGGCCCGCTCGTCACCAAGCAGCACCGCGACAAGGTCGCCTCCTACCTGGACTCCGGCGTCGAGGACGGTGCCACGCTTGTCGTCGACGGCCGCGAGGGCGACGTCGACGCCGACGGGGAGGGGTACTTCCTCCGCCCGACGCTCTTCGACCACGTCGAGAAGGGGATGAGCGTCTACGAGGACGAGATCTTCGGCCCGGTGCTCTCCGTCGTCCGTGCCAAGACCTACGACGAGGCACTCGAGCTCATCAACTCCAACCCCTACGGCAACGGCACCGCGATCTTCACCAACGATGGCGGCGCCGCCCGGCGCTTCCAGAACGAGGTCGAGGTGGGCATGGTCGGCATCAACGTCCCGATCCCCGTCCCGATGGCGTACTACTCCTTCGGCGGGTGGAAGAACAGCCTGTTCGGCGACACCCACGCGCACGGCATGGAGGGCGTCCACTTCTTCACCCGCGGCAAGGTCGTCACCTCCCGGTGGCTCGACCCGAGCCACGGTGGCATCGAGCTGGGCTTCCCGCAGAACGCTTGACGGGTCGCGGGCCCGGGCCCCGGTGGGGTCCTCGTGACCGGACCGTGTCGTGGATCCCGGTGGCCCGCGCGCCGCCGGTACCGCATCATGGAGATGAGCGCGCGTCGAGGACCGTGCGCCCGGGCCCGCAGAACAGCTAGGACGTGACGATGGCCTCGCACCGGAAGGCGCTGCTCGGTGCCGCCCTCGTGCTCCCCATGGTGCTCGGGGGCGCCGGCACGGCGTACGCCGCCCACTACCAGAGCCGTGCGCTGCCGGGCAGTGCGCTCGCGGGCGTCCCCGTCGCCGGCATGACCCGTGACGAGGTGGGCTCCGTCGTGCGCGAACGGGCAGCCGCTGTGACCGTCACGGTCACCGCCGCCGGCTCCACGAGCACCGAGCACCTCACCGACCTCGGGTACGGCGTCGACGTCGACAAGACGGTCGACGCCGTGTTCGCCGCGAACGCGTCCTGGTCGAGCTACGCGACGTCGCTGGTGTCCTCCCGCGACGTCGGCGCCGTGGTGACGACGGACACCGAGCGGGTCGACGCCGTCGTCGCGGAGATCGTCGCGCAGGCCGAGAAGGTCGGCACGGACGCGAGCGTCTCCCTGGCCAAGGACAAGAAGTCCTTCGTCGTCAACCCGGCGGTCACCGGTCAGACGATCGCCCCCGCCAGCTTCCAGGACGTCGTGGCCACCGCCGCACGCGACCTCGCGTCGGCCGACACCACGGTCGAGTTCGTCGACACCGTGCCGGCGGTCACCACGGAGGCCGCGCAGCAGGCGGCCGACACCGCGAACGCCATCGTCTCCCGGCCGGTCGTCCTCTCCGACGGCGAGGGCACGCACACCGCCACCGCCGCGCAGAAGGCCTCCTGGGTGAGCATCCCGACCTCCGCCGACGGCCTCGGCGCACCGACCGTCGATGCCGCCAAGGTGACGGCGTGGGTCGAGTCCGTCGCGAAGGACGCGGCGGTCGAGCCGCGCAACGGCCTGCGCTACCTCGACTCCACGGGCACGGTCCGCCTGGTGGTGACCGAGCGCCGCGAGGGCCGCACGGTCTCCAACGCGCCCGCCCTGGCCGCGGCCGCGGCCGCGGCGATCTCCGGCGGCCAGAAGTTCTCGAAGGCCTTCGAGTACACGACGGAGCCGGCCACGTGGGAGGAGCGCCGCGTCGCCGCCGGCGCAGAGCACCTCGCCTACCCGGCCGCCGAGGGCGAGAAGTGGATCGACGTCGACCTCTCCCGCCACACCATGACCGCGTACGTCGGGGCGAAGGTCGTCTACGGCCCGATCTCGATGGTCAACGGGTCGGCCGAGAAGCCCACCGTCACCGGCCTGTTCCACGTCTACTACAAGAACCCGCTCATGACGATGCGGGGCAGCAACGCCGACGGCACGAACTACGAGACGCCGGACGTGCCGTGGAGCTCGTTCTTCCACCGCGGGTTCGCCCTGCACGGGGCTCCGTGGCGCGACACCTTCGGGTACTCGGCGTCCCACGGCTGCATCAACCTGCCCGTGGGCGTCGCGAAGTGGGTCTACGACTTCGCGCCCGTCGGGACCCCGGTCTCGTCGCACCACTGAGGCCGGCACCGGGTCTGCGCCCGGCGCCGGGCGCTCAGGGCGCCGGGGTGATGACGTCGCGCACGAGCTGGTCCAGCTCCTCGTCGGCAGCGAGGAACTGTCGGAGCGTCTTGAGCGTGGCGCCGAAGGTGTCGAAGTCCGCCGGCGCCATCCCGTCCGGCTCGTAGGCGCGACGGAAGTCCTCGATCCGCTCGAGCGACTCGATGATCTCCGGCGCGACCGGCACGTCGATCCGCGGGGTCGGCTCGATCCCGGAGTCCTGGAAGCGCTGCTGCCACGCGAAGGGCGGGGAGAGGACGAGGTCGCCTCCGACGAGCTCGGTCCACTGGAGCTGGTTGCGGTACGCGGCGGCGAGGACCCGGGCGCGGAGCCCGCGCTCGCGGAACAGCTCGTACGCGCGCTTGACCGCGGCGACGCCGGCCCACTCGAGGTGCGCGGGGTCGATGTCGAGGCCCTCGCGGGCCACGACCTCCTTGAGCCAGTCATCGAGCCGGCCGACCATGATCGTGACCACCGGGCCGATGCCGCTGACGTCGTGGCCGTCCTCCTCCCGGCGGCGCAGACCCCGCTCGATCGCCTGGCCCGCGGCCAGCGCCTGGGGCACGGTGAAGGACACCGTGACGTTGATGTCGACGCCCCGGTACGTCGCCTCCTCGATGGCATCGATCCCCACCTCGGTGGCCGGGATCTTGACGATGATGTTCGGCGCGAGCGAGGCGAAGTGCTCGGCCTGGTCGGCGAGTGCGGTGGCCGAGCGGCGCAGGCGGGGGTCGGTCTGCATCGAGCACCGGCCGTTGCGGCCGCGGTGCGCGGCGAACGCCGGCTCGAGGAGGCGAGCCGCCTCGAGCGAGACCTCCTCGACGACGAGCCAGCCGATCTCCGACTCGGTCGCGGTGGGCCGCTCGGCGGCGATCTCGGCGATCCGGGCCTCCCAGCGCGGCTGGTCGGCCCGGATCGCCGCGAGGGCGATGACCGGGTTGCACGTCGCCCCGACCGCGCCCCACTCGATGGCGGTGGCCAGCTCGGTGGGGTCGGCGCTGTCGTTCCACAGCGCCGTGGGGGTCGTCTGGGTCATCGTCAGGAGCGGCGTCCGCGCTCCGACCGTCGTCTCGGTTGCGCCCGCCATGTCGTCTCCCTCGCTGTACTCTAAATGTCCTGACATATAGACTAACCTACAAATGGATGCTCGAAAAGAGCGGCCGACCCGGACGAGGAGCACGGTGATGACGGTGGCGCAGGACCGCGGAACGCACGGGCCGTTCACCCTCGCGGTGTGCGCGGAGATGGTCTTCCGGGACCTCCCGGTCCCGGAGCGGGTCCGGCGGCTGGTCGACCTCGATGTGCAGGTCGAGATCTGGGACTGGACGGCCCACGACGTCGACGCCCTCGTGGCCCTGCGCGACGAGGGCGCGGTGTACTCCTCGATGACGGGCTACGTCCGCGGGGGCCTCGTCGAGCCGGACGCCGTCGCGGACCTGCTGGCGACGGCGGAGGCGTCGATTCCGGTCGCCCGTCGCCTCGGCATCCCTCGGCTCAACCTCCACGGCACCGGGCTCGACGGTCGCGGACTGCCGGTCGTCCCGGTGCACGAGGTCACCGGCGCCATGTGGCTCGCGGCCCGTGACACCCTCGCCCGCGTGGCGGATCTCGGCGAGCGGCACGGGGTGCAGTTCGTCCTCGAGAACCTCAACCTCGCCGTGGACCACCCCGGTGTCCCGTTCGCCCGGGCCGCCGACACCCTCGCCCTGGTCTCCGCCGTCGACTCCCCGCACCTGCGGATGATGCTCGACCTCTACCACGCGCAGATCGGCGAGGGGAACCTCATCGAGCTCTGCCGGCAGGCGCTGCCGTGGATCGGTGAGATCCAGGTCGCCGACGTCCCCGGACGGTGCGAGCCGGGCACCGGCGAGATCGGCTACCCCGCCGTGGCCCGGGCCCTGGCCGAGATGGGCTACGCCGGGACGATCGGGATGGAGGCCTTCGCGAGCGGCGACCCGACGACCGCCGTGGAGCGCTTCCGCGAGGCCTTCACCGTCCTCGGCTGAGGGCCCACGGCCCGCGGGACGAGACGGGTGTCCATGTCCCCTTGTGCGGACATGGACCGGTGTGGCATCCTTGCTGGACCGTTCCAGCAGATATCGGAGTCACCCCCATGGCCTTCCTCGACCGCATCGCGTCCGCGCCCATCTCCTGGGGGATCTGCGAGGTCCCCGGGTGGGGGCACATGCTCCCCACCGATCGCGTGCTCACCGAGATGACGGACCTGGGGATCACCGCGACGGAGTACGGCGCCCCGGGCTTCCTGCCGACCGACCCCGACGACATCCGCGCGGTCCTCGACCGGCACGGCATGTCCCTGCTCGGCGGGTTCACCCCCCTCGTGCTGCACGATCCCGCACGTCGGGACTCCGAGCTCGCCCGGGTCCGTGAGGTCGCCGAGCTGTTCGCCCGCGCCGGCGCCTCGACCTTCGTGTCGTGCCCGGTCATGGACGACGACTGGTCCGTGCCCCGGCCCCTCGACCGCGACGAGCACCGGCAGCTGGTCCGGATGCTCGGCGAGGTCGACGCCATCTGTGCCGACGCCGGCCTGCGGCAGGTGCTCCACCCCCACCTCCAGACGGTCGTCGAGACCTCGACCGACGTCCACCGCGTCCTCGACGACTGCGACGTCGCGTGGTGCCTCGACACCGGCCACCTCGCCATCGGGGGGACCGACCCCGTCGAGTTCGCCCGGCAGGCCGCCGACCGGGTCGGCCACGTGCACCTCAAGGACGTCCGGATGGACCTCGTGCCGCGGATGCTCGACCGCTCCACCTCGATCATGGAGGGCGTCCAGCAGGGCCTCTTCCCCTCCCTCGGTCAGGGCGACCTCGCCCTCGCCGACGTCGTCGTCACGCTCGAGCGGGCCGGCTACGAGGGGTGGTACGTCATCGAGCAGGACACCGCGATCACCGCCGACCTCCCCGCCCAGGGGCAGGGCCCGGTGAACGACGTCATGGACTCGATGCGCTACCTCCGTGACGTCGTCGCGCCCCTCGTGGAGCAGGGCGCGTGACGACGGAACCGCTCGACCTGCTGACCCTCGGGCGGGTCAGCGTCGACCTCTACGCGCAGGAGGCGGGCGCGTCCTTCCTCGAGCCCCAGACCTTCGTGAAGTCGATCGGCGGCAGCCCGACCAACGTCGCCGTCGCGGGTGCCCGGCTGGGCCTGCGGTCCGCGGTCGTCACGGCCGTCGGGAAGGACCCCCTCGGCGAGTACGCGATCGCCCGGCTCGCGGCCCTCGGGGTGCAGACGCGCTTCGTCGGGCGCGAGGAGGGCGGCCGCACCCCCGTGGTCCTCGTGGCGCTCGAGGACCCGGCCGAGCCGACCATCACGTTCCTGCGCGCGGTGGACGCCCCCGACACGGCGATCGCGCCGGACGCCGTCGACGCCGGGACCCTGGCCTCGGCCCGGGTGCTGTGGATGAGCGGCAGCGCGCTGGCGACCGGGGCCACGGCCACGACGGCCGTGCGCTGGATGGAGGAACGGGCCGGCCGACCGCACACCGTCCTCGACCTCGACCTGCGGCCGGACCTGTGGGCCGACCCGTCGGAGGCGACCGCCGCCGCCCAGCAGGCGATCGCCCGCAGCAGCGTCGTCATCGGCAACCGTGCCGAGTGCGCGATGGCCGTCGGTGCGACGGACCCGCACGAGGCGGCCGACGCGCTGCTGGCGCGCGGGGTCTCGGTCGCCGTCGTCAAGATGGGCGCCGACGGGGTCCTCCTGGCCTCCGCCGAGGAGCGGGTCGTCGTCGCACCGATCCGCGTGACCGTGCGCTGCGGCTCCGGGGCGGGTGACGCCTTCGGCGGTGCGCTCGCGACCGGCCTGGTCCGCGGCTGGTCGCTGTCGAGGATCGGAGAGCTCGCCAACGCCGCCGGGGCGCTCGTGACCTCGCGGCTCACCTGCGCCGACGCGATGCCGACCCTGCCCGAGCTCGAGGACTTCGAGGCGAGCTCGGCGGCCATCCGGGAGCGGGTACCCGGCCATGGCTGAGCACGGGACGACGCTGAGCGACCAGGACTTCCACGCCCTGACCGAGGCGCGCGTCCGGGACCCCCGCAGCCTGCCGAAGGCGCTGGCGGGCCGTCGCCGTCGCCCCCTCGTGGGCGCCGACGGCCGGATGCTCCTCCTCGCGGCCGACCACACCTCCCGCGGCAAGCTGGCGATCGGCGGCGACCCGATGGCCGCGGCCGACCGCCACTCCCTCCTCGACCGCCTCCTCACCGGCCTCGCCGACCCCCGCGTCGACGGCGTGCTCGGCAGCGCGGACGTCCTCGAGGAGCTCGCGCTCCTCGGGGCGCTCGACGGCCGGCTCGCGGTCGGCACGATGAACCGGGGCGGTATCGCCGGTGCGCACTGGGAGATGGACGACCGGCTCACCGCCTACGACGCCGAGCACGTCGTCTCGCTCGGGCTCGACGGCGGCAAGACCCTGCTGCGGGTCGAGCCGACCGACCCCGGGGTGCCGCGCACCCTCGAGACGGTCGCCCGGCTGACGACGGCGCTCGCGGACGCCGGGGTCATGGCGCTCGTCGAGCCGCTCCCGTACCGGCGGCGGGACGACGGCGGGCTCGAGCTCGACCCGTCCGAGGACGCGCTGGTCCGGATGGTCGCCATCGCCAGCGGCCTCGGGTCCTCCTCGGGGCACACCTGGCTCAAGCTCCCGGCCACCGCCGACCCGGCCCGCGTCGCCGCCGCCACGACCTGCCCCATCCTCCTGCTCGGCGGTGACGCCGGCCGCGAGCACGAGCAGGTCTTCGGCGCCTGGGAGCGCGCGCTGGCCGTCCCGACCATCCGGGGCCTGGTCCCCGGACGAGCGCTGCTCTATCCCGAGGTGCTGACCGTGGGCGACGCCGTCGCCCGCGCCGGTGCCCTCGTCCACCCCACTGCCGCACCGTCCCCCGAGGAGACCCTCCCGTGAGCAACCACCACCGCACCGGCGCCCTGGCCGGCCCCGACACGCTCGTCACCGTCACGCCCGAACAGGCCGGCTGGGCCTACAGCGGGCTCGAGGTCTTCGACCTGGCGGCCGGCCCCGCCGTGCGGACGCTCGACGGCATCGAGGGCGTCCTCGTGCCCCTGTCCGCCACCGACCTCCGCGTCACGGTCGACGGGGAGACCCACACCCTGCGGGGCCGCACGGGCGTCTTCGCGTCCGTCTCGGACTGGATGTACCTCCCGCTGGGCTCCGAGGTCGAGATCGTGGCCGCAGCCGGAGAGGTCGCGCTGTGCACGGCCCGGGCGACCGAGCGGTTCCCGCTGCGCGTCACGGCGGCGGAGGACGTCCCGGTGGAGGTCCGCGGGGGAGGCCGCGCCTCCCGCCAGGTGACGAACATCGCGACCCCCGGCTCCTTCACCGGCGCCGACAAGATCAACGTGTGTGAGGTGCTCACCCCCGGCGGCAACGTGTCGTCGTGGCCACCGCACCGGCACGACGGCATCGGCGACTGCGCGCCGTCGAACGAGGAGATCTACTACTTCCGGATGGGCCGCCTCGACGAGCCGCACGGCCACCCCCACGGCCAGGGCCTGTTCCGGGTCTACACCGTCGACGGGTCCTCCGACGAGACCGTGACCGTGCTCGACGGCGACGTGTACCTCGTCCCCGAGGGCTACCACGGCCCCTCGACCGCCCAGCCGGAGTACCCGATGTACTTCCTCAACGTCCTCGCCGGCCCGGCCGACGAGCGCACCATGGCGTTCTGCGACGACCCGGACCATCACTGGATCCGGGAGGCGTGGGAGGACCAGGACCAGGACCCCCGCCTCCCGATGACC
The DNA here is from genome assembly GCA_963843895.1 of uncultured Actinomycetota bacterium. GTDB lineage: Bacteria > Actinomycetota > Actinomycetes > Actinomycetales > Dermatophilaceae > Phycicoccus. Next base: position 287,625 of record CAWJME010000014.1, on the reverse strand, counting down.
TCGGCCGCGGGGCGGGTGACCCGGTGAAGCAGCGTGTCGGCATCGCCGTGCTCGGGCTGGGCTGGATGGGCCAGGCCCACTCCCGCTCGGCACGCCGCATCCCCGGCCACTTCCCCCAGCGCTCCTTCGACCCGCACCTCGTCGTGTGCGCGGACCCGGTCGCCGACCGTCGCCGCCAGGCCGTCGAGGACTTCGGCTTCGAGCGGGCGGTGGAGGACTGGCGCGAGGCCGTCACCGCCCCCGACGTGGACGCCGTCTGGGTCACCGCCCCCAACATGCTGCACCTGCCGATGATCGAGGCGGCGACGGCCGCCGGCAAGGCGGTCTTCAGCGAGAAGCCGATCGGCGGCAAGCCCGAGCACGCCGTCGCCGCCCTCGGCCACGCCCGGGCCGCCGGGGTGGCCACCGGGGTCGGCTACTGCTACCTCTGGTCCCCCCTCGTCCTGCACGCCCGCGAGCTCATCGCGAGCGGCGCGCTCGGCGAGATCACCCACTACCGCGGGCGCTTCCTGTCGATGTACGGCAGCGACCCGATGGGGCTGCTGACGTGGCGGTTCTTCCTCGACCAGGCCGGCTACGGGGTCACGAGCGACATCCTCAGCCACTCGGTCGCGATGGCGCAGTTCCTCGTCGGGCCGATCACCGAGGTCGTCGGCATGGCCAACACGACGATCCCGCGCCGACCGCTCCCCACCGGCGCCGCCAGCCACTACGGCGTCGGCAGCCCGCAGGACCCGACGGGGGAGGTCGAGAACGAGGACTTCGCCTCGATGCTCTGCCGCTTCGAGGTCGGCGCCACCGGAACCTTCGAGGCCAGCCGCACCGTCGTCGGCCCCGAGAGCCAGAACGCCTTCGAGATCTACGGGACCAAGGGCTCGCTCATCTGGAACCACGAGCGGATCAACGAGCTGCAGTACTACGCCGTCACCGACTCGCCGAACTCCGGCTACACGACGGTCTTCGGCGGCGAGCGGTTCCCGTTCCACGGCGCGTTCGTCCCCGGGCAGGCCAACAGCATCGGCTTCGAGGACCTCATCACCATCCAGGACTTCGCCTTCCTCGAGGCCCTGGCCACGGGCGAGACGTTCAGCCCGGGGTTCGGCGAGGCCGTCGACGTCGTCAGCGTGCAACAGGCCCTCATCGACTCGTGGGAGTCGCGGGGCTGGCAGAGCGTGCAGGACCTCAAGGAGACCCGATGAGCACCGTCCGCATCACCACCGCCGAGGCGCTCGTGCGCTACCTCGTCGCGCAGCGCACCGAGGTCGACGGCCGCGAGGTCCCGCTCTACCCGGGCGTCTTCGCGATCTTCGGCCACGGCAACGTCACGAGCCTCGGCCACGCGCTCGAGCAGCACCGCGACGAGATCCCGGTCTGGCGCGGCCAGACCGAGGAGGGCATGGGCCTCGCGGCCGTCGCGTTCGGCAAGGCGACGCGGCGACGCCAGGTCATGGTCGCGACGAGCTCGATCGGCCCCGGTGCCACGAACATGGTCACCGCCGCCGGCGTCGCGATGTCGAACCGCATCCCCGCGCTCTTCATCTCCGGCGACGCCTTCACCTCACGCCTGCCCGACCCGGTGCTCCAGCAGGTCGAGCACTTCGGCGACCCGAGCACGACCGTCAACGACGCCTTCCGCCCCGTCGTGCGCTACTGGGACCGGATCACCCACCCGGCGCAGCTGCTCAGCTCGCTGCCGCAGGTGACCCGGACCCTGCTCGACCCCGCCGACTGCGGGCCGGCGTTCCTCGGGCTCCCGCAGGACGTCGCGGCCACCGCGTTCGACTACCCGGAGAGCTTCTTCGAGCCGGTCGTGCACCGCGTGCCGCGGCCGCGGGCGGATCGCGCCGAGCTCGAGCGGGCCGCCGCCGCGCTGCGCGCCGCCGAGCGTCCGGTGCTCGTCGCCGGCGGAGGGGTGCACTACTCGCTCGCCGAGGCCGAGCTCGCCGAGTTCGCACTGCGCCACGGCATCCCGGTCGTGGAGACGGTCGCCGGCAAGTCCTGCCTCGTCGCCGACCACCCCCGGTACGCCGGTCCGGTCGGGGTCACGGGCGCGGCCGAGCCCAACGAGGCCTGCGCGGCGGCCGACGTCGTGCTCGCCGTGGGCACCCGTCTCAACGACTTCGTCACCGGCTCCTGGACCCTGTTCGACGACCAGGCCCGCGTCGTGGCGCTGAACACCGCGCGTTTCGACGCGACGAAGCACCTCTCCACCCCCGTCGTCGGGGACGCGCGCGAGAGCCTCGTCGAGCTGTCCGCGCTGCTCGGCGACTGGACCGCCCCGCAGGCCTGGACCGACACCGGGAGCGAGCTGCGCCGACGCCTCGAGGAGTTCGTCGCGGGCCGGATCGCCGACGACGGCGCGCTGCCGCTCAGCTACGCCCAGATCATCGGGACGCTCCACCGCTCGGCCACGCCCGACGACTACGTGATGACCGCCGCCGGCGGGTTGCCCGGCGAGCTCAACGTCAACTGGCTCAGCAAGTCCGTCGCGAGCTTCGACTGCGAGTACGGCTTCTCGTGCATGGGCTACGAGACGGCCGGGGCGTGGGGCGCCGCGTTCGCGCGGACCGAGGGCGAGGTGCTCTGCCTCGTCGGCGACGGGTCCTACCTCATGCTCAACAGCGAGATCTACTCCTCCGTGCTCTCGGGCAAGAAGTTCATCCTCATCGTCTGCGACAACGCGGGGTTCGCCGTCATCGAGCGGCTCCAGCGCAACCAGGGCGGCAACTCGTACAACAACATGCTGCGGGACGCCCGCGGGCCGCACAGCGACGTCCGGGTCGACTTCGTCGCGCACGCGGCGTCGCTGGGCGCGTACGCCACCCGGGCGTCCTCGATCGCGGAGCTGGAAGCGGCGATCGAGCAGGCCCGCGGCCACGACCGGACCAGCGTCGTCGTCGTCGACGTCCGGGAGTCCGACTGGACCGAGGGCGGCCTCTTCTGGCAGGTCGGGGTGCCCGAGGTGAGCGAGCTGGCGTCGGTCCGCGAGGCCCGCGCGGTGCATGATGCGGGCATGGCGAACCAGCGACGCGGCACCTGACGCCGATGGCGAGCACCGAGCCCGCGCGGGGCGTCGACCGAGCGGCGCACCCGACGATCCGTGACGTCGCGGCCCGGGCGGGCGTCTCGAAGTCGCTCGTCTCGCTCGCCCTCCAGAACGCGCCCCGGGTCGCCCCCGAGACCCGGGAGGCGATCCTCACCGCCGCGGAGGAGATCGGGTACCGGCGCAACGCCGCCGCTCGTGCCCTCGTGGCCCGGCGCACCCGCACCATCGGGGTCTTCGTCCTCGACCTGCACAACCCGATGACCGCCGACGTGCTCGACGCCGTCCAGGCGGAGGCGCGGCGGCGCGACTACCGCACCCTCGTCGTCGTCGGGGGCGAGGACGCCGTCGCCGAGCGCGCCGAGCTCGAGAAGCTGCTCGAGTTCCGGGTCGAGGGGATCATCGCGCTCGGGCACCGCCTGCCCCACGGGGTCGAGGAGGCGGTCGGTGAGGCCTGCCCGGCCGTCATCATCGGCAGCGCGCCCCACGGGGTCGACCACCTGGGCTCGATGAGCACCGACGACGTGATGGGGGCAGGGCTCGCCGTCGACCACCTCGTCGCGCTCGGGCACGAGCGCATCGTCCACGTCGACGGTGGGTCCAGCGTCGTCGCGCGCGACCGGCGCCGCGGCTACCGGGCGGCGATGAGGCGCCACGGTCTGGACGGGTTCGCCACCGTCGTCCCCGGGTCGTTCAGCGACGAGGGCGGCTACCGCGGCGCACGGGCGGCGCTCGCCCTCGCCTCCCCGCCGACCGCGCTCTTCGTCGTCAACGACCTCGCGGCGATGGGGGCCCTGGCAGCGGTCGCGGACGCCGGGCTGGCCGTCCCGGAGGACGTCTCGGTCGTCGGCTACGACGGGACGGGGCTCGCCGGCCTCCGACCCATCGCCCTGACCACCGTCGGGCAGCCGCTCCAGGAGCTGGGGGCCCGGGCCGCCGCACAGCTGTGCGGGCAGCTCGACGGTGACCCGCCCGTCACGCCGCACACCCAGCTGCGCCCCACGCTCGTCGAGCGTCGGACGACGGCTCCGCCGCCGGCCGGCGGCTGCCGCCCCTGACCGGGCCCGGCGGGTCGCCGGGTCAGAGGTCGCGGGCGGCCGCGAGCAGGGTGGAGGCGGCGAAGGCGAGTCCCTCCAGCCGGCCGAGCTCGACGTCCTCGTGCTCGATGTTCACCGGCATGTCGGGGTCGACCTCCCGCAGGGCGCGGAGGAACTCGGTCCACCAGGACACCTCGTGCCCGCGCCCGACGGCGACGAAGTCCCACGACGACCCGCTCGGCCAGCCGGCGAGGGAGGTGCCGCCCCCGAGGGGGAGGTAGCCGTCGCGGCCCTCGGGGATGCGGACGAACCGGTCGTCCAGGACGCCGTTGACCCGGGCGGCCGGGTTGATCCGGGTGTCCTTGGCGGCGGCGTTGACGACGAGGTCGCCGAGGTCCCGGATCGCCTCGACCGGGTCGATGCCCTGCCAGAAGAGGTGGCTCGGGTCCATCTCGGCGCCCACGTGCGTCGCGCCGATCTCCTCGGCGAGGCGGTGCATCGTCGCCGGGTTGAAGACCACGTTGCCGGGGTGCATCTCGATGGCCACGCGGACGTCGAGGTCGGCGGCGCGGGCCTGGACGTCGGTCCAGAACGGGACGGCGACACCCCACTGGTGGTCCCGGACGTCGAGGAACGGGCTCCACCACGGCAGGGGGTTCCACACCGGGTTGGTGCCGCCGGGGCTGCCCGCCGGCGTGCCCGACATCGTGACCACCCGGCCGACCCCGAGCAGGGCGGCGAGCTCGATCGAGTCGAGGAGGTCCCGGGTGTGGGGGAAGCCGTCTCGGGGGAAGAGCGGGTTGCCGTTGCAGTTGAAGGCGGTGAGGGTCAGCCCGCGCGAGGAGAACTCGCCGAGGTACTGCTGGCGCGCGTCCTCGCTGGCCCGGAGCTCCTCGACGGGGAGGTGGATCGGGGGGAGGAACCCGCCGGAGTTCACCTCGACGCTCGTGAGGCCGAGCCCGGCGATGACGTCGAGCGCCTCCGTGAGCGGTCGGTCGCCGAGACAGGCGTTGTAGACACCGAGCTGCACGGGGGACTCCTTCGTCGTGGGGCGGACCGGACTAGCGAGCGACCTCGTCGATGCGCACGGGGCGTCCCTCGACGGCGGACCGTGTCGCGGCCTCCGCGATCCAGGCAGTGCCCATGGCGTCCTCGAGGGTGCAGGGCGAGGGGATCTCGCCGGCCGCGACCCGGCAGAAGGCCGCGAGCTCGCGCCGGAAGGCCTCGGTCAGCCGGTCGACGAAGAAGGTGTGCGGCGGCCCGGCGGGCCAGGTGATGCCCGGCTGCGTGGAGCGCAGCGGCAGCCCCTCGTCGAGGCCGGCAGCCACCGAGTCGAGGACACCGTGCACCTCGAGCCGGACGTCGTAGCCGCGGGCGTTGGTGCGGGTGTTGCTCACGACGCCGATCGTCCCGTCGGCGAGCGTGACGAGCGTCGAGGCACTCGACCAGTCGCCGTTGTCGGCGTACAGCTCGGCGGGGGCGTCGGGGTCGACGGCGCCGACCGCGTAGACCTCGACGGCCTCCTGGCCGGTGACCCAGCGGACGGCGTCGAAGTCGTGGACGGCGCAGTCCCGGAAGATCCCGCCGGAGACGGCCAGGTACGCGGCCGGGGGCGGCGACGGGTCCAGCGTCGTCGAGCGGACGGTGTGGACCCGGCCGAGCTCGCCCGACAGCACGGCGTCGCGCGCGGCGACGAAGGCGGGGTCGAAGCGGCGCGGATAGCCGATCTGGACCGGGACGTCGGAGCCTCGCAGGCGGTCGCGCACCGCGACGGCCTCGTCGGCGGTCCCCGCGATCGGCTTCTCGCAGAACGTGGGGATCCCTCGCTCGACCGCCGCGAGCAGCAGCTCGGCGTGCGCGCTCGTCGCCGCGGCGATGACGACGCCGTCGACGCCCGCGTCGAGCAGGGCTTCGGGGGAGGCCACGGCGGTGGCCTTGCCGACCCTGCTGGTCACGGCGTCGACCGCGGCGGGAACGGGGTCGGTCACGACCAGCTCCGTCACGCGGTCCAGCGCGGCGAGGGTGTCCGCGTGGAAGCCGCCGATCCGGCCGAGTCCGATGAGTCCGATGCGCATCCGTGGTCACCCTTCGCCTGGTCGTGGTCGTGCAGATGCTATCAGCCTAATGTCCTGACAAATAGTCCCGACTTTTCATGCCGGCGTCCGCCCCCGACGCGCGTGTCGCGGCGTGTCGGCGGACCGGGGCATGAAAAGTCGGGAAAGGGCGGGGTGGTCAGTGGCTCAGCTTGGCGTGGGCGACGGCGTCGAGCCGACCGCCGAGCTGCTCGGGCGGGAGGGCCACGGCGAGGGCGTCGCGGACGACGTCGGCCTGGCTCCGCGGCGTCATCCCGTCGACCGGGGTGTCGCGGTCGAGGTTGGTCGGGAAGGCGTACCCCTCGGCGGCTGCGGCGACGACCCGGTGCTGGTCGGCCTCCGGCATCCCGGCGGCCCGTGCGGCGAGGAGGGACGGGTAGACGGTGCGCACGATGCGGTCGCGGTCGACGGTCTCCATCGCCCGGCCGAACGCCGAGGAGATCTGGAGCAGGTTGGCCATGCGTCGCACGTCGGGGGTGTGGTTCGACCCGGCGGCGTGGAAGAGCGCGGGGTTGAAGAAGACCGCGTCGCCCGCACGCAGCGGCAGCTGGACGTGGTGGTCGGTGAAGTACTCCTGGAACTCCGGCAGCCAGTACGCGAGGTAGCCGTGCGAGTACTTCTGGCTGTGGGGCAGGTAGAGGGTCGGGCCGGACTCGACCGGCATGTCGCAGTGCGCCACGGCTCCCTGGAGGGTCAGGAGGGAGGACAGGTCGTGGACCCGCCCCGGGTACCGACCGGTGACCTCCGGCGGCTGGAACCCGAGGTGGTAGTCGCGGTGCACCGTCTGCCCCTTGCCCCCGGGGTTGACGACGTTGACCTGGGAGGTCACCTGGTAGGCCGGCCCGAGCCACGCCTCCGCCGCGAGGCCGAGGACGTCGTTGGCGTAGTACGCGACGAAGGTCGCGGGGTCGGCGACGGCGAGCTTCTCGAGGGCGTTCCAGACGCGGTCGTTGGCGCCGGGGCTCGCGAAGTGGTCGCCCGCCATCTGGCCGGAGGCCTTCTCGCGCGCGATGATCGCCTCGAAGGCGGTGGTCGCCCGGTCCACGACCTCGACGTCGACGGCTCCCTCGAGGACGACGATGCCGGGTCCGTCGGCGAGGGCGTCGGCCAGCTCGGCCCGCACCGCGTCGGCTTCGGCGGCGTCCGCGAGGGTCGGGCGCAGCGTCGTGGCGTCGTAGACCGGGACGCCCTGCTCGACGCGAACGGCGTGGGGGTGGCGGGCCGGGTCGGTGCGGTCCTCGAGCACCCGGACGAGGTCGTCGAGGTGGCAGTCCTCGGCCCGCCGGAAGCCGTGGGCGGCCGGGGAGGTCGGGGGCGTCGGGGGCGTCGTCATCGTCGTCTCCTTCGGGGCGGGGCGGGCGGGGGGCGGAACGGCGTGGGGGTGGCGGGCCGGCACGGTGCAGAGCCCGGGGCCCGTCCGCGCGGCGACGTCGTGACGTCCAGCCTGCCGCCCGGACCCCCGGCGCAACCGGCGGAAAGCCCTCAGAAACACCTCAGCGGTGGTGGCACCGTGGCTGGTGCGCAGCGCCCCGCGCGACGACGATGGCTCCGTGCCCCGACGCAGCCACCGCCTCCGTGACGTCGCGGAGCAGGCCGGCCTGTCCGTCGCGACCGTCGACCGGGTCCTGCACGGACGCGCCGGGGCCAGCCCTCGCGCCGTCCGCGCCGTCGAGACCGCCCTCGTCGAGCTCGACCGGCAGACGACGCGGCTCCGGCTCTCGCGCCGCACGCTGCTCGTCGACGTCGTGCTCGATGCGCCACCCCGCTTCCGGGACGCCGTCCGCACCGCCACCGAGGAGTCCCTCACGACGATCCGGCCGGCCACCGTCCGGGCCCGGTTCCACGAGCACGACGGAGCCGACCCGACCGAGCTCGCCCGGGTCGTCGACCGGTTGGGGGCCGGTGGCCGGGTCAGCCACGGGCTGGTCCTCAAGGCGCCCGACGACCCGGAGGTCGCGGCGGCCGTCGGCCGGGCCGCCGAGCGGGGCATCCCGACCGTCACGCTCGTCACCGACCTCGCCGGCTCGGGCCGGGTCGCCTACGTCGGGCTCGACAACCGGGCGGCCGGGGCGACGGCCGCGTACCTGCTCGGGGCGTTCCTGCGGGGCCATGACGGGGCGGTGCTCGCCTCGGTGAGCCACCGTGCCTTCCAGGGCGAGCAGGAGCGCGTCGAGGGCTTCGTGGAGCGGCTCCACGCCGCGGACCCCCGGCGGGAGGTCCTGCGGGTCGGTGACGCCCACGGCGACGACGACGCGATGGCCGAGGTCGTCGCCGCGGCGCTCGCCCGTCGGCCCGACATCGCCGGGGTGTACTCGATGGGCGGCGGCAACGGCGGCATCACCCGTGCGCTCGAGCAGGCGGGGCGTGCGGGCGTTCCCTTCCTCGGGCACGACCTCGACGCCGACAACCGCGTGCTCCTGCGCACCGGGGTGCTGACCGCCGTGCTGCACCACGACCTCAGGGCCGACCTGCGGGCCGGGCTCGTCCAGCTGCTGCGGGCGCACCGGGTCGTTCCGGGCGCGCCGACGTCGACGCGGTCGGCACCCCAGGTCGTCACGCCGTGGAACCTGCCGCCGCGCCTGCGGCCCTGACCGGTCCGCGCGTCCGTCCGACCCGTCGTCCTCCTGTCCTGATGTCCTGACATGGGGCTACGGTGGGCCCATGACGACGGAGTCCCTGCCCACGCCCCGAACCCCGGACTCCCTGGAGGCCCCGGCGCTGCGCTGGGGCGTCCTCGGCACCGGCTGGATCGCGGACGCCTTCGTCCGCTCGCTGCGCGCCCACACCCGGCAGGTCGTGCACGCCGTGGGGTCCCGGACGGCCGAGTCGGCGGAGCGCGCGGCGCGGGCGTGGGAGGCGCCGGTGGCGCACGGGTCGTACGAGGCCCTCGTCGCCGACCCCGACGTCGACGTCGTCTACGTCACGACACCGCACAACTACCACCTGCCCCATGCCCTGCTGGCCATCGAGGCGGGCAAGCACGTCCTCGTCGAGAAGCCGGTCGGGCTCGACGCCGCGGAGGCCCGGGCCATCGGTGATGCCGCCGCCCGGGCCGGCGTCTTCTGCATGGAGGCGATGTGGACCCTCTTCCTGCCGAAGTTCGACGTCGTGCGGCAGCTCCTCGCCGACGGCGTGCTGGGCCGGGTGGTCATCGCGCAGGCCGACATGGGAGAGCGGTTCGACCCCCCGCACCGGGTCACCCGCGCCGAGCTCGCGGGCGGCCCGCTCCTCGACCTCGGCACCTACGCGGCCACCTTCGCGACCTGGGTGCTCGGCGACCCCGACGAGGTCGCCGCGGTGGCCACCCCGGGTCCCGGGGGTGTCAACGGACAGCTGGCCGTCGCGCTGCGCACCGCCGCGGGCGCGATCGGGTCGCTGCACACCTCGATGCTCGCCGACAGCGCGACGACCGGCAGCATCATCGGGACCGAGGGACGGCTCGACCTCGGCACCCGTTACTACCTCCCCGGTCCGATGACGCTGCACCAGCGCTCCGGCCCGACGCTGTCCTGGACCGAGCCGATGGTCGAGCACGAGGCGCTGCACTTCGAGGCCGCCGAGACGGCCCGCCGCATCGTGGCCGGCGAGACCGGTTCCCCCCTGCGGCCCTGGGCCGACACCGTCGCCACCCTCGAGGTCATGGACCGGATCCGGGCCGCCACCGGGCTGGAGTTCGATCAGGCCCGGGCCGAACGCGACCGCTGACTCAGCGGCGGCCGGCGTCGCGCAGGACCTTCGCGAGCGCGGCGAGGTCGGCCCCGGCGGCGGCTGCCGCCTCGAGGTCGACGGCCGCACCGGCGGCGATCGCGGCGGCGGCCGCGCGCACCGGCCGCGCCACCGACGGCCCGTGCGAGGCCCCACAGACGGCGACGAGCCGGTCCCCCTCGAGGGACAGGACGACCGGGGCATCCGGCCCTCCGAGGACGACCTCACGGGCCTCGGGTGGCGGGATCCCCATCGTCTGCATCATCGCGTCGTACTGGTCGGACCAGGTCCACGGGACGTCATGGAACGACTCCTCGCCGCCCATCGCCACCGCGGCGGCGACCGCGCCCTGCTGCCCGGCCGCCGTGAAGGACTCGAGCCGGAGGCCACGGCCCCCGCCGCCGTCGACCATCCGCACCGCGTCCCCCGCGGCGAGGACCGCCGGGTGGGACGTGTGCATCGAGGCGTCGACGACGATGCCGTCATCGACCGCGAGCCCGGCGGACGCCGCGAGCGCCGTCCGCGGGGTGATGCCGATGCCCGCGACGACCGTGTCGGCGGGCAGCACCGTGCCGTCGGACAGGTGCACCCCGGCGACGAGGCCGCCGCCGTCGCGCAGCACCTCCTGGGGCGACACCGCCGTGTGGATCCGGACGCCGTGCTCGGCATGCAGCCTGGCCAGCCAGTCGGCCACCGGCGCAGGCACGTTCCGCCCGAGGACCCGTGGCCCGGCCTCGACGACCTCGACCGAGACACCCCGGAGCGCGGCGGCAGCGGCCACCTCGAGCCCGATGACCCCTCCGCCCACGACGACGAGCCGCTGCGTCGATCCGAGTGCCCTCGCCAGCCCGGTGGCGTCCGCGGCGTCGCGCAGATGGTGCACCCCGGGCCCGTCGGCTCCCGGGACCACGAGGCGCCGTGGCTCGGCCCCGGTCGCGAGGACGACCGCCTCGAAGGCCCACGTCGTCCCGTCGTCGGTGGTCAGCGTCCCGGCCTCCGGGTCGAGGGCCTCGACCAGGGTCCGCGTCCGGACGAAGACCGCGTCGCGCCACGGAGCGTCGTCCGGCCAGAGCGCGGGGATCGGGGCGGCCGGGTCGGCGAGGACGCTCTTGGACAGCACCGTGCGGTCGTACGGCGGGAGCGGCTCGGCGGTGAGGACCGCGACGGGCTCCCCGGCGACGGCGAAGCGTCGGGCCGCGGCGGCGGCTGCCGGGCCGCCCCCGACGACGACGTAGCGTGGTGACTTCATCGGGTCGAACCTAGCCGAGGAGCAGTGCCGCGGCCGCGACGGCGGAGGCGAGGAGCACGGCGACGTCGAAGCCGCGCTGGCTGATCCGCCGGACCGTCGCGTAGCCGAGCAGGCCGCCGAGGACGACGAGCGGCGCGAGCAGGGCGGCCCGTCCCGCGTCGGCCCCGTGCATGAGCCCCAGGGCCACCGAGAACGGCACCTTGACGAGGTTGACGATGAGGAAGAACCACGCGTTGGTGCCGACGAAGCGTCGCTTGGGGATGCCCGCGGCGGAGAGGTAGAGCGTCATCACGGCGCCGGCGGCGTTGGCGGTCATCGTCGCGAACCCGACGCCGCTGCCTGCTGCCCAGGCGGCGGCCCGTCGTTCGTGGACCGTCGAGGGCTCACCCTCGGCGCGCCACTTCACCCACAGCTGGAGCAGGACGAGGACGAGCAGGGTTCCGCCGATGCTGCGCCGGAGCGTCGAGTCGTCGACGGCGCGCAGGAAGAGCGAGCCGAGGACGAGGCCGGGGAGCACGGCGGGCAGCAGCCGCCGGATGAGCGCCCAGTCCGCGTCGCGCCGGTAGTGCCACACGGCGACGAGGTCCCCGACGATGAGCACGGCGAGGATGGCGGCCGTGGACTCGCGCGCCGGCAGGATCGTGGCGAAGATCGCGACGGCGACGACGGCCAGCCCGCCGAGGGCGGTCTTGGAGTAGCCGATGACGAGCGCGGCGAGCCCCATGAGGACCGCCGCGCCCAGTGACCCTCCGAGGACCTCGAGCACCACCGCAGGCTACGGATGCGGCGCGCGCGAGGGGGGAGGCGTCCGCGCTCGGGAGCGAAGGAGGCGGTCTCGGGCCGGGCACACCTCGGCGCTTCCCCCGGGAACCCCTCGCTTCGCAGGGGAACCCTTCTCGGGTGAAGCGTGGGTTTCTCGGGTCACCCGAGAAACCCGCCGGGCCGGGGCGGGCCGGGCCGGGGCGGGGCGGGGCGGGGCGGTCAGACCCGGCCGAAGTCCTGGGTCCAGTAGATGTAGTACGTGCCGCTGCCGCGCGAGACGCCGGTGCCGACGGCCTTGTTCGCGCAGTTGAGGATGTTCGCGCGGTGGCCGGGGCTCTTCATCCACGCGTCCACGACGGCCTTGGGGGTGCGCTGCCCGGCGGCGATGTTCTCCGCCGAGCCGTAGCGGTAGCCGGTGGCGCGGATCCTCGTCCACGGCGAGCGGCCGTCCTTGGAGGTGTGGCTGAAGTAGTTGAGTCGTCGCATGTCGTAGCTGTGGTCCCCGGCAGCCTTCTGAAGTCGCGCGTCGACGCGCAGCGGGGAACATCCCGCCTTCTTCCGGTAGGCGTTGAGGAGGCTCACGACGTCCTTCTTCATCTGGGTCGTCGTGGCCGCACTGGCGGGCTCCGCGACGGCCAGGGACGCGGGGGCGAACACGACGACGCACGCGACGGCACGGACGAGCAGCTGGCGCGGGATGGATCGGGACACGGCGTCACCTCGTGGGCGTGGGAGGTCCGGGCTCGCCCAGCGTAGGGAGCGCTCGGAGGCGACCGCCGGAGACCGCGACGGCCGGACCCGAACGGAGGAGTCGGGTCCGGCCGAAGGGGCCGTGGTCAGGAGCGGAGCGCGCGCTTCTTCTTGCGCCAGGCCTTCTTCAGCTCGAGGCGGACGATGTCGCGGCGGCGCCGGCCCTCCACCTTGTTCGGGAGCGAGAGCTCGACGACCTTCCAGTACACCGACGCCGACTGCTTGCCGAGGCTGCCGGTGACGTACGGCAGGTCGTGCCGCTCCATGAGGTCACGGATCCGGGGGGCGATCTCGGCGTACCGGTTGCTCGGCATGTCCGGGAAGAGGTGGTGCTCGATCTGGTGGCTGAGGTTGCCGGTCAGGACGTGCATCGCCTTGCTGCCGCTGATGTTGCCCGAGCCGAGCATCTGGCGCAGGTACCACTCGCCGCGGGTCTCGCCCTCGATCGAGGTCTTCTCGAAGGTCGCGATGCCGGGCGGGAAGTGGCCGCAGATGATGACGGTGTTGGTCCACACGTTGCGGACGAGGTTGGCGACGACGTTCGCGGTGAGGGTCGTGCGGGCCGAGCCGGTGACCGCCGACAGCGCCGGGTGCACGACGTAGTCCTTGGTCGCCTGGCGCTTGATCTTCTGCAGCACCTCGTCGCGGTTCGCGCGGAACTCCGCCTTCTGCTCCTCGCTCATCCGGTCCTTCTTCGCGAGGTAGGCCCCGAGCTCGAGGTCGTACGCGGCGATGGAGTACTCGAAGAGGAGGGCGTTGCCCACGTGCCAGATCGGCTGGAAGAGCGAGAAGAGGCTCCAGCGCTGGTCCTCGTCGACGCGCAGGATGCCGTAGCCCAGGTCGTTGTCGCGGCCGAGGACGTTGGTGAAGGTGTGGTGGATCTCGTTGTGGCTGTGCTTCCACTGGCTCGCGGGGGAGGCGTTGTCCCACTCCCAGGCGGTCGAGTGGATCTTCGGGTCACGCATCCAGTCCCACTGGCCGTGCATGACGTTGTGGCCGATCTCCATGTTCTCGAGGATCTTGGCGACCGAGAGGCCGGCGGTGCCGATCCACCATGCGGGGCGGAAGCCCTTGACCTTGACGTTCGAGAAGAGGAGGGCGGCGCGGCTGCCCATCTCGAGGTAGCGCTGCACCGCGATCACCTTGCGGATGTACGCGGCGTCACGGGCCCCGCGGGAGTCCATGACCTCCTTGCGGAGGGCGTCGAGCTCGTGCCCGATGCCCTCGATCTGCTCGGGGGTCAGGTGCGCGGCCGGGTTGGGGCGGCCCGACTTCTTGAGGGCGGGGCGCTGCGGGCGCGGGGTGTCGCTCTCGACCCGCAGGCGGGGGTTGATCCCCTGGGGCTTGGTGGAGGCGTGGAGCTCGGGGGCGAGGGTCATGAGGTGGGTCCTTCCGTGAGGCTCGCGGTGGGGGAGGGTGCGTCGAGGGGGAGCGCCGGGCGGGGTGCGTCCGGGTCGGGTCAGAGGTCGAGCTCGCAGGAGCCCGCGACGGCGTTGACGCAGGTCTGCACCTGGAGTGGCTCGTCGGACTCGTGCACGGTGACCTCGCCGGTGCGCAGGTCGCGGATGGCGCCGGCCCGCATCGGGACGACGCAGCCGAAGCAGATGCCCATCCGGCACCCGCTCGGCATGAGGACGCCGGCGTCCTCGCCGGCGTCGAGGATCGCGGTCGAGCCGTCGGCGTCGACGACCCGGCTGCTTCGGGTGAAGGTGACGGTGCCGCCCTCGCCCGGCTCGACGATGCTCGGCCGGAACCGCTCGACGTGGAGACGGTCGGGGAGACCGGCGTCGGCCCAGTGCTTCTCGGCGGCGTCGAGGAGGGCGGTGGGGCCGCACAGCCAGGTGTCGCGCTCGCGCCAGTCCGGCACGAGGGTGTCGAGGCGGGCCAGGTCGAGGACGCCGTGGACGTCGTCGAGGTTGAGGCTCAGCGCGAGGCGTCCGGCGTCGTGGTGCCCGGCGAGCTCGGCGGCGAAGATGACGTCCTTCTCGCTGGGGGCGCAGTGGACGTGCGCGACGTCGGCGAGCTCGTCGAGGTGGTTGCGCAGCATCCCCATGACCGGGGTGATGCCGCTGCCGGCCGTGAGGAAGAGGACCTTCTCCGGCGCCGGGGTCGAGAGGGTGAAGTCGCCGGTGGCCTGGTCGAGCATCACGAGGGTGCCGGGGGTGGCGTGCCGCACGAGGTGGTTCGAGACCTTGCCCTCGGGGATGGCCTTGGTCGTGATGGCGATGCACCCGGCGGGGATCCCGGCCGCGGCCGACCCGTCGGCGCGGTGGGTCAGGCTGTAGGCGCGCCAGTGCCGGACGCCGTCGATGTCGACGCCGATCCGGATGTACTGGCCGGGCACGTGGCCGAGCCAGCCGCGACCGGGCCGGATGACGACGGTGGCGGCGTCGGCGGTCTCGGGGCGCACCTCGACGATGCGGCCGCGCAGGTCGGCTCCGGAGCGCATCGGGTCGAGCAGGTCGAGGTAGTCGTCGGGGACGAGGGGGGTGGCGAGGGCCTCGGCCACCTTGCGCGCCCCGCGCACCAGGCCGCCGAGCGGCCCGGGGGCGTGGGCGCCGAGGCGCGGCCGAGGGGACCCCTGAGGGGTCGCGCGGTCGATCGTCTCTGTGCTCACTACGTCAGCGTAACCTACGTTCGCGTAGGTTACGACACCGTAGGGTTCCTTCTCAGGAAGGCATCAGGTCCTCGCGACCCTCCCCGACTTCTCATGCCAGCAGCCGCGCGACACCCCGCCGGAACGGCGGGTCGCGCGGCTGCGAGCATGAAAAGTCGGGAAACCCGGGGGGGGGGTCAGTGGTCGCCGGCCATGAGGCGGCCGATCTCCGTCCGGTCCGCGTCCTTGCCGTCCATCTCCGCGACGACGGTGCCGCCGTGGACCACCGCGATCCGGTCCGAGAGCGACAGGATCTCGTCGAGCTCGGCCGAGACGAGGAGCACCGCGGCTCCCTCGTCACGGGCGTCGACGATCCGCCGGTGGATGAACTCGATGGAGCCGACGTCGACGCCGCGGGTCGGCTGCGCCGCCATGAGCAGGCGCGGCTTGAACGACATCTCCCGGGCGACGACGACCTTCTGCTTGTTGCCGCCGGAGAGCGACCCGGCCGACTGCATGACGCCGGAGGACCGGATGTCGAACTCGTCCCGCAGCCGCTCGGCGTTCGCCCGGACCGCGTCGAACTGGCGCACCCCGTTCTTCGCGTAGGGCGCCTGGTCGAACTCGTTGAGCACGAGGTTGTCCGCGATGGAGTACGACCCGACGAGGCCGTGCTTCTCGCGGTTCTCCGGCACGTGGCCGACCCCCGCGTGGTGGGTCTCGTGCGGGTTCGCCTTCGTGAGGTCGAGGTCGCCGAGGGCCATCCGCCCGGAGACGACCTTGCGCATCCCGGCGAGGGCCTCGACGAGCTCACGCTGGCCGTTGCCCTCGACCCCGGCCACGCCGACGATCTCGCCGGCCCGGACCGTGAGGGAGAACCCCTTGACCGCCTCGAGCCCGCGGTCGTCGCGCACGTGGAGGTTCTCGATCTCCAGCACCGTCTCGCCCGGGTCGGCGTCCGCCTTGTCGATGGACAGCACGACCTCGCGGCCGACCATCATCGTCGCGAGCTTCGTCGTGTCGGTCTCCTTCGTCGCGACCTCGCCGACGACCGCGCCCTGGCGCAGCACGTAGACGCGGTCGCTCACCGCGAGCACCTCGCGCAGCTTGTGCGTGATGAAGACGATCGAGGTCCCGGAGTCGGCGAGCTCGCGCATCACCCCGAGCAGCTCGTCGGTCTCCTGGGGGGTGAGCACCGCCGTCGGCTCGTCGAGGATCAGCAGGTCGACCTCCCGGGAGAGCGCCTTGAGGATCTCGACCCGCTGCTGCGTGCCGACCGGGAGGTCGTCGACCTCGGCGTCGGGGTCGACCGCGAGCCCGTGCTTCTCGGACAGCGTGCGGACCATGGTGCGGGCGCTGTCGAGGTCGAGCACCCCGCCACCGCGGGTGGTCTCGTGGCCGAGCATGAGGTTCTCGGCGACCGTCATGACCGGGACGAGCTGGAAGTGCTGGTGCACCATCCCGATGCCGCGGTTGATGGCGTCCTTCGGGTCCTTGATGGCCGTGGTGTCGCCCTTGACGCCCACCGTGCCGGTGTCGGGGGTGATGAGCCCGAAGATCTGGTTGACCAGGGTCGACTTGCCGGCGCCGTTCTCGCCGAGGAGCGCGACGATCTCGCCCCGGTTGACGTGCAGGGTGATGTCGCGGTTCGCGTGGACCGAGCCGAAGCTCTTCGACAGGTTCTCGATCTCGAGGAGGCGCTCTCCGACGACCCCGGCGCCGAAGCCCGACTGCTCGGGCGGCAGGGTGCGCGCGGCCTCGGTCGTGGCGATCGCCTCGAGGTGCTCGGTGCTCGGGCCGTGGTGGGCCTCGGACTGGGGCTGGTCGGCCATCACTGGTCTCCCTTCACGTAGGGCTGCCCGACGGCTCCCGGTGGTCGGACCCGGCCGGCCGCGAGGGCCAGCACGACGAGCGTCGCGACGTAGGGGAGGGTGCCCGTCAGCTGGGGCGGGATGGAGACGCCGCCGGTCTGCTGGAGCTGGGAGGCGACCGCGTTGATGAAGCCGAAGAACAGCGCCATGGCGAACGCCCGCAGCGGGCGCCACCCGCCCATGATCATGATCGCCAGCGCGAGGAAGCCCCGGCCGGCGGTCATGCCGCGCTCGAACGACGACGACGCGTCCATCGAGAGGTAGACGCCCGCGAGGCCGGCGAGCGACCCGGCGATGGTGACGTTGACGAGGCGCAGGCGCTCGACGTTGATCCCCGCCGTGTCGGCGGCGGAGGGGTACTCGCCGACGGCGCGGGTGCGCAGGCCCCACCGGGTCTGGAAGAGGAGGAGGTGCACGCCGATGGCCGCGAGGATCGCGACCGTCGCGATCCAGCTGCGGCCGCTGAAGAAGACGTCCCCGAGGAGGGGGATGTCCTGGAGCAGCGGGATGTCGAGGTTCGGGATGACGCCCGGGAGGATCTGACCCGGCGAGTAGTAGAAGGAGGTGATGCCGGTGGCGATGATGTTGAGGACGACACCGGCGATGATCTGGTCCATCCGCCAGCGGACGGTGGTCCACGCGAGGAAGCCGCCCGCGATCAGCCCGCTGCCGACGCCGGCGAGGACGCCGACGAGCATCGACCCGCTGTAGGCGGCGGCGAAGAAGCCGGCGAAGGCGGCGATGAGCATCTGCCCCTCGATGCCGATGTTCACCACGCCGGAGCGCTCGCCGATGACGCCGACGAGGGCGGCGAGGACGAGGGGGATGGCGTAGCCCCACGCCGAGACGAACATCGACGGCGCGATGTCGTTCTTGGCGTAGTAGAAGACGTACGCGGCGACGACGACGGCGGCGAGGACGCCGAGCGTCGTCCGGTTCTTGGTGGCCCAGGTGACCATGTCAGCTCCCCCAGCTCGTCGACGCGACGCTGACCTTGTCGGCGCGGCTCCGGAAGAGCCACTTGCCGAGGACCGGGATCGAGACCATGAGCAGGATGATCGCGAGCAGCAGGTCGACGATCTCGGGTGCGATGCCGGTGGAGAACTGCAGTCCGGCGGCGCCGGTACGCAGGATGCCGACGAGGAACGCCGCCGGGATCGTCGCGAGCGGGTTCGCGCGGGCGAGCAGGGCGATGGTGATGCCGTCGAAGCCGAGGCTGCCGGTGATGGCCGGCTCGAAGCGGTGCAGCGTGCCCTCCGCCTCGAGCGCCCCGCCGAGCCCGGCCAGACCGGCGCCCAGCGCCATCGAGAGGATGACGACCCGGTTGATCGAGATGCCTGCGTAGCCGGCGGCGGTCTTGTTGGAGCCGACCGTGTTGAACCGGAAGCCCATGGTCGTGCGGGTGAGCATCCACCAGCAGCCGATGGCGAGCGCGACCGCGACGATGAAGCCGATCGGGATGCCGGCGACCGCCCCGATCCGTGCGGCCTCGGGGATCGGCTCGGTCTGCGGGATGCCGCTGGTCTTCGAGCTCTCGGCCTGGAGGGGGCCGACGACGAGCCAGAAGGTGATCCCGGCGACGATGTAGTTGAGCATGATGGTCGAGATGACCTCGTGGACGCCGCGGTAGGCCTTGAGGACGCCGACGAGGACGCCGACGAGCGCACCGAAGAGGACCCCGACGACCATCCCGAGGAGGGCGCCGACGAAGCCGGCGCCCCCGGCGAAGTACGCGGCCCAGGCGCCGAAGATGGCGCCCATGGCGAACTGCCCCTGGCCACCGATGTTGAACAGCCCGACGCGCAGCGGCAGCACGACCGCGAGGCCGGTGAGCACGAGCGGCGCCGTCTTCTGGAGCGTGCGGGTGAAGGCTCCGTCGTAGACGAGGGCCTCCCGCAGCAGCGTCTCGTACGCGTACCCGGGGTTGACGCCCTGGTAGCGGATCAGCGCCGCGCCGATCGCGAGCGAGATGACCAGCGCCACGACGATGACGACGGCGCTCTGGTTCGCGACGAGGTAG
Source organism: uncultured Actinomycetota bacterium (assembly GCA_963843895.1). Lineage (GTDB taxonomy): Bacteria > Actinomycetota > Actinomycetes > Actinomycetales > Dermatophilaceae > Phycicoccus. The sequence goes on along the minus strand of CAWJME010000014.1, from coordinate 268,499 downwards.
GCCAGCGCGCCCCCGCGGGAGCGCTCCTGCTCGGGAGGTGGTCCGTCGGCCGGCGGCGGGGCAGCCGGCTCGGCCGTGCTGGTGGTGTCGGACATGGGTCTCCAAAGGGCTCGGGTGCCCACAGTCTGGCGTGAGCACCCTGCGGACGGAAGTAGCGGGGCGATGGGCCGTGTCGCACGGCGTCGGCACATTCTGCCGAAGCCGGTGCGTGCGCCCGACGGGCGGCGGGGCGGTGGCCGGGTGGTCCCGGGTCGGGACCGACGAAGGGGCGGGCACCCGGTCCGGATGCCCGCCCCCTCGGTCGTGGCTCAGGTCACGCGAGGTGACCCGGAGACGGTCGTCAGAGCGTGACGCCGGTCTTCAGCGAGCCGTCCTGGAGCTGCTTGACGATGTCGTCGACCTTGGTCTTGACGTCGGCCGGGATCTTGCTGTCGAAGTCGTGGTACGGCGCGAGGCCGGCCTCGCCGATGGTCTGCAGACCCGCGAACTCACCGTCCTTCGCGATCTTGATGGTGTCGGTGACGCCCTTGGTGATGAGCTTCGTCGCCGAGGTGATGAGGCACGGCTGGGCGGCCGGGACGGTGTCCCACTGGTCGAGGTCGACGCCGATGCAGAAGACGTCGGTCCCGGCGCCGGAGGTCTTCGCGACCTCCTGGAGGGCGCCGTTGCCGGTGCCACCGCCGGCGCCGAAGATGACGTCGGCACCCTGGGAGAGCTGCTTCTTGGCCTCGCTGGCGCCCCACACCGGGTCGGTGAAGGCGTTGTCGCCCGCGGGGTGGTAGACCGTCGCGACGGTGACCTTGTCGTTGGCGGCCTTGGCGCCCGCCTCGTAGCCCTTCGCGTACTTCTGCACCGGCGGGATCTCGAGACCGAGGACCTGGCCGAGCTTGTTCGTCTTGGTCATGAGCCCGGCGAGGTAGCCGGCGGCGTAGCCCGCCTGGTCCTCGGGGAAGATCAGGCCGGTGACGTTCTTCTCGGCCGTGCCCTCGGGGTAGGTCTGGTCGACGCCGATGAACTTGGTCTCGGGGGAGCCCTTCGCGGCGGCCACGGTGGCGTCGGTCATGAGGAAGCCCACGGTGACGACGACGTCGTACTTCTTGTTGGTGAACTGCGCCATGTTGGCGGCGTAGTCCTTGGCGTCCTGGGTCTCGACGTACTTGTAGAAGCCGCCGAGCTCGGCCGCGGCGGCCTTGGCGCCCTCGTGCGCGGACTGGTTGAACGACTTGTCGTCGACCTTCCCGGTGTCGGTGACCAGGCCGATGCAGAACACGGCCGCGTCGGCGCAGTTCGAGTCGTCGGTGGGGGCGCCGGCGGCGGCCGAGCCGGTGTCGGTGCTCCCGCCGCCGGAGGTGCCGGTGCTGCCGCCACACCCCGCAAGGGCCAGGGCGAGCGCCGCGGGAACCGCGACGAGGTAACGCGTGGACTTCATGGAGGATCTCCTCGGGGGTCGGGTCAGACGAGCAGATGCTACGGCCAGAACGGGACGCTTCCGCACGCGGCTCGGCTTCGTTGCGGTGTCGTTACCGAGGAGTCGGCCCCGGTGTCACCACCCCGGGGCGGCCGACCATCCGGCGTCGACGGTGACGGTGGTGCCGGTGAGGCCGGACGCGGCTCCTGAGGCGAGGAAGGCGACCGTGGCGGCCACCTCGTCCGCGGTGACCGGCCGGCCGAGGGCGGAGGCCGCCCGGTAACGCGCGACCCCGTCGGGCCAGGCCTCCTCGAGCCCCTCGCGGTCGACGAGCCCCGGGGCGACGCCGACGATGCGGATGCCGCGCGGCCCGAGCTCGTGGGCGGCGGCCGCGACGAGGTGGTGCAGGGCCGCCTTGGCGACGGCGTACGGCGCGTGCGTCGGCATCGCCCGGAGGCCCTCGATCGACCCGATGACGACGACCACGCCCCCCTCGCCCATCCGCGCGGCGGCGCGCTGGAGCAGCACGGCGGTGGGGCGCACTCCGCCCCGGTGGTAGCGGTCCCACGCGGCCGCGTCGAGGTCGTCCCACGCCACGTGGTGCTGGGGGAAGGCGCTGAGCACGACGACGTCCGGCGCGCCGACGGCCGCGGAGCAGCGGTCGAGGAGGTCCTCGCACCGGGCGTCGAGGTCCGCGGCGTCCTCGACGTCGAGGTCCGCGTGGAGCGTCGCGGCGGTGCGCCCGGTCTCCTCGACAGCGGCGGCGGTCGCCGAGGCCCCCTCGGCGTCCCCGCGGTAGTGCACCGCCACGTCGTGGCCGGCCCCCGCGAGGGCGAGGGCCACCGCACGGCCGAGCCCCCCGCTCGCCCCGGTGACGAGCGCCGTCACCGCATCCGCCCGACCGGCTCGTCGCGGGTCAGGGTGAGGATCTCGGTCGTGAACGAGGGGTAGTCGGCGACGAGGCTGTCCCGGTCGCCGAGCTCGAAGTGCTCGGGCCGGAAGGCCGGCGCGCACCAGCACGACAGGAGGGTCCAGTGCCCGAGGGTCGTCGCGCCCATCCACGTGTTCTTCCGGACGAGGATCTGCGCGTGCTCCTCGCCGACGTAGTTGAGCACCCCGGAGCCGCCGGGTCGCAACCGCAGCAGGGCCGCCGGGGCCCCGCCGAGCCACTGCCAGCCCTCGTCGACGGTCAGCCGGTGCATCGCCGAGAACCCGTCCGGCTGGTTGGTGAGCAGCACCGTGATGGCGTTGAGCCCCTGGGTCCGCGGCCCGGCGACGTACCAGGCGCCCTCCTCGGGGATGGGCACCATGCCGAGCCGTTCGATGACCTCCTCGGCGCTCTCGTCCGGGGCCTCCATGGCCGGGATCTCGGGGCTCACGAGACCGCCGCCGCGGCCCGGCCGGCCTCCGCACCGCGTGCCCGGGCCCGGGCCAGCAGGTCGCGGGTGTCGAGCCGGGTGCTGCGCCCGTCGCGGACGACCGGCTCGCCGTCGACGAGCACGTCGGTGACGTCGGCGCGGCCGGCGGCGAAGACGAGCAGGGCGTGGACGTCGTGCACGGGGGTCAGGTGCGGCTTCTCGAGGTCGAGGAGCACGAGGTCCGCGCGCTTGCCCACCTCGACCGAGCCGATGAGCCCGCCGAGGCCGAGCGCCCGCGCCCCGTCGATCGTCGCCGCCCGGACCACCTCGTGGGCGCTCGCGACGTCCGGCCGGCCGCTCGTGAGCCGGGCGAGCAGCGCCGCCTGCCGCATCGCCTGCCACATGTCGAGGTCGTTCGACGACGAGCACCCGTCGGTGCCGATGCCGAGCCGGACCCCGGCGGAGCGGACCTCGTCCCAGTGCAGTGCTCCGCTCGCGAGCTTCTGGTTCGACCCGGCGCAGTGCGCGACGGTGCCCCCGCCCGCCACGAGGAGGGCGAGGTCGTCCGCGGTGAGGTGCACCCCGTGGCCGGCGACGAACGGCACGTCGCCGGCCAGCCAGCCGGCGCCGTCGAGGATGGCGGTCGGCGTCGTGCCGTACCGCTCGGCGATGTCGGCGTTCTCGGCGGCGTTCTCGGAGACGTGGGTCGTGAGCAGGGCCATCGGCGACGGGACGTCCGTGACGACCTCGGCGCAGGTCTCGCGGAGCGTCGCGACGACCTCGGCGAGGTGCTCGGGGGAGCACGTGTACGTCGCGTGCGGCATCGCGGCGACCGGCACCTCGGGGCCACCGATGTCGAGGAGCGCGCCGCGCCAGGCGCGCATCAGGGCGAGGCGCTGCTCCCACGCCAGCCCGTCGGGCCCGGGGCCGTCCATGAAGACCGGGCCGATGACGTGCCGGCTGCCCGCGGCGACCGCACCGCGGTGCGCGGCGTCGTGGTGGAAGTACATGTCGAGCTGGGTCGTGCACCCGCCGAGCAGGGACTCCAGGGCGCCGAGGGTGGCGCCGAGCTCGACCGTCGCGGGGTCCATCACGGCGCCCTCGGCAGCCCAGACCCGGCCGAGGAACCCCTGGAGGTCGACGTCCTCCGCGAGCCCCCGCAGCAGGGTCATCGGCAGGTGCGTGTGCAGGTTGACCAGCCCGGGCATGACGAGCCGCCCGCGACCGTCGAGCGTGGTCGTCTCGTCGGGGGTCGCTCCCTGCGTGGGGTGCGGCGGGGCGGGGGCGATCCGCTCGGCCCCGATCCCGGTGATGACGCCGTCCTCGACGACGACGGTGGTGTCGGTGAGCACGGTGTCGGCGTCGTCGACGGTGACGACGTACGACGCGTTCTCGATGACGACGGTCCTCACGGGGCGGTCTCCTCGTCGGTGAAGGTGGCCCGGGTGTGGACCAGCTCGTCGAGCACGGCGAGCACCGCCTCGCGGCTGCGGGCGAGCACCGTCTCGATCTCGGCCATGGTGATCGGCTCGTCGGCGTCACCGACCCCGGTCGCGGGGTTGACGACGAGCGAGACCGCGGCGTAACGCAGCCCGGCCTCACGGGCGAGGGTGACCTCGGGGACCCCGGTCATCCCGGCGACGTCGGCGCCGGCCAGCCGGGCCAGCCGGATCTCCGCCGCCGTCTCGAAGCGCGGGCCCTCGAAGGCCGCGTACACCCCGCCGTCGCGCAGCGGCCGTCCGGCCGCCACGGCGGCCTCGAGGAGCTCGCGGCGCAGCTCCGGGTGGTAGGGGTGGCCGACGTCCACGTGGACGACCCCCTCGGGCCCCGAGCCGTCGAAGAAGGTGAGCGGCCGCTGCTTCGTGAGGTCGAGGAAGTCGTCGAGGCACAGGAGGTCGCCCGGGACGAGGTCGGGGTCGATGGACCCGGTGACGTTGACGGCGATGACGTCCTCGCACCCGAGGTCCGCGAGGGCGCGGACGTTGGCCCGGTAGTTCACGAGGTGCGGCGGCACGGAGTGGCCGGGGCCGTGCCGGGTGAGGAAGACGACGGGGAGCCCGTGCCACCGGCCGCGGGTCACCCGGGCGGGCCCCCAGGCGGTCTCGACGGTCTCCTCGGTGGGGTCCTCGAGGGCCTCGAGGTCGTAGAACCCGGTGCCGGCGACGATGGCGAGAGGCGGGCGGGTCATGGTCCCGCACGCTACCGTCCGGCCGCGGACGGGGCCACGGAACGGCCGCCGGCGGTGGCAGGATGCGAGCCCATGGTGGACGTGGCGCTCGCGGCGACCGGACCGGTCTCGCTCGCGGCGGGCCGGGGGATGGCGCGAGCCGGGGGCAACGCGGTCGACGTCGCCGTGGCGGCGGCGGTCGCGGCGATGGCCACCGAGCCGGGCATCGTCTCGCTCGGGGGCGGTGCGTTCCTGTCGGTGTGGCGACCCGGTGAGGAGCCGGTCGTGGTCGACGGCAACGTCGAGATGCCGGGCCGCGGCCTGCCGCGCGCGGCCTTCGGCGCCGGGGTGCGCGAGGTCTTCACCGAGTACGGCGGCGGGGTCACGATGTTCGCCGGCCACGGCTCGGTGGCCACCCCGGGTGCGGCGGCCGCGTGCGAGGACGCCGTCCGCCGCTTCGGCGTCGCCCCCTGGGCCGAGGTCGTCGCCCCGGCCGCGGCCGCCTGCCGCGACGGGTACCCCGTGGGTGGGGCCGCGGCGCGGTACCTCGGCTTCGTGGGCGGCACCCTCTTCGGCACCGACCCGGAGGCGCACGCCCTGGTGACCCGGGACGACGGCAGTCCCCTGCGCGCGGGCGAGGTCGTGACCAACGGGATGCTCGCCGACCTCCTCGAGCTCCTCGGGCGCACCGGGCCGGACCTGCTCACGACCGGCGAGGTCGGGCGGGCGATGGTCGAGGACATGACCCGCCGGGGCGGCCTCGTCACGGCGGCGGACCTCGCGGCCTACGCGCCCGTCGAGCGGGTCCCGGTGCGCCGCCGGGTCGGCGACTGGGACCTCGCGGTCAACCCGCCCCCGTCCGTCGGTGGCCCGATGCTCGCCGTGATGCTCGGTGAGCTCGCCCGGCGCGGCAACTACGACTGGGCGGACGTGCTGACCGTCCAGCGGGCCGTCCTGCGCTACCGGCTCGAGGTCCACGACGTCGCGACCGACCTCGATGCCGCGGGCCACGCGCTGCTCGCCTCGGTCGACCGGCAGGGGCTCGTCGGCCTGCCGACGTCGGCGTCCACCGCCCACGTGTCGGCGGTCGACGCCGACGGGCTGGCCTGCGCGGTGACGATGTCCGCCGGCTACGGAGCGGGCATCACGGTGCCCGGCACCGGGATGCTGCTCAACAACGCCCTCGGCGAGCCCGAGCTGAACCGGCTCGGGCTGCACACCCTGCGCCCGGGGACCCGGCTGGCCTCCAACATGGCCCCGACGACGGGCCGGACCGACGACGGGCGGGTGATCGCCGTCGGGTCGCCCGGCGCCGACCGCATCACGACGGCGCTGATGCAGGTCCTCGGGCAGGGCTGCCTCCACGGGGCCGACCTGCGGGCCGCCATCGAGGCGCCCCGGATGCACGTCCGGTTCGATGCCGCCGGCGCCGCCGTCGTCGAGCACGAGTCCGACCCCGCCATCACCGCCGCCGTGCACGCCGCGGGTCTCGCGGCGACCGACCACGGGGCGCTGTCGATGTACTTCGGCGGCGTGGGTGCCGCGTACCGGCACGCGGACGGCGAGCTCGTCGCCGCCGGTGACCCCCGGCGCGAGGCCGCGGTGGCCGTCCTCCCGGACGCCTGACCGCCCTCACCGCTCGCGGGGCCCTCTGGCGTACACGAATCGTCGAATGTGTCAGTTCGTGTACGCCTCGGGCGGCGGTGCCGTACACGAATCGTCGAATGTGTCAGTTCGTGTACGCCTCGGGGCCCTCTGGCGTACACGAATCGTCGAATGTGTCAGTTCGTGTCCGGGCCGGGGGTGTCCCGAGCGGCCGTCGGCCCCGGCCGTGCCAGAGTTCCGGGGTGGGCGCACCGGCCGAGGGGCAGCACCGGGAGGTGCTCCGGCTCGCCGTCCCCGCGTTCCTCGCGCTCGTCGCCGAGCCGATGTTCCTCCTCGTCGACTCCGCCGTCGTCGGCCGGCTCGGCGTGGAGCCCCTGGCCGGCCTGGGCGTCGCGAGCGCCGTCCTGCTCACCGCCGCGAACGTCTTCGTCTTCCTCGCCTACGGGACGACGAGCGTCGTCGCCCGCCAGCTCGGGGCCGGCTCGCGCGGTGGCGCCGTCACCGCGGGGATCGACGGAACGTGGCTCGCGCTGCTCCTCGGGGCGGTGACGACGGCGGTCGTCGCCCTCGGGGCCCGCCCCCTCGCCGGGCTCTTCGGCGCCTCCGCGGCCGCCCTCGACCAGGCCACCACCTACCTGCGGATCTCCGCGTTCGGCATCCCCGCGATGCTCGTCGTCCTCGCGACGACCGGCGTGCTGCGCGGCCTCCAGGACACCCGGACCCCGCTCGTCGCCGCGGTCACCGGCTTCACCGCCAACGCCGCGCTGAGCATCTGGTTCGTCCACGGCCTCGGCTGGGGCATCGCCGGCTCCGCCTGGGGCACGGTCATCGCGCAGACGGGGATGGCGGTCGCGCTCGTCGTCGTCCTCGTCCGCGAGGCCGGCCGCACCCGGGTGCCGCTGCGGGCGCATCCGGGGCGCGTCCTCGCGGCGGCCCGGGGCGGGGTGCCCCTGCTCGTGCGCACCCTCGCGCTGCGCGCCGTCCTCGTCCTCACGACGTGGGTCGCCGCCGGGCTCGGGGACGTGCCGCTCGCGTCGTACCAGGTGACCGCGACGATCTGGTCCTTCCTCACCTTCGCCCTCGACGCGCTCGCGATCGCCGCCCAGGCCATCACCGGCCGCGCCCTCGGCGCCGACGACCTCGCGACGACCCGTGCCGCGACGCGGCTCATGCTGCGGTGGGGGATCCTCGCAGGGGTCGTCCTCGGCCTGCTCGTCCTCGTCGTGCGGCCGTGGGTCGGCCCGTTCTTCACCGCGGACCCGGGGGTGCAGGCGGCGATCGCCGGCGGGCTGGTCGTCGTGGCGCTCGGGCAGCCCCTCTCGGGCTTCGTCTTCGTCGTCGACGGCGTCCTCATCGGCGCGGGCGACGGCCGATGGCTGGCCCGCGCGATGATCGTCACCCTCGTCGCGTACCTCCCCGTGGCGCTCGCGGTGCACCTCGCCGGGGACTGGCTGCTCGCCGGCAACACGACCGCCGGGCAGGTGGACGCCGTGACCTGGCTCTGGCTCGCGTTCACCGTCTTCATGTCGGTCCGCGCCACCCTCATGTGGCTCCGGGTCCGCACCGACCGGTGGATGGTGACCGGCGCCACGCGCTGACCCCTGCGGGTCACCCCGGGTCGAGGTGCTTGAGGGCCTCGCGACGGGACAACCCGGACAGCTCGCTCGCGTGGGCGGCGACCCAGGCCCGCACCCACTCGGGGTCGGTCCGGGCGTACTGCCGCAACGCCCACCCCACGGCCTTGCGGACGAAGAACTCACGGCCGTGCAGAGAGCCCTCGAGATTGAGGGCGAGGACGTCGGAGAGCAGCTCGGTGTCGGTGTCGGCGCCGTGCCCCAGCTGGGCGAGGATCGCCGCCCGCCGCACCCAGAGGTCGTCGTCGGCCGCCCAGGCGCGGATGAGGGGCGTCACCGACTCCGGGCTGGCGCGCAGGATCGGGCCGACGCGCCGGGGCGCGACGGCGTCGACGAGGTCCCACCAGGCTCCGGTCTGCACGAGGTACCGGTACAGGGGCAGCGCGTCGGGGTCCTGCCACGGCCGGGCGGCCCGGTGCCCGGCGACCGCGAGGGCGGCGTAGCGCTCCTCGCGTACCTCGGGCTCGTCCCACAGGGCCCGCACGGCGCGCTCCCACTCGGCGCGGTCGGCCGGGGCGAGGCCGGGGTCGGCGAGCAACGGCCGCAGCACCGCCCGCAGCTCGGGCATGGCGAGACCGCGGAAGGGGAGCGCCGACTTCATGTAGCGCTGGTAGGCAGCCGCCCGGGCGGGGTCACCGACGTCGGTCAGCGCGGCACGCACCGCGGCCGCCAGGGGCGGGTCGGAGCGGCGGGGGCCGGTGGCCATCGGATCCGGCTGCGGCTCAGGCGAGCCCGAGAGCGCGGGCCTCCTCCCACAGCTCGTCGCGGACCCGGGGGTGCGCCGCGTCACGGATGATGTGCCGACACTGCCCGGCCTGGTCGTAGCCGAAGAGCTCGGCGACGCCCTGCTCGGTGACGATGGCGCTCTGCTGGACGCTCGTCACCGGCTCGTCGAGCAACGGGACGACCGTCGAGACGTCGGCCTTGGGGTGCCAGGACCGCAACGCGATGAACGACTGCCCCCCGGGCGAGTGCAGTGCGCCGACGACGAAGTCGGTCTGGCCGCCGAAGCCGGAGTGGATGCGGGCGTCGATGCGGGAGGCGTTGGCCTGGCCGAAGAGGTCGACCTCGAGCGCCGAGTTGACCGAGGTCATCGCGCGCTGGCGGGCGATGAGGCCGGGGTCGTTGGTCGTCTCGGTGCGGGTCATCCGCACGCGGGGGTTGGCGTCGACCCAGGCGTAGAGGTCCTCGGAGCCGAAGAGGAACGACGTGGTGAGCGGGTGGTCCGCCTCGAGGGCGCCGGCGCGGTCGAGGGCGACGACGCCGTCGGAGAACATCTCGGTCCAGACGCGCAGGCCGCGTCGCCCGGCGAGGGCCGCGATCGTCGCGTCGGGGATGCCCCCGATGCCGGCCTGGAGGGTGGCGCCGTCGCCGACGCGGTCCGCGACCCGCTCGCCGATGAGCCGGCTGTCGTCGTCGGGGGTCAGCGGTTCGTGCGAGGGCAGGGGCACGGACACCTCGACGGCGAGGTCGACCGCCGAGACGTCGAGGAGGGCGTCGCCGCCGGTGTACGGCATCCGGTCGTTGACGACCGCGACGACGAGCCCGGAGCGCGCCCGGCAGGCCTCGATGGCCGCGGGGAGGACGTTGACCTCGATGCCGAGCGAGAACATCCGGTCGCGGGCGGGCGCGCAGTGGACGATGACGACGTCGGGGGCGAGGGGGCCCCCGTAGAGCACGGGGACGAGGGAGAGCCGGCTCGGCACGTAGGAGAGGTTCGAGTGGTGGCGCATGCCGCCGCCGACGAAGCACGTCTCGGCGGTGACGCCGGGCCGGTCCGGGATGCCCGGTGGCGCGTTGAGGGCGTGGATGACGTACTCGTCGCGACCCTCGTCGAGGGCGCGGACGGCCTCCCAGGGGACGGCGACGTTGCCGGAGACGACGACGCGGGGGTTCCCGGGGAGGGCTCCGAGGTGGCGGCCGAGCTGCTCGAGACTCACAGTCCTCATGACCCCATCATCGCTGCTCCGGGGGTCCCGGCACAGCAGAGGTGAGGCTGTCCTGAGACGGCGCGGTCGTCCTACCGTGGAGGCATGTGCCGCAACATCCGTCAGCTCCACAACTTCGCTCCCCCCGCGACCACCGACGAGGTGAGGGCGGCGGCGACGCAGTACGTCCGCAAGGTCAGCGGGTCGACGAAGCCGTCGCAGGCCAACGAGGCGGCCTTCGCCCGCGCCGTCGAGGAGGTCGCGGAGACGACCCAGCGGCTGCTCGACTCCCTCGTCACCGCGGCGCCGCCCAAGGACCGGGAGGCCGAGGCCGCCAAGGCCCGGGCTCGCGCCGCGGAGCGGTACGGCCGCACCGGCTGAGCCCGCCGCCGGGCCCGCGCGACGACGGTGTGGCACCGGCCGGGCGGCGCTCCGGCGTCCGTGGCACGGCCGGACGGCCGATTCACCCCTGTGGACGCAACACGCCCGAAACTTTCTTGGGTGCACATGCCGTGGACGGAGTCCGTGCAGGTCAGCAGCTTGCTGGGAGTTCACCGGGAGTTCTGTCCACAGGGTTCTCCACCGACGGTGCACAACGACGCGCGGCGTTTTCCCCACGTTGTCCACAGTCCATCCCCAGCCGTTCGGCCGATGTGGACCCGGCAGACTTGGAGGCGTCGACGGCCGGGTCCTACGGTGACACCGCACCCCCGATGTCGGTGGCCTCTGGTGTTCTGGAGCCGGACCTCGGGTGTCGGTGCGGACCGCCTCGGCAGGGGCCACGACGAGTCGGTGAGAGGGGAGCGCGGGTGAGCATCGCGGAGCTGAGCGAGGCCTTCTCGGGCCCGTCCGAACGACCCGACGAGCGGGTGCCCCCGCAGGACCTCCACGCGGAGCAGTCGGTGCTCGGCTCGATGCTCCTCGACAAGGACGCGATCGCGGACTGCCTCGAGGAGGTCAAGGCCCACGACTTCTACCGACCGGCGCACGAGGCCATCTTCGACGCCGTGCTCGACCTCTTCGGGCGCGGCGAGCCGGCCGATGCGATCACCGTCGCCGACGAGCTGTCCAAGCGCGGCGACCTCGCCCGGGTCGGTGGGCAGGCCTACCTCCACCAGCTGATCCAGTCGGTGCCCACGGCGGCGAACGCCGGCTACTACGCCGAGATCGTCCACGAGCGCGCGGTGCTGCGGCGGCTCGTCGAGGCCGGGACGCGCATCGTCCAGATGGGCTACGGCCAGGGCGAGGGCGACATCGACGAGATCGTCAACCGCGCGCAGGCCGAGGTGTACTCGGTCGCCGAGAAGCGCGGCGGCGAGGACTACCACGTCCTCGGCGAGCTGCTCAACGAGACGATGGAGGAGATCGAGGCCGCCTCCGGGCGCACCGACGACCTCATCGGCGTGCCCACCGGCTTCATCGAGCTCGACGAGCTGACCCACGGCCTGCACCCCGGCCAGATGATCGTCGTCGCGGCCCGCCCCGCGGTCGGCAAGTCCACGCTCGGCATCGACATCGTCCGCGCGGCGGCGATCAAGCACGACATGGCGGCGGCGGTGTTCTCGCTCGAGATGAGCCGCACCGAGATCACGATGCGCATCCTCTCGGCCGAGGCGACCATCCAGCTCCAGGACCTGCGCCGCGGTCTGAAGAACCAGGACCAGTGGACCAAGCTCGCGCGGATCATGGGGAAGATCTCCAACGCCCCGCTGTTCATCGACGACAGCCCGAACATGTCGCTCATGGAGATCCGGGCCAAGTGCCGGCGGCTCAAGCAGCAGCACAACCTCAAGCTCGTCGTCATCGACTACCTCCAGCTCATGACGAGCGGCAAGAAGGTCGAGTCGCGCCAGCAGGAGGTCGCGGAGTTCTCCCGGGCGCTCAAGCTGCTCGCCAAGGAGATCGAGGTGCCGGTCATCGCGATCAGCCAGCTGAACCGTGGCCCCGAGCAGCGCACCGACAAGCGCCCCCAGATGTCGGACCTGCGTGAGTCCGGCTCGATCGAGCAGGACGCCGACGTCGTCATCCTCCTGCACCGCGACCGTTCCGACCCCGAGCGCGACGGCGAGGCAGACGTCATCGTCGCCAAGCACCGCAACGGACCGACCAAGGACCTCGTCCTCGCCTTCCAGGGCCACTACTCCCGGTTCAACAACATGGCCCGCGACGGCGGCTTCTGACCCCGGAGCACGTCACCGGTGGTCGCGACCGCGACGAGGTGCGCACCGACCCGCCGCCAACGCGCCGATCGGCCGCGCTGCTACCTTCGACGAATGGGTGCACTCACGGTGCAGCTGCAGGACTCGGCCGCCGTCGACCTCGCCGTCGTGGGTGGGAAGGCGGCGGGACTGGGTGAGCTGGTCCGCGCGGGTTTCCACGTTCCGGACGGCTTCGTGGTGACGACTGCGGCCTATCGTCTCGCGGTGAGCGGCCTCTCCGGCCCCCTCACGCTCGCCGGGATGTCCACGGCCCCGGTACCCGACGAGGTCTCACGGGCCGTTCGCCAGAGGTGCGCCGACCTGGGTGCCGGCCCGGTGGCGGTTCGCTCGAGTGCCACGGTCGAGGATCTTCCCGGCGCGGCGTTCGCCGGACAACACGAGTCGGTGCTGGGTGTCCTCGGCCCGGATGAGGTGGTGGCCGCCGTCCGGACCTGCTGGGCATCGCTCTGGGCCGATCACGCGATCGCGTACCGGGAGCGGCTGGGGGTCGCCCCCGAGACGGTCGCCATGGCGGTGGTGGTCCAGCGGATGGTCGACGCCGACTTCGCCGGGGTGATGTTCACCGCGAACCCCGTCACCGGATCGCGGGAGGAGGTGGTCATCGACTCCAGTCCGGGTCTCGGTGAGGCGGTGGTCTCCGGGCTGGTGACGCCGGACCACGCGGTCATCGACGGCCGCGGACGCATCGTGGAGCGCCGGCCGGGCCGCGCGGAGGTCGTCATCACCCCGGCCAGCGCGGGCGGGACGACCCGGCAACCGAGGGACCCCGGGCGCCCGGTTCCCGCACTCGACGCGGCGGCCCTGACCGGGCTGGCTGCCACCGGACGCGGGATCGCTGCTCACTTCGGCCGGCCCATGGATGTCGAATGGGCCATCGGTCGCGACGGTGCGGCCATCGTGCAGGCCCGCCCCATGACTGCACTGCCGCCGGCACCGCGGAGCCTGAACCGCTTCCAGCGCAGTGCCGGACCCGTGGTCCTCGAGCTGCTGCCGCGCCGCCCGCGACCGATGGAGCTCACCGTCTGGACCCTGCCGGCGGTGGGTTCGGTGATCGAGGAGCTGGTCCGCGGGCTGTTCGGCGCGCGGCTGCACTTCGCCGACATGCTGCCCAGCCGGGACGGGGTCGTGACCGAGTTCGTCCCCCCGAGCCCGCGCCCGACCTGGCGCACACCGCTCCACCTGTGGCGCACGTTCGCCAGGAGCACGCGCGACCCCGGTGGCTGGGCCGACGAGCCAACCGCCCGGCGGCACGACGCGGAGTCGCGAGTCCTGGCGGCCGTGGAGCTGCCGCGGCTGACCTGGGGGGAGCTGGTGTCGGTTCCCCCCCGAGCGGCCGCGACGACCAGCCTGCTGGCGAACATCCGCGTCGCCTCCATTCCCGGCGCCGCCGCCGCGCTCGCAAGGCTCGGTCTGGCCCTGCGTCTGCTCGGTCTGGGTCGCCGCTTCAACGCCATCATCGCGGGGGCGCCCACGGGCACCCGGCAGGCCAATGACCAGCTGCTCGCGATCGCGGAGCTGATCCGCGCCGACCCTGGGCTGCGGGCCGCGTGGGTGAACCGGACCCCCGACGAGCTGGTGGACTTCGTCGCCACCGACCCCGCTGCCCCTGCCGTCCGCACCCTCCTGTCCGGCTTCCTGGAGCAGTTCGGCCACCGGGAGACCTCCAGCGTGCTGCTGCTCGACCCGACGTGGGGTGAGCGCCCCGCCATCGTGCTCGGGATCATCTCGGTCCTGGTTCGCGAGCCGGCCGGGGGTGCCGAGCCGCACGATCCGTCCGCGGCCGCACTGGCCGAGGTCCTGGCCCACCCCCTGGTCCGTCGCCTTCACGTGGCCGCCAGGCTGCGGCGCCTCGTCACGGTGGCCCGCGCGGGAGTGGCAGCCCGGGAGGACACCCACCTCGCGGGCTCACGACAGCTTCCCGTCGTGCGCAGGGCCGTGCTCGAGGTGGGCGACCGTCTGGCCCGGCACGGGTGGCTCGCCGATCCGGACGATGTGTGGTTCCTCCTCTGGGAGGACGTGGTCACTCTCCCGGATCCGGCTGTGTCCGAGCCTGACCCAGAGCTCCAGCAGAGGGCTAGCCGAAGGCGGCGGGCCTACGACGAGCTCGCGGCCAGTCCCCTCATTGCCACCAGCACGCTCTATTCGGATCGTGCTCGAGGCGCAGGCGATGCTCTCGTGCGCGGCACTCCCGGCGGCGGGGGCCGGGCCAGTGGGGTGGTCCGGGTGATCCACGGTCCCGACGAGTTCGGCACACTGGATCCGGGCGAGGTGCTGGTGGCGCCGGGCACCAACCCGTCATGGACCCCGCTCTTCGCCAGGGCCGGCGCCGTGGTCGTGGACCACGGCGGCCCGGGTTCACACGCGGCCGTCGTCGCGCGCGAGTACGGCCTTCCCCTCGTCGTGGGGACCGCGACCGGCACGTCGGTGCTGACCACGGGGACGCCCGTCCTCGTCGATGGCGACCGCGGCCTCGTCCTGCCTGCCGCGGACTGAGGGCCCGGCGGGTGACTGCTGGCCAACGGCCGAGCGCCACCTGGTCCCAACAGCACCCGGGGCAGGCCGCCGTCGACCGGATCCTCGTGGGGAAGGGCAGCGCGCCGTCACGACAGGTGCTGCCTCCGGTTGACTGGTCCGATGGACGTGCCCACCCCCCGCTCTGCCCGGTCCCGGCTCACGGGTTGGCTGGCCTCGCCGGTCACCCAGACCGACCTGCTCCAGATGGTCAAGGCGGTCGTGGCCGCCGTCGTGGCCTGGGTGGTCGCCGATGGCCTGCTCGGCCTCGACCAGGCCTTCCTCGCACCGTGGGTCGCGCTGCTCACCGTGCACGCCACCGTCTACCGGACGGTGTGGCGGGGCGTGGAGACCGTGCTGTCCGTCGGCATCGGCATCGTGCTCGCGCTCAGCGTGGTCGAGCTGCTCGGTGTCTCGGTCTGGTCCTTCGGGCTCGCGCTCCTCGCCGGGCTGGCCCTCGCGAGGATCCGGCTCGTGCGCGAGGAGGGCGTCACGATCGCCACCACCGCCCTGTTCGTCATCACCACCGGCTATCACACCTCCGAACAGCTCGTCATCGCCTCGATCCCCGGCCGGCTGCTCGCCACCGCCATCGGTGTCGGGGTCGCCCTCGCCATCAACCTCCTCGTCCTCCCCCCGCTCAACGACAGGAGCGCCCAGCAGCAGGTCGACGACGTCGACCGGCGGCTCGGTGAGCTCCTCACCGACATGGCCCGCCAGCTGCGACGGCCGTGGGAGTCCCAGGACGCGGACGACTGGATCGAGCGTTCCCGCTCCATCGACTCCGACCTCGACCGGGCCTGGTCCCTCGTCCGCACGTCGCAGGAGAGCCGGTCGTGGAACCCGCGGGCACGGCGGCACCCCGACCGGACCGCCGAGGGGTACTCGCAGGTCCTCGAACGGCTCGAGGAGGGCGTCGCCCAGACCCGCGGCATCGCGCGGCACCTGCGCGAGTCCAGCCGGGAGGCCACCGCCTGGGACCCCCGCTTCCGCGACCGGTTCATCACCCTGCTCGACGCGGTGGGCCGCCGGGTCGCCGACCCCGACGCCGACGTCGCCGCCCTGCGCGAGGAGCAGCAGGGTCTCGTGCAGGACCTCTCGACCGAGGACCTCTCGGGGCTCATGTGGCCGCTCTACGGGACGTTGCTCGCCAACCTGCGGGTCATCATCGAGGTCGTCGACGACGTCGCGACGTCCCGCCCCGTGCGCACCTGACCCCCGGTCGACGCGGCTCGGCTCCCAGCCTCCCGAGTATGATCGGTGGCGGTTCGGGCGATCTCGGCTGAACATGCCCCACGGCAGCGCGGCGCCCGCGGATGCCGCGCGGAGGACGGGTGGACCCACGATGGACGAACCCGGGACGAGCCCGCGCGACGCTCAGCGCCCGGTGTCCGGCGGGGCCGACGACACCGACCTGCAGGCGAGCCTCGCCGACCTGGCCGGCCTCGTCAGCGGCTCCTCCACCCTCGAGGAGCAGCTCGGGCAGGTCGCGACCTTCGCGGTGCACGCGATCCCCGGCGCCGACGGTGCCGGGGTGACCCTGCTGCGCGCCGGCCCCGGAGACCACCGGGTCGAGGCCCTCGCCGCGAGTGCACCGTTCGTCGCCGAGATCGACGAGCTCCAGTACACGGCCCTCCGGGAGGGCCCCTGCATCACGGCGGCGCTCGAGCGGCGCACCGTCCGGTCCGGGTCCCTCGGGGGTGAGCGGCTGTGGCCGCACTTCGGCCCGCGCGTGGGTCGGCTCGGCGTGCACAGCGTCCTGTCGCTGCCGCTCCTCCTGCACGATGACGCGGTGGTCGGTGCGATCAACGTGTACGCCCGACGCAAGGATGCCTTCGATGACCACGCCGCAGCCATCGGTGAGCAGTTCGCCACGCCGGCCGCCGTCGCCGTGCGCAACGCCCAGGTACTCGCCCGGGCGGTGGCACTCGCCGCCCAGCTGCAGACGGCGCTCACCGGGCGCCCGGTCATCGACCAGGCCATCGGGGTCCTGCGGTCACGCAGCGGCGAGTCCTCGGACGAGGCCTTCGCGAGGCTGCGTGAGCTGAGCCAGACCGAGCACCGCAAGCTCGGCGAGGTCGCCCAGCAGCTCGTCGACGAGGCCGCGAAGCGCGCGCGGGCCGGAAGGCGCGGTCGCTGACCGTCCGTCGCGCCGAGCGAAGCACACCCGCGTGGCGCGCCGGGCGAGCGAGTACGTTGGGATCACCACGGCGGCGTTCCTGACCGCGGCCGCACCAGGTGGGTGCGCGTCCGGCGCACACCACGTGCCGGGATGAGGACGCGCGGGCGGGACCGCACGGCGGAGCCGTTGCCATGGGCCTGACCCCAACACTGGCGACCGGCCTGACCCTGCTGAGCGAGGCGCTCGGCGACCCGGACGTCGACCTGCGGGCGTCGCTCGAGGCGCTGGCGGGCACCGTGTGTTCGGCGGTTCCGTCCTGCATCGGGATGACCGTCCGAGTGATCGGGGTCGCGCCGGGCCTCCGGTTCACCTTCTGGGGCGTGGAGGGCGCCGAACCGGATCCGGTTCCTGCAGCGGGTAGCTCGGTCGTCGTCCCGATGACCTCGGGCCCGGCTCCCCGGGCCGAGATCGTCCTCTACGCGGCCACCCCGGGGGCCTTCGTCGACCTCGCCGCCGACCTCTCGGTCCTCACGAGCACTCCGCTCCCGGAGGTCGTCGTCGACCGGCACCTCGACGGGGCCTGCCGCCTCGCGCAGTCGACCGACGTCGGGCGCCTCGTCGACGCCTCGGTCGTCGAGCAGGCCGTCGGGGCACTCCTCGGCCGGGGGTGGACCCACGAAGAGGCACGGCAGGCCCTCGGGGACCGGGCCGGGGGCCACGGCCCCGTGGCGGTCGCCGAGGAGCTCCTCGACAACCTCGCGCAGGGCACCCCCGGGTGGTGGGTCGACCCCGACTGAGGTGCGGCGTCGACCCCCCTGGAGAAGGCTGGGCCGTGCGCCCGTCGCCGGGTAGGATGGAACCGCTGAGCCGTCCAGCCGGCCCGAAAGCGTCCAGTCGTCCGCCACTGGGTGCGCAGAGCGATCCGCTCGCCGTCGGGCACCGCCGCATGACGACCCCGAGGGGCTACGCATGCACAGCACCTCCGTCGCACCGCCGCCTCCCGTCGCGGCCGGAGGCTCGGCGCTCTCGGGAGCCGGTGCTGCGGGCCCACGGTGGCGCCACGCGAGGGTCTCCAGGAACTGCCTCCTCCCGGTGCGTGCACCCGGGACGAGGGCCGAGTAGTGCGAGCCGCGGGACGGGCCGGCGCAGGGGTCAACCTGTCCCGCGGCCCCCACGTCGGCCCCCGAGGCCCCCGGAGTTGCCGGTCACCGGTGCAGGCAGCAGGCTGAGGGTCCCGCCCGCCGACCCTCCGGAGCGCCCACCCATGTCCACCTCGCCGACCGGACCTGCGCCCCGCGCGGTGCTGTTCGACGTCGACGGAACCCTCGTCGACTCCTCCTACGCCCACACGACCTCGTGGTGGCAGGCGCTGCGCGAGCACGGACACCTCGTGCCGATGGCACGGATCCACCGGGCGATCGGCCTGGGCTCGGACCGGATCGTCGGACACCTCCTCGGCGACCACGACGAGTCCGTGGACGACGCGGTCATCGCCTCGCACGCCGCGCTGTTCGCCGCGTGGCACGAGCGACTCGTCCCCACCCCGGGCGCCCGCGACCTGCTGCAGCGCTGCCACGAGGCCGGGCTGCTCGTCGTCCTCTCGACCTCCGCGGGCCAGCGCGACCTCGACGCGCTGCGGCGGGCGATCGACGCCGACGACGTCATCGACGAGGCGACGACGAGCTCGGACGCCGAGCGCAGCAAGCCCGACCCGGACATCCTCGAGGCCGCGCTGGAACGCATCGGCGTCCCCGCGCAGGAGTGCCTCTTCGTCGGGGACGCGGTCTGGGACGTGGAGGCGGCCGGGAGGATCGGGATGCCGTGCGTCGGCGTCGAGTGCGGGGGCACGAGTGCCGCCGAGCTCCGAGACGCCGGCGCCGTCGGGACCTGGTCGGATCCGGCGGACCTGCTCGCCCACTGGGACGACTCGCCCCTCGCCCGCGCGGGGAGCCGGTGACGCGCAGCGGATGATCCCCCGGGACCACCGGTCGTCCGGGGGACACCCTCATCGGCCGAACGGCCCACGGTCCCCCGGAGGCGACCCACCGAGGGGTCCGCCTCGGCAGACTCCACGGATGCAGGCAGTCCAGGACGAACCACTGACCCGCGCCGCCCGTCGTGCGGCGGAGCAGCAGTCCTCGCGCCGCTCGCGCCGCTCCCGGACCGGGCCGCGGACGCCGCCGGAGCCGATTCGGACGTCCCTCGAGCCCGTTCCTGCCGCATCGCCGCCTCCGCCGGGGTCGGACGATGCCACCGCACGCCGTGCCAACCGTGGCACGCGCCGCGCCAAATCCCGCCGCGGTCGCCGGCGCCGGGTGCTCACGGTCCTCGTCGCGGTGGTCCTCGCCGTCGGGGGTGGGGTGGCCGCCGTCTGGTCCGGAGTGCTCCCGGACCAGCTCCAGGCCATCGGCCTCGGCGTCTCGGGAGCATCCGCGGCCACGGCCCCGGTCGACTCCGAGACGCCCTCGACGCCACCCGCCACCGACGCGCCCGCGGCAGACGCGCCCGCGCCCGCCTCGGCCGACGAGCGCCTGCTCTCGACCGTCGACCGGTGCTGGGCGCTGGCTCGTGGCGAGCTCGCGTCCGACTCCGCGTCCTACCGGGCCCTCGTCGCGTCGGCGGGTGGGTCGGACCTCCAGGCCTGGTGCGCCGACCTCACCGGGGTGCCGGCACACACCGCCGCCGCGTCCTGAGCCGACTCGGCCTCCACCCGCGGCGGCACCTGCGCCGTGCTCGGCGCATCGTGGCCGGCACCGACTCGACGACCGAGGGGCCGTGGTCCTCGCACGGTCGACGGACCTGGCCACCCCCGGCCCGCGGAATACCGGTCCCCCCATCCGTGCTGTCCCCTGCATGACCGTTCCCACCATCACGCTCAACGACCGGACGACGATCCCCCAGCTCGGCTTCGGGGTCTTCCAGATCGAGCCGGAGAACACCGTCGAGGCCGTCACCACGGCCCTCGAGATCGGGTACCGGCACATCGACACCGCGCAGATGTACGGCAACGAGCAGGAGGTCGGCGAGGCCATTCGCGCTTCCGACGTCCCCCGCGACGAGATCTACGTGACCTCGAAGCTGAACAACGGGTTCCACCGCCCGGCCGACGCCGAGCGGGCCTTCGACGAGACGATGCGCAGGCTCGGGCTCGAGAAGCTCGACCTCTTCCTCATCCACTGGCCGCTGCCGACCCTGTACGACGGTGACTTCGTCTCCACGTGGCGCACCATGGCGTCCTTCGTCGAGGACGGTCGCGCCGCGTCCGTGGGCGTCTCCAACTTCCAGCCCGCGCACCTCGACCGCATCATCGACGAGACCGGCGTCGTGCCGGCCGTCAACCAGATCGAGGTGCACCCGTACTTCGGGAACGAGGCGGCCCGGGCGGCCGACGCGAAGCACGGCATCGCGACGGAGGCGTGGTCCCCCATCGCCCAGGGCAAGGTCCTCGACGACGCGGTCCTCCGGGAGATCGCCTCCGCCAAGGGCAGGTCGACGGCCCAGGTGGCCCTGCGCTGGCACATCGAGCGCGGCGACATCATCTTCCCGAAGTCGGTGACGCCGGCCCGCATGCGGGAGAACTTCGAGATCTTCGACTTCGGGCTCACCCCGGAGGAGGTCTCCCGGATCTCCGCCCTCGACCGGGGCGAGGAGGGTCGCACCGGCCCGAACCCGGACGTCTTCGACTACGTCCCGGCCTGATCGGCTCACGCCGGCCGGTCCCGGCTCGGCGGTCCGCCGGCGGCAACTGCTGAGGGGGGTGTGCCGGGGCAGGGACCCGGCACACCCCCAGTACCCCGTCCGCGGTGCCCGTGATGGGCTGCAGGGGTGCCCGCGGCTCGACCGGCGACGCGTGCAGGGATGTGGCGTCAGGCCGAGAGGGTGGGCCGACCGGTCCGCGGTGCAGGGGTGCGGATCCGACCGGACGTCATGCAGTTGTACCGAGAGATCGTCTGCCTCGGCCGAAGCGTTACAGGTCTCCCGAAACCCGCACGCCGCCTGCGGGCGTGCTCCCATACTCGGGGCGTGCTCGACGACCGCTTCGACGAGGTCCTCGCCGCCGCCCACTCGGGCGACGTCGAGGCCTTCGGGGAGCTGTGGCAGGCGACCCAGCCCATGCTGCTGCGCTACCTGCGGGTGCGGGCCGGCGAGCACGCGGAGGACGTCGCCTCGCAGACCTGGCTCCGCATCATCGAGGGCCTGGACCGGTTCCGCGGTGACGAGACGGGCTTCCGGCGGTGGGCGGTGACGGTCGCGCGCAACACCCACGTCGACCTGCTGCGACGGCTCTCCCGTCGTCCGGAGCACGCCGTCGAGGACATCTCCGCCGTGACCGGGCAGGCACCGGCTCCGGACGCCGCCGACGTGGCCGAGAGCCGGGAGGCGACCCGCTCCGCCATCGCCCTGCTCGCGACGCTGCCGCCCGAGCAGGCGGAGATGGTCGCCCTGCGGGTCATCGTCGGACTCGACGTGGCGGAGGTCGCACAGATCACCGGCCGGTCACCCGGGGCGGTCCGCGTGGCGGTGCACCGCGCTCTCCGGCGACTGCGGCAGGCGCTCGACCCCGAGGAGGCTCCCGTAACGGACGGCTCCCCGCTGGCGTTCTCCCGACACGATGACTGACGACGACCTCGACCTCGTGGGTGCGGACCCGGACGCGGAGCTGCGCCTCCTGCTCGCGCCGACCGGCGAGCACCAGGAGCCGGTGGACCGGGCCCTCGCAGCGGTCCTGCTGGCACTGCGCGAACCCGCGGGGCCCGATGACCTCGTGGGTCGCGACGAGGCCCTGGCCGCGTTCGAGACGCGCAACGGGGCACGCGCCTCGTGGGGCTGGGGGTCGGTCCGGCGGATCGTGCGCGGACCCGCCGCACTCGCGGTCGCCGGTGGGGTCGTCGTCTCCGGCGGCATGGCCGCTGCGGCGTACACGGGGATCCTTCCCGACCCGGTGCAGCGGATCGCGCACGCCTGGATCGGTGCCCCGGACCCCGAGCCGCGCGACGACGTCGTGCGCGAGGAGCGCCCGACCCCGGGTGGTCTGCCGACGTCCCCGGCCGCGGTGACGCCTCCGGCGATGGGGCCGACCCCCTCGGCAGGGGTGCCGGGAGAGGGTGGACCCTCCGGGGCGAGTGGTCCGGCCGACGGACCGACCTCAGGTGGCGTGCCGGCCCCCTCGGCACCCGTCCCCCCGCCGCCGTCCGCGCCGGTGCCGTCCGTGCCGGTGCCGTCCGTGCCGGTGCCGTCCGTTCCGTCTCTGCCGGTGCCGTCGCTGCCGCTGCCGTCCGTTCCGTCCTTGCCGGTCCCGTCTCTGCCGGTGCCGTCGCTGCCGCTGCCGTCCGTGCCGTCGCTGCCACTGCCGGTTCCCGTGCCGTCCCTCCCGAGCCTCCCGGGGACGGGCCTGCTGGGGTGACGAGACACCCCGGACGCGTCTCCCCGTGTCCGGGGTCCGAGCGACCGGTCCGGCGTCAGTCGGTGCGGACGTGGACGTCGTGCTCGCCGGTCGCCTCCTCGATGTCGACCTCGGCGGTCGCCAGGATGCGGTCCGCGAGGTGGCGCAGGGCGCGGGCGACGGCCAGCTCGTCGCCGATGTGGGTGGCCGGCGGGTCCGTCGGACTGCGGTGGCTCCTGCCGCGCGCGGTCAGGGCCTCGGGGGAGTCGGCGAGCAGCGCGACGGTCGCGGTCGTGTCGTCCCCGCGCTCGAAGAGCGTGACTCGCACCGACCACTGCCGCATCGTGCCCAGCTCGGGCCGGGCGACGAGGCCGGAGTGGTCGTCCGCGCCCTCCTCGACCCGCAGGACGGCCCCCGGGCCGGGGTAGAGCGTGCTCGTGTGCCCGTCCTCCCAGTGGACGGTGTACGGCGGTTCCCCGTCGGGGCCGGCACCGACGACCTCACCCGCTCGGACGGGGGCGTCGACCTGTTCTCCGGCCAGGACGATGTGGTCTCCGGGTCGTGCCTTCACGGCTGCCTCCTCGGCTCCTCGTCACCTACCCGATGAGCGGCCGGGCGGTGGCGACGGCCCGCGGCGCCCACCTCCATCGTCCCGCGTCGGGCGGTGGACCGACAGGGGGTGGCGACGTGGGCTGCGTCGCGTCGGGCGGCCGGGTTCACTCGTCGAGGTGCGTGGTGGGGGAGTCGCCCGTGTGGCGTCGCAGCCAGGTGACCTCGGCCTCGGCCTCGGCCCGGGTCGTGAAGCTGTCGCTCGAGGCGGCGACGACCGCCCCGCCGGCCGCGCGCAGCCGCCAGCGCCACTGGTCGGCCCGGTCGCGGTAGATCTCGAACCGTCCCGGTGGGGCGTCCACCCCGAGCATCGGGCCGATGGTGGCCCAGTGCCGCGTCGCCGCGATCTCCGCGTAGCCGACGGAGCGCGCCGGGAGGGAGGGGCCCGGCGTCCGCGCCCGGAACTCGGCCGCCAGCTCGGTGGCCCCGACGGCGCCCACGCGCTCGCCGAGGTCGACGAGCGAGACGTGCGTGCGCGTCAGGTCGGTGACCGAGCCGAACGGGACGGCGACGACGGTGTACCCCTCGGTCGACCGTGAGACATGGTGCGGTCCGGTGCGGTCGAGGCGCACGCTGCGCTGGGTGAACGGGTCGGGCAGCCGGCTGAGGTGGACGACCTCGTCGCCGAGGGTCACCACGCCCAGCCACGAGTGCCCGGCGGCGAGGCGCTGGGGCGGGCGTCCGGGCGCGAGGGCGACCGAGGCGACGACCACCGACCGGGGGCGGACGAGCAGCCCGACCTGCAGGTGGCGCGGCCCCTCGTCGAGCGGCTGCCGGGGGGCGGGGGTGGTGTCGACGGGAGGGGTCATCACAGTGCTCCGAACACTCGGTCGAGCTCCCTGGCGCACACGGGGCACCAGGGCGGGTCGTTCTGGTTCATCCGGCAGTCGAGCACGGGACGGAAGATGCCGGTGGTGTAGCTGCCGCCGCCACCCTCGAAGGCGCCGACGCTGGTCCGGTGGTTCCAGCCCGCGGGCAGGGCCGCGGGTGAGGTGGGCAGCGGGGCGCCCGCGGCGACGAGGTCGCGCCACTTGAGGTCGTCCCACCGGGCCGGCTCCTCGGACAGGTTGGGGTAGCCCGTCGTCCCCGTGAAGGTGGACGTGCCGTTCGTGTACTCGTCACCGAGGCCGAAGAGGTTGTGGCCCATCTCGTGCGCGATGACGACCTTGCCCGACGTCTTCGTGAACGCCGCCATGGCACCGCGGTTGCAGCCCCCGAACTTCGTGCTGTTCACGACGACGACGACGTTGGTCGCGGCCGGCGCGAAGCGGTTGCGGATGCTGTCGATCCGAGCCGTGGTGACAGCCGTCGGCACGAGCCAGCACTGCGCCCAGACCTCGGTACTCACGATGCCGAGCCGCGAGGGACGGAACGTCTCGCTGACCAGGGTGTCGTCGGCGGTCGTGTCGATGGTGCCGCCCTCGTCCCAGGTCTGCTCCCAGACCCCGCTGACGGGGCTCGCGACGTCGATGCGGACGACCTGGAGGCGGTCCGCGTGGCCCGCGAGCTGGTCGAGCCGGAAGGCCGCGGCGACCTCGTCGTCGACGATGCGGCGGTACTCGTCCATCGAGCCCTCGTCGAAGCCGTCGCCCATGATCGCGATGACCAGGGCGGGCTCGGTGGCGGGGGAGCCGATGACGTGCTGGCTCGTGTCGTGGAAGGCGGTGCCGTGGTCGACCCACGACCACCCGTCCCCGGTCCAGACCCGCTCGAAGAGGTGCGCGTTCTCGGTGCCGACGAAGAACTTGCTGCTCATCATCGCGGCCCCCGGGGCGGTGCGTGCCCGGGTCCCCGTGGGCCGCCCGTGGTCCTCCCAGGCCCAACGGCCGAGGTCGCTGCGCCAGTGGCGTTCCCAGACGTTGCCGGTCTCGGTGGTGACGAAGAACTTGGTGTCGAGCATCGCGGCGCCGGGTGCGGCGATCACCTTCTGGTTGCCGGGGCGTCCGTGGTCCTCCCAGGCCCAGCGGCCGAGGTCGCTGCGCCAGTGGCGTTCCCAGACGTTGCCGGTCTCGGTGGTGACGAAGAACTTGGTGTCGAGCATCGCGGCGCCGGGTGCGGCGATCACCTTCTGGTTGCCGGGGCGTCCGTGGTCCTCCCAGGCCCAGCGGCCGAGGTCGGTGCGCCAGTGGCGTTCCCAGACGTTGCCGGTCTCGGTGGTGACGAAGAACTTCTCGCCGAGCATCGCGGCGCCGGGTGCGGCGACGACCTTCTGGTTGCCGGGGCGTCCGTGGTCCTCCCAGGCCCAGCGGCCGAGGTCGGTGCGCCAGTGGCGTTCCCAGACGGTGCCGGTGTCCGTGACGACGAACAGCTTCTCATCGCCCATCGCGGCACCGGGTGCCTGGGTGATCCGCTGGTTGGCCGGCCGGCCGTGGTCCTCCCAGGCCCAGCGACCGAGGTCCTCCCTCCAGTGCCGCTCCCACAGGCTCCCGGTCTCGGTGACGACGAACACCTTGCCGTCGCCCATCGCGGCGCCGGGGGCCTGGGTCAGCCGCTCCCCGGCGGGGCGCCCGTGGTCGACCCAGATCCACTCGACGCCGTCCCACCAGCGTTCGTAGAGGTCCGGGAAGGGGTTGTCGAAGCGGGCGACGAAGAGCTTCTCGTCGCGCATCGACGGTCCGGGTGCGCTGATCATGACGTGACCTCCTGCGGGCGGACGTGCTGCGGCGGGCGGGTCCGGGCCGCCCGGCGCCGGGCCTGGAGCGGGTGCCGGACGGAGAGGACGACGACCCAGGCGAGCCCGGTGAGGCCCATGAGCTGGAGGGGCACGAAGGCGGGCTCGCGGCGCCACCACGCGACGAGCAGCCCGAGGCCGAGCCACAGCGCGAAGGCCACCTCCCGCAGCACGCGACGGTCGACCGAGCGGCCCGCGTACGCGGTCGCCTGCCACCGGTGGTCGCCGGCCTTGGCGGTCCGGACGAACTCGCCCCCCGGGCGGCCGAACCACCCGGACAGGGCGGCGAGCCCGTTGTGGACCGCGAGTCCCATCGTGAAGACGAGGAACGCCGGCAGCAACCGCGCGAAGCGCCACCACCCCCGGAGCCCCCGCGGGTCGTGCGCGACGGCGAGGGTCCAGCCGAGCGCCAGGGTCGCGAGGACGAACGGCATCCCCCAGTCGACGTAGTCGGTGCCGATCGCGGTGTTCTTCAGGGCCGCGAGCGGCACGCTGAGGAAGAGCAGCGCGAGGATGACCGCGTAGAGCGACCCCGACAGCAGGTGCATGGCCCCGTGCAGCCGGACGTGCGCCGCCGCGCGGTGGCGGGTGACCGCGCCGACGTGCAGCCTGGCGTTCTGCGCCCCGCCCTTGATCCAGCGATGCTGCTGGCTGCGGAGCGCGCCGAGGTCCGCCGGGAGCTCGCTCGGGACGACGACGTCATCGAGGTAGGCGATCCGCCAGCCCCGGAGCTGGGCCCGGTAGGAGAGGTCGATGTCCTCGGTGACGGTGCGAGCGAGCCAGCCGCCGGCGTCCTCGATGGCGCGGCGGCGCCACATGCCCGCGGTGCCGTTGAAGTTGAGCATCCCGCCACTCGCCGCGCGCCCCGGCTGCTCGACGAGGAAGTGCAGGCCGAGCAGGAAGGCCTCGACCCGCGTGACGGCCGACTCGTCCTCGTTGAGGTACCCCCAGCGGGCCTGCACCGCGGCGACGTCCGGGGCGTCGAACCCCTCGAGCAGCCGGGTCACGAGGTCCGGTTCGGGTGCGAAGTCGGCGTCGAGGACGAGGACGAACTCGGCGTCGTCCACGGCGAGGCCGTGGGCGAGGGCGCCGGCCTTGTACCCGGCGCGGCCCGACCGTCGGACCGCCTCGATGTCCAGGCCCGCTCCCCGGTGGCGGGAGACCGCGGCGTCCACGATGTCGCGCGTGGCGTCGGTGGAGTCGTCGAGGACCTGGACGTGGAGCAGGTCGCGCGGGTGGTCCAGCGCGGCGACCGCGTCGATGACGCGACGCGCGACGTGCAGCTCGTTGTAGACCGGCAGCTGGACCGTCACCCGAGGTGGTGCACCGACCGCCGGCCGGCGCGGTGGGGCCGGGTGTCGCCGGTGCTCGCGGACGATCGCCGCCAGGTGGGCGGTGGACAGCGAGAACGCGAGGATGAGGACGAGGCACGCGACGTACATCGCGAGCACGACGTGTTCGGGAGCCATCGTCTCCTCCTCCTCGAGGTGTCGGGGAGAAGGAGACGACGGACCCCCGCGTGATACGCGGACCCGCCACGGGATCAGCCGGGCGGGAGCTCCAGGCCGTGGCCGAACCGGTAGAGGGCGTCGTCGCCGAAGCCGGGAACGTCCTCGGGGTGGCGCCGGACCGCCTCCATCGAGGCGGGGACGTCGAAGGGGAGCCGTCCCACGGGCGGGATCCGCCCGGTGAGGGCGGCGAGGAGCGCCTCGTCGCTGCTCCCGTAGGTCGCCGTGATGGCGGTGCACACCGGGACCAGCGGGGTGAGGACCGCCGGGCGGTCGAGCGAGACGTCGACGACGAGCGGACACTGCGCCGCGAGACGCTGCATCCGTGCCACGAGCCCCGGCGGGAAGTCGAGGGAGCCCTGGTGGAACCACGCCTCGAGGAACAGGTCGTCGCGGTGCTCGAACGGCGCCGCGAGCCGGACGAGGGCCAGCTCGGCCTCCTCGGGCGTCGCGACGGGGCGCAGGCCGGCCGCGGCGAGTGCGTCGTCGGCGACGCCCTCGGCGTAGACCGCGGCGCCCCTGCGCAGGGGCAGGGCGGCCCGGCCATCCACCGCCGCGTTGCGGAGCACCGTCACCGACCGTGCCTGGGCCTCGAAGCCGGCGGTCCGGGACGCCTCGGAGCCCACGACGTCCATCGCGGCGTCCTCGTCGACGAAGGGGTCGTCGAAGAGGCCGAGCCGGAACTTCACCCGGAGCAGCCGCCGGGCGGACTCGTCGATGCGCGCCTCGGTCACCCGGCCGGAGCGCACGAGGTCGAGCAGGAGGTCGACGCACTCCTCGCCGCCGAACTGGTCGGCGCCGGCGTGGAGGATCAGCTCCATCCGGCCCGCCGGGTCGAGGTCCTCGACGCCCCACGCCCGGGCGGGCAGCACCTGGTCGCCGACGTGGTTGTCGTTGACCAGCTCCCAGTCCGTCAGCACGACACCGTCGAAGCCGAGCTGCTCGCGGAGCATCCCGGTGACGACCTGTCGGTTGTAGCCGAAGCCCACCTCCTCGACGGGCTCACCATCGACCTCGAGTCCCACGGGCATCCCGTAGTACGGCATGACCGCCGCCGTTCCGGCCGCCACGGCCCGCGGGAAGGGTGCGAGGTGGTCGGCGAACCGCCCTCCCTCGTAGACCTGTTCGCGGCCGTACGGGAAGTGGGCGTCCTCGCCGTCCTTCTGCGGGCCGCCGCCGGGGAAGTGCTTCGTGACGCACGCGACGGCGTCCGGGCCGAGCTCGGCGCCGCGCTGGAAGCCCTCGAGGTAGGCGACGCCGAGGTCACCGGCCAGGGTCGGGTCCTGGCCGAAGGTCCCGGCCTGCCGGGCCCAGCGGGGCTCGGTCGCGAGGTCGAGGGTCGGGTGCAGGGCCTCCCGGATGCCGACCGCGACGTACTCGCGGCGGGCGATGTCGGCGAACCGCCGCACGGCGTCGGCGTCGCGCAGCGCGGCGAGCCCGAGGGGCTCCGGCCACTGCGAGAACGAGCCTGCGGCGAACGAGACGCCGGCGTTCTCGATGAAGGCGTGCCGCGGGTCCGTGCTCACCGTCACGGGGATGCCGTGCGGGGTGCGCTCGGCCAGCCGCTGGAGGTCGTTGCTCCACGCGGCGGCCTGCCGTGCGTCCTTGAGCTCGTGGACGTTGAAGTGCGAGAGGTGCTTTCCGAGCACGACGTCGCTCGTCGGTGACTTGCTGATCTTCCCCGGGGCCTCCAGCACCCGTCCGTCCTCGCCCGCCTCGATGACGGTGTGGAACATCAGACCGACCTTCTCCTCGAGGGAGAGCCGGCCGAGGAGGTCCTCGACGCGCTCCTCGACCGGTCGCCGCGGGTCCTCGTACGGGTCCATCACGCCGTTGCCGTTGAGGTCGCGCCAGGCGGGGGTGTCCCCGGTCGCGGGGTGGGCGACGGCCGACGTCCCGGGGTGGGTCGTGGACCTGCCACTCATGCGAGACCCGCCCCGAACTCCTCCATGCCGATGACGGGGCGCAGGCGCCGCTCGACCACCTTCGTGGAGAAGGCCTTCCGCAGGACATCGCGGCACAGGACGTTCCCGACCGCGCCCATGACCATCGCCTGGTCGAGGGAGAGGTAGCGGCGCGCGATCGTCCCGGAGCCCACGGCGACCGCGTCGAAGAACCCGCCGTCGCCGTAGGCGCCGAGGTCGTTCTCGATGCCGGCGAGGTTGGCGAAGGCCTCCCGCGGCTCGTGCAGCATCGCGAGGAACGAGGCGTGAGGGGTGACGACGCCGTCGCCGAAGGTCGGGTGGGGGTTGGTGGCCTCCCGGCAGTCGCCGAACCCCGGGTCGTAGTTCGTGCTCTCCTGGTCCGAGCAGTAGCCGTCGGGGTTGAGGCCGAGGGCGTCCACCCCGTACTCGCGGTACCCGCCCGCCGGGTTCGACGAGGGGGAGAAGCCCCAGTAGCCGTACTTCGCCTCGAGCAGCCCGTGCTCGCGCTGGGCGCGCACGTGGAGGGGGTGGTTGCGTCCCCAGGAGCGCGGCGCCCAGTCGGCCTCGGGGACGAACACGTCGGGCATGAGCTCCTCGAACATCGACCCGCCCCAGCCGGGGACGATGTGCATCCCTCGGTAGGTGTACGCGCCCTCGTAGACGTCGAGCCCGAGGTAGGTGCGGGTCTCGCCGACCGGCTGCATCTCGTGCCACGACCAGTCGCAGGTGGCGGGGAAGGTGCGCCACGAGGCGAACCAGTGCTTGGCCGGCACCTGCCCGGTGAGGATGCCGAGGTAGCTCGTGATGCGCGTCTCGGACACCGCGGTGTCGTAGTGGTGGTCGGTGTACCAGACGTCGTCGCCGACCCCGATGTGGTTGCCGAGCGTCAGTCCGGACGTGCTCGCGGGCTGCTCGGGGTAGAAGCCCCCGTGCATCAGGCCGCCGGGGCGCGGTCCGGACGGGTCGTAGAACATGTCCCAGCGCATCCGGGAGAAGAGCCGGTCGGCCTGGTGCCGGGCGCCGGGCACGGCCTCTCGGACGACGAGGAGCGCCGCGCCGAGCCAGCCGCTGTCGACGCTGGAGACGAACGGGTCCACCCGGTCGCCGGAGTCCGGCCAGGTCGTGAGGACCTCGCCGCTGGCCTCGTCGTACCAGTTGAAGAACATGCCGCTCGGCTCGTGGTGCTCCATCCGGAGCAGCGTGGTGAGCGTCTGCCGCACCCGGCGGGTGGCCTCGCCGTGGCTCACGAGCCCCAGCTCGCGGGCCACGACGGTGCTCCAGAGGTAGCCGCCGATGTTCGTCGGGGAGGTGTAGCCGCTGCGGTCACCCGCGGCCAGGCTCTCCGGGATGTTGTCGGACGGCAGACCGGTGCGCTCGTCGGTCATCGCGACGAGCGAGCGCCACGTGTCGGCCGCCCAGCGACGGACGGTGCGCGAGCTCCAGGTGCCGTGGTGGGTGTCGCCGCGCAGGAAGGCCGGCGCCACGGGGGCGGCGGCCGCGGTCGGGGCGGCGGCACCGGTCGCGACGAGCCCGCCGAGGGTGGCGGCCCCGCCGAGGATCAGCTGGCGCCGGGACGCGGGAACGGTGAGGGAGGGTCGGGGGGTCATCGGGAGGTCTCCTCGAGGTGGGGGTCGGGTCCGGTCGGGCCGGAGCTCACTTGATGCCGGTCGTCGCGATGCCCTCGATGAAGCGTCGCTGGAAGACCATGAAGACGATGAGCACGGGCAGCACGACGACGGTGGCGCCGGCGAGCAGGAGCCCGTACTGCGTGCTGTTCTGCCCCGTGCTGTAGAGCGCGAGCGCCACGGGCAGGGTGTAGGTCTTCTCCGTCTGCGCCACGACGAGCGGCCACAGGAAGTTGTTCCAGCTGCCGAGGAAGGTGAGGATGCCGAGGGTCGCGAGGGCGGGTCCGCACAGGGGCAGGATGATCCGCGCGAAGATCTTCAGCTCGCCCGCGCCGTCGACGCGCCCGGCGTCGATGAGTTCCTTGGGCAGCCCGGAGATGAACTGCCGCATGAGGAAGACGCCGAACGGGCTGACCAGGAACGGCAGGAAGAGCCCGGGCAGGGTGTCGACGAGCCCGGCGTTCGCGACGAGCACGAACAGCGGCACGAAGGTCACCACGCCGGGGATCATCAGCGTGGTCATGACCACGGCGAAGAGGGCCTTCTTGCCGCGGAAGTCGAGCATCGCGAGGGCGTACCCGAGGGCCGAGCAGAAGAGCAGGTTGCCGATCGTCACGACCGTGGCCACGACGACCGAGTTCGTGAAGTAGCCGCCGAAGTCGAGCCGGCTGAACAGCTGCGTGTAGTTGTCGAGGGTCGGGGTCTGCGGCCACCACGTCGGTGGGGCCTGGCGCAGCTCGCCCTCGGTCTTGAAGGAGCCCAGCACCATCCAGACGAACGGTGCGACGACGGTCACGAGGGCCACGGACAGGGCGCCGTAGAGCCACGCGTTGTGCTTGCGGGAGGTCAGCATCGCTCAGCGCTCCTCTCGCAGCAGGCGGAACTGGATCGCGGTGACGACCGCGACGAGGACGAAGATGATGTAGCTGATCGAGGCCGCGTACCCGTAGTTGCCGAAGCCGAACTGCTCGTACGTGTACATCGACATCGACACGGTCGAGTCGAGCGGCCCGCCGCTCGTCATGACGAACGGCTCCTCGAAGAACTGCAGGTAGCCGATGCCGGTGGTCACCGAGACGAAGAGGATCGTCGGGCGCATGAGTGGCAGGGTCACGTGGCGGAAGCGCTGCCACGCCGACGCCCCGTCGATGGCGGCCGCCTCGTGGAGGTTCCACGGCACGGCCTGGAGGCCGGCCAGGAAGATGATCATGCCGGTCCCGAAGTTGCGCCAGGTCGCCATGAGGATGAGGGCCGGCATCGACCAGTTCGGGTCGCCGAGCCAGTTCGGCCCGTCGATCCCCACCCAGCCGAGGACGGTGTTGATCAGCCCGTAGTCGGCCTGGAGCAGGAAGCGCCAGACCACGGCGACGGCGACGATCGAGGTGATGACCGGGGTGTAGAAGCCGAGCCGGAACACGCCGCGCAGCCGGGTGATCCCCCGGTCGAGCGCGACGGCCGCGGCGAGGGCCACGGTGAGGGTCAGGGGGACCCCGACGAGGACGAAGTAGCCGGTGTTGGCGAGGGCCTGGCGGAAGACCGGGTCCCCGAACGCCTTCGCGTAGTTCTCGAGGCCGACGACGTCGACCGCGAACGGGGTCCTCAGGTCGCGGGAGCGGGTGTCCGTGAAGCTCATGAAGAGCGACTGGAGCACCGGCCACAGCGTGAAGGCGAGGAAGAGCAGGCAGAACGGGAGGGCGAGGATCCACGCGGCCCGCCCCTGCGCCCGGGTGGCGGAGCGCGTGCGCGTCCCGCCACCCGGAGCGGTGGACTCGCCGGCGGGGGCCGGCGGGGCGGTCGTCGCGGTCATCTCACTGACCGGTCCCGATCGACTCCGCCTGCTGCTGGACCGACTTCAGGGCCGCGGCCGGGTCGGCGCCGGTCTTGGTCACCTTCTCCATCTCGGTGTCGAAGTTCGCGACGACCTGCTCCCACGTCGGGTACGACGGCGGTGCCTTGGCGGTCTGGAGCTGCTCACCGAAGACGGCGAGCTTGTCGTCGCCGGAGAGTGCCGGGTCGTCCCAGGCGGACTGGACCGACGGCAGGTCGGTGGACGTGCCGTACCACTTCGCCTGCGTCTTCGGGTCGGACAGGAACTGGACGAACTTCCAGGCCGTGTCACGCTGCGGGGAGTTCTTGAACACGACGAAGTCCGAGCCGCCGACGAAGGACGCGGACTCCTTGCTCCCGGCGGGGATCTTCGCGACCGAGTACTTGTCCTTGAAGCCCTCGCCGCCGACCTTCTCGACGGCGGACATCATCCACGGGCCGGAGATGAACATCGGGACCTTGCCGCTCGCGAAGTCGGGCTCGGTCGTGGGCTGTGCTCGGTGCGGCCTTGTCGGAGATGCCGTCGGTGAAGAACGACTGGTAGTACTGCACGGCCTTGAGCATCTCGGGGCTGTCGAACGAGTACCCGTCGTCCTTGGTCAGCTCGGCGCCCTCGCTCCACGCGAACGGCAGGACGGACTGCCAGGAGCCGGTGCCGCCGGCCTGCAGGCCGATGCCCCACGTGGCGCCGGCCTTGTCCTGCATGGCCTTGGCCATGTCGTGCAGGCCCTGCCAGTCGGTCGGGGCAGCGTCGTAGCCGGCCTTCTTCGCGAGGTCGGTGCGGTAGTAGAGCAGTCGCGTCTCGACGTACCAGGGGATGCCGTAGGAGGTGCCGCCCACCTCGGTGGTCTTCTGGGCGCCGGGGAAGAAGCCGCTCGCGTCGATGTTGCCCGGCAGCGGGTCGAGGGCGCCGAGCCCGGCGAACTCGCCCATCCACGTGGTCCCGACCATCGCCGCGTCCGGGGTGCTGTCCGCGGTGATGGCGGTGGTGAACTTGTCGTGCGCGGCGTCCCAGGGGATCGCCGTCACGTTGACCTTGGCACCGGGGTTCTGGGCCTCGAAGTCCTTGGCGAGCTCGGGGAGCTTCTCGCCCTCGGCGCCCATCGCCCAGACCGTGATGGTGCCGGTGGCCTTGCCGGAGCTGACGTCGGTGGCCTGGGCTGTTGCGGCCCCGCTGTCGTCACTGCGTCCGCAGGCGCTCAGGGCCAGGGACGCGGTGGCCACCACGGCCAGGGCGGTCATCGCCGGTCGTCTCATGTCGTGCTCACTTCCTTGTGGGGTTGACGGGGGGAAGGGTCAGGGGGTGGTGCGCCCGGGCTCTGCACAGCCGCAGGAGCCGCGGACGACGAGCCGGGTCGGGAGGAGCCCGGCGTCGCCGGGGGCGGAGCCGGTGATGCGGTCGTGGAGGCGGTGCGCGGCGAGGGCGCCGAGCTGGCGGACCGGCTGGCGCACCGTGGTGAGGCCGGGGCGCACGTAGCGGGCGGCCATGACGTCGTCCCAGCCGGTGACCGCGAGGTCGTGGGGGACCCGGACGCCGCCGGTGACGAGGCGGTCGAGCAGGGCGAGGGCGACCTCGTCGTTCGCGCAGACCACCGCGTCGGCGGGCATCCCGGCGTCGAGCAGCCGCTGGGCGGCCGCCGCGCCGTCGTCCTCGCGCAGCCCGCCCCGAGGGGCTCCGGGACCTCGAGGCCGCGCTCGGTCAGGGCCCGGGCGAAGCCCTCGTAGCGCTGCCGGACGTCGGGCGCGATGTCGGGGTCGCCCGCGAACACCGGCCGGGTGCGGGCGTGGAGGTCGAGGAGGTGGGCGGTCAGCTCCTCCGCGCTCGTGCGGTTCTCGGCGGCGAGCTGCTCCAGTCCCGGGGTCGCGGTGCCCGCGAGGACGAGGAGGGGCTTCTGGCGGCTCGCCCGCAGGAGCACGTCGTCGGGGAGCAGGCCGCCGAGGACGGCGACCCCGTCGACCCCGGCCGCGAGCCGGGTGAAGCGGGCGGCGTCCAGGAGGCGGTCGCGGTCGACGAGGGCGAGGACGACGCTCAGCTCGAGCTCGGCGGCGGCCTCCTCGAACCCGGTGAGGAGCTCGGAGAAGTAGGGGCCGTCGAGCTCGGGGAGGACGAGGCCGAGGGCCTCGTGCTGCCGGACGGCGAGGGAGCGG
The DNA here is from genome assembly GCA_963843895.1 of uncultured Actinomycetota bacterium. GTDB lineage: Bacteria > Actinomycetota > Actinomycetes > Actinomycetales > Dermatophilaceae > Phycicoccus. Next base: position 233,851 of record CAWJME010000014.1, on the reverse strand, counting down.
GCGGCGGCGAGCGGCATGTAGTCGAGCCGGTCGATGGCCTCGAGCACCTTGTCGCGGGTGCGCTCGGAGACCGCGCCGGTGCCCTGGAGGACGCGGGAGACGGTGGCGATCGAGACCCCCGCCGCCTCGGCGACGGAGTAGATCGTCGTGCCCGACGGCTCGTTGCCCGTGCTGGCCGAGACCATCACGCCACCTCCTTGTAAGCGCTTACAACCTGCTGTAAGCGCTTACCGTGCCACGGGTCGGGCGTCCTGACAACCCCTGCGGGGAGTCGCGCCGGCGGCCGAAGCTGGTGGCGGCCGCCCCGCACACCACTGCTGACCTGCGCAGATGCCGCCCGTGCGTTTCCTGAGAACCGCCGTGGACGCCGCTCCCTCGGCGGTGGCCTCGGTCGCGCCGGCGGTGGCCTTCCCGTCGGGGCCCGGACGCGAGACACTGCGGGATGGCCACGCCCTACACCGTCCGCCGCGAGACGATCGTCCTCACGCCCGCCGGCCCCGTCCATGACCTCGTCGCGGACTTCCACGCGTGGCCGAGGTGGTCCCCGTGGGAGGACCTCGACCCCGACATGCGGCGCACCTACTCCGGCGCGGAGCGCGGGGTCGGGGCCCGGTACGCCTGGGACGGCAACAAGAAGGCCGGTCGCGGCACCATGGAGATCACCGGCGACGAGCCCGGACGGGTCGAGATCGCCCTGACCTTCGAGAAGCCGTTCCCCTCGCGGTCCCGCGTCGAGTTCGTGCTCAGCCAGGAGGGCGAGGAGACGCACGTGGAGTGGCTCATGCACGGCGAGCTCAACCTCGCGATGCGGGTGTTCTCCCTCGTCAAGCCGATGGAGGAGCTGATCGGGCCCGACCTGGAGAAGGGCCTCGTACAGCTCAAGGCGGCGGCCGAGGCCGACGCCGGCTGAGCCCCGCGCGCGAGGCCGAGGGCGGGGCTCAGCCCGCCGCATGAGCTGGGACGGCCAACGGTGCGGGCCGTCGCGAGTCTCGACCGCGGTCACCGAGGAGGTGCAGACGGACCCGGTCCGGCGGTCCCCGCGGCATCGCAACGATGTGCCACTGCATCCGTCGGTTACCTCGGGCGGTGCTGTGCGTATCGCCGCGCACTTGTGACCACCAACGACCGGTCGCCATGAGCCGAGAATGCTGGGGCGCGGCGCTGATGTCTGGTGATGAGCACTCTTCTGTGGACAGATCTGAAGTTGCGGGTCTACGTTGCCCCTGACTCGACCAGCGGGGCCGAGTAAGGGGCCGAGGCGACCGGGTCGCTAGGCGGGAAAGGGGACACCAGTGAAGAGAGTTTGGCTGACGGTGGGTGCGGTCGTGCTCATGGGAGGTGTTGCGGCGAGCGGTGCGCATGCCGCGACGATGTACTGGAACAGCAAGAGCGTCCCGCTCACCGTCTACGCCTCCGGTTCGGCGCAGGCGATGGGGTACGGCGACTGGACCATCGCAACCACGACGAAGGGGACCCAGAGCCGAGCGGGGGGGTATCTGAAAGACCCGCACCCCACCGACGGCGACCCCGTGTACTTCAGGCTCAACACCATGACCAACTCGGGTTACTGCTACCAGCCGCAATACACCTCGTGCACCGTCAGCTGGTACGACTACGCGCACGACGGTGGGGGTGAGTACTGGTCTTCCAGTAGTTGGTCCACGACGAAGTACATCGCATATACGGGGGTCTCCAGTAGTGGGAGCTATGCGCGCGCGGCGATGCAGGTAGCGGAGGAACACAACAACCTTCCCGACATCTTCAGCGGAAAGTCGTACACCAACGGGATCAAGTACTAGTGGACGAACGCGGTGCGCTTTCCGTCTGTGACCTTTCGTGCAGACGCGGAGCCTTCCGGCTCGGCCCCGTGAACATCGACCTGGGCCCGGGCATCCATGTCCTTCTCGGTCGCAACGGGGCCGGCAAGTCCACGCTGTTCCAGACGATGCTCGGCCTGATTCCCGATCGTTCGGGAATGGTGAGCATCGCGGGCTCGCGAACGTCTGGTGGAGAGCGTGCCGCGGCCATGAGGGCGGTCGGGTATCTGCCGCAACGGAGTCAGCCGCCGACGTCCATGACCGTCGAGGAGGCCGTCGGCTTCGCCGCGTGGCTCAAAGGCGTGCGCCGTGCCGAGACGGGGGCTCTGGTGGACCAAGCGCTGGGCTCGGTCGGGCTGGATGACCGTCGACGCGAGCTGGTGGGTCGGTTGTCCGGCGGGCAGCAGCAGCGTGTGGCCATCGCCCAAACCATCGTCCACTCCCCGTCCGTGCTCCTGCTCGACGAGCCGACGGTCGGACTCGACCCAGCGCAGCGCCTGTTCTTCTACAGGGTCCTGCGCGAACGCGTCCGGGGCGAACGCTGTGTCCTGCTGAGCACCCACAGCCTCGAGGACGCGGCGGCGCTCGCCGATGATGTGCTCCCCATCGTCGAGGGTGGTGTGCTTCCCCCGGAACCGGTGGAGGTCGGAGCCTCCCAAGGTGAGCGGATGGAATCGCTCTCGGGTCTGGTCGGCCGGCTCTTCCCCGCGGACGGTGTTGGGTGAGCCCTCTCCGACTGCGGACCGTGCTTGCCGCCCTGTGGCTCGTCCTCACTGGCATGCACCTCTGGCTGGTCTTGTCCCCTGACGTTCCGTTCCGTCAGGACTGCACGATGGCGTGGGCCACGCTGACCCAGGCGGACCTCATCGCCTACGCGCTCGTGTCCGTCGGGTGTGCCTTCGCCGCCTGGCAGATGCTCGGCGGTGGCCGTCGTCCGGCTTTGTTGACGAGCCGGCGCCCGGGGAGGGCCCTGGCGACAGTCCATGCCGGCCTGTCGCTCGTCCTCGTGTCGTCCATTGCCCCGGCGGCCGTGTTCGTCGCAGTGTTCGCGAGACCACCGGGTGGCGGTCCGTGCCTCGCGGCCTCCGGCGTGCACTACGCCCTCGCTCTGTATCTCGTCGCAGGCGTCGGGGTTCTCACCGGCGCACGCCTCTCGCTCCCGGCCGCCACCGTGTCGTCCCTCGGCGTCGTCGGCCTGTTGTACTTCGCGGGTTCCGCAGTCACCGACGTCAGACTCATCAACGTCGGCACGCGGCCGCTGCCGATGTCGGACCTCGAGCCGTCCTGGCCCTTCATCGCCTACCTGGCACCGCTTGTGCTCCTCCTGGTGGCATTGCTGCTGTCCGTCGCTGCGGCGCGATACCTCGTGGCTGCGGGAGCCGTGGCGATCCTGGCCGTCTGGTCTCTGGTCGTCCCGGCGCCGTCCTTCCTGCACATCGTTCGACCCACGGAGGTCTGCCGCTCCGAGACGGCCTTCACGATCTGCACCACCGACCGATACGCCTGGGCCTTGGGACAGTACGCCCGGCACGTCGGGAGTCTGGAGTCTCGAGCCATGTCGGCGGGGCTCCCGGCGGGCGTCTTCCCACGTCGACTGCGTGTCGGTGACTCACAGGCGACGACGCCCGAGGGCATGGCAGAGGTGCCCCTCTCCTACTCCGTCGCGCTGACCGGTCACGTCACCGTCGAGGATGCAGCTCCTCTCCTCGTGACGCCGAGTTGGTGTCCTGCACTCCGCGGGAACACCCCGCCGGTCGGTCTCCTGCGGCAGGCCGACGCCCTCACCCGCTGGCTGATCGACGGCCCGACTGACGACGGTGGCGAGGTCGCACTCACCCCAGCGATGGTCGAGCAGGGCCTGGTGTCGGCCCGTGGATGTGCGGCGGCACCTTGGGTTCCGGCCGAGCCGTGAGCTATGTTGCGCTCTGGCTGAGCGCCCGCAGTCATGCGCGACTGTGGACCGGGCTCGTCGTGCTCGCCCTGCTCGCACGCCCCGTGACGATCTCGGCGCGGAGCCCGTTCAGCAACCCACCGGTGTTCCCGGGCACCATCGTGCTGCCGTGCCTCGCCGCCGGGCTGGTCGCGGTCTCGTGCCTACCCCTCCAGCCAGTCCTGGAGGCATCGGCCGCGAGGGGGCTGCTGCTGCAACGGATCGTCACCCGGAGCGCCGCGATGATCCTGTGTGCTGTGACGATGGCCCTGGGGTCGATTGGGCTCCCGGATGGCGACGGTGCCCGTGTCCTGCGCAACGCTCTCGTGTTCGCGGGAGTGGCGCTGGTGGTCTCCGCGGTCAGCCACGTCGTGGTGGGTGCGCTGGTCCCCTGGCTGTGGACGGCTGCCGGGCTGTTCTTCGGAGTGTCGGCTTCGGAGGCCGGGGAGCCGCGGTGGGCATGGTGGAGCTGGATCCTGTCCGACGGTGTCGGATGGTTCTGGCCGACGCTATTGCTGACGATCATCCTCGTCGTCCTCTCCGCCGCACTTGCCGGTCGTCGCCGCGGCCGACCTGGCCGTGTCGGGTGTGACGCGCGGCCACACTGACGGTGAAGAAGCCGTTGCCCCGCTCGCGATGCGGGTGTTCACCCTCGTCACACCGACGTCGGGGCGGTCTGGATAAGGGCCTCGTGCGGCTCAAGGCGGCGGCCGAGGCCGACGCCGGCTGAGCCGTCAGGCCTCGGGACGGCGGGACTTGGCCCGGAGCAGGACCCCCGCGAGCACCACCTCGCCCACGAGGACCGGGGCGAGCGCCGCCGTCAGCGGCACCCCGTCGACCGGGGCGAGCGCCGCGGCGAGACCGGCTGCGCCGCAGGCGGAGAGCAGCAGGGGGCCGAACCGCCCAGCCGCCGGGCACCGCCGGAGCGCGACGCCGACGGCCACGAGGTGCAGGCCGAGCACGCCGAGCGCCGAGCCCCAGTGCGCACCGAATGCGGCCGTCCCGGCGGGGCCCTGCACGAGGAGCACGAGCGCGCCGACGACGAGGAGCAGGGCGTAGCCGAGCCGGGCGAGGAGCGCCGCGTAGGCCGCCGGGTGCGCATGGCCTCGGGTGAGGCGCCAGAGCGCGCGGGCGGCGACGACCTCGAGGCCGCCGACGAGGAGGAAGGACGCGACGACGTCGACCGTCGCGGACCCGGCCGGCCGCCCGAGCAGCGCGACGGCGGGCAGGCTGAGGGCGAGGGTTCCGGCGATGGCGACCACGGCGCCGGCTCCGTGGGCCGCGGGTGTCGTGACCCGGTCGCTCCCGTCGGCCCGGCGCGCGTCGCGCCGGTGGGTCCTCACTGCGGTGCCGGACGGGGCACCGGCCAGGGTCGTCGTCATGCCTCGAGGGTGGCGTGGGGGGCCCTGCGGCGTCTGTCGGGGGTGTCCCTGACTCGACCCCGAACGTCCCCGGACGCGGCGACCCCGCGGCGGCTGGTGCGACAGGGCGCGGCTGTGGTGGGATCGAGGTCTGCTCCGGCCCCGCCGGCACCGCTCACCGACCCTGGAGGACCCTCGCATGAACGACCTTCGTCCCGCGACGCACGGCGTCCACTCCGAGGTGGGGCGGCTCCGGAAGGTCCTCGTCTGCCGCCCGGGGCTCGCCCACCGGAGGCTGACGCCGACGAACTCCGCCGACCTCCTGTTCGACGACGTCATGTGGGTGGGGCAGGCCGAGCGCGACCACGCGGACTTCGTCGAGAAGCTGACCGAGCGCGGCGTCGAGGTCGTCGAGCTGCACGACCTGCTCGCCGAGACGATGGCGATCCCCGCCGCCCGGGACTGGCTGCTCGACCGCAAGATCGTCGCGAACCACGTGGGACTCGGCCTCGTCGACAGCACGCGGGCCTTCCTCGAGACCCTCGAGCCGGCGCGGCTCGCGGAGTTCCTCATCGGCGGTCTGGCCATCCCCGACCTGCCGGAGGAGTTCCGTACCCCGTGGGTGATGCTCGCTCGGGAGCAGACCGGGGCCCGCGAGTACCTCATGCCGCCGCTCCCCAACACGCTGTACACCCGCGACACGACCTGCTGGGTCTACGGCGGGCTCACCCTCAACCCGCTGTACTGGCCGGCGCGCGAGAACGAGACCCTCATCTACAAGGCGATCTACAGCTTCCACCCGGGCTACCGGGACTCGACGATCTGGTGGGGGGACCCGGAGGCCGAGTGGGGTGAGGCGACCCTCGAGGGCGGTGACGTCATGCCGGTGGGCAACGGCGTCGTCCTCATGGGCATGAGCGAGCGGACCTCCCGGCAGGGCATCACCCAGGTCGCGGCCTCGCTCTTCGCGCAGGGGGCGGCCGAGAAGGTCGTCGTGGCGGGCATGCCGAAGCTCCGCGCCGCGATGCACCTCGACACCGTCTTCACCTTCGCCGACCGCGACGTCGTGACGCTCTACCCGACGATCATGGACGGCGTCCACACCTTCGTCCTGCGCCCCTCGGACAGCGACACCGGTGTCGATGTCGAGGACGCGGGGGAGGGCCGCTTCACGAAGGTCGTCGGCGAGGCGCTCGGGGTCGGCGACCTCCGGGTCATCGAGACCGGCGGCGACGTGTACGCCTCGGAGCGCCAGCAGTGGGACAGCGGGAACAACGCGGTCGCGGTCGAGCCGGGCGTCGTGTTCACCTACGACCGCAACACCACGACGAACGCACTCCTGCGCCAGGCCGGGGTCGAGGTCGTCGAGATCCGTGGCGCGGAGCTCGGCCGGGGCCGCGGCGGCGGGCACTGCATGACCTGCCCGCTCGTGCGCGACCCCGTCGACTACTGACGCCGCCGGCGGGCGCGGGCCGCCTCAGAGGTCCCGGCGGTAGTGCTCCTCCGGGGCCTTGCTCCGGTGGACGAGGTTCCAGATGGCCAGGCCGAGCCCGCCCCAGAGGACGAGCATGGCCAGGACCATCATGAGGATCGCCGCGGTGCTCATGACCGGACCTCCGGGGTGTCGAGCGCCGGGTCGTCCTCCGGCGCGGTGAGGGACGTCTGGTCACGCCACCGGACGCGCACGGCCAGGCCGGCGAGGACGACGACGGCCGCGGCCACGCCCCAGCCGAACAGCCCGAGCATCCATCCGGGGTAACCCTCGTACGGGGTGTCGAGGTCGGCGAGCAGCTCGCGGACGAGCACCACGGTGAGCGCGGCCGGTGTCAGGGCGCCGATGAGGACGAGCCACCAGCGACCGAGGCGCACCGACCCGGTGCGGTTGAGGTGCGTCGCCAACGGACCGAGCGCCCGGGCGAGCCAGGCCACCGCGAGCATGCTGACGACCGCGACGAGCAGGATGCCGTAGCGGTTGATGAAGTGGTCGACGATGTCGAGGACGTAGACGCCGCTCGTCGTGCTGAAGAAGACGAGGCTGACCAGCGCCGAGGGGACCACGACGGCAAGGGTCGCGCCGACCCGGGTCATCTCGAACTTGTCGCGCACCGCGGAGATGACGACCTCGATGACGCTGACGAGCGAGGTGACGCCCGCGAAGACGAGCGACCCGAAGAAGAGGACGCCGATGAAGGCCCCCGCCGGGGCCTCGTTGATGATGGCCGGGAATGCGACGAAGGCGAGGCCGAGGCCGTCGGAGGCGACCTCGTCGACGGGCACGCCGCTCGACTGCGCCATGAACCCGAGGGCGGCGAAGACGCCGATGCCGGCGAGCAGCTCGAACCCGGAGTTGGCGAACCCGACGACGAGACCCGAGCCGGTCATGTCGGTGCGCCGGGAGACGTACGAGCTGTAGGTGATCATGATCCCGAAGCCGACGGACAGCGAGAAGAAGATCTGCCCGAAGGCCGCGGCCCAGACCGAGGTCTGGCCGAGCGCGCCCCAGTCGGGGCTGAAGAGGGCCTCGAGCCCCTGGCCGGCGCCGGGCAGGAACAGGGCGCGGACGACGAGCGCGGCGAAGGCGAGCACGAGGACCGGGATGAAGACGACGGACGTCCTGCCGATCCCCTTCTGGACGCCGAGTGCCATGATGCCGACGACGACCAGCCACACGGCGGCGAGCGGCAGGAGAACGCCCGGCACGACGTCGAGGCTGACTCCGGGGTCCCCGGCCTTGAGGAAGGACCCGAAGAGGAACTCGTCGGGCGCGTCGCCCCACGCGCGGCTGACCGAGAAGCCCGTGTACCGGACCGCCCACGCGATGACGGCCGCGTAGTAGACCGCGATGACGAAGCAGATCCCGACCTGCCACCAGCCGATCCACTCGGTGCGCCGGTCGGTGCGCGCGAACGAGAGCGGTGCGGAGCCCCGGTTGCGGTGTCCGAGTGCGTAGTCGAGCAGCAGGAAGGGGAGGCCGGCGGTCAGCAGCGCGACGAGGTAGGGGAGCATGAACGCGCCCCCGCCGTTCTCGTAGGCGACGTACGGGAACCGCCAGATGTTGCCGAGCCCGACGGCGGAGCCGATCGCCGCGAGGATGAACACCTTCCGCGACGAGAACGCTCCGCGGGACTCCTCGGGTGCTGGGGTGCTGGTTTCGGCGTTCGCGGACACGGTGACAGCCAACCACGGCGACCGGGGCGCTGGCCACCCTCGCGCGGCCGGCCGGTCAGAGCCGCCGGGGCGTCCCGAACTCCGTGAAGGTGCCGGTCGAGTGCAGCACCGACACGGGCTCCTCCCCGGCCAGCGTGCCGAGCCCCGCGGCGGCGACGAGGGTGTCGTCGAGGTGCTCGACGGTGGCGCGGCGCAGCGGCCACGGCGCGTGGTGGTTCGGGATCCACCAGGTGCGACCCGCGACCCGGGTGTGGAGACCGAACCGGGCGGTCACGAACTCCTCCAGGGGGCTGGGTGTCTCGATGGGCTCGCCGACCCGGACGTCCATCCCCCCGCCCGCGCCCCGCGGTGCGGGCCAGCGTCGGGTCGTGGAGTACCGGAGGAGGTCGGCGTCGCGCCGGAAGCGCATCCGGGCCCACGTGTACCGGGTACCGGTGACGAGCCGGGCCCCGAGCGCGACGGCGAGCCGCTCGCTCTCGAGGGAGGCGAAGACGACGCCGTGGCGGCCGACGGCGTCGACCGAGTAGAGGCGCACGTTGGTCTCGAGGAAGTCCCCGAGCCACGGGACGGCCGGGCCGCGGCCGAAGCCGGCACCCTCCATCCGGAAGGGGATGAGACCGACGTACGTGACGCCGCCCAGGACGTCGGGGCGGGTGCCCGGCGGGAGGAGGGGCGCGACGAGGCCCGGGTCGACGGCCCAGTGGACGAACGTGATGTCGGCCCACGTCTGGCGCATCGTGCGCGGACCCGACAACGGCTCCGCCACCGGACGGTGGCCCGGGGCGGAGCCGCGTGTCGGGGTGGGCACCGTGGGTCAGCCGCCGAAGGCGGCGAGCTCCTCGGCCACGGGGGTGTCCCCGGTGTTGAACTCGACGACCGCGCCCGTGGTCGACGGGCGGTCGAGCATCTCGGCGATGACCAGGGCGACGTCGGCCCGCGGCACGGAGGCGCCGTCGGCGCCCGTGCGGGAGGTCTCGATCCGTCCGGTGGAGGGGTCGTCGGTGAGCCGGCTGGGCCGGGCGAGGGTCCAGTCGAGCCCGGACTCCTGGAGGTGTGCGTCGGCAGCGGTCTTGGCGTCCGCGTAGGCGAAGAACGAGTTGTCCTCGGGCACACCGTGGTCCGGTCCGGCGCCGAAGTACGAGAGCATGACGTACCGGGAGACCCCCGCGGCCTTGGCGGCCTCCATCGAGCGGATGGCCGCGTCGCGGTCGACCGCGTAGGTGCGCTCGGCGCTGCCGCCGCCGGCTCCTGCGGCCCACACGACGGCGTCGTGGCCGCTGACGAGGTCGGTGAGGGCAGCGGTGTCCATGGACTCGACGTCGGCGACCAGCGCGGTGGCGCCGTCGGCCTCGACGTCGGCCACCTGGTCGTCCGTGCGGATGACCGCGACGGGCTCGTGGCCTCGGTCGGTGAGGAGCGGGTGGAGCTGTCGGGCCACCTTGCCGTGGCCGCCGATGATGAGTACACGCATGTCAGGGCCAACCGACTCACCGGACGGTCTGTTCCCTCCGGGCGCGGCGCTGCGACACTGCCGGGGTGCCCGAGGACCGTGCCCTGCCGACCCTGCCCACGCTGCCCGCCCCCACGGGGCCGGCCCTCACCGACGAGGAGCGGGTGGGCCGTGCGCGAGCCTTCGCGGACCTCATGGCGACCCGCCGGACCGTGCGCGACTTCGCGCCCGACCCTGTGCCCCTCGACGCGGTGCGCGAGGCGGTGCGCGCTGCAGCGTCCGCGCCGAGCGGGGCCAACCTGCAGCCGTGGCGCTTCGTCGTCGTGACCGACCCGGTGGCCCGGCGGCGGATCCGCGAGGGCGCGGAGGCGGAGGAACGCGAGTTCTACGACCGGCGCGCGGGCGAGGAGTGGCTCGACGCCCTGGCGCCCCTCGGGACGGATGCGGAGAAGCCGTTCCTCGAGACCGCACCCGTGCTCGTCGCGGTCTTCGAGGTGCACCGCAGTGACTCCGAGCCGAAGCCGTACTACCCGAAGGAGTCGGTCGGCATCGCCGTCGGGCTCTTCCTGGCGGCCCTGCACTCGGCGGGCCTCGCGACCCTGACGCACACCCCCTCGCCGATGAGGTTCCTCGGCGAGATCCTCGGGCGACCCCGCAACGAACGGCCGTTCGTGCTCGTCCCGGTCGGCTACCCGGCGGCCGGGGCGCGAGTGCCGGCCATCGGCCGGAAGCCGCTCGACGAGGTCCTCGTCGAGGTCTGACCGGCGGCCGGTCAGCGTCGGCGGCGTCAGCGTCGGCGTCGTCGGCGACGGAGCTCGCGGACGATCGTCTCCTGGCGCCGGGCGACGACGACCTGGCGGTCGACGGCGCCGCTGCGGCGGCACTCACGGAGGGCGTCCTCGGTCCCGGCGAGCTCGGCGATCAGCTCACGGACCGAGGGGCGGGGCGGTGGCTGCGGGGTGGTGCCCGTGATCATCCGCCCACGGTGCTCGGGGGGGCTCGGAACTGTCTGGCCGGAACCTGTGGGGTACCTGTCAGGCGGTGTCGGCGTCGGCTGCCGGGCTGTGCGGGGCCCGCTGGCGGGACCGGTAGTCGGCGAGGCGGCGCTCGGCGTCGTCACCGAAGAGGATCTCGGCGATCTCGCGCAGTCCGGCGGTATCGTCGATGTCCTCGTCGCGCACCACGAGGTCGATCTTGGAGCGGCGCCGCATGAAGTCGTCGAGGGTGACGACCATCTCGTGCTCCGCGGCGGTGTAGAGCTCGACGCGCAGGTAGTCGGCCGACCCCATGACGTCCTCGCCCATCGCCGGGTTCGCGCGGATGTCCTCGAGGAGGTCGAAGGCGCGGCGGCCGTAGCGTCGCCACAGCCGGTCCGTGAGGGGCTCGGTGTCGGGCTTGGTGCGCAGGCTGTCGAGCCGCATGAGGCGTGCCTGGCGGTAGAACTCGGCGCGGGTCTGTGGGGCGGGCTCGCCGTACCAGTTGCCGAGGTCCTTCTCGAGGGGGATGCCGAGGTGCTCGACCTCGGCCGCCACCTCCTCGCCGACGTTGAGGCAGTCGGTGAGCTTGCCGCCGAGGACGGTGACGACGGCCCGGGTGTCGTCACGCTCGATCTCGTGCTTGCGGGAGAGGGAGGTCCAGTCGGCCTCGTCCTGGTCGCCGGCGCCCCGGCGCACGACGAGGGGGCGGACGCCACAGCGCTCGGCGATGACGTCGTCCACGGTCAGGGGCCGGTCGAGGTCGAGGCGGGCGTTGATCTGCTCGAGGAGGAACTCGCGGTCCTCGTCGGTGACCTCCGTGTACGGACTGTCGACGCGGGTGTCGGTGGTGCCGATGACCGAGCGCCGGCCCATCGGGATGACGTAGAAGAGCCGCCCGGTGTCGTCGAAGAACGCGAGCACGCGGTCGTGCCGGGTCGTCGTGAGGCGCGGGACGATGAGGTGGATGCCCTTGGAGCAGACGATCCGGTGCTCGGTCGTGAGGTCCCACGAGTTGTTGAGGTCGTCGACGAACGGCCCGGCGGCGTTGACGAGCACCCGAGCTGCCGTGGTGATCTCGGCACCGGTGTCGGTGTCGCGAAGGTGGCAGACCCACCGGTCGCCGATGCGTTCGGCGGAGACGAGCTCGACGTAGTTCGCGACGGCGGCCCCGGCTTCGAGGGCGGAGCGGACGAAGGAGAAGACGAAACGGCTGTCGTTGTCGACGAGGTAGGCGTCGCGGTACTCGATCGCGCCGCGGACGTCGCTCGTGTCGATGGCCGGCTCCTGCTTCTTGACGGCCTCGACGTCGTAGAGGTGCGGGCGCTTGGTGCCGAACAGGCCGATACCCCAGTAGCCGACGGCTCCGAGCCCGGCGAACCACGGCGCGTACGGGGAGGAGTGGTCGAGGGCCGCGAGGAACCCGATCTCCTTGATGTTGTCGGGATAGGCCTTCATGAGCCGGTTGCGGCTGCGGCAGAGGCCGAACACGAGGGGCAGCTCGTAGTTCTCGAGGTACTTGAAGCCGCCCCACACGAGGTTGGAGGACTCCTGGCTCGTGAAGCCGGCGAAGTCGCCGCGGTCGATGAGGGCGACGGAGGCGCCGCGTCCGGCGAGGGCCGCGGCGGAGACGGCGCCGTTGATCCCGGCTCCGACGACGAGGACGTCGAAGAAGCCGCCGTCGATCCGCTCGATGTTTGCCGACCGCAGGGTCATGGACCCCAGCCTAGGTGAGCGGCGGTGCGGGGTGGAGGCGGTGTTCGCCGGACGGTCAGAACGGTGGAGGGTCTGCGCCGCCGGAAGCGCGGGGCCGCTGCCGGGTTCGGCACGAGGGCGTCGTCACCCGGAACCGGCGGAAGGTGAGGTCGTGGGTGTCGGTGCGGGTGGTGGGGCGGGCTCGGGGGCTGCCGAGGTGGTGTTCGTGCCGGTGTTCGAGGGTGCTGTGGGGGGTGTCGGGGAGGGTGAGGCAGGGGATCCCGGGTGGCGGGTTCGGGTCGGGTGGCGGCGCGGTGGCGGGGAGTTCGATCCGGTGGAGGTGGTCGATGGGGTGGGTGGTGCGGGTCCTGCCGGTGGGGTCGGTCCAGGTGAGGGTGGCGTCGGGGTGGATGCGCACGGTCCAGCCGGGGCGTTGCTTGGTGCGGTGGTGGCGGCGGCAGAGGCAGGCGAGGTTGCCGGCGGTGGTGGGCCCTGCCGGCCAGGGGGTGAGGTGGTCGAGGTCGCAGCACCGGGCGGCGACGTGGCAGCCGGGGAACCGGCACCGCCCGTCGCGGGCCTTGACCAGCTCGGTGAGCTCCTTGCCCGGCCGGTACGCGCCGGTCGCCAGTGACTCGCCGTCGTCGACGAGGGCGCCGCTGACCGGGTCACACGCCGCGACGCGGGCGGCACGGACCCGGTCGAGCCAGACCCGGTCGACGAGGACCGGGTCGGTGCTGCCCGGCGCGGAGACCTCGGCGAGCCCGTCGCTCGGCTCGGCCGCTGCCGGCGCGGTGAGGACGACCTGGACCTCGACGGTCGCGTGGCCGGTGACGAGGTCGGTCAGCGCCTTGGCGCGGGCCCGGTCGACCCGCTCACACGTGCCGTCGGCCACGTACCGCTGCGCGAGGGCGTCGATGGCCGCCCACGCGCGGCAGGCCTCCTCGGACGGGAACGTGCCCAGCCAGGTGTCGACCCCGGGCTGGTCGACCCACCGCCGCAGCTACGACTCCGACCGGGCCCGCGCCGCCCGCTGCCGCAGCAGGTCCGGGCTGACCCGGGCCAGCAGGCGCCGTGCCCGGCGGCGGAGCCGGGCGCCGTCCTCGACGTCGAACCACCCGTCCAGCGACGCGACGACCGTGGCCGCGACCTCGGCCGGGCACTCCTCCAGCTCCGCCGCGACCACCTGCGCCCGGTACGCGTCCAGCCGCCCCGCCGCCATCGCCGCGTGCAACCCACCCAGGCCCGTGCACGACTCCGTCCCGTCGGGGCCGTCGGCCGCGGTCCGCAGCGCGTGCCGCACCCGCCGCTCCGCCGCGACCGCCGTCAGGTTCAGCACCCCCGACAGGATCGACGGCGCATCCAACGCGGCATGCCCGAGGGCCTTGTGCACCTCGACGACGGTGCCGTCCTCACACCACTGCGGCTCGACCGCCGCCAACCGCACCACCGCCGCGTCCTGCACCGCGGTCGCCTCGTTCACCAGGTGCTGGAGCTCACCGGCCACCGCCGCCCACTCCTCCCGCGACCCCCGCACCCCACTGGGCTCCGCGACCGAGGACAGGGCCCCACGCGCGACCCGCACCGCGTCGAGCACGTCCTGCGGACCGACCGTCGCGACCATGGGCTCCCCCTCCCCTCGTACCCACGATGCTATCGCACACGTGTTCGAAATACAACGATATTGGGCCATCAATCTGCTTCGCGTGCAGCCCTGTTCGATGAAACGTCAGGCGAGGGCAAGCGCGGTCGGACGCATCCGGAGGCACGACGTCACGCGCCCGCAGCAGCCTCGGTCCGAGCACGTGGAGGTCGCACCGATGACTCCGCCGCACCCCGCCGGTCAGACTCACCACCACCGCCGACGACAGGCGGCCAGACCCCCGACCCCGAGGAGCGCATTCCATGTCCTTCCAGGCCTACCTCGACGCCATCGAGAAGAAGACCGGCAAGACCCCGCAGGAGCTGGTCGACGAGGCGCACGCCCGCGGCTTCGGCACCGACACCACGGCCGGGGAGATCGTCGCGTGGCTCGCCGACGACCACGGGCTCGGCCGCGGGCACGCGATGGCGCTCGTCCACGTCGTCAGGAACGGCCCGGGCATCAGCGACCGCCACGTCGGCACGACCGGCAGCCACCGCGACGAATCGAACGTGCTCCGCCTCGACGGGATCGCGAACCGCTGAGCCCGGGGGCCCCTCCAGCAGCGACCTCTCAGGCGCCCCGAGGGTCCGGGAGGACGTCCCGCCAGGAGTGCCGCGGCTCGTACCCGAGCATCCGCCGGGCCTTGTCGATGCAGAAGAAGGTCTCGTGCTCACCCATCTCGCGGCGCACCTCGACCCCCTCGTAGAACTGCGCGACGAGCTCGCCGGTGGTCGCGGCCACCGAGTGGTCGGCGTTGGCGATGTTGAACATCTCGAAGCCGAGCCCGTCCGTGCGCAGGCAGCGGTCGATCGCCTGTGCGAGGTCGCGCACGTCGATGTAGGCGAAGATGTTGCGACGGCGCTGGGCCGGGTCCTCGAGGAAGCCGGGGAAGAGCTCCTCGTACTCGTGCGGCTCGATGACGTTGTTGATCCGCAGCCCGTACACGTCGTGGCCGGTCCGCGCCTGGACCGAGCGGGCCGTCACCTCGTTCGCGACCTTCGACGTCGCGTAGGCGTCCTCGGGCACCGTCGGGTGCTCCTCGTCGACCGGCAGGTACTCGGGCCGCCGCTCACCACGGGCGAAGCAGATGCCGTAGGTGGTCTCCGACGAGGCGAAGACGACCTTCGGGATGCCGAGGACCGCCGCCGCCTCGAGCACGTTCCACGTCGAGACGACGTTGTTGACGTACGTCTCGTTGTCCGAGCGCAGCAGGATGGCCGGCACCGCCGCCAGGTGCACGATGGCGTCGTACGCCCGCTCCTCCGGCTCGTCGAGCTCGTCGAACGACGCAGGCATGCGCAGGGCCGAGACCACCTGGCCGAGGTCGGTGAGGTCGAGCACGAGGTCGGTGACCCCGTCGAGCCCGAGCGGGACCCGGTCGACGTTGGTGACCGTGTGGCCCTGCTCGAGGAGGTACGGCACGACGTGCCTGCCGGCCTTGCCGGCGCCGCCGGTGAGGAAGATGCGCATGTCGGCCATCCTGACACCCGCTCCCGGCGGCGGCGCCCGGCGGATCCGTCAGAACGAGAAGGTGACCTCGGTCAGCTCCTCGGAGCGCTGCCACAGCAGGTCGGCGAGGGTCGCGTCCTGTGCCCACTGCGAGCGCTTGGCCGGGCCGACCGAGCCGCGCGTCTCCCCGATCCCCGTGGGCCCCGAGTAGGAGCCGGGCTCGGCGACCGTGGCGGCGTGGACGACGGCCTCGGCGCCCTTCTCCGGACCGGGGAAGAGCACCTTGACGGCGAGCTGCCCGAGCGTCCCGACCACGGGGATCGAGCCCATGCCGTCCCTGCTCGCCACGAGGTTCGTCGCCGACACCCCCGGGTGGGCGGCGGTCGAGGTGAGGGACGACCCGGCGGCCGTTGCCCGTCGCTGCAGCTCCTGGGCGAAGAGCAGGTTCGCGAGCTTCGACTGCCCGTACGCCGTCTGGGCGTCGTAGCCCTCACGCGGGTTCCCCTCGCACACGGCACCGTCGCCGCGGTGGTGTGCGATCGACGAGACGGTCGTGACGCGCGGGGCGCCGGCCTCGAGCAGGTGCGGCAGGAGCCGGGCGGTGAGCGCGTGGTGCCCCAGGTGGTTGGTGCCGAACTGCAGCTCGAAGCCGTCCTCGGTCTCCCGGTACCGGGGCGGGGTCATCACGCCGGCGTTGTTGACGAGGAGGTCCAGGGGTCCCTCGAAGCGGTCGGCGAACTCCTTCACCGACGCCTGTGAGGCGAGGTCGAGCCGCTCGACGGTCACCGCGCCCGCTGCGCCGGTGCGGCGGATCCGCTCGGCGGCCTCCGCGCCGGACTCCGTGTTGCGCACGGCGAGGACGACGTCGGCGCCGTGCGCGGCGAGCTCGCGTGCCTCGACGAGCCCGATGCCGGAGTTCGCGCCGGTGACCACGGCCCTCCGTCCGGTGAGGTCGGGGATCTCGGCATAGGTCCAGCGGCTCATGGGTTCCTCTCGTCGTGCCCGGGTCGTGCGGCGTCCGTCACGAGAACGCGCCATGCCGACCCAACGTGCCACGGACCGTCCACCATTCCGCCCGCACCGGAGCGGACCGGCGCGGAGGGTGGCCGAGCCCGCTCAGGGGCGCCGCGGGCCGACGGGCACCGGGCCGGGCGTCGGGGACGTGCGCGGAGCGGGCATCCGCGGCTCGCGGGTCAGGTACTCGACGGGCAGCCAGAACCGGTGCCGCTGGACGCAGCGGACGTGCGCGTGCTCGACGGGCCCGTCGGTGCTCTCCAGCACGGCCCGGTCGACGAGCTCTGCCGGACGCCCGCACTCGGGGCAGTGGGTCGTCTCCATCACGGGTCCTCCTCCCGGAAACGCGGCCGATGGGAGGAGGAGCGCCGGACGGATCCCCGTGATACCCCCCGGGGAGGGCTCGATCCCCTCAGGCCGAGATCGTCCGGCGGATCCTTCGTCCGAGGACCTCACTGGCCGCACTGACCCCGATCGAGGCCAGGAGCAGCGTCGTCACGACGGGGAACCGGAACACCGCGAGGTTCTCCGCGAAGAGCCGCCCCAGCCCCGCTGCCCCGACGACCCCGACGATGGCCGTGTCCCTCACGCAGATCTCGAAGCGGTAGAGCGTGTACGTCACGAGCTGGTGCGACGAGGGCGGCAGCACGGCCACGAGCGCGGCGAGCCCCGGTCGAACACCCGTGGACCGCAGCGCGTCCCGAGGCCGGAGGTCGACGCTCTCCCAGGCCTCGGCGACGAGGCGCCCGAGGATGCCGCCGGTGTACAGGCCCAGGGCCAGCGCCCCGGGAAGCACTCCGGGGAACAGGACGAGCAGCGCGAGGGCGGCCCAGACCGTCGGGGGAACCGATCTCAGCACCAGCAGCAGGGAGCGCGCTCCGGCCCGGGCGAGGAGTCGTGGCGCCCGGACCCCCCACCCGGCGCGTTCGTCGGTCGCCACCGGGCGGGCGCGAGTCGCGGCCGGCCCGACGACGAGCGTCACCGCCACCGCGACGACCATCGCGAGGACCGCCATCGCCACGGTGTCGAGGGTGGCGCCGCCCAGCTCGGACCAGCCGCCGCGCGGCAGTGCGGGCGGGAGCAGGTCGTCGACGAGGCGTGCGCTCAGCTCCCGGGTCCGCACCGACACCAGGCCCGACCAGGACACCCCCGAGGCGAACCACGCGAGGACCACGCCGACGACGGCGACCACCGCCGACCAGCGCGCCCAGGGGGACCGGTTCCCGCGGGCCGCCCCGGTGTCCCCTGCGGACCAGTCCGAGCAGGAGAGAACGGCGAGGTCCGCACGGACCCGGGCACTCCACAGGTCGACCACGGCGGAGAGGGCGACGACGGCGCCCACGAGCGTCCACACCTCGTCCCAGTTCCGCGACTGCAGGCTGAGCACCATCTCCTGGCCGAGGCCGCCCACCCCGACCACCCCGAGCACCACGGCCGAGCGGATCGCGCACTCGAAGCGGTAGAACGCGTACGAGAGGAGCAGCGGCACCGCGGGCGGAACCAGCCCGTACGCCAGCGCGGCCGCGGACCGGGCACCGGAGGCACGCATCGCCTCGACGGGGTGCCGCGGCACGCCGTCGAGGATGTCGGCGAACACCTTGGCGGTCTGGGCACCGAACGGCACGGCGATGGCAAGGACGGCGACGAGGGGGTCCAGGCCGAGGACGCTGACGAAGAGCAGGGCCCAGATCAGCTCGTGGACGGCGCGCGTCGCGACGAGCAGCCCCCGGAGCACGTGGCGGAGCGCGCCGACGAGGCGGCCGGGGCGGTGCCGCCACGCCGCGTCGCTGAGGACGAGCGCGCCGAGCGCCCCGATCGCCAGCGCCCCCGCCGTGCCCAGGGCCGCGTACACCACCGTCGTCAGCGAGGCGTCGAGGACGACCCGGAGGAACTCGGCCGAGGTCGCCGGGTGTCCGGCGGCCCCGAGCAGCCCGCCGACCAGCGGCAGCCCGCCCGTGTTGACGATCGCTCCCTGGCCGTCCAGGGAGCGCACGAGCGACCACCCGATGACGCCGACGACGAGGCCGACGCCCACGAGCCGGCGGATGGCCACCTGACGCCCGGTGACGCGGGGCCGCCCGGCAGGCGGTCGGGTGGGCGCGGGGCGGTCCTCCGCTCGGACGTCGAGGCTCACGTCAGCGCGTAGAGCTCGGCCAGGAGGTCGTCGTCGAGGTCGGCGGCCGGCCGGTCGAGAACCACCCGACCCTGCTGCAGCCCGACGACCCGGGTGCAGTGGATCCGGGCCAGCTCGGGCTGGTGGAGGCTCACGACGAGGGTGCCGTCGGGGGTGGCGGTGCGCAGCAGCCCGAGCACCTCCGAGGCGCGGCTCGGGTCGAGGCTGGAGACGGGCTCGTCGGCGAGCACGAGCTCGGGGTCCTGGACGAGGAGGCGGGCGATGGCCACCCGTTGCCGCTCCCCCCCGGAGAGCCGCTCGGTCCGCTCGTGGGCCGCCCAGCCCAGCCCGACCGCCTCGAGAGCGGACGCGACGACGGGGTCCGTCCGCGGCAGCGTGAGGGCTGCGAGCGAGCGCATCGTGCTCCAGCCACCCAGCCGACCGGCGTTGACGTTGTGGAGCACCCGGACCTGGTCGACGAGGTCGAGGCGCTGGCCGATCGTGCCGACGCGGCGTTGCACCACCCTCAGCGGCGCCCCCGTCAGGGTCGTGAGGTCGTGGCCCAGCACCTCGACGACACCGCTGGTCGGCCGCTGGGCGGCGTTGAGCAGCGCGAGCAGGGTGCTCTTGCCCGCTCCGCTCGGCCCGAGCAGGGCGACGCGCTCACCGCGGTGGATCGTCAGATCGACTGCGTCGACCGCGACCCGGTCGCCGAACCGTCGGGTCGCCCCGACGAGACGGACCGCGGGGACGCCGGTCATGCGAGGAGTCCCAGCTCCTTGGCGACCGACTCGATCTGGTCGTAGTTCGAGTTCTTCGTCGGGACGAAGGTCGTGGCGCCGAAGAGGTCGAGGACCTCGGCGTCCTCGGGGTCCGCCGCGTCGAGCGCGAGCAGGGCGTCGGTGATCCTCTGGGTCGTGCCGGCGCCGAGCCTCGCGTCGAGGTCGGGACGGGCCAGCCAGTGGTAGTCGGCGTACCCCGGTGTGCGCCAGATGACGTCGACCTTGCTCAGGTCGAGCGCGCCGGTCTCCTTGGTCCTGGTCCAGACCTGCTCGTTCGCCGCGCCGACCTCGAAGCTGCCGGAGGCGACGGCCTCGACCGTCGCGTCGTGCGACCCCGAGAACCCGGGCTGGCCCTTGAGCCGGGCGAGGTCGAGGCCCGCCTGCTCCATGAAGTACTGCGGCATCAGCCGACCCGACGTGGAGGTCTCGCTGCCGAAGGTGAAGGAGTGGCCGGCGAGGGCGGAGAGGCCGCTCGCGTCGGTGAACGGTGTGATGCCCGCCGCCGTGTTCGCGATGAAGACGCTGTGGAAGTCGGCGTCGATGTCGCGCTGGGCGATGGCCTGCGCGCCCTCCACCCGGGAGCGGGCCTGCACCCCGGTGAGCCCGCCCATCCAGGCCAGCCCGATGTCGCCGACCTCGAAACCGCGGACCACCGCGGGGTAGTCGGTCACCGGCTGGTAGGTCACCTCGAGCCCGGTCGCGCCGGCGACGAGCCTCGCGAGCGCGGGGTAGAGGCGACCGAGCTTCTCGGGGTCCTGGTCGGGGATCGCGGAGATCACCAGGGTCCCGCCGGGCGTCGGGCCGGCACCAGCGGTGGACGGTGACGCGCTCTCGTCGGTTCCGCACGCCGCCAGGGTGAGGACGCCGACCGACCCGATGAGCAGGCGGCGGCGGGGCAGGGGAGGGGTCACGGCTGCTCCTGGGGATGGGGGGTCGAGCGGACCGCCCGAAGGCGGACGAACGCGACGAGGGCGAGGGTCATCAGCAGGGTGGCGGAGGTGCCGCCACCGCCGAGCAGACGGTCGGCGAACCCGGCCTGGATCCGCAGGAGCAGCGCGGCGAGCAGCGCGACGACCAGCGCGCCCTGTGCCGCCCGAGCACCCACCCGCTCGGTGGCCAGCAGCAGCCCACCGACGACGAGGAGGACCACGCCGCCGAGGAGGTTGAACGACCCGAGCCCCACCTCGAGGCTCGAGGTGCCGATCTGCGGGCCGGAGGCGGCGAGCGGGTCGCCGAACGAGCCGAGCACGCCGACCAGGCCCGCGGCGAGGGCGACGCCGCCGGCCACGCGCCCGAGGGTGCGGCCGTGGTCGAGCCCGGCCCGGATCGCGTCGACGGCGAGGTAGCGCCCGGACGAGGATGCGAGGAGCGCGACGTGCGCGCCGATCATCAGCAGGTAGGCCCACGGCCACTCGTTCGGGGCGAACGCCACCGACAGGCCGATGGCGACGCTCTGGGCGACGCCGAGCGCTGCCGCTGCCCGGACCCAGGCCCCCGAGAGGAGCAGGACCGCCAGGGCGGTCTCGGCGACGATGACACCCCACCCGAACACGGCGAGGTTCGGCAGCACGACGTGCTCGACGACGTACGAGTACGGCGGGAGCACCGGGTCGGTCACGGCGAACGCGGTGAACTTGTACAGGCCGCGCTGCCCGGCCTCGCCGAAGTCCGGCGGTACCTTCCAGTTGACGTTCCACAGCCAGAGGAACCCGAGGAGGATCCGCAGGAACGTCGCGCCGACGGCCTGGTGGCGCGGGACGTCCTCGGTCGCCGGGGCGAGCACCCAGCCCAGCAGGGACCGGGCTCGGTCGGTCGGGGTGGGAGCGTGCGTATCGACGTCAGGCACAGCGGAAGACCTCTCGTCCGGATCGGGCGGCCGCATCCTGCACGGCCATCGTGTCGTTGACGACGCCGAAGACCTCGGCGAGGGGCAGGGGTGAGTCGGCGATGCGCATGTTGGGGTTCGTCACGGCGACCGGGTGCCACCAGGCGCCGTCCGCGGTGAGCGTCGGCTCGGGCTCGAGGCCGTCGAGCGAGACGTGGATCCCGGCGTCGGCGAAGCCCTCCCGGGCGACGGGCCGGATGACCCGGTCCTCCGGGGCGATCCCCTCGTCGTCGAGCCGGCGGTGCAGTGCCCGGACCCCCTCGGGGTCCTCGTCGAACAGGGTGGCCGCGACGCGCACGCGGAACCCGAGCGCCCTGGCCCGGCCGATCCCCGCGAGGGCCTTGGACCACGAGCCCTTCCCGCGCTGGGCGTCGTGGAGGTCGGCGGTCGCCGAGTCCAGGCTCACCTGGAGGGCGACATCGCGGTCCATCTCCTCGAGGGTCTGCAGCCGGGTGCCGCGCCCGAAGACCATCGCGTTGGTGAGGATGGTGCGCTCGAGACCCACCGCACTGCTCACGAGCTCGCCGAGCTCGGGGTGCATGAAGGGCTCGCCGCCGGTGAGGAACAGCTCGTGGCCTCCGAGGTCACGGAACTCGGCGAAGGCATCCTGCGCCACGTCGAGGGGGAAGCGCCGCGCCACGGCCTTCGGCGAGGACTGGGCGCAGCAGTACGTGCACGCGAGGTTGCAGTCGAAGTTCGTGTAGACCCAGAGCCGCTGCCCCACCGGCGTCCGGTCGCCCTGGCTGAACATCGTGTCGACGGCCGTCCCGACCACCTTGCGGACCCCGAACCACCACGGTCCGTCGTCGGTCTCGGCGTACTCCTGCACGACGTCGTGCCCGACCAGCTCGGCCCACACGGGCAGGTCGGTGCGGACCGACAACTCGGCGCTGCGCACCGCCAGGAGGTCACCGTGCTCGAGCCGGCGCATCGCCCGGGTGATGAGGAGCAGCAGACCGCTCCCGCAGTCCATGCCGCCCCCGTCGACGAGCCGGGCCACCGCACCGAGGGGAGTGCTGACGGACCGCGCGTCATCGGGGTTCATCCTCTGACCGTAGGTGCCGAACGGACGTCCGGCCCCCTGTGGAGCGGTGACGGACTCCTTACGGTCCGGTGCCGCGCTGCGCGGAGGGGTCTACTGTCGTTGCCGTGGGCGAGGACGCGACGGACCCCTGGCGACCCGAGGACGCGAGTGGCCGCAAGGACTTCTGGGAGGGCGTGCACGACTCCAAGGACGTCGACGGCGTCTCGTGGTGGCAGTCGGTACCCGAGCTGTCCCTCGGGCTCGTCGACGCCACCGGGGTCGGGCGGGACCAGCCGGTCATCGACGTGGGCGCCGGGTGGTCCACGCTCGTGGACCACCTCCTCGAGCGCGGGTACACCGACCTCACCGCCATCGACCTGTCGGCCACCGCCCTGCAGACCGTGCGCGACCGTCTGGGTGACGCCGGGCGGGACGTCGTGCTCGAGGTGGCGGACGTCCTCGACCTCGGCCCCGGCCGGCGCTACGCGCTGTGGCACGACCGAGCGGTCTTCCACTTCCTCACCGAGCCCGACGAACGGGAGGACTACCTCGCCTCCCTCGACCGGTGCCTCGCACCGGACGGCTGGGTCGTCGTCGCGACCTTCGGCCCGAACGGCCCGACGACCTGTTCGGGGCTGCCGATCGTGCGGTACACCCACGACGAGCTCGTCGCCGAGTTCCCCGGCTTCGAGCTCGTCGCGACCAGCGGCGAGGACCACGTGACGCCCTGGGGCAGCACCCAGCAGTTCACGGCGGTCCTGCTGCGGCGGGCTACCGGCGTGCCAGCTCGATGACCGGGATGACCCGGCTCGTCTTCTGTGCGTAGGACCGGAACCCCTCGGACGCCTCGGTGAACCGTGCCCAGGCGGCGTCGCGGTCGGCGCCCTCGAGCACGCGTGCCCGCACCTCGACGGTGCCGTCGTCCGGCGTCTCGATCTCGACCTCGGGGTGGGCCCGCAGGTTGTGGTACCAGTCCGGGTTGTCCGGGGCGCCGGCCTTCGAGGCGGCGACGAGCCAGGAGCCGCCGTCGCCACGGAGGGCGGCGACCGGCGTCACCCGCTCGGTCCCGGTCCGTGCGCCGAGGTGGTGCAGCAGGACGAGCCCGCGGCCGAAGCCCATCGTGGTCACCGTCCCGTCGTTCGCCCGGAACTCGTCGATGATCTGCTGGTTCCAGTCGGACATCAGGGTGCCTCTCGTTCGGCGCGGTTGCGCAGGATGCAGAACTCGTTGCCCTCCGGGTCGGCGAGGATCACCCAGCCGGTGCCCGGCCCGTACCGGCCGCGGTGGTCGGCCACCTGGGTCGCGCCGTGGGCGAGCAGCCGGGCGAGCTCGTCGTCCCGGGTGCCCTCGACCGGTTCGAGGTCGAAGTGCACGCGGTTCTTCACCGACTTGCCCTCGGGCACCTCGATGAACAGCACGCGGTGCGAGCCGTCGCGGCTGAGGATCAGGCACTCCTCGTGCCCCGGGAGATTCGGGTCGTCCTCGACGTCGACGTAGTCGAGGACGCCCTTCCACCACTCGGAGAGCGCGTAGGCGTCGTGGCAGTCGATGGTCGTGTGCGAGACGCGGGACGTCATGGGGCCACCCTCCCACCGGCGCGTCCCTCGGGCCAGAGCCCGACGCTCAGACGTGGATGGCCGCGCGGATCCCGTCCGAGAAGACCTCCGGCGGGTCGGGCAGGCTGTGCGAGAGGCCGACCGCCCGACGGTGCGCGGTCCAGGCGACCGCACAGGCGTCGAGGACGTCGTCCGGCCCGTAGCCGCTCCCCGACAGCACCGACGGGCGCGCGATGCCCGCGGCGGCGAGCGCCGCCAACCGCGCGTCTCGCCCCGCCTCGGTCTTCTTGCCCGGAGCGAGCGGCGAGCCGGCCATCGCGGCGAACGACACCTCGGGGTGGGCCTCGAGCACCTCGACGGTCGGGCGGGTCCGGAGCCACCGGTCGACCTCGAGGATCTTCGCGCGGAGCGCGAACGCCTGCGCGCCGACGCCCTGCCCGCTCAGGCCGCGGTTGACGCCGTCGGCGGCAGCGCGGTCCTCGGCCTCGTAGGCCGCACGGGTCAGGGTCGTGAAGACCGAGGACGCCTTGCCCGGGAGCGCCGCACGCGCGAGGGCATCGGCCTGCCGGGTCGTGGTGTCCGGCAGGCCGATCGGGATGTCGATGCCGACGACCCGGATGCTCGCGGACTCGCGGACCGCCTCCACCAGGCCGTCGATGGTCGGGGCCACGACGATCCGTGGACGCGGCGCCCCGGGTTCGAGCAGCGCACCGACCCATCCGCCCGCGCACGCGTCGACGCCGAGCACTGGTTCGGTGACCTCCAGCGGCGGGGCGGCCGCGGGCGCCGCTGACGTGGCGGCGGCGAGCACCTCGGCGACGCGTCCGACCACGTCGCCGGGGAACCCCGCGGCCCCGAGCTGCTCGACGACCGAGCGGGCCACCCTCCGCCGGTCGGGGTCGTGGGGTGCGGTGTCGGTCATCGTGGCTCCGGTGGGGTCGGGGTCCCCTGCAGCGTAGGCCTCGCGGCGCACCGGCGACCGCGCGCAGCCCCGGTCGCGTCGCGCCCCACCCGCCTCAGCTGACGGGCTCGGCCTCCTCCGTCACCGCGTGCTCCGGCACCGCCCCCTGCGGCAGCCGGTTGGGGAGCATCGCCGCGAGGACGACGACCGCGACGGCGAGCACCGCCGCGACCCCGAAGGCAGCGCGCACCCCGCCGACGTAGGAGGCCGCCTCGCTCGCCCCGCGGGCCGCGAGCCCGGCCGAGCGCCACGACAGCACGGTGATGGTGAGGGCCGTGCCGACCGCCGCGGACACCTGCTGGGCCGTGCCGAGCAGCGAGCTGCCGTGCGAGTACAGGTGCGGCGGAAGGGCTCCCAGCCCGAGCGTGAAGGCCGGTGTGAAGAGCGCGGCGAGGCTCACCATGAGCAGGACCTGGATGCCGAGGATCAGGGCGTACGGCGTCGTCTCGCCGATCCGGCTCAGCGCGGTGAGCGCCGCGAGGACGCCGAGCGAGCCCGGCACGACGAGGGGGCGGGCGCCGACCCGGTCGAAGACCCGGCCGACGACCGGGCCGAGCAGGCCCATCGCGAGGCCGCCGGGTGCGACGAGGAGGCCGGTCTGCAGGGGAGTGAGGCCACGAAGGTCCTGGAGGTAGAGGGGCAGGAGGATCATGCCGCCGAGCATCGTGAGGAACGCGACGGACTGCAGCGTCAGCGACACCGTGTACGTGCGGTGCGCCAGGGTGCGCAGGTCGAGCAGCGGCTCGGACCGGCGGGTCAGGAACCGCTGCCGGAGCACGAACGCCGCGACGACCGCGACCCCGCCGAGCACCCAGGCCGGGGCGGGGACCGCACCGGGCTGCTGCTCGCCGATGCGGCTCAGCCCGTAGACCAGGCCACCGAACCCGAGCGCCGCCAGCACCACGCTCGACCAGTCGACGCTGCTCACCCGGGTCTCGCCGACGTCGGTGAGCCGCCGCAGACCCTGCACCGAGACGAGGGCGACCACGGGCAGGACGACGAGGAAGAGCCAGCGCCAGCCGGCGACGCCGAGGACGAGGCCGGACAGGGCCGGGCCGAGCGCCGGGGCGACCGAGATCGCCAGCGTGACGTTGCCCATGACCCGGCCGCGGTCCCGCTCGTGGACGACCGTCATGAGCGTCGTCATGAGCAGCGGCATCATCACGGCGGTGCCCACGGCCTGGACGACCCGACCGCCGACGAGGACCGGGAAGGTCGGGGCCGCGGCACAGAGCACCGTCCCCGCGGCGAAGACCGACATCGCGACCGTGAACGCGGTGCGGGTCGTCACCCGCTGGAGGAACCACCCGGTGACCGGGATGACGACCGCCATCGTCAGCATGAAGGCCGTCGAGAGCCACTGGGCGGCCCGCGCGGTGACCTCGAACTCGGCCATGAGACGGGGGATCGCGTTGACCATGACGGTCTCGTTGAGGATGACCGTGAACGTCGCCGCGACGAGCCAGCGCAGGACGGGGTAGGAGCCGCCGGCCGTGGTGGCGCGGGCGGCCCCGGGAGCGGAGACGCTGGTGGAGTCGGTGGTCGTCATGGTGGGATCGACCCGACGGTACGACGAAAATCATCGGCGTCGCACGATGATTTTCGGGCCCGCGACCGGTCGGTACGGGGTGAGGCGCCGCCGGCGCCGGGAGGAGGACCGACGATGACGTCGACGCAGACGGGCTCGACTGCGGGGGTCGACCCCGCCTTCGACGACGCCGTGACCCGCTACCGCCGCGAGCTGCTCGCGCACTGCTACCGGATGACCGGGTCGCCGAGCGAGGCCGAGGACCTCGTCCAGGAGGTCTACCTGCGCGCCTGGCGCTCCTACGGCGCGTTCGAGGGCCGGTCCTCGCTGCGCACCTGGCTGCACCGGATCGCGACCAACGTCTGCCTCACGGCCCTCGAGGGCAAGGACCGCCGCCCGCTCCCGACCGGGCTCGGGGCGCCGTCCTCCGGTGGCGCCGACCCGCTCGACGAACGCACCGAGGTGCCTTGGCTCGGGCCCCTGCCCGACGCCGCCCTGCTCGGCACGGCCGACCCCGCCGACGTCGTCGTCGACCGCGACACCGTGCGGCTCGCCTTCGTCGCGGCCCTCCAGCACCTCCCCCCGCGGCAGCGGGCGGTCCTCGTCCTGCGGGACGTCCTGAGGTGGAGCGCCGCCGAGGTCGCGGAGGCCACCGGGGCGTCCGTCGCCTCGGTCAACAGCGCCCTCCAGCGGGCCCGCGCGACGATCGGGGCCGCGGCCCCCTCACCCGACGAGCCGGTGGGCGAGCTCACGGACGACCAGCGCGACCTGCTGGACCGGTACGTCGACGCCTTCTGGCGCAAGGACGTCGACGCCATCGCCCGGCTCTTCACCGACGACGCCGTCTGGGAGATGCCACCGTTCGCCGGCTGGTACCAGGGGCCTCGGACGATCGCCGAGCTGGTCGGCACCCAGTGCCCGGGCGGCTCCTACGACATGCCCCTCGTCGCGACGCGGTGCAACGGCCAGCCCGCCTTCGGGCTCTACATGCGCGAGGAGGGACCCGCCGGCGACGACGTCTACCGCCCCTTCCAGCTCCACGTGCTCGACCTCGACGCGGCGCTCGTGCGGCACGCCGTGGTCTTCTTCGACCCGGCGTACTTCGCCCTCGCCGGCCTCCCGGCCGAGCTCGGGCCGGAGGACGTCCCCGCCCACCCGGGGGTCTGACGGTGGCCCCCGCGAGCGTGCGCCCCGGGGTCGACCTCGAGCTCCTCGAGCGCTCCCTCGCGTGGACGCGCGGTGCCCTCGCGGGGACGGCTGACGACGAGGGCGCCCGACCGACCCCCTGCACCCGCTGGACCCTCGCCGACCTCCTCGCGCACATGGTCGACTCGCTCGAGGTCGTGACGGAGCTCTCGCTCGGCCGGATGGCGCTCGCCGGGCCGCCGCCGGAGTCCACCCGGCCGTCCGTGCTCGCGGAGCACCTCCGGGTGCTCGGGTGCGTGCTGCTCGAGGGTTGGCTGCGTGGCGGCCGGCGCGACGGGGTCGACGTCGGGGGCGCGCTGCTCGACCCGGACGTCGCGGTGGAGGTGGCCGCGCTCGAGATCGCCGTCCACGGCTGGGACGTCGCCCGCGCGCGCGGGCGCCCCGAGGACCTCCCCCCGTTGCTCGCGGCCGCGCTGCTGCCGGTGGCGGTGCGCCGGGTACCGGTGGAGCGGCGGGGCGCCCGGTTCGCCCCACCGTGCGAGCCCGTCGGCACGGGCCCCGCGGCCCTGCTCCTCGCGCACCTCGGGCGCTGACCGGGCTCGGGCGGTGACCGGGACTCAGCCGCGGGCCACGCGCAGCCGCACCCCTTGGCCGGGCCGGAGCTGCGCGGCCCGGTCGGTCGCGGCGTCCACGAGCACGGCGACGACGGGGTAGCCGCCGGTCACCGGGTGGTCGGCGAGGAAGACCACCGGATGCCCGTCCGGTGGCAGCTGGACGGCGCCGCGCACCATCCCCTCGCTCGGCAGCTCGGCGTCCCGGTGGGCGTCCACGCGGGTCACGGCCGACCCCACGGGGTCGAGCCGCACGCCGACGCGGTCGCTGCGGGGGCCGACCACCCAGTCGCGACCGGTGAGCGCGGCGAGCCCGCCGACCCATGCAGAGCGCGGGCCCGGCAGCAGATCGAGCAGGGATGCTCCGGCGCCGGTCCTCCCGGCCCCCGGGAGGGGTGCCGCGTCGAGGGTCGGGAAGGTGGTGGGAGCGCGCCCGACCGCCAGCACGTCCCCGGCGCCCAGGGCGGGCGGGCCGACGCCCGAGAGCGTGTCCGTCGAGCACGACCCGAGCACCGGGTCGGCCAGGAGGCCGCCGCGCACCGCGAGGTACGTGCGCAGCCCGGTGGCCGGCGTCCCGAGGGCCAGCTCCGCGCCGTCGGGGAGCTCGACGACGGCGGCGTGCGGCACCGGGCGTCCGTCCACCGTCACCGGCGCCGGGGCCCCGGTGAGCGCGATCGTCACGGCGCCTCGCGCCCGCAGGACGAGCCCGCCGAGCAGCACCTCGACGGCCGCCGGGGCGTCCTCGTGGCCGACGAGCCGGCACGCGAGGTGGTACGACGCCCGGTCGGCGGCACCGGAGGGCCCGACGCCGACCGCGGCGAACCCGGGCCGGCCGGCGTCCTGGAGCAGCGCGAGGGGCCCGGTGCGGACCACCTCGAGCGCGGCGCTCACCGGGACGCCTCGTCGACGAAGCGGACGACCGTGCCGGGCCGCAGCAGGGCCGGTGGGTCACGCCGGTCGTCCCAGAGCACGAGCTCGGTGGAGCCGATGAGCTGCCAGCCGCCGGGGGAGGCCCGCGGGTAGACGCCCGAGAACTCCCCGGCGAGGCCCACCGAGCCGGCGGGCACGGTGGTCCGGGGCGACCGGCGGCGGGCCACGGTCAACCGCGGGTCGCCGCCGACGAGGTAGGCGAACCCCGGGGCGAAGCCGCCGAACGCCACCCGCCAGCCGGTCCCGGTGTGGGCGGCGACGACCTCGTCGGCGGCGAGCCCGGTGAGCCGGGCCACCTCCTCGAGGTCCGGGCCGTCGTAGCGCACCGGGACGGTGACCGTGGGGCCGTCGGGGGCGGGGGGCGCGGTGGGGTCGGTGCCGGCGGCGGCCTCCTGGACGGCCTGCGCGAGGGAGGTCGGGTCCGTGCCCGCCGCGGTGACGAGCAGGAGCGTCCGGGCCGCGGGGACGACGTCGACGACGGTCGTCCACGGCGGGTCACCCGACCCCACGAGCCGGCGCAGGGCCTGCTCGAGCGCGAGGACCGCCTCGAGGTCGGCCACCTCGACGAGGAGCGCGTGCTCCCCCATCGGGAGCACCTCGACCCGGACGCCCTGCTCGCTCACGGGCCGGTGAAGGACCGCAGGACGGTGCCGGCGTCGCGGAGCGCGTCCCGCACGGCGGTCGCGATGGCCACCGCGCCCGGGGTGTCCCCGTGGATGCACACCGACCTCGCGTCGACCGCGACCTCGGCGCCGTCGACCGCCGTGACGACGCCCTCGGCCACCATCCGGAGGACCCGGGCGGCGACCTCGTCCGGGTCCGTGAGCAGTGCACCGGGCTCCGAGCGCGCGACGAGCCGTCCCTCCGCCGTGTAGCCGCGGTCGGCGAACGCCTCCGGCACGGTGGACAGGCCCTCGGCCTCCGCGACGCGGAGCAGGACGGAACCGGGCGGTCCGAGGACCGGGAGCGAGGGGTCGTAGGCGACGACGGCGGCCACGACCGCGCGGGCCTGGCCCTCGTCGACCGCCACGGTGTTGTAGAGGGCTCCGTGCGGCTTGACGTAGCGCACCCGGGTGCCGGCGACCCGGCACATCGCCTCCAACCCGCCGAGCTGGTAGAGGACGTCGGCCGTGAGGTCGGTGGGGTCGACGTCGATGCGCCGTCGGCCGAAGCCGGCGAGGTCGCGGTACGAGACCTGGGCCCCGACGACGACGCCGGCGCCCACCGCGCCCGCCACGGTGCGGCGCAGCGTCATGGGGTCGCCGGCGTGGAAGCCGCAGGCGACGTTGGCACTCGTCACGACCTCGAGCATCGCCTCGTCGTCCCCGAGCACCCACGCGCCGAAGGACTCGCCGAGGTCGGCGTTGAGGTCGATGGTGCTCATCCCCGAGACGTTACCGGGGCCCACGACGCGGGCGCCTAGCCTTGTCGGGTGACGACGACGAGCCAGCGCCCCGCCCAGCAGGTCGGCCGCATCAAGAGTGCCTTCAACGGCGCCACCGGCCTGCGCCGCGGGATGAACCTCTGGCCCCCGTTCCTGCTCACCGGCATCCACCTCCTCGAGGTCTCGCCGGACTTCCGGCGGGTCGTGGTCCGGCTGCGGCGCTCGCGGCTGACGTCGAACTACGTCGGGACGCTCTTCGGGGGGTCGCTGTTCGCGATGACCGACCCGTTCTGGATGATCATGATGATCCGCAACCTGGGGCCGGGCTACGTCGTCTGGGACAAGGCCGGCGAGATCGAGTTCGTCTCTCCCGGAAGGTCGTCGGTGACGGCCGAGTTCGTCCTCGACCCGGCGGTCGTCGACGAGGTGCGGGCCGCGGCCGATACGGGCGAGAAGGTGCTCCGGTGGTTCGCGGTCGACGTCGTCGCCGCGGACGGCACGGTCGTGGCGCGGGTGCGCAAGCAGCTCTACGTGCGGCGGGCCACACCGGCCCCGGTCCCGTCCGGCGCCACCCCGTGACCGCCTCCGAGCACCCCCTCGCGTCCGCGACGTACGTCTCGCTGACGACCTTCCGCAGGACCGGGGCACCGGTCTCGACCCCCGTGTGGCTCGCCCCCGCCGCGGACGGGAGCGGCCACTTCGTCGCCATCACCCTCGACGCCACGGGCAAGACCAAGCGGCTCGCACACACCTCGCGGGTCGAGCTCCGGCCGTGCGACCTGCGCGGCAGGGTCGCCGACGGCGCCCCCACCTTCCGGGGCGACGCGGTCGTCGTGCGCACGCCCGCGGAGGTTGCCGCCGTCCGGGCCGGCGTGGTCGCGAAATACGGTCTGCCGGCACGCTTCTCGGACCTCGTCGACAAGGTGACCGGGGTCGTCGGCATCCGGCGGAGCCCGCGGGCCGGCATCGTCATCGACGTCGAGGACCGCCCCGTCTCCTGAGCGCGGACGCACGAACGCCGCCCGGCGGTGCCGGGCGGCGTTCGCGGTGCGCCTCGCGGCGCGGGTTCAGCTGGTCAGCCGATGACGGTGATGTTCGCCGCCTGCGGACCCTTCTGACCCTGGGTGGTCTCGTACTCGACCTTGGCGTTCTCGTCGAGCGAACGGTAGCCGTTCGAGTTGATCGCCGAGTAGTGGGCGAAGACGTCGGCGGAGCCGTCGTCGGGGGCGATGAAGCCGAAGCCCTTCTCAGCGTTGAACCACTTCACGGTGCCAGTAGCCATGGAGATCTTCTTTCTGGGAGGGCGTGCCGCCTGTCGGTACGCCCGGTGTTGGTGATGCCTGGTGCGTACCTCTGCTCAGAAAGTGCCTCGGGCCCCGGGTGGGACCATGGTGCTACTACGTCACAACGGAAAGCTCAACAACTGGGACAAGCGTAGCGCGTCCGCCGCCATTCGCGCGCCAGGGCGCTCACGGAGTGACCAACCGGCCCAGCGACCAGCGCGCCACGGGGGCGTACGACAGGGCCACCGGCCAGAGGGCGTGGGTGACGACCCACGCGGTGCTGCCCTCGGCGGCGGCCTCGACGCCGTGCTCGAGGGACAGCCGCAGCGGCCCGGAGCGCACGCTCCACGCCCAGGTGCGGGCGTCGTGGTCGACCGCGTCGACCCGGAACACCGCGACGACCCCGCCCACGCCGGTGACCCGGCCGCTCGTCCCGGGCCGCACCACCTCGTGGGGGTAGTCGACCTCGCGGATGTGCGGTGCCCACACCGACCAGCGCCGCGGCTCGGTGTAGCGGGCCCAGGCGTGCTCGGGGGCGAGCTCGCCGGTCGCCGTGAGGCGCAGCGCGCCGTCGAGGAGGTTCACCGCCACATCCTCCCGCACCGTCGAACCTCGTCGCGACGGTGTGGCCGGGGTGGTCCGCCCCGGGTTAGCGTGGGGCGGTGAGCCTGCTGCGAGTGGACCGGTCCTGGCGTGCCGAGGTGCGCAGCCGCGTCCCGGTGCGGTACCTGCCCCAGACCGACCCCGCCCACCTCCGGGGGACGTGGCGGGAGGCCCGCCCGGCCCGCATCGACCGCGCCGTCGCCGCCGCGCAGCGCCGCCCCACCCACGGCTGGCTCGTCGCGGGGGCGTCGGGCGAGGTGCCCCCCGGTCGCTCCCTCGTGCGGACCGTCGCCGGTCGCGAGGTCGTGCTGTGGCGGGACGCGGACGGGTCGCTCCTCGCCGGCCCCGGGGCCTGCCCGCACCTCGGGGCGCGGCTCGACGGCTGTGACGTCGTCGACGGCACGGTGCTGTGCACGTGGCACGGGATGCCCCTCGGCCGCGACACGACCCCCTCGTGGAACAGCTACGCCGCGCACGACGACGGCATCCTCGTGTGGGTGCGGCTCGGCCCGGTGGAGGACGGCGTGGAGCCCACCGACCGCCCGGTGCTGGGTGCCCGGCCGCGCCCGGAGGAGTCCATCGCCTCGGTCATCTCGCTCGCCGCGACGTGCGAACCTCGCGACATCATGGCCAACCGGCTCGACCCCTGGCACGGCGCCTGGCTGCACCCGTACGCCTTCAGCGACCTCCGGGTCGACGACGCTGCCTCCTCCGACGACCGGCTCGTCCTCGACGTCGCGTACCGGCTCGGGCGCACCTTCGCGGTGCCGGTGCGGGCCGAGTTCACCTGCCCCGACTCGCACACCATCGTCATGACGATCACCGACGGCGAGGGCACGGGGAGCGTCGTCGAGACGCACGCGACCCCGGTCACCGCGCCGGGGGTGCACCCCGCGCGCACCGTGATGACCGAGGCGGTCGTCGCGACGTCGGACCGCGTGGGGTTCGCCGTCGCGCGGCGGATGGCGCGGCTCGTCCAGGTCGGGATGCGGGCGTCGGCCACCCAGCTGTGGGCCGACGACCTCGAGTACGCCGCGCGCCGGTACGA
Organism: uncultured Actinomycetota bacterium; assembly: GCA_963843895.1. Taxonomy (GTDB): domain Bacteria; phylum Actinomycetota; class Actinomycetes; order Actinomycetales; family Dermatophilaceae; genus Phycicoccus. The sequence continues at coordinate 200,497 of CAWJME010000014.1, read as the reverse complement.
GATGCGCCGCCGCCAGGCGGGGACGTCCCGCTGAGCTCAGGCCCGGCTGGTCCGCTGCTGGAGGTGGTCGGCGTTCGCCGTGAGGAACGCCTTGCCCATCCTGGAGCCGCCGAAGGTGCGGTACAGGAAGCCCAGGAACCCGTCGGCCCGGACGTCGCTGATGACCACCCGGAGGGTGACCGCTGAACCGTCGGTCGTGAACTCGTCGCGGAAGTGCGACCTCGTCGTGACCTTCGACCCGGCCTCGTACTCCTCATCGAGCTCGATGACGACGCGGAGGGGGTCGACGCTCGTGGAGATGTTCGTCCTCCGCATGGTCCCCTCGTTGGTCCTGATGGTCACCGAGTCGCTCGACTGGTCGACCAGCTCGACGGTCGTCAGCCCGGGCAGGCACCCGACGACCCCTGCGTAGTGCGTGCCGAGGTCCTCGACGGACCGCCTCACGTCCTCGATGCCGCAGTCGATCCTGATGTCGTCGTCGAACCAGACCGTCATGGTCGTCCTCGCTCCCGTGGGACACCGTGGGGGTGTCCGGGTCCGGCGGCCCCGGCGCGGGCACGCGTCGCGGGCTGGGTCGGACCCTCCCTCGACACTACGCCGGCGGGCGCGTTCCCCGACCGGGGCCGATGCTCCGGGGCGTCGGTCGGCCTGGCCCGGGAACGGGTCAGTCGGGGGTGCCCAGCTCCTGGAAGAGGGTCAGGTGGATGCCGCCGGGGGCATCGAGTCGCGCGTTGACCGAGTCCCACGGGGTGCGGGTCGGTGGGGCAACCGGCGCCGCCCCGCCGTCCACCGCCACCTCGGTCGCGGCGCTCGCGTCGTCGACAAAGGGTTGGCGATCTCGAGCGTGGCCCGGCCGCCGGGGTCCGCAGCCGGAACAGGGAGCGCCAGCGGTCTTGCCGGGAACGGCCTCGCGGGAGGACGCTCGGGGAGCACCCCGAAGGAGGGCCCGATGAGCGATGCACAGGCGGTCCCGGAGTCGCGTGGCGTCACGGTCGAGCTGCTGGCGACGGTCGACCTCGCCGGTGAGATCGAGGGCCTGGACGGTCACGAGCTCCGGATGCGGAGGGTGACCATCGAGCCGGGTGGGGTGTTCGGCCCGCTGCACGACCACCGGGGCCGACCCGGGACGGTCTACGTGCTCGCGGGCACGATCACCGACCACCGCGACGGGGTCGACACCGAGTACGGGCCCGGCCCGGGCTGGCCGGAGGACCGGCACACCCTCCACTGGCTCGAGAACCGGGGGCCGGAGGTGGCCGTCGAGATCTCGGTCGACATCGTCCGGACGCCGTGAGCGGCCGCCGCTGACGGTGGGCGCGGTGCCGCTCAGCCGCGCTCGGCGAGCCCGGACGGGACCACGGCGACCACCCCGGAGGCGTGCTCGAGGACTGCTGCGGCGACGGAGTCGTCGATGAGCTCGCGCAGGTGCCCGACCCGGTGGTGACCCACGACGACGAGGTCGTACTCGCCCGAGGCATCGACGAGCTCGTGCGCCGCGGCCCCGGAGGCCACGTGCACCGTCACCTCGACGTCGGGGAACTGCTCCGCCATCCCGGCGAGGGACTCGGCGACGAGGGCACGCTCGTCCGAGAGGTCCGGCGGGGGCGGGGCGTCCGGGGCGGCGGCGACCGGAGATGACGGCCTCGCGCAGTGCAGGACCGCGAGCGTGCTCCGGCGGAGCGACGCGACCCGGAAGGCGAACTCGACGGCGGGGAGGGAGTCCGAGGTCCCGTCGACACCCACGACGACCCGGAGGACGGGTGTCACCGGCTCGCGGGAGCGCCGGACGACGACGGGACAGCTCGCGTGCCGGGCGACCGAGACGCTCACCGACCCCAGCAGCAGGCTGGCGACGGGCCCCCGGCCCCGGGATCCGACGACGACCATCGCGGCACGCTCGCTGAGGTCGAGCAGGACGGTGCGCGGGTCCGCGATGACCAGGAGGTGGTGCACGTCGACCCCGGGTTCGCGGGCGAGCGCCCGGGCGGTGGCGGCGGCGAGCATGGCCTGGGCGGCCGCCCGTGCGTCCTCGACGAGCCGCACGACCTCGAGGCCCGCGGCGGCGTAGGGGGCCACGCTCTGGGCATCCATCGGCGCGAGCGCGTGGACGATGGTGAGCGGCCGTGACTCGCAGGTCGCTTGGTCGACCGCCCAGTCCAGGGCACCCTCGGACCACTCGGAGCCGTCGTGACCGACGACGATGCTGCCGGGGGGCGTCTCGGCGGCCGCGGTCTGCGTCATCGCGTCGCCGCCGCGACCGGGACGACGGTGGGGGTGCCCGCCGTCCCGCGGGTGGTGCCGGACCGGCCGGTGGGGCGGGTGCAGGTGGCCATGACGGCACGTCCTTCGCTCGCGAACGCTCCGCCAGGCAGCCGGCGCCCGGGGACGTCCGCGCCGGTGCTCGGCGACCTGGCGTCCCGCACGCCCGACGGTCGGTGACCGTCGACTTCTCGCGTCGTTCGCCCACCACGCTACGCCGAGGTGGGCGGGGTCACCGACGCGTGCGCTCACGCCCTCGGGAACGACCGAGGGAGCACAGGCTGCGCGTCCTCGGGGTGGACCGCGTACGCTGGTGTGTGCGTCCCGTGGTCTGGCGGGACGCATCGCGACACGGGGGCCAGGGCCTGGCCCCCGGTGCGCTCGCCCGGGCCGGTGGCCCGAGCCGTCGGCGCCGCGCCCGTGGCGCCCCATGCACGGTGGGCTCGACGTCCTCGTCGGCCCACACCGTGCCCGACCCAGCAGCAGAAGGATCCGCTTGGCATCGCAAGCCCCGCACCGGACCGGCGCGCGCCGCACCCCGCCGCGCGACCGGCGTCGTCCGCGCGCCGACGACGAGGGCCTCATCCCCGTCCTGGCCAAGACCGTCCGGAGGATCGAGGCCGCCGCCCAGCGTGGCCGCGTCCGCCCGAACGAGCGCACGGCGTACCAGGTCGTCGCCCTCCTCGTGCGGGAGGAGCGGGCCCGGCTCAAGGGGGACCCCGAGACGTCCGAGGCCGAGCGGACCTCCGGTCTGACCCGGCTCGACGGCATCGCGACGATCCTCGCGAAGACCGCCGCCCGCGACACGACGCTCCTCGAGCTGCTCGCCGAGGGCGCTGTCGTCTCGTCGGCGGCGGTGAGCCTCAAGAACGACCTGCTCCGCGCCGCCGGGCGCGAGCCGGAGCCGGAGCCGGAGCCGGAGCCCACGCCCGCCGCGGACCAGGGGTCGGCCCGTCGGGTGGTGCCGAAGACGGTCATCGCCCGCCAGCTGGCCAACCCCTTCCTGGCGCCGGACTTCTCCGCGGTGCCCGCACCCCGCCCGCGGACCAACCGGCTCGGTGACTGGGAGCTGCTCACCCCGCTGTTCCGTGCCTTCGAGTACGGCGGCGACGCCACGTGCATGCCGCTGCCCGAGCCCTCGGACGTCGTGCACGGCATCCGCGACCTCGAGCTGATGCACCACCAGGCCCAGGTCGTGGCGGCGGCCGCGGCCGGCCACCGGACCTTCCTGCTCGCCGACGAGCCGGGCCTCGGCAAGACCGCCCAGGCGCTGCTCGCGGCCGATGCCGCGGACGCCTTCCCGCTCCTCGTCGTCGTCCCGAACGTCGTCAAGGCGAACTGGGCGCACGAGGCCGAGCTGTGGACGCCGCGCCACCCGGCGACGGTCGTCCACGGGGACGGCGACACCATCGACGGCTTCGCCGACATCGTCATCGTCAACTACGAGATCCTCGACCGCCACGTCGGCTGGCTGGGGAGCCACGGCTTCCGCGGCATGGTCGTCGACGAGGCGCACTTCATCAAGAACAAGACGTCCAAGCGCTCGCAGCACGTGCTCGAGCTGTCGGAGCGGATCCGCTCCCGCAACGCCCGGGCGCTGTTCATGGCCCTGACGGGCACCCCGCTCATCAACGACATCGAGGACTTCCGGGCCATCTGGCAGTTCCTCGGGTGGATCGACGGTGCGAAGCCCCGGCACGCCCTGATGGCGGCCCTCGAGGCCACCGGCCTCACGCCGGCGTCGCAGGGGTTCTACGCCGCCGCGCGGACCAGCGTCATCGACCTCGGCATCGTCCGTCGGCGCAAGGTCGACGTCGCCTCCGACATCCCGGCCCGCCGCATCGCGGACCTCCCGGTCGAGCTCGACGACGAGGCCGGTCGCTCGATCCGGGCCGCGGAGCAGGAGCTGGCCCGCCGCCTCGTCGCCCGCTACGAGGCGGCCCTGGCGGCACGCGCCGGTGAGCCGTCGGCCGAGGGCATCGACCACGAGCTGGTGCGCCGGGTCGCCGCCTCGGAGCGCAAGAACGCCGGGTCCGACAAGACCGGCGACAACGTGTTCACGGTGATGCGCCGCATCGGGCAGGCCAAGGCCGGCCTCGCCGCCGACTACGCCGCCCAGCTCGCCCGCAACGTCGGCAAGGTCGTCTTCTTCGCCAAGCACGTCGACGTCATGGACACGGCGGAGCAGACCTTCGCCGCGCGGGGCATCGGCTACGCCTCGATCCGCGGCGACCAGACCCCGGCGGTCCGCAAGGCCAACGTCGAGGCGTTCCTCACCGACCCCGACGTCGCCGTCGTCGTGTGCTCCCTCACCGCGGCCGGCGTCGGGCTCAACCTCCAGGTCGCCTCGAACGTCGTGCTCGCCGAGCTGTCGTGGACCTCCGCGGAGCAGACGCAGGCGATCGACCGGGTGCACCGGATCGGCCAGACCGAGCCGGTCACGGCCTGGCGGATCATCGCCGCCCAGACCATCGACCCCAAGCTCGCCCAGCTCATCGACGACAAGGCGGGGCTCGCCGCGCGGGCCCTCGACGGGTCCGACGAGGAGATCGGCTCCTCGGCCGACGTGCAGCTCGAGGCGCTCGTCGCGTTGCTCACCGAGGCGCTGGAGGCCGGCGCGGACCCGACCGGGCCTCAGCCGGAGCGGGCCGACCGGTAGGCGCGCAGGCCGCGACGGGCGAGGGCGGGTACCCGACCGAGCCGTGAGGTCAGCGGCACCGACCACACGCCGTGGCCCGGGAGCCCCCACCCGGTGAGCAGCCGGTCGGCGGCGAGCCAGCCGGTCGTCGCGGCCCGCTCCATGAGCGCCACCGGCAGGTCACAGCGCACCGCGTCCCCGGCGAGGACGAGCCGCGCGTCGGGGGTCGCGACGCCCGGGCGCGAGGCCCACGGCTCGAGGCCGACGAGGACGCAGTCGCGCTCGACGAGCCACTCGTCGTGCACCACGTCCAGCCCGGCGGTCTCGGGGTAGACCCGGTGCAGCGCGGCGAGCATCCGCTCCCGGAGGTCGGCCTCGTCCGTGCCGTCGGGGAGGGCGTACGCGTGCAGCTCGACGACCGAGCCGCCGTGGCTCGAGGACCACTCCGTCGCGTGGTCCTCGAAGCGCTCGAGCACCGAGACGTTGTCGAGCGGGCCGTACCCGCTCGTGCCGAGGAAGGGGGGCCGCTCGGCCCGGACCCGGCCCTCGAACCAGAGGCGCCAGACCGCGAACGCGGGGGCCGAGCGCACCCCGGCGACCTGCTCGCGCCAGGCCCGGCCCGCGTCGTCCCCGCCGCCGAGCCGCGGGGAGCCGGCGACGACCTCACGCAGCCCCACCGGGTCGAGCGCCAGGACGACGGCGTCGGCGTCGAGCACCTGCCCCGGGTCGCCGCCCCCCGCAGCGCGGTGGTGCACCGCGAGCCGGCCACCGGCGCCGTCGAGGACGGTCGTCACCTCCCGGCCCACGGCCACCTCCACCCCGAGGCCGTGGAGGTGCGCGCCGAGCGGGCCCCAGAGGGTGCCGTCGTAGTCGTCGCGCGGGACGTCGAAGAGCAGCCCCTCGGCCGACCCGACGAAGTACAGGTGGAACATCGCGAGCAGCTCGGCGCCCGAGAACTCGCTCGGCTCGGCGAAGAAGCTCCGGGCGAAGACCTCCAGCGCGAGGTGGCGGGCGTCCTCGGGGAAGCGCAGCCGGTCGAGAACCTCGGCGGCGCTCACGCCGTCGAGCGCGGTGAAGGACCGGGGGAAGTCGACGTCGAGGAGGCCGAGCGCCTGCTCCACGTCGACACCGCGCAGCCCGGCGAGGTCGAAGCTGGGGCTGCGGACGACGAACGCGGCGAGGTTCCAGGGCGGGGTGCGCGGGATGCCGGCGAACGAGTCGGCGACGCCGCCCTCGCGGACGAGCGGGTAGTCGGTGAGGGGGCGCAGTCCGTCGAGCGTGGGGTCGGTGCGCCGCAGCACGGCCCGCAGGTTGTAGTACTGCCGGAAGAACGCGTGGAAGCCGCGGCTCATCTGCGCGGGCGTGCCGTCGGGCAGCGTCACCGACCAGGACGCCACCCGGCCGCCCAGCCGCTCGGTGCGTTCGAGCAGGGTGACCCGCACCCCCCGCTCGGCGAGCCCGAGCGCCGCGGTCAGCCCCGCGATCCCGCCGCCGACGACGACGACGTGCCGGTCGCCCGGTGTGCCGCGCTCTCCCGTCGGCTCCGGCGGGGGGTGGAAGACCGCGCGCCGGTCCCTGCCGGGACGGTACCTCGGGGTACGGGGCCAGGGCGTCACGCGGGCGCGCTCCCGACGACGGTGTGGACGACGCCGTCCTGCCACCCCGGGTAGGAGCGGTGGCGGACGTCGACGAGCCCGGCCGACTGGAGGCGCTCGCAGATGCGCTCGACCGAGTCGAAGTCGCGGACGCTCGTGTAGAGGTACCGGTGCAGAGGGACGTCGGAGCGCTTCACGACGGCGAGCGGGATGATGATGCCGTGGCACACCGCTGCCCAGATCGCCTGCGCCCGAACGCTCCCCGCCACCGAGTAGTCGTGGATGACGAAGGCGCCACCGGGGCGCAGCACCCGCGCCACCTCGGCGACGAGGGCGGCGCGGTCCGGCACGTTGCGCAGGAGGTAGGCGCCGAGCACGCCGTCGACCGAGGCGTCCGGCAGCCCGCGCAGGTGGGCCACCGCGTCGGAGACGACGAGGTCGACGCTCTCCGGCCACGTCTTGGCGCGGGCCTGCGCGACCATCCCCTCCGAGGCGTCCACCCCGGTGACCTCGAGCGCGCCGGGGTCGCGACCGGCGGTGGCCCACGCGTCGAGCACGGCCTGCGTGGACGCCCCCGAGCCGCAGCCGAGGTCGAGCACGGTGGACCGCCGTGTGCCGGCGCCGCGGGTCAGTCGCTCGACGAGCGCCTCGGCCGCAGTGCGCAGCTGGTCGTGGTACCCCGGCGACAGGGCGACCATCGCGTCGTAGGTCGGTGCGGCGCGGTCGAACGCGTCCGCCAGCACCCAGTTCCGGCCGGTCATCCGGCCACCTCCTCGTGTCGTCGGCCCCAGCGCATCCAGAGCAGGATCGTCAGGGTGACCATGCTGAACCCGAAGAGGTAGTCCTCCACGGGGATGTCCCACGGCACGCGCACGCCCAGGGTCTGCGACTCGTCGTAGATGACGATCGGTGCCGACAGCTTCGTGAGCCAGCCGTCGACGAGCACCTGGAAGGCGAACACGATCGCCATCGACAGCCAGTACCGCGCGGTCCGGAAGACGCCGGTGCGGAGCCAGAACCGTTCCACCGCGACGGTGAACAGCACCGACACGACCGCGAGCAGGGTGTACTCAGGCATCCTGCCCCCGCCACCGGCGCACGAGGCCGAGCGCCGTGCCGACCGCCTCGAAGGTCAGCAGCCCGCAGATCGGGATGACGACGAAGAAGACGAGCTCCTCGAGCGGGACGTCGAACGGCAGCAGGATGCCCGTGGTGTAGCGCTCGCTGTAGGTCCAGTGGCCCCGGACGATGCCGAGGACGTCCCACGCGACGAACAGCGCCACGACCGGCAGCAGCGCCGCGAGCAGCCGCACCGGACGCCGGTAGACCCGGGCGCGGAGCACGAACTCCAGCGGCAGCGTGATGGCCACGCACCCGGCCATGAGCAGCAGGTACTGGTACCGGTCGTCCACGGGTGCCCTCAGCCCGCCTCGACCGAGTCGGCGGACTCGGGGACGAGCAGCGCGGCCGGCGGGAGGTCGGCACGGTCGGCGGTCGGCCAGTCGAGGGGGTCGGGGCCCAGCGCGTCGAGCAGGGGGACCTGCTCGGTGCACCACGGGGAGACGACCCGCCGCCCGGCGAGGACGTCCGCGGAGAACTCCGACCACGGCACCCACGTGACGTCGTCGACCTCCTCCGGGTCGGGGGCCCCCACCGTCCCGGCGGCCCGGGCGACGTACACCGGGCAGACCTCGTTCTCGGCGATGCCGCCCATGAGCGCCCGGTACCGGAAGTGGGGGAGGACGAGACGGACCTCGGCGACCTCGACCCCGAGCTCGGAGCGCGCGCGCCGCCTCACCGCGTCCTCGAGCGGCTCCTCGGGGTGCGGGTGGCCGCAGACGGTGTTGGTCACGACGCCCGGGAAGCTCGGCTTGCTCGCCGCCCGCGTCGTGACGAGCAGCCGGCCGGCGTCGTCGACGACGTAGCAGGAGAAGGCCAGGTGCAGCGGCGTCGCGTCGTGGTGCACGGCGGACTTCGGCGCCGTCCCCGTCGGGGCGCCGGACGCGTCGACGAGGACGACGTCGTCGTCCGACACCCAGCCGAGGTCGGCCTCGGCCGCCGCACGGTCGGAACGGACGAGCCGCAGCGGGTCGCGGGTGAGCACCATCCGGGCGGCGAGGGCGGCCTTCGCCGGGGTGGGCACCCGCGCCCGGTCCGCGAAGACGTCGAAGTCGGCGGCCTCGATGCGCTCGAGAATGCGCGCGTAGAGGACCCGGGCGGTGGCGACGCAGCGCCGCGACGCGGGCGGGAGTGCCGCGAGACCGGCGTCGGACTCGCGGTAGAGGCGCCGGTTGCGCTCGATCTCGAAGGCCATGAGCGCCCGCCACTCGGGGGTGGCGCGACGGGCGTGCGGGTCGGCCCCGAAGTGCCGCAGGTCCTCCTGCGGCACGTAGACGCGGCCCCGGTCGAGGTCCTCGCCGACGTCACGGAGGAAGTTCGTCAGCTGGAAGGCCAGGCCCAGGGATCGCGCCGGGGCGACCGCCTCGGTGGTCGGGTGGAGCACCGGCAGCATCATCTCGCCGATGACCGCGGCACTGCCGTCCATGTACCCGAGCAGGTCATCCCACGTCTCGTAGGTGCGTTGGGTGAGGTCGGTGCGCATCGCGCCGAAGAACCGGGTGAAGCACTCGTCCGGGATGCGTCGCTCGCGCACCGTGGCGGCGACGGCGGCGAGGACCGGGTCCTCGGACGTGCCGGCCGCGACGGCCGCGTGGAACCGGGCCTCGAAGTCGTCGAGCGCCGCGGCGGTCTCCGGGCCCGGCTCCGGACCGGCGAGGTCGACGATGTCGTCGGCGAGCCGGGCGAGCGTGTAGACGGCGAAGACGTGCCGCCGGTCCTCGCGCGGCAGCAGCCGGGCGCCCCAGTAGTACGTGGTGCCGTGCTCACGGGTCACCTCCGCACAGCGGGCGTACCCGGCGGCCAGGTGCGCGTCGACCGGCGTGGGGGCGCTCACCGGGGCACCCGGGCGGTGGCCCGCGGGGTGGGAACGGCGTCACCCGCGTACTGCTGGACCCGCTCGGCGGCGAGCTTGCCGCTGACGAGGACCATCGGGATGCCGACGCCCGGGGTGGTGCCGGAGCCGGCGAAGACGAGGCCGGGGACGCGCCGGTCGACGTTGGACGGGCGGAACGGACCCGACTGGCCGAAGGTGTGGGCGAGGGCGAAGGGGGTGCCGAGGTGCAGGCCCTGGGCCTCCCAGTCGTCGGGGGTGACCAGCCGCTCCTCGACGACGTCGGTCGGGTAGCCACCCGCGTCGAGGAACGCGTGCAGCCGCTCGCGCATCGGGCCCGCCTCGCGTCCCCAGTCGAGACCGGAGCCGGTGTGGGGCACCGGTTCGAGGACGTACAGCGTCGAACAGCCCTCCGGCGCGGCCGTCGGGTCGGTGACCGTCGGGACGGTGACCAGCCGGGAGGGGTCGGGCATCAGCTCGCCGCGGTCGATGAGCGCCTCGAAGGCGGTGTCCCACTCGTGCCCGAAGTGGATGTTGTGGTGGCCGACCTCCGGCCCCGGGGTGCCGCGCACGCCGACGTGCCAGACGACGGCCGATGGCGAGTACGACCCGCGCCGGACCACCCGCGGGGCGCTGAGGCCCGGCAGCAGCCGGTCGTAGACGACGGGCAGGTCGACGGTGCAGACGACGGCATCCGCGGCGACGCGGGTGCCGTCGGACGTCGCGACGCCCGCCACCGCACCGTCGGTGCGGCGCAGCACCTCCGAGACCTCGACCCCCGTGTGCACGGTCCCGCCGGCGTCGGTGAGTGCGGTCGCCATCGCGGCGGGAACGGCGTGCATCCCGCCCTCGGGGTAGAAGACCCCGCGGACGGTGTCCATGTACGTGATGACCGCGAAGACCGCGCGGGCCGCCGCGGGCGCCACCCCGGCGTAGAGCGCCTGGAAGCCGAAGATCCGCACGAGCCGGTCGTCGTCGAAGAACGAGGCGACCTTCGGGCCGAGCGCGCCGAGACCGCCGAGCCGCAGCAGGCGGGCGGCCGTGAGGGGGGAGCGCACGAGGTCGAGCGGGGAGTCGAAGTTGTGGTCGATGAAGGTGTCGAACTCGACCTCGTGCATCTCCTCGAGCCAGTCGAGGAAGCGGTCGAAGCCGGCGGCGTCACGCTCGCCGGAGAGCCGGCGCACCTCCTCACGCAGGTCCGCCATGTGGGCCCGGACGGACAGCTCGGAGCCGTCGGCGTAGACGGCCCGGTAGGCGGGATCGAGGCGGCGCATCGGCACGAGGCGCTCGGGGTCCGCGCCCACGGCGCGGAGCGGCGCGTGGAGCAGCTCGGGCATCGTCATGACGACCGGCCCGGTGTCGAACCGGAACCCGCCCGCGCGCAGCAGCCCGGCCCGCCCGCCGACGATCTCCTCCCGCTCGAGCACGGTGACGTCGTGGCCGGCCGCGGTGAGGTGGCAGGCGGCGGCGAGCCCCGAGAGGCCCGCGCCGACGACGAGGACCCTCATCGCGCCCGCCACGCCACGGTGTGGGCGACCCCGCGCAGGGCCTCGACGGTCTCGGGGTCGGTGTCGAGGTCCTCGAGCGCGTCGTGCGAGCGCTGGACGAGGTCGGCGACCGCCTCCTCGGCGCGTTCGCGGACCCCCGCCCGCCGCATCGCGCGCTGCAGGGCGTGGACCCCGTCGTCGTCGAGCGACCCGGCGTCGCAGGCCTCGAGGAGCGGGCGGTGCGCGTCGGGCAGCATCTCGTCGGCCCAGACCCGCAGCACGGTCGGCTTGCCGGAGCGGAGGTCGTCACCGGCCGGCTTGCCGGTCATCGACGGGTCCCCCCACGCCCCGAGGACGTCGTCCCGGAGGGCGAAGGCGTCCCCGACGAGGTCGCCCCACGTCGTGAGCCGCTCGACGAGGTCGCGGTCGGCGCCCGCGACCAGCGCGCCCATCTCGAGGGGCCGGGTGATGGTGTACCGGCCGCTCTTGAGCCGGCCGATCCGGCGGGAGGCGGCGAGGTCGCGGTCGCGCCCCGCGGTGTGCGTGACGTCGAGGAGCTGGCCCTCGACGAGCTCGGTGGCCATCGTCCGCCAGGCCCGGGCGAGGACCGGGCCGCCCTGGGCGGCGAGCAGGGTGGCCTCGCTGAGCGCGAGGTCGGCGACGAGCACGGCGACGCTGTCGCCGAACAGCTCCGGGTCGCCCAGCCCGCCACTGGCCCGGTGCCGGTCGCGGGCGACGACGTGGAGGGTGGGTCGGCCGCGGCGCTCGTGCGAGCGGTCCATGACGTCGTCCTGGACGAGGGCGAAGAGCTGGAGCAGCTCGAGGGCGGCGGCCACCCGGACGAGGTCGTCGCGGGTGCCCTCGGGGGCGCCGGCGACCTCCCAGCCCCAGCGGGCCAGGAGCGGGCGCAGGCGCTTGCCGTGGTGCCGGACCCGGGTGGCGAGCTCGCCGACGAGGTCGACCCCGAGCGGGCCCGGGTCGTGGCCGGGCAGGGGGCCGTCGACCTCGACGAGGATCCCCCGGAGCTGGCCGATGACGTCCTCGAGGAGGGCGTCGACCTCGTCGAGCAGCACCTCGGCCTCCGCTGTCCGGCGCAGGACGTCGAGGGTGACGGTGGTGTGGTCGGTGCTCATGACACGTCCGCCTCGTCCGCCTGTCGCCTCGTCCGCTCTCGTGCCGCGTCTGGGCGTCGCGGGTGCCACGATTCAACCATCGCCGAGCACCTCCGACCGAGGGGGGACTCCCAACCCTAGACGGCGCTCGCCGTGGGGTCACGGGCCGCAGGCCCGTACTACGGTGCGAGCGTGGACGCGGACGTCATCGTCATCGGGGCCGGGCTGGCGGGGCTGCGCTGCGCCGACCGGCTCGCGGAGGCGGGGCGCGGGGCTGCTCGTGCGGCGCGAGCGGGGGCTGGTCCGGCTGGCCCACCCCCTGCGCGACCCCCGCGGGGTCCGCGCGACCCTGCGCAGCGGCCTGCTCGACCCCCGTGGCCTCGCCGCCCTGGCCCGCTGGGCCGCGCCCGCACTCGTGACGCCGCGCCGGGTCGTCCGGGGCCCTGACCGCAGCCTGCGCGAGGGGCTGGACGCGGCGGGGGTGCACGGCCCGCTCCGCGACGAGGTGCTCGAGGTCTTCCTCGTCGGGGTCCGCCCGGGCCCCGAGGACCGCGGCGAGTCGTCGACGGCGTTCGACGCCCGGCCCGTGCGTGGTCGTCGCGGTCGGGTGCCCGGGCCGTGGCGGGCGCGCGGCATCCCGGCACCGGCCAGCGGTGGCTCTGCGGACCGGTGGTTCGCGGCCGACGAGGCGCCGACCCGGCGCGACGACGTCCCCCACGCGCTGCCGGCCCAACCGGCTCCGCTGCGCGTCACCTCCCCGGCGCGCGTCGGCGACGGGGTCTACGTGGCGGGCGACCACCGCGACACGGCGTCGATCCAGGGCGCGCTCGTCTCCGGGCACCGGGTGGCCGGGGTGGTGCTCGCGGACCTGGCCCGGCGCTAGGGCCCACCGACCGCGGCCGGACGGCGGGTCACCACACCGGGCGGGGAGCGCTGTCGTGGCCGAGGAGCTCCAGCGCCTCGCCCAGCGCGGCGGCGACCTCGTCACCGAACCGGTCCGTGAGCCGTCGCCACTCCTCGACGCTCGCGGCGGTGGCGACCTCGGTGGCCCGTCGGGCCGTGGGGGTGAGGGTGAGCAGCTGCGCGCGCCCGTCCGTGGGGTGGCTCGACCGGTGCAGGTACCCCGACCCGACGAGGTGGTCGACGATCGCGGCGGCCGACTGCTTGGTGACCCCGATGGCCTCCGCGACCTGCTGGATCGTCGACCCACCGGCCGCGCACTCGAGGAACACGAGCCCGTGGACCGGCCGCAGGCCCGGATGCCCCGCCTCCGTGACCGTCGTGTTGACCCGCTCCGCGACACCGGCCGAGGCGCGCAGGAGCAGGGGCAGGACGTCCGGACGGGAGGAAGACATGTGGACAGCCTATCTGTCGATGTGATAGACAGGCACTCTGTCTACCAAGGAGCTGCCATGCCCGTCCTCCCCGCCGGTGCCGCCGTGGTCCATGCCATGCACGGCGCGAGCTTCCACTCCTACGTCGCCCCGTCGAGGGGGAGCGCCCAGCTGTGTGCCTGGCGCGTCGACCTGTCGGCCGGGCAGGCCGGCGCGGCGCACCGCGTCAGCCACGAGGAGGTGTTCCTCGTGCTCGAGGGGTCACCCGCGCTCCACCTCGACTCCGTGCGGCACGACCTCGAGCCCGGCGCCGTGGTGCTCGTGCCCGCCGGGGCCACCCTCCGGCTCGACTGCCCCGGACCCGAGGGGGCCTCGCTGTGGGTGACCGCGCCCGTGGGCCTCACCGCCACGACCGAGGACGGCCGCGGCATCACGCCGCCCTGGACCCTCTGAAGGGGCGAGCCGCGCTCGCGAGCGAGCGCACCCCTTGACCGTGTATATACACGTAGTGTTATATACACGGATGGACATGGTGCTGGCAGCGCTCGCGGACGAGAACCGCAGGACCCTGTTGGAGGCGCTGCGGTCCGGGCCGGCGACGGTCGGCGAGCTGGCCGAGCTGCTCCCCATCGCGCAGCCCGGGGTGTCTCGCCACCTGCGGATCCTCCGGGAGGCCGGACTCGTCGAGTCCCGCGCCGAGGCGCAGCGCCGGGTCCACACCCTGCGACCGGAGGGGCTGGCCGAGCTCGACGCCTGGCTCGGGCCGTACCGGGACCTGTGGCTCCACCGGCTCGACGCGCTCCACACCGAGGTGGCGCGTGGCCGACACACGAGGAGGACGACATGACGACGACCGAGGTGCACGGCGCGCTCCGCCGGCTCGACGACCAGCACGGCGCCGTGCGGGTGGAGTCGGTCTACCCCACGGACCCCGCCGACCTCTGGGAGGCGGTCACCGACCCGGAGCGCCTCGCCCGTTGGGTCGCCGTCGTCGAGGGGCGGCTCGAGGTCGGGGGCTCGTTCTCCGCCCGGTTCACGAGCGGGTGGGAGGGCTCGGGTCGGGTCGACGCGTGCGAGGCGCCGGAGCGCCTGCTCGTGACGATGGAGCCCGCAGGTCCGGACGAGACGGTCATCGAGGCCACGCTGACCGCCGTGCACGGCGGGACCCGCCTCGTCGTCGAGGAACGGGGGATCCCCGTTCCCGAGCTGCGCGTCCACGGGGCCGGCTGGCAGACCCACCTCGAGGACCTCGGGACCGCCCTGGCCGGCGACACCCCGGGACCGTGGATCGAGCGCGTCCGGGCGCTGGTCCCGGAGTACGAGAGCTGGGAGGGCTGACCCGGACGTCGGGATGGATGTGCGGCACCCACGCGTTGGCCCGGAGGACTCCATGCCCCCGCGACCCCAGGAGAGCCTCCGTGCCGGACACCGCCACGACCACCGAGGGGACCGCCCAGGTCGCCGTCACCGGCCTCGCCGTCATGGGCCGCAACCTCGCCCGGAACCTCGCGCGCAACGGCATCCGGGTCGCGGTCCACAACCGGACCACGAGCAGGGCGGAGGCACTCGTCGAGGAGTTCGGGCACGAGGGTGACTTCACCCTGGCACGCTCGCTCGAGGACCTCGTGGCCTCGCTCGAGCGTCCGCGCAGGATCATCGTCATGGTCAAGGCCGGGGACGGCACGGACGCCGTCATCGACGAGCTGACCCCCCTGCTCGACGAGGGCGACATCGTCGCCGACGCCGGGAACGCCCACTGGCACGACACCGTCCGCCGCCATGGCGCGCTGGCGGAGAAGGGGATCCGGTTCGCGGGTGTCGGGGTCTCCGGCGGTGAGGTCGGTGCGCTCGAGGGGCCGTCGATCATGCCGGGCTGCGACGCCGACACCTACGCCGAGCTCGGGCCGTTCCTCGAGATCATCTCCGCGCACGTCGACGACGAGCCGTGCTGCACGCTGATCGGGCCGGACGGCGCCGGGCACTTCGTGAAGATGGTGCACAACGGCATCGAGTACTCCGACATGCAGCTCATCGCCGAGACCTACGACCTGATGCGCGGGCCCCTCGGGATGGAGCCGTCCGCCGTCGCCGACACCTTCCGCGAGTGGAACGGCACCGAGCTCGAGTCCTACCTCGTCGAGATCACCGCAGAGGTGCTGTCGCACACCGACGCCGGTACCGGGCGCCCCTTCGTCGACGTCGTCCGCGACGCCGCGGAGCAGAAGGGCACCGGCCGCTGGACCGTGCAGACCGCGCTCGACCTCGGGGTGCCGGTGACCGGCATCGCCGAGGCGACGATGGCCCGCGCGGTGTCCGGCGACACCGAGCGGCGGGCCGCCGTGCGCGAGGCGCTCGAGGTGGCCGAGGAGCCGCCCGGCGCCGACCTCGCCGTCGAGGACCTGCGCGCCGCGCTCTACGCCGCGAAGGTCGTGTCGTACGCCCAGGGGCTCGACATGGTGCGCCAGGGGTCCGCGGAGAACGACTGGGACATCGACCCGGCCGACCTCGCCAGCATCTGGCGCGACGGCTGCATCATCCGCGCCCGGTTGCTCGGTGACATCACCGACGCGGTCGAGGAGCACCCGGACGCCCCGAGCCTGCTCGCGACGCCGACGTTCGCCGCCGCCGTGGCGGACCGGCTCCCGGCCCTCCGCCGCGTCGTGACGGCCGCCGTCGCGTCGGGGGTGCCCGCCCCGGTCTTCTCGTCGGTCCTCGCCTACGTCGACGCACTGCGCGCCGAGCGGCTCCCCGCGGCGCTGATCCAGGGGCTGCGCGACTACTTCGGCGCGCACACCTACGAGCGGGTCGACCGCGAGGGCACCTTCCACACGCTGTGGTCCGAGGACGGCTCCGAGGTCGACGCCGGCTGAACGGCCCGCGATCCCGTGACGGTGTCGGTGGTGCGGCGTAGCGTCATCGGGGTCAACGACGACACCGGCACAGGGAGTGCACCATGGCGAGCAGACTCAACCCCTACCTCAACTTCGACGGCACGGCCCGCGAGGCGATGACCTTCTACCAGCAGGTCCTCGGCGGCTCCCTCGACGTCATGACCTTCGGCCAGTACGGCATGGAGGGCGCCGGCGCCGACGGGGTGATGCACGCCTACCTCGAGACCGACGACGGCTTCGTCCTCATGGCCTCGGACCTCCCGCCCGGGACGGAGGGCGGCTCCGCCGGGGCCTCCACCGTCCACGTCTCGCTGAGCGGCGACGACGAGGTGCTCCGGCGGTACTGGGAGGGCCTGTCCGACGGTGCCACCGTGACGATGCCCTTCGAGAAGCAGATGTGGGGCGACGAGTTCGGGCAGCTCGTCGACCGCTTCGGCATCTCGTGGATGGTCAACCTCGGCACCGGGGAGCCGCCGCAGGGCTGAGCCCTCAGCCGGTGCCGACGGCGGACTCGAGCTCCTCGAGCGCCTCTCCCGTGTGCACCGCGAGGCGCTGGAGGTGGGGCACCGCCTCCCGGTCCCCGATGAAGCCGAGGTTCAGCGTGCCCGCGTACGACTGGGCCGTGATGTTCAGCGCCATCGAGTGCCCGGGGATCGACACGGGGTAGGTGGCGTCGAGCCTGGCGCCGCGCCAGTACAGGGGCTTGGTGGGCCCGGGCACGTTCGAGATGCACACGTTGAGGGTGAGCGGCCCCGGCAGCGGCAGGCCGCTCATCGCGCGGACCACCTGCAGGCCGGCCGGTGCCAGGAGCATCGCGCTGTACGCGATGACGCCGTCACCGGTCATCCCGCGCATCCGCGCCTTCGCGGCCCGCGAGGAGGAGGCGATCGCCGCCAGCCGCGCGACCGGGTCGGCGATGTCGGTGGCGAGCGAGACGAGGGTGGCCCCGACGTAGTTGCCGCCCCCCTCGCTCTCGGCGGCGCGGACGTTGACCGGGACGAAGGCGATGAGCGGACGGTCCGGCAGCTCGTCGAGGTCCCCGAGGAAGCGGCGCAGCCCCGAGGCGCAGATCGCCATGAGGACGTCGTTGAGGGTGGCGTTCTTCGCGCGGGCGATGGCGCGCAGGCGCTCGAGGTCGTACTGCTGGGTGGCGAACCGCCGTGAGCGGCCGGTGTGCCCGTTGAGCACCGACACCGGCGCCTGGTACGAGGTCACCGCCCGGGTCGTGGTCTCGCCGCGCCGCAGCTGGGTGCCGAGGATCGAGCGCGCCACCGCCGGCATCGCCGTGACCGAGGCCGAGACGCTCCGGAGGATCGAGGCGACATCGCCGACCGGCTCGCGCGGCACGCCCTCGGCTCGTGGCGGCTTGGTGAGGCTGAAGAAGTGCGGGTGGGTGCGGTCGTCGGGGTCCTCGGACAGGCCGCGCTGGAGGATGCGGGTGCCGGTGTAGCCGTCGACGAGGCTGTGGTGGATCTTCGTGTACACGGCGAAGCGCCCCGGCCCGACCCCTTCGATGAAGTGCACCTCCCACGGCGGGCGGCGGAAGTCGATCTGGTTCGAGTGGAGCCGCGAGACGAGGATGCCGAGCTCGCGCTCGCCGCCCTGCGCGGGCAGCGCGGAGTGCCGGACGTGGTAGTCGACGTCGAAGCGGTCGTCCTCGACCCAGCGGTGCACGGGCTGACGCATCACGCGCCGGGTCTGGAGCCGCAGCGTCCAGGGCAGCTCGACCGGAGACGCCCGCACGTCGGCCACGAGGTCGCGCAGGAACCCCTCGTCCTCGCCGTCGGGGTAGCAGAAGTGCAGCAGCGACCCGACGTGCATCAGGGTCTCGGGGGACTCCCCCATGAGGAAGATGGAGTCGAGCGGACTGGCCCAGCGGGTCCTCGCCACCCGTCAGACCGCCCGGTCCTGGGCTGCCGGCGGGTCCTGGCCGGTGCCCACGTCCGCCCACGGGACCCAGGTGCCCTCGGGCTGGGCGAGCCGGTCGGCGATGATCCGCAGCGTCTCGAGGTGGTGCCCGTAGCCGAGGTGGGTGGCGCTGACCTCGACGTTCTCGGTGTGCGGCGCGGGCTCGGAGACGCAGCACTGCCACGCCACGATGCCGTCGGACCGCGAGTAGATGCTCGTCGTGGGCACCGGCAGCGGGGTGGCGCGCATGGCCAGGGCCTCCTCGGTGAACATGAGGTCGAGGTGGCGCCGGTTCATCAGGCGGTACATGGCCCAGGCCCGGGTCGACGCGGGGTGGCCGCGGAACGGGCTCCCGAGGGTGATGACCGAGCGGGTGTAGTCGGGCAGGGCCCGCGCCATCTCGCGCGCGTAGATGCCGCCGGCGCTCCACCCGATGAGGCTGACCCGGCGGCCGTAGCGGTCGTGGATGTCGAGGAGGAGGTCCTCGAGGCGGGCCGAGAGCTCGGGGCTCGCGCCGAGGTTGCGGCCCTCGCGCCAGTCATGGGTGCGGTAGCCGAGCCGGCGCAGGTGCTGGCGCAGGAACAGCGTGGACTCCGGTCCGGCGAGGAACCCGGGCAGGACGATGACGGGGTGCCCGTCGCCGACCGGCCACTCGTGCAGGTCGCGGGTGCGGAGGGCGGACGCGGCGAGCTCGAGGCCCATGCGCCACTCGTGCCGGGCCATCCAGAGCGTCGGGGCGACCGGGCGCTCGTCGGGGAGTTCGGTATCGGGCACCGGTTCGCTCCTCGTTCGGACGGCCGCCGCGAGCCGACTGCCGGGCCGCGACGCTGCGATGGGCAGGCCGTGATTGTCTCAGACCGGTGCTCGGTTGAGGAGGGCTGCCACGCGACTGTGTCGAGGTCGTGACCCGGGCCTACCGTGGGGGGATGACGACCCAGCACGGCCAGGACGGGGCGGCGACCCGCACCGAGCGCGACACGATGGGCGCGGTGGAGGTGCCGGCCGACCGGTACTGGGGGGCGCAGACCCAGCGCAGCCTCGAGCACTTCGACATCGGCCGGGACACCTTCGTGTGGGGGCGCGCGGTCATCCGCGGGCTCGGGCTGCTCAAGAAGTCCGCGGCGCTGGCCAACGCGGAGCTGGGGCTGCTCCCGGAGGAGGTGGCCGCCGCGGTCATCGCGGCCGCGGACGAGGTGGCGCGGGGCGACCTCGACGACCACTTCCCGCTCGTCGTCTTCCAGACCGGGTCCGGGACGCAGAGCAACATGAACACCAACGAGGTCGTGGCGAACCGCGCGATCGAGATCCTCGGCGGCGAGCTGGGGTCCAAGGACCCGGTGCACCCCAACGACCACGTCAACCGGAGCCAGTCGAGCAACGACACCTTCCCCACGGCGGTCCACGTCTCGGTGGCCCTCGAGCTGGCCGAGCGCCTGCACCCCGCGGTCGACGCACTCTGCGAGGCCCTCGACGCGAAGGCGGCGGAGCTGGCGGACGTCGTCAAGGTCGGGCGCACCCATCTCCAGGACGCGACGCCGGTGACGCTCGGGCAGGAGATCGGCGCGTGGGCGGGTCAGCTGCGCGAGGCCCAGGCCGACGTCAGGTACGCCGGCGAGCGGGTGCTCGCGCTCGCCATCGGCGGGACCGCCGTGGGCACCGGGCTCAACGCCCCGGCCGAGTTCGGGCCGAAGGTCGCCGAGCACCTCGCCGCCGAGACCGGGCTCGGGTTCCACCAGGCCGACAACCTGTTCGTCCAGCTCGCCGCCCACGACGGCCTCGTCGCCGTGTCGTCGTCGCTGCGGACGCTGGCGGGCGGCCTCATGAAGCTCGCGAACGACGTGCGGTGGCTCGCCTCCGGGCCGCGGACGGGCATCGGCGAGCTGCGGATCCCCGAGAACGAGCCGGGCTCGTCCATCATGCCGGGCAAGGTGAACCCGACCCAGTCCGAGGCGATGACGATGGTCGTCACCCGCGTCTTCGGCAACGACGCCACGGTCGGGTTCGCCGGCACGCAGGGCAACTTCCAGCTCAACGTCTTCACGCCGGTCATGGCGCACGCGGTGCTGGAGTCGATCCGGCTGGTCGCCGACGCGTGCCACTCGTTCACCGAGCACTGCGTCGTCGGGCTCGAGGCCGACCGCGAGCGGATCGCCGAGCACCTCGAGGCCGACCTCATGCTCGTCACGGCGCTGGCCCCGCACATCGGGTACGACACGGCGGCGGCCATCGCGAAGCAGGCACACCGCGACGGCTCGACGCTGCGCGCGGCGGCGGTCGCCTCCGGTGCCGTCTCCGAGGAGGACTACGACCGCTGGGTCGACCCCGAGGCGATGACCCGCCCGGACTGACGCCCCGCCATCCTGCGAACGTGTGTGAACACGCCGGGGATCCCCGGCGTGTTCACACACGTTCGGGCGGCGGAACCTCCCGCCCTGCTCACGCCGGACGCCTCGGTCAGGCACCCCGCACTTCCGGGGCCTGAGCGAAGGTTCTCGCCAGAGGCGGGAAGGTCGTGACGGAGGCGGGGGTCAGCCGGAGAGCAGGTCGCGCAGGTCGTCGGCGTTCAGCGCCCGGCTCATCGCGGCCCCCTCGTCGACGACGCGCGTGAAGAGGTCGCGCTTGCGCTCCTGGAGGGCGACGACCTTCTCCTCGACCGTGTTCCGCGACACCATCCGGTAGACGTTGACCGGCTGGGTCTGCCCGATGCGGTGCGCGCGGTCGATGGCCTGGGCCTCCGCGGCGGGGTTCCACCACGGGTCGAGGACGAAGACGTAGTCGGCCTCGGTGAGGGTGAGGCCGAAGCCGCCGGCCTTGAGCGAGATGAGGAACACCGGGGCGTCGCCGTCGCGGAAGGCCGCGATCCGCTCGGCGCGGTCGCGGGTGCGGCCGTCGAGGTACTCGTAGGCGATGCCCTCGGCGGCGAAGCGGTCGCGGACGATCCCGAGGAACCCGGTGAACTGCGAGAACACGAGGGCCCGGTGCCCCTCCCCGGCGAGCTCGGTGACGTGCTCGACGAGCGCGTCGACCTTCGCCGACGCCGCGAGGCCCGCGTACTGCTCGTCGACGAGTGAGGGGTCGAGTGACATCTGCCGCAGCGCCGTGAGCGCCCGCAGGACCGCCATCCGGTTGCCGTCGAGGTCGTCGATGAGGCCGAGCAGCCGCTGCCGCTCGCGCTGCAGGTGCCGGTCGTACACCGCCCGGTGCCGCGGGTGGAGGTCGACGGTCAGCACCTGCTCCTGCTTCGGCGGCAGCTCGGTGGCGACCGCGTCCTTGGTGCGCCGCAGCATGAGCGGGCGGATGCGACGGCGCAGCGTGGCGAGCCGGTCGGCGTCGCCGTCGCGCTCGATGGGGGTGGCCCACTGCTCCTTGAACGCCCCCGGCTTCGGGTGCAGCCCCGGCGCGACGATCGACAACAGGGACCAGAGGTCCATCAACGAGTTCTCGAGCGGGGTGCCGGTGATGGCGAACTTCGCCCGGGCCGTGAGCCGCCGCACCGCCTGGTACGTCTTCGCCTGGTGGTTCTTGACGAACTGGGCCTCGTCGAGGACCACCGCGCCCCACTCGCGCGAGCGCCACTCGGCCTCGTCGATCCGGGCCACGGTGTACGAGGTGATGACGACCTGCGCCCCCTCGATGGCCGAGGCGAGGCTGCGGCGGTCCTTGCCGCGCGTGCGGTCGACGACGGCGGTGCGCAGTGCGGGGGCGAAGTGCGCAGCCTCCCCGGCCCAGGTCGACAGCACGGACGTGGGGGCGATGACGAGCACCGGGTGGTCGAGCTCGCCACGCTCGTGGGCGCGCAGCACCATCGCGAGCATCTGCACGGTCTTGCCGAGCCCCATGTCGTCGGCGAGCACCCCGCCGAGCCCGCAGTCCCACAGCAGGGACAGCCAACGGAAGCCCTCGACCTGGTACGGCCGCAGCGTGGCGTCGAGCCCGACCGGCACCTCGGCCGGCGGCAGGTCCCCACCGTCGACGAGCCGGCCGACGGTGCGCTGCCACCGCGTGCTCTGCTCCTCGACGACCCCGAGAGCCGCCAGCTCCTCCCAGAGCCCGACGTGCACCGCGGAGATGCGCAGCGGGTCGGACGGCTTGTCCTGCAGCGAGCGCGCCTCCTCGACGAGCCGCCGCAGCGTCTCGAGCTCGGGGCGGTCGAGGGCGAACCACGTGCCGGAGTCGAGGATGAGGTGCTCGTGCCCGCGGGCCACGGCCTCGATGAGCGGGGCCAGGGGGACGTCCTCACCCGCGACGGTGACCGAGATGCCGAGGTCGAACCAGTCGGTGGCCGCCCCCGAGCCGCCGCCGGAGTCGCTCGTGGACACCTGGATGAGCGGCGCCTCGTCGACCTCGGTGTAGTCGGCGACCTCGCCGTGGACCTCGACGTCGAGGAACGGCAGCTCCTCGAGGACGGGGAGCAGCTGGCTGAAGCCGACCGTCGTGAAGCCGTGGAAGCGCACCTCGGGAACGAGGTGGGGCTGGTGCGCCACGACCTGCCACAACGCGTCGAAGTCGGCCACGTCGGGCACGTCCCGCAGCTGGTCGACCAGCCCGCGCTCGGCCGCGCGGTCGCGCATCGGGTCGGGCTCCTCGGACCCCAGCGCCACGTGCACCCCGTCGGCCCCGCCGTAGCGGAACCCCCAGGCCAGGTGGGTGCGGTGCCCCGGCTCGACGGTGACGGCCAGGTGGAGCCGGGGCGGGACGGCCTCCGGCAGCTCGAGCTCGGGGGCGAGGCTGCGCACCCGAGCCTTCCGGCGCAGGCCGGGCAGGTGGGTGACGGTGAACCGGGTCCAGTCGGCGCGGGGCACCTCGACGGTGCCGAGGTCGAGGAGGCGCTGGCGGGTCGCGTCGAGGGGCTCGGCGAGGGCGCCGAGGACGAGGGTGTCCTCGTCGCGGAGCCAGAAGCCGGTGGCGGGCGACCCGACGAGGTGGGTGTCGGTGCCCGTCGCCCCCGGGAGGTCGAGGCGCGGATGGAGGGCGGCGCCGTCGGGCGTGCTCTCGATGTCGACGACGAGCTCGGCGGGGTCGAGGGCGAAGGCCACCTCGCCGCGGCCGGTGAGGTCGGTGAGGAGCCGCACCCCGGCGCGGTCGGCGGCCCGCAGCAGCGACACCCAGCCGGGGCCGAGGTGGTCGAGCAGGATGGCGTCGGGCATCCGGCCGTAGCCGTACGCGCGGACCGAGCGACGGTGGGCGTCGGCGATGGCGGTGAGGGCGTCGATGTGGTCGTCGGAGAAGGTGACCCGACCGTAGCCGTAGTAACCACCGGCGAAGCTCTCCCACGAGACGCCGGTGCGGATCCAGGCGTCGCGGACCCCCGGCACGACCGGCCGCATGCGCAGCTGGCTCCGGCCGGTGTCCTCGGTGACGCGCACCCGGCCGGTTCCGGCCGCGGCGGACTCCAGGAGCAGCCCGACGGGGGTGAAGTCGCGCGGGGCCTCGTCGTCGAGGAGCCCGCCGAGCGCCCGCTCCCAGGTCGGCGCCGGCGGGTCGTCGGGTGCACCGGGTGCCGGGGCGAGGTCGCGGACCCGGGCCGCGACGGCGACGGCGTGCTTGCAGTCCGACGCGACCGGGCACGAGCACTGGCTGTACCAGCGGCGCACCGGCCGGCGGCCGGTCTCCTCGTGCGGGCGCAGGGCCACGAGCGTGGTGTAGGTCTGGCCCGAGCTGCCGCCGACCCAGCCGGTGGCGTTCGCGCCGTCGGCGGAGACCTCGACGTCGACGACGCGGCCCGCGCGGGCGTATGCGAGGCCACGCGCGACGGTGACGGTGCCGCAGACGTCGCCGAGCTCGCGGTTGGTCAGCTCGGAGAGCCGTCCGGCGGTGACGACCCGGGCCACGGGCACCCTCCTCGAACGCACACGGGCGTCCCTGCACGGACGGACCCTGAACACCCCACCGTACGTCGCCACGGCGACATCCGACGACCCGTCCACAGGTCCGGGTGGGGTCGGGGCGGGGTCAGGTGGGCAGGTCGCGCAGCCGTCGGGCCTCGAGCCCGTCGAGGAGGACGTCGAGGCCGAACTCGAACTCCGCCTGGTCGTCGCACCACCCGAGGGTGCTCGAGGCGTCGTGCGCCATCGACGCGACGACGCGGCCGAGGTGGGGCATCGTCCGGGACAGTTCGCGGACCTCGGCGAGCGCGGCGTCGGCGTCGAGCGCCGCCGGGGCGTCGACGGCGAAGAGCTCCTGGGTGAAGCCGAGGACGCGGCTGCCGAGGGCGTGCAGCGCGTGGTGGACGAGGTCGGCGGAGAAGCCGGCGCGGAAGAGGATCGCGCAGACCGCCTCGAACCAGCCGAGGGTCGCGCCGCCCGCCGTCCCTCGTGCGGTGATGAGGGCCGGCGCCCACGGGTGCCGTAGGACCGTCGAACGGGCCCGCAGCACACGGCGGCGGAGCGCCTCGCGCCAGTCGCCGCGAGGGTCGTCCGGGGGGAGGTCGTCACAGGAGGCGGTGACCTCCGCGAGGACGACCTCGACGAGCCCGTCGAGCAGGGCGTCCTTGCCGCTCACGTGCCGGTAGAGCGCCATGCCCTCGACCCCGAGGCGCTCGCCGACCGCGCGCATCGTCACGGCATCGACCCCGTGCTCGTCCGCGAGCGCGAGGGCTGCGCCGAGCACGCGGTCGCGGGTCAGCGGCTCGCGCCGGACCGTCCGGACCATCTCCACCTCCGGTGCGCACGCTACCTCGACGCCACGTCCGGGCCGGGGGTTGCGCACCTGGCAGTTTACGGTGTAAACCTTCTGTTTACATCGTAAACCACGAGGAGCCCTCATGACCACCACCACCCGTTCCGCCCCAGCGGCGGCCGCCGCGTCCGACGCGTCCGGCACCACCACTCCCGCCCGCACCATCCGGTCCGCCGCGGTCGTCGGCGGGGTGTCGCTGCTCGCGATGGCCGCCCTCGCGGCCCCGGCGAACCTCGCGGTCCAGCGGGCTCTCGGTGCCGACGGCGCCGCCGCGGCCGCCGCCTGGCTCGCGGGCCACGCCGGCACGGCCCGGTTCGCGGTCGTCGCCCTCCTCGCCGCGGCCGCCCTCGACGTGGTCGTCGCCTGGGCGCTCGCGACGGTCCTGCGACCGGCCGGGGAGGGCCTGGCGACGCTCGCCGGGTGGCTGCGCGTCGCGTACGCCGGGATGTTCGTCGCCGCCATCGGGCACCTCGCCTCGGCGGTCCGCACGGCGACCTCGGGCGGCGAGGTGACCGATGCGCGGGCCGCGTGGGTCGCCGTCCACGCCTTCGGCGACACCTGGCAGCTCGCGCTCGCGGTCTTCGGCGTCCACCTCGTGCTCGTCGGGGTGCTCCTGCTGCGGGGCTCGGCGCCGCGTCTCCTCGGGGCCGTCGTCGCGCTCGCCGGCGGGGCCTACGTCGTCGATGCGCTGCTCCGCCTCCTCGCGGTCCACGCCGGCGTCGCGGGCTCGGTGTCCACGGCGGTGGTGGCCCTCTCCGGCCTCGTCGGTGAGGTCTGGCTCGCCGGCTGGCTGGTCGTCCGGGCGGGGCGTCGCTGATGGGCGCCGGGCAGGTCCTCGCCGGAGCACTCGCCCTCGACCCCGACGCCGGGCGCGGGGTCAGGCGGGGAGGTCGAACGCGAACACCGTGCCCCGGCCCGGCTCCGAGGCCACCGCGACGGACCCGCCGTGGGCGCGCGCGACGGCGTCGACGACGGCGAGCCCGAGGCCCGAGCCGCCGCTGCCCGAGGACCGCGAGCGGTCCACCCGGTAGAAGCGCTCGAAGAGGTGGGGCAGGTGCTCGACGGGGATGCCCGGGCCCGCGTCGGCCACCTCGACCCGCACCCAGCCGTCGTGGCGCACCACCCGTAGCGAGACCGGGGTGCCGCTCGGGGTGTGCCGCACGGCGTTCGAGGTGAGGCCGACGAGTGCCTGGGTGACGCGGTCGCGGTCGGCGGTCACCACGAGCCGGTCGGGGGCCTCGAGCGTCACCGGCCGGTCCGGGGCCACGACGCGCAGGTCGGAGACGACGTCACGCAGCACCTCGGCCAGGTCGACGGGTTCGCGGCGCAGCGCCTCGGGCGACTCCAGGCCGGTGAGGTCGAGCAGCCCGTCCACGAGGCGGCGCATCCGGGCCGCTTCGTCCCCGATCCGCCGCATGGCGTCGTCGACCGCGGCGCGCCCCTCGGCGTCGAGCGGCCCCGGCGGCCGGGACCCGTGGAGGGCGGCGTAGCCCCCGAGGGTCGTGAGCGGGGTCCTCAGCTCGTGCGAGGCGTCGGCGACGAAGCGGCGCATCCGCTCGTTCGTCGCGGAGGTCGCGTCGATCATCGTGTTGAGCGCCTCGCCGAGCCGGGCCGCCTCGGTCCCCGGCGGGCCGGGCGGGACGCGGCGCGAGGTGTCGCCCGCCGTGATGGCGCCCGCGGCCTCGGTCATCGCGGCGATGGGTCGCAGCCCGAGGCGGTCCACCCACCACAGCAGCAGCCCGACGAAGCCTGCGAGGGCGAGCCCGGTGAGCAGCAGGGTCAGCGACAGTCGGCGGGTGGCGGCGTCGGCCGAGGTCGTCGGCACCGCGATGACGGCCTGCCCGCGGCCGTTCGGCAGGGCCACCGTCACCACCCGTACCCGGCGGGCCTCGCCCGCGGCGGTCGTCCGGCCCTCGGGGGTGGGCACCTGTTCGCCGGGGGCGAGGGCGGGGACGAGCGTGGGGTCGTCCTGGGGCGCGAGCACCGTGTCGAGGCGCCCGGCACCGCCCATCCGACCGACGTACACGTCGCTGAGCACGGTGTCCGCGACCGCGCCGTCCGGCCGCTGCGAGGCGAGGAGGACGGCGCGCGGGTTCCGGGCGAGGGCCGTGAGCTCCGCGTCGAGGCGTCCGACGAGGAAGGCGCGCTGCACGAGCACGACCGCGGCCCCCGCGAGGACGGCCAGGACCACGAGGACGCTCACCGCGACGACGAGGCGGCGGCGCAGCGTCATCAGGGCTCCCGGACGGTGTAGCCGACGCCGCGGACGGTGTGGACGAGCTTCGGGGTGGTCGCGTCGACCTTCTTCCGGAGCGTCGAGACGAAGGACTCGATGATGGCGCTCTCCCCGGCGAAGTCGTACTGCCACACGTGGTCGAGGATCTGGGCGCGGGTCACGACGCGCCCGGCGTTGACGAGGAGCAGACGCAGCAGGCTGAACTCCGTGGCGGTGAGGTGCACCTCGGTGTCGCCGCGCCAGACCCGGTGCTGGTCCTCGTCGAGCACGAGGTCGTGGACCTGGTGGCGCGCGCTCGGGGCCGCGGGGGCGCCCCCGCGGCGGAGGGCGACGTGCACCCGGGCCACGAGCTCCTCGAGCGCGAACGGCTTGGTGATGTAGTCGTCGCCGCCGGAGGTGAGCCCGCGCACCCGGTCGGCGGTGTCGGTGCGCGCGGTGAGGAAGAGGACCGGCGCGGTCGTGCCGGTGGTGCGCAGCCGCCGCAGCACCTCGAAGCCGTCGAGGTCGGGGAGCATGACGTCGAGGACGATCGCGTCGGGGCGGGTGCGGGCCGCGGCGCCCAGCGCGTCCTCCCCGGTGCCGGCCGTCGTGACCTCCATCCCGGCGAGACGCAGCGCGGACGAGACGAGGTAGGCGATGTTCTCCTCGTCGTCGACGACGAGGACGCTCGGGGGTGCTGGGTCGGCCACGGGACGACAATCCCACGCGGGGCGGGCGGCTGTCTGGAGGAAACCTCGGGACTTCCTGAAGGCCGGACGTCTCCAGCAACTCGCGAGGTGCGGCCACGGTCACCGCGAGGGTCGGGCGGGAGGGTCGGTCCCGTCACCGAACCCGCACCGACCCGAGGAGCACCCGATGCCCGCCCTCCGCACCTCCCTCATCACCCTCGCCGCCGGCGGGGCCGTCGTCCTGACCGGTGTCGCCGCCACGAGCGCCATCGCCGCCCCCACCCCCGTCGCGGCCGTCACGGCGGTCTCGTCGGACGCCGGCGTCCCGGACGGCAGCGACGGCGTCGCCCGGCAGGGCGCCCGACGCTGGTGGAACACGCTGACCGACACCCAGCGGCAGTGCCTGACGGACGCGAAGATCACCCGCCCGGTCGGACGACTCGACGACGCCGAGCGAGCGACGCTGCGCGGCCAGGTGACCGAGGCCGCGACGGCCTGTGGCGTGGAGCTGCCCTTCCCGAAGGTCCGCGCGTTCTGGGACGGCCTCACCGACACCCAGCAGCAGTGCCTCAAGGACGCCGACGTCAACCGCCCGTGGGGTCCGATGACCCGTGAGCAGCGCCAGCAGGTGCGTACCGACCTGCGGGCTGCCGCGGAGACCTGCGGTGTCACCCTCCCGGAGCAGCCCGCGGCGACGGCGTCCTGAGCCCGGGGCCGCGCAGCAACCCGTCGAGACGGGCCATCGCGACCGCGCCGGCGGCCGGGCCGATGGCCAGCAGCGCCACGGCCATCCGCCAGCCCGCGAGGTCGACGACGACCGGCACGGCGTTGATCGTCAGGACGGTGAGGAGGAACCCCACCGCCGTCTGGGTGGTCAGCGCCGTGCCGACGTACCGGGGGTCGACGACGTCGGCGACGCAGCTCGAGAACAGCCCGGAGTCCGCGATGACGGTGACGCCCCACGCGAGCAGCACGGGGAGGACGAGCCACAGCGGCGCCCCGAAGGCCAGGGCGGCGAGGACGCAGCAGGTCGCCGAGCCGCGCATGGCCCAGCCGGCGACGCGCGCCCGGCCCAGCCGGTCCCCGAGCCGGCCGGCGACGAGGCAGCCCGCCGCGCCGGCGACCCCGATGACGGTGAAGGCGATGGGACCCACCACCTCCCGGCCCGGCTCGACGCCGGTCCGCGCCGCGACCGACGCCGTGAGGAACGCCGGCACCCAGGTCCACATCGCGTAGAGCTCCCACATGTGGCCGAAGTAGCCGAGGTTCGCCAGGAGGGGGCCGCGCTCACGGAACAGGGTGAGCACGAAGGCGGGAGCGAGCGGGGGTGCCGGGCGGGCGTGTGGCCCCGGCCGGAGGAAGGCCAGCGCGACGACCGCGCCGACCGTGGCCGAGACCGCGGACACCGTGAGCACCCCACGCCACGGCAGCGTCGCCACGCTCGTCACGAGCTGGGGGAGCGCGCTGCCCAGGGTGAGGGCGCCGACGAGCACCCCGAGCGCGAAGCCGCGACCGCGGTCGAACCACGAGGTCATGAGCTTCATCCCGACGGGGTAGACGCCCGCCAGGGCCATCCCCGTGACGAACCGCAGCGCCACCGCCGCGCCCAGCCCGTCGACGAACGCCGCGATGGCCCCGGTCGAGGCCGCCGCGAGCAGGGCCGAGTACCCCGCGACGCGGTGCGCGGGGAAGCGGTCGGCGAGGTTGGTCGCCGCCGAGGCCACCGCCCCGGTGACGAACCCCAGCTGCACGGCGACGGTGAGCAGGGCGGACTGGAGCGTCGTGACGTCCCACTCCTCGCGCAGCGCCGGCGCCACGGCCGAGGCCGCGAACCAGCAGGCGAGCACGAGGACCTGGACCGCCGCGATGAGACCCAGCTGCCGCCCGGCGGTCCGCACCGACGGTCCCGTCGACCGGGTCAGCCGACGTGCCGGTCGGCGACCTCGAGGGCGCGGTCGAGGATGTCGAGCCCCTCGGCCACCTCCTCCGCGGTCGTCGTGCACGGCGGCACGACGTGGGTGCGGTTGAAGTGGGTGAACGGCCACAGTCCCTCGGCCTTGCATGCTGCCGCGAACTCGTTCATCGGGCCCGCCGCCGCCCCGGCCGCGTTGTACGGCACCAGCGGCTCGCGGGTCCCGGGGTCGCGGACCAGCTCGAGCGCCCAGAAGTAGCCGAGCCCGCGGACCTCGCCGACGCTCGGGTGCTTCTCGGCGATCTCGGCGAGCCGGGGCGCGATGACGGTGTCGGACACCTTGCGGACGTTCTCGAGGATGCCCTCCTCCTCGAAGATCCGCATCGACGCGACGGCCGAGGCGCAGGCCAGCGGGTGGCCCGAGTAGGTGAGGCCGCCGGGGAAGGGGCGGTCGTCGAAGGTCGCGGCGATCTCCGCGGAGATGACGACCCCGCCGAGCGGGACGTACCCGGAGTTGACCCCCTTGGCGAAGCAGATGAGGTCGGGCGTGACCCCCCAGTGGTCGACGGCGAACCACTCGCCGCAGCGCCCGAACCCGGCCATCACCTCGTCGGCGATCCAGACGATGCCGTGCTCGTCGCAGATCTCGCGGACCCCGGCGAGGTAGCCGTCCGGCGGGACGAGGATGCCGTTGGTGCCGACGACCGTCTCGAGCATGATCGCCGCGATGGTGTGCGGCCCCTCGACCATGATGACGTCGCGCAGGTGCTGCAGGGCGCGCTCGCACTCCTGGGCCGCGCTGTCGGCGTGGAACTGCGACCGGTACGGGTACGGGCCCCAGAAGTGGACGATGCCGGTCATCCCGGGCTCGTTCGCCCAGCGGCGCGGGTCGCCGGTCGCGACGATCGACCCGGCCGTCGCCCCGTGGTAGCTGCGGTACGTCGTGAGCACCTTGTGGCGGCCGGTGTGCAGCTTGGCCATCCGCATCGCGTTCTCGGTGGCCTCGGCGCCGCCGTTGGTGAAGAACACCTTGTCGAGCGAGCCGGGCGCGCGCTCGGCGATCATCCGGGCCGCCTCCGAGCGGGACTCGTCGGCGAAGCTCGGGGCGATGGTGCACTGGCGGGCCGCGGCCTCCTGGATGGCCGCGACGAGCTTCGGGTGCTGGTAGCCGATGTTGACGTTGACGAGCTGGGAGGAGAAGTCGAGGTAGCGGTTGCCCTCGAAGTCCCAGAAGTGGCTGCCGGAGGCGCCGGCGATGGGCAGCGGGCTGATCTTGGCCTGGGCCGACCACGAGTGGAAGACGTGCGCGCGGTCGTCCGCGGCGACCTGCGCGCCCTTCTCCGGGTCGGGCTGCGTTGCAGGGGAGGCGAACTCGGTCATCGCTTGGCCTTTCGAGGGTCGGTCCGGGTCAGCCCGGCAGGGTGAAGATGGTGCGGTGCCAGGCCTTGCGGGCCTCGCCGGTGATGTCGTGCATGACGTGCTTGACCTGCGTGTACTCGTCGAAGGAGTACGCCGACATGTCCTTCCCGAAGCCGGAGTGCTTGTACCCACCATGGGGCATCTCGCTGATGATCGGGATGTGGTCGTTGACCCAGACGCACCCCGCCTGGATCTCGCGGGAGGCCCGGCCGGCGCGGTAGGTGTCACGGGTCCACGCGGAGGCGGCGAGGCCGTACTCGGTGTCGTTGGCGAGCCGGATCGCGTCGTCGTCGTCGTCGAAGGGCACGACGACGAGCACCGGCCCGAACACCTCGTCGGTCCAGAGCTCGGAGTCGAGCGGGACGTCGGTGACGAGGGTGGGCTCGTAGTAGCAGCCGCGGGCGAGGTCGCCGGTGGGCGTGGCCCCGCCGGTGACGACCTTCGCGTAGCCGCGGGCGCGCTCCACCATGCCGGCGACCTTCTCGAGGTGCGCGCGCGAGGAGAGCGGGCCGAGGTCGGTCGCGGGGTCGGAGGTGGGGCCCATCCGGACGACGGCGAACAGGTCGGCGACGCCACGGACGAACTCCTCCAGCACCGAGCGGTGGACGATGGCGCGGGTGGCGGCGGTGCAGTCCTGCCCGGTGTTGATGAGCGACGCGGCGACGGCGCCGTGGACCGCGGCCTCGACGTCGGCGTCGTCGAACACGACGAAGGGCGCCTTGCCACCGAGCTCGAGGTGGACGCGCTTGCCGGTCTCGGCGGCGGTGGCCATCACCTGACGGCCGACGGCGGTGGAGCCGGTGAACGACGTCATGACGACGTCCGGGTGGCCGACGAGGTGCCGGCCCGCGACGGTGCCGGCGCCGGTGACCACGTTGACGACGCCGGGGGGCGCACCGGCCTCGGTGAACGCCTCCGCGAAGAGCAGCGAGGTGAGCGGGGTGATCTCGGCGGGCTTGAGGACGATGGTGTTGCCGGCCGCGATGGCGGGCAGGACCTTCCAGGCGGCCATCTGGAGCGGGTAGTTCCACGGCGCGATCGAGCCGACGACGCCGAGCGGCTCCCGGCGGATCGAGGAGGTGTGGTCCCCCGAGTACTCGGCGCTCGCCATCCCGTCGAGGCGGCGGGCCGCGCCGCCGAAGAAGGCCGTGTTGTCGACGGTGCCGGGGACGTCGAACTCGCGCGCGAGACGGATCGGCTTGCCCGCCTGCCGGGACTCCAGCTGGGCGAGCTCCTCGGCGCGCTCGTCGAGCAGGACGGCGGCCTTCGCGAGCACGGTGGCGCGCTCGACCGGCGTGGCCCGGGACCACTCCTCGAACGCGGCCTTGGCCGAGGCGACGGCGGCGTCGACGTCGTCCGGCCCGGCCAGGCTCACCGTCTCGACCACCTCGTCGGTGCTGGGGTCGAGCACGTCGAAGGTCTGTCCGGTGGTCGCGTCCCGGCGTTCGCCGCCGATGTACTGGTGCATGGTCGCGAGCATACGGCGCACCCCGGCTGTCGGAAAGTGCAGCGGGGGCGCGAATGAACTACGGATTCCGTCGTCAGCGGCAGCCAGCTGCACCGTCCTCGCCGCTTGCGGCCGGGGTCCGGCGATGATTGACATGTGACCAAAAGGTCACCTATTGTCGACTCGTGCAGGACGACGAGGTGTTCAAGGCGCTGGCCGACCCGACGCGGCGGCTGCTCCTGGATGCCCTGTTCGTGCGGGAGGGCCGCAGTCTCGGTGACCTGGAAGCAGTCGTCGCGCAGCACGTGGAGATGACCCGGTTCGGGGTCTCGAAGCACCTGCGTCAGCTGGAGACCGCGGGGCTGGTCCTCACCCGCAGGCAGGGCCGGCAGAAGCTGCACTATCTCAACCCGGTCCCGATCCAGTTGATCCACGACCGGTGGATCGACAAGTACACCGAGCGCCGCGTGACGGCGCTGACCGAGCTCAAACGAGACCTGGAGGAACAGTCATGAGCACCACACCGGATGACACGACCACGGAGCCCTCGACGGCCGCTTCGGACGACGCGGCGCCCGAGGTCCAGATGTTCGCGATCTACATCGACGCCCCGGCCCAACGGATCTGGGACGCGATCACCTCGTCGGAGTTCTCCACCCGCTACGGCTACGGCGGCGAGGTCGAGTTCGACCTCACGCCGGGTGGCGCGACGCGTGACCTCACCACGCCCGAGATGAAGGAGATGGGCATGGGCGAGGTGGCCGCCTCGGGCACCGTGGTGGAGGTCGACCCGCCGCACCGCCTGGTGCAGACGTGGTCGGCGGCCTGGCACGACGAGCCGGCGACCACGCTGACCTACGAGATCACGGAGTACCCCGGCAACGCCTGCTGCCTGACGTTGACCCACGAGTGCATCGGGGCCCCCGACACCGCGAAGGACGTGCGAGGTGGTGGCGACGCCGGAGCCGGTGGCGGCGGCTGGCCGTGGGTGCTGAGCAGCCTGAAGACGCTGCTCGAGACCGACCGGGCGATGTCCGGCGCCGGAGCCTGAGCGACCGGGAGGTCAGGGGCGAGGGACGGCGACGGGGCGCCGACCTCCGTGGAGGTCGGCGCCCCGTGGCGCGTGCTGGCTGGGTCAGCCGTTGACGGCGCGCTTGAGCTGCGCGGCGGCCTTGAAGCCGACCGACGTCGACGCGGCGATCTGGATCTCCTCGCCGGTCTGCGGGTTGCGGCCGGTGCGGGCGGCGCGGTCGCGGGTCTCGAAGTTGCCGAAGCCCGCGATCTTGACGTCCTCGCCCTTGGCGAGCTCGGCCGCGATGGCCTCGAACGCGACGTTCAGGGCGTCCTCGGCGGCGCTGGCCGACAGGTCGGTCTTGCCGGCGACGGCCTGGGCGAGATCCTTCTTGGTCATGGTGGTGCACTCCTTCGTAGCTGTCTGGTGCTGAAGTCCTTCCTCCTGAACCTAGCAAGTCCGCGGCCCTACGCCGTACCGGGGCCCGGCGCGGCGCGGCGTGAGCTCTCAGGTGGCCGTCGGCCCGGCACCTCCGGAGGCACCCCCGGAACCACCCCACGCGTCGCCCCACCGGACGTCGCGGGCGGCCCGGTAGCGGCCCGGGTCGCGCCTGGTGACGACCTCCCGGCCGGCGGTCCCGTCGGCCCGGCAGACCTCGAGCTGGACCAGGCCCTTGCGCGTGACGGGATGCCGCAGCACCCGCCCCGGCGCCGGGGCCACCGGGTCGCGCGTGACCACGACGTACGAGACCTTCTCGTCCTCGTGCCCGAGGACGGCCCCCTTGAGCCGGCGGTGCAGCGCCGTGCGGTCGAGCCGGACCGCGAGGTGGCACCAGTCGCCGACCGCCGCCAGCGGGCAGCTCGCCTCGTGCGGGCAGGGCGCGACGACGTGCCAGCCGGCGGCGACCAGCCGGTCGCGGGCCGCGAGCACCGCCGCGAAGCCGCGCGGGGTGCCCGGTTCCAGGACGACGAGCACCCGGGCCGCCGCGGCCGCGGTGTCGACGACCTCCTCCCGGACCCCGGGAGGCAGCTCGCCGAGGACGTAGCTGACGGTCACGAGATCGGCCGGCGGCAGCGGCGCACCGCCGGCGAGCTCGCGGCGGGTCCAGCGCGCCCCGACCAGCGCCGCGGGGCCGTACGACGCGATGCGCCGCCCGAGCGCCAGTGCGTCGGCCGAGCCGTCGAGCACGTCCACCGACCCCAGCCCCGGGAACGCCTCCGTCACCGCCCAGGCCGCCGCCCCCGTCCCGCCCCCGACGTCGACGAGCGACCCCGGGGCCAGGTCCGGGACCACCTCGCGGACGGAGCGCAGCACCCGCGACACCGCCGCGTGGGTCGCGGGCATCCGGTACGCCGCGTAGGCGGCGGCGGTCGTCGGGTCGTGCAGCACCGGCGCGGTGGGCGGTGCCCCTGAGCGGTACACGTCGATGAGCCGGGCCGTCGACCGGCGCAGCGCCTCGGCGTCACTGCCGCCGAGGACGGCCTCGAGTGCGCGGGTCAGCGGAACGGACACGGCGTCATCCTCCTACGCTGGGGTCCGGGACGGACCGAGGAGGTCGCGATGGCTCGCCGGGTCCTCGTCGTCGACGACGAGCGCGAGATCCGCACGGTGCTGCGCGCCTACCTCGAGGCCGAGGGGCACGTGGTCATCGAGGCGGCGACGGGCGCGGACGCGCTCCGGGCCGCCCTGGCCACCGACGGCACCGCCCCGGACCTCGTGCTCCTCGACATCGGCCTCCCGGACCTCGACGGCCTCGACGTCCTGCGCACGCTGCGCCGCGACTCCGACGTCTACGTCATCCTCGTCACCGCCCGCGCCGACGAGGCCGACACCCTCATCGGGCTCTCCACCGGCGCCGACGACTACGTCACCAAGCCGTTCAGCCCGCGCGAGGTCGTCGCGCGGGTCCGCACGGTGCTTCGTCGGACCCGCGACGCCGCCGCGCCCGAACCGCCGGACGGCGTCCTGCGCTTCGACGGCCTCACCCTCGACCCGCACCGCCGCGAGCTGTCCGTCGACGGGCGGGAGGTCACCCTCTCCGCCCTCGAGTTCGACCTCCTGCACTCGCTGGCGGCCTCCCCCGGGCGGGTGTTCAGCCGCGCTCAGCTCCTCGAGGAGGTCTGGGGCTACGACTTCTACGGCGACGAGCGCGTCGTCGACGTCCACGTCCGCAGCATGCGCCGCGCCCTCGGCGACGACGCGGCCGCCCCGCGCGTCATCGGCACGGTCCGGGGCGTCGGCTACAAGTTCCTGCTCAGCCCGCAGGAGGGCCCCGGATGAACCGCCTCGCCACCCGTCTCGTCGTGTCGCACCTGCTCGTCGCCCTCCTCGGCGGCATCGCGACCGTCGTCGTCGTGCGCGCCCTCACCCCGGTGATCTTCGACCGGGCGATGGGGATGGCCGGGAACGGGTCGATGATGGGCCGGGGCCAGGGATCCCAGGGGGCGCTGCGTACCGAGGTCGCTGACGCCGTGACCCAGGCCGTCGCGGTCGGGCTCGTCGTCGGGGTCGTCGCCGCGGGGCTCTTCGGGGCCCTCGCGGCCGCACGCCTCGTCCGGCCGCTGCGACGGGTGGGCGAGACCACCCGCCAGATCGCCGCAGGGCGCTACGACGTGCACGTCGACCGGCCCCGGGAGACCGAGCTCGCGGCCCTCGCCGACGACGTCAACACCCTGGGCCGGGCCCTCGGTGAGACCGAGGCGCGGCGGACCCGGCTGCTCGGCGAGGTCGCGCACGAGATGCGCACCCCGCTCACGGTGGTCGACGGCTACGTCGAGGGGATGATCGACGGGGTACTGCCCACGACCGCCGCCGAGCTCGGGAAGGTCAGCGACGAGGTGCGGCGGCTGCGGCGGCTCTCGGACGACCTCTCGGCGCTCTCCCGTGCCGAGGAGGGCCGGCTCGCCCTCGTGCCCCGCGACGCCGACCTCGCCCGGGTCGTCGGCACGGCGGTCGACCGGCTGCGCCCCCAGGCCGACGACGCCGGGGTGGCGCTCGCGGTCGAGGCCCCCGCTCCGGTCCCCGCCCGCGTCGACCCCGAGCGCCTCGCGCAGGTCGTGACCAACCTCGTCGGCAACGCCCTGCGCGCGACACCGGCGGGCGGGTCGATCCGGGTGGGCGTGACCACGGCCGACGACTGGGCCGTGGTCGAGGTGGCCGACACCGGCGAGGGGCTCGCCGCCGCGGACCTCGAGCGGGTCTTCGAACGCTTCTACCGCGTGCCGAGCCGCCGTCGCGAGGGTGGCGACGGCGGCTCGGGCATCGGCCTGACGATCGCCCGGGGCATCGTCCGTGCCCACGGGGGCGACCTCGTGGCGCGCTCCGACGGGCCCGGCCGGGGGGCGACCTTCACGGTCCGGGTCCCGTCGGGGGCCGGTCAGTCCTCGGCCAGCGGGCAGTCCTGACCGGTGCCGTCCTGGGCGACCGTGCCGCGCATCATCCCGGCGCCGTTGCCGTTCCCCGCCATCCCGGCGCCCCTGCCGTTCCCCGCCGTCCCGTCCCCGCGGTTGCCGGCGGAGGCGGCCGGACCGGCGACCTGGCCGTCGGCCGCGGCGGTGAACGCCCGCAGGTGCATCTGCGACCCGTTGAGGAGCCGGGCCAGGGTGGCGTCGACGTCGGCCGGGAGGTCCCCGGCGATCGAGTTCTCCAGGTCCGCGATGTCGCGCTGCTCGAGCTCGACGCCGACGGTGTAGGCCTCGTCGAGCGAGGTCCGGGCCCGGGCGAGCCAGTCGTCGTAGAGCTGCTGGATCACCGGGTCGGCGTACTCACCGGCCGGCAGCGAGTCGGCGGGGTCGGCCACGCCGTAGCGGTCGAGCAGGGCCCCGACCGCGTCGAGGTGGCGCTGTTCGCTGTTCGTGATGGTGCTGAACGGCCGGGCCCCGTCGTAGAGGTCGGCGATGGCCGCGTAGAGGTCGCGCGCCATCCGCTCCTCGTCGCTCGAGAAGACGAGCACGGGGGCGAGGTCGGGGCCCGCGGTCGAGCCGGTGGTCGGCGTCGGGGTGGGGGGATCCGCGGGTGTGGCACCCATCGCCTGCGAGGCGGCGAGGCCGCCCGCGAGCAGGGTTCCCACGCCGAGCGCGGCGATCGTGGTGCGGAGTGTGTTGGTCATGGTGCTCACCTCTGTCGGTTCGGAGTTCTTCCTGTGACAGAGCAAACGCCCCACCCGTGAAGCGAGAGGCGGGGCCTGTGTGAAGCCTTCGTGAAGCAGGCGGGCCTCAGACGAGCCCGACGCCGCTCGCCTTCTCGAACTCGTCGTCGACCGCGACGGCGCGGCGGCCGTGGGCGGCGAGGACGCTCGCGACGACCGAGGCGCGGTACCCCCCGGCGCAGTACACCCACACCTCCCCCTGCGGCACCTCGTCGAGGCGTCGGACGACCTCGTGGATGGGGATGTGCAGTGCACCGTCGAGGTGGCCGGCGGCGTGCTCGGACTCCCGGCGCACGTCGAGGATCTGCACGCTCCGGTGGTGCAGGACGTCGGCGAGCTCGGCGAAGCTGGCGCGCGGCAGGGTCGCGAGCCGCTCGTCGGTCCAGTCCAACGGGGAACCGGACGCGGCACCGGCGACCTCGTCGATCCCGATGCGGACGAGCTCGCGGCGCGCCTCGGCCACCTGGTCCGGGGTGTCGCCGAGCAGGGTGAGGTCGGCGCCCCACGGCATGAGCCAGCCGACGTACGTCGAGAACTGGCCGTCGATGCCGAGGTTGTAGGTGCCGGGAACGTGGCCGGCCGAGAACGCCGTGCGGCTGCGGAGGTCGACGACCCACTCCCCGGCCTCGATGCGGCGGCGGATCTCGGCCTTGTCGGCCGGCTCGGGGGCGTCGAGGTCGGGCGCCTCCGCACCGGCGAGGTTGGCCGGGCCCATGCGGGCGTAGTAGGCCGGGTAGTCGTCGAGGCCGTCGAGCAGGTCGCGGACCCACTCCTCCTCGGCCTGGGTCAGGGCGGGGTTGGACTCCCGTTCCCGTCCGATCGTCGACTCCGTCGCCTCGGACTGGGTGGCCGAGCAGAAGCTGCCGAAGCCGTGGGTCGGGAGGACGGCGGTGGCGTCGGGCAGGGCGTCGGCGAGCCGGTGGGCGGAGGCGTACTGCGCGTGGACGAGCTCGTCGGTGTGCTCCGGGCCGAGCAGGTCCGGGCGGCCGGTGGAGCCGAAGAGCAGGGAGCCGCCCGTGAACACGCCGACCTCCTCCTCGCAGCAGGACAGCGCGTACGACAGGTGGGTGAAGGTGTGCCCGGGAGTCGCGATGGCCCGCATGCTCATCGACGGCGAGACGTGCACGACGTCCCCGTCTCGCGTCGGGGTGCGCTCGTAGCCCACCGGGTCGTCGGCGTTGACGTGGTAGACCGCGCCGACCTGGTGCGCCAGGGCGAGGCCGCCGGTGACGTAGTCGTTGTGGATGTGGGTCTCGAAGACGTGCGTGATCCGGACGTCCTCCCGGGCCGCGAGGTCGAGGATGCGGTCGATGTCGCGCTGCGGGTCGACGACGAGGGCCACCTCGCCGTCGTGGGCCAGGTAGCTGCGGTCGCCCAAGGACGGGGTGTCGATGGGGATGATCTCGACCATCGTGGGTGTTCTCCTCACGATCGGGTGGTGACTGGAATATACCCATAGGGGTATCGTGTTGTCATCCGCGAACGAGTACCCGAGAACATCTGAGGAGCTGACCATGGCCACCGTGGACCTCACGGCCGAGACCTTCGAGACGACCATCACCGGCGAGGGCATCGTGCTCGTCGACTGGTGGGCCTCCTGGTGCGGTCCGTGCCGCCAGTTCGCGCCCACGTACGAGAAGTCGAGCGAGAAGCACGACGACGTCGTGCACGGCAAGGTCGACACCGAGGCCGAGCAGGCGCTCGCCGGTGCCGCCCAGATCACCTCGATCCCCACGCTCATGGGCTTCCGGGACGGCATCCTCGTCTTCCGCCAGGCCGGCGCGCTGCCGCCCGCGGCGCTCGAGCAGGTCGTCGACGGCATCAAGGCCCTCGACATGGACGAGGTCCGTGCCCAGGTCGCCGCACAGGCCGGCTGACCGGGGGGCGCGTGGACGCCACCATACCCCCAGGGGTATGGTGGCGTCATGACCCGCACGATCGACATCACCACGCTCGCCGCACGCCACGCCGACGGCGCCTTCGTCCTCGACGTCCGTGAGCCGGCCGAGTACGTCCGGGGCCACGTGCCCGGGGCCGTGCTCGCGCCGCTGTCGCGCGTCACCACGACCATCGGCGACCTGCCGAAGGACCGCCCCGTCCACGTCATCTGCCAGAGCGGCAACCGCAGTCGCGCCGTCACCGACCTGTTGCGCGGCCTCGGCTTCGAGGCGCTCAACGTCGAGGGCGGGACCTCCGCCTGGCTCACCGCGGGCCACGCAATCGTCGCGGGACCCCACGCCGCCTGAGAGGACATGCCGTGAGCAGCACCAGCAGCACTCCGACCGATACCGCCCCGGGTACCATTGTCGCGTCCCCGATCGTCGTCCCTGGAGGCCCCGCGATGGAGCTCGACCCCACCGAGATGCAGGCCGTCGTCAAGCGGCTCAAGCGAGCCCAGGGGCAGATCGGCGGGATCCTCAAGATGATCGAGGACGGCCGGGAGTGCCAGGACATCGTCACCCAGCTGGCGGCGGTCTCCAAGGCCCTCGACCGGGCCGGGTTCGCGGTCATCGCGCTCGGCCTGCGTCAGTGCATCACCAACCCCGAGGCCGGCTCCATGGACGTCGAGTCGATGGAGAAGCTCTTCCTCTCCCTCGCCTGATGGACTCCGTCGCCTGGGACGAGCGCTACTCCGGCGCCGACCTCGTGTGGTCGAGCACGCCGAACGTCTTCGTCGCGGAGGTCGTGGGGTCGATGACCCCCGGCCGGGCTCTCGACGTCGCCGCGGGCGAGGGGCGCAACGCCCTGTGGCTCGCCGAGCACGGCTGGGACGCCACCTCGGCCGACTTCTCCCGCGTGGCCGTCGAGCGGGCGCGGGAGATCGCGGCCACCCGGCTCGGGGACGACGCCGGGCCCTTCCGCGCCGTCGTCGCGAACGCGCTGGAACCCGCCGTGCCCCCCGAGGGCGCCGCCGGGTACGACCTCGTCCTCTTCGCCTACCTCCAGCTCCCCTACGCGCAGTGGTCCACGGCCCTCTCCCTGGGCGTCGCGGCCACGGCGCCGGGTGGCACTGTGCTCGTGGTCTGCCACGCCGAACGCAACCTCAGCGAGGGCGTGGGCGGCCCGCAGGACCCCGCGGTGCTCCACGACCCGGACGCCGTCGTCGCCTCGGCGGCGGGGCTCCCCGTCGAGGTGGTCTCCGCCGAGCTGCGCGAGCGGGTCGTGGAGGGCGCGGACCGTCCCGCGCTCGACACCCTCGTCGTGCTCCGTCGAGTGGCCGACTAGATACCCCATGGGGTATGCTGTCCTGCGACCCCGTCCCCGTTTCCCGAGGAGTACCCACCCATGTGCCGAGCCGTGAACTGCCGCAAGTGCGGCAAGACGACCTGGTCCGGATGCGGCCAGCACGTCGACCAGGTGATGCGCGGCGTCCCGTCGACGAACCGCTGCGCGGGCCACGAGGGCGAGCCGGGCACCGGCTTCCTCTCCAAGCTCTTCGGTCGCTGACCGACCCGGCCTCGACGCCGCGCCACCTCCGGGTGGCGCGGCGTCGTCGTGTCCGGGGGTGCGGGGGTCGGCTGGCTCCGGACCGAGCCGTCGTCCTCTCGGACCTGCGCCATCCTCGCGGACCTCTGGCGCTCGGTGGGTGCGTGGAGGTCGAGCGGTCGGCCGCGAGTGTCCGGCGAGCGCCCCCGTAAACTCCGGCGTGTGAGCGACCCTCCGGCGTACCCCACGATGGAGGACGTCATCGGTGAGACCCCGCTGGTGCGTCTGCAGCGCCTGCCGGGGCCTGAGGACGAACGCCGCGGCAACGTGCTGCTCGCCAAGCTCGAGGGGAACAACCCGGCGGGCTCGGTCAAGGACCGGCCGGCGATCAGCATGATCCGGGGCGCCGAGGCGCGAGGGGAGATCTCCCCCGGCGACACCCTGCTGGAAGCCACGTCCGGCAACACCGGGATCGGCTTGGCGATGGCGGCGGCGATCAGCGGCTACCCGTTGGTCCTCGTGATGCCCGAGGACGCCTCCACCGAGCGGATCCAGACGATGAAGGCGTACGGAGCCGACCTGGTCCTCACCCCGGCGGGTGGCGGCATGGAAGAGGCCCGCGACGTCGTGACGCGGATGGAGCGGGAGGGCCGCGGCCGGGTCCTGGACCAGTTCGGCAACCCGGACAACCCCCGTGCTCACGAGGACGGGACGGGCCCGGAGCTGTGGCGCCAGACCGACGGACGGATCACGCACTTCGTGTCCGCGATGGGCACCACCGGCACGATCACGGGGGTCTCGCGGTTCCTGAAGTCGCGTAACCCCGGCATCCAGATCGTCGGGGCACAGCCCGCCGAGGGCTCGAAGATCCCCGGCATCCGCGCCTGGCCACCGGAGTACGTGCCGAGGATCTTCGACCCGTCGGCCGTGGACCGGACCGTGCAGGTCACCCAGGCCGATGCCGAGGAGACGGCCCGCCGGCTGGCCCGCGAGGAGGGCATCTTCGGCGGTGTCTCCGCGGCCGGCGCCTGCTGGACCGCCCTGCAGATTGCCCAGGAGGTCGAGGGGGCGACCATCGTCTTCGTCGTCTGCGACCGCGGCGACAGGTACCTCTCCAGCGGCGTGTTCCCCGCCTGAGAGTGTCGGCCGGCGCCCGGAGAACATCCGGCCCCGAGCGCGCGTCTTGACGTCCCACTCCGTCCTCGAACGTCAGGTCGACTCACGGCGCTAAGACGCAGATCCGATTCGCGCTGCGAGCCAGCCGGAGATCTCCGGAACGTCCAGTCCGCCAGCTGCTGCCTCGAGCATCATCTCTTCCGCCTCATCGACCGTGTAGGTCAGATCGCGCCCGTTGACGAGGCAGAAGACGCGAGTCGCCGACCACGCCAAACGCTTGTTCCCGTCCACCAGGGCGTGGTTGCGGACCAAGGAGTGCAGCAGCGCCGCGGCCTTCTCCTCGAAGGTGCGGTAGGCGTCTTCGCCGAACACGCTGATCGCCGGTCGAGCGGCGGCCGCAGCCAGCAGCCCGGGATCCCTGACCGCGACCTCACTCATCACCCCCGAGGCGATCTCCAGGAGATCCTCGACCGATAGGTAGTCGATCTCCTGGTCACTCACTTGCTCAGGCGCTCAAGCAGCTCACGGTCCTCAGTGCGTACGCGGTCGATCGCCGCCCGCAGTCGCTGAGGGCGCTCCGAGACGTACTGGGCGATGGCGGCACGTGCGACTTCCTGCATAGATCGGCCCTCCTGCTCGGCCTTCACACGCAAGGCATCGCTTTCCGCATCGGTCAGCCGCAGGTTCATCGCCATGATCCGATGGTACCGCAGCGGTACCGTCGCGGGCCACTGGCCGGGTCGGTGCCTTGTACGCGCTACGCGGCGATGAGACGCAGGTAGCGCCGGCCCGTCCATGGCGGCGTCGAGTGTGCAGGACATGCGCACGATTTCGGACGCCCCATCTGCATGTCCTGCGATCTCGTTCAGGTCGCGACCCCTCGCCGGCTCGGTGGCATGCGAGCGAGACCGGCAGCGCCTCGGATGTCGCCCACTGTGGTGCCGGTGTGGGGCACCCTGGCGCAACGCCGTTGTCCGGTGTCGCCGCGGCCGGCAGCACGACACCGATGTCGCGGCTCACCTCGATCGGCGCGTGTTCAGGTCGGACGGGCGGTGCCGGCGACGAACCAACCCCAGACGCGGAACGGGCCGGACGCGACGTAGTGGCTCTGGTCGAGCTCGACGGCGAACCCCGCGTCCTCGAGGAGGCGGGGGAGGTCGCGGTCGACGTGGCACCCGCCGGCGACGCGTCCCCAGACCGGCTGGACGCGCCGCTGCCAACGGGCGGTCCCGGCATCCGGCGCGAGTGAGTGCTCGACGAAGCGGAGCTCACCGCCCGGGCGCAGCACGCGGCGCGCCTCGGCCAGGGCCACGTCGAGGTCGGGAACGCTGCAGAGCGCCCAGGTGGTGACGGCGGTGTCGACCGAGTCGTCGGCCAGCGCCGAGAGGTCGGCGGCGTCGACGGAGATCCGCTCGACCGGTCGGCCGAAGGCGGTGACCCGGTCGGCGGCGAGCTCCCACGCCAGGTCGGACGGCTCGGCGGCCAGCACCCGTGTCACGGCCCCCGGGTAGTGCGGCAGGTTCGGGCCGGACCCGAAGCCGATGTCGAGCACGACGCCCTGGGCCCCGGCGCAGGTGGGCCCGCGCCAGCGGTCGGCGTCCGGTCCCTCGCAGGTGCGGCGGGTGAGCCGGGGGAGGGCGCGTTCGTCCCACCAGCGGCCCGGTCCCATGGGGCCCAGTGTGGCCGACGGACCGGGGCGCGCCGTCAGTGGTGGCCCTTGAGGACCATGCGCATGATCCGGACGTTGAACACCGCGAAGCGCGCGGCCTGGAGCGGCAGGCTGCGTCGCTTCCGCAGGGTGCTCTCGGTGGGCAACGGGGCGCGCGAGAGGTCGGCGACGGGCTGGGGGTTCTCGTCCATGGTGCTCACTCCGGAATCAGCTGCCAGCCGAGGCGGCCCTTGGCCTTGTGGATGAAGAGGTGGTGGAGCATGAGCTTGACCCAGTGCCCGGAGAGCCCGATCTCGCCGCGCGTGTCCTGCAGGTCGCGTCCGGTCGGGAAGCGGGAGTAGTCGGGAACGACCGGCATCATCGTCATCGCGGCCGCCGAGCCGCGGCGCATCCCGGCACCCGCCGAGGCGACGCAGGCCGCGCCCATGCGGGCCATCGACGCCTCGTGGGCCGGGGCGCCGGTGCCCTTGCGGATCCGGTCGTTG
The DNA here is from genome assembly GCA_963843895.1 of uncultured Actinomycetota bacterium. Lineage (GTDB taxonomy): Bacteria > Actinomycetota > Actinomycetes > Actinomycetales > Dermatophilaceae > Phycicoccus. The sequence goes on along the minus strand of CAWJME010000014.1, from coordinate 156,108 downwards.
ATGGTCAGCGCAGCCGTCCTGCCCATGACGCCGGACGGCATCCCGGTGCGCGGCGGGGCGGGGGTGATGACGGTGCCGTGGGGGCTCTTCCGGGGCCGCGAGATCTGGTGCGGCGGGGCGAAGGCGATGCCGACGGCGAAGATGTTGTCGTAGCCGGGTGCGAGGTAGGTACGCGGCCAGTCGTCGCCGCGCCAGTCCTCGTAGGGCTTGGCGGTGTAGTCGGCGTCGACCCGCATGAACCCGCTCGGGGCGAAGAGGCGGTCCGTGACGTCCTCGCCGTCGCGGGCGTAGGCCGCGAGCGGCACGCCGCCGAAGGGCGGCAGGAGCATCCCGAAGTCGAAGTCCAGCTCGTGCATCGTGCCGTCGAGGGTCTCGTAGTGGACGACCCCGGGCTCCACGCGGTGCACGTGCGCGCCGAGGATCGCCTCGACGCCGCGCTCGCGGAAGAGGCTGGCGGTCCAGAGCTCGGAGGTGGTCTCGAACCCCCGCTCGGCGAACGTCATCCCGTCGACGCCGAAGTCGCCGAGGGTGGCCTCGTTCGTGAGGTAGACCAGCCGGGCCCGGTCGCGCACCCCGGCCTCGCGCAGCTCGTGGTCGACGTTGAAGACGTACTCGAACGCGGCGCCCTCGCAGGTGCAGGTCCCGTGGCCCATCCCGACGACGAGGGTCTGGCGCTCGCCGGCGCGCATCCGGTCGATGCTCGCGCGGAGCGTGTCGGCCGCGTGGACGGCGTGGTCGGCGGTGCACACCGAGACGGTGTGGCCCCCGTCGGGGCCGAGGCCCTCCGTCATCCCGAACCGCAGCTGCGGCCCGGTCGCGTTGACCAGGTAGTCGTAGCGCAACCGCTGCTCCTCGCCGTCGCGGGCAGGGCTCGTGTGGACGACGTCGACGGCTCCTCGCTCCTCGTCCGCGTCCCCCTCGGGGCGGATCGCGACGGCCTTCGCCTGGACGAAGCGGATCCCCTTGCGCCGGTACACCGGCTCGAGCGGGAAGACGACGTCCTTCTTCCCCATCTTCCCGACCCCGACCCAGATGTTGCTCGGGATCCAGTTCCACTGGGAGTTCGGTGACACCACGGTGACCGTGTGCCCCTTGGGCAGCAGGCGGCTGAGGTGCAGCGCGGCGGTGTGCCCGGCCACGCCGGCGCCCAGAACGACGACATCGGCCATGGGAACGTCTCCTTCGACGAGAATGTGCTCCCTCCTGAACATATACCCCAAGGGGTATCGTGTCGACGTGGCGGAGGTCATAGCCCGTCATACCTCTGGGGGTATAGGCTCGGACCGTGTCCGGCCGGACCCACGGCGTCGGGCCGGGTGGTCTGCCCGGCGCCGTGTCCGGCGGGAGCCCCTCTCCCCGTGGCGGATACGTTCGCCGCCCGGGAGGTGCTCGTGGCCCCGTCCCGCACCCTCGTGATCGGCGACCTCGAGGCCACGCGCCTCGTCTGCGCCCTCCTGCGCGACGAGGGCGTCGACGTCGTCCACCTCCTCGAGCCGGAGGAGGCCGCCCTCCGCACGGCGCTGGAACACCCGGTCGCCGGTGTGGCGATCGTGGTCCGCGGGGACCTGCCGGCCCTGCGGTTCGCGCTGCTCGTCGAGCACCTCCAGCCCGGCGTCCCCATCGTCGTGACGATCTTCGACCGCACCCTCGGCCGGCACCTCGCCGAGGTGCTCCCCCGGTGCACGGTGACCTCACCCGCCGACGTCGCGGCCCCCGCCATCGCCGCGGCGTGCGTGCGACCCGAGGCGCTCGCGGTGCTCGCCGGGGCCGGAGGCGTCCAGGAACTCGTCGAGACCGACGAGGGGGTCGCGCTGCGAGCCTCCGTGCTGGAGCCGGACGGCTGGGGGCGGCGGGTCGGCCGCTGGCTGCCCCGTCGGCACGGAGGGTCCGAGGGGATCCTCCTGCTCGGGCTCGCCGGGCTCCTCGCGACGATCGGCATCGAGTGGCTCCTCGCCGCGGTCGTTCTCCACGAGGGGCTCGTCGAGGGCTTCTACACCTCGGCGCGACTCGTCGCGACGGTGGGCCCCGGGGAGGCGGAGGTCCACGGTGCCCCCGGCTGGTACCTCGGGGTCTCCGGGGTGCTGATGCTCGTCGGCATCGCGTTCACCGGCGCGCTCGTCGCCGGACTCGTCGACTGGATCGTCGGGGCCCGGACCGCCGCCCTCGTCGGACCGCGACGGGTGCCGCGCCGGGACCACGTGGTCGTCGCCGGCCTCGGCCAGGTGGGGCTGCGCGTCGCCCAGCTGCTCCGGGGCCTCCGGGTCCCGGTCGTCCTCGTCGAGCGCGCCGAGCGCGCACCGAACCTCGCGGCGGCTCGGGAGGGCCGCCTGCCCGTGGTCATCGGCGACGCGAGCTCCCGCGCGGTGCTCGGCCGGGTCGGGGTGCGGCGGGCGCGGGCGGTCGCCGCGATGGGCTCGGAGGACCTCGACAACATCGCCATCGCCATCAACGCCCTGGCCCTCGCGCCGGACGTGCGGACCGTCCTGCGGGCGGGGGAGGGCGCGGCGGTCACCGAGACGACGTCGCTGTTCCGCATCGGCCACGTCGGCGACGTCGGGGTGATGACCGCCGCCTGGGTCTGCGCCTCGGTGCGGGGCAGGGCACCGGTGGTCGTGTGGTCGCGGGCGGACTGGGTCGGGGTGCTCGACGAGGGCGGAGCCCGGCGGCGGGCGGTCCCGGAACGGTGCACCTGCCGATGACCACATACCCCTAGGGGTATAGAATCGAAACCGGACCGTCACCCGACCGATCGATCGAGGAGAGCACCATGACCGTCATCGAGACCAGCCCCACGTCTGCGGCACCGGCACCGGCATCGGCACCCACGACGATGCCCCGCATCGGCGATCCCGCCCCGGAGTTCACCGCCCGGACGACCCAGGGGCCGATCAGCTTTCCCGGCGACTACGCCGGCCGGTGGGTGATCCTCTTCTCCCACCCGGCCGACTTCACGCCCGTCTGCACGACCGAGTTCATGACCTTCGCGTCGATGCAGGAGGAGTTCGCGGCGTACAACACCGATCTCGTGGGCCTCTCCGTCGACGGTCTCTACAGCCACATCGCGTGGCTGCGGACCATCCAGGAGAAGATGGAGTTCCGTGACCTGAAGGGCGTCGAGGTGACCTTCCCGCTCATCGACGACGTCTCGATGAACGTCGCGAGCAAGTACGGGATGATCATGCCGGGTGAGGCCACGACCCAGGCCGTCCGGGCGGTCTTCGTCATCGACCCCCAGGGCGTCATCCGCACGATCATCTACTACCCGCTGAGCCTCGGCCGGAACTTCGACGAGCTGCTCCGCGTGGTCAAGGGCCTGCAGACGGCCGACGCCTTCGAGGTCGCGACCCCCGCCGACTGGCGCCCCGGCGAGCGCGTCATCGTCCCGACCGCCGGCTCCTGTGGCACGGCGAAGGACCGGATGGAGGGGGCGGAGGAGGACGTCGAGTGCGTCGACTGGTTCTTCTGCACCAAGGAGCTGTCCGCCGACACCGTCGAGGCGGCCATCCGCACCGGGTCATGAGCACCCGGGTGGAGGTGGTGGCGGAGCGCGCCGCCGTCGGCGAGCGCTCGCTCGCGCACCTGCCGGTGACCCTCTTCTCGTCCGTCATGGGGATCGGCGGCGTCTCGCTCGCGTGGCGCCGTGCGACCCGGGTGTGGGACGCCCCGGAGTGGCCGGCCCTGGTCTTCCTGGCGCTCGCGGGGGTGGCCTTCCTCGTCGTCGGCGGGGCGTACCTCACCAAGTGGGTCCGCTTCCCGGCCGCGGCCCGGGCCGAGCTGCGCCACCCGATCCGGATGACCTTCGCGCCGACCGTGACGGTCTCACTCCTGGTCCTCGCGACCGCCGGCCAGTCCGTCGCGCCCGGGGTGGCGTCGGTCCTGTGGTGGGTGGGCGCCGTGGGGCACCTCGTCGCCACCTTCGCGGTGGTCAGCGCCTGGTTCGGCCGCACCGACATCGTGCACGGAACGGTGACCCCCGCGTGGTTCATCCCGGTGGTCGGCAACGTCGTCACCCCGCTCGCGGCGCCCGCGATCGGCTCGGTCGAGCTCGGCTGGTTCGCCTTCGGGGTCGGCGTCGTCTTCTGGCTCGGGCTGCTCCCCCTGCTGCTCCAGCGGGTCCTCCTCGACGCCTCGGTGCTGCCCGAGAAGCTGCTGCCGACCATCGCGATCTTCATCGCACCGCCGGCGGTGGCGATGCTCTCGTGGCAGTCCCTCACCGGTGCCACCGGTGACGCGGTCGAGCACGTCCTCTACGCCGCCGCGATGACCTTCGTCGCCGTCCTCGTCGCCCAGGTCGGACGCCTGCGCAGGATCCCGTTCGCCCTGCCGTACTGGGCCTACACCTTCCCGTTGGCGGCGGCCTCCGCAGCGGCCGTGGCGATGGCCGGGGCGCGGCCCCAGATGGCCTACGACGTCGTCGCGGCGCTGCTCCTCGCGGCCACCACGGCCCTGGTCCTCGCGGTGTCGGCACTGACCCTGCGTGCCGCCGCCCACCGCCAGATCTGCGTCCCGGAGTGAGCGCGGTGGAGGAGGTCGGCGGCCGGCTGCCGACGTGGCGCCGGGTCCTCGTGGTCGTTGCCCACCCCGACGACGAGTCGTTCGGCCTCGGGGCCCTGCTCGACCGGTTCGTGCACGAGGGTGCCGAGGTGTCCGTCCTGTGCCTCACCCGGGGCGAGGCCTCGACCCTCGGCGAGGTCGAGGGTGACCTCGCAGCGGTTCGGGCCCACGAGCTGCACGCCGCCGCCGTGGCGCTGGGCGTGCAGCACACGACCCTCTGCGGACATCCCGACGGGGGCCTGTCGGGGGTCGACCGTGAGGGGCTGGAGGCGGAGGTCTCCGCCGAGGTGCGCCGCGTCGTGCCCGACGGGATGCTCGTCTTCGACCCGGTCGCCGGGGTCACGGGGCACACCGACCACGAGGCAGCCTCTCGCGCGGCGGTCGCCGTCGGGGAGCGGCTGGGCGTCCCGGTGCTCGGATGGGCCCTGCCCGACGACGTCGCCGCGACCCTGCGGACGGAGACGGGTGGCGGCTTCGCCGGGCACCCGCGCGACGTGCTCACCGCGGTCGTCGTCGACCGCACGCGCCAGCTCGAGGCGGTGCGGTGTCACACGACCCAGGCGGTCCCGGGCAGCGTGCTGTGGCGCCGGCTGGAGCTCCTCGGGAACGTCGAGTACGTCCGATCGCTGGTGGGGGAGCACACCGGTTCAGCGTGACGGGTCGATGAGGACGATTCCGCGAGAGGCCGTCTCGCCCATCCGGCTGAGCAGGCGACCTGCCTCGTCGAGCCCGACGGGGTCGCCGGGCGCCAGGAGCGCGTCGAGCTCGACTGCACCGGCAGCGACCTCGGCGAGGAGGCCGGCGTAGTCGGCGGCAGCCATGCCGTGGCTGCCGAGCACGTCGAGCTCCCACCCGATGACGCGCTCCATCGGGATGTCGGCGCGCCCGGCCGAGGGCGGCAGCAGGCCGACCTGGACGTGCCGGCCCCGGCGGCGCAGCGCGAGGATGCCGGACCGGGCGGTGGCGGGTGAGCCGACCGCGTCGACCGACAGGTGGGCGCCGCCGTCGGACCAGTTCGCGACGGCTGCCGCGAGGTCGTCCTCGGTGAGGGTGCCGTCGAGGGTGAGCTCGGCGCCGAGCGCTGCCGCCAGGTCGCGCGAGCCGGGGTCGACGTCGACGGCGCAGACCCGGGCGCCGTGGGACGTGGCGATCCGGACCGCTGCGAGCCCCACTCCGCCACAGCCGAGCACGAGCACCGTGTCGTCGGCGGCGACGCGCCCGCGGGTGATGACGGCGCGGTGGGCCGTGGCGACCCGACAGCCGAGGCCCGCCGCGAGGTGCGCCGGGACGTCGTCAGGAAGGGCGACGAGGTTGGTGTCGGCGGCGTGGACGACGACCCGTTCCGCGAAGGAGCCGGGGCCGCTGAACCCGGGCTGGCGCTGGTTGGGGCAGACCTGGCCGTCGCCGACGGCGCAGGTGGGGCACCGACCACACGCGAAGACGAAGGGCGCCGTGACCGAGCGGCCGAGCCACGCGGGATCGACGCCGTCGCCGATCGACTCGACGGTGCCGGCGAACTCGTGGCCGGGGACGTGGGGAAAGGTCGCGATGTCGGCGTCGTGGCCCATCCACCCGTGCCAGTCGCTGCGGCAGAGCCCGGATGCGGCGACCCGGACGACGGCGGCGCCCGGGGGAGGGGTCGGGTCCGGGAGGTCGGTGACGCGCGGGTCGGCACGGAAGGCGTCGTAGACGAGGGCTCGCACGGCGCCCAGCCTGCCACCTGCCGAGGCCCTCCAGGCTCCCCCCGGCGTGCCACTTCCGACGACTGCGTCACGTCGTGGATGCGGCCCAACCCGGTTCTGCTGTAGGCGAACAGCTGTGGAGAAGTGCTTGCGCATCGAACAGATGTTCGGTACGATGAGGCATGGACAGGGAGCAGCTCAGCAGCCGCATCGCGGCGCTGCGTGAGGGGTGCGCGGTGGTGGGGCGCGAGCTGGCCGAGTCCGGTCACGGGCTCGGTGCGGTGGAGGCGTTCGAGGTCGCGGGTGAGCTCCAGGGGCTGGTCAACGCGGCCGAGGGTGCGCAGGCCGTCGCCGGGGCGTGGGGTGCTCGGGTGGAGACGACGATGCGCGAGTCGGGTCCGTGGGAGCGGGTCCACCCGGTGGGGTACGTCGACGCGATGGCCGCGGCGGAGATGAGTCTCGCGACGGGGGTGACGGAGGGGCTGGCGGGTCGGAAGGCCGCGCTCGGTGCCGCGCTCGGTCAGCGGTTCCCGGCCACCCGTGACCTGGTGCTGGCCGGCGACCTGCCGGTCTCGAGCGCGCACAAGGTGGTCGAGGCGTGCGCCGGGCTCGACGTGGACGCCTGCCTGCGGGTGGATGCCGACCTCGCGCCGCGGTTGGCGGCGATGGATCCGGCCCGGGTCACGTCTTCCGCACGGGCGGTGGCGGCGCGGGTGGCCGCGGACCAGGTCGCCGCGCACGCCGCGAAGACCCGCAGGTGCCGGACCGTGGAGGTCCGCCCCGGCGTCGACGGGTTGACCGAGTGGTTCGCGTCGCTGCCGACCGCGACCAGTGCCGCCGCGTGGAGTGCGGTCGAGTCACTCGCCGGGGAGTACCGAGCCGTCGACCCGGACCTGTCGGTGCCGGAGTCCCGCGCCGACGCGTTCGGTGACCTGCTGCTGCGCAACGTGAACGTCACCGCGAAGGTCACCCTCGGGGTTCCCGTCGTGACCGGTGCGCCGGGGCCGGAACCGGCCGCGAACGGCGAGACGACCCGGGTCCGGTACGACCGTGGCGACGACGACACGGTCGTCGACCACGACACCGGCGAGCTCGTCCGCCTCGGGGACCTCACCCCCGCCTCCCGCGAGGAGCTGTCCTGGGTCGAGATATCCCCCGAGACCGGCAGCGACCTCGCCACCGTCGTGCACCCGGTCAGTGACGGCTGCGCGGTCTCCGGCACCCGGCTCGCCGGGCTCGGCTGGGTCGAACCCCACACCGTCGCCGGACTCCTGAAGACCCTGCCCCTCGACGTCGCCCGCGCCGTCCTCGACGCCGACACCGGCACCCTCGCCTCCCACACCGCCAACGCCTACCGGCCACCGGCGGCGATGCGCGAGTTCGTCACCACCCGCGACGGCACCTGCCGCATGTGGGGCTGCACCCGACCCGCCGACCACACCGACCTCGACCACACCCGACCCTGGCCCGACGGCCCCACCACACCCGCCAACCTCGCCGGCCTCTGCCGCAGCCACCACCGGATGAAACAGCACCGGCCGCTGGCGCTACACGATGACCCCCGACGGCACCATCACCTGGATCTCCACCACCGGCCGCACCCGCACCACCGAACCCGAACACCGTCAGGTGCCCGCGCTCGAGCCCGCTCCCACCCTGTTACGGTGAAGTTGGGTTCGTCGGACGGAAACTTGTGCGAGCACCGGAGTGGTTGTCCGCCGACGCGATCGAGGAGATCGCCATGGACGTTGACGATGTGCTGGACCGAACTCGCACCGAGGTGCTGGAGCACGCCTACGAGGCGCTGCAGACGTTCCACGCGACGCACTACGAAGCCGCCGGGGAGCCACTGACGCGCCAGCGCCTCGCTGATCTGTACGACCTCGTGGCCACCGCGATCCGCGACCGGGACCTGACGAAGATCGAGGCCTACGCCGAAGAGGTCGCGAAGGAACGGTTCGCCGCGGGCTTCGACATCGTCGAGGTCCAGACGGCCTTCAACTCGCTGGAGCGCGAGATGTGGCGCCGGGTTGCCGCCGACGTGCAGCCGGAGCACCTGGAGGAGGCGATCGGCCTGCTGAGCACCGTCCTCGGCGCGGGCAAGGACGTCCTCGGCCGCACCTACGTCTCGTTGGCCGTCAAGAGGCACGTCCCGTCGCTGGACCTGTCGGCCCTGTTCCGCGGCTAGGCGTACTCACCCTTTGGTCACGAAGAAGGAGCCGCGGACCGTCCCCGCGAGCGTGGGCCTCCGCCGCGCCGGAGGGGCGCGGGCGAGGTCCTGATGTCCCGCTCCTCGAGGTTCCGGCTCACCCGCTCGACCGTCCCACGGGCCTCTTCTGGCGGATCGAGCCCTCCGTGGACACCTCGACGAGGTCGGCGACCTGCGACACGTGGACCTCCCACAGGATCCGAACCGCCCGCGCTACTCCGGCGGACGGACCCGGGAGTCGATCTGCTGGAAGGCCCAGGTGTTTCCGTCGGGGTCCTCGAAGTACGCGTACCTGACCCCGCCCATGTCCTGGACCTCGCTCACCTCGAGCCCGTTGGCGGTGACCTCCGCGCGCACGGCCTCGATGTCGTCCACGACCAGGTGGGTGTTGCGCACCGAGCCGGGTGCGGCCAACCCGCCCATCCCCGTGCCGAAGACGATCGAGCAGGCCGACCCCCGCGGCGTCAGCTGGACCACGCGCATCCCGGGGCCCGGGCGGACGTCGTGGTCGAGGGCGAACCCGACCCGGTCGCGGTAGAAGGCGATGCTCGCGTCCACGTCGGCGACGTTGAGCATGACGACCTCGAGCTTCATGTCCACGGGGAGACCCCTTCCGCGACGTCGGCGCGAGCCACCCCCGCCCCGGACCGGACGAGCGTAGCCCCACACGACGAGGGGACCCCGACGCCGAAGCGTCGGGGTCCCCTCGGGTCGCGCGGATGCCGTTCAGGCGCGGGCGTGCGCCTGCTCCCACGCGCCGTAGCCGCCGAGCACGTCGGAGACGTCCGCGAAGCCCTTGTTCCGCAGCAGGCTCGCCGCGACCGAGCTGCGCCAGCCACCGGCGCAGTAGACGACGACGGGACGCGTCACGTCGAGCTCGTCGACACGCCGACCCAGCTCGGCGAGCGCGACGTGGCGGGCCCCGGGGACCATGCCGGCCTCGAGCTCGCCCGTGTTGCGGATGTCGACGACCTGGACGTCACCGTCCGCGAGGGCCCGGGAGGCGTCCGCCACCGTGAGGCGGCTCGCGTGGCGCACGTGGTCGGCGTGGCCGAGGAAGTAGGCCTCCGGGTCGGCGACGTACCCGAGCACGTGGTCGTAGCCGATCCGCGCGAAGCGGGTGGCGACCTCCTGCTCCTGACCCTCGGGCGCGATGACGACGATGGCCTGCTCGGGCGAGAAGACCATCCCGACGGTCTCCGCCATCCGGCCGTCGACGGGCACGTTGACCGCGCCCTCGAGGTGCGCGGCGGCGAACTCCTGCGGGTCGCGGGCGTCGTGCACGGCGGCGCCGGCGGCCAGCGCGGCGTCGACCTCGTCCGGGGTCAGGGCCGGCACCGTGACGTCGAGGTCGCGGATGTCGCGGTCCTGCCGGTTGAGCGTGGCGTTGTACACGAAGTACTCCGGCGCGGTCGACTGGCCGGCCGTGACCACCGCGAGGAACTCCTCCTCCGTCATCGGCTGGCAGGCGTAGTTGAACGCCCGCTGCTCGCCGATCGTGGACTGGCGCTCGGTCGAGAGGTTCTTGCCGCAGGACGACCCGGCACCGTGTGCCGGGAAGACGCGCACGGCGTCGTCGAGACCCATGAGCTTGTGCTGCACGGAGTCGTAGAGCATCCGGCCCAGCTCGTCGGCGGTGACCCCGATCGAGGCGAGGAGGTCCGGGCGGCCCACGTCGCCGATGAAGAGCGCGTCGCCGGTGAGGACGGCGTACGCGACCTCGTCGTCCGCGTGCTCGAACACGAGCACCGAGATCGACTCCGGCGTGTGGCCCGGGGTCGTCATGATCTCGAGGGTGACGTCGCCGAGCGAGATCCGCTCGCCGTCGGCGAGGTGGCGCACCGGGAAGTCGGTCTGGGCGGCCTCGCCGTACCCGATCCAGGCGCCGGTCTCACGAGCCAGCTCGAGGTGGCCGGAGACGAAGTCCGCGTGGAAGTGGGTGTTCACGACGCCGACGATGGTCAGGCCGTGGGCGCGGGCGTCCTCGACGTACTCGGCGATGTCGCGGCGGGGGTCGACGACGACCGCCTGGCCGGAGGCCTCGTCACCGACGAGGTAGGAGGCCTGGGAGAGGCAGTCGAGGTAGTACTGGGTGAAGATCATCGGGTCCTCCGTGACGGGGGGCGTAGGTGGTCCGGGCGGCGGACCGGCAGCTGGTGTATACCCTAGGGGGTATCTGTCACCCGTGCAACGAAGGACCCCCGACCGCCATTCCCCGGCCCCTGCCAGTGGGGCGCCCACACACCCGTGAGCGCCCAATGTGGTGCGGCAGTCCACGGCCGCCGCCCCGCCCCCCGCACTACGGTCGCCGAAACGGTCGGGGCGTCACAGACATCGTGTGGGCAATGGCGCGAGCGCCCCCCGAAGGAGGAACCCGTGTCCCGTCGTCTTGGTCTCGCCGCTGCGAGCGCCGTCCTGTCCCTGGGCCTCGTGGCCTGCGGCTCCCCGGGTGAGCCCGGTGCCGACTCGACCTCCGCGTCGGGAGGGTCCGCCTCGGGCTCGCCGATCCAGGTGGGCCTGGTCTACTCCAAGTCCGGCCCGCTCGCGACCTACGGCGAGCAGTACCGGCAGGGCTTCACCGCCGGCCTGTCCTACGCGACGAAGGGCACGGGCGCGGTGAACGGCCGTCCCGTCGAGATCACCGAGCAGGACGACGCCGGCGACCCGGCGAAGGCCGTCGCCGCCGCGACCGACCTGATCGGCAAGGGCGTCAAGGTGCTCGCCGGCTCGACCTCTTCGGGCGTCGCGCTCCAGGTCGCACCGCTCGCCAAGGACAACAAGGTTCTCTTCATCTCGGGCCCGGCCGCGGTCGACGCGCTCACCGGGGCCAACAAGTACACCTTCCGTTCCGGCCGCCAGACCTACCAGGACGTGGCGACCGCCGGCACCATGATCGGCGACGTCACGGGCAAGAAGGTCACCGTCCTCGCGCAGGACAGCGCCTTCGGGAAGGCGAACATCGCCGCCGTCACGAACATCCTCGGGGCCAAGGGCGCGACCGTGGCCTCGGTCGAGGTGCCCGCCGCGGCCACCGAGTTCACGCCGTTCGCCTCGAAGATCAAGGCCGAGAAGCCCGACCTGCTCTTCGTCGCCTGGGCCGGCACCAACGCGACGCAGATGTGGACGACGCTCAGCCAGCAGGGCGTCTTCGACGTGACCACCGTCGTCACCGGTCTCGACATCAAGCCGACCCACGCCCTCTTCGGTGAGTCGGCGACGAAGATCGACTTCCTCTCGCACTTCTTCGACGGTGCCGCGGAGAACGAGGCCTACACGGCGCTCGATGCCGGGATGAAGGAGCAGGGTGGCAGCGTCGACCTCTTCACGAACGACGGCTTCGTCGCCGCGCAGATGGTCGTCCACGCCCTCGAGGCGAACCCGGACGACGTCGACGCCATGGTCGCCGCGCTCGAGGGCTGGAGCTTCGAGGGTCCCAAGGGCTCGATGGAGATCCGCGCCGAGGACCACGCGATGCTGCAGCCGATGTTCACCGCGAGCCTCGAGAAGCAGGGCGACGGGTACGTCCCCGTCCTCGGCGAGACCCTCGACCCGAAGGCGGTCGCGCCGCCGGTCACCCCCTTCCAGTGATCGGCGCGGAGGGCGTCGGCTGGCGGGTCGGCGGGGCGCAGATCCTCGACGACGTGAGCCTGGCCGTCGGGTCCGGTGAGCTCCTCGGGATCATCGGACCCAACGGCGCCGGCAAGTCCTCCCTCGTCAACATCCTCTCCGGGGTGACCCGGCCCACGACGGGCCGGGTCACCCTCGGGGGCGAGGACGTGAGCCGACGGTCCGCCACCCGGCGGTCCCGGATGGGGCTCGCCCGCTCGTTCCAGACCTCGGCCCTCTTCGACGGCCTGACCGCCGGGGAGAACGTCCGGCTCGCGGTGCAGGGCGCCGGGTCCGCGCCGGCCTCACCGTTCCGCCGGGCCGGCTCGGTCGCCCGGGCCCGGATCGAGGAGCTGCTCGAGCGGGTGCGGATGGGTGGCACGGCCGACACCCTCGCGCGCGACCTCTCGCACGGCGGCCGGCGCAAGCTCGAGCTCGCGATGGCCCTGGCCTGCGAGCCGCGCGCCCTGCTCCTCGACGAGCCGATGGCCGGGGTCTCGGCCGAGGACGTCGACGGGCTGACGACGATCATCGGAGAGGTCCGCGACGCCGGGGTGGCCGTCGCGATGGTCGAACACCACATGCACGTCGTCCTCGGGCTCGCCGACCGGGTCGCCGTCCTCCACCACGGAAGCCTCCTCGCCGTCGGGGCGCCGGAGGAGGTCACCGCCGACGAGCGGGTCCAGCAGGCCTACCTGGGAGAAGCACTGTGAGCAGCGTCCTCACCCTCGACGACGTGCACGTCCGCTACGGCGGGTCGCACGTCCTCCAGGGTGTCTCGTTCGAGGTCCCGGCGTCGGGGGTCACCGCCCTCCTCGGGCGCAACGGGGTCGGCAAGACGACGACCCTCAAGGCGATCATCGGTCTCGCGCCCCGCACCGGCCGGATCACGGTGGGTGGGCGCGACATCCAGGCCGACCGCACCCACAGGATCGTCGCGAGCGGCATCGGCTACGTCCCCGAGGACCGGGAGGTCTTCGGGGGGCTCACCGTCGAGGAGAACCTCCGGCTCGTGGACCCCGACTCCGGCGTCGACGCCCCCATCGTGCGCGAGCTCTTCCCGGACCTCGCCGACCGACGTGCCCAGCGGGCCGGGACGCTCTCCGGAGGGCAGCAGCAGATGGTCGCGCTGGCGCGGGTGCTGCTGCGGGACAACGACCTCCTCCTCGTCGACGAGCCGACCAAGGGTCTCGCACCCAAGCTCGTGACCGAGGTGGCCGACGTGCTGGCGCGGGTCGCCCAGACGACGCCCGTGCTGCTCGTCGAGCAGAACCTGCCGCTGGTGCGCCGCATCGCCGACTCCGTGGTCGTGCTCGACGCCGGGCGGGTCGTCCACCGCGGCGACGCGGCCGCCCTCGTCGACGACGCCGACCTGACGACCGAGCTGCTCGGCGTCTCGATGCGACGGGAGGGCGCCGCATGAGCGACCTCGTCCTCATCCTCGTCACCGGACTCGGGCTCGGGGCGCTGTACTTCCTCGCCGCGAGCGGGCTGTCCCTCATCTACGGGCTCATGGGGGTCCTCAACTTCGCGCACGGCGCGTTCATGACCGCCGGCGCCTACGCCGCCTGGCTGACGATGGACGCCCTGCCCTCGTCGACGGCCGTGGGGCTGCGTCTGCTCGTGGCGGTCGTCGTCGCGGTGGTGGTCGGAGCCCTCGTCGGCGCCGTCGTCGAGGTGGTCCTCATCCGTCCGCTCTACGAGCACCACATCCAGCAGGTGCTCGTCACCGTCGGCCTCGCGCTGGCCAGCGTGGCGGCGGTGCAGGGCATCTGGGGTGCCGACCCCCACGTCGTGCCCAAGCCGGGGTTCATGACCGGCACCGTCGAGGTCATCGGTGCCCGGCTCCCCGTCGACCGCTTCGTCTACCTCGCGGTGGCGCTCGGGCTCTACGGCGGCCTCGTGGCGCTGCTCCGGTACACCCGGCTCGGCCTCGTCATCCGAGCCGGCGTGGAGAACCGGACCATGGTCGAGGCGCTCGGCATCGACGTGCGACGCACGTTCACGATCGTCTTCGCGCTCGGTGGCGCCGTCGCCGCCCTCGCCGGGGTGCTCTTCTCGCAGTACGCGGGATCGGTCTCGCCGGGGCAGGGCGGCTCGCTGCTCATCTACGCGTTCATCGTCGTCGTCATCGGCGGGATGGGCTCGCTCACCGGCACCGTCGTCGCCGCGTTCGCGGTCGGGCTCGTCCAGCAGCTCGCCAACTACTACGCGGCGAGCGGTATCGGCGACCTCTCGGTGGTCCTCCTCCTCGCCCTCGTCCTCCTGCTGCGGCCGTCGTCGCTGAAAGGGGCCACCGCATGAGCCGGTCGTCCGTGCTGCGAGTGCTGCCGCCGCTCGTCCTCCTCGCCGTCCTCGCGTACCTGCCGTACCTGCCGCTCGACGTGCCCGGCCTGCTGCCCGGGCGGGTCAACGGACCGGGGTCGATGCAGCTGCTCGCCACCTGCCTCGTCTTCGCGGGCTTCGCGCTCAGCTACGACGTGATCTTCGGGCGCACGGGGCTGCTGAGCTTCGGGCACGCGCTGTTCGTCGCCGCGGGGAGCTACCTGCTCACCGTCTCGCTGTCGACGTGGTCGCTGCCGCTGCCGCTCGCGATCCTCGCCGCGCTCGCCGGGACCACCCTCCTGGCGCTCGTCGTCGGCGGGATCGCGCTCCGGGTCGGAGGCATCGCCTTCGCGATGGTCACCCTCGCCTTCGCGCAGGCGGCCTCGATCGTCGTGCTGCGCGACCCGGGTGGCGTGACCGGGGGTGAGGAGGGCAAGGCGCTCAACCGGGACGCGGTGCCGTCCATCCTCGTCGGGGTCGACAACGCGCCGTACCGGTACTGGCTCGCCCTGGCGTTCGTCGTCGTCGCGTTCGTCCTCGTCCGGCTGCTCGTGCGCTCGCGTGCCGGGCACGCGATGGCCGCGGTGCGCGAGAACGAGGCCCGCGCGGCGGTCATCGGGCTCACGACGTACCGGGTCAAGCTGCTCGCGATCGTCGTCGGCAGCTTCCTGGGGGGCCTCGGCGGCATCGTCCACGCGCTCGTGCTCGGCGGCTCCAGCCCGCACCTGACGACCTCCGAGTTCACCCTCTCCCTCCTCGTCATGGTCGTGCTCGGTGGGGCGGGGAGCACCTGGGGCGCGCTGCTCGGCGGGTTCCTCTACCACTACGCCGACGCCCGGCTCGTCGAGGCGAGCGGCTCCGGCCTGCTCCAGGCGCTGCCCGAGGGGCTGCGGTCGGTGCTGTCGCAGCCGCTGTTCATCCTCGGGGCGTTCTTCGTCCTCGTCGTCTACTTCGCCCCGAGCGGGCTCACCGGGCTCGGGAGCCGTCTGGTGCGGAAGGCTGTGCGTTCGTGAGCACCGACCCCGCCTTCGTCATCGAGCTGCCCGAGGGGCACCTCGCCGTCCACGACCTCACGACCGGGCCGGTGGCCGACGGTGCCCGCGTCGTGCTCGCCGTCCACGGCATCACCGCCAACGGGCTGTCGTGGCAGCGGGTCGCCGACGAGCTGGGCCGGCGGCGTGCGGGAGCCGTGCGCGTGCTGGCCCCCGATCTCCGCGGTCGGGCGGCGAGCGCGGCCGCGCCGGGCCCGTTCGGGCTCGGGACGCACGCCGAGGACCTCGCGGGCATCGCCTCGGCCTTCGCGGCCGCGCCGGTGCTCGTCGGGCACTCGATGGGCGGGTTCGTCGCCGCCCTCGCCGCGGCGCGCCACCCGGAGCGGTTCTCCGGCGTGGTGCTCGTCGACGGCGGGCTCGCCTTCCCGGCCCCGCCGGACCTCGACGTCGACGCCGCGCTGCGGGCCGTCATCGGGCCGGCGATGCAGCGCCTCTCGATGCGCTTCGACTCACCGGAGGCGTACCTCGCGTTCTGGGACGAGCACCCCGCCCTCGGCCCGGTGCTCCGCGGGCCCGCCGGTGACGCGGCCCGGCGGTACGTCCTCCACGACCTGGTGGAGGACGGCGGCGGCTGGCGCAGCTCGTGCGTGCTCGACGCGGTGCGCGCCGACGGGGCCGACGTGCTGGCCGACCCCGAGACGCACACCGCGGCACAGGCCGCGGTCGGGGCCGGGGTGCCGGTGGAGCTGGTGTGGGCGCACCGCGGGTTGATGGACGAGCCGCAGGGCCTCTACGACCCGTCCCGGCTCGCGGCGCTCGACCTGCCGGAGGCGCTGCGCACCACCGCCGTCGACGCCAACCACTACTCGGTCGTGCTCGAGGACGCCGGGGTGAGCGCGGTCGCGGATGCCGTGGAGCGGATGCTCGACGCCGGCTGACCCTCCCCGTGCCCTCGCCCCCCGTGCCCTCGCCCCCTCGCCGCCTCCTCACCCACGTTCGCGGAGGGAGGACGGGGAAGGTGACGTTCTGCTTCGTCCGCGCCGGCCGGATGTGAGGATGGCGGGATGACGTCGCGGGGGCCGTGGGTGGAGGTGCCGAGTCGAGTCGTGGGCCCCTCGCTGACCGCCGCAGGGCTGGCCGCGTGGGTGCTCTGGAAGAGCGGCCGTGAGGACGAGGCCGCGGCGACGCGTGAGCTCCAGGACGAGCTGGATGCCGCGCTCCGTTCCGGCGCCGTCGGCCCGGTGCGGCTGCCGCGCGCGACGGTGGAGCGCGCGGAGTCGCTGTGGGAGAGCGCAGCCGAACTGCTCGAGGCGTGGTCGGACTCGGCCGGCGGAGATCGCGACGCGGGCCGGGAGGCCTCGAGGCTCCGGACGCGCATCGCGAGCCTGCGCCGGGCCCTGGACGCCGGCTGACCCGACATCGCGAAGTGCTGCGACGCGGGGGTGGCGCGGCCGGACCCGGGCGGACCGCGTCAGGGGGTCGCGAGGAGGCGGCGCATCCGGAGGGCCAGCTGGAGCTCGAGCGAGTGGTCGGGGTCCTGCCAGTCCTCCCCGAGCAGGGCGCCGATCCGCTCGAGCCGCTGCGCGACGGTGTTGACGTGCACGTGCAGCCGGGTCGCGGCGTGCCGGGGGCTGCGACCGGCGTCGAAGTACGCCGCGAGGGTGCCGACGAGGTCGGTGCCGCGCCGCTCGTCGTAGTCGAGCAGGGGGCCGAGCTCGCGCGCCACGTACGACGCGACGTCCGGGTCCGACCCGACGATGAGGCCCGCGAACCCCAGGTGCGTCGCCGCCGCCCCGCGCCCCCGGTGCCCGAGCGCGACCAGCGCCGCGACGGTGCGCACCGCCTCCTCGTGCGCCGCCGGGACACCGTCGAGCCCGGTCAGCGGGCCCACCCCCGCCACCGTGGCCTCGCCGCGACGACCCACCCGCGCGGCCACCCGGCGGGCGAGCTCGTCGGGGTCCGAGCCGGCCACCAGCGCCACGACGTCGCCGTCGTGCACCCCGACGAGCCCGCCCTCGCCCGTGGCCGCGGTGGCGGACAGTGCGAGCGCCCGGGTCGACGCCCCGGGGTCGCCGCGCAGGACGAGGAGGCAGTACGGCCGGTCCGCGTCCACGCCGGCCGAGCGCGCCAGCTGGAGCCGGTCCTCCACGGGCCCTCGCGCGGCGACGAGCTCGGAGAGCACCCGGTTGCGCGCCGACTGCCGGGCGTCGGCCGCCTGACGCTCGAAGAGCAGGACGAGGGCGGTCACGACGCCCGCGCGCTCGACCGTCCGGCGGTCGGCGTCGGCGAGCTCCCCGGCGCCGCCGACGAACAGCGTCGCGAGGTGCTCCTCCGCCGTCGCGACCGCGAGCCCGTGGACCTCACCGGACGTGACGAGGCGGCCGGCTCCGAGGTCGGGGAAGTGCGTGGGGACGGCCGCTCCGGGCGTGGTGCTGCGCACCGACCCGTCCTCGTCGACGAGCGCGGCCCACCCGCCGAGCAGGTCGGCGAGCGCGTGCGTCAGGTCGTCGATGCCCCCGCCCTCGAGGACGAGCGAGGCGAACCGGTCGTGCGCCGCCGCCGCCTTCTCGATGCCGTCGGCGTACTGCTGCACCGTCTCGTGTGCCTCCGAGAGGGCGGCGAGGGCCGACTCGGCGTCGGCGAGCGCGCGGGTCTGGACGAGGGTGACGGCCGCGAGCGTCGCGAGGTTGCCCAGCAGCCCGACCTCCTCCCGCGTGAACGGGCGGGGCGAGCGGTTCGCGGCGAAGAGCACCCCCACGAACTCGTTCTCGACGAGCAGCGGTGTCCCGCAGATCGCGACGATGCCCTCCTCGGACACCGCGCCGTCGATGTCCGTGGTGTGCCTGAAGCGGTCGTCGTTCCAGTAGTCGGCGGTCCAGTACGGCTTGCGGGTCGAGGCGACGAGCCCGCCGAGGCCGGCCCCGAGGTCGAGGCGCACCGACTGGAACGCGGCCGAGACGGACCCGTCCGTCGCCCGCATGTAGGTGTCGCCGCGGTCCGGGTCGTGGAGCGTGAGGTAGGTGAGGTCGGTGCCGAGCAGCGCGCGGGCCCGCCGGACGATGGCGTCGAGCACCTGGCCGGTGTCGCTCTCGCTCGCGAGGGCGCGGGCGGTGTCGAGGAGCGCCGACAGGCCGGCCTCCCGCCGCTGGTGCACCTCGCGCGCCGCGGCCACCTGGAGGGCCAGCTCGCGCGCCGCACCGGCGGGGGTCGACGCGAGGTCGGCGACGGTCGCGCCGGCGGCCAGCTGCTCGAGGAGGCGCAGGGCCCCCTCGGCGTCCGGGTCCTGCGCTGCGCTCGCCACGTCGTCGATCCTAGGGACCGGCACGCCCGCGGTGGCGGTCAGTGGGCGCTCCACCCGCCGTCCATCGCGAACGACGCCCCGTTGACCGAGGCCGAGGCCGGTCCGCAGAGGAAGAGCGCGAGCGCTGCGACCTCCTCGGGCTCGACGAGGCGCTTGACGGCGACCGGCTCGAGCATCACCGACTCGACGACCTCCGACTCCGGGATGCCGTGGGTGCGGGCCTGGTCGGCGATCTGGGTCTCGACCAGGGGCGTCCGGACGTACGCGGGGTTGAGGCAGTTGGACGTCACGCCCTTCGGGCCGCCCTCGAGCGCGGTGACCTTGGACAGCCCCTCGAGCCCGTGCTTCGCGGTGACGTACGCCGCCTTGTAGGCGCTCGCCCGGAGCCCGTGCACGCTCGAGACGTTGACGATGCGCCCCCAGCCGCGGGCGTACATGTGGGGGAGGGACTGGCGGACGAGCCGGAAGGGCCCGACGAGCATGAGGTCGAGGATGTGGTCGAAGCGCTCCACCGGGAAGTCCTCGATCGGGCTGACGTGCTGGATGCCGGCGTTGTTCACGAGGACGTCGACCGCGGTCGGGAGTGCGGCGAGCCCGTCGAGGTCGGCGAGGTCGGCGACGAGCGGCTCGACCCGCTCGACCGCGTCGAAGCGGGCCAGCGCGTCGGCGTCGCGGTCGACGGCGTGGACCACGGCTCCCGCGGCGGCGAGGGCCTCGGCGACGGCGGCCCCGATGCCGCTCGCGGCGCCGGTGACGAGGGCGACCCGACCGTCGAGGTCGGCGGTGGGGGCGGCGATGGGCTCCGTCATGGCTCGGACCCTAGGGAGCGCGCCGCCGCCCCCTGATGTGTGCGGACGCCACAAAAGTCCCAGGACGGTGTGGGCGCGGTCTGCTCCGGCTGGCCCGCACGTTGGTACCCCCTGGGGTATAGTCGTGGCCACGCCCCGTCCGACCCAGGAGCTTCCCGATGCCCGTCCGCCGTCTCGTCGCGGTCCTGTCCCTCTCCCTCGCCGCCACCGGCCTGCTCGGCGCTTGTGGCACCGGCGACCCCGCGGTGAGCGTCACCGCCGGAACCGCGGCCAGCGCCGCACCCGCGAGCGGCTCCCACCTGGACGCCGCCGAGTTCGCCGCCGCGCTCAAGCGGCCCGGCACGACCCTCCTCGACGTCCGCACCCCTGCCGAGTTCGCCGAGGGCCACCTGCCCGGGGCCGTGAACGTCGACATCTCGAGCCCGGACTTCGCCGCGCGCATCGGTCAGCTCGACCCCGCCGCCCCCTACGCCGTCTACTGCCGCTCCGGCAACCGCTCGGCCACCGCCCTCGACGCGATGGCCTCGGTCGGCTTCACCGGCGCCTACGACCTGAGCGGCGGCATCGGCGACTGGACGGGTGCCGGCGGCGAGGTCGTGACGGGCTGACCCCCGGAGCCGACCACGCCGGCATCGACCACGCCGGCGTCGGCCCGGGCTCGGCCCAGCGCCCGAGCGGTGCCACGATGGGGCATGGCCCTCGACGTGGAGCTGGCCGAGGTGCGCGACTTCCTCGCCGGCCATGAACCGTTCTCCGGCCTGCCGGCCGCCGTCCTCACGAGCCTGCCGGGCCGGATGGCGGTCGAGTACTTCCGCCGCGGCAGCGAGCTGATCGGCCGCGGCGAGGAGAACCACCACCTCTACGTGCTGCGCTCGGGCGCCTGCGACGTCCACGACGCCCAGGGGACCCTCGTCGACCGCGGAGGCGCCGGGGCCTCGTTCGGGTCGATCACCCTGACGCAGGGCAACCCCTCCACCTTCTCGGTCACCGCGATCGAGGACTCGCTCGCACTGCTGCTCGCCGAGGACGACTTCCACGCACTGTGCCGCGAGCACCCCGAGTTCGACGCCTTCTACGACGCCCAGCGGCGGAGCCGGATCCAGGGCGCGGTCGCCGAGCTCCAGGTCTCCGCGTCCGGCAGCGCCATCCTCAAGACGCGGGTGCGCGACCTCCTGGCACGCGACGTGGTCTCCGTCGGCGCCGCCACGACCGTGCGGGAGGCGGCGGGGGTCATGGCGCGCGAGGGGGTGTCCTCGCTGCTCGTCATGGACGGGGAGCGGCTCGCCGGCATCCTCACCGACCGCGACCTGCGGACCCGGGTCGTCGCCGCCGGGGTGGACCCGACCGTCCCGGTCACCGAGGTGATGACCGCCGACCCGGTCACCGCGCCGGTCGAGGCGCTGGCCTTCGAGGCGCTCCTCGAGATGACGAGCCGGCGCATCCACCACCTCCCGCTGGTCGACGCCGCGGGGCGCGCGGCAGGCATCGTCACGACGACCGACCTGCTGCGCCTCGAGGAGGCCAACCCGGTCTACCTCGCCGGGGACGTCGCGAAGCAGCCGGACGTCGAGGGCGTCGCCCGCGTGGCGTCCCGGCTGCCGCGGGTCGTCCAGGCGCTCGTCGACCAGGACGCCTCCGCCGACGACATCGGCCGGGTCGTCACCGCCGTCGGGGACGCGGTCGAGCGCCGGGTCATCGCGCTCGTCGAGGCCGAGCTCGGCCCCCCGCCCGTGCCGTACTGCTGGGTGGCGCTCGGGTCGCGGGCCCGGCTCGAGCAGGCGCTCGCGGCCGACCAGGACACGGCGCTCATCCTCGACGACGCCGTCGCCGACGACGACCTGCCCTGGTTCGAGGCGCTCGCCGAGCGGGTCACCGACGGACTGGTCCGGTGCGGGTACCCGCGGTGCCGCGGTGAGGTGATGGCGACCAACCCGCGGTGGCGCCAGCCGCTCACCGGGTGGCGCCGGGTGTTCTCGTCGTGGCTCACCGAGCCGACGCCCGACGCGGTGCTCCACTCCTCGATCTTCTTCGACATGCGGCCCGTCCACGGCGACGAGACCCTGCACACCCGGCTCCGTGAGCACGTGCTGCGTGCGACCCCGGGCGCCGCGACCTTCCTCGCGCACCTCGCGAAGCAGGCCGGGGCACACGAGCCGCCGCTCGGCTTCTTCCGCGGGTTCGTCCTCGAGAAGGCCGGAGAGCACCGCGACACCCTCGACATCAAGCGGGGCGGCATCCTCGCCGTCGTCGAGCTGGCGCGCGTCCACGCGCTCTCGGTCGGCTCGCCCGCCGTGAACACCCAGGCGCGCCTCGAGGCGGCGCGGGTGGCGGGGTCGATCAGCGACGAGCTCGCCGGCGACCTGCGCGACGCCTTCGAGTTCATCGGCTACGTCCGGCTCCGGCACCAGTCGGAGCAGGTGCGGGCGGGGCGGCCCACCGACAACTTCGTGTCCCCGGATGCCCTGTCGAGCTTCGAGAAGCGGCACCTGCGGGAGGCGTTCTCGATCGTCCGCTTCGCCCAGCAGGCCCTCGGTCGGCGCTACCTGACCCACTTCGTCTCGTGATCGGGCTGCGGCGCTCGGTCGCGTCACGGCGCGAGCGGGAGGCGCGTCGGGCGGCCCCGGGCCCGCTGCGCGAGCTCCTGGAGTCGCCGGTGCCGCACCGCGACACCCCGCTGGCCGACCTCCGGCTCCTCGCGGTCGACATCGAGACGACCGGCCTCGACGCGCGGACCGACCGGGTGCTCTCGATCGGCTGGGTGCCGGTGGACGGCGGACGCGTCGACCTCTCCGGTGCCGGCCACCTCGGGATCGGGGATGCCGGGGACGTCGGCCACAGCGCCACGGTCCACGGGATCACCGACGACGCGCTCGTCGGGGGCGCGGTCTTCGAGGAGGTGCTGGGTCAGCTGCTCGGCGCGCTGCGCGGGCGGGTGCTGCTCGCGCACTTCGCCCGGATCGAGACCGGCTTCCTCGGGGCCGCCTGCACGCGGTTCTGGGGCGCCGGGCTGCCCGTCGAGGTGGTCGACACCTTCGAGCTCGAGCGCCGGGCGCTCGGCGGGGGGTGGGACACCGCCTCGGACCCCGGCGCGCTGCGGCTGTGGGCGGCGCGGGCGCGGTACGGGCTGCCGGTCTACCGCGCCCACGAAGCGCTCACCGACGCCCTGGCCTGCGCGGAGCTCTACCTCGCCCAGAGTGCGGCGCTCGAGGCGCGCTCGCCGGGAACGACGACGACCCTCCGCCACGTGGTGGCGTGAGGGTCGTTCTGCGTGCTGCTGGTCCCCCCGGGGGGAGGGATCAGAGGACGCGGGGGGAGGCGGCCTGGGCGAGGAGGTAGATCTCGTGGGTCTCGCGGACGAGGTCACGGTCGACCTGCCCGTCCCAGCCACGGCCGGACATGCGGGAGGTGCGGAGGCTGGCGGCAAGGGCGCGAGCCTTCTGGACGGAGAGCGTTGCGGCGTTCATGACCACGATGATCCTGCTTTCAACCGTTCAGCACAACGTCAGTTTACTGAACAGTAGTTAAGCAGTGCTTATGATTGGTCCATGCTCGATCCGCACCGGCTCTCGGTCTTCCGCTCCGTCGTCGCGAGCGGCTCGGTCCAGGCCGCCGCCGACAACCTGGGGCTCACCTCGTCGGCCGTGAGCCAGCACCTGGCGGCGCTCCAGCGGGAGACCGGGCTCGACCTCTTCCAGCGGGTCGGCCGGGGGATCGCCCCCACCGAGGCGGCGCTCGTCCTCGATGCCCAGAGCGACGAGCCGATGAGCCAGTGGGGCCGGCTCGAACAGGTGGTCACCGACCTGCGCGACGGGCGTTCGGGGCGGTTGTCGATCGGCTACTTCGCCTCGGCCGGGTCGGCATGGATGCCCGCGCTCGTCCGGCGGCTCACCGCCGAGTACCCCGACCTCGTCCTCGAGCTGCGGCTCAACGAGGTCGAGCAGGGCGGGCCGCGCCCCGACCTCGACCTGGTCATCGACCCCCCGGACACCCCGCTCCCGGCGGGCCTGCGGCGGGTCGACCTCACCGAGGACCCCTTCGTCGCCGTCCTCCCGCGCGACCACGCCCTCGCCGGCGAGCGCGAGATCGCGCTCACGGACCTGCGCGGCGAGACCTGGGTGAGCAACGACTACCCCCGGGCCGTCGGGCACCGGGTCCTCGTCGCGGCGTGCGCGGCGGTCGGCCTGCGCCCCCGGTTCACGGTCCAGGCCCAGGACCACCACACGGCGATCGGCTTCGTCGCGGCCGGCATCGGGGTCTCCGTGATGCCCGGCCTCGCCGCCCGTGGGCTGCCGCCGTCGGTCGTCCGGGTCGACCTCGCGCCGCCGGCCCCGGTGCGCCACCTCGCGGCGGTCGTCCGGCGGCTGGGCGCCTCGACCGCACCGACCGAGCGGGCCGTGCAGCTGCTCCAGGAGCTCATCGCGCACCCGAGCCTCATGCACCGGCGCGGCGGGCGCTGACCGGGGCGGCCTCAGGCCGGCTGGGCTGGGGCGGCGTGGAAGGCCTCGAGCGCCTCACCGGCCGTCCCGTGGACGACGTCGGTACCGAGATGCGCGGTGATGCCGTAGCGGTCGAGCTGCCCGAGGACCGCCGCGGTGACGTTGCAGAGGTGCACCGACACGCCCGTCTCGCCGAGCCGGCGGACGACCCTCGCCAGGACCTCCGCGGCGGTGTAGTCCACGTCCCCCACGGCGGCGCCGTCGAGGACGAGCCAGCGCACCGGGCCCCCGCTGCCGACGAGGAGGGACACGTCGTCCTCGAGGCGTGCCGCGTTCGCGTAGTAGAGGCTCGTGCCGAACCGGTAGATCACCAGTCCCTCCTCGGTCCGCGCTCCGGGCTGGAGGGGCTGGGGGTTCCAGTGCCCCGCAGGCGTCTTGACGAGCACGCTGTTGACCGGTCGGTAGCTGTGGCGCAGGTGGTCGATGATCGACGCGACGACCGCGACCGCGATGCCGTACTGGACCCCGAGCGCGACGACCGACCCGGCGGTCAGCGCCGCGACGACGAACTCGTCCCGGCGCACGGCGAGGATCCGCGCCATCCCCCGCACGTCCACGAGCTGGAGCGCGACGAGGAACACGATCGCCGCGAGCGCCGCGCTGGGCAGCGCCGAGAGCGGCCCGGTCGCGACGAGGAGGACGACGAGCACGACCCCGGCACTCGTCAGCCCGGCGAGCTGGCTGCGTCCGCCGGCGTCGTCGACCATCTGGGTCTTGGTCGGGCTGCCGTTGACGACGAAGGTGCCGGTGAAGGCGGCCGCGATGTTGGCGGCGCCGAGACCGGCGAGGTCGGCGTCGGGGTCGAAGGGCTCCTCGTAGCGCACGGCGTAGGCCCGGGAGGTCGCCGCGCTCTGGGCCAGGACGACGACGAACATCGATGCGGCGAGGCCGAGCAGCGGGGGGACGTCGGCCCAGTCGAGGGCGGGCAGCGCGAGGTGGGGGAACCCGTGGGGTACCGGCCCGAGGACGGCGACCCCGCGGGAGGGGAGGTCGAGCAGTCGGCTGAGCGCGATGGCCGCGCCCACCGCGAGCAGCGCCGCCGGGACCCGACGGGTCAGCAGCCGCCCCGCGACGACGACCGCGACCACTCCGCCGGAGACGAGCGCCGTCGTGGTGTCGACGGTGCGGGAGGTGCCGGAGGTGCCGAGCCCGAGCATGTCCGGCACCTGGCCGGCCGCCACCTGGATCCCGACCCCGGTGAGGAAGCCGACGAGGACGGTCCGCGACAGGAAGGTCGCGAGGAAGCCGAGCCGGGCCAGCCGCGCCAGCAGCAGCATGAGCCCGGTGAGCAGCGCGGCGAGCCCGGCGAGCTGGACGTAGCGGTCCGAGCCGACGACGGCGAGGCCGCCGAGGGAGGCCGCGAGGATCGCCGCGGTCGCGGAGTCCGCCCCGACGACGAGGTGCCGGGACGAGCCGAGCACGGCGAACACGGCGAGCGGGAGGACCATCGTGTAGAGGCCGGTGACCACCGGCATCCCGGCGATCTTCGCGTACCCGAGCACCTCCGGGATCGCGAGCGCGGCCAGCGTCACCCCGGCGAGGAGGTCAGCCGGGACCCGGGACCGGCCCCGCGGCAGGAGTCCCTGGAGCACTCGCGGAGTGTAGCGAGGGCCGGCTCAGAGGCGGTCCGACCAGTAGAGGGCCCGAGCCGGGCAGAAGGTGACCGCGCGGTCGCCGTCCTCGCGGGTCACGTGGCCGTCGTCGACGATGGGGTAGCCCCACTCGTCGAGGCGGACGTGCCCCTCGAGCAGGGTCGCGCAGATTCCGTGGCCGCTGCAGGCGACGCGGTCGACCCTCAGCTCAGGCGTGGCGGACATCGACCCGGGCTCCTTCCGTGGGGCAGTCCCCCGTGGCATGGGCCGCGAGGTGGGGTGCGAGGACGCGCAGGGCGGACCCGGTGAAGCGGGCCACCCCGTCCGGGAAGCGGCAGGCCCCGCGCCCGGGCAGCAGCCCGGCATGGGACCGGACGTCGTGGAGCGCGGCCTGGGTCGGGGTCTCGACGAGCCGGGTCCAGGCCGCCGCGAGCGCGGGTACCCCGAACATGCAGGGCCCGCACTGTCCCGCCGTCTCGCCGGCGGCATGTCCGAGGTAGCGCCCGACGGTGCCGAGGGGACAGCGGTCCGGGTCGAGGACGTCGATGACTCCGGGGCCGAGGGACCCGCCGTACCGGGCGAGCTCCGGGGTGGTCCAGCGCAGCGATCGGGCCTCGTCGACGGTGAGCAGCACTCCGCCGAGGCCGCCGACGACGAGGTACTCGGCGTCCGTGGCCGGGGCGGCGGCGTCGAGCAGCTCCGAGAGCCGCACGCCCGCCCGGGTCTCGAGGACCCCGGGCCAGCCGACGGCGCCCGTGAGGCCGACGAGCCGGGGCCCGGGCTCGTCGTCGGTGCCGACCGACCGGAACCAGGAGGGTCCGCGGGCCTCGATTTGGGCGATGCGCCACACGGTCTCGGCGTTGAGCACGACGGTCGCCGGGATCCGCCGGCCGTCGGCGTCGCGCCCGCCCATGACGAACGGGCGCCGCTTCGTCATCGGCCGGGCCAGGCCCCCGTTCGCGAGGGAGATCAGCGAGGTCTCCTCGGACGAGACGTAGCGTCCGGGCACCTCGAGGACGTCGGCGCCGGCGGCGGCCAGCAGCGCGGCGGTGCGGGAGCCGCGGTGGGCGGCGAACCGGATGTCGCGTCGTCGCCCGGGGGCGACCAGCGCCGCTCCGCGGAGCAGCTCGTCGAGGTGGTGCTCGACGACGTAGGCGTCCTTGGTCGCGCCGATCTCGCCGTCGCAGGCGTTGACGACGAGGTGGGCCCCGTGGTCGTGCGCGGCGCGCACCTTGACCCCGGTGCTGAAGGCGGCCCCGCCGCGCCCCGTGAGGCCGGCCGCGTGGAGGTCGGTGACGAGGCTCATGACCACTGCCCCTCGAGGGCGACGTCGCGGCGCTCCCGGTCGGCGTGCGACGCGAGCAGCCGCCAGACGACGGCGCCGACACCGACCACCCCGCACGCCACGGTGATGCCGCGGAGCAGCGGCTGGTCGGAGGTGCCGAGCGCGAAGCCGTGGACGAGTGCCATCGGCCACAGGGCGTACGACGCGAGATGCACTGTCCGCCATGCGCGTTCGGAGAGCCGGTGCCTCAGCCACGACGTGACCGAGACGGCGGCGACGAGGTCGACGGCAAGCGTCCCGAGGCCCACCCAGAAGCGCTCGTACCCGCTCGTGAAGGGCACGACCGCCGAGATGGCGTCGATGCTCACGTACGTCTCGGCGATGGCGGTCGCGACGTGGACGGCGAGGAACGAGACCATCCCGAGGGACAACCACCGGTGCACCGCCATGACGACGGTCGCGCGCTCGCCGTGAGGTCGGCGGCGGCCGGAGGTCACCATGCCGAGGACGACGACGGCCGTGAGCAGCGCGATGCTCGCGAGACCGGTGCCGCGGGACAGGTACCAGAGGGCGAGGTTCATCGGGTGTCCTCCTCGGGGTCGGGCCAGCCCGCGGTCGTGACGACGTGCGTGCCGGTGTCGAGGCGGGCGGGGAGCCCGGTGCGGGTCAGCCAGGCCGGCGCGTCCTCGCCGAGGACGACGGCGGCGGTCGAGGCGGCGTTGGCCTCGAGTGCGGTCGCCGCGGCGACGGTCACCTGCGCCCAGGTGGTCGGGGCGGTGTGCCCGGTGCGCGGGTCGACGACGTGGTGGCGGGTCGTCCCGTCCGAGACCGTCCAGGTCCGCAGTCGGGTCGAGCTCGTCGCGACGGCCTGGCCGCTCCGGAGGCCGATGACCTGCGCGACCCGCCCCGTGGCGTCCTCGACGCCGACCTGCCACCGACCCTCGGGGGTGCGGCCGGACAGCGCGATGTCCCCGCCGAGGTCGACGAGGAAGCCGCCGGGGAGCCGCGTGGCGAGCAGGTGGGCGACCTGGTCGGCCGCGTGCGCCTTGGCGCTGGCCCCGAGGTCGAGCAGGCACCCCGCCGGGACGGTGACGACGTCGGTCACCGGGTCGATCGTCACCTGACGCCACCCGGGGACGGCCGCCGGCATCCCGCCGTGGGCGACCCGGGACCGCACGACGGCGAGGTCGGCGTCGTAGCCGCTGGCCACCACCGCCCGCCCGACGGTGGGGTCGACGAGCCCGTCGGTGAGCCGGGCCGCACGCAGGGCGGCGTGCACGCAGCTCGCGAGCAGCGGTGAGACCGCGACGGTGGCCGGCTGGTGCGCTGCGGCCCGGGCGAGCCGGCTCACCTCGGAGTCCGGACGGAACCGGGAGGCGGCGCGGTCGAGAGCGGCGAGGTGGTCCCGGGTCAGCGCCTCGGCCTCGGCGAGGGTGTGGGGGTCGGTGGCGACGACCCGGACCGAGGTCCCGATCGCCGCGAACGTCACGCTCGCGGTCGAGGACTCGACGACGGTGCCCACGGCGGCCTGCTCAGGACCCGTGGGTCGTCGACTGGGTCGACGAGCCGTTGCCCGACGAGACCCCGCCGGAGGAGGAGAAGCCGGAGGAGCCGGACGAGGAGGACCCGGAGGAGCCGGACGAGGAGGACCCGGAGGACGAGGACCCCGAGGAGGAGTCGTCCGAGGAGGAGGTCGACGAGGAGGAGTCGTCCGAGCTCCTCGTGGACGAGGCCGCGGTGGCGGTCGAGACCTGGGCGGTCGCGAGGTGGTACCCCGCGACGCCCGTCGTCAGGAACGCCGCCGCGACGGCTCCGGCCGTCCAGGCCTTGGCCCGGTGGAGGGCGCGAGGGGTGCTGCGCATCGTCATCACCTTCGGATGGTCGTGGGTCGTTGACCCTTGAACCATCCGCCGGGCGGCTGTGTCGACCCTGTGTGACCCCGGTGGCGCCTCTGTCAGCCCCCCGGTGGTCCTCAGCGGGGGTTCAGGTGCCGGGCGTGCCGAGGGCGCGGCGGACCCGGTCGGCGAGGTCGTCCGGGAGCACCGAGTCCGGGTCGCGCAGCCGGCCCACCGCGGCGCTCACCCCGACGACCGCCGCGACGAGCCCCGGGCAGGTGGGGCAGCCCGCGAGGTGCCGCTCGACGAGGGCCCGGTCCCGCGGCGCGAGCCCGTCGTCGAGGTAGTCCCCGACCATCGAGCGGGCCCGCCAGCACCCCATCGGCACGCCCTGCAGGGCGGCCCGGCGGTCCTCGTCCTCGGCGAGCAGGCTGACGAGCAGGGTCCGTCCCCGCCGGAGGCGGGCCTTGGCGGCCGGGACGCCGATGCCGTGGACGGCGGCGACCTGCGCGTTCGTCAGGCCCTCGAGGTCGTGGAGCAGGACGGCCGAGCGCAGGATCTCCGGGAGGTGCACGAGCGAGTCGCGCAGCCGGTCCCGGGTGTCGGCGCGCTCGAGCACGGTGTCCGCGTCGACGGTGTAGGCGTCGTCGCGCCACGCCGTCTCGACCTGGACGAGGAGGGCCTCGTCCGCGACGGGTACGGGCTCGTGCCGTCGCTGCTGGTCGAGGAAGACCCGGTGGAGGACGCGGTGCAGCCAGGTCGCCGCCGCGCTGTCCCCCCGGAACGTGTGACCCTTCTCCAGGGCCCGGGTCACGGTGTCCTGCACCAGGTCCCGCGCGCGGTCCTCGTCGTGGGTCAGCAGCGTCGCGTAACGCAGCAGGCCGGGGAGCGCGGCGACGAGGTCGTCCGGGTCCAGGGCCATGCCGCGACTCTAGGTGGCGGGCGGCCGGTCAGCGGTCGCGCGTCGACATGCCGAACGCCCGGTACAGCGGGCAGAAGCCGGTGACGGCGGTGACCCCGAGGACCACGCCGACGATGACGAGGACGATGCCGAGGACCGATCCGATGCCGATGGCGAACGCGGCGACGACGGCGACGACCGCGGCGACGAGACGGATCTGCTTGTCCCTCGAACCGACGTTGGTGTCCATGGTGTGCTCCTCGTGTGGGGGGTCCCGGGAGTCAGGACCGTCCACCACCTTGGACGCACGAGGGCGCCGGAGGGATACCTCCCCGGCGCCCCGGGCGGGGTCAGGTGCGGGACCCGACCGGCTGCTCCGCGTGCCGGGGCGAGCGGGCGGCGTCCTCGGCCTCGAGGTGCTCGAGGAGCCGCAGCCCCTCGACGTCGAGGTCGGGCAGGAGCCGGTCGAGCCAGCGGGGGATCCACCAGGCCCGGTCGCCGAGGAGGTGCATGACCGCGGGGGTCAGCGTCATCCGGATGAGGAAGGCGTCGATGAGGACGCCGACCGCGAGCCCGAACCCGATGGGGCGGACCATCACGAGGTGGCTGTAGGCGAAGCCGAGGAAGACCGAGGTCATGATGATCGCCGCCGCGGTGACGACCCGGACGCCGTGGACGAAGCCGGAGCGCACGGCCGAGCGGGAGTCCTCCCCGTGGGCGCGGGCCTCGTGCATGCCGGAGACGAGGAACATCTGGTAGTCCATCGCGAGGCCGAAGAGGACCCCGATGAGGATGATCGGCATGAACGACAGCAGCGGGCCGGGCTGCGTCACGCCGAGCAGGCCCCCGAGCCAGCCCCACTGGTGCACCGCGACGGTCGCGCCGAACGCCGCGGCCACCGAGAGGAGGAACCCTCCGGTCGCGACGAGCGGCACGACGACCGACCGGAAGACGAGGGTGAGGATGAGCAGGGAGAGCCCGACGACGACCGCGAGGTAGGCCGGCAGCGCGCCCGCCAGCCGGTCGGAGATCTCGATGTTGGCGACGGTCTGCCCGGTGAGGCCGACCGCGACGCCGTCGTGCCGGTCCAGGAGCGAGGCGGTACGGCGGATGCCGTCGATCGTCGCGGGGGTCTGCTCGTCGGCGGGGCCGGTGCTCGGCACGACCTGGAAGGCGAGGGTGTCGGTGTCGTCGCTGACCCCGAAGGGGACGACGCTCACGACCCCCTCGACGTCGGCGAGCGCGGTCGCGATGCGGGCCTGCTCGTGGAGCACCTCGGCGCCGGTGCGCGGCGACCCGGTGGAGGGCAGCTCGGCGACGGCCACGACCGGCCCGTTCATCCCCGGGCCGAACTCGTCGGCGACGGCGGTGTAGGCGCTGTGGGCGGTGGACCCGGTCGGCTCGCTGCCGCCGTCGGGCAGGCCGAGGCGCATGTCGAGCGCGGGGATCGCGAGGACGCCGACGACGGCGACCACCCCGGCGAGGGTGAGCCAGGGGTGGCGGGTCACGCCGCCGACGTACCAGCCGCCGTGCTCCTCGGGGCGGTCGTCGGGGTGCCCGCCGCGGCTGTCGGGGTCGCCGGGCGTCGCGAACCCGGCCCTGCGCCAGCCGCGCCGGGAGACGACTCGGGTTCCCATGAGCCGCATGACGGCCGGGCTGACGGTGATGGCGACGAGCACGGTGAGTGCGACCGTGACGGCGGCCACGACCCCCATCTCCGCGAGGATCGGGATGCCCGAGAGGACGAGTGCCCCGAGGGCGATGACGACGGTGGCGCCGGCGAAGGTGACCGCCGAGCCGGCCGTCGCGACCGCGCGCGGGACCGACTCGCGCAGCGGCATCCCGTGGAGGATGTTCGCGCGGTGGCGGTTGACGATGAAGAGCGCGTAGTCGATGCCGACCGCGAGCCCGAGCATGAGGGCGAGGGACGGGGTGGTCGAGTTGAGCTCGACGAGCGAGGTGAAGGCGACGGCGCCGCCGAGGCCCACGCCGACCCCGAGCAGCGCGACGAGCAGCGGGAGGCCGGCGGCGATGAGGCTGCCGAGGACGAGCACGAGGACGAGGAGCGCGACGGAGAGGCCGAGGACCTCACCGGGGCCGACGAGCGCGATGTCCTGGGTGATCTCGACGCTGTACGAGGGCGTGATGCCGGCGGCCTCGAGGATCGGGTCGCCCTGGTCGGGGATCCGGGCCCGGTCCTCGGCGGGGATGGACTGGGCGTCGTCGTCGAACTGGACCTGGACGACGGCGTGGCGACCGTCCTCGCTGACCAGCCGGGTCCCGGCCGATGCCTCGGCGACGGCCTTGCCGTCGGAGTACTGCTGCTCACCGGCGAGGAGCTCCTTCTCGGAGTCGGCCAGCTGCTGCTCACCGTCCGCCACCTGCTGGCGTCCGGACTGCACCTGGGCCTCGAGCCCGGGGATGCGCGGGTCGTCGGGGTTCTGGTCCCTGAGCTGGGCGAGGAACGCCTCGCCTGCGGAGAGCTGGCCCTTCGCGTCGGTGAGCTGCTGCGTGCCCCTGTCGAGCTGCGCGCGGCCGTCGTCGAGCTGCGCCGTGGCGGCCGCGAGGTCGGCGTCGGTGGAGTCGATCTGGGC
This sequence comes from uncultured Actinomycetota bacterium, assembly GCA_963843895.1. Lineage (GTDB taxonomy): Bacteria > Actinomycetota > Actinomycetes > Actinomycetales > Dermatophilaceae > Phycicoccus. The sequence goes on along the minus strand of CAWJME010000014.1, from coordinate 123,927 downwards.
CTGCGCCTCGAACGGGTCGACGACCCGCTGGACGTGGGGCACGGAGGTCCAGGCGGTCATCGCCTCCGCGACGGCCTTCTGTTGCTCGGCCGTGAAGGAACCACTGTCGCTCTTCAGCACGATGCGACCGAAACCACCTGCCGCGGAGGGGACCTCGGTTCCGAGCTGGCTCAGGACCTTCTCGAACTCGGTGCCGGGGATGGACACCTGGCTGGTCAAGGGCTTGCCGATGGTGCCGGCCAGCGCTCCCGCGACGGCGAGCACGACGACCCAGGCGGCGACGACGCGCCACGCGTGGTCGGCGCACCAGCGGCCGAGGCGGTACAGGGCGGTGGACATGGGACCCTCCGGGTCGGTGGGACGAGCGGGTGTCAGGCGGGCAGGAGCGGGGTGGCAAGGAGGCCGAGGGCCTCGGCGAACGAGGCGTGGAAGGTGGGGGTGGCCGGGCCCGCGCCGTCGAGGGCGTGGCGGGACCAGACCCGCAGGGCGGCCTCGCCGGCCCCGATCACGGCGCCGGCGATGGTCGCGACCCGGAGCTCGGAGGGCTCCGGGCCGAGCCGGCCGCGCAGCCATCCCTCGAACCAGTCGACCCAGGCGTGGAGCTCCCCGAGGATCAGGCCCTTGGCGTGCGGGGACGTCTCTCCGGCGGCGGCGAGGACCCCGACGCGCTCGACGAGGTCGAGGTCGGTGCGGTCGTCGACGACCGACAGCAGGCTGGCGCCGACCGGCTCGCCGTCGGGGCGCGCCTCGAGGCGGCGGCTCAGGGACGCGAAGAACTCGGCGACGCTCGCGGTGAGCACCGACTCGACGGAGGGGAAGTAGTTGAAGAAGGTGCGTCGGGAGACGCCGGCCCGGTCGGCCACGGCCTCGGCCGTCACGGCGTCGACGCCGGAGTCGCGCACGATCGTGTAGGCCGCGAGCGCGAGGTCGCGGCGGGTCTGCTCGCGCTTGCGGTCACGCAGCGAGGTGGTCGGGCTGGTGGGGCGCGGGCTCACCGGCCCAGCCTAGGCACCGTGTGCACGGTGGTGCAAACCTGCACCGACGTGCACTGTCGACCCGGGTGGTCCCACCCGGGGCTTGCACCTCCCGGCCGCGGGTGCCACACTTGCGCAACTGTGCAAGTGTGAAACTATAGAGGTGGTGGCGCATGGCCGTGCCGTTGTACGAGGCGAAGGCGAACCTCTTCCGGACCTTGGCCCACCCGGCCCGGATCCGCGTGCTCGAGCTGCTCAGCGACCGGGAGCATGCCGTGCACGAGCTCTTGGCGGAGATCTCACTGGAACCTTCCAGCCTCTCGCAGCAGCTGGCCGTGCTGCGCCGCATGGGGCTGGTGCGCCAGCAGCGGGTGCGGGGTGAGGTGGTCTACTCGATCGTGGTGCCGGAGACCCGGGACCTGCTCCTCGCCGCGCGGCTGGTCCTGCGAGAGCTTGCGGCCGACCAGGCCGAGCTGGAGCAGGAGCTGCAGCCAGACCTCGACGCTGCCGGAGCCGGTGGGGGCGAATCGCAGGGGACGTCGTCGTGAGCTGGGCACGGCTCGCCACGCTGATCTGGCGCACCGGCCGGGTGGCCGAGCCGGCTCCCGCTGCGCCGGGGTCCTCTGCGGGGGCGTTCCGGCCCGACCGCGCGCTGGCCGGCAGTGCACAGGTCCGTCACGTGGACTGCGGGTCGTGCAACGGCTGCGAGGTCGAGGTGGGCGCCGCCTTCGGCCCCGTCCATGACGCCGAGCGGTACGGGGCGCGGCTCGTCGCGTCGCCTCGGCATGCCGATGTGCTGCTGGCGACGGGCGTGGTGACCCACAACATGCGAGAGCCGCTGCGGCGCACGGTGGAGGCCACACCGCGGCCCCGGGTGGTGGTCGCGGTCGGCGACTGCGCGGTGGACGGGGGCATGTTCCGCGAGGGCTACGGGGTGGCCGGCTCCGTGGGCGAGGTGGTGGATGTCGACCTGGCCGTACCGGGCTGCCCTCCTGAACCGGAGGCGATCGTGGCAGCCCTGCGGCGGGTGACCGGCAGGTGAGTGGAGTCTCCGCGGGAATCGCCACCCAGCTGGTGCTCGCAGCGGTGGCACTCGTGGCCGCGATCCTCGCCCCGGCCAGGGTGCGCTCACTGTCGGCGGGCACGGCGTGCGCCGGGCTGGGTGTCGCCGCAGTGGTCACCGGTCTGCTGGCGATGGCCGGCGGCGCCCCCGGCCCGGGGCTGCGCATCCCGGTGTCCCTGCCGCTCGGCCTTCCGGTGGAGCCTCTGCTGTTGGCCCCGGACCGGCTCGGCGGGGTCTTCATGGCCCTGGCAGGTGCCGTGGCGGCGGTGACGGCCGTCTACGGGATCGGGTACGCGACGGGTCCGGCGGCGTCGCGCTCGGGCTGGGCTGCCTTCGCGGTGTTCATCCTGGGCATGCAGCTGGTGCCCGCCGCCTCCGACGTCGTGTCGTTCCTGGTGGCGTGGGAGAGCATGGCGCTCGGCTCCACGGTGCTGCTGCTGGCTGACCACGGCGCGCGCTCGGAGGTCGTCACCGCCACCCGGTGGTACGCGGTCATGACGCACGCGAGCTTCCTGCTGCTGCTGGCCGGGTTCGCGGTGCTCGTGGCCGACGCCGGAGGTACCGGCTTCGCGACGATCGAGTCGGCCGGTGTGTCCGGTACGACGGCGAGCCTGGCGTTCGTCCTCCTGCTGGGCGGGTTCGCCACCAAGGCCGGGCTCGTCCCGGTCCACGTGTGGCTGCCCCGGGCGCACCCGGAGGCACCGAGCCACGTGTCGGCGGCGATGAGCGCGGCCATGGTGAAGATGGGGGTGTACGGCGTGCTGCTGGCGGCCCTGCGGCTGCTGCCGCAGGGCCCTGCCTGGTGGGCGGTGCTCCTGCTCGGGCTCGCGCTGGCCTCGGCGCTGTACGGGATCCTGCAGGCGTCGGTGGCCACGGACCTCAAGCGCCTGCTGGCGTACTCCACGACGGAGAACGTCGGGCTGATCCTGGTCGCGGTGGCCGTCGCACTGCTGCTGCGCGGGGCGGGTGACGAGCCGGTGGCCGATGTCGCCCTCACCGCGGCGCTGCTGCTCGCCGTCAGCCATGCCGCGTTCAAGACGGTGCTGTTCCTGGGTGCCGGCTCGATCCTGCACGCCACCGGGGAACGCGACCTGGACCGCCTCGGCGGACTGGCCGCGGTGATGCCGACCACCTCGCTGGCGTTCGGGGTGGCTGCCCTGGGGGCGGCGGCGCTGCCGGTGACCTCCGGCTTCGCGGCCGAGTGGGTGCTGCTGCAGTCCTTGATCCACGGTGACGGCCGTGACGACGTGGCGCTGGCGATCCTCCTGCCCGTCACCGTCGCCGTGGTCGCGCTCACGGCGGGCCTGGCGCTGCTGACGTTCGTCAAGGCCTACGGGATCGCGTTCCTGGCCCGTCCCCGGTCCGATGCCGCCGCGCTCGGCCACGAGGGCGGTCGCTCGATGCGGGCGGCGATGCTCCTGGGCGCGGCCGCCGTCGTGGGCCTGGGGCTGGCTCCTGGCCCCGCCGCGGCCGGGCTGGCCCGGGCGGTCGGTGCCTCCGGCATCGACGTCGTCGGTGGGCTGGGGGTCTCGCTCCCCGCGGTCGACGCCCTGTTGGATCCCGTGGCCCTGATCCTGCTCGCCGCGATCGTGCTGGCCCCGGTGGTCGTGGTGCACCTCGCGGCCGCGCGGCAGAGCCCACGGCGCGATGTCGACCTGGCCTGGGGGTGCGGTGGTGCCCGGGTCAGCCCACGGATGCAGTACACGGCCACGTCGTACGCCGAGCCGCTGGTGCGCGTGTTCGACGACGCCCTGCAGCCCAGTCGCGACGTCGAGGTGAGCCACGCCGACGAGTCCCGATACCTGGTCTCGCAGGTCCGGTTCCGCCAACGGGTCACCGACCTGGTCGCCGACCGGGTCTACGAGCCCGTCGTGCGGGCCTCGCTCGGGCTCGGCGAGGGAGCGCGCCGGATCCAGAACGGCAGCATCCACCGGTACCTCGGGTTCTCCTTCACCGCGTTGGTGCTCGTGCTGCTGGCGGTGACCTGGTGAGCACCCTCCCCGTCCCCGGGCTCCTGGCCGTCCAGGTCGTCGGCGCGCTGGCGTTCACCCCGCTCCTGGTCGGCCTCATGCGCCAGACCCGGGCACGACTCGAGGGGCGCGCCGGGCCCGGTGTGACCCAGCCCTGGCGTGACGTCCGCAAGCTGCTGGCCAAGGAGCCCCTGCAGGCGGCCGGTACCGGCCCGCTGCTGTCGGCCACGCCGCTGCTGCTGATCACGTCCAGCCTCGTCCTCTGCGCGTTGGTGCCACTGGTGGGAACCGGCTCTCTGGCACTGGTCCCGGACGACCTGTTCGTGGTCGTGTCGGTGCTGCTGCTCGGCACCGTCGCGTTGGCCCTGCTCGGCCTGGAGTCCGGCACCGCGTTCGGTGGGATGGGCTCGAGCCGGCACATGACCATCGCGGCACTGGTCGAACCCACCGTCCTGGTCGCCGTGTACGCACTGTCCATCCCGGTCGGGACCTCCGCGTTGTCGGCGATCGTGGCCGCCCGGGCGCAGGACCCGGCGAGCGTGGTCTCCCCGGTGGGACTGCTCGCGGTCGTCGCGCTGGGGATCGCGGTGCTGGCAGAGACCGGCCGGCTGCCCGTGGACAACCCCTCGACCCACCTCGAGCTGACCATGGTGCACGAGGCGATGGTGCTCGAGAGCTCGGGGCGCGACCTGGCCTGGCTGGAGGTGGGCTCCTGGCTGCGACTGACCGCCCTGCTCGGGCTCGTGGTCAACCTGGCCATCCCCTGGGGGGTGGCGACCACGCCCAGCCTCTCCGCGGTGCTGGTCGGGGTGGTGGCGATCGTGGTCAAGCTGAGCGCCGCGGGCATGCTCGTCGCCGCCGGCGAGGTCTTCCTGGCCAAGCTCCGCCTGTTCCGGGTGCCGGAACTGCTGGCCGGGTCGTTCGTGCTGGCGTTCCTGGCCGTCACCGCCTCGTTCCTGATCGGGGGCACCGCATGAGCGAAGCCCTGTTCAGCCAGCTGCTGGCCACGACCACCGGGCTGCTGCTGGTGACCGCCGTCCTGCAGGTCTGGCGCTACTCGCTCAGCGCGTCGATCCGCGTCCTGGCCGTCCAGGGAGCGGCCCTGGGCGCGCTGGTGGCGGTGCTCGGCATCGAACACGGCGACCCCGAGGTCCTCGTCGTGGCCGTCCTGGTGCTGGCGATGAAGGCCGTCGCCATCCCGTGGGCGCTGTCCCGCACCGCGACGGCCACCGGGGCCGTGCGGGAACAGGCCCCGCTGGTCAACCCCACCGCCGCCCTGCTCGCGGCGACGGCGCTCACGGTCCTGGCCTATGTCGCGGGTCTGCCGATCGTGGCGGTCCTGGAGGGGCCGGCCGCCAGCGCGGCGCCGGTCGGGGTCGCGCTGGTCCTGATCGGCTTCCTCGTGCTGCTGACCCGGCGCAGCGCGCTGGCCCAGCTCATCGGCTTCGTCGTGCTGGACAACGGAATAGCCACCACCGCCTTCCTGACCTCCGGCGGCGTCCCCTTCGTCGTGGAGCTCGGCGTCACCCTCGACGTGCTCCTCGTGGTGCTGATCCTGCGGGTCCTCACCAGCCGGCTGCAGTCCGCCCACGGCGGTATCGACCTCGACGAGCTGACGGAGCTGCGCGACTGATGACCGTCCTGATCTGGATCCCTCTGCTGCTGCCCGTCACCGTGGGCGCGGCCTCGTGGTGGCGCCGCGCCGACGGCTGGACACGGGGGGCCGACCTGGCCGTGGCCGTCGTCGCCCTCGGGGCCGGGATCGCGCTGCTGACGGTGGTGCACGCCTCCGGGCCCCTCACCGCGGCGAACGGGGTGCTGCGCGCCGACGCGCTGTCCGCGTGGCTCCTGCTCACCATCGGCGCGGTCGCGGTGACCGCCTTGTGGGGCGGGCTGCCGACCCACGCCGCGGGGGTCGCCCCGGACGGCCGCTACACGGCGCTGGTCTGCCTGTTCCTCGGAGCCATGAGCCTTGCCGTCCTGACCGACAACCTCGGCATCCTGTGGGTCGCCATCGAGGCCACCACCATCGCGACCGCGTTCCTCGTCGGCCACCACCGGAGCCCGCGATCCCTCGAGGCCGCCTGGAAGTACGTCGTCCTGGGCTCCGTGGGCGTCGCGATCGCCTTCCTCGGGATCGTCCTGCTCTACGCCAGCACCGTCGCGGCCGGGGCCCCGACCCTGTCCTGGGTCCAGCTGGCCGACGGCGGGCTGTCCCTGGACCCCGGCCTGACCCGGATCGCCGTGGCCCTGGCCGTCCTGGGCTTCGCCACCAAGGCGGGCCTGGCCCCGATGCACAGCTGGCTACCGGACGCCCACTCCCAGGCCCCCGCACCGGTGTCCGGCCTGATGTCAGGGGTGCTGCTCTCGGTGGCCCTGTACGCCATCGTGCGGATCCAGGCCGTCGGCGACGCGGCGCTCGGCCCGCAGTTCCTGCGCGGTCTTCTGCTGGCCGGGGGTCTGCTCTCCCTGGCCGTGGCTGCCGCGATGATCCTGGCCCAACGCGACTACAAGCGGATGCTGGCCTACTCCAGCATCGAGCACATGGGGATCATGGCGCTGGGAGTGGCCGTCGGCGGGCCGCTCGCCACAGCCGCGGTCCTGCTGCACATGCTCGGCCACGGCCTGGTCAAGGCAGCCATGTTCGTCGTCGCCGGCCGGATCCTGGCAACCGAGGGCACCACCCGCACCGCGGACGTCACCGGCCTGCTCACCCGCCGGCCGGACCTGGCCCGAGCACTGCTCGCTGGAACCGCCGCGCTGCTCGGGTTCCCCCCGTTCGTGCTGTTCTTCACCGAGGTGGCCATCGTCGTCGCCGGCTGGCAGGCCGGACTCGGCTGGGCCATGGGGATCGCCCTGTTCCTGCTGCTCGTCGTGTTCGCCGGCCTCGCCCGCCACGTCTCCGCCATCACCTTGGGCCCCCCGGTGACCGGGGACACGACGGGGCATGAGCCGGTCACCGAGCCGGCGGCCCGGCACCGCCAGGCGCCCGTGCTGCTCGCGCTCGGCGCAGCAGCCATCCTGGGGCTGGCGGCATCCCCCCTGGCGGCTCAGCTCCGCGAGGCCGCATCCGTCCTGGCGGGGACCCGATGACACCCAGGCCGACCACCACCAGCCAGACCCTGAGCCCGGAACGGCTCACCGCCGTCGCCGGCCGGCTCCTCGACGACGGCTGGCGGCTGGCACTGGTCGCAGGGCACGACGACCGCGACCGGATGCGCGTGGTCTACAGCTTCCTGCGACCCGTCGGCGAGCGCCATGAGCTCACCGTCGAGGTCTCCCGCGAGGACCCCCGGGTCCCGAGCCTGGCGCACCGCTCGTTCCCCGCCGGTCGGTTCGAACGCGAGATGCGCGACCTGTACGGGATCGTCCCCGACGAGCACCCGATGCCCAAACGCCTGGTCCGGCACGCCCACTGGCCCTCCGGTCACCACCCCATGCGTCACGACGCGGACCCCGCCCCCCGGTTCGACGCGGACGTCGGGTCCTATCCGTTCATCGCCGTCGAGGGCGAGGGCGTCTACGAGATCCCGGTCGGCCCGGTCCACGCCGGGCTCATCGAGCCGGGCCACTTCCGGTTCTCCGTCGTCGGCGAAACCATCCTCCAGGTCAAGGCGCGACTGTGGTTCCTGCACCGCGGCGTCGAGAAGCTCTTCGAGGGCCGCACTCCCGCACAGGGCATCGAGCTGGCCGAGCGGATCAGCGGCGACACCGCGGTCGGGCACTCCCTGGCCTACGTCATGGCGGTCGAGGACGCCCTGGACATCGACGTCGAGGAGGGCGCCAGGGCCACCAGGGCCCTGCTCCTGGAGGCCGAACGGCTCTACAACCACGTCAGCGACCTCGGCGCGATCGCCAACGACGTCGGCTACGGCATCGCCCACACCCACACCCAACGCCTGCGCGAGACCCTCCTGCGCCACAACAAGGCCCTCACCGGACACCGGCTCCTGCGCGGCGGCATCACCATCGGCGGGGCCCACCTGCGAACCGTCCCGGATCTCGCCCTGCTCCAGGACGTCGCCGACGAGGTCGCCGAGATCGTCGAGATCACCCTGGCCAACAGCATCGTCGCCGACCGACTCACCGGAACATCGACCCTCACCACCGACCAGGCGGCGCACATCGGCACGCTCGGCTACGTCGCCCGCGCCTCCGGCATCCCCATCGACGCCCGCCGAGACCACCCGTTCATCGACCTCGACGGCTTCGAGCCCGTCACCGTGGAGCGCGGCGACGTCCTCGCCCGCTACCGCGTCCGCGCCCGCGAGGTCGCCGCCTCCACCCGGATCCTGACCGCACTGGCGCCACGGGCCACGGCCACCACGGCCGGCCACCCCAGACCCGTCATCCCTTCCTCGGGCGCGGCCGCCGGGCTCGGGGTCGTCGAGGCCTGGCGAGGCACCCTGTGCCACCGCGTCGAGATCGGCTCATCCGGCACCATCACCCGGGTCCGAGCCGTGGACCCCTCGTTCTTCAACTGGCCCGCCCTGCCCGTGGCCCTGACCGACACGATCGTCCCCGACTTCCCGCTCACCAACAAGAGCTTCAACCAGTCCTATGCCGGCAACGACCTCTGACCCGGGCTCTGTGAGACTGGGCGCCATGTCCGCGTCCGGTTCTCCTGAGCAGGACCGAGAGACGCGGACCCGCGCGCTGCTCGCCCACCTCGGCGCCTCCATGATCGCGACCGGCCAGCCGGTGCACGAGGTCGAGGAGGACCTGGCCGAGGTCGGTCTCCGCTTCGGGTACCCCGACATCCAGATCGCCGCGGGTCCCACCCGGCTGGTCCTGGCCCTGACCGACGGCGGACCCTCGACGGTGCGCTCGGCCCCCGAGGCCCTGCGGCTGGACCAGTCCGCCAGCGTCCGTCTCATCCGCCACCAGCTCCTCGTCGGCGAGATCACCCCGGAGGTCGCGCGCGCGCGGCTGGACGCGGTGGCGGCGAGCCCGTCCCGCTACCCGGCCTGGGCGATGCACCTGGCGTGGCCGCTGCTCGCGGTCGGCATCTCCCTGGTCCTCCAGCCCGGCTGGGCCAACATCGTCACCGCTGCGGTCGGGTCGATCGTCGTGCTGGTGCTCGTGCTGCTGGCCGAGCACGCCCGGATGCTGCGCACCCTCCTGCCCACCGTCGCCGCGTTCGGGGTCTCGGTCGTCGTGTTCTCCGCCGCCGGCGCCGGTCTCATCGACGGCCCGCTCCGCACGGTGCTGCCGCCCCTGGCGGTGCTCCTGCCGGGTGCCCTCGTCGTCACCGGCATGTCGGAGCTGGCCGCCGGGCACATGCAGGCCGGCTCGAGCCGCCTGATCTACGGTCTCGTCCAGCTCGGCCTCTTCGCGCTCGGTCTCGTGGTGGCGACGGCGGTCCTGCGGGTGCCCCCGTCCATGCTGCTCAACGTGCGCGTCGACGAGCTGGGGTGGTGGGCCGCCCCGGTGGGGCTGCTGCTGATCACCTTCGGGATCTGCCTCATGGGGGGCCTGCCCCTGAGCCTGCAGGGCTGGGTGCTGCTGGTGCTGACGATGGCCTTCGGTGCCCAGCTCGCCGGGCAGCACCTGGGGTCGGTCGGGTTCGGCGGGTTCCTCGGGGCGGTCGCCGCGAGCCTCGGCGCGACCGTGGTCGAGCTCCGGCGTCCCCAGCTGCCGCGGCTGGTGCTCTTCCTCCCGGCGTTCTGGCTGCTCGTCCCCGGCAGCCTCGGACTGGTCGGCGCGACCCAGCTCGCCACCGGTCAGGCATCCGCGTCCCAGGCCGCGCTCACCGTGCTCGGGGTCGTCAGCGCCATCGCGCTCGGTCTGCTGGTGGGGTCGTCCCTGGGGCAGTCCCTCCGCGGACGGCTGCGCCCGGCGACCGCCTGACCCGTCCGCCGGCGGCGTCGCCCGGCAGCAGGGCGAAGGCCCGACGGCGAAGGCCTGACGGCGTGAGGTGTGGGCGTGGGACGCTGGACCCATGGCCGAACGCACCGCCGCCGCCGATCCTCGCGCCGAGGCGCTGCTGCGCCGGGTCCGGGAGTCCGTCATCGGCGAGGACCACGTGATGCAGACCCCCTATGGGCCGCGCCGCGTCACCTACGCCGACTACACGGCCTCGGGCCGCGCGCTGTCCTTCATCGAGGACTTCATCCGTGACGAGGTGCTCCCGGCCTACGCCAACACGCACACCGAGTCCAGCGGTACCGGCCTGCAGACCACCCGGCTGCGCGAGGACGCCCGCCGCATCATCCGCGACGCCGTCCACGGTGACGACGACACGGTCGTCGTGTTCGCCGGGTCGGGCTGCACCGGGGCCATCGACAAGCTCGTGGGCGTGCTCGGGCTGCGCATCCCCTCGGCCCTCGAGGACCGCTGGCAGCTCTCGCAGCACATCCCGGCCGACCAGCGCCCGGTCGTCTTCATCGGCCCCTACGAGCACCACAGCAACGAGATCCCGTGGCGCGAGACGATCGCCGACGTCGTGACGATCCGGGAGGACGCCGACGGTCTCATCGACCAGGCCGACCTCACCGCCCGCCTCGAGGAGCACGCCGCCCGGCCCCTCCTCATCGGCTCGTTCAGCGCCGCCTCGAACGTCACCGGCATCGTCTCCGACACCCACGGCATCTCGGCGCTCCTGCACCGCCACGGGGCGCTCGCGTTCTGGGACTTCGCCGCCGCCGGGCCGTACGTCGACATCGACATGGCGGCCCCGGCCGGAGGGGACCCGCTGTCCTACAAGGACGCGATCTTCCTCTCGCCCCACAAGTTCATCGGCGGGCCGTCGACGCCCGGGGTGCTCGTGGCCCGGCGCGAGCTCTTCGCCAACCGCGTCCCCGTCATTCCCGGCGGCGGCACGGTGGCCTACGTCAACACCGAGGACCACGCCTACCTCGCCGACCCGGCGCACCGTGAGGAGGGCGGGACCCCGGCCATCATCGAGTCGGTGCGGGCCGGGCTGGTGTTCCAGCTCAAGGAGGCCGTCGGCACCGCGACGATCCGGGCCGCGGAGGAGCGGCTGCTCGAGCGGGCCGTCACCGCGTGGAGCGACGAGCCGGCCCTGGAGATCCTCGGCAACCTCGACGCGCCCCGGCTCTCGATCGTCTCGTTCGTCGTGCGCTCGCCGTCCGGGAGCCACCTGCACCACAACTACGTCGTCGCCCTGCTCAACGACCTCTTCGGCATCCAGTCCCGCGGAGGCTGCTCCTGCGCCGGGCCGTACGGGCACCGGCTGCTCGGCATCGACCTGGAGCGCAGCCACGCGTTCGAGCGCGAGATCACCGGCGGGTGCGAGGGCATCAAGCCCGGCTGGGTCCGGGTGAACTTCAACTACTTCCTCTCCGACGCGGTCGCCGACTACGTCATCGAGGCGGTGCGGATGGTCGCCCGCGACGGGTGGCGCCTGCTCGGCGACTACACCTTCGAGACGGCGACCGGCCTCTGGCGGCACCGGCGTGGTGTCGTCGAGCCGCCGGTCCGCCTCGGCGACATCCGGTACGGCGACGACGGCACCATCACGATGCCGGCCACCGACGCCCGGGGCGGTGAGGAGATGCTCGCCGAGCACCTGCGGGAGGCCGCCGAGCTCCTCGCGGCGGCCACGCCGCCCGACCTCGGCGAGCACGACGCCCACGTCTCCGAGGACTTCGAGCACCTCCGGTGGTTCGACCTGCCCTCCGGCGGCGTCCTCAGGGGTTGACCGGGGTCCAGCCCGTCGGCGTCGGTACCGGCTCTCCGGCCGGGGGGGTCCCGTCGCCCGGCTGCGGGCCGTAGCGGGCGTCCAGCCGCTCCGAGCGGCCGGCCGTGGGGTCACCGAGGAGGGGGCCGTCGTCGTACGAGCGGGGCACGCCGTTCGAGGTGGGCACCGTGACCGAGACCCAGATGGTCCCCGGCCGGCCCTGGCGCAGGATGGCGTAGGCGCGGTCCATCACCTCGTACGGGTTCTCGCGGCCGTCCGTCGTCACCGTCCCCCGGTAGCCGATGCCGTCGGTGATGTTGTCGCGGAAGGCGATCGAGGCATCGGTGACGTGCGGCAGCGCGCGCACACGGGCGACGAGCTCGTCGTCCGGCACGGGGGTCCACGAGGGCGAGGGGGTGCCCGAGCCGGACGAGCCGCCGACGCAGCCTGCCGCCGCCAGGGCCACGAGCGCGGCCAGGACGGGCAGGGTCGCCGGCCGGCGTCGGGGGGCGGGGCTCATGGCGGTCCTTCTCACGGGGTCACGGGGTAGCGGGAGGCGGTCGCGGTGCCGGTGCCCGAGAAGAACTGCGCATTGCGCTCGCGCCACGCGTCGAGCCCCGGGTCGCCGCTCGCGTCGATCATCGCACCGGTCGTCGCGTAGTTCTCGGTGCTGTGGGCGAGCCCCGGGTTCGGGCTCGCGGTGCCCGGTGCCGTGGCGTCGGCACCGGGGAGGTCGCGCCGCACGGTGGTCCAGTTCTCGCGGTCCGGGTTGCCCGTCCCGTCGAGCATCGGCACGGGGTCCTGCGCGTGCTCCACGGAGAGGACCGAGACCCGGTCGTCGATGTCGAAGCGGCCGATCGGCGACCCGCCCGTGACGACGCTCCGGATGTTCAGCTCGCTGACGACCGCCGGGTCGCTCGCGATGCTCGCGGCGGTGATGCCACCCTGGCTGTGCCCCGTGAGCATCACCGGCGATCCGGGCGGCACCTTGTCCCGGATCGCGTCGATGACGGTCTGCCGCCACACGGTGTCCTCCCGGGTCATGAGGTGGACGTTCGTCGTGAGGTCCACGGGGTTCTCGCCGCGGCTCGTGGCCCAGTCCTCCGTGCCGGGGATCTGGACGACGTAGGCACTGGAGCCGTCGGCCTGGGGCACCGTGATGACCTGGAGCTGGCCGCGCAGCGCAGGGTCGCTCTCGCCGCCCGACATGCCGCCCTGCTGGGTGAAGATGTCGCGGACCCCCTCGTCCAGGCTCCACGTGACCTCCTCGACGCGGTCCGGGGCGTCGGCGACGGTGAAGTCGCCGGTGTCCTCGAACTGCCCGCCGAGGTTCATCAGGGCGATGAGGCCGGCCACCGAGTCCTCGTAGTCCGCCGCGGGCCAGTGCCCACCGGTCAGCGCCGCGAGCAACGGCGCTCCCTGCGGGCCGAGCAGCCCGGCGAGGCTGAAGGACAGGCCCTGGACGAGACCCGGCGAGCCCCGGGTCAGGGCCTCCAGCATCCACGGGTTGTCGTAGAGGGTCTCGGAGAGGTCGTCGAGCGGGTCGCCGGTCGCCCCGTACGCCACGAGCCCCGCGAGCAGGAGCGGGTTGGTGGCGACGACGAGGCCGCCGGCGAGGACGACCCCCGGGAGCAGGGCGCCGGCCGCGAAGCCCCCCGCGAACTGCAGGGCGTCGAGGGAGGTCGCCGCCGCCGCGTCGACGAGCTCGTACGTCGTGACGGAGGCCTCGATGATCGTGCCGCTGACCTCGAGCGCGGTGCCGCGGACCGCGAGCCCGTGCGGGCCGAGCGCCGCCGCGGTCACCGCCGCCTCGACGCCGGGGACGACGTCGGGGCAGACGAGCAGGGCGGCGAGGACGTCGTCGTCGACGGCGACCCCGGACACCGGGCCGACCCGTTCGAGGAGCTCGCCGCCGGCGTCGCGCATCACCCGGCTCTGGGTGCGCAGGTCGCCGAGCCGGGCGGCCATCCCGCCGGCACCGCCCGAGACGTCGAGGTCACCCACGGCCGTCCTCCCCCGCGGTGCGGGCAGCCCGCGCGGCGTCGGCGAGGACCGCGGACGCGGCGCCCGCGAGCGCGGTGACGAGGCTGCGGGCGATGTCGTCACGCGTGCGCGGGACGTGGCGCACCGTCCGGCGCGGGGTGGGCACGAGCTCGACCCAGCCCCTGCGGGTGAGCATCCACCGGCCGACGACGGGCCCGGCCCCGTGCCGCCGGACCGTCACCGTCGCCGACCCGACGAGCTCCTGCACGAGCGCGCGGAGCACCTCGGGCACATCGGGCCAGCCCTGGTCCTCGCAGACGGCGTCGACCGTGGGGGCGTCCCCGGTCCGCAGTGCCCGGCCGAGCGCCACCGTGAGCTCCTCGTCGACCTCGGCCTCGACCAGGCTCCCCGGCTCGGGCACGGCCGGCAGCAGGCGGAGCACCTCGTCGACGACGTGGTCGGCGGTCGTCGCCGACACCTCGACCCCGGTGAGCGCGCGGGCACCGGCCGGGCCGGCGCCCGCGGACACGGTCAGCCGGCGGACGACCCCGGAGACCGTCGTGAGGTCGGTGGCGAGCTCGCCGAGCACCCCGGCCGCCCCGGACGTCGTGGCGACCTCGACGAGCAGGACGCTCCGACCGCGGACGGCGAAGGTCTCCGCGACGTCGCCGTCCTCGGCCTCGGGGGCGTCCCCGGCACCCGTCGGACGGCCACCGTCGTCGGGCCGCGGCGAGGCCCACCCCGGCAGCGGCGGGGTGCCCGCCGAGACCACGGCCCGAGCCCAGGCCTCCTCGTCGAGGTGGGCGCGGACGGCGCGGCCGTCGGCAACGAGGACCGTGGTCATCGGCCCACCCGGCGCGCGAGGTCGAGCCAGTCGGGGTGGCCGGGCGCCGGCAGCTGGGCGACGGAGTCGAGGAGGGACCGAGCGGCCTGCTCGGCGGACTTCTCCGCGCCGGTCAGCTCGTCCCAGACCGCGCCGGCGACGTTCGAGATCGTGCGACGGGCGGAGCCGAGGGCGTCGTCGACGAGCTCCATCGCGCGGGCGATGGCGCGCTGGCGCTCCTCGAGGGTGTCGGCGAGGTGGTCGAGCCGGGTGGCCGCGTGGAGCAGCTGGTCCCGGGTCTCGTCGATCTCCCGCGCGTGCCCCCGGAGCCGCTCCCGGTAGCGCTCGGAGGCCGCGCCGACCCAGTGCACGCCCGAGCCCGCCCGCACGCGTGCGGCGGTGTGCTCGACGTCGTCGGCCTCGGTCCGCAGACGCCGGGCCAGGTGCCGGATCTGCTCCGGGTCGCCCCCCAGTGCCATGCGCGGCACGCTAACAGCGGGCGGCGGCGGCGCCCATGGGGAGCGCTCCCCGGGGGCCTCCGCGGCCGTGATGGACGTCGACGCCGGCGCCCGCACGTCCTGCTAGCCTTCCCGCGCGCCTGTCGCCGTGCTTGCCTCGTCCGAGGTCTGCGTGCTCGCTCCGGAGGGGTCCACCGTGTCTCGTCGTCCTGTTCTGCCCGTCCTCGTCGCCGCCGGCCTCGTCGTCCCCGCCGCGGTGGCCCTCGCAGGCCCGGCCGTCGCAGCGCCGCCGGCACCGGTGTGTGCCGCGGGCGAGTGCACCGTGACCTACGGGGTCAGCGGCGCGCCCGACACGTTCGTGGTCCCGGCCGGGGTCGTCTCGATCACCGCCACCGTCGCCGCGGGATCGGGTGGGCGCGGCCACGAGGACCTCATCAACGGCCGGCCCGCGCGAGCCGGTGGAGCCGGCGGCTCGGTGGTCGCCACGGTCCCCGTCACGCCCGGTGCCACGCTCACCGTGGTCGTCGGCGGGCAGGGGTCCGACGCGGACGACATCGGTGGTTCCGGCGCCGCCGGCGGGTACGGCGGCGGCGGCGACGCCCCGGACATCGGCGGCGGCTCGGACGGGGCCGGTGGCGGTGGGTCCTTCCTGTTCGACGGGACGGCCGTCGTCCTCGCCTCGGGTGGCGGCGGCGGCGGTGGCTACCAGGACGGCGGAGACGGGGGTGGCGGCGGAGCCGCCGAGGACGGCGCGGACGCCGGCCCGGCGGCGACGGGTGGCGGCGGCGCCACCACCACGGGCCCCGGCGCCGGGGGGCAGGGCGACGCCGAGGACGGTTCGGCCGGTACCGGTCCGGCCACGGGGCCGGACACGTTCGGGACCGGCGGGAGTGGCTCCACCAGCTGCGCCGGCGGCGGCGGCGGCGGCGGCTACTACGGCGGCGGCTCGGGCGGCTGCGGCGTCGTCGCCACCTTCTCGTTCGGCGGTGGCGGCGGTGGCGCGGGTTACCTCGCGGCCGGCGTCGTCGCGACGACCCGGAGCACCAACACCGGTGACGGCAGCGTCGCCATCCGCTATGCCCTCCCCTCGACGACCACGTCCCTCGCGGTGACGCCGGCGAGCACCCGGGTCGGGACCGACGCGACGCTGTCGGCCACGGTCGGCGGGCCCACCGGCTCGCCGACTCCGACGGGCACGGTCACCTTCCGCGAGGGCGGCACGGTGCTCGGCACCGCCACGCTGTCGGGCGGGGTCGCGCGGCTGACCGTGCCGGCCGGTTCGACCGCGGGCCGGCGCACCTTCACCGCCGAGTACGAGGGCTCGACCCTCTTCACGGGGTCCACGTCCGACCCGGCGGCCCTCACGGTCACGGCGGCACCCACCGCCACCCCGACGCCCACCCCGACGTCGGGCAGCGGCTCGACCGCGACGCCGACCCCGCGTCCGGCGGCGGCCGTCATGCTGGCGGAGACCGGGCCCGACGGGATGGCCGTGCTGGCCGGGCTGGGGAGCGCGGCGATCGTGCTCGGTGGTCTGCTGCTGCTCGTCGCGCGTCGTCGTCCGGGCACCCACCTGCGGTAGTCCCCGGCCGTCGGGCCCCTCAGCGGCGAAGGGGCTCGACGGTGACGACGGCATCGAGGTCGAGTGGACCGTACAGGTGCGGGAACTCCTCACCGGTGATGGCGTCGGCGACCTCCCAGCGCAGCGGCGCCGTGAGCCGGGCGGGGTCGACCGTCAGCAGGAGCAGCTCGCCCTCGTGGTCGCCGTAGAACCGCTCGACCACCCCGGGCCACTGCTCGGCGGTGGAGAGGTGGACGAATCCGACCTCGGCGAGCGACAGCCCGCGCGTCGACCGCTCGTACCGGCCGAGGGACCCGGCGTCCGCCCACTCGACCGCGTCCGCCACGTGGAACAGCAGGGCCCCAGTCACAGCTCCGCGCCCTCGGCGACGAGCGGCACGAGGTCGGCGACCGAGTCGACGACCCTCGTCGGCCGGTACGGGAACCGCTCGACCTCCTCCGCCCGCGTCGACCCCGAGAGGACGAGGGCCGTGCGCAGCCCGGCCTCGAGACCGCTGACGATGTCGGTGTCCATCCGGTCGCCGACCATCACCGTGGTCTCGGAGTGGGCCTGGAGCCGGTTGAGCGCGCTGCGCATCATCAACGGGTTGGGTTTGCCGACGTAGTACGGCTGGCGCCCGGTGGCGGTGCTGATCAGCGCGGCCACCGACCCGGTCGCGGGCAGCGTGCCGTGGATGCTCGGACCGCTCGGGTCGGGGTTGGTGGCGATGAAGCGGGCGCCGGCCTCGATGAGCCGGATCGCCTTGGTGATCGCCTCGAAGGAGTAGGTGCGGGTCTCCCCGAGGACGACGTAGTCCGGCTCGCGGTCGGAGAGGACGTAGCCGACGTCGTGGAGGGCGGTCGTCAGGCCGGCCTCGCCCACCGCGTACGCGGTGCCACCGGGCCGCTGGTCGTCGAGGAAGTCCGCCGTGGCGAGCGCGGAGGTCCAGATCCGGTCCTCGGGGACGTCGATCCCGCTGCGCAACAACCGAGCCCGCAGGTCCCGCGGTGTGAAGATCGAGTTGTTCGTCAGGACGAGGAAGGGCCGGTCGGATGCCTTGAGCGCCTCGACGAACTCGGCGGCACCGGGGATCGGCTCCTCCTCGTGCACGAGGACGCCATCCATGTCGGTGAGCCACGTCTCGATCGGGCGCGTCGTCGTCATGGGGTCATTGTGTCCCCCGGCACCGTTTGTACGCTGGCGCGGTGAGCCCCGTGACCGCGGTCCGACCCGCGACCCCCGACGACGTCCCGGCGATCGTGCGGATGGTGCGTGACCTCGCCGAGTACGAGAAGGCACTCCATGAGGTCGACGCCGACGAGGGGCACGTCACCGCAGCCCTCTTCCCGGAGGGCGGCGCGACCACGACGTTCGCCCACGTCGCCGAGGTCGACGGCGAGGTCGTCGGGATGGCGGTGTGGTTCCTGTCGTACTCGACGTGGACCGGCACCCACGGTGTCTGGCTCGAGGACCTGTACGTGGCGCCCGAGCGGCGCGGGCTGGGTCTGGGTCAGGAGCTCCTGCGCACCCTGGCGCAGGTCTGCGTCGAGCGCGGCTACCACCGGCTCGAGTGGTGGGTCCTCGACTGGAACACCCCGAGCATCGGCTTCTACGAGTCGATCGGGGCCCGGTCGCAGGACGAGTGGACCCGGTTCCGCCTCGACGGTGACGCATTGCGTTCCCTGGCGTCGGACTGAGGTCGGCTCAGCCCTCGGGGACGTGCTCCTCGAGCTCGGCGAGCCACGCGGTGGCCGCGGCGTCCGACGGCATCCGCCAGTCCCCGCGGGGTGAGAGCGAGCCGCCCGCAACCACCTTGGGGCCGTTGGGGATCGCCGAGCGCTTGAACTGGTTCTGGAAGAACCGGCGCAGGAAGACGGCCATCCACCGGCGGATCGTGGCGAGGTCGTAGGCGACGCGGTCGCGCTCCGGGTAGCCGGCCGGCCAGGCGCCGGACGCGGCGTCCGCCCAGGCGTGCTCGGCGAGGAAGGCGATCTTGCTCGGCCGGTACCCGCGGCGCAGGACGTGGAAGAGCGTGAAGTCGTGGAGGGCGTACGGCCCGATGGTGTCCTGCGTCGACTGGATCGCCTCGCCCTCCCTCGCCGGCACGAGCTCGGGGCTGATCTCGGTGTCGAGGATGCCGAGCAGGGTGCGGTCGGCGGCCTCGTCGCCGAGCTCCCCGGAGGAGACGACCCAGCGGATGAGGTGCTGGATGAGCGTCTTCGGCACCCCCGTGTTGACGGCGTAGTGCGACATCTGGTCGCCGACCCCGTAGGTGCACCAGCCGAGGGCCAGCTCGCTGAGGTCGCCGGTGCCGAGGACGATCCCGCCGCGCTGGTTGGCGGCCCGGAACAGCAGGTCGGTGCGCAGCCCGGCCTGCACGTTCTCGAACGTGACGTCGTACACCTCGTCGCCGTCGCCCGCGGGATGGCCGAGGTCCCGGAGCATCTGGGTGGCGAGCGGCCGGATGTCGACCTCCTCCCACTCGATGCCGAGCGACTCCATGAGGTGGATCGCGTTCTCCTTCGTGCCGGCGCTCGTGGCGAACCCCGGCATCGTGAAGCCGAGGACGTGGGTGCGGGGCAGCCCCAGCCGGTCGCAGGCGCGGACGGCGACGAGCAGCGCATGGGTGGAGTCCAGACCACCCGAGACGCCGATGACGATGCGCGGCATCCGGGCCGGGTCGCCCCCGCCGATGGCGCGCATCCGCTGCTCGAGGCCGCCGACCTGGATGTTGTAGGCCTCGTAGCAGTCCTGCGCGAGCCGGGCCTCGTCGTCGGGGACGAAGGGGAAGCGGTCGAGGACCCGGCGCAGCCCGAGGTCGCCGGCGGGCGGGCGCAGCCGGAACGGGACGACCCGGAACCCCGCGTCGTCGGCCGCGTACGAGCGGGCGTTGTCGTCGAAGGAACCCTGGCGCTGGCGCTCCTGACGGAGCCGGTCCAGGTCGACGTCGACGACGGTGCGGACGGCCCCCTCGGAGAACCGCGGGCCCTCGCCGAGGAGGTCGCCCATCTCGTGGACCATCGTCATGCCGTCCCAGGACAGGTCGGTGCTCGACTCCCCGGCGCTCGCCGCGGCGTAGAGGTAGGCGGCGTCGCAGCGCGCGCTGGCGGCCCGGGCGAGCAGGTGGCGGTCGTCGGCCCGGCCCACGGTGATGGGGGAGGCGGAGAGGTTGAGCAGCACGGTGGCCCCGGCGAGCGCGGCCTCGTGGCTCGGCGGGACGGGCACCCAGACGTCCTCGCAGACCTCGGCGTGCACGACGAGGCCGGGGACGTCCTCGGCGGAGAAGAGCAGGTCCGGGCCGAACGGCAGCTCGCCGTCGGTGTCCGCGCCCGGCCAGCCGGGCCGGACGAGGAACTGGCCCTCCTGCCCGGTCCCCGGGGCGAACCAGCGCTTCTCGTAGAACTCGCGGTAGGTCGGCAGGTACGACTTCGGGGCCACGCCGAGCACCTCGCCGCGGTGGATGACGACCGCGCAGTTGTAGAGGCGGTGGCCGTGCCGGAGCGGGGCGCCGACGACGACGAGCGGGGTCAGCCCGACAGTGGCCTCGGCGATGGTGACGACAGCGGCGTCCACCGCGTCGAGCAGGACGTCCTGGAGGAGCAGGTCGTCGATCGCGTAGCCGGAGAGGGACAGCTCGGGGAAGAGTGCGACGCCCACGCCGTCCTCGTGGCAGGCCCGGACCTGCTCGACGACGCGGCGGGCGTTCTCCGCGGGGTCGGCGAGGGCCACGGGCAGGGTGCACGCCGCGACCCGGGCGAACCCCTGGGCGTAGACGTTCCGGAAGTCCATGCCCCGAGCCTAGGGCCGACCCCGGGTACGCGGCCTCAGTCGGCGAGCACGACCGCCTGCATGAACCGGGTCGACGACTCGACGAGCTCCTCGAGCGCGGCGTCGTCCGGCGCGTCGAGGGCGCGCAGGGCGACCTCGTTGAGCCCGCCGACGACGCACACGGCCTCGAGGTGGCTCAGCTGCCGGACGTCCGTCCCCGCGGCCCGGGCCTGGTCGAGCATCCGCAGCAGCGTGGCGGCGTGGTGGTCGACGACCTCCTGGCGGGCGGCCACCCCGCGCTCGCCGATCGTCGTGATGTCGACGACGTGCGCCCGCCCGAGTGCGCGGTCGCCGGTGAGGTAGGTGAGGAAGGCGCGCGCGGCGTCCTGGAGCTGGACCGTGGCCGGGGCCGCACCGGGGGAGAGGGCGGCGTCGACGACCTCCATCAGCTCGCGGCTGCGGGCGCGGTAGAGGGCCAGGAAGCACTCCTCCTTGTCGGCGAAGTGCTCGTAGAAGGTGCGCTTCGAGGTGCCGGCGAGGCGGGCGACGTCGGCGATGGTGGTCGCCGCGAGCCCCTTGTCGGCGACCGCCGTGGCCAGCCCGGCCAGGAGCCGGTCGCGCACCGCGACCGACCGGTCCGCGGCGGTGTCGGCGGGGCCGGCGCCGGGGGCGGCGTCGGCGGGCGGTCGGATGGCGGCGTCCATGGGCGGTACTGTACCGTACCAGTCGCGGTACCGTCCGGTACCACCCTCGGACAGCCAGGAGCCACCCGTGCAGCTCGCAGCACAGGGCGTCGCCGTCGCGGGCACCCGCAGCCCCCTCGTGCGGCCGACGACCTTCGTCGCACCCCCGACCCGCGTCACCCCCGTCGCCGGCGACCCCGGCTACGGGCAGGTGGCGCTCGCCCTCGCCCTCGCGGGCCGGATGCCGCTCGCCGACGGCCGGGTCCTGCTCGACGGGGCCGAGGACCCGGGGCTGCTCCAGCGGCACGTCGCCCTCGTCGACGTGCCCGAGGTGTCCGCGCCCGAGGACGGCCTCGCCGTGCACCACGTGGTCGCCGAGGAGCTCGCCTTCGCCGGCCGTCCCTCGGGTCGCCGCGCGGTCGCGGCGTTCCTCGACCGGCACGGCGTCCTCGCCGCGGCCGATGCCCCCTTCGAGCGGCTCGCTGCCGAGGAGCGCGTCCGCGTCCTCGCCGCGGCCGCCGCCGAGCGTGCCGCCACCCGCGTCCTCGTCGTCACGAACCCCGACCGGCGCGGCGGCGACCCCCACCTGTGGTGGCCGGTCCTCACCGGGCTCGCGGCGGACGGCCTCACCGTCGTCGTCCAGCTGACGCACGCGACGATGCGCCAGCTCGGGCTGCCCGTGCGCGCCGAGCTCGGCGTCCCGGGGGAGGTGGCGGCGTGACCGCCCTGCGCCTCGCCCTCACCGAGCTGCGCCGCATCGGCGCCAGCCGCGTCGGCCGCCTCGCGCTCGTCGCGATGGTCCTCGTGCCCTCGATCTACGGCGGCCTCTACCTCTACGCCAACGACGACCCGTACGGCCGGCTCAGCGAGGTGCCCGCGGCGCTCGTCGTCGAGGACGAGGGCACCACGCTCGCCTCGGGGGAACGGCTCCAGGTCGGCGACGACGTGGCCCGCACACTCGTCGACGGCCACACCTTCGACTGGGTGACCGTCCCGCGCGGGCGGGCCGACGCCGGTCTGCACGACGGCGACTACGACCTCGTCCTCGTCCTGCCCGCGAGCTTCTCGGCCGACCTCGCCTCGAGCGCGACGAACGACCCGCGGCAGGCCACCCTCGAGATCCGCACGAACGACGCGAACAACTACCTCGCGCGGACCATCGCCAACACCCTCGTCAGCCAGGTGACGGCGTCGGTCGCCGAGCAGGTGAGCAGCACGGCCGCGAGCCGGTTCCTCGAGGGGTTCGCCGACATCCACGCCCAGGTGGCCGACGCCGCCGACGGCGCGGGGCAGCTGGCCGACGGCGCGGGCACGGCCGCGACCGGGGCGCACACCCTGGCCGGCGGTGCCGACGACCTCGTCACCGGCGAGCAGCGCCTCGCCGCCGGCACCTCCGACCTGGCCGGGGGCGCCTCCGACCTCGCCGACGGGCTCGCCACCCTGCGGTCGAGCACGGCCGACCTCCCCGCGCAGACGGCGCAGCTCGCGGACGGCGCGCGGCAGGTCGCGGACGGCGACGCGAAGGTCGCCGCCGCCGGACGCCGCGTCGCCGACGCCGCGGACACCCTCCTCGGTGACCTCACCTCGACCCGCGGGCGCCTCGCCACCGACCTGCGCGCGGCGGGCCTCACCGACGCCGAGGTCGCGACGGTGCTGGCGCGCGTCGACGCGCTCTCCGCGCCGGTGGCCGACGCGAACGGGACCGTGCAGTCCACCGCCGACGACCTCGACACCCTCTCCTCCGGCGCCGACCGGGTCGCCGACGGCGCGGAGCAGCTCGCCGCCGCGGCGCCGCAGCTGTCCTCCGGCATCGGACGGGCCGCGGACGGCAGCGCCGAGCTGTCCTCCGGTGCGGACGCCCTCGCCGCGGGGCAGCAGGACGCCCTCGACGGCTCCCGCCGGCTCGCCGCCGGTGCGCACGACCTCGACGGCGGTCTCGGCGACCTGTCCACCGGGGCCACGACGCTCGCCGACGGCCTCGCGGACGGTGCCGACTCCATCCCCGACCCGTCCGCCGAGCAGCGGCGCGCCATGGCCGAGACGATCGGCAGCCCGGTGGCCGTCGACCGCGATGCGGAGGCCACCGCCGGCAGCTACGGCGCCGGGCTCGCCCCGTTCTTCATGAGCCTGGCGCTGTGGATCGGCGGCTTCGTCCTCTTCACCCGGATGCGGGCCCTGTCCGCCCGGGCGCTCGCCGCCGGCCAGCCCGCCTGGCGGGTGGCCCTCGGGGGCTGGCTCGGGCCGGCGCTGCTCGGGGCCGCGCAGGCGGTCGTCGCGTTCGGTGTCGTGGCGCTGGGCGTCGGCATCGACGTCGCCCACCCCGTGCTGCTCGGGCTGTTCATGGTCGGGGTGTCCGCGGCCTTCCTCGCGGTCATCCACCTGCTCATGGCGCGGTTCGGGGTCGTCGGCCAGTTCCTGGCCCTCGTCCTCATGGTGCTCCAGCTCGTGAGCGCCGGCGGGACGTTCCCGTGGCAGACCCTGCCCGCCCCGTTGCACCCGCTGCACCACGCCTTGCCGATGTCGTACGCGGTCGACGGCGTCCGGCGCCTCATGTACGGCGGGCCCCTGGCACCGCTCGGCCTCGACGTCGCGGTCATCGGCGCCTGGGGCGTCGGCGCGCTGGCGCTCGGCGCGCTCGCCGCCCGCCGGGCCGGGACGTGGACGGCGACGAGGGTCAAGCCCGAGCTCGTGGCCTGACGGGGGTCAGCCCTCGTCCCCACCCTCCGGTGCGGGCTGGGAGCCGGCGTCGCTCCAGACGGCCTGGGCGCCGCTGTGCCCGACGAGGGTGACGTCCACGGCGAGGCCGAGGGCGGCGACCACCCCGACGACCGCGAGGATGCGGAAGAGGCCGCTGCGGCCACCGGGGGTGCCCTCGGCGGCGGTGGTCCGGTCCTTGCGCCAGGCCCACCAGAGCGCGCCGGCGACGATCGTCGTGAGGAGGACGACCCAGGGGAGGAGGTCGCCGAGCTCGGCGTGCTCCTCGACGAGGGAGCTCTCGGCGACCCGGCGCTCGAGGGACTCGCCGGAGGCGGACGCGACGAACGCGAAGGCGGTGGTGACGGCGCCGACGGCGGTCGTCAGCCAGCGGCTCCAGGCGCGGAACCGCTCGCTCAGGGAGAACGCCAGCAGCATCAGCACGGTGAGCGGGGACAGGACCACGACCGCGTGCACCACGAGGGCGTGGACGGGGATGCCGAAGACGGTGTCGAACACGGGGGTACCTCCGGTGCGTCCGTGGCCGGTCCACGGGACGCGCCCACTCTGCCGTCCGGGGAGGTCCTTCGCCGTCAAGCGACCGTCAAGACTCGCTGAGAGTTTCCCCTGCGCCCGGTCTCCCTGCCGCGACGCCCGGGCTCAGGGGGTGAGCAGCACCTTGCCGGTGGTCCGCCGCTGGTCGACCGCGAGCAGCGCCTCGGCCACCTCGTCGAGCCGGCGCACCTCGCCGATGACGGGGTCGAGCGCCCCGGAGTCGAGGAGCGGGACGAGCCGGTCCCACTGCTCGCGGAGGTAGCCCGTGCCCGGGCCGGCCGGGTGGGTCCACCAGGCGCCCCAGCCGACACCGACGACGGAGACGTTGCCGAGGAGCAGCCGGTTGACCTTGACCTCGGGGATGGCGCCCGCGGTGAAGCCGATGACGAGGTGCCGTCCGCCGGGGGCGAGTGAGCGGAGCGAGTCGGTGAGCCGGTCACCGCCGACCGGGTCGACGACGACGTCCACCCCGCGTCCGGAGGTGAGGTCGGCGACGGCCGCTCGGAAGCCCTCGACCGGGACGACGTCGTCGGCCCCCGCGGCGCGGGCCACGTCGGCCTTGGCGTCGGTCGAGACGACGGCGAGGACCCGGGCGCCGGAGGCCTTCGCGAGCTGGACGGCCGCGGTACCGACGCCACCGGCCGCGCCGTGGACGAGGACGGTCTCGCCCGCCGCCAGGTGTGCCCGCTCGCGGAGGGCGAACTCGCAGGTGAGGTAGTTCATCGGCAGGGCGGCACCCTGGGACCACGTCGTCGCGTCCGGGAGGGGGAACACCATCGCGGGGTCGACGGCGACGGCCTCGGCGAAGCCGCCGAGGACGGGGAACGCCGCCACCCGGTCGCCCGGCTCGAACCCACTGCCCGCCGGGGCCGAGCGCACCACCCCCGCGACCTCGGAGCCCGGCACGAAGGGCGGGTCCGGCTTCATCTGGTACTGCCCCCGGGTCAGCAGGACGTCCGGGAAGCAGATGCCGGCAGCGGCGACGTCGACGACCACCCGCCGGCCGCCCCCTCCCTCCTCGGGGTCGGGGACGTCGACGACCTCGACGCTCTCGGGTCCGTCGAGGCGGGTCACCTGGGCTGCGCGCATCCCGCCATCGTAGGAACATCCCGGCTCCTGTGAGCTCCCGGTGACTTCTCGACGTCGGGGGCGTCCGGCGGGAATGTCCGGGCGGGGTGCCGCTCTTGCACTCTGGGTGCCACACCCTCGTCACCCCGTGCTCGCCACGGCCGCCCTCATCCTCGGCGGTATCGCCATCGGGACCACCGAGTTCGTGACGATGGGGCTGCTGCCCCAGATCGCCGACGGCGTGTCCGTGACGATCCCCGGCGCCGGCCACACCATCTCGGCGTACGCCGCGGGTGTCGTCATCGGGGCTCCCCTCATCGCCGCCCTCGGGGCCACGCGGCCGCGCAAGGGTCTGCTCCTGGCGCTCATGGCGGCCTTCGCCGTCGGCAACGCGCTGAGCGCGCTCGCGCCGACGTTCGAGACGCTCGTCGTCGCCCGGTTCCTCGCCGGGCTGCCGCACGGCGCGTACTTCGGGGTCGCCGCGCTCGTCGCCGTCGACCTCGCGCCGGTGGGCCGGGCCGGGCGGGCGGTCGGGACCGTGATGCTCGGCATCCCGATCGCCAACGTCCTCGGGGTCCCCGGGGCCACCTGGCTCGGGCAGCACGCCGGGTGGCGCTCCGCGTACTGGCTCGTGGCGGTCCTCGGGCTGGCGACGGTCGCCCTCGTCGCGGCCCAGGTGCCGCGCCTGCCCGGCGACCGCACCCGCACCGTGCGGGCGGAGCTCGGCGCGCTCGGCAACCTCCAGGTGATGCTCACCCTCGCGGTCGGCGCCATCGGGTTCGGCGGCATGTTCGCGATGTACTCCTACATCGCCCCGACCGTCACCGAGGTCACCGGCCTCTCGCAGTCGGCCGTGCCGCTGTTCCTCCTCGTCTTCGGGGTGTCCGGCTTCGTCGGCAACCTCCTCGCGGGCCGGATGGGCGACTGGTCCGTGCTGCGCTCGGTCGTCATCGGGATGGTCGGGCTCGGGGTGTCCCTCGCGCTCTTCGCCGTGGCGGCGCCGTACGCCGTGCCCGCGCTCGTCGTCCTCGCGATGACCTCGATGCTCGCCTCGGTCCTCGTCATCAACCTCCAGCTGCGGCTCATGCAGGTGGCGGGGGCCGCCCAGACCCTCGCCGCGGCCGGCAACCATGCCGCGCTCAACCTCGCGAACGCCCTCGGCGCCTGGCTCGGTGGCGCCGTCATCGCGGCCGGCTTCGGCTACACGGCGCCGTCGTGGGTCGGGGTCGGGCTCGCCGTGCTGGGGCTGGCGGTCCTCGGGGTGTCGGTGCTCGTCCACCGTCGCGACCCCCGGGCCCGGATGACGGTGCGCGTCCCGCCGCTCTCCGAACGTGTGTGAACACGCCGGGGATCCCCGGCGTGTTCACACACGTTCGCGGGTGGGTGGGCGTCCAGACCGCCGCCGTAGGCTGTCGGCATGCCCGCTGCCGTCACGTCCACCGTCGAGGGCGGCATCGCCCAGGTCCGGCTCGACCGCCCCGACAAGCTCAACGCGCTGACCCTCGACACTCTCGAGGCCCTCGTCTCCACGGCGCGCGGGCTCGCGCACGACCGGACGCTGCGCGGGGTGGTCATCGGGGGGTCCGGCGAGTCCTTCTGCGCGGGGCTCGACTTCGCGACCGTGCTCCGTGAGCCGCCGCGGGTCGCGCGTGCGTTCGTCCCCCGGCCGTGGCGGGGCACCAACCTCTTCCAGGAGGCGTGCTGGGCGTGGCGGCGCCTGCCGGTCCCGGTCGTGGCGGCCGTCCACGGCCACTGCTACGGCGGCGGCCTCCAGATCGCCCTCGCCGCCGATCTGCGGATGACGACACCCGACGCGCAGTGGTCGGTCCTCGAGGCGAAGTGGGGGCTCATCCCCGACATGAGCGGCATCCAGGCGCTCGCGCAACAGGTGCGGATGGACGTCGCGAAGCGGCTGACCATGACCGGTGAGGTCGTCAGCGGGACGCGGGCGGTGGAGCTCGGCCTCGCGAGCGAGGTCCACGACGAGCCGTTCGTCGCCGCCACCCGCTTCCTCGAGGAGGTCGCGACCCGCTCGCCCGACTCGGTCGCCGCCACCAAGCGCCTCTTCGAGCGCACCTGGACCTCCGGGCCGCGCCGCACCTTCGCCCGCGAGCGGCTCGAGCAGGCTCGCCTCCTGGCCCGCGGCAACACCAAGGTCGCCCGTGAGGCGGCCCTCCGGCGGGAGAGCCCGTCGTTCGGCCCCAGGGCCCGATGAGCGCCGACCGGGTCGTCCACACCTCGTGCACGCTCTGCGAGGCGATGTGCGGCCTCGAGGTCACCCTCGACCCCCCCGGCCGGGTCGCGGGCATCCGGGGTGCCCAGGCGGACCCCCTCTCGCGCGGCCACCTGTGCCCCAAGGCCTTCGCGCTGCCCGAGCTGCAGGACGACCCGGACCGGCTGCGCCGCCCGCTCGTGCGTGACGCCGCGGGGGAGCTGCGCGAGGCGTCGTGGGAGGAGGCCCTCACCCGAGCCGCCGAGCTGCTCGCCGGCGTCCAGCGCGAGCACGGGGACGACGCGCTCGCGGTGTACCTCGGCAACCCCAACGTGCACAGCCTCGGCGCGCTGACGCACCACCCGAGCCTCCTGCGCCTGCTCCGCACCCGGAACCGCTTCTCCGCGACGTCGGTCGACCAGCTGCCGCACCACGTCATCGCCTGGGCGCTGTACGGCCACCAGTTCCTGCTCCCGGTGCCCGACATCGACCGCACCGAGCTGCTCGTCCTCGTGGGCCACAACCCGATGGCGTCCAACGGCTCGCTCTGGACGGTGCCGGACTTCCCCGCCCGCCGTCGCGAGCTGGCTTCGCGGGGAGGGCGGCTCGTCGTGCTCGACCCTCGACGCACCGAGACCGCGAAGGTCGCGGACGAGCACCACTTCGTCCGGCCGGGCTCCGACGCCGCCGTGCTCCTCGCGCTGGTGCGGGAGGTCCTGCACTCGGGGTCCTCCCGGCCCGCGTCCTACGTCGACGGGCTGGACGCGGTGCGCACGGCGGTCGAGCCGTTCACCCCGGAGCTCGCCGAGCGGGCCAGCGGGATGCCCGCCGCCGACGTGCGCCGCCTGGCCCGTGACCTCGTCGAGGCGCCGTCGGCGGCCGTGCACGGGCGGATGGGCGTGTCGACCCAGGCGTACGGCGTCGTCTGCCAGTGGGCGGTCCAGGCGCTCAACGTGCTGACCGGCAACCTCGACCGTACCGGCGGCACGATGTTCACGACCCCGGCGGTGGACCTCGTCGGGCGCAACCTCATCGGCCCGGGTGGGTTCTCCCGCAAGCAGACCCGCGTCAGAGGACTGCCGGGCTTCGGCGGTGAGCTGCCGGTGTCGGCGCTGGCCGAGGAGATGTCCACGCCGGGGGAGGGGCAGGTCCGCGCCCTCCTGACGATCGCCGGCAACCCCGTGTCGTCGACGCCGGGCGGGCACCGGCTCGACGCGGCGATGGCCGGGCTCGACGCCGTCGTGTGCGTCGACATGTACCTCAACGAGACGACCCGCCACGCCGACGTCGTGCTCCCCCCGACCGCGCCGCTGGAGCGGGACCACTACGACCTCGTCTTCCACGTGCTCGCCGTCCGCGACACCGCCCGTTTCTCGCCCGCCGTGCTCCCGAAGGACCCCGGTGGCCGCGACGACTGGGAGATCGCCCGCGACCTCGGCCTCGCCTACCTCAAGGCCCGGGGGACCACCGTCCGGCAGCGCCTCTCGCGCGCCGCGGTGACCCTCGAGGCGCGGCTGCGGACCTCCCCGACCCGCCAGCTCGACCTGCTGCTGCGCACGGGCGGCGCGGGGCTGAGCGTTCGCAAGCTGCGCGACGCGGGCCCCGGCGGGCTCGACCTCGGTCCGCTGCGCCCGCGCCTGCCCGAGCGGCTGCGGACGCGCGACCGCCGCATCGATCTCGCGACCCCCCTCGTCCTCGACGCCCTTGCCGGCCTGTTCGAGGCGATGGACTCCGCACCCTCACCCGCCGAGGACGCGCTGCTGCTCGTCGGCCGGCGACACCAGCGGGACAACAACTCGTGGCTGCACAACGCCGAGGTCCTGACGCGGGGCCGCCCGCGCCACGCGCTGCACATCCACCCCGACGACCTCGCGGTGCGGGGCGTCCGCGACGGTGAGCGCGTCCGGGTCCGGTCGGACTCCGGGGAGGTCGAGGTCGAGGTGTCCGCGACCGAGGACGTCATGCGCGGTGTCGTCTCGCTCCCGCACGGCTACGGCCACCGCCGGGAGGGTGTGCGCCTGCGCCGGGCGACCGCGCTGCCCGGCGCGTCGGCCAACGACCTCACCGACCCCGCGGTCGTCGAAGGACTATCGGGCAACGCCGTCCTCAACGGCGTCCCGGTCACGGTCCAGGCCCTGGGCTGAGCCCTGGTCGTCGGCGGCCGGCACCGGGCAGGCCAGCTGCCCCCGCAGCCGGACCCGCAGCGCCCAGCCGAGCAGCACCACGCCACCCACCGCGAGCACCGGCTGCACCGGGGCGAACCACCGCAGCGCCCCCGAGTAGCCGAGGGCCACGAGGGCCAGCTTGTTGCACACCGGGCACCCGACGGCGAAGAACGTGAGCAGCCCGCCGGCGGTGCCCTTCCGGTCCAGCGCCGCCGCGGCCGCCGGCGCCGTGCCCGGCTCGCGGACATAGGTCGCGACGAGCAGGCCGGCCAGGACCGAGGTGAAGGCCAGCGACGGCCATGCCCACCACGTGGTCGGCACGTCCCGCCCGAACACCGGTGTCGGCAGCATCGCCGTGGGAACCGCGATGGTGAGGGCCGTCGCCACCGCAGCGGCCGTGGCGGTCCACCAGCGGCGGGCGGACCAGGTGCGCAGGGCGTCGAGCATCCCGACACGATACCCCGGCCGGTATCCGGCAGACGCTGTGGGTCAGCCCCCGGCCGGGTCCCGGCCCGCGTCGTCGGTCAGCAGGGCGAGCGCCTGCACGCAGTGCGCGACGAGTGCGGCCCGCCCGGCCTCGCGCTCCGGGCCCGGCAGCGCCGCCCAGTGGAGCGCCCGGTCCTCGAGGTAGGCCACCCACCCGTGGGCCACCGCCCGGGCGCCCGCCGGCAGGCCCAGCTCGCGCACCGCCACGTCCGCGACGAACGCGGTGACCGTCTCGAGCGGGTCGCCGGAGGCCGCGCGCGACAGCTCGGTCTGGCCGTGGACGAGCGCGACGTACCACTCGCGCCGCCGTTCCACCTGGGCGAGGAACCGCTCGACGACCTGCCGGACCGCGTCCGCGCCGTGGACGTCGTCGTCCGGGGCGACGTTGCGGCGCACCCGCCGCGCCGCCGCTGCGACGACCGCGCGGTGGTACTCGGTCTTGGTCGGGAAGTAGTGGAAGAGCAGCCCGCGGGAGACCCCTGCCTCCTCGGCGACCTCGTCGACGGAGAGGTCCTGCACCGGGCGCTCGACGAACATCCGCAGCCCGATGCCGACGAGCTGGCGCCGTCGCTCCTCGGGCGTCATCCGCACCCTGGCCGCCGTTCCCACGCTATTGAGCATTGCTCAACAAGAGGTTAGGGTCAAGGACATGGACTTCGCCCCGTCCCCCCGGGCCGCCGACCTCGCCGAGCGGGTCCGCGCCTTCGTCGACACGGAGGTGGCGCCCGTCGAGGCCGACCTCCTCGCGGACGTCGCCGCGCGCCGCTCCCGCGGAGAGGACCCCTGGCCGCCGACGCCCGCCGTCGAGACGCTCAAGGAGAAGGCCCGCGCCCAGGGCCTCTGGAACCTCTTCCTCCCGGCCGGCGAGGGCGATGCCTTCGCCGAGCGGTTCGGCACCGACGGCGGCACCGGGCTGACGAACGTCGACTACGCGTCCGTCGCCGAGCAGACCGGCCGCTCCGCGCTCGCGCCGCTCGCGTTCAACTGCAACGCCCCCGACACCGGCAACATGGAGGTCCTCCTCCGCTACGGCACCGAGGAGCAGCAGGACCGCTGGCTCGTCCCGCTCCTCGAGGGCCGCATCCGCAGCGTCTTCCTCATGACCGAGCCGGGGGTCGCCAGCTCGGACGCGACGACGATGGAGGCCACGGCCACCCTCGACGGCGACGAGGTCGTCCTCGACGGCCGCAAGTGGTGGAGCACCGGCGCGGGGCACCCCGACAGCCGGCTCGGCATCTTCATGGGCCTCACCGACCCCTCCGCCTCCCGGCACCGGCAGCACTCGATGGTGCTCGTCCCGATGGACGCCCCGGGCGTCCGGGCCGAGCGGATGCTCACGGCGCTCGGCCAGTACGACGAGCCGCTCGGCCACGGCGAGGTGTCCCTCGACGCGGTGCGCGTGCCCGCCGGCAACGTGCTGCTCGGCCCCGGTCGCGCCTTCGAGATCGCCCAGGGCCGGCTCGGCCCGGGCCGGGTGCACCACTGCATGCGCCTCGTCGGCCTCGCCGAACGGGCCCTCGAGCTCGCGTGCGAGCGCTCCACTTCGCGCACGGCGTTCGGGAAGCCGATCGCCAACCTCGGCGGCAACCGCGAGCGGCTCGCCCGGGCACGCATCGCCATCAACCAGGCCCGCCTCCTCGTGCTCCACGCCGCGTGGAAGCTCGACACCGTGGGCATCGAGGGCGCCCTCTCGGAGGTCAGCGAGATCAAGGCCGCCGTTCCGCAGATGGCCTGCGACGTCATCGACCTCGCGATCCAGCTCCACGGCGGAGCCGGGATGAGCGAGGACACCCCGCTCGCGGCCGCCTACGCCGGGGCTCGAAGCCTGCGGCTCGCCGACGGGCCGGACGAGGTGCACCTCGGGGTCGTCGCGCGGCACCTGCTCCGTCCGTACGCGCCGTCGAAGGACACCGCCCGATGACCCGTCGCGTCCTCGTCACCGGAGGCGCGTCCGGCCTCGGCCGTGCGCTCGTGGCCCTGCTCGTCGAGCGCGGGGACCACGTCCTCGCCGTCGACCTCGCCGAGGAGCGTCCCGACTCCGTGCCGTCCGGGGCGGAGTACCTCCCGCTCGACGTCCGCAGCCAGCAGGACTGGGACGCCGCGCTCGCGTGGGTGCGCGAGGCGTGGGGCGGGCTCGACCTGCTCGTCAACAACGCCGGCATCGCGACGGGCGGCCGGATCGAGGTCGAGGCGATGGCCGACTGGGAGCGGGTCATCTCGATCAACCTGCTCGGCGTCGCCCGCGGGTGCCACACCCTCACACCGCTGTTCAAGGAACAGCGCGCCGGCCACATCGTCAACGTCGCCTCGCTCGCCGGCCTCGTCCACGGACCCGGGATGGCGAGCTACAACGCGACGAAGGCCGGGGTGGTCGCCCTCAGCGAGACCCTGGGTTTCGAGCTGCAGCCCTGGGGCATCGACGTCTCGGTCGTCTGCCCGGCGTTCTTCCGCACCAACCTCCACGAGTCGTTCGCGGGCAAGGACGCGGCGATGCAGGAGGCCGGGGTGCGGCTCATCACGCAGGCGAGGTCGGACGCCACCGACATCGCGCGCATCGTGCTCGACGGCATCGACCAGCGGAAGCCGATCATCCTCACCGACCGGCTGGGGCGGCGGGCCTACTTCAGCAAGCGGTTCGCGCGCCCGCTCTACGACCGGATGATGCTCGGCCAGGCCAAGCGCCTCGCCCGCAAGGCCGGTGCCGACCCGGGGGAGTACGTCCCGTGACGGACGTGCCCGGGGCCGCACCCGTGCGTGCGGAGGACGCCTTCGACGTCCCCGCCGCGGCGGAGTGGCTGCGCGAGCACGCCTCCGACACGGCGGGGCTCGACGGAGACCCGGAGGTCCGGCAGTTCTCGGGTGGGGCGAGCAACCTCACCTACCTCCTGCGCTGGCCGACGCGCGACCTCGTGCTCCGCCGTCCCCCGGCCGGCACCAAGGCCAAGGGTGCGCACGACATGCGCCGCGAGCACGACCTCCAGGCAGGCCTGGCGCCGGTCTTCCCGCTCGTGCCGACGATGGTCGGGTACTGCGGCGACGACTCGGTCATCGGCTCCGAGTTCTACGTCATGGACCGGGTCGACGGGACCATCCTGCGCAAGGACGTGCCGCCCGAGCTGGGGCTCGACGAGGCCGGTGTCCGCACCCTGTGCCAGAGCGCGGTCGACGTGCTCGTCGCCCTCCACGAGGTCGACGTCGAGGCGGCGGGGCTCTCCGCGCTCGACCGCGGGGACGGGTACGTCGAGCGCCAGGTGGGTGGCTGGACGGCCCGGATGCGTCGGGCGCAGACCCCGGACGTCCCCGACCACGAGGCGACGATGGCGTGGCTCGAGGCACACCGGCCCCCGGACCGCCCGCACACCCTCATCCACAACGACTTCCGGTTCGACAACCTCGTCCTCGACCCCGCGGACCCCACCCGTGTCGCCGGTGTCCTCGACTGGGAGCTCGCGACCGTCGGCGACCCGCTCATGGACCTCGGGTCCGCCCTCGCCTACTGGGTCCAGGCCGACGACGACCCCACGTTCGTCGCGCTCCGGCTGCAGCCCACGCACACTCCGGGGATGCTCACCCGCGCCGAGCTCGTCGACCGCTACCGCGCGGCGCGCGTGGTGGAGGTGAGCGACGAGGACCTGCTCTTCTACGAGGTGTTCGGGCTGTTCCGGCTCGCCGGGATCGCCCAGCAGATCTACTACCGCTTCCACCACGGCCAGACGACCAACCCGGCGTACGGCGCCTTCCGGCACGTCGTCGCCCACCTCGACCAGCGCTGCGCCCGGCTCCTCGCCGAGCGCGGCTGACCACCGACGGAAAGGACCACCGTGCCCACGACCATCATCACCGGAGCCAGCTCGGGCCTCGGGGCGGAGATGGCCCGCCAGCTCGCCGCCCGGGGCTGGGACCTCGCCCTGTGCGCCCGCCGCACCGACCGGCTCGAGGAGCTGCGGGCCGAGATCGTCGAGCGCACCGGGCGGCGGGTCGAGGTGCGCGCCCTCGACGTCACCGACGACGACGCGGTGTTCGAGACCTTCCGCGCCTTCCGCGACGACTTCGGCGTCATCGACCGGGTCATCGTCAACGCGGGGCTCGGCAAGGGCGCACCGCTCGGCACCGGCCGCTTCGACGCCAACCGCCAGACGGCGATGGTCAACTTCGTCGCGGCGCTCGCCCAGACCGAGGCCGCGATGGAGATCTTCCGCGACCAGAAGCGCGGCCACCTCGTGATGATCTCGTCGGTCACGGCCATGCGCGGGATGCGCAAGACGATCACGACCTACGCCGCGACGAAGGCCGGGGTGGCCGCGCTCGCGGAGGGGGTCCGCCACGAGATGCTCGGCGAGCCGGACCTCGACATCCGGGTCTCCGTGATCTACCCCGGCTACATCCGCTCGGAGATGAACGAGCGGGTCTCCAAGACGCCGTTCATGGTCGACACCGCGGTCGGGGTCGCGGCGATGGTCGAGGCCATCGAGAAGGAGAAGGCGCACGCGCTCGTACCGCCCTGGCCGTGGGTCCCGCTCGGGAAGGCGATGAAGTACCTCCCGCTGCCGCTGGTGCGGAAGCTGGTCTGAGGTGGCGCGGGTCGTCGTGCCCAGCAGGCTCCCGGGTGACGCCGTCACGCGGCTCGGCGAGGTCCACGACGTCCGGTACCGCGACGAGGACTCGCGCCCACAGCGCGCCGAGCTGCTCGAGCTCGTCGGTGGTGCCGACGCCCTCGTCGTGACCCTCGGGGAGCGGGTCGACGCCGAGCTCCTCGATGCGGCCGGGTCGGGCCTGCGCGTCGTCGCGAACGTCGCGGTCGGGTACGACAACGTCGACCTCGACGCGTGCCGGGCGCGCGGGGTCCTCGTGACCAACACCCCCGGCGTCCTCACCGACGCGACGGCGGACATCGCGTTCTCGCTCGTGCTCATGGTGACCCGCCGACTCGCCGAGGCGGAGCGGCTCGTGCGCGGTGGCGAGCCGTGGGGGTGGGGGATGTTCCAGCTGCTCGGGACGTCCGTGCAGGGTCGGACGATCGGCATCCTCGGGCCGGGCGCCATCGGGCTCGCGACGGCCCGGCGGGCGCGTGCCTTCGGGATGGACGTGCTGCTGTCCGGTCGCTCGGAGCCCGACCCCGTCGCGGTGCAGCGGCTGGATGCCCGCGTGGTCGGTGTCGAGGAGCTGCTGGCGGAGTCTGACGTCGTGTCGCTGCACACACCGCTCACGGCGGCGACCCGGCACCTCGTCGACGCCGCGGCGCTGGCCCGGATGAAGCCGACGGCGTACCTGGTGAACACGGCCCGGGGTCCGGTGGTCGACGAGGCGGCGCTCGTGGCCGCGCTCGAGGCGGGGACGATCGCCGGGGCCGGCCTCGACGTGTACGAGGACGAGCCGCACGTGCACCCGGGGCTGCTCGCGCGCGACGACGTCGTGCTCCTCCCGCACGTCGGGTCGGCCACGATCGAGACCCGCACGGCGATGGCCGACCTGGCGGCCGACAACGTGCTCGCCGTCCTCGACGGTGGGGTGCCGGTGACGCCGGTGGGCTGAGCGGGTCGTGCCCCCGGACGTGTCCGGGCTGCTCGCGTCCGACACCCGGCCGCGCCGGGAGTGCGGCGTCCGATGTGATTCCGCAGTCAGGCAGCATCCGAGCGCGAAGCCCAGCGGGATCCTTGAGGGTGAGGCCACGTGCGGCCCTGAACTGGCTCGGGATCGTGATCGGCGTCGCCGTGCTGAACAACCACACGGTCGACCCGCCTCGCCACGCTGACCGCCACATCGATCGAGAGTGAGGAACCACGATGCCACTTCCGCGCTGGCTGGCTCACGTCAACAGGCGGGTGTTCAACCCGATGGAGGATCGCCGGGGCGCCCGGCCGGTGCTGATCCACGCCGGACGACGCTCGGGCAAGGTCTACCGCACCCCTCTGGACGCCCACCGGCTGCCCGGCGGCTACCTGTTCATCCCCATGTACGGTCCGCGCACCGACTGGGTCAAGAACGTGCTGGCCGCGAGGGAGGCGCGGCTGTCCATCGACGGGCACGAGATCGAGCTGCAGGCCCCCCGGCTGGTCAGCAAGGACGACGTCTGGCCCATGCTGCCCACCACGACCAAGACCCCTCCGGGGATCAAGGGCGACTCGAAACTGCTGCGCATGGACATCCGCGGGCCAGCCTCGGGAGGCTGAACCTCGACCTCCGTGTCCCTGTGGCTCCCCGTGGAACTCAACGACGGCACCGTGGTCGAGATCCACGAGCAGCTCCGGACGGGGCGTCGGCGGTGCGACCTAGCCTGTCTGCATGCGACAGTTCCGCGAGGAGGACCTCACCGGCGCAGAGTTCCGCGAATGCGACCTGAGCAGGGCGCGCATGGTCGGCGTCGTCATGCAGGACGCCGAGATCGACGGCCTGGTCACCCACCTGGTGGTCAACGGGGTCGACGTGATGCCGTACGTCGAGTCGGAGCTCGACCGGCGTCACCCGGTACGACTGCTGATCCGCTCGGATCGGCCGGTCGAGCTGCGACAGGCCTGGCGGCAGCTGCAGGATGACTGGGCCACGACCACCGAGCGAGTTCGGTCCATGCCCGAGAACAGCGAACATCACAGCGTCGACGGCGAGTGGTCGATGGTCGAGACCCTGCGCCACCTCGTCTTCGTGCACGACTCGTGGTTCCGACGCTGCGTGCTCGGGCTCACCGAGCCGTTCACGCCCATGGGCCTGGGCCCGCCGGACGTCATGGACCGCGAACGCGACGAGCTCGACCCGTCCGCCCGACCGAGCCTGGACGAGGTGCTCACCGTCCGAGGTCGACAGGGGTCCGAGGTCGAGACCTGGCTTGGCGAGGTCACGCCTGACCAGCTCGAGCAGATCGCACCCGTCCCGGACGACGACAGGTGGCCCCCCTACGCCGAGGGGCGAACGGTGCGGCAGTGCCTCGGCACCGTGCTCGACGAGGAATGGGCCCACCACCGGTTCTGCACGCGCGACCTGGACAAGCTGTCGCGCCAGGACGCCTCGCACGGGTGACGGACAGTTCGCGACCGGCGGCAGGAGCGGGCGGTGGACCCCAGCGGCGGTGCCGCCGACGGGGACCCTCCGAGTAGCGCTCGGTGCGGGCTACGCTCGGTGACATGGGCCCGGCCGAGGTTCACGCCCGAGGGCACGATGCATCCGACGTGCTCCTGGAGGAGATCGCGGCCTCGGCGGACCCTGTGCTGGCGTACAGGTCGAGCCTGCTGACCGGCCTGGACCCCGACTCGGCGACGGCGCGGTCGCTGCGCGAGCGCATCACCGGCTCCCCGATCTCTCGGGCGTTGCTGCGGGTCTTCGAGCAGGACGCCAAGACGCTGAGCCACACCTACCGCAAGTGGCAGGGGCCGCACTGGACGCTGACCTGCCTGGCCATGATCGACCACCCGGCCGGCGACGAGCGGCTGCGGCCGCTGGTGCGTCAGGTCCACGACTGGCTCTTCTCGACGCACTTCCTCGAGCCGCCCCAGACCGCCGTCCTGGCCGGGCAGGAGGACCGGGTCCGGCACTGCGCGTCCATGGACGGGAACGCGATCTGGTACTCGGTGCGGCTGGGGCTGGAGGAGGACCGGACCCGCGACGTGGTGGAGCGGCTGATCGGCTGGCAGTGGCCCGACGGCGGCTGGAACTGCGACAAGCGCCCCGGCGCCAGGCACTCCTCGTTCCAGGAGTCGCTGATCCCGGCGCGGGGGCTGTGGGCGTACGGGCAGGCCCACGACTACCCGCCGGCGTCGGAGGCGGCCCAGCGGGTGGCGGACCTGATGCTCGAGCGGCGCCTCCTCTGGCACCGCTCCGACGGCTCGCTCATCGTGCCCGACTGGGCCGGCAAGCCGGGGCCGGACCGGATCCACTACCCGATCCAGTTCTTCGACGTGCTGTTCGCGCTGCAGGTGATGGCCGACCTGGGCCGCCTGGGGGACCCGCGCTGCGCCGATGCCCTGGCGCTGCTGGAGTCCAAACGGCGGCCGGACGGCGGCTTCCCCCTCGAGGCGCCGACCACGGTCACCGTCGACCACGTGGCGAGCCGTGGCAGC
The DNA here is from genome assembly GCA_963843895.1 of uncultured Actinomycetota bacterium. Lineage (GTDB taxonomy): Bacteria > Actinomycetota > Actinomycetes > Actinomycetales > Dermatophilaceae > Phycicoccus. The sequence continues at coordinate 85,774 of CAWJME010000014.1, read as the reverse complement.
TACGCCGACTGGGGACCATCGGGGCGGCGGCGCTCCAACCCCCTCGTGACCCTCGCGGCACTGGCCGTGCTCGCTGCGGTTCCCGGAGAACGCGATTCCTCCTGCGAGTGACCTCAGGCCTCCTCGGGCCTCAGGTGGCGCCATGGCCGGGTCAGGGAGAACCGGCGGGCCGTGAGCTCGTCGACGGTGATGGCGACGACGTTGAGCTTCACGGAGTCGACCCACGGCCGCAGCGGCAGCTGTTCGGCCTCGTCGGCCTCATGGCCGTCCAGGGTGTGCGCCCGGCCCCGCAGCACCACGCTACGGGCCTCCTTCTCGTCGACCTCGTCGACCTCGAAGGCGACGTCGGCGTTCATCGTCAGTCCCAGCAGCTTGCTGCCTTCGGCCGTGCGCACGACGATGCGGTCCTGGGCGTCGATGGCGTAGTTGATGGGGACGATGTGCACCTCGTCCGCCAGGTGGAAGGCCAGCCGGCCGAACTCATTGGCCCGCAGGAGTTCCCACGCGTCCTCAGGCGTCATCCTGCTGATGGGGGAGTCGGTCATGTCGGCCTCCGGTGGTGGGGATCGAAACCTACTACGTACTGTAGTGAACCATCCCCCGGATGTCCGGTCGACGGCGTGGTGACCGAGGTAACCTCCGGAGCGTGGATGCCGGGTCGCGGATCGAGGACGTCGTCGTCGTGGGAGCCGGGCCGGGCGGCCTCGCCGTCGCCGCGGCCCTGCGAGCGCGCGGCATCGACCCGGTCGTCGTCGACCGCGCGGACCGCGTCGGCGAGTCGTGGCGCAACCACTACGACCGCCTCCACCTGCACACCCCCCGCCGGTGGTCACACCTCCCGGGCCACCGCATCCCGCGGCGCTTCGGCCGCTGGGTCGCCCGGGACGACGTCGTCCGGTACCTGGAGGAGTACGCGGCGCACCACCGGCTCCGGCTGCGGCTCGGGACGGCCGTGACCCGGATCGACCGCACCGACGACGACGCGGCGCGATGGGTCGTCCGGCTCGCCGACGGCGCCGAGCTCAGGGCCCACGACGTCGTCGTGGCGACGGGGTACAACCACACGCCGGTCGAGCCGAACTGGCCCGGGCTCGACGGGTACACCGGCGAGCTCCTGCTCTCCCGCGACTACCGCAACGGGTCACGGTGGGCGGGCCGGGACGTCCTCGTCGTCGGCAGCGGCAACACCGGTACCGAGATCGCCACCGACCTGGCCGAGTACGGGGCCGCCCGCGTCCGGCTGTCGGTCCGTACCCCTCCGCACATCCTGTCGCGCACCCGGTTCGGTATTCCGGCCCAGGCCACGGGGATCGCGGTGCGCCGGCTCCCGCCGCGGCTCGTCGACCGGATCGCCGGTGTCCTGGCCGCGGTCCAGGAGTCCGACCTGTCCGACCACGGGCTACCCCGAGCCGGCCGCGACCTCTACTCCGGGGTCCTGCAGGGGCGCGTTCCCGTGCTGGACGTCGGGGTCGTCGCAGCCATCCGCGAGGGACGGGTCGAGCCCGTGGCCGCCGTCGAGGCGTTCGACGGGGCGGAGGTCGTCCTGGCCGACGGCAGCCGGCTCGCTCCCGACACCGTCGTCGTGGCCACCGGGTACCGGGCCGGCCTGGAACCGCTCGTCGGGCACCTCGGCGTCCTCGGTGAGCGCGGACTCCCGGTGGTCCGTGGCGCGGAGCAGGCGACAGGGGCCCCGGGGCTGTGGTTCACCGGGTTCACCAACCCGATCTCCGGGATGCTGCGGGAGCTGCGCCTCGACGCCGAGCGGATCGCCCGCGCCCTCACTCCGGCAGGCGCTCGACCTCGAGGGTGAAGCCGAACTCGCGGAGGCGGTGCACCAGCGGCATCCCGATCGCGCTCGCGGGGGTGAGCACTCCGGCGGCGTCGGGCAGCCCGGCATCGGAGGACCCGAGGGCCAGCGCCGCCTGCCCGAGCATGATCGCCGTCCCCGAGTAGCCGGGGTCGTACGGTGCGGCGACGGTCGCCCGGTAGCGCGCGCCGTCGGTCGCCTCCGCCGTGATCTCGAAGCGGAACCGGCCGCGCGCCATCGTCTCCTCGCTGGGCCCCTCGCCCGGGGCGGGCAGGACGCGGTCGAGGACGGCGCGGGTCGGCGCGAACGCCATCCCGGTGACGGCCGCCAGCAGCCCGGCCGAGACCACCCCCGCGGTGACCGCCCCGCGCGGCCCGGCGCCGTAGTCCGAGTACTCGGCGTAGCGGAAGCCGTCGCCGTACCCGAGCAGCGACGCGGACCGCGCCACGATGCGGGTGTTGAACGTGGCCATGACGAAGGGACCGGTGAAGTGGTCGTTCTCGGCGTCCCGACGCACCGGTGAGGCCTTGACGACCCGGTCGAGGACGCCGGACACCCCGCCGCGAGCAGCCGGGCGTGAGCCCGGCGACCGCGGGGGCCGACCGCCCTCGGCGAGGGCCCACGGGTCGCCGACGACCCGCCGCGACGCCGCGTCGGCCCGCATCTCCTGTGCCTGGGTGCGCAGGGTGTCGATGGTGCCCCCGCTCATGCCACCACGCATCGAGCGCACCGCGAGCCGCGTCGCCGCGAGCTCCGCGCCGTCCGCGCGCGCGGCATCCGCGCACAGCATCACGCCGAGGTCGCTCGGGACGGAGTCGAAGCCGGAGGCATGGACGACGCGCGCGCCGGAGCCCTTGGCCGCCTCGTGGTTGGCCGCGATGCTCCGGTGCACGAAGAGCACCTCGCCCGTGAGGTCGAGGTAGTGGGTGCCCGCCTCCGCGCAGGCCGCGACGAGCGGGACGCCGTAGCGGACGTACGGACCCACGGTCGTCACGACGACCCGGGTGCGGGCGGCGAGGTCGGCGACGGCCGCTTCGTCGAGGGCGTCGAGCACGATGAGCGGCCACCCGGTGGCCGCGCCGGGGAGGCCGTCCCGCACCGCGTCCAGCCGCTCGAGGGACCGGCCCGCCAGCGCGATCCGCAGACCGTCGGGTGCGTGTTCGGCGAGGTGGCGGGCGACGAGCCGCCCGGTGAACCCGGTGGCGCCGAAGAGGACGATGTCGAGCTCGCGAGGCGCGTGGGTCATCAACCCAACGTAGTCGCGGGACCTCAGCCGGTCGCGTCCGGGTAGGCGCCGGCGAGCACCTCCGCGTACCGCCGACGCACCTCGGCCCCCCGCTCGGGGGCGACGGGATCCGTCGTGGCCTGGACCGCGACCTCCCAGTCCGGGGCCGCGTCACCCGCGCCGAGGGCCCACGCCGCCTGGCGCGCGGCGCCGACGGCGACGTACTCGCCCGGGGCCGGCACCGCCACCGGGGCGCCGAACAGGTCCGGGGCGAGCCGGCGCACCGACTCCGACGCGGCGGCGCCCCCGATGAGGAGGACCCGGTCGACCGGGCAGCCGGCGTCGCGTACGGCGTCGACGGCGCTCGCGAGGCCGAGCAGCATCCCCTCGACGACGGCGCGGGCCAGGTTCTCGGGGGTGGCGTTGGTGCGGGTCAGACCGTGGAGCGCGCCGCTGGCCGAGGGCAGGTTGGGGGTGCGCTCGCCGTCGAGGAAGGGCAGCAGCGTCAGCCCCTCGGCGCCCATCTCGGCCGCCAGGGCGAGCCGGTCGAGCTCGGCGAGCTCGACCCCGAGCATCGCCGCGCCCGAGGTGAGCACCCGGGCCGCATTGAGGGTGCAGACGAGCGGGAGGAACCCGGCCTCGGCGTCGGCGAAGGACTGGACGAAGCCGCGCGCGTCCGCGGTGGGGCGGTCGTGCCGGGCGAACGCGGTGCCGCTCGTCCCGAGCGAGACGACGACGTCACCGGGCCGGAGTCCGAGCCCGAGTGCGGCCCCCATGTTGTCGCCGGTGCCCGGCGCCACCGCCAGACCAGCCGCCGTGGTGCCGACGACCTCCGCCGGGGACGCGACCCGCGGCACGGCGAGGTCGCGGCCGGCCGCCATCCGCAGCAGGTCCGGCCGGTACTCACGGGTGGCCGCGGAGAAGTAGCCGGTACCCGAGGCGTCCCCGGCGTCGGTCGTCCACTCCTCGAACCCGCCCGCGGCCTTGAGGATCTGCCCGGTGAGCCAGTCGTGGGGGAGGACGACCCGTGCAGCGCGTTCCATCGACGCCGGCTCGTGGTCGCGCACCCAGCGCACCTTGGCCGCGGTGATGGCGGCCAGCGGGACCACCCCGACGGCCTCGGCCCACGCCCGTGCCCCGCCGAGCTCGTCGACGAGGTCGCGTGCGGTGCCGGCCGAGCGGGTGTCGTTCCACAGGAGCGCGGGGCGGACCGGCTCGTCGGCGTCGTCGAGCAGGACCATGCCGTGCTGCTGCCCCCCGACGGCGAGGGCCGCGACGCCGTCGAGGAGCCCGCCCGACGTCGCCTCCTCGAAGGCCCGCCACCAGTGCGCGGGGTCGACCTCGGTGGCGTCCGGATGGGTGCCGCGGCCCATCCGGACGACCTCGCCGGTGCGCGCGTCGCACACGGCGACCTTGCAGGACTGGGTCGAGGTGTCGACCCCGGCGACGAGCGGTCGGTCGGTCATGCGCGGTGCCTCCGTGGGGGTGGAGTCGTCCCTGGATGGTCTGCCGGCACCCTATGCCCGACCGCCGCCCGGGAGCCGGGCGTCAGCGGGCGGAGCGCGCCGCGAACTGCGCCGACTGGCGGGCCGAGTAGCGACGGTCGGCCGCGTCGACGCTCGCGCGGTCGTCCACGTCCACGCCGGCCCGCAGCGCCGCGGCGCGGGCCCGCGCGCTGTGCAGGTCGGGCACGAGGACCCGCTTCGGCGCGATGGAGCGGTCCGTCGCCGCGTGGCTGCGCTGCTGGGCCGCGAGCCGTGGGGCGGACGACGCCGCCGAGCGGAGCACGGTCGGGGTGGCGCGCACCGTCGCACCGGTGAGGGAGGGGCTGACGGCCGGGGTGTAGCCGGACGCGTGCCCGGCCTTCTTCGGGTGGTAGGACTCGACGATCGGGTTGGACAGGCCGTTGATCCACTCGGGGCTGTCGCAGACGGCGTGGCCGACGAAGCGCGATGTCGGGTTCGCGAACGAGAAGCCCGCGGCCGCCGCCCGCTGGGCGGTCACCGAGTTGACGAGGTCCGCGGTCGCGTTGAGCCGGCTCTCCTCGGTGGGGGAGAACCACGTGAAGGCGTTGCAGTCCTCCCCGTTGAAGATCCGCGGGTACCCGACGACCGTGACCCGGGCGTTCGGCGCCTTGGTCCGGATGCTCGAGTACAGCGTCGACAGGCGGGTCGGCAGCACCGAGCGGATGAACGCCTGCGCGTCGTCGACCGCACCGTTGCAGTCGCTCATCCAGCCCGGCTGGGCGCACTCGGTGAGGACGTCGGCGAACCCGGCGTCGTTGCCGCCGACGGAGATCGAGACGTACCGCGTCGAGGTCGACAGCGCCGACAGCTGGGTCGAGGTCACGTCGGCGACGGTCGCGCCGGAGCAGGCGCGGAAGTTCAGGGCGTAGCCCTTGGCCGACGCGATGAGCGAGGGGTAGGCGTAGGCCGAACGCAGGCACTGCGTGCCGTCGGCGAGGTAGTCCCGGGTGCCGGTCCCCGAGGAGTAGCTGTCGCCGAGCGCGACGTAGGACGGGGCGGCCGCCTGCGCGGGGAGCGCGGTGAGGGCGAGGGCGGCGGCCGATCCGAGGGCGGCGGCGGCCATGGCACGACGTCGGGACATGGGTGTTCCTCCTGGTGTCGTGGGGTGGGGGCGCGCTCACGCTAGGGGCGCACGGGCCGGTCCGCGCGGCGAGCGCTCGGTGGGGGTCCTTCCCCCGGGGCGCCCGCTCCTTTATCTTTGGCCCGTGAATCCAACGGGTCCGGCGCCGGGCTCGCAGGCGTCCCTCCGGGAGATGAACCGCCTGCGGGTCCTCGACGCGGTGCGTGAGCACGGCGCGCTGACCCAGGTGGAGATCGCGGGGGTCACCGGGCTCTCCGCCGCGACCGTGTCCAACCTCGTCAAGGAGCTCGATGTCGCGGGCGCGGTCCAGCTGCGCCCGAGCATCCGCAACGGCCGGCGCGCCACCCAGGTCTCGGTCGCGACCTCGCGCGGCCTCGTCGCGGCCGCGGTCTTCGGCGACCGCGACATCCGGGTTGCGGTGGCGAGTGGCCCGGCGGACATCGTCAGCCAGAAGCGGATGCCGCTGCCGGCCGACCACGCGGCCGACGAGGGGATGTCGCGGGCCGCCCGCCTCGTCCAGGAGCTCGCCGAGGAGGCCGGCCAGTCGACATCGGACCTGCGCTCGCTCGTCGTCGGCCTCCCGGCACCCATCGACACGGTCTCCGGGGAGGTCGGGTCCGAGGGGGTGCTGCCGGGATGGCGCGGGGTGGCGGTCGCCGGCGTCATGCAGGAGGCGCTGGGCGTCCCGGTGAGCCTCGAGAACACGGCCAACCTCGCGGCCGTCGGAGAAGCCAAACTCGGTGTGCTGCAAGGTGTCTCGACGGGCGTCTATCTCAAGGTCTCGTACGGGGTGGGGGCCGGACTGATCATCGGGGGCGAGCTCTTCCGGGGCAGCGCCGGCACGGCGGGCGAGATCGGGCACGTGACGATCGACGAGAACGGCCCGGTCTGCCGGTGCGGCAACCGCGGCTGCCTCGACACCTTCGTGGGGGCCGGCGCGGTGCTCGGTGCGCTCCGCGCCACGCACGGCTCGCTGACCCTGCGCGACGTCATCTCCCGTGCCCTCGACGGCGACCCGGGGTGCCGCCGCGTGCTCGAGGACTCGGGCCGCCACCTCGGCGTCGCGGTCGCGGGTCTGGTCAACCTGCTCAACCCCGAGGTCGTCGCCCTGGGCGGGCAGGTGGCCCGGGTCGGGGAGATCGTGCTCACGCCGATGCGCGAGGCGATCGAGCGGTGCGCCATCCCGAGCGCGGCCGCGTCGGTCGAGGTGCGCGTGGGCGCCCTGCCGCCGGAGCAGGCCGACCTCCGGGGGGCGCTGACCCTCGCGGACCAGGCCCGCGAGGACGCCGACCGGGCCGCCCTGGGCGTGGGGTGAGGGGTCGTGACCGAATCGTTGTCTCAAGTCCTTGTATTCAACTCTTGACGACAAGGGCCGGACCGAGTTGAATCCGGGGAGACCGCACCAGAGCGGCTGCGGACGTCAGGCACAGGAGAGACACCATGACCACTCGACCCACCCGAATCGCCGGCGCAGCGCTGGCGCTCGGCCTCACCGTGACGGGCCTCGCGGCCTGCGGGAGCGACAGCTCGGGCGGCAGCTCGAGCTCTGACGCCGCCTCCGGCTCGAGCGGCGGGGCCAAGAAGATCGCCCTCCTCCTCCCGGAGAACAAGACGGCCCGCTACGAGGCCTTCGACCGGCCGCTGTTCGAGGCCGCCGTCAAGGCCGCCTGCGCGGACTGCGAGGTCGTCTACAGCAACGCCGAGCAGGACGCCGCGAAGCAGCAGCAGCAGGCCGAGGCCGCGATCACCCAGGGGGTCGACGTCCTCGTCCTCGACGCCGTCGACGGCAAGTCCGCCGCCACCATCGTCCAGAGCGCCAAGTCCCAGGGCGTGCCGGTCGTCGCGTACGACCGCTTCGTCGCCGGCTCCGACTACTACGTCTCCTTCGACAACCAGAAGGTCGGCGAGCTCCAGGGCACCGGCCTCGTCGAGGCGATGAAGGCCGCGGGCAACACGAGCGGCGACATCGTGATGATCAACGGCTCGCCCACCGACGCCAACGCCGCCGACTTCAAGAAGGGTGCGCACAGCGTCCTCGACGGCAGCGGCTACACGATCAAGGCCGAGTACGACACCCCCGACTGGAGCCCGGACAAGGCGCAGTCGTGGATGGAGGGTCAGCTGGGCACGCTGAAGGGCAACCTCGTCGGCGTCTACGCGGCGAACGACGGCACCGCCGGCGGTGCCATCGCGGCGCTCAAGGGTGGCGGCGTCAACCCGCTCCCGCCGGTCACCGGCCAGGACGCCGAGCTCGCCGCCATCCAGCGGATCATCGCCGGCGACCAGGCGCTGACCATCTACAAGGCGATCAAGCCCGAGGCCGAGGACGCCGCCAAGGCGGCCATCGCGCTGGCGAACAAGGAGAAGCCGAACTCCTCGGCCGACAAGGAGGGTGTCCCCGCGACGCTGCTCGACCCGGTCGTCGTGACCAAGGACAACATCAAGGACACGATCATCGCCGACGGCTTCTACAAGGCCGCCGACGTGTGCACCTCCGAGTACGCCGCGGCGTGCGCCAAGCTCGGCATCAGCTGATCCTCCCCGCCACCGCCCCTCACGAAGGAGTGAGCCGACCGTGAGCACCACCACCTCCCCGGCACCCGTGCTGTCGATGACCGGAGTGTCCAAGCGCTTCGGCGCCGTCCAGGCCCTCAAGGACATCGACTTCGACGTCGCAGCCGGGGAGGTGGTGGCGCTCGTCGGTGACAACGGGGCGGGCAAGTCGACCCTCGTCAAGACCATCGCCGGCGTCTACTCGCCCGACGGCGGTGAGGTCGTCTTCGACGGCAGCCCCGTCTCGATCACCTCGCCGTCGCAGGCGCAGGGGCTCGGCATCGCGACCGTCTTCCAGGACCTCGCGCTCTGCGACAACCTCGACGTCGTCGGCAACCTGTTCCTCGGCAACGAGGTGCTGCGTGGTCGCGCCCTCGACGAGGTGACGATGGAGCAGGAGTCGTGGCGGCTGCTGCGCGAGCTGAGCGCCAAGATCCCGAGCGTGCGGATCCCGGTCGCCAGCCTCTCGGGCGGGCAGCGGCAGACCGTCGCGATCGCCCGCTCCCTCCTCGGGGCGCCGAAGGTCGTCATGCTCGACGAGCCGACGGCCGCCCTCGGCGTCGCCCAGACCGCGGAGGTCCTCAACCTCGTGGAACGGCTGCGCGAGAAGGGGCTCGGCGTCATCCTCATCAGCCACAACATGTCCGACGTCATGGCGGTGGCCGACCGGGTCGCCGTGCTCCGGCTCGGCCGCAACAACGGCGTCTTCCGGGTCGCCGACACCAACAGCCAGGAGATCATCGCGGCCATCACCGGCGCGACGACCAACGCCGTCACCGCCCGGGCCGCGCGCCGGGCCCCGCAGGAGGAGCAGTCGTGAGCACCCCGCAGACCCCGCCCCCGGCCGACCCCACCGCCGCCGACGCCGTCCCCTCGGACCTCCAGGACGAACGGCTCATCTCCTCGCAGGGCGTGGGCGGCTGGGCCGCCGCCACGTGGGAGCGGGTCAAGTCCGGCGACCTCGGCTCGCTGCCGGTCGTCGTCGGCCTCGTCATCATCTGGGCGGTCTTCTACGGCCTCAACCCGGCCTTCATCAGCAGCCGCAACCTCGTCAACCTCACGCTCCAGATGGTCCCGATCGGCACGCTCGCCATCGGCGTCGTGCTCGTCCTGCTCCTCGGCGAGATCGACCTGTCGATCGGGTCGATGTTCGGCCTGTCCGGAGCGGTGCTCGTCGTCATGTTCGTGGGCCACGGCGCGAACGTCTGGGTCGCCGTGCTCGCGGCCCTCGCCACCGGAGCCGTCGTCGGCCTCGTGTACGGACTGCTCTTCAACCGGTTCGGGGTCCCGAGCTTCGTCATCACCCTGGCGGGGCTCCTCGTGCTCCTCGGGCTGCAGATCCGCACCCTCGGCAAGGACGGCACGGTCAACCTGCCGTTCGAGTCCTCGCTCGTCCAGTTCGCGTCGCAGAAGTTCCTCCCGCAGTGGCTCGCGTACGTCCTCGCCGTCGCGGTGCCGGTCGTCTACCTCCTCTCCCGGCTGCGGACCAACCAGCGCCGACAGGGCGCCGGCCTGTCGGCACCGCCGCTCACCACGGTGGCCACGCGCGCGGGGCTCATCGGCGCGGCGCTCGTCGTCATCGTCTACCTGCTCGGCCGGGACCGTGGGCTCTCGTACATGGTCGTGCTCTTCGTCGCCCTCGTCGTCGTCATGGACCTCGCGATCCGGCGCACCACGTGGGGCCGGTCGGTGCTCGCCATCGGCGGCAACGTCGAGGCGGCCCGGCGGGCGGGCATCAAGGTCAAGCGCGTCTACCTCAGCGTCTTCGTGCTCTGCTCGACCTTCGCGGCGCTCGGCGGCATCCTCGGCGCGGCCCGGCTCGCCTCGGCGAACCAGAGCAGCGGTGGCGCGGACACCAACCTCAACGCCATCGCGGCCGCCGTCATCGGCGGCACCTCGCTCTTCGGTGGTCGTGGCTCGGCGTACTCGGCGCTGCTCGGCATCCTCGTCATCTACTCCATCAGCAACGGCCTCGCGCTGCTCTCGGTCTCGGCCGACGTCCGGTACGTCGTCACCGGTGCGGTCCTCCTCCTCGCCGTCGTCATCGACAGCCTGAGCCGGCGCAGCCGCGCCGCCCACGGCCGGGCCTGAGCGGTCCACCGGCGGCGGCTCCGGGGTCCTGCCCCGCGTCGCAGCCGGCCCGCGTAGCATCGCCGGATGGCTCTCACCGACCTGTCGCGCTGCTCCGCCGCGGCCCGGCACCGGGGCGAGCAGCTCGCCGGCACGGCACCCGTCGCGAGCCGGTGGCTCCTCATCGAGCACCCCGGCCCCTGGGCCAAGGAGCCCCTCGAGACGCCGCCCCTGCTCGGCCGGCTCGGCCAGGAGGTCGAGGCGACGTGCGCCTCCTTCGGGGGGAAGGCGCTCCTCATCCGTCGCCAGGGTCGCCGCGAGACCGACCCGGGTGTCCGGCAGTGGTTCGCCATCGACACCGTGCGCGGCACCTGGGTGCGGGGCACCTGGCGCACCGCCGAGGACCTCGTCGCCGCCGCACGGTCCCTCGGTACCGAGCTCAGCTCGAGCGACACCGACGCCGAGCCGATGGTGCTCGTGTGCACGCAGGGGACGCGCGACGCGTGCTGCGCCGTGCGCGGCCGCCCGATCGTCGCGAGCCTGGACCGGCGCTGGCCCGAGGAGGTCTGGGAGTGCACCCACCTCGGAGGTCACCGGTTCGCCGGGACGCTCCTCGCCCTCCCCGACGGCACCTGCTACGGCTACCTCGACTCCGAGCACGTGGTCCCGCTCGTCGCGGGACACCTCGACGGGTACGTCACCGCGAAGCACCTGCGCGGCGTCACGCGGTGGGAGCCGCCGGTCCAGGCGGCGCTCGCTGCGGTCCACCTGGCCCACGGCCCGGCCGGGGTCGACGACGCCGTGCCCGGGCGGGTCGACCCCGGCCACGACGGCGGGCCCACCCGCGTCGAGGTGCTGGGGTCGGGGCCGCTGCCGTCGCGCACGGTCCTCGAGGTGCGGACCGAGGAGCAGGAGGAGCACGCCCTCAGCTGCGGGGGCGCGCCGAAGCCCAGCGTGGTCCACCGGGCCGTGATCGTCGGCTGACCCCGGGCGGACCGTCCGGTCAGGGAGCGGCGGGCACCGTGTCGACGACGGGCGTCCCCCCGGGCTCGCACGTGCGGTCGGGCTCGGGGGGCCGGGTGTCGATCCGGTTCCCGTTGACGATCGACACGTCGTCGTACGCCGGCCTGCCCTCGATGACGTCGCGGAACCGGTAGCGGGTCAGGGACGACAGCCGGCAGTCGGTGCCGAAGGTCAGCACGTCGAAGGACGACGGCTGGCCCTGGAGCTCGGCTCCGCCCTCGCCGTCGAGGAAGTGCGTGAACGGCCCCCCGCCGGTGAACGTGCCGACCTGGATGCGGTTGCCCTCGAGGTCCGTCGAGTGCATGTGCCCGTTGAGGAGGACGCCGCCGTCGAGTCCGTTGACGGCCCAGGGCTCGTGGCTCATGACGACGTCGGGCGGGGTGCGGTCGGCGAACGCGGCCTGGAACGCCTCCCGCGCCGGGAGGTTCTTGCCTCGCTGGTCCTTCCCGTCGTCACCGAACCAGCGGGGGTCGTTGAACCCGGCGAGGGTGATGCCGTCGACCGTGACCTCCTGGTAGCCGCCGTCCGGGGGCTGGAGCAGGATGACGTTGGGGATCGTCGCCATGCGCCGGAGGACGGCGGTGTCGGTGGCGCTGGTCGCGTCGTGGTTGCCGCGCACGAAGATGTACGGCACACCGACCGACTCGATCCCCGCGAAGATGCCCGCGGCCTCGCCCTCCTCGACCGTGCCGAAGTTCACGAGGTCGCCGGTGTCGACGACGACATCGATGCTCTCGCTCTCGATGATCGTGCGCATCAGGGGGTACTGGTTCCCGCCGTGGATGTCGCTGACGAACAGCACCCGCAGGGCAGGGTCGGACTCGAGTGCTCCGGCGGCGTACTTCTGCTGGAGGGCCGTCGAGAGGGCCAGCAGGTTGCGCAGGTACGGCGCCACCTGGCTGGCCCGTGTCTCGACGTCGCCGAGCAGACCCTGGTTCTGCTGGAGCGTGCCGAGCACCTCGGTGGCCGTGAACGAGCCCTGCCGGCTCGGCTGGTACGTCGTGTAGATCGAGGCGGTCGTCCCGAGCGTCGCGGTGACCCAGGCGATCGCGGCGGCTCCCACGAGCGCCCGGGGCGGGGGACGCCGCCGAGCCATCGACCACACCCCGAGGACGACGAGGACGAAGACGAGGGCCCCGAGGGCGAGCCGGCCGACCACCTTGAGGGCGACACCGCGGATCGCGGCGTTGAGCTCCTCCGGCCCGGGGCGCAGGCTGGCGAGACTGACCTTCGGGCGGGACAGGACGTCGGTGATGCTCGCCTTGACCTGGGGCACGGCGCGCACCCCCGGGGCGAAGCCGGAGAACGTCACCTCGACGTCGCCGAAGGTGGTCTCGGCGACCAGCTCGCCCGCGCGGCCGGGGTCGCCGTCGAGCGAGACCGCCGCCTGGTAGTTGCGGGTCTGGGCCATCACCGGGGAGAACGACGTGGCGGCGACGCCCGAGGCGATGCATCCGCCGACGAGCAGGACGGTGCCGAGGACGTGCCGCAGGCGGCGCGACCCGATCCGGTGACCGGCGCTCCACCACACTCCGGCGGCGGTGGCGAGGGGCCAGAGGACGGTGAGGGCGGCGACCACCCGCTCGTGCAGCCCGAACGAGCCGCCGCCGATCCCGAGGCCCAACGAGGCCACCGCGACGAGCAGCACGGCGGCGGCGGGCCGGGCCACCCGCGGGGCGAGGACCGGCGGGCCGTCGCGCCGCGCGGCGAGGAGCGGCCACAGCGCGAGCAGGGCGAACGAGACGGCGGCGACCGTGGTGTGCGCCACCGACGCGCCGGTGCGCCCGGGCAGGGGCAGCAGCGCGACGAGCAGGGTGGCGACGCCTCCCCCGGCGAGGACGGCCCGCCCGGCCGGTCGCGCCGACCCGAGGGCCCAGGCGGTGACGAGGTGTGCGGTCCCCGTGACGAAGAGCGCGAGCGTCATCACCCACCGGTGGGGGGTCTCGAGCGAGGCGAGCGCGCTGATCGACTCGACGCGGGCGTCGAAGCCGCGCCCGACGAGGTCGGCGGCCCAGGTCCAGCCGCCGACGAGCGCGACGACGGCGACCGTCGCGCTGACGACGGCCGTGCGCAGGTGTCCGGCGGGACGGGGCATGCCCCACAGCCTAGGTCGGCCTGCCGGGCATCGGGCGGCGCTCCGGTGGACCGCGTCTAGGGTGGCGCCATGCCGCAGCCCGATGCCCTGCCCGGCGCTCTCGCGGAGCCGTTCGATGCCGTCCTGCTCGACATGGACGGGACGCTCATCGACTCGATCGCCGCCGTCGAGCGGTCCTGGCTGCGGTGGTGCGAGGAGTTCGGTGTCGACCCCCGGCGGCTGGTCGGCTTCCACGGGGTCACCGCCGAGAACCTCATCGCCGAGCTCCTGCCGGAGTCGCGACGGGTCGAGGCGTTCGCCCGGATCCGCGAGATCGAGCGGAACGACGTCGACGACATCGTCGTCCTCCCCGGCGCCGCCGAGCTGCTCACCGTGCTCCGGGACGCCGGGGTGCCGACGGCCATCGTCACGAGCTCCACCGACGACCTCGCCGAGGCCCGGCTGAGAGCCACGGGCCTGCCACACCCGCCCGTCGTCGTCACGGCCTCGGACGTCCTGCGCGGCAAGCCGTGGCCGGACCCGTGGCTGCTCGGCGCGGAACGGCTCGGTGTGGTTCCCGGCTCGTGCCTCGTCGTCGAGGACGCCGTGGCGGGGCTGCGAGCCGCCCGGGCCGCGGGGTGTGGGGGCCTGGTCGCGGTGACGAACACGATGCTCCGGGCCGAGCTCGAGCCGGAGGCCGACCTCGTCGTTCGCGACCTCGCCGCGCTCCGGGTCGAGACCGGCGCCGGGTCGGTGCGGGTCGTCGGCACGGAGACGGCTCCCCCGCACGGGGGCCCCAGCGCCTAGGGTGCTGCACGTGGATGCCGACGTCGTCGTCGTGGGAGCCGGGCTCGCCGGCCTCGTCGTCGCGTGCGAGCTCGCGGACGCGGGCCGGTCGGTCGTGCTGCTCGACCAGGAGTCCGAGGCCAATCTCGGCGGGCAGGCGTGGTGGAGCCTCGGGGGGCTGTTCCTCGTCGACACCCCCGAGCAGCGGCGGATGGGCGTCTCCGACTCCCTGGACCTCGCGTGGCAGGACTGGCAGGGCACGGCCGGCTGGGACCGGCTGACCGCCGCCGACGGGTCGCCGGGGCCGGACCACTGGGGCCGGGAGTGGGCCCGCTCCTACGTCGAGTGGGCGGCCGGGGAGAAGCGGGCCTGGCTGCGCGACCGTGGGGTCTCGTTCTTCCCCGTCGTCGGCTGGGCCGAGCGCGGCGACGGGACGAGCGGCGGGCACGGCAACTCGGTGCCCCGGTTCCACATCCCGTGGGGGACGGGGACGGGCGTGGTCGCCCCCTTCGAGCGCCAAATCCGCGCCCACATCGCGGGCGGCCGGGTCTTCCTGCGCACCCGGCACCGCGTCGACGCCCTCGTCACGGTGGGCGGGGCGGTCACCGGGGTGCGCGGTGCCGTCCTCGCCGCCGACCACGCACCGCGCGGGGTCGCGAGCAACCGGGACGTCACCGGCGACTTCGAGTACGGCGCCCAGGCGGTGGTCGTCACCTCCGGCGGGATCGGGGGCGACCACGACCTGGTGCGCGCGAACTGGCCCGAGCGACTGGGGGAGCCGCCGCGCGACATGCTCACCGGCGTGCCGGCCCACGTCGACGGGCGGATGCTCGCGATCACCGAGGCGGCGGGGGGCGCGGTCGTCAACCGGGACCGGATGTGGCACTACGTCGAGGGGGTCCGCAACTGGGACCCCATCTGGCCGGGGCACGGCATCCGTATCCTCCCGGGGCCGAGCTCTCTCTGGTTCGATGCCCGCGGTGACCGGCTGCCGAGCCCCTACCTTCCCGGGTTCGACACCCTGGGCACGCTGGACCACCTGCGGCACACCGGGTTCGACCACTCGTGGTTCGTGCTCAACCGGTCGCTCGCCGGGAAGGAGTTCGCGCTGTCCGGCTCCGAGCAGAACCTCGACCTCACCGAGCGTCGGTACCGCGACGTCCTGCGGCGGCCGGTCACGAAGGTGCAGCCCTCCGTCCAGGCGTTCCTCGACCACGGCGAGGACTGGGTCACCGCCGACACCCTCGGTGAGCTCGTCGCGAAGATGAACGCTCTCGAGCCGGACACCCCCATCGACGCCGCGCGCCTGGAGCGCCAGGTCGTCGAGCGGGACCGGCAGGTCGACAACCCGTTCACGAAGGACGCCCAGGTCGCGGCGATCCGGGTGGCCCGTCGGTACCGCGGCGACCGCCTCACCAAGCGGGCCTTCCCCCCGCACCGCATCCTCGACCCCAAGCACGGGCCGCTCGTCGCCGTCCGGCTGCGGGTGCTCTCGCGCAAGACGCTCGGCGGGCTGCACACCGACCTCTCCGGACGCGTGCTCGACGCGGGCGGGGTGCCGGTGCCGGGGCTGTACGCCGCGGGTGAGGTGTCGGGCTTCGGCGGCGGCGGGCTGCACGGCTACCGAGCGCTCGAGGGGACCTTCGTCGGGGGCTGCCTCTTCACCGGCCGGGAGACCGGCCGCGCCCTCGCCGCCGCGCTCTGACGCGCGGGCCGGGCCGGGTCAGAGGTACTGGCCGGTGCCCTCGGTGTGGCCGGGCTCGCCCGGCTGCTGCGGGCGCGGCATCCCCCCGGGTGCCACCGGATGGCCGTGCCCCTGCCCCGGCGCCGCCCCGGGCGGCAGCGCACGCATCTGGTGCAGCTGGGCCTGCGCGGCCATCTGCTGCGCGACCAGGGCGGTCTGGATGCCGTGGAACAGACCCTCGAGCCAGCCGACGAGCTGGGCCTGGGCGATCCGCAGCTCGGCGTCGGAGGGCTGGTCGTCCTTGAACGGCAGGGCGATCCGCTCCAGCTCGTCGACGAGCTCGGGGGCCAGGCCGTCCTTGAGCTCGGCGATGGAACGGTCGTGGATGTCGGCGAGCCGGGCCCGGCCGCGGTCGTCGAGGGGCGCGCTGCGGACCTCCTCGAGGAGCTGCTTGACCATCGACCCGATGCGCATCACCTTGGCGGGCTGCTCGACGAGGTCGGCGGGGTTGGTCGGGGCCTCTCGGTCGTCGTCCTCGGGGGGCGCCTCGCGGGGCGCGACCCCCATGCCCTCGGGGGTGACGACGACGATGCGGTCCGGGTCGCCGACCACGGTGGCGGGGACCGAGCGGCGCTCGTCGTCGGGGCTGGGGTCCTGGCGCGGCTGGTCGCTCATCCCCCCATCCTGCACCGGCGCCCCGGCGGACCGCCCTTGACATCGAATTTCGATACGCATATCGTCTGTCGATAAGGCATCGACCATCGATATGAAGGGAGTACGGCCATGACCGCATCACCTCGCCCGCGTGGGGCCCTCTGGAGGTTCGACCGGTCCGACCGCTGGGGGCTCGGTCTCCTCCTCGGGCTCGTCGTCGCCGGGACCTTCCTCTACCAGGTGGTCCGGCCCGTCGCGGCCTGGGTCACCGGCGACGGCGTGAGCGTCGCGATCGTCGGGGACGTGGTCGTGCCGGCGCTCGACGCGGTCGGGACCGGCTACGGCCAGGGTGAGTACGACGTCGTCGTCGCCGACCCGTCCGCGTGGCAGCGGCTCGCCGACCTCCTCCCCGGGGTGCTCCTCACCGGCCTCGTCGCCGTCGGGTGCTGGCTGGTCATCGCCGTGATGCGCGACATCGCGGCCGGAGACGCGTTCCGGCCCCGGAACGTCACCCGGCTCCGCGTCCTCGCGGTCCTCGTCGCCGTCGGCATCCCCACGGTGTGGTTCGTCCAGGTGCCCGTCGCGCTGGCCCTGCTCACGTCGGCCGACCTGGGCACGGGCGGACCGGGCGTGCTGATCGACGTGCCCTGGCTTCCCGTCCTCGTCGGCTCGGTGGTCGCCCTGTTCGCGGAGGCGTTCAAGGCCGGTACCGGCCTGCGCGACGACGTCGAGGGTCTGGTCTGATGCCGGTCGACGAGCCGCACCGGGTCGTGTGCCACCTCGACCGCCTGCTCGAGGAGCGGGGGATGACGCTCGCCGCGCTCGCCGAGGCCGTCGGGGTCACCGTCGTCAACCTGTCGGTGCTCAAGAACGACCGGGCCAAGGCCATCCGGTTCAGCACCCTCACCGCCGTCTGCGACGTCCTGGGGTGCCAGCCCGGCGACGTCCTCTCGGTCGAGCCGGCCGCGGGCTGAAGGGGCCGACGGCTCAGCCGACCGGGGTGGCGGTGACGACGACGTTGTCCTGGTGGCTGCGCAGCTCGGGAATGTACTCGCCGCCACAGGTGATGAGGACGAGGAGGGGCCGGCCGTCGCGGGCGAAGATCTCGTCCACGGGAAGTGCCCTCTTGCGCACGGCCTCCCGGCCGGTCACCTCGTATCGATGCCTCGTCCCGTCCGCGTCGAGGACCTCGACCCGCATGCCGACCTCGGCGTTCTCGAGCGCGGCGAGCGCCCCGGGGCCGTCCGCACGGGTCGCGACGTGGCCGGCGATGACGGTGTTCCCCTGGGGGTCCGCCGGGGCGGACCCGAAGCGGTACCACCCGACGCTCGTCGGGGCTGCCGGGATGACCATCGCGCCGTCGTCCTGGACCCCCACCGGACGCACCGAGGCGTCGACGTCGAGGTCCGGGATCCGCAGCCTCGTCGGGACCGGCGCGACGTCGACGGCGGCCGCGCCGGGCGAGGCGTCGCGGGCGGTGGCGCGGACCGACGGGGTGGGAGCAGGCCCTGGGTCGGCCGAGGTGGTGGGCGTGGGAGGGCCGGTGGCGGGCGCGGACAACGCCGCGAGCCCCTGGCCCGCGCTGGGCTCGGGGCGCCCGAGGGCCCAGCCGGCGAGGCCGAGAACGGCCGCGAGCGCCACGCATCCGGCGGCGGCCGAACCGAGCTGCCACCGTCGGGCGGCTGTTCTGGGGGTCATCGTCATCCTCGGGGGGGTTCGGGGACGGGCGGCCCGGGGGTGTCGCACCCCGGGCCGCCCGTCGCTCGGTCAGGCGCCGACGCGGCGAGCGCGCAGGCCCATGGCGGCCGCCGCACCAGCGGCGAGGAGCGCGAGGGCCGTCAACGCGAGCGGGGTGCCGTCGACCGGGAGCGCGGCGCTGCCCGACGGGACGCCGGAGGGCGCGGAGTGCAGGCCGTCGATGGTCTGCACCGCGAGGGCGAGGTTGTCGTCGGCGGCCGAGCCCCAGGCGTAGACGATCGTCGCGACGCCCTCCTGGATGGTGACGTCGGCGGGCCCGATGGCCGGGTCGGTCGTGCCGGCCAGCGCGACGGCGGCCGAGACGGTGCCGGCCGCGAGGTCGGCCTTGTCCTCGTTGGGGTTCGTCAGGCCGCTGAACACGGCGTCGCCGCCCGCGAGGATGTCGACGGCCGGCGCGGCCGCGGTGTGGCGCACGACGAGGCGGCCCTGGCCGGGGTCGGTCGCGCTCACGTCGTTGACGAACGGGGTGAGCACGGGCGTCCCCGACGCGTCGAGGTGGGCGACGACGGAGATGTTGGCGCCGGCCGGGACCTCGACGCCGTTGGCCTCGATGGCCGGGTCGCCCGCCGGGTCGTCGCCGGCCGCGAAGACGGCGAGGTTGTAGGTCCCGCCGGGCAGGGACACGGGGTCGGTGACGGTGCCGGGGGCGAAGTCCTCGAGGAGGGCCTCGTCCGCGGTGTAGGTGTCGTCGGCGCTGCCGTACACGTCGACGGTGAGGTCGGGGACGCCGTGGACGACGACGACGGTCGCGTCGTCGGCGGCGGAGGCCGGGGTGGCGAGGGCGAGCGGGAGGGCGGCGGCCGCGGCGACTGCCGTGGCTGCGATGACTCGACGCATGACGGACCTTTCTCGGGGGGGTGCTGACACCTCCTCTTCCGTCCGGGGGCCGGTCCGGATGCGTTTCGTCGAAACTTTGTCGAATCTCGTGTCAGGCGGTGGCCCCGCGGAGGTCCTCCCCGACCGGGTCCGTTCCCGTGCTCCGCCCGATCCCGCGCAACGCGGGCTGGGCCGTGACGGCGAGCAGCGCGGCGCACGCCCCGGCCGCGACGGTGACCCCGAACGCGCCCGTGTGCCCGTGGACGTCCGCGATCCGCCCGGCGACCGCGGACCCCACCGCGTAGCCGACCCCCGTCACCGAGGCGAGCAGCGTCATCGCCGTCCCGACCCGCGAGGCCGGCACGGCCCGCTCGCCGAGGACGAAGACGCTGATCATGTACGGCGCGATGACGAACCCGAGCACGAGCACCACCGCGAACAGCTGCGGGACCGACCCGACGAGCAGCAGCGGCGTCGAGAGCACCGCGAGCCCCAGGGCCGCGACGAGGACGCGCGAGGGGAAGCCGAACCGGGCCGGCAGCCCGGCGACGGCGAGGCCGGCGATGACCGACCCGACCCCGAGCGAGGCGTGGACCAGGCCCGCGACGCCCGGGCGGCCCGCCGCCGTCGTGAGCACGGTCGTCCCGGTCTGGACCGACCCGAACACCATGCCCATGAGCAGCTGCGCGAGGAGCAGGACGACGAAGACGCCGGTGACGACCCGCCCCGTGGCGTGCGCCGTGGGCCGGTGCGCGTGCGCGAGGCGGGCGGTCGGGTGGACCGCGAAGGCGGTGCCGAAGCCCAGCAGCAGGATCGCCGCCACCCCGACCGCCAGGCCGGGGCTCGCGAGGACGACGAGGACCCCGATGAGCGCCGGGCCCATGACGAACGACGCCTCGTCCGCCGCCCCTTCGTACGAGAAGGCCGTCTCCATGAGGCGGGGCTGGTGCGACCCCTGCTCCCGCGTCATCGGGCGCCACCGGACGCGCGCGAGCGGGCCGATCTGGGGCATCGCGGCACCGGCGACGGCCGCCGCGGCGATGACGACCGCCGCCCCGGCCCCGGACCGGGAGAACGCGACGAGGGTGAGCAGCCCCACCCCGCCGGCGAGCGACTGCGCGAGGACGACGGGCCGCTGCCCGACCCGGTCGGCGAGGGCGCCGGCGACGGGCGCGCCCGCGGCGTTGGCGACCGCGAGGGCCCCGGCGGCACCGCCGCCGAGCCCGTACGAGCCGGTGGTGCCGGCGACGAGGAGGAGGGTGCCCATCTGGCTCATCGCGAGCGGGAGCCGCCCGACGAAGGCGACGAGGACGTAGAGGGGACCGGCGAGCGTGAAGAGCCGTCGGTAGCTGGCGAGGGGTGACATCGGGTGGTGCTTCCTGGGGTCCTGCGCCCGGGGAGGGCGGAGCGGGTGTGCGCCGTTCCCACCTCACACGGCGCACCGGGGACCCTGTGCAGCCGCCCAGTCTACCGCCTCCCGCCGCCCCTCAGGTCACGCGGCGGGTGACCTGAGGGGCGCGGCGGATGCCGGCTGCGGCGAGGGCTGCCGCGACGAGCGGGACGACCACCCCGACGACGAGCAGCGCGGCCCACGGGACGACGAGGATGCTCTCGCCGTCGACCGAGGTGTTCGTCAGCGGGTCCCACCCCTGCGCCGTCAGCGGGCGGGCGATCGCGACGCCGGGCACGATCCCCACGGCCACCCCGAGCGCGCAGCCGACCACCGAGAGCACGAGCGCCTGGGCCGCGGCCATCGCGCGCCGGGTGCCCCGCGTCGCGCCGAGCGCGGCCAGCGTCGCCTGGTCGGTCTGCTGCTCGGCGAGGGTCAGCGCCGTGGAGGTGAGCGTGACGACGAGGATGAGCAGCCCGAAGATGCCGATGAGGATGGCGACGAAGACCCGGTCCTCCCGCTGGAAGCCGTCCTCGCGCTGGACCCCGACGTCGTCGCCGAGCCTCTGCTGCAGCCGCTCGACGACGACGTCCGGCACCGCGCTGCCCGAGGGGTCCCGCACCGTCCACGACATGACCCGGGTGCCCCAACCGTTCGTGGTCGGCGTGCCCGTCGCGAAGGCCAGGCCGGCGCCGAGCATCCGGCCGGCGTCGTCCTTGGTCAGGGGCAGCCGCACGACCGGGACGCCGGCATCGGACTCCACGGCGAGGTCCGGGTCGGCCGGGCCCTCGGTGGCCTGGGGGTCGACCGCGTACGTGCCGACCGCGACCCGCACCGTGTCGCCGGTGCCCGTGGCGTCGCCGAGGACCACCGCGGCGCCGTCGCGGACCCGCTGGGCGTCGGCCCCGTCGAGGCCGAGCCGTCGGACGAGCTCGTCGGCCGGCAGGAGCAGGACGGTGCCCGAGCCCTGGCCCTGTGAGCCGGCGACCGAGCACTCCGGCCCCTTCGGGGAGTCGGCGAGCCAGCCGAGCGTGTCCTCGACCGCGCACCCCGGCGGGACGACACTGACGAAGCCGGCGCGGTACGCCTCCGTGGGGGAGTCCTGGGCGAACATCGCGGGGTCGCCGACGAAGGCGTCGTTGGGGGTGAGCACCATCCCCGGTGCCGCGGCGCGGAGGTCCTCGAGCCGCAGTGACTGGTCGCCGTAGGTGCTGACGGTCACCTCGCCGGGGATGGTCGTCGGGAGGTACTCCTGCCGGCGCTGCTCGGTGTCGCTCTCGAGCCCGGTGAGGCCGAAGGTCAGCCCCGCGACGACCGCGAGGACGGCCGCCACCGACGGCGCGCTGCGGGCCCGGTGGCGAGCGGTGTCGCGGGCCGCCATCCGCAGCGAGGTCGGCAGGTGGCCGCCCAGCCTCCCGATGCCGGCGAGCAGCACGGGCACGAGGAGGAGCGAGCCGACGATGAGGACGACCGCCCCGACGACGACCATGGTCTCGCCCGAGTCCTGGGCGATCGCGTTGGTGTACCGCTGGATGTCGACCACGCCCGTACCGCCGAGGGTGAGCACGGTGCCGAGGGCGGACAGGGCCACGCCGAGCCCGAGGACGAGGACGCTCGGGCGGGGCGAGACGCTCTGCCCGCGCATCACGCCGACGATGTCGAGCCGGCCGAGCCGTCGCGCGGGGACGAGGGCCGCGACGAGCGTGGACCCGGTGGCGCAGAGCGCGACGGCGGCGAGGGTGAGCGGCCGGACGTCGAAGGGGCCCGGGAAGACCGGGTAGGCGGCGCGGTCGGTCCACCGGACGACGACGTAGGCGGCGAGGACGCCGAGGAGCACGCCGAGGACGGAGGAGAGGGCGCCGAGGACCATGGCCTGGGCGAGGACGGTGCGCCGGAGCACGGGGGTGTGCGCGCCGTTGCTCGCGGCGAGGGCGAGGGTGCGGCGCTGCCGCGTGGCGCTCACCGCGAAGGCCGGGCCGACGAGCAGCGTCGTCGACACGAGGAGCATCACGGCGGCGAGCCCGACCATGAGCCCGGTGCGCTGCCCGTCGGAGAAGGACTGGTCGCGCAGCTCGGGCGGGAGCTGGTCGGGGGTCGGTGGGTGCCGGAGCACGTCGGCCGAGGTCACCTGGAAGCCGTACTCGCCGAGGTCCTTGACCTGTGCCCAGGTGACGGGCGCGTCGCCGAGGAGGATCCAGGCCCCGGTCCCGGTGACCCCCTCGCTGACCGGTCCGGCCGTGACGACGCCGGGTGCCGACCAGGTGTCGAGCGCGCGGGCCACCCCGACGATGGTGAAGGGCCGGTCGGTGCCGTCGGCCGAGGCCTGGACCGTGCCGTGGTCGGGCAGGCCCTTGGCCGTGCCCGCCGCGGTGACGAGGGCCTCGACCGGACTGGTCGAGTCGGCCGGCGGTGGGGCCGGCCAGCGCCCGGACACGAGGCGGAGCTTCTCGCCGAGGCCGAGGCTGCCGTCGAGGGCCAGCGCCTCGACGGACACGCGGCGGTCCCCGACGGTCGTGCGCAGGCCGTACCGCTCCATCGGCGCCACCGTGCGGCCGAGCAGGCGCGCCACCGCGTCGGCGTTGGCGAAGGCCGACGCCTGCGCGTCGAACCCGGGGACGGGCACCGCCGCCTGGTCGTAGGTCATGGTCCCGTGCGACGGCTCGGGCAGCTGCGACGTGCGGTTGGAGTCCGGGCCCTCGAGCAGCGCCTGGCCGCTGCCCATCGTCGAGGGGATCCGTTCGGCGCCGCTGACGTCCCCGGTGTAGGCGAGGGTCACGACGGTCGACAGGAGCAGGGTCGGGAGCAGGACCATCGCGACGACGAGCGCCGAGCGGCCACGGTGCCGTCGGACGTCGCGGCGGGCCATCCGCAGGGCCACCGTCCACGAGGAGCGCCACTGCGCGAACCGGCTCGCCTCTGCCGCAACACCGCTCGATGCCCCGGGTGTGGCCGCGACCTCGGTGCGCGGCGGTGCACTGGTGCTCACCGGGGGCCGCCCGAGGCGAGGAGGTCCTCGGCGCGGTCGACGTCGCCGGTCGTGTCGACGACCTTCCCGTCGCGCAGGAAGACCACCCGGTCGGCCCACGCCGCGTGCCGGGCCTCGTGGGTGACCAGCAGGCCGGCGACACCCTCGTCGCAGCGCTCGCGCAGGACGCGGAGCACCTCCTCGCCGGTGTGGCTGTCGAGCGCTCCCGTCGGCTCGTCGGCGAGGACGAAGCGACGGGTCCCGACCAGGGCCCGGGCGATGGCGACGCGCTGCTGCTGGCCGCCGGACATCTGGTCGGGGTAGCGGTCGGAGAGCTCCATGAGGTGCATCAGGTCGAGGGTGTGCCGGGCCTGGCGCCGGGCCTGGCGGGCGCGGGCGCCGTCGAGCTCGAGGGGGAGGGCGACGTTCTCGGCGGCGGTGAGGCTCGGGATGAGGTTGTAGTCCTGGAAGACGAAGCCCATCCGGCGGCGGCGCAGCTTCGCGAGGTCGCGGGCGGCGAGGGCGCTCAGGGTGTCGCCGCCGATGCTCACCGTGCCCGAGGTCGGCTGGTCCAGCCCGCCGGCGACGTTGAGCAGCGTCGACTTGCCCGAGCCGCTCGGCCCCATGACCGCCACGAGCTCGCCGGGGTGGATCTCGAGGGACACGTGGTCGAGCGCGGTCACCCGGGTCTCGTCGTGGCCGTGGATGCGGGTGACGTCGGAGATGACGACGTGTGGTGCGCTCATGCTGGGGTCCCCTCCCGGTGGGCCGGCGCGGGGCCGGCGGTCTCTGGCGTCGTGCGGGTCGTGCGGAGTGCCTCGTCGCGGGTGTGCCGGGCGAGGACGGACTCGACGTGGTCGAGCCAGCGGACCTCGGCCTCGGCCGCGAAGACGAGGTTCTCGAGGACGAGGAGCCAGGCGAGGCCGTGCTCCGCGTCGCGGGCGCCCTCGGCCGTCCCCTCCGCACGGTCGAGGGCGTCCCGCTTGAGCCGGGTGAGGTCGCGCAGGTGACGCAGGGTCGCCGTGCGTTGGCTCTGGACGACGCGGGTGACGTCGACCCCCGGGGCCGTGACCGCGAGGGCGAGCTTGATGGTCAGCTCGTCGCGCGGGGTGTTCGTGCGGTCGACGGGGGTCGTCCACCACCGACCGAGCTCGGCGTGGCCCGCGTCGGTGAGGTGGTAGGCGATCCGGCCCTCGGCGTCGGCCTCGCCGACCTGGTCGACGAGCTCGTCCCGGACCAGCCGCTCGAGGGTGGTGTAGACCTGCCCGACGTTGAGCGGCCACGTCCCGCCGGTGCGCTCCTCGAACTCGGTGCGCAGCCGCGCGCCGTACGAGTCGCCCTCGGCGAGCAGGGCCATGAGCCCCAGGCGGACCGACATCGGGTGCCTCCGTCCCCCGGGGTCGATACCGGGTATTCCGTGCTGACAGGAGAGATGTATACCGAGTATCAGGACCCGCGTCAAGGGGTGGCGGCCGGCTGACGGGGCCGCATGGTGGCGCGATGGCCACCGAGCGCGCAGGATGGCGCTCGGAGTCCCCCGACGAAGAGGTGCACCGTGTTGGTCCCGATGACCGTGTCCGACTTCCTCGACCGTGCCCGGACGGTCTACGGCGACCGGGTGGGGGTGGTCGACGAGCCGGACCAGCCGGCCGCCGCGCTGCCCGACCTCACCTACGCCGAGGTGTCGCGGCTGGCCGCCCGCCAGGCCGCGCGGCTCGACGAGCTCGGCATCGAGGTCGGGGACCGGGTCGCGATCGTGTCGCACAACGCGGCGCGGATGCTCGTCTCGTTCTTCGGGGTGTGCGGCTCGGGGCGGGTGCTCGTCCCCGTCAACTTCCGGCTCAAGCCGGACGAGGTGCGCTACATCGTCGAGCACTCGGGGGCGCGCGTCCTGCTCGTCGACCCCGAGGTCGACGCCGCGCTCACCGGCGTCCCCGCGGAGCACCGGATCGTCCTCGGCGACGACGACGCGCTCTACGCCCCGGAGGGCTCGACCCCCCGGGAGTGGGAGCGTGACGAGAACGCCACGGCGACGATCAACTACACCTCCGGCACGACCGCCCGGCCCAAGGGCGTCCAGATCACCCACCGCAACATCTGGACCAACGCGCTGACCTTCGCCCTGCACGCCGGGGTCACCGACCGCGACGTGTACCTGCACACCCTCCCGATGTTCCACGCCAACGGCTGGGGGATGCCGTTCGCGACGACCGGCCTCGGGGTCAAGCAGGTCGTCCTGCGCAAGGTGGACGGCGCCGAGATCCTCCGCCGCGTCGAGCAGCACGGCGTGACCTTCCTCTGCGCCGCACCCGCCGTCGTCAGCGCGGTGCTCGAGGCGGCCCAGTCCTGGGAGGGGGAGGTGCCGGGCCGGAACCGGGTGCGGATCATCGTCGCCGGTGCCCCACCGCCGACGAGGACGGTCGCACGGGTGGAGGCCGAGCTCGGCTGGGAGTTCATCCAGATCTACGGGCTCACCGAGACCTCGCCGCTGCTGACGATCAACCGGACCCGCGCCGAGTGGGACGACCTGGAGCCCGAGGAGCGGGCGGCGCGGCTCGTGCGGGCGGGGGCCCCGGCCCTCGGGGTCAGCCTCGACCTCGCGCCCGACGGTGAGGTGCTGGCCCGCTCGAACGTCGTCCTCGAGGGCTACTGGGAGCAGCCCGAGGAGTCGGCGCGGGCGCTCGAGGACGGGTGGTTCCACACCGGCGACGGCGGGACGATCGGCGACGACGGCTACCTGACGATCTCGGACCGCAAGAAGGACGTCATCATCACCGGCGGCGAGAACGTCTCGTCGGTGGAGGTCGAGGACGTCATCTTCAGCCACCCGGCGGTCTCCGAGGTCGCGGTCATCGGCGTGCCCGACGAGAAGTGGGGCGAGACGATCAAGGCGCTCGTCGTCCTCCTGCCAGACGCCGTCGTCACCGAGGCCGAGCTCATCACCTGGTGCAAGGAGAGGGCGGCCGGCTACAA
The DNA here is from genome assembly GCA_963843895.1 of uncultured Actinomycetota bacterium. Lineage (GTDB taxonomy): Bacteria > Actinomycetota > Actinomycetes > Actinomycetales > Dermatophilaceae > Phycicoccus. Next base: position 59,389 of record CAWJME010000014.1, on the reverse strand, counting down.
GGCGCCGACGTCCGTGGAGTTCCGCGAGGAGCTGACCCGCACGGCCACCGGCAAGCTGCAGAAGTTCAGGCTGCGCGCGCCGTACTGGGAGGGCCGCGAGCGCCAGGTCAACTGAGCAGCCACGCCCCGAGGGCGAGCGCGGCCGGCAGGGCCTGGACGACGAGGATGCGCCGGCTCGCCGTCGCCGCGCCGTAGAGGCCGGCGACGAGCACGCACGAGAGCGTGAAGACGGCGAACGCGAACCGGTGGTCGGCGGGCCCGACGAGCGCGAGCACCAGCCCCGCGACGAGGAACCCGTTGTAGAGGCCCTGGTTCGCGGCGAGCACCGTGGTCTGCGCCGACAGCTCGCGGGACGTGCCGAACGCTGCCCGGCCGCGCGGGGTGTCCCAGAGCACCATCTCGAGCACGACGATCCAGACGTGGATGAGCGCCACGAGCGCGGTGAGCACGAACGCGACGGTCGACATCCCCGATGTCTAGCGCACCGGGGGGTGCGGGGTCACCCCACCGTGAGCAGGATCTTGCCGATGTGGCCGCTGGCCTCCAGCTCGCGGTGGGCTGCGGCGGCATCGGCCAGCGGGTGCCGGGAGTGGACGACCGGGCGCACCACGCCGTCCTCGACGAGCGGCCAGACGTGCTCGCGCACCGCGGCGACGATGGCCGACTTCTCCTGGAGCGGGCGGGCCCGCAGCGACGTCGCGATGACGGCGCCGCGCTTGGCGAGCAGCACCCCGAGGTCGAGCTCGCCGACCCGGCCGCCCTGCATCCCGATGACGACGAGTCGCCCGTTGGTCGCGAGGACGTCGACGTTGCGGCCGAGGTACTTGGCGCCCATGTTGTCGAGGACGACGTTCGCGCCGCGCCCGCCGGTGGCCTCCTTGACGCGCTCGACGAAGTCCTCGTCGCGGTAGTTGACGAGGACGTCGGCGCCCAGGGCCCGGCAGGCCTCGAGCTTGTCCGCCGTCCCCGCGGTGACGGCCACCGTGGCGCCGACGGCCTTCGCCAGCTGGATCGCCATCGTCCCGATCCCGGAGGAGCCGCCGTGGACGAGGAGGGTCTCGCCCGGCTGGAGGTTGGCGGTGAGGAAGACGTTGGACCAGACGGTGCAGGCGACCTCGGGCAGGGCGGCGGCGTCCTCGAGCGGGACCCCGGCCGGCACCGGCAGCAGCTGGCCCGCGGGGACGCGCACGTGCTCCGCGTACCCGCCACCGGCGAGCAGGGCGCACACCTCGTCGCCGACGGCCCAGCCCTGGACGCCCTCGCCGAGTGCGGCGACCGTGCCGCTCACCTCGAGGCCCGGCACCTCGGACTCGCCGGGCGGCGGCGGGTAGAGCCCCTGGCGCTGCATCGTGTCGGCGCGGTTGACCCCGGCGGCCGCGACCTTGACCAGCACCTCACCCGCGCGCGGCTCCGGCGTCGGGGCGTCGGAGAGGACCAGGGCCTCGGGGCCGCCGGACTGGGGGATCGTGATCGCCTTCATGCGTCGAGGCTAGGCGTCGTCGTCGAGGGTGGCGAGGTCGGCCGGGGTGTCGACGTCCCGGGAGGCGGTGCCGGGCACGTCGACCTCGACGTGGGCGAGCTCGAGCAGGGTCCGGGCGGGCACGCCGGCCGTGGGTCGGTTCGCGGACCCCGCCACCGCGCCGGTCCGGTACACGGCGAGCAGGGGGTTGGGCACGCCGTCGTCGTCGACCGCCACGGCGGCCTCGACCTCCGGCCCGGCCGCAGCGAGGACCTCGACGAGGCGGGCCAGGGCGGGGGCGGCGTCGGGCATGTCGCCGGCGACGACCGCGACGAGCGTGGTGCGCGCCAGCGAGGCCCCCGCGAGCACCGCCGCGAACGGGCCCCCGCCCGGCGGGTCCTCGGACGTCCACGCCACCTCGCGCCGGAGGTCCCGGGGTGCGCCGACCGCGACCACCGGCCAGCTCGGGGGCAGGGCGTCGAGGAGGTGCTCCAGGACGGTCGTGCCGCGCAGGGGGGCCGCGAGCTTGTCGGACCCGAAGCGTCGGGCCCGGCCCCCGGTGAGGACGACGACGGTGACGGGAGGGCTCGGCATCCCCCGACCCTACGGAACCCCTCGGCGGCCCGGGACGCGTCGCCCCCGGTGCGGGTCTCAGCGGGCGCGGCCCACCCGCGACGCGACGGCGTCGGCGGTCTGGCGGACGGCGTGGACCAGGCGGGTGCGGGCGTCGTCGTCCACGGCGTCCTGGGGGTAGGTGACGGCCACCGCCGCGACCGGGTAGTCGTTCGCGTCGAGGACCGCGACCGCCACCGAGCCGAGCCCCGGTGTCACGAGGCCGTCCTCGACGGCGAACCCCCGCTGGCGCACCGCCTGGAGCCACGACCGCAGCTGGGTGGTCGAGGTGGGGCCGCGGCCGTCGCGGTGGACCAGGGCGTCCCGGTCGGGGAACAGGGCCCGGACCTGGGCCGCGGGCAGCGCCGCGAGCATGGCGAGGCCGGTGGCGGTGAGCGGTGCCGGAAGCCGGACGCCGACGTCGGTGACGAGCAGCGGCCGACCGGGGGCGCGCTGCTCCACGACGTAGAGCACGTCGGTGCCGTGGAGGACGGCGAGGTGGGCGTTGTGCCCGCACCCGTCGACGAGGCGGTCCATGAGACCGCGCGCCATCCGGTCGAGGGGGGCCTGCCGCTGGTACGCCGACCCCAGCTCGTAGGCCGCGAGCCCCAGCCCGTACCGACGGTCCTCGGGGAGGTGGCGGACGTAGCCACGCTCGGCGAGGACGGTGAGCAGGTGGTAGACGCTCGAGCGCGGCAGGCCGAGGTCACGGGCGATGGCGGCGGCCGGCAGCGGCTCCCCCCGGCGGGCGATGAGGCCGAGGACGTCGAGGGCGTGCCCGGCCGCGGGGGCGTTGGCCATGGCCACAGTCTCGCACCCGAGACGCCGTTGCCGCCCCCGCCCGACGGGACCCGCCGGGGTGTGCGTCTCGGGTGTGAGACAGGAGGACGGTGCGGACGCTGGTGGCGCGCGGTGCCGGGGCCTCCAATGGGGGGATGAGCACCGCCGCAGCAGCCCGCCCCGCCTCCGGAGCCGTCACGGTCGGCGCCGGCCCCCTCACGGTCGAGGAGGTCGTCGCGGTCGCCCGCCACGGCGCCCCGGTCGTCCTCGACGAGGCCGCGATGGTCGAGGTCCGCCGCACCCGCGACGTCGTCCGGGCCCTCGCCGACGACACCCAGCCGCACTACGGCGTCTCCACCGGCTTCGGCGCCCTCGCGACCCGGCACATCCCCGTCGAGCTGCGTCACCAGCTCCAGCGCTCCCTCATCCGCAGCCACGCCGCCGGCTCCGGCCCCGAGGTCGAGCGCGAGGTCGTCCGGGCCCTCATGCTGCTGCGCATCTCCACCCTCGCCACCGGGCGTACCGGCATCCGCGAGGAGACCCTGCGCACCTACGTCGGGATGCTCGACGCCGGCATCACCCCCGTCGTCCACGAGTACGGCTCGCTCGGCTGCTCCGGCGACCTCGCGCCGCTCTCCCACTGCGCCCTCGCGCTCATGGGGGAGGGCCCGGTCCGCGACGCCTCCGGCACGGAGACGACTGCCGCGGAGGCCCTGGCCGCGGCCGGGCTCGTCCCGGTCGAGCTCGAGGAGAAGGAGGGGCTCGCCCTCGTCAACGGCACCGACGGGATGCTCGGGATGCTCTGCCTCGCCCTGCACGACCTGCGCGAGCTGCTCGTCGTCGCGGACATCAGCGCCGCGATGAGCGTCGAGGGGCTCCTCGGCTCCGACGCCGTGTTCGCTGCCGACCTGCAGGCCCTCCGCCCCCAGCCCGGACAGGCCGTCAGCGCCGCCAACATCCGGAAGGTGATGGCGCACAGCGCGATCCGCGACTCCCACCGCACCGAGGAGTGCACGCGCGTCCAGGACGCCTACTCCCTCCGCTGCGCGCCGCAGGTGGCCGGTGGCGCCCGCGACACCCTCGAGCACGCGGCGCGGGTCGCGGCGGGCGAGCTCGCCTCGGCGGTCGACAACCCCGTGATCACGCTGGACGGCCGGGTCGAGTCGAACGGGAACTTCCACGGCGCCCCGGTGGCCTACGTCCTCGACTTCCTCGCCATCGTCGCGGCCGACGTCGCCTCGATGTCCGAGCGCCGCACCGACCGCTTCCTCGACGTCTCCCGCAGCCACGGCCTGCCCCCGTTCCTCGCGGACGACCCGGGCGTCGACAGCGGCCACATGATCGCCCAGTACACCCAGGCTGCGGTCGTCTCGGAGATGAAGCGGCTCGCCGCCCCGGCCTCGGTCGACTCCATCCCCAGCAGCGCGATGCAGGAGGACCACGTCTCGATGGGCTGGTCGGCGGCCCGCAAGCTGCGACGCTCGGTCGACGGGCTCTCCCGCGTCCTCGCCGTCGAGGTGCTCACCGCAGCACGCGGCCTGCAGCTGCGGGCCCCGCTCGCTCCCTCCCCGGCGACCGCGGCCGTCGTCTCCGCGCTCACCGAGGCCGGTGCGGGCGCCCCCGGGCCCGACCGCTTCCTCGCCCCCGAGATCGAGGTCGCCCACGGCCTCGTGGCCGACGGCACCGTCCGCCGCGTCGTCGAGGCGGTCACCGGCCCCCTGGGCTGAGGCCCGCGCTCGCCGACGGGCGGGTGGTCGGCGGCCGCACGGGGTAGGACTGGACCATGTTCTTCGACCAGTGGTCCGACCTCCTCCGCGTCCTCGTCGTCGGCTCGTCCGCGTACGCCTCGCTCGTGCTGATCCTGCGCCTCTCCGGCAAGCGCACCCTGGCCAAGCTCAACGCCTTCGACCTCGTCGTGTCCGTCGCGCTCGGGTCGACGCTCGCCACGGTCCTGCTGAGCAGCGACGTCAGCCTCGCGAGCGGGGTGGCCGCGATGGCCCTGCTCGTGCTCCTGCAGCTCGTCGTGGCGTGGCTGTCCTCCCGGTCGTCCGCCGCGCGGCGCGTCGTCAAGTCCTCGCCGAGCCTGCTCCTCCATCGCGGCGCCCTCCTCGAGGACCGGCTCCTCGCCCACCGCGTCACCGAGGGCGAGGTGCGCCAGGCGGCCCGTGCGCAGGGCTTCGGCGGCCTGGACCTGCTGGAGGCGGTGGTGCTCGAGACCGACGGCAGCCTCAGCGTCGTCCCCCGCAGCTCGGTCGGCTCGGGCGACGCGCTGCGGGACGTCGACCTGCCGGCGGGCGGCTGACCGGGAGGGGGCGTCTCGGATGCCAGACGCCGGACGCGCTCGACCCCTTCAGCCGCAGCGCCTCCCGCGCGACAGTGGGTGGGACGAGACGAAGGAGACCTGACATGGACGGCGCCCGCCCCGTGCGCAGCCCCCGCGGCACCACCCTCACCGCCCGCCAGTGGTCCACCGAGGCCCCGCTGCGGATGCTCATGAACAACCTCGACCCCGAGGTCGCCGAGCGCCCGGACGACCTCGTCGTCTACGGCGGGACCGGCCGGGCCGCCCGCGACTGGCGCTCCTTCGACGCGATGGTCCGCACCCTCACGGACCTGCGCGCCGACGAGACGATGCTCGTCCAGTCCGGCCGCCCGGTCGGCGTCTTCCGGACGCACGAGTGGGCCCCGCGGGTGCTCATCGCCAACTCCAACCTCGTCGGCGACTGGGCGACCTGGCCGGAGTTCCGCCGCCTCGAGCACCTCGGCCTGACGATGTACGGCCAGATGACGGCCGGCTCGTGGATCTACATCGGGACCCAGGGCATCGTCCAGGGCACGTACGAGACCTTCGCCGCGGTCGCCGAGAAGCGCTTCGGGGGCACCCTGGCCGGCACGCTCACCCTCACCGCCGGCTGCGGCGGGATGGGCGGCGCGCAGCCGCTCGCGGTCACGATGAACGACGGCGTCTGCCTCGTCGTCGACGTCGACCCCGCCCGCCTGCACCGCCGGGTCGAGCACCGCTACCTCGACGAGGTGGCCGAGAGCCTCGACGCCGCCGTCGAGACGGTGCTGCGGGCCAAGGAGGAGCGGCGCGCCCTCTCCGTCGGCGTCGTCGGCAACGCGGCCGAGGTCTTCCCAGAGCTGCTCCGCCGCGGGGTCCCCATCGACGTCGTCACCGACCAGACCAGTGCCCACGACCCGCTCTCCTACCTCCCCGAGGGCATCGGCCTCGAGGAGTGGCAGGAGTACGCCGAGAAGAAGCCCGAGGAGTTCACCGACCGCGCCCGCGCCTCGATGGCCCGGCACGTCGAGGCGATGGTCGGCTTCATGGACGCCGGCGCCGAGGTCTTCGACTACGGCAACTCCATCCGTGACGAGGCCCGGCAGGGCGGCTTCGCGCGCGCCTTCGACTTCCCCGGCTTCGTCCCGGCGTACATCCGGCCGCTGTTCTGCGAGGGCAAGGGTCCGTTCCGCTGGGCGGCGCTCTCCGGTGACCCGAAGGACATCGACGCCACCGACCGTGCCGTCATGGACCTCTTCCCCGACAACGACCGCCTCCAGAAGTGGATGCGGGGTGCCCGCGAGCGGATCGCGTTCCAGGGGTTGCCGGCCCGCATCTGCTGGCTCGGCTACGGCGAGCGCGACAAGGCGGGTGCCGTCTTCAACGACCTCGTCGCGCGCGGTGACGTGAGCGCTCCGCTGGTCATCGGCCGTGACCACCTCGACTGCGGCTCGGTCGCGTCCCCCTACCGCGAGACCGAGGCGATGGCCGACGGCTCGGACGCCATCGCCGACTGGCCGCTGCTCAACGCGATGGTCAACACCGCCTCGGGCGCCAGCTGGGTCTCGATCCACCACGGAGGAGGCGTCGGCATCGGCCGGTCCATCCACGCCGGCCAGGTCTCGCTCGCCGACGGCACCGCCCTCGCGGCCGAGAAGCTCGAGCGCGTGCTGACCAACGACCCCGGGATGGGCGTCATCCGGCACTGCGACGCCGGCTACGACCACGCCGACGAGGTCGCGGCCGAGCGGGGCGTCCGCGTCCCGATGCGCGAGGGCTGACCCGGCGTCAGGACCAGGAGTCGAACCAGTCGGCGTCGACGATTCGCGGGATGGGCGCGTACTCCTTGGGTGGTTCGAGGAGTGCGAGCGGCCCGTCCAGGAGGTGCTCGACCACGGGTGGTCCCGAGTAGAGCACCTCGGGAAGGGCGTCCTCGTCCCCGGGCTTGGTCAGGGTCAGCAGGTAGCCGGGGAACCCGTCGTGGACCGCGGTCGTGCGAACGGTCCACCGCCCTGCCTCGTTCCGGGTTACTGCCACGTCGAAGGAGAAGTCGACCTGGATGGCGAGGAACTCGGACATCGGCTGGTACCAATTCCTGTCCCACCACTCGTACCACGCCACGATGGCCTCGAAGAGGAGGTCTGCGATGGCGGCCGGGGTCTCACCGAGCGCGCTGATGATCGCCTCGACCGCCTGCGCCTCCGCCACGATGACCGCGAGCAGCTCGTCGACCTTCCGCCGGATCAACGGGGTGTTGTCGCGGAGGACCGTCGTCCAGTCGAGGGCGATTTGGGGTTCTCCGGACAGACGCAGGCGGTAGGCGTCGCCGCCTTCGCACGTCGCGGACCTCGTGATGTCGTTCTCGGCGATCGAGGTGCTGGTCTGCAAGAGGTACTGGCCGCCGCTGGCCGCCCACCACGGGGCGCCGTCCGGACGTGCGGAGGTCTGGGCCAGACCGTAGGTGATCCCCGCCGCGGTCATCTCGGGTAGCGCATATCCGTCGTGCGGGGTCGCATGGTCCCCGTCGGGGGCCACGACGGTGACCTGTGCCGTGAAATCCAGCCAGGTGCCCCCGCTGACGAGCGGGAACATCACGACCTGCACGAGTTCGAGCACCGCGAGGGCCTTTTCCTTGATCGCTGCCAGCGTCTCGGCGCTCACAAGGTTCTCGAGCCCTACGAGATCGGCGAAGGCCTCCAACACCTCGAGGGCCAGCGCGACCTCTCCGAGACCGGTGGCATACTCGCCGAAGAAGATCAGGGCCTTCTCGAGCGTCGAGGCCTCCGTGCTGTCGAGGCCGACGTCTCGCTGCCAGGCCATGATGGCCTCCAGGGGGGTCGCCACGATCTCGAGCAGCGCATCGGGGATCACATCACCGATGAGCTCGGTCGGGAAGATCCGAATGTCGTCGTAGGGCACCTGGAGGACGAGCTCGAGCTCGAGGTAGGTCGCAGGGGCGTCCCCACCGCCGGTGTCCGGTGTCGGGTCTCCGTCGGACCCGGTCGTGCCGTCGGATCCGCTCGTGCCGTCGGACCCGGTCGTGCCGTCGGATCCGCTCGTGCCGTCGGACCCGGTCGTGCCGTCGGATCCGCTCGTGCCGTCGGACCCGCTGGCACCTCCCGAGCCGCTCGTCCCCGAGCTCCCGGTCGAGCCGCCTGACCCCGAGGACCCGTCGGACCCACTCGTCCCCGAGGAGCCATGGGCGCCGCTCGTCCCACTCGGCGGGACCAGGCGTTCGATGGCTCCCGGGATTCCCTGGCTCGCTGCGTTCATCAGCGCCCCGGTCATCGATGGCGACGCAAGGCCCGCCGCAGTCGCGAACGCCTGCTGAGCGGCGGCCACCGCGGCGATCTGGGCGGCCGCCGACACCGCGGCTGCGGCTTCGGCCGCGCCGACCGTCTCGCTCCCGAAGCTCATGTCGCGGAAGATCCCCGCTGCCCCCAGCAGACCCAGCGTGCTCGCCAAGCCGGTCGGGTCAGGGAAGGGCGAAGGCTGGACCATCGAAACGAGCGACGGGTCCAGGCTCCCGGTCGACGGTGCCTCGGTCGGGTCCTGCTGGCCGGCCTGCAGGTCGGCGATCGCCGGCGGCGCGAAGGGCGGCGGCGAGTCCTGCCAGTTCCAGAACCGCGTGACATCGAGGGGCTCCGCGGAGTTCGAGCGGCCCAGGACCGCCTCCGCGAAGACGCCGCCCGTCGGCAGCGGCACGAAGTCCTCCTGCTTGGAGTCCGGTCCGGTGAGGCCCCACTCGTCAAGTTCTTGCTCCCACCGCCGTCGTCCGGCATCGTCGAGCAACATCCGGAACACCACGTGTGTCCCGGTGACGCTGAGGACGCGCGGGTCGATGGCGGCCAGCAGCGGCCGCCCCTGGTACCGGTACTGGGTCAGCAATGCGGAGACGCTGGAGTCGTCCAGCCGCTCCCAGATCCGTGCGGTGTACCAGGCGGCGTTCGCGGCCAGGTGCGCTTTCGCCAGGCCGAGGTCGGTGGCGCTGATGTCGCCACCGACGACGACGGCCGCAGGCACGTTGAGGTAGGTCCCGTCGCTCGTTCCGCCTGCCGTTCCGAGGGTCATCCGGTACCGCTGCTCGGCGCCCCCCGTCGTGACCCCGATGACCAGCTCGACGGGGTCCGCCGGAGCCGCGATCGGCACCGAGACCTGCAGGACCTCAAGATCGAGAACGGGCCACTCCACGTCCGCGGACGCCGGACTCTGCGGGAACCCGCGGAACCACACGGTGATCGGTACCTCGTCCTCCCCGACGGTCGCTCGGGCGTAGGTGACCGTCGAGGTGGGCGAGACCTCGAGCGGGCCGGGGATCGTGACGTCCACCAGCGCGATCGGCCCCGGGAGATCGCCGCGATCGATGACCTCAGGCACCGTCGAGGACCTCGCAATCGGGAACTCGACAACTATCGGCAGCCGCTCGTAGACGGCGTCTGCCGCCGGGCACACGATCGAGACCCGGACCGCGCTGGCGAGGACCTTCGTCACGATCGGGTCGAGCGCGACTGCCCGCAGGGCTGCTGCGAACCGGTCGAGGATGGCGTCGTCCGTGAAGTCGAGGGGCGTCATCGGCACGAAGGCGCACTTCTCCACACGCGACGGATGCAGCACCACACGGTAGATCTGGACGATCTCGTAGTAGCACATCGACATCGCGTGCATATGGTTGTAGTTGGCGACGACCCGGGTCTGCAGCTGTTCGCTTGTCGACTCCCTGACCTCCTGGACCACCGATGCCCGTCGGCTGCGCGCCGAGTTGGCCTGCTGCTGGGTCGACTCGCTGACCTGCTGGGCGTACTCGGCGAACGTGTCCCTGCTCCCGGTGGTGAAGGCCACCGTTATCGAGGACGCTTCGGTGTGACCGACCCCGGCGGCGTTCCCGCCTCCTCCGCCCAGGCCGACGAGTACTCCTTCCAGGGGGATGGTGGCGCTCCCGGCGGCGCCACTGCTCATGCCCGCGCCGGCGGTCGTCGACGACGTGTTGTTGGTCGAGAACCCCGACTGGATCTCGTTGGTGACACCCTGGGTGACCTCGGAAAGGGCCCGGTTCTGGGCCGTCGACGCACTCAGGGACTCGATCTGGGCGACGGTCTCGGACGTGGTGGCGCTGACCGAACGGGTCCAGTCGACGATCGCCACCATCGTCGCCTCGCCGGGGGCCAGCGCGAGTGAGTGCAGGAGGTTCCCGAGCACGAGACCCTGGCCGTACCAGAGCTGCTCCCAGGTCACCAGGGCCCCGTAGCCGACCCCCGTGCTCGAACCCTCGCCCATGCGACCGAGGTCGAGCCCGCCGTCGCTCTCCAGCGAGATCCCTCGATCCGAGTCCGCGAACTCCCGGAGAAGCAGGCTGCGGTAGTAGACCTTGTCCGTCGGGTACTGCCCGTTCCGGGGCAGCAGGTCGGCGGGGGTGCCGGTGTCGTCCGCGGCCTCCGGCACGACGCCCGTGGCCTGGCGGGCCACCTCGACGGCGGCTCGGTAGGGCGGCCACGCGGCGAGGTCGCCGATCGTGACGAGGTCGAACGCCTCCTCCACCGCCGGTGCGTAGACCTGGCCGAGGCCCGAGAGCATCACGAGGGGCTGCGACGGCCACCGCTCCGGCTCAAGCTGGTCGCCCCGTCCGTCCACGAGGGACTCCGCCACGCGGCCCAGGCGGTGGAACGGGTGGTCCGGGTCGCCGCTCGCGTCCACGAGGATGGTCGCGGCGCCGAAAACCGGCGCGTACGCGAGGTCGAAGACGTCGTGGATGCCGAGCGACCCGAGCACCTCACGGCCGGCCGCGTCGATCCCGATGAAACTGTCGACGGGGAGACGCAACACACTCCGGAAGTCGTCCCAACGGTGGGGCGTGTGGAGCAGCCGGCGTGGGTCGTCGTCGAGGTTCGGGTTCATGTGCGGAGGAGGCAGCAGAGCCTGTCGTGATACCTCGGGCCGCGTCGCGTCGCCGGCGGCAGGCCCCTAGTGGTGTCGGCTGCGTCGCGCTCACGAGGTGGCGGATCCGCAAGAAGTCGGGACAGTCAGGCGGGGTCGGTGACGTCCGCGACGTCGGCGTCGAGTACCGCCACGAGCGCGTCGGCGCCCACGGTCGCCGCCACCCCGTGCGCCCCGGCGCCGATCGACACCGTGCGTCCGGTGAGCGTGGCGTCCGCGACGACCGGCAAGGTCCGGCGCGACCCGAACGGGGTGATGGTGCCGCGCTCGTAGCCCGTCACCTCGCGCGCCGTGTCGGCGTCGGGCATCGAGATCCGGTTGACGCCGAGGTGGGCCCGCAGCTTGGGCCAGGAGATCTCCCGGTCTCCGGGCACGAGGACGAAGAGGTGGTCGTCCTCGCCGCGGCGGACGACGAGGGTCTTGATGATGGCTCCCGGCTCCACTCCCCGGACGCGCGCCGCCTCCTCGAGGGACCCGACGGGGCCGTGGCTCGTGATGTCGTACGCCATGCCCGACGCCGCGAGGGCGCAGCGGGCGCGTTCGGCTCCGTCGTCCATCCACTCAGCCTAGGCCGACGGCCGACCACCGCGCGATGTCTCCCCGCCGAGACAATCCCCGTGCACCTCAGCCCCCGTGGCGACCGGGGAGTTGGTGCAATGGACCCATGTCGAGCAGGTTGGCACCCGATGGGGCGACGCTTGCCTTCCGGAGGATGTGGCACGACCTCGAGACCGTCGGCCTCGACGCCTCGACCGGGGGGTACCGCCGCTATGCCTGGACGCGCACCGACCACGACCTGCGCGAGTGGTTCGTCGGCGAGTGCGGGGCACGGGGCCTCGACCTCACCGTCGACCGGATGGGCAACCAGTGGGCGTGGTGGGGCGACCCCGACGCGGCCGTCGCCGCCGGCGCCCCCGGCATCGTCGTCGGTTCGCACCTCGACTCCGTCCCCGACGGCGGTGCCTTCGACGGCCCGCTCGGGGTCGTCAGCGCGCTCGCGGCCTTGGACGGCTTGCGCGAGAAGGGTTTCCACCCGGCACGACCGATCGGCGTCGTCAACTTCGCCGACGAGGAGGGAGCCCGCTTCGGGGTCGCCTGCGCCGGGTCCCGGGTCATCACGGGGGCGATGTCCGCCGACCGCGCCCGGGGCCTGCGCGACGCCGACGGCGTGACGATGGCCGAGGCGATCGAGCGTGCCGGAGGCTCCTCCGGCCATCTCGGTCGCGACGACGAGACCCTCGCCCGGGTCGGGGCCTTCGTCGAGCTCCACGTCGAGCAGGGCCGGGCCCTCGACGGCCTCGGGCACGCCGTGGGCGTCGGGAGCGACATCTGGCCGCACGGCCGCTGGCGGATCGACGTGCCCGGCGAGGCCAACCACGCGGGCACGACCGCCCTCGACGAGCGCGAGGACGCCATGCTCGGCCTCGCCGCCGCGATCATCTCCGCGCGCCGGGCGGCCGAGGAGAACGACTGCCTCGCGACCGTCGGCAAGGTGGAGGTCGTCCCGGGCGGCGTCAACGCCATCTCCAGCTGCGCCACCGCCTGGCTCGACGCCCGCGGCGAGGACGCCGACGCCGTGAAGCGCGTCGTGTCCGCCGTGCGGGACGTCGTGTCCGACTTCGACGCCCTCGTCACCGAGGAGTCCTGGACCCCCACGACGGACTTCGACCCGACCCTGGTCCGCCGGCTCTCGACCCTCCTCGGGGGCGTGCCGGTCATCGGGACGGGCGCCGGGCACGACGCCGGCATCCTCGCGAACGCCGGGGTGCGCACCGCGATGCTCTTCGTCCGCAACCCCACCGGTGTGAGCCACAGTCCCGACGAGTGGGCCTCGGCCGACGACTGCCTCGCCGGGGTCGCCGCCCTCACCGACGTCGTCGCCGACCTCGCCGGACCGACCGCTGCATGATCACGTACTGGTGCGAGCACGCGGTGCTCCCCGGCGGTGTCCGGCGCCGGGTCCGCGTGGCCACGGAGCAGGGGCGGGTCGTCGACGTCCTCGCCGACGCGCCGGCCGAGCCCGGTGACGTCGTCCTCCCCGGGCTCGTCCTCCCCGGCCTCGCGAACGCCCACAGCCATGCCTTCCACCGGGCCCTGCGCGGCCGGACGCACGGCGAGGAGGGCAACTTCTGGACGTGGCGCGAGGGCATGTACCGGCTCGCCGCCCACCTGGACCCCGACTCCTACCGTGCCCTGGCGACCGCCGTGTTCGCCGAGATGGTGCTCGCCGGGTACACCGTCGTCGGCGAGTTCCACTACCTCCACCACGCGCCGGGTGGCACGCCCTACGAGGACCCCAACGCGATGGGGCTCGCCCTCGTCGAGGCGGCCGCCGCGGCCGGCATCCGGCTCACCCTCCTCGACACGCTCTACCTGGCCGGGGGGCTGACGGCCGACGGCCACCTCCCGCTCGACGAGGTGCAGGAGCGGTTCTCCGATGGCACCGCGCAGGACTGGGCCGAGCGGGTGGCGGCCCTGCGCCCCGGCGACACGTGGCGGGTCGGAGCCGCCGTGCACTCCGTGCGGGCCGTCCCCCGCGACGACCTCGCCGTGGTCGGGGAGGCGGCGCGCCGGCTGGGGTGGCCGCTCCACGCGCACCTGTCCGAGCAGCCCGGGGAGAACCTCGCCTGCGACGCGTTCTACGGTCGCACCCCCGCGCGGCTGCTCGCGGACGAGGGCGTGCTCACCGCCTCGACCTCGCTCGTCCACGCCACCCACCTCACCGACGACGACGTGGCGCTCATCGGCGGGGCCGGGGCCTGCGCGGTCCTCTGCCCGACGACCGAGCGCGACCTCGCCGACGGCATCGGCCCCGCCCGCGCCCTCGCCGAGGCCGGGGCGTCCCTCGCCGTCGGGTCCGACCAGCACGCGGTCGTCGACCCGTTCGAGGAGGTCCGGGGAGTGGAGATGCACGAGCGGCTCGTCAGCCTCGAACGCGGGCGCTTCACTCCGGCCGACCTGCTGTGGATGGGGACCGCCGCCGGCTACCAGTCGCTCGGATGGGCCGACGGCGGGGTCATCGCGACCGGGCACGTCGCCGACCTCGTGGCGGTCCGCACCGACAGCCCCCGGACCGCGGGCTGCGCCCTCGACCAGCTGCTGTACGCGGCGTCGGCCGCCGACGTCACGGACGTCGTCGTGGCCGGTGAACGGATCGTCGCCGCCGGGCAGCACCGTCTCGGTGACGTGGGCCGCCTTCTCGCGGAGTCCCTCTCGGCGGTGCGGCGATGAGTACGGTTCGGGCACGGCTCGTCACGGGCATCGGTCAGCTCGTCACCTGCGCGGGACCGGACGGGGTGACCCCGGTCGGCGACCGGTCCGTGACCGCCGACGACCGGCTCGGGCTGCTGGACGATGCGGCGGTGGTCGTCGAGGAGGGGCTCGTCGCGTGGGTCGGAGCGGCCGACCGGGCCCCCGCGACGGACGCCGTCGTCGACCTGGGCGGCCGGGCCGTGGTGCCCGGCTTCGTCGACAGCCACAGCCACCTCGTCTACGCGGGCGACCGCTCGGCGGAGTTCTCCGCGCGGATGGCGGGGACGCCCTACGACGGGGGCGGGATCGGTGTCTCGGTCGCAGCGACCCGCGCCGCCTCCGACGACGAGCTGCGCGCGCTGCTGGCGGTCCGGGTGGCCGAGGCCCGCTCCCTCGGGACGACGACCCTCGAGGTGAAGAGCGGGTACGGGCTGACCGTCGAGGACGAGGCCCGCGCGCTGCGCCTCGCGTCCGAGGTCACGTCCGAGACGACGTTCCTCGGCGCCCACGTCGTCCCGCCCGAGGCGCGGGAGGACCGGGCGGCGTACGTCGACCTCGTCACCGGCCCGATGCTCGCCGCCTGCGCGCCACACGCCCGCTGGGTCGACGTCTTCTGCGAGCCGAACAGCCCGTACGCCTTCACCGAGGACGAGGCCCGCCGGGTCCTCGTCGCGGGCCGGGACGCGGGGCTGGGGCTCCGGGTGCACGGCAACCAGCTCGGGCCCGGGCCGGGCGTGCGGCTCGCCGTCGAGCTCGGGGCGGCGAGCGTCGACCACTGCACGTATCTCGACGCGTCGGACGTCGACGCCCTCGTCGCGGCGGCCGACACGACGGTCGCGACGCTGCTGCCCGGCGTCGAGTTCTCGACCCGCTCCCCGTACCCGGACGGCCGGGCCCTGCTCGACGCGGGCGTCTCCGTGGCGCTCGCCTCGGACTGCAACCCCGGCACCTGCAACACCGCGTCGATGCCGTTCGTCGTCGCCCTCGCGGTGCGGGAGATGCGGATGACGGCCGCCGAGGCGCTCGTCGCGGCGACGGTCGGCGGGGCCCGCGCGCTGCGCCGGGACGACGTCGGGCGGATCGCCGTGGGCTCGCGGGCCCACCTGGCCGTGCTCGAGGCCCCGAGCCACGAGCACCTGGCCTACCGACCGGGGATGCCTCTCGCCCACGCACTCGACCTCGGCTGACGAGGGTCGCGGCGCGGGCGTGTACCGGTCAGACCGGCTCCTCCGCGATGCCCTTGGGCAGGTGACCGGACGAGTTGCGGTAGTACTGCGCGGCCTTGCGCTCGGTGAGCGTGCGGGCGGCGCCGACGGCCAGGCCCATCGCCGCGGCGTATGCGACGGCCTTGATGACCGGCGCGTCGGGGTTCTTGGGGTTGATCTCGTCCTGGCCGGCCTTGGCCCACACGAGGTTGACGACCTTCGTCGCGAGGACGCCGGCGAGGATGGCGCCCCCCGAGCCGAGGATCTTCCAGGCGACGGTTCCCATGGATGGTCCTTTCCGGTGCGGTGGCTGGTCAGGCGGTCCCGACCCGTCCTCGCCACTCTAACCGCGGCGGCAGTATGCTCGGGGGGTCCAACGACAGGGGAGCGCCCCGAGCGCTGAGAGTGCGGCCCGCCGCAGACCCTCGAACCTGATCCGGCTAGCACCGGCGATAGGAAGTCGGGAATCTCAGGCGTGCTCCGTCGCCATCCGGTGACGGGCCGCGCCTCCCCGAGGTCATATCCACGACCACGGGAGAAGCACGACATGGCAACGTCCACCACCGAGGCGCCGGCCGCCCGGCGCACCATCACCGCGACCCGCCCGCTCCTGGGCTGGCGCACCGTCGACCTCATCACCATCGCCTTCCTCGGCGCGGCCCTCGGCATCGCGTTCTGGGGCTGGGGGATCTTCTACAACGGGCCGATCACCGCGCTGAAGATCGGCTACGCCCCGCTCATGGGGCTGTTCACCGGGCCGTGGCTGCTCGCGGGCGTCGTCGGCGGGCTGGTCGTCCGGCGCCCGGGCGCCGCGCTGTTCTGCGAGGTCGTGGCCGCCCTCGTCTCGATGCTCCCGGGCACCGAGTGGGGCGCCACCGTGCTCGTCTCGGGCGTCCTCCAGGGACTCGGTGCCGAGCTCGCGTTCGCGCTCCTCGGGTACCGGTTCTTCGGCGTCGGCGCGGCGGCCCTCGCGGGGGTGCTGTCCACGCCGCTGGAGTGGCTCTTCGAGACGCTGTCGTTCCCGGCCTCGTGGGCCGACGTGCCCGGCCTGTCGGTGCTCGCGAACGGCGGCGGCTGGTACGCCGAGTGGGTCTGGCGCGACAAGCTCGCCTACCTCGCCGCGATGGGGGTCTCCGGCATCGTCCTCGCGGGCGTCGTGGGATGGCTGCTCACCCGGGCGCTGGCCCGGGCCGGGGCGCTCTCGGCGTTCCCCGCGGGCCAGGAGCTGCGGGAGTCCCGGGCTGTCTGAGGCCGTGACGGCGCGGGGCCGGGTCGAGGTCGAGGGCCTCACCTGGCGGCCCTACGGTCGGCGCGAGCCGGTCCTGCGCGACGTCACCCTCTCCCTGACACCCGGCGAGCGCGTGCTGCTCGTCGGGCCGTCGGGGTCGGGCAAGTCGACGCTGTTGCGGGCGCTCACCGGGCTCCTCGGCAGCGTCGAGGCCGGCGAGCTGCACGGCACGGTGACCCTCGACGGCGCCGCTCCCGGTGCGCGCCCCGGCGCGACCGGCCTGGTGCTCCAGGAGCCGGGCGCCGGCGTGGTCGCGGCGACCGTCGGCCGGGACGTCGCGTTCGGTCTCGAGAACGTCGGGATGCCCCGGGCGGCGATGCCCGCCGTCGTCGCCGAGGCGCTGGCCGCGGTCGGCCTCGGGGCGCTCCCCCTCGACACCCCCACCTCGGCGCTGTCCGGCGGGCAGACCCAGCGGCTCGCGCTCGCGGGGACCCTCGCGCTGGACCCCTCCCTCGTGCTGCTCGACGAGCCGACGGCGATGCTCGACCCCGGCTGCGCCGCGGAGGTGCGGGACGCCGTCGCCGCGCTGGCGCGTACCGGCGGGCGGACGCTCGTCGTCGTCGAGCACGTCCTCGGTCCGTGGGTCGACCTCGTCGAGCGGCTCGTCGTGCTGTCCGCCGAGGGTCGGGTGGTCGCGGACGGACCGGTGCGGGAGGTGCTGGAGGCCGAGCGGGAACGCCTGCTCGGCATGGGCATCTGGGTGCCGGGCGCCCCGGTCCCCGACCCGGTGCGCGTCGACCCGGGGCTGGTCCGCGGCCTGCAGGGCTCACGGGGCGTGGAGCCGGCCCTGCGCGCGCGGCCGTTCACCGTCGAGCGCAGCACGCGGCTGCTCGACGGCACGACCCGCACCACCCGCGCCGCCGAGCTCCCCGACTCCCTGTCGGCCGCCCCGGGGAGCCTCACGGCGCTCGTCGGGCCCAGCGGGTCGGGGAAGTCGACGATCCTCTCGGCGCTGGCGGGCTTCCTGCCGACCTCGCCCGGAGGTGCCGTCACGGTGACCTCGAACGGCCCCGCCGACCCCGGGGAGCTCGACGCGCCGAGCCTCGCCCGGGCGCTCGCCTGGGTGCCGCAGTGGGCGAGCTCGACCCTCGTCGCCGCGACCGTGCTCGACGAGGTGCTCGTGACGGCACGCGCGCTCGGGTCCGGCGGGCCGGACTCCGAGGAGCGCGCCCGGGGCCTGCTCGCGGCCCTCGGCCTGGCGCACCTCGAACGGGCCGACCCCCGTGAGCTGTCCGGGGGCGAGCAGCGGCGGCTCGCCGTGGCCGCGGCGCTGCACCACGGCCCGCCCGTGCTGCTCGCCGACGAGCCGACCGTCGGGCAGGACCGCCACACGTGGGCCGCGGTCGTCGGGCTCGTCGCGGCCTACCGGGCCGCCGGCGGTGCGGTCGTCGCCGCGACCCACGACGCGTCGGTCGTGGGGCGCGCCGAGCGGGTCCACGACGTCGTCGCCCCGCCGCGTCCGTCCGCACCGACCGCGGCCGCCGTTCCGCTCGTCGCGCGCTGTGGACCCCTCTCGCTGCTCGCCGGGGCGCTCCTCGGCATCCCGGCCGGGGTGCTGTCGCCGCACTGGTCCACGACGCTCGTCGTGCTCGGCGTCCAGGTCGTGCTCGCGGTCGTGGGCCTCACGGCACCCGGGAAGGGAGTGGCGCCGACGGGCCGGACCCGCCGGGTCGCCCTCCGGATGCTGCCGGGCGTCCTGGCCGCGCTGTCGGTGGGCTGGTCGACGTGGTGGCTCGCCGGCCACGACGTCGACGCCGCGCTCACCGTGGCCCTGCGCGTCCTCGTCATCGTCGTGCCGTCGGCGGTCCTCGTCCCGTGGGTCGACCCCGACCGGCTCGGCGACCACCTCGCCCAGCGGCTGCACCTGCCGGACCGCCCGGTGGTCGCGGTCGCGGCCGCGCTCCAGCGGGTGCACACCTTCGGCGCCGTGTGGAGCGAGATCGGCCGGGCCCGCCGGGTCCGCGGCCTCGGGGTGTCGGCCCGGCGGCCGGCCACGGTGGCCGCCCACGTCACCGCCCTGACCATGGGCCTGCTCGTGCGGACCCTGCGTGCCGCCGCCGAGCTGGCCGTGGCGATGGACGCCCGCGGCTTCGCGACCGCGCGCCGCCGCACGTGGTTCACGGCGGCCCCGTGGCGGCTGCGCGACACCGCCCTCGTCGTCCTCTCGGCCCTTCCGGTGGCCGTGGCCGTGCTCGTGCGCTGAGCGCCGTTCCGAGTGCCGGCGGAGTGTCTCGGCGCCGACCTGTCGATCCGGGCGCGCCTCGTCCGTCATCGTGGTGTCGGCGACCCTCGCCGGCACCGAACAGATGGGAGAGGGCCATGAAGTTCTTCGTCCTGCTCGCCGGCAACGGCGAGCTGCCCTCGTGGGACGAGCTGAGCCCCGAGCAGCAGGCGGCCGGGATGGCCGAGCACGAGGCGTTCACCGCAGCGTGTACGGAGCGACCGGAGGTGGAGATGCTCGCGGGCGAGGCGCTCGCCGAGGGTTCGTCGGCCAGGACCATGCGAACCCGCGACGGACGGGCCACGGTCAGCGAGGGCCCGTTCGCCGAGGTGGCCGAGCAGATCGGAGGCTTCTACCTGCTGAGCGCCCCCGACCTGGACACCGTGCTCGACCTCTGCGGCATCCTGCCGGCGTACGACATCGAGATCCGTCCCGTGATCGACGTGTGACGGGTCGGCCGCGCCCGCGCTCGGGTCCGGGTTCCACCCGCGCGGGGCGCCGCGTCCGTACTCTCCGGTGACCGGGGAGAGGAGGAGCGATGGCCGACCGTGCCGCCTTCGACGCGTACGTGCGCGACCGCTGGGTACCCCTCGTGCGCACGGCCTCGCTCCTCACCGGCGACCGGCACGCCGCCGAGGACCTCGCCCAGGAGGCGCTCGTCCGGGCCGCCCAGCACTGGCACCGGGTCGACCTCGCGACGGCCGACGCGTACGTCCGGCGCATCCTCTACACCCGCTCGGTCGACGCCTGGCGCTGGCGTCGGCACCAGCCCGACCCGGCCGAGCCCGGCCCGGAGCGGGTCTCGCCCGGTGACGGGGAGGCCGAGACCGATGCCCGCCTCACCCTCGCCGACGCGCTGCGGCGCCTGACGCCCCGCCAGCGCGCCGTCCTCGTCCTGCGCTTCTACGAGGACCGCACCGAGGTGCAGACGGCCGTGCTGCTCGGCTGCTCGGTCAACACCGTGAAGTCCCAGACACGGCACGCCCTGGGTCGGCTCCGCGACCTCGCGCCCGAGCTCGCCGCGACCTTCGGCCGCGCCGAGCTCGCGGCGACCTTCGGCCGCGAGGAGGCCCCCCGATGAACCAGCACGACACCCTGGCCAGGGAGCTCGAGGTCCTGGCGCACCACCTCACCGACGATCCGTCGCCGACACCGAGCCCAGGCGACGTCTGGCGCGCCGGCGCACGCCGCCGCTGGCGCGCCCGCGGTCTCGCCCTGGGGCCGGTGCCGCCGCCGTTGGCCTCCTCGTCGCGTCCCGCCGTGGTCTCCGTGGGTGGGGCGCCCCGGACGATGCCGGCGACCGGTCCCGGGACCCCTTGACGTCCTACCCCGAGCACGTCGCGATGCCCTGGTTTCCGGAGACGACCGACTCTCCGGGCGTGACGGCGATGATCGTCGGCTCCCAACGACGCGGCGCTGGAGCGGTACGCCGTGTCACCCGACGGGACGGTGCGTCGCCTCGCGGGCCCCGCCGCCGAGGCGGCGATCGGGAGCCACGTCTCGTTGTCGCCCGACGGGCGGTGGGCCGAGTCCGACGGGCGTCTGGCCGACCTCGCGCGGGCGCGACCTCGTCCCGCTCGAGAGCCGGCATCGCCCTGGACCGGTCCGGTCCCCAGGGCGAGAACGGGCCCCGCGGCACCCCGTGGTGGAGCCCCGACTCCCGGCGAGTGCTCGTGCCGCGGGCTGCCGTCGCTCCCCCGCCTCGGTCGGGATCGTCTGTCGACGTCGGTTCCCGGGCGACGTCGGTGCTGCCGCCCGTTCCGGGGTCGGTGACGCCCTCGTCCTCGCCGGGTGGCGGGACGGCTCCACGACCGTGGGGCCCTGCGCGCCGGGGTCGACGCCGTCCGGATCCTCACCTGGACGGTGCCGGCGGGCGCGCAGTGGCACCAACCGGTGCCACGATCATCTGTGGCCCGCGCCGACCTCCGACCAACCACCGCCGCCACGCTCTCCCCGGACGGCTCCCGGCTGCTCCTGCTCCTGGACGAGGCCCCGCCGGACGACGCCACCGGCAGACCGCTCCGGGTACCCGTGCCCGGTCTTCGACGTCGGGAGCGGCGCGCTGGTCCCCGGCTTCGCCACCCTGCCCCACCTCGTGGGCCGAGGGGTCGTCCATCGAGTGGGCCGGGTGGGGCTGCCGCCCCGCATGGCGCGACGGGGAGCCGGTCGATCACGGACAACCGCTCGCTCAGCCTCGCGGGCGGTCCCCGGGACCCGCTGGTGCGCCTGTCCTCGGCCTCTCGGGACTCGACGCCTGCCCCGCCTTCGCCGGTGACGCGATCAGGGCGAACGGTCGCGAACTCCGGGGCCGTGTGGGCCGACGCGGGTGCGGACCTGGGGGCTCCCGCTGGCTCGGTGCGGTCCTCGTCGGCCTGCTCGTCTGGTGGACCGGGCGCCGGCAGCAGTGGAAGTCGCGACCTCGGGTCGCTCCCGTTCATCTACCAGGTCGGGGGACGCTGACCACCCCGTCGTCGTGGACGGAACCGTCGGTGCGGGCGGGCATACTGGTGGATCGTGTCCGCCGACCCCGTGACGACCCCCGACGCGCGGGTCCGCATCCCCCGCGAGATCTGGGTGCTCATCGCCGCGGCGTTCGTCATCGCCCTCGGGTTCGGCCTCATCACCCCGGTCCTGCCGCAGTTCGCGCAGAGCTTCGGGGTGGGGGCCACGGCGAGCAGCGTCGTCGTCAGCGCCTTCGCTTTCTTCCGCCTGCTCTTCGCCCCCGCGGGTGGCCGCCTCATCGCCCGGCTCGGGGAGCGGCCGATCTACCTCACCGGGCTGGTCATCGTCGCGATCTCCACCGGGGCCACGGCCTTCGCGGGCTCGTACTGGCAGCTCGTCGTGTTCCGCGGGCTCGGGGGCATCGGCTCGGTGATGTTCACCGTCTCGGCGGTGGCCCTCATCGTCCGGCTCGCGCCGCCGTCGATCCGCGCCCGGGTCTCCTCCGCCTACGCCTCGGCGTTCCTCATCGGCGGCGTCGGGGGGCCGGTGGTCGGCGGCCTGCTCGGCGGTCTCGGGCTCCGGGTGCCGTTCATCGTGTACTCCGTCGCCCTGCTGCTCGCCGCCACGATCGTCTTCGTCTTCCTCAAGGACGCCTCGCTGCGCCCCAAGCCGGGCGACCCGGTGCTGCCGGTGATGACCGTCCGGGACGGCTGGCGCGACAACGCGTACCGGGCCGCGATCGGCTCCGGGTTCGCCAACGGCTGGGCCAACTTCGGGGTCCGCAACGCGATCCTCCCGCTCTTCGCGGCCGCGGTCATCGTCGACCAGAGCCTCGACCAGGCCACCCGCGAGACCCACCAGTCGCTCGTCGCCGGCACGGCGCTCGCGGTGTTCGCCGCGGGCAACGCAGTCGGCCTGACCTTCGCCGGGCGGACGTCGGACCGCGTCGGGCGCAAGCCGTACATCGTCGGCGGGCTCGTGGTCTCCGGAATCGCGACCGCCGCCACCGGGCTGGCCACCACCCTGCCCACGCTCCTCGCGTTCTCGGTCGTGGCCGGCCTCGGCGCGGGCACCCTCAACCCGGCCCAGCAGGCCTCCCTCGCCGACGTCGTGGGGCGGGAGCGCAACGGCGGACCGGCCCTCGCGGCGTTCCAGATGTCGATGGACACCGGCGCGATCATCGGTCCGGTCATCGCCGGGGTGCTCGTCGACCGGGGCAGCTTCGGGCTGGCCTTCGCCGTCACCGGCGTCATCACCTTGCTCGCGGTCATCCCGTGGGTGCGGGCCCGCGAGACCCATCCGGTGGGGCGCGCGACGTCACCAACGGACTGAGTGCCGGAACCGCGAGTGGTCCGGACGCGTTGGACACAGGCCACTCGCCCCGACCCGGGAGGTTCGCGATGACCGTCCAGACGGCGCCCACGTCGGCCCTCGCCGTGCTCGACGGGCAGGTCGAGGCACTCCTGCGGCTCGGCTACCCCACGCTGGCCGGCGACGACGAGACCACCTTCCGTCGGCGGTTCGCCCCGCTGCGCGACCTTGCCGCCGACCTCGGGGACCTCCCCCCGCCGCAGGCCGGCCATGCCACCCTCGTCCTGGTCGTGACGCGGGAGGTCGTCGACCCCGAGCGCGCCGTCCCGCTGCTCCGGCTCGCCGCAGGCGGTACGAAGGCCGGCATCGTCGACCGCAACCACGGGGATGAGGGGCTCGCGCCGTACCGCCCGATCGACCAGGTCACGCTGCCCCGGCCGGACGCCTACCTGCTGCTCGACGTCGACCGCGGCGAGGAGTTCCGCGGCGTCCGCCCCGAGGACGCTCTCCCCACGATCCTCGCCCGCGGTCGCACCCCCCTGACCATCGACGAGGGCATCGCGCTGGTGACACACGCCCCGAACCTGCTGGAGAGGAACCGGTGCTTCATGCTGTCGGGCTCGCGCCGCGGTGACCGGCGGGTCCCCGCGATGTGGATCAGCGAACGCGCACCGAAGCTGGGTTGGTGCTGGGACGGCAACCCCCACGGGTGGCTCGGCGTGGCCTCGACCGCGTCGCGTCTGGGCTGAGCAGGGCCGCCGGACCAGCGGCGGGGGAGCGGGTCCGGCGGTTCCCTGCAACCGCGGTCGCCGCTCCCCTCACCACCCACGCTAGGTCGCCGGGGAGGCGCCGCCGGGGGGTTGTTCCGTGCCTCACACGTGGCGCGCGACACCTTCAGCGGGAAGGCACCTCGGGCACCTCGCGCGGCATGACGAACGACGCGAGCAGCATCGTCACCGAGACCGCCGCCGCCACGACGAAGACCGCCCCGAGGGCCGGCCCGAGCACGCCCGAGGGCAGCGACTCGAGGTCGGACGGCGTGCCGCCCAACCGGTTCCGCACCACCGTGTTGGCGACCGCCCCGAACGCGGCGACGCCGACGGCGCTGCCGACCGCCCGCGCGAAGATCGACGCGCTCGTGGCGACGCCGCGCTCGTGCCACGGCACCGCCGACTGGGCCGCGACGAGCGACGGGCTGGCGACGTAGCCGAACCCGAGGCCGAGGACGAAGCAGGCGGCGGCGAGCAGTCCCACGGAGCTGTCCGGCCCGACGAGGAGGAGCAACCCGGAGCCGACCACGGCCAACACGGACCCGATGAGCATCGTCGTCCGGAAGCCGAGCCGCAGGTAGAGGCGGCCGGCGGTGGAAGCCGCGATGGGCCAGCCGATCGTCATCGCCGCGAGGGCGAACCCGGCCACGATCGCCCCGGTCCCGAGGACGCCCTGGGCGTAGAGCGGCACGTAGGAGGTGAGGCCGAGGAGCATCACCCCGACGACGAGCGAGACGAGCATCGCGCCACCGACCACGCGGTGGCCGAAGACCCACAGCGGGAGGACGGGCTCGGGGGCGCGTCGCTCGACGACGACGAACGCCGCGAGGAGGGCCGCCGAGGCGACGAAGAGCCCGATGCTCACCGGCGAGGCCCACGGCCACAGCACCCCGCCCTCGAGCAGGCCGACGAGGAGCGCCACCGTGCCGACAAGGAGCAGCAGGACGCCCGCGTAGTCGATGCGCGGGCGCGGCGCGGCCGGCCGGGGCGTCTCGGAGAAGCGGCGCCACAGCATCCACGCGGCCGCGGCACCGAGGGGCAGGTTGATGAAGAAGATCCACCGCCAGGTGAGGGCCTCGCTGAAGACACCGCCGAGGGTCGGGCCCACGAGCGAGCTGATCGCCCAGACCGACGCGACATAGCCCTGGACCGTCGCCCGTTCCGCGACGCTGTAGATGTCGCCGACGATCGTCATCCCGATCGGCTGGATGGCCCCGGCGCCGAGCCCCTGGACGGCGCGGAACGCGATGAGCGCGCCCATCGACCACGCGAGCCCGCTGAGCAGGGACCCGAGGACGAAGAGGCCGACCCCGACGAGCATCACCGTCTTGCGACCGAAGAGGTCGGCGACCTTCCCGTAGACGGGGACGGACACCGCCTGGGCGAGGACGTAGATCGAGAAGAGCCAGGGGAACTGCGACAGCCCGCCGAGGTCACGGACCACGGCCGGCACCGCGGTGGCGAGGATCGTCGCGTCGATGGCGACCAGGCCCGTCGCGAGCATCACGGAGAGGAGGACCGGGCCGCGTTCCGAGCGCAGGCCGACGCTCGCCCGGCTGACCCGGCCCGCGGTGGGTGTCGTCACCGCAGGAGCAACCGCTGGCGCGGCGCCCGCATTCCGGGGTTCGACGCGGGCACCCACACGCCGTCGAGGGGAGGACGACAGGTTCGGCACAGGTCGCCCCCGGATCGTCATGGGTCCGAGGGGTGTTCCGCCCCGACCCTGACGAAGGAGCCACCATGCCTCGCACCACTCTCAAGATCGTCGCGGCCTCCGCCGTGGCCGCGGGCGCACTCGTCGCCGGCGGCGCCGCCATGGCCCTGGCCGACGACACGTCCAGTCCCGGCCCGTCCGCCTCGGCGAGCCCCGGGACCGGCGACCCCGCCGGCAAGCGCGGCGGGTCGCACACCGAGGTCACCGGCACCGAGGCCGACAAGGTCATCGCGGCCGTGACGGCGAAGGACTCGACGGTGACGGTCGAGACCGTCCGCAAGGACGAGGACGGCTCCTACGACGCCATCGGCACCAAGGACGGTACGAAGGTCTCGTTCGACGTCAGCGCCGACCTGGCGACGGTCACCGAGCGCACCGGAGGCGGGCACGGCGGCCCGGGCGGCCGGGGCGGTTCGCACACCGAGGTCACCGGCACCGAGGCCGACAAGGTCATCGCGGCCGTGACGGCGAAGGACTCGACGGTGACGGTCGAGACCGTCCGCAAGGACGAGGACGGCTCCTACGACGCCATCGGCACCAAGGACGGTGCGAAGGTCTCGTTCGACGTCAGCGCCGACCTGGCGACGGTCACCGAGCGCACCGGAGGCGGACCGGGCGGGCACGGCGGGCACGGCCGGGGTGGCGACTCCGACGCCGGGACGAGCACGACGCCGAGCGACGCCAACACCTCGACGTCCGCGGACGCGACGGCCACCGCCGTCTGACGAGGCGCCCACACCGGGCCCCGGGGTCGCACCGCGCGGCCCCGGGGCCCGGTCGTCACCAGCTCGTCTCGACGCAGGAGCGGGTGCCCCGCGGTTCCACCTGGAGCGTCGCGTGGTCGATGCCGAACTCCTCGCGCAGCCGGGTCCCGGCCTCCTCGAGGACGTGACCGGGGTCGGCGCCGTCGGCGCACACGAGGTGGGCGGTCGCGACGTGCATCCCCGAGGTGAGGGTCCACAGGTGCAGGTCGTGGACGTCGACGACCTCGCGGACGCCGCGCAGGGCCGCTTCCGCGGCGTCCGGGTGGATGCCGGCCGGGGCGTGCTGGCCGAGGACCGCCACGACCTCGCGGCCGAGCAGCACCGCGCGGACCGCGACGAAGACGGCGATGGCCAGCGCGACGGCCGTGTCCCACACCGGCGACCCGGTGACCGCCACGAGCACGCCGGCGGCGAGCACCCCGAGCGACCCGACCGTGTCGGCGACCACCTCGAGGTAGGCACCCTTGACGTTGAGGCTGTCCGAGGCCCCGCCGCGCAGCAGCACGAGTGCCACGAGGTTGACGGCGAGGCCGAGACCACCCACGCCGACCATGACCCCGGTGGCGACGTCCGGCGTGGAGCCCACCCGACCGATCGCCTCGACGACGATGTAGACCGACACCCCGAGCATGAGCAGCACGGCGAGGCCGGACGCGAAGACCTCCGCCCGGTACGAGCCGAAGGTCCGGCGTCCGGTGGAGTCCGGGCGGGTCGCGATCCGGGTGGCGACGAGTGCGGCGCCGAGGGCGACGACGTCCGCGGCCATGTGGCCCGCGTCGCTCAGCAGCGCCAGCGAGCCCGCGACCAGCCCGGCCACGAGCTCGACGACGAAGAACACCGCGACGAGGACGAAGGCGACCCGCAGGCGCCAGCGGTGCGTGGCCCCGGCGTGGTCGGAGGCACCCGCCCCCGGGTGGCCGTGTCCGTGCCCCGCGCCCATCGCACCTCCTCGCCGCTCCTGTGTCCCCTCCGACGCTACCCGGCGGGGACGTGGAGCGGGTCAGCGCAGGTGCGCGTCGCCGTGGCGGCGGTGGTACGACCGCCAGATGAGGCGGTGCACCGGGATCCACCGCGGGACCGAGCGCAGCCCGGGGATGACGGGGACGGCCACGAACGCGAGGCAGATGACCCCGATGATCGCGAAGACCCACGCGTCGGCGTTGTCCTGGAGGAAGGTCGTCGACGTCGCGTCCGCGGCGGCGTTGAAGAGCGGGATCTGGTACCAGACCGACGCCCACCACAGCCACGGTTGGCCGGGGTTGCTGTTGACGCCGTTCACCATGCCCCAGGTGTTGCCCTGGAGGTTCTGGGCGGTCGCGGCGTCGTCGAGGTAGGAGCCGTCGCCGAGGAAGAGGATCTGGGCCGTCTGGTCGGTCTGGTAGAACCCGCCCCGGGCCATGAGAACGCCGTCGAGGGTGCCGGAGCGGGCCATCTCCACGAGCCCCGAGGCCAGCGCCGGCACCGGGCCGTAGTCGCCCGCGGCGACCCGGTCGGGATGGAGGGCGCCGGTGTCGTCGGCGGTGGCCTGCACCGCCTCGTCGAGGGCCGTGGCCCAGGCGGCGCGCTGGTCGGGGGTGGCGCCCTTCCAGGCCGTCAGCGCGGCGGCCACGGCCTCGGGCTGCTGCTGGCTCGACAACGGCGTGATGACGAAGTCGTTCGCCGGGTCGACCGGCAGCCGGACGCCCGCCCACTTCTGGAGCGTCAGGGGCCCGAGGCTCAGGCCGTCGCTGCCGGTGTTGTACGGCGGGCCGTACCCGGCGGAGTCGGACGTCCCCGCGAGCTCGGCAACGGTCGTCGCGTACAGGTTGTCCGGCGCGGCGGCGGCCCAGCCCTTGAGCGTCAGGGCGGGCTCGTCGGGCGAGCTGAACGCGGCGGCGAGCGCGACTCCGAGCACGGCCATCACGACGAGCGCGACGACGAACTCCTTGACGATGTCGTAGCGGCGGGTCGGGCCCGGCCAGGGCTGGGCGGCGAGGCGTGGGGCGCTGCGCGTCGCGGTGCTCATCGCGTCGTCCCGGCCGGCTCGCTGGGGGCCTCGTGGCCGCTGGGCAGCGGGGGGACCACGCCGTGCCGGCGGACGAGCAGGACGTGCCAGACGACGAGGGCACCGAGGACCAGGGGGAGGAGGGTGACGTGGAGGAGCAGCATCTGGCCGAGGTTCGTGACGTCGAACCAGGCCCCGACGCCCACTGCGTTGAGGCCGTCCTTGGCCTCGAACGAGATCCACTGGGACTCGAAGTTGGACTCCACGAGGTAGCCGGTGAAGGCGGTGCCGACGGACACGAGGAACGCGACCGCCCCCGTCACCCAGGTCAGGGTCCGTCGTCCCCGCCACGCGGCCATCCAGAACTTGCCCCACAGGTGCACGGTCATCGCGAGCATGAAGAGCTGGACGGACCAGAAGTGCACGCTGTTGACGAAGTGCCCCGTCGAGGAGGTGTGGTACCAGGCGGGACCCTCCAGGGTCAGCACGAGCCCGGACGCGACGAGCATGACGAGCGCGGCCATCGTCGCGACGCCGAAGACGTAGATCCACGACGCCACGTAGGCCGGCTGGCGGTCGGGGAGGAGCTTCTCCGGTGGGTACTCCCGGACGACGAGGGTGCGCAACCGGGCCGTCCACATCCGGGAGGTGTCGGCGTCGTCCGCTGGTGCGGTGGACGGGGACGGCTCGGCGCGCGGGGCCGGGGCCCGGGGGCTCAAGACCCGTCCTCTTCGGTGTCGTCGGGGAGGGGGAGGACGAGCGCGAGCACGAAGACGGCGACCGTGGTGAGCACGACGAGGAGGTTGGGCACCGAGATGGCGAGCCATCCGGCGTGGAGGTAGGTCGCAGGGCCACCGAGCGGACCCGATGCGGCGACGAGGAGGGACACGGAGCCTCCCGAGGAGTGCTGTCGGCCGCGGATCGGTCGGCTGCTCCCGTTGTACGCCGATGCGGACCCCTCGGCCGCCGGGTGTCTGCTGCGTCACACCGGGATAGCGTGCAGAGATGACCACACCGCTGAGCCCTGCCGAGAGCCGCGTGCTCGACGCCCTCGACGAGGACGAGCTCGTCGCCTCCCTCGTCGCACTGGTCCAGGTTCCGAGCATCACCGGCAGCCCGGAGGAGGGGGAGGCCCAGCACCTCCTCGCCGGCTGGTACGCCGAGGCCGGGCTCGAGGTCGACCTGTGGTCCGAGGACCTCGAGGAGCTCCACGCCGATCCGGACTTCCCCGGCACCGAGGCGCCGCGTGACGAGGCGTGGGGGCTCGTCGGCACGACGCCCGGGGACGGCCCGCCCGCCCTCGTGCTCAACGGGCACGTCGACGTCGTCCCGGTCGGCGACCGGTGGTCCTGGGGGCACGACCCGTTCGCCGCGGCGATCGACGACGGGCGGCTGCACGGCCGCGGGGCGTGCGACATGAAGGCCGGGGTCGCGGCCAACCTCGCGGTTGCCCGGGCCCTGCACCGCTCCGGCGTCCGCACCGACGGGCGGCTCGCGCTCCACTCCGTCGTCGGCGAGGAGGACGGCGGGCTCGGTGCCTTCGCCACGCTGCGGCGCGGCCACATCGGCGAGGCGGTCGTCATCACCGAACCGACCGGCGGCCGGCTCCTCACCGCCAACGCGGGCGCGCTGACCTTCCGGCTCGAGGTCCCGGGGCGCGCCACCCACGGCAGCACCCGGCTCGAGGGCCAGTCGGCGGTCGAGTCGTTCATGGTCGTCCACGCCGCGATCCGTGAGCTGGAGGCGGCCCGCAACGCGGAGGCCGACCCGCTCTTCGACGGCAACCCGCTCCCGTACGCCATCACGATCGGGACCGTCCAGGCCGGAGACTGGGCGAGCAGTGTCCCCGACCTCCTCGTCGCCGAGGGCCGGCTCGGCGTCGCACTCGGCGAGAGCACCCGGGCCGCTTCCGCCGAGTTCGAGCGTGCCGTCGCGGAGGTCGCGGCCACCGACCCTTGGCTCTCCGAGCACCCGCCGCGCGTGACGTGGCCCGGCGGGCGGTTCGCCTCGGGGCGCCTGCCGGCCGACCACCCCTTCGCCGACGAGGTCGCGGACGCCGCGGTGGCCGTCGGCGCGGCGCGTCCCGGCGTGGGCGCCGCCCCCTACGGCTCGGACCTGAGGCTCTACGCCGCCGAGGGCGTGCCGACGCTCCAGTTCGGGCCCGGGGACGTCCGGTTGGCGCACTCCACTCGCGAGTCCGTGCCGCTGGCCGAGGTCGTCGATGTCGCGCGCGCCCTCGCCGTGCTCGCGGTGCGGCGGCTGGGCGCCCACTGAGGCGGAGCCCACCGTGCCCGGCCGGGATGGAAGAGTGGAGCCCATGAGCCACGCCGAGGTGACGATCGACGGACTGCCCGACCGCTACGCCACGCGACGACCGGAGGCGGACGATGCCCCCGCCGTGTCCGCCCTGCTCGCGGCGCACCAGGAGGCGGCGAAGGGGTCGGCAGGCGTCGACCCGGAGGCCGTCCTCGCTCAGCTCGCCGGCACCGGGTCGTGGACGCGCCGCCAGGTGCTCGTCCACGACGGCGACGACCGGCTGCTCGCGTGGCTCTCGGTCCACGACCGCGCCGCCGGACGGACCCTCGTCGAGGTCACCGTGAGCCCCGCACTGTCCGACGAGGAGGGCGACGAGGTCGCCGGCCACCTGTTCGCGGCCGGTGAGCGGCACGCCCGCGACATCGCGACGATGCGCGGCCTGCGGACCTCGCTCTTGGACTCCGGCGCCTACGCCGACGACCCCCGTCAGCAGCGGTGGCTCGACGCCGCGGGCTACCGGCACACCCGCACCTGGCTGCAGATGACCCGCCCCGTCGGGCCCGAGGAGGGCACGAGCGTGCCCGGCCCGCGCGAGGGCGTCGTCATCCGGCCGGTCGACCGGCACGACGACGGCCTCCCGCTCGCGCAGGACCTCCAGGCCGTGCACCGTGTCCTCGAGGAGTCCTTCCAGGACCACTTCAGCTCCTACCGCGAGAGCTTCTCGGAGTTCGTCATGAGGCTGCGGGAGGACCCGGGCCACCGCTGGGACCACTGGTGGCTCGCGACGGTCGAGACCGAGGACGGTGCGGTGCCCGCGGGCGCGGTCGTCTCGTCGGTCCTGAGGCCCGACGCCGACGGCGTCCCCGGCAGCTACGTCGACTACATCGGCGTGCACCGACGGGCCCGGGGGCGTGGCGTCGCCAAGGCGCTGCTCAACACGGTGATCGCGGATGCCGCCCGACGGGGGCGCAACCGGGTCGGGCTCGAGGTCGACGACGACTCGCCGACCGGTGCCGATGGGCTCTACACCTCGATGGGCTGGGTCACCGA
The DNA here is from genome assembly GCA_963843895.1 of uncultured Actinomycetota bacterium. Taxonomy (GTDB): domain Bacteria; phylum Actinomycetota; class Actinomycetes; order Actinomycetales; family Dermatophilaceae; genus Phycicoccus. The sequence goes on along the minus strand of CAWJME010000014.1, from coordinate 28,069 downwards.
CTACAAGACCCAGTCCTGGCACCGCGACCTCGACCTCTGAGGCCGGGCCGCGCTACTTCGCGATGTCGACGACGAGCCGGGTCGGGTTCGTCAGGACGCTGACGCGGAACGGCCGCTGCTGGTCGCGCACGCCGATGAACTGCTGCCCGTAGCCCTCGAAGCCGCCCCAGATGGCTGGCGCGGCGACGACGACCGTCCCCTCGAGGTCGGCCGGCAGCGGGTCGTCCGGGCTCGGCGCCGACTCGCCGGGGACGTCGACGGTCGTGACGAGGACCTCGAGCCAGGCGTCGCCGGGGACGTCCCGGCGCTCGCCCGAAGCGTCGTCGATCGGTGCGTCGACCCAGTGGACCCGGTAGGTGGGGGTCGCGGTGCGGCTGAACTGGTAGACGACCCGGTCGTAGCCCGTCTGCTTCCCGACCCGGGACTCGACGCCGATGCCGACGTTGCCCCCGAGCTCGGGCCAGTCGCCCGAGGCCTGTTCGTCCATGGAGAAACCCTCGGGGGTGGGGACCGGGGTGCTCGTGGGGGACGGCGAGGCGGAGGGGCTGGGGCTCTCGGTCGCCGACGGGGTCGCGCTGCCGGACGGGCTCGGGCTCGCCTCGTCGGTTCCGTTCGAGGCGCACGCCGACAGGGCGAGGCTCGTGGCCGCGGCGGCGGCCACGAGTGCCATCCGGCTCGGTCGTCGGGTCGGACCTGGTGTCGTCATGGAGGCTCCCTTCACGGCCCCATCGTCCCCGACGAGGCATCACCCCCGTGGGACGTCGCGGCGGGGCGTGCCGTTCCGGTGCCGGTGCGGCCGGACTCCGCGTCGACGGTCGAGCCGGCCCTCAGGTGCACACCGTTCGGCGGCGGGCGCGCCCGGAGGGGTCGCGCCGTAGGCTGGCCGGCATGGGTCGACGGGTGGCACTGGCGCTCGGGGCCGGTGGGGCGCGCGGGTACGCCCACATCGGAGCGCTCCAGGTCCTCGAGGAGCGTGGCTACGAGGTCGTCGCGATCGCCGGGACCTCCATGGGCGCCCTCGTCGGAGGCCTGGCCGCTGCCGGTCGGCTCGACGCGTACACGGAGTGGGTCACCGGTCTCACCCAGTACGACGTGTGGCGCCTCCTCGACATGAACCTCGGTGGGGGTGGGGCGATCCGGGCCGAACGCATCTTCAACCGGGTCGGGGACATCCTCGGCGGCGCCCTCATCGAGGACTGCGCCATCCCGTTCACGGCGGTCGCGACCGACCTCAACCACCGGCGCGAGGTGTGGTTCCAGCGCGGCCCGATGGCGACGGCCATCCGGGCCTCCGTCGCCATCCCCAGCCTCGTGACGCCGATCGTCGTCGACGGGCGGCTGCTCGTCGACGGTGGCCTGATGAACCCCGTGCCGATCGAGCCGACGGCCGCCGTGATGTCCGACCTCACCGTCGCCGTGAGCCTCCAGGCCGGGCACAGTCGGGGGATGCCGGTCGCGCCGGTCCGGACGCCGGGGCAGCTCGGTGGTGCGGTCGCGGGGTCGGTGCGGTCGCTGACGCACCGGGTCAGCGCGCTGATGGGCGGGGCACACGACACCGCGGACGCGCCGGTCGCGGTCGCGGAGGCGGACGTCGAGCCGGTCACCGAGGCCGGCGGGTCGCCCACCGTGTCGGCCGCGGCGGGGCACGCGCCCGCGCCCAAGGACCTCGCCTCGGCGGAGATCTTCAACCGTTCCTTCGACACGATGGCCGCGCTCATCACCCGGTACCGGATGGCGAGCAACCCGCCGGACGTCCTCGTCTCGGTGCCGTCGGACGCCTGCCGGACGATGGACTTCCACCGGGCGAGCGAGATGATCGCGCTCGGCCACGAGCTCACGGCGAAGGCCCTCGACGATGCCGGGTACTGAGCCGTCGGGTGGACTCCTGGGGCCCGTGGGGCGGGCCGGTCTGGACGCACTGGCCGACCTCGCGGTGGGGCTCGTGCCGCCGGGAGGCGGCCGGGCGGTGCTCGGGGTGTGCGGGGCGCCGGGAGCGGGGAAGTCGACGCTCGTCGAGGAGCTCGTCGCCGAGGTGGCCCGCCGGCACGGGGCGGGGTTCGTCGCGTACGTGCCGATGGACGGCTACCACCTCGCGGACGCCCAGCTCGAGCGGCTCGGCCTGCGGGACCGGAAGGGGGCCCCGGAGACCTTCGACGCCCTCGGGTTCGCGGCGCTGCTCCGCCGGATGCGCGAGGACGTCGCGCGTGACGTCTACGTGCCGGGGTTCGAGCGCACGCTCGAGCAGCCGCTCGCGGGGGCGCTCGTCGTGCCCGGGGGTGCTCGACTCGTCGTGACCGAGGGGAACTACCTGCTGCTCGAGCGGCCCGAGTGGCTGGAGGCGCGGGCCGCGCTCGACGAGGTGTGGTTCGTCGACGGCGACGACGGGGTGCGGCTGGAGCGGCTCGTGGCCCGGCACGTCGCGTTCGGGAAGTCGCCGGCGGAGGCTCGGGCCTGGGTGGCGGCGGTCGACGAGCCGAACGCGGCGCTCGTGCGCGCCGGGCGCGAGTCGGCCGACCGCGTGGTCGTGGTCACCGGTGACGGGTGGGCCCTCCGCGCGTAGCTGGGCCAACCGCACCGGCGGGATTCTCGGGTGACCCGATACACCCGCGCTTCACCCGAGAAGCGTTCCCGGGTGAAGCGAGGGGTTCTCGGGGGAAGCGCCGGAGGGCGGCCCGGCGGCGAGGTCCGCGCCCGACCCGTCGCCACAGGCCCGGTGCGTCAGCGGCTCCGGAGCCCGGGAACATCCGGACCACGGCAAGAGTTGAGTCAGGTGAACGCAAGGTTGGCGACGTGAGTTTGCGCAAGTGTGGACCACGGACCTAACGTGAGCGAGAAGCACTCAACCCCGTGTCACCAGAACCAGCAAGGAGCAGTCACATGGCCCGTGCAGTCGGTATCGACCTCGGCACCACGAACAGCGCCGTCGCCGTCCTCGAGGGCGGCGAGCCCACGATCATCGCGAACGCCGAGGGCGGGCGCACCACCCCGTCGGTCGTCGCGTTCTCCAAGGGCGGTGAGGTGCTCGTCGGCGAGATCGCCAAGCGGCAGGCCGTGACGAACGCCGACCGCACCATCCGCTCGGTCAAGCGCCACATGGGCACCGACTGGAAGACCGACGACATCGACGGCAAGCAGTACACCGCCCAGGAGATCAGCGCCCGCATCCTCCAGAAGCTCAAGCGCGACGCCGAGTCCTACCTCGGTGAGACGATCACCGACGCGGTCATCACCGTCCCGGCGTACTTCGACGACCACGAGCGCCAGGCCACCAAGGAGGCCGGCGAGGTCGCGGGCCTCAACGTCCTGCGCATCGTCAACGAGCCCACCGCCGCGGCCCTCGCGTACGGCCTCGACAAGGGCAAGGAGGACGAGCTCATCCTCGTCTTCGACCTCGGCGGCGGCACGTTCGACGTCTCCCTCCTCGAGGTCGGCAAGGACCCCGAGGACGGCTTCTCCACCATCCAGGTCCGCTCCACCAGCGGTGACAACAAGCTCGGTGGCGACGACTGGGACGAGCGCATCGTCAGCCACCTCCTGACGACGGTCAAGAACACCTCCGGTGTCGACCTGTCCAAGGACAAGATCGCGATGCAGCGTCTGCGTGACGCGGCGGAGCAGGCGAAGAAGGAGCTCTCGTCCGCGAGCAGCACCAACATCTCCCTGCAGTACCTCTCGATGTCCGAGAACGGACCGATCCACCTCGACGAGAACCTGACCCGAGCGCAGTTCGAGCAGATGACCAAGGACCTGCTCGACCGCACGAAGCAGCCGTTCCAGAACGTCATCAAGGACGCCGGCATCTCCGTCGGCGACATCGACCACGTCGTCCTCGTCGGGGGCTCCACCCGCATGCCCGCGGTCAGCGCGCTCGTCAAGGAGATGACGGGTGGCAAGGAGCCCAACAAGGGCGTCAACCCGGACGAGGTCGTCGCCCTCGGCGCGTCCCTCCAGGCCGGTGTCCTCAAGGGCGAGCGCAAGGACGTCCTCCTCATCGACGTCACGCCGCTGTCCCTCGGCATCGAGACCAAGGGCGGGCTGTTCACCAAGCTCATCGAGCGCAACACCGCCATCCCGACCAAGCGCAGCGAGGTCTTCTCCACGGCCGAGGACAACCAGCCGTCGGTCCTCATCCAGGTCTTCCAGGGTGAGCGCGAGATCGCCCAGCAGAACAAGCCGCTCGGCACCTTCGAGCTCTCCGGCATCGCGCCGGCGCCGCGCGGGGTCCCGCAGGTCGAGGTGACCTTCGACATCGACGCCAACGGCATCGTCAACGTCTCCGCCAAGGACCGGGGCACCGGCAAGGAGCAGAAGATCACCATCTCCGGCGGGTCCGCCCTGTCGAAGGAGGAGATCGAGCGCATGGTCAAGGACGCCGAGGCGCACGCCGACGAGGACAAGAAGCGTCGCGAGGAGACCGAGACCCGCAACATGGGTGAGTCGCTCGTCTTCTCCACCGAGAAGTTCCTCTCCGAGTCCGGTGACAAGGTCTCGGACGAGCACCGCAAGCCCGTCGACGAGGCCCTCGCCGCCCTCAAGGAGGCCATCAAGCCCGACAGCGGGGTCTCGGTCGAGGACATGCAGGCCAAGATCGACGCCCTGAACACCTCCTCCCAGGAGATGGGCGCGGCCGTGTACGCGGCGGCCGCCGAGCAGGGTGAGGCCCACGCGGAGCGTGGGACCCGCGGCGACGTCCCGGGTGCCGAGGCCCACGCGGAGGGTGGGACCCGGACCGACGGCGGCCAGGAGCCGACCGACGCGGGTGACGACGACGTCGTCGACGCCGAGGTCGTCGAGGACGACGAGGAGAAGAAGTGACCGACTCCTCGATGGACGACTCGGTGAACACCGAGGCGGTCAACGACGAGCCGGTGCGCGGCGAGGAGGTGGCCCCGGAGGAGTCCGGGGCCACCGCCCCCGCGGCCGAGGGTGCCACCGAGGTCCCCGCCGGGGAGCCCGCCGAGGCTCCGGCCGAGGGGTCCGACCTGCACCCGGACACCGTCCTGGCCGCCGAGCGGCTCACCGACCTCCAGCGCCTGCAGGCCGAGTACGTCAACTACAAGCGCCGGGTCGACCGTGACCGGGCGGTCGTCCAGGAGCGTGCGGTGCGCGACGTCCTCGAGTCGCTCCTCGGGGTGCTCGACGACGTCCAGGCGGCCCGCGAGCACGGCGACCTCGACGGTGGACCGTTCGCGGCCATCGCCGACAAGCTCGAGAACACCCTCGGGCGCTACGGGCTCGTGCGCTTCGGCAGCAAGGGCGAGGCGTTCGACCCCCAGCAGCACGAGGCCCTGATGCACGCCCCGTGGCCCGACGACGACGACGCCCTGCCGGCCGACGCCTCGGGCACCACCGTCGTCACGGTGCTCCAGCCCGGCTACCGTGCCGGTGAGCAGGTCCTCCGACCCGCTCGCGTCGCGGTCGCCGACCCCGACTGACCCCACCCGCAGGAACCGAGAGGAGGCGCCGATGGCCAGCCAGGACTGGTTCGAGAAGGACTTCTACGCGATCCTCGGCGTCCCCAAGGACGCCGACCAGGCGGCGATCAAGAAGGCGTACCGCAAGCTCGCCCGCACCCACCACCCCGACCAGAACGCCGGGGACGCGGCGGCCGAGCAGCGCTTCAAGGACATCGGTGAGGCGAACGCCGTCCTCTCCGACCCCGCCCAGCGCCAGGAGTACGACGCCGTCCGGTCGATGGCCGGCGGGGGCGCCCGCTTCCGCGCGGGGTCCGGCGGCCCCGGCGGGTCCACGGGGTTCGAGGACATCTTCAGCGCGTTCGGTGGCGGTGACGGTGGCACGCGTGTCCGCTTCTCGCAGAGCGGCCCCGGCGGCACTCACACCGCCGGTGGCGAGGACATCAACGACATCCTCGCCCAGATGTTCGGCGGCGGCGGCGCACCCGGTGGGGCCCGCGGCGCCCGTGGCGGAGACCCCTTCGGGGGCTTCGGGGCCTCCCGCGGCCCGCGCCCCGGTGCCGACGTGCAGGCCCGGACGAGCCTGCCCTTCCGCGACGCCGTCGAGGGCTCGACGGTCACGTTGACCACGGCGGAGGGCCGGCGGATCACGACGAAGATCCCCGCCGGCGTCCGCGACGGCCAGAAGATCCGGCTGCGCGGCAAGGGCGCCTCCGGTGACCCCGGTGCGCCCAAGGGCGACCTCATCCTCACCGTCGCCGTCGAGAAGCACCCCGTCTTCGGCCGCGACGGCGACCACCTGACCGTCGACCTGCCGGTGACGTTCGCCGAGGCCGCCCTGGGGGCGACCGTGCCCGTGCCGACGCTCGACGGGTCGAGCGTGCGGGTCAAGGTCGCGCCCGGCACGCCCAGTGGGCGCGTCCTGCGCGTCAAGGGTCGCGGCGTCGCCGGCAAGCACGGCACGGGCGACCTCCTCGCCCGGGTCCAGGTCGTCGTGCCCCAGCGGCTCAGCGACGAGGCCCGACACGCCGTCGAGACCCTCCGCGACGCCGAGGGTGACGCCGACCCGCGTGCCACCCTGTTCCAGCAGGCGTCGACCTGACGGGAGGAGCGTCCATGGCCCGGCTCGACATCACCGCGTTCGCACCCGACGACGACACCCCCGTCTTCGTCATCTCGGTCGCGGCCGAGCTCGCCGGGATGCACGCGCAGACCCTGCGGCAGTACGACCGGCTCGGCCTCGTCACCCCCTCGCGCACCTCCGGCGGCGGCCGGCGCTACTCCCAGCGCGACGTCGCCCTCCTGCGCGAGGTGCAGCGCCTCTCGCAGGACGAGGGCGTCTCGCTCTCCGGCATCGCCCGCATCCTCGAGCTCGAGAACCAGGTCGACGCACTGCGCGCCCGGGTCGCCGAGCTCACCGCCGAGGTCGACGCCCTCGAGGCGGGGTCCGGGCGCACCACCCGGGTCTTCTCGGTGAGCCCCACCGGCGACGTGTACGCGGCACGGCTCGGCGAACGTCCCCGCACCACCCGCAGCCAGGCGCTCGTCGTCTGGAGCCCCCACCACCGCTGACCGACGCCCCGCTCAGCAGGTCGGCAGCCGCGTGACCCAGTAGGACGCGGTGTCCGGGGAGGCCACCCCGAACCGTGCGTTGACGGCCCACAGGGCGCCACCGGCGAGCGTCGCCGTGCTCGGGACGTCGAGCGTCGGGTCGGTCAGTGCCGTGCGCCAGCGAGCCGACCAGCCGTGGCGACCGCGGGCCAGGCCGAGCACCGAGACCTCGGCGTTCCCGCTGCCACGGACGACGTAGACCGTCGAGCCGCGGACCTCGATGCCGTCGCCGCCGGTGATGCCCGGCCCGCCGCTCACCGGGACCCCGGTGACGCGCCCGGTGCGTGCCTCGACGGCCCACAGGCCGCCCGCACTGCTGTGGTCGATGAGGAGCGTCCCGCGCCGAACCTCACGGATCCCGTTGGCAGCGAGGTTGGTTCCGTCGTAGCCGGGCCACTCACCCGTGAGCGGGACGAACGTGGGAGCGTCGCCGGTGGGCCGGCCGCGACGGTCCAGGGCGATGGCGGTCAGCCGGTCGACCCGTGAGTCGGTGACCCACACGGTGCGGTCCGTGACGTCGAGGTCGTTGAGGAAGCCGCCGCCGGGCACGACGACGTCCGCCACGACCGTGCCGTGCCGCCCGTCGACGGCCCACACGTGCGCCTCCGCGCCGACGTTGCCGACCGCCCACACGAGGCCGGTGCGGGCGTCCCACCGCAGGCCGCGCAGCTGCCGACCCGCCGCGCCAGGGAGCAGCGTGCGCACGGTCCCGCGGAGCAGGTCGCCGGTGACGATCCTCCCGTCGGCGAGCGAGCCGACGTGGAACGTGGTGCCGGGGCCCGACGTGATGCCTTCGGGGCGGATGCCGACCGGCAGCGCCACGGTCGCGGGGAGGCCGCGGCCGTGACGGTCGCGCCCGTCGTCCCGGCCGTGGGCCTCCGCCCCCGGCGGCGCGACGAGGAGGGCGGCGGCCCCGACCGCGGAGGCGGCCAGGGCGGTGCGGCGCGAGGGCCGGGGCAGGGCGTCGACGAGTGGGGTCTGCGAGGTGTCCATGCTCCACCGTGGACCGTCACACCCTCCCGGGGGAAGGGTTGGATGGCCGAACCTGCTGCGCTGTCCAACCTGTCGATGCTCAGGCGGCGCGGGCGGCGTGCACGCGGGTCGGCGCCCAGAGGACGACCGCCGCGGCGACGACCGCCGCGAGGGCGACGAGCGCGGACTCCGGTTGGTCGGCGAGCCGGCCCCAGGCGATCCAGGCCAGCCCCCACGCCATCGCCCCCGCGACCGCCCACCGGCCGCCGAGGCGGCGGGCGAAGACGACACCGAGCGCGGCGGCCACCCCGAGCACGACCACGGCGAGCAGCTCGGCGACGAGACCGCCGGGGTCGATCCCGCTCTCGACGAGGGTCGTGGTGATGTTCGCGCAGGTCGCGACCGCGACCCATCCGAGGTAGAGGCCGAAGGTGCCGTCGACGACGACGGTCTCGGGCGTGCCGTACGACGGCCGCTCCTCGAGCCGGCGCACGAGCAGCCCGAGCGCCGACGCCAGGGCGACGATGACGACGACGCTCGCCCACAGCCACCCCTGCTGGGTGACGAGCAGCCACGCGGCGTTGAGGACCATCGACGCCGCGACGAGCCAGCCGATGGCGCGGTGCCGTGCGTCGGTGGCCTGCCCCGGCAGCCACTGCCACACCGTGTACGCGAGCAGACCGAGGTAGATCGGCGTCCAGATCGAGAACGCCGGTCCGGCGGGAGCGATGAGGGTGGCGTCGGCCGCCAGCGCTCCGCCCGATGACTCCTCGACCCGGGTCCCGATGACCCCCACCCCGACGAGGGTGCCGACGACGCAGAACACCTCGGCCAGGGTCACCCCGACCTGGCGGGCCCGGTCGGCCCGGGTGGGGTCGGTGGACGTCGTCACGGCGGCGCTCATGGGACGACGGTATCCGGGCCGGCGGCCCCCTCGGGCTGCGAGAGGGGGCGGCGCTCGTTAGCCTCGTCCGACCGCGGACCGTTCCCGCAGGCCACCACCCCTCCCGAGACCCGAGAGAGACGATGACCTCGACTGCCACGACCCTCGCCGCCCTGACCGCCGCCGACCCGGTGGAACCCGCGTACTCCGCGGGGGTGCTCCTCCTCATCGCGGCGGCCGCCGTCGGGGTCCTGCTCTTCCTCATCATGAAGCTGCGGCTGCACGCGTTCGTCGCACTCGTGCTCGTCAGCCTGCTCACGGCCCTCGCCACGAAGATCCCGTTCGCGGACGTCGTCCCGACCCTCCTCGACGGCTTCGGCAGCACCCTCGCCAACGTCGCGCTGCTCGTCGGGCTCGGGGCGATGATCGGCCGCCTGCTCGAGGTGAGCGGCGGCGCACAGGTCCTCGCCGACACGCTCGTCGCCCGGTTCGGTGAGCACCGGGCGCCGCTGGCCCTCGGCGTGGCGTCCCTGCTCTTCGGCTTCCCGATCTTCTTCGACGCCGGGCTCGTCGTCATGCTGCCGATCATCTTCAGCGTCGCGCGTCGCTTCGGTGGCTCGGTGCTGGTCTACGCGCTGCCCGCCGCCGGTGCCTTCGCCGTGATGCACGCGTTCGTCCCGCCGCACCCCGGGCCGGTGGCCGCCGGCCAGCTGCTCGGCGCGGACATCGGCCTGCTCGTCATCGTCGGCCTGCTCGTCGGCATCCCCACCTGGTACGTCGCGTCCTACCTCTTCGGCACCTGGACCGGCCGGCGCATCGACGTCCTCGTCCCGGAGCTGCTCTCGGGCGGTGCCACGGAGCCGGAGGGCTCCGAGGACCTCGAGCCCCCGGCCTTCGGCACCGTCCTCGGGCTGCTGCTCCTGCCGCTCGCCCTCATCTTCCTCAACACCGGCCTCAGCACCCTCGCGACCGCGGGCGCGGTCGACGGCGAGGCCACGTGGGTGGGCCTGCTCCGGATGATCGGCCAGACGCCGGTGGCCCTGCTCATCACCGTCCTCGTCGCGACGGTCGTCCTCGGCCGCGGCCGCTCCAAGGCGGACGTCGAGTCGCTGCTCAACGGCGCGCTCGGGCCGGTCTGCGCGATCATCCTCATCACCGGCGCCGGTGGCATGTTCGGCGGGGTGCTGCGCGCCAGCGGCATCGGGGAGGCCCTCGCCGGGTCGCTCCAGGACGTCGGACTCCCGGTCATCGTCGCCGCGTTCCTCGTGGCCACCGCCCTGCGCGTCGCCCAGGGCTCGGCCACCGTCGCCCTCACGACGACCGCGGGGCTGCTCGCACCGACGGTGGAGGCGATGGGCTCGCTCTCCGGCATCGACCTCGCGTGCATCGTCGTCGCGATCGCCTCCGGGTCGACCGTCCTGTCCCACGTCAACGACTCCGGCTTCTGGCTCGTCGGTCGCTTCCTCGGGATGGACGTGCGGACCACCCTGAAGACGTGGACGGTCATGGAGACCCTGATCGGAGTCGTCGGCTTCGCGCTCGCCGCCCTCGTGAGCGTCGTGCTGTGAGCGCGTGGGAGGGCCCCGGCCCGGGACACGGCCGCACCCGGCACGTCATCGTCATGGGCGTGTCGGGGTGCGGGAAGTCGACCGTGGCCCGGGGCATCTCCGACGCCCTCGGCCTGCCCTTCGCCGAGGCCGACCGGTTCCACCCGGAGTCGAACATCGCGAAGATGTCGGCCGGCACGCCCCTGTCCGACGCCGACCGGCGACCCTGGCTCGCCGACCTGGCGGCGTGGATGGCGGCCCAGGCCCGGGAGGGGCAGTCCACCGTCATGGCCTGCTCGGCGCTCAAGCGGGCCTACCGCGACGTGCTGCGGCACGGTCCGCCGCACGTGCAGTTCGTCCACCTCGACGGACCCACCGAGCTCATCGCGGCGCGGATGTCGGCCCGGCCGGACCACTTCATGCCCGCGTCGCTCCTGGCGTCGCAGGTGGCCACCCTCGAGCCGCTCGAGGCGGACGAGGAGGGCGTGGTCCTCGACCTGCGCGCGGACCCGGACACCCTCGTCGGTGAGGCGGTGCGCTGGCTCGCCGCCCACTGACCCCAGCGCGCGGGCAGCACCTTGAGTGGAATAGACTCAACTTGGTTGAGCGTTTTGCAGATGACGCCCGAACACGCCCGACCAGGAGATGACGGATGGAGCTCAAGCCGACCACGAAGGTGGCCGAGGCCCTGGCCCTCGCGCAGCGCGCCGCGCAGACCGCCGGTCACGCCGAGATCACCCCCGACCACCTGACCAGCGCCATCCTGCGGCTGGACACGCCGCAGGCCGATGCCCTGCTCACCGCCGCCGGGACCGGCGCGGGCCACGTCCTCGGTCAGGCCGACGCCCGGCTGCGCAGCCTCCCGACGACGAGCGGCGCGGCCGCGGCGCCGACGTTCGGCCGCGAGGCCCTCGCGGTGCTCCACCAGGCCGACACCCTGATGCGGGCCAACGGCGACACCTTCCTGGCGCTCGACCTGCTCCTCCTGGCGCTCGCCGAGACCGGCCACCTGGCCGCCGTCGAGAAGCGCGGTGCCGCCGACATGGAGCGCCGCATCGAGGAGCTCCGGGACGGCCGGCAGGTCACCTCGGAGACCCCGGCCGAGGGAGGCGACGCCCTCGCGGCGTACGGCACCGACCTCACCCAGGCCGCCCGCGACGGTCGCCTCGACCCCGTCATCGGCCGCGACGACGAGATCCGCCGCGTCGTCCAGGTGCTCTCGCGTCGGACCAAGAACAACCCGGTCCTCATCGGCGAGCCGGGGGTCGGCAAGACCGCCGTGGTCGAGGGGCTGGCCCAGCGGATCGTCGACGGCGACGTGCCGGAGTCGTTGCGCGACAAGCGACTCGTCGGCCTCGACCTCGGGGCGATGGTCGCCGGTGCGAAGTACCGGGGCGAGTTCGAGGAGCGGCTCAAGGCCGTGCTCGAGGAGATCAAGGCCAGCGACGGGCAGGTCATCACCTTCATCGACGAGCTCCACACGGTCGTCGGTGCCGGTGCCACCGGTGAGTCCGCCATGGACGCGAGCAACATGCTCAAGCCGATGCTCGCGCGCGGCGAGCTGCGCCTCGTCGGGGCCACCACCCTCGACGAGTTCCGCGAGCACGTCGAGAAGGACCCCGCGCTGGAGCGCCGCTTCCAGCAGGTCTTCGTCGGCGAGCCGAGCGTCGAGGACACCATCGCCATCCTCCGCGGCCTCAAGGAGCGCTACGAGGCGCACCACAAGGTGGAGATCGAGGACTCCGCGCTCGTCGCGGCCGCCTCCCTGTCCGACCGGTACATCACCGGTCGCCGGCTGCCCGACAAGGCGATCGACCTCGTCGACGAGGCGGCCTCGCGCCTGCGGATGGAGATCGACTCCAGCCCGGTCGAGGTCGACGTGCTCCGTCGCGCCGTCGACCGGCTGAAGATGGAGGAGCTCCACCTGGCCAAGGAGACCGACGAGGGCTCCATCGCGCGGCTCGAGCGACTGCGGGCCGACCTCGCCGACAAGTCCGAGGAGCTCGCCGCGCTCACCGCGCGCTGGGAGTCCGAGAAGGAGGGCCTCAACCGGGTCGGCGACCTCAAGGCCCGGCTCGACGACCTGCGCACGCAGGCCGAGCGGCTCCAGCGCGAGGGCGACTACGAGGGTGCCTCCCGGCTCCTCTACGGCGAGATCCCGGCACTGCAGACCCAGCTCGAGGCCGCCCAGGCCGCCGAGTCCGCGGCGAGCGGGGACACCGACCTCATGGTCAAGGAGCGCGTCGGGGCCGACGACATCGCCGAGGTGATCTCGGCCTGGACCGGCATCCCCGCCGGACGGCTGCTCCAGGGCGAGACCGAGAAGCTGCTCTCGATGGAGTCGATCATCGGGTCGCGGCTCATCGGCCAGGCCGAGGCCGTCCGGTCGGTGTCCGACGCCGTCCGCCGCTCGCGGGCCGGCATCGCCGACCCCGACCGGCCGACGGGCTCGTTCCTCTTCCTCGGTCCCACCGGGGTCGGCAAGACCGAGCTCGCGAAGTCGCTCGCGGACTTCCTCTTCGACGACGAGCGCGCCATGGTCCGCATCGACATGTCGGAGTACTCGGAACGGCACGCGGTGGCCCGTCTCATCGGCGCCCCGCCCGGCTACGTCGGCTACGAGGAGGGCGGCCAGCTCACCGAGGCGGTCCGCCGTCGCCCCTACTCCGTCGTGCTGCTCGACGAGGTCGAGAAGGCCCACCCGGAGACCTTCGACATCCTCCTGCAGGTCCTCGACGACGGCCGCCTCACCGACGGCCAGGGCCGCACGGTCGACTTCCGCAACGTCATCCTCGTCATGACGAGCAACCTCGGGTCGCAGTACCTCCTCGACCCGACGCTCGACCGCGACGCCCGGCGGGAGGCCGTGATGTCGGCCGTCCGGGGCGCGTTCAAGCCGGAGTTCCTCAACCGGCTCGACGAGGTCGTCGTCTTCGACCCCCTGACGACCGACGAGCTCGCCCGCATCGTCGACCTCCAGGTGCGTTCCCTCGCGACCCGGCTCAGTGACCGCCGGATCGACCTCGAGGTCACCGACGAGGCGAAGGGGTGGCTGGCCCGCACCGGGTTCGACCCCGCGTTCGGCGCGCGGCCCCTGCGCCGGCTCATCCAGCGCGAGATCGGCGACCGGCTCGCCACCGCCCTGCTCTCCGGGACGGTCCGCGACGGCGACACCGTGACGGTCGGGCTCGCCCCCGACGGCGAGAGCCTCACCCTGGGCTGACCCTCCGGCGGTTATCGTGACCGCCATGCGCCACCGCCTCGTCCTCGCCACCGTCCTGGCGGCGGCGACCGTCCTGGGGAGTGGGTGCTCGGGGCCCGACGAGGCCGTCCCGGAGCGCTCGCCCGCCCAGCGGCTCGAGGCCGCCCGGTCCACGCTCGAGACGACGACCTCGCTCACCCTCGACCTCACGAGCAAGGACGTCGCACCCACCGAGAACGGCGTCACGGCCGCACGGGGGGAGGGCGTGGTCAGCGCCACCGAGCCGAAGTTCAAGGGCACCATCACCGGCACCGTCAAGGGCATCGCGGCGACCATCGACGTCATCGCGATCGGTGAGGACGCCTACCTCAAGCTCTTCACGCCGGACTACGAGCCCTTCGACCTGTCGACGCTCAACGCGCCGAACCCGGCCACCTTCTTCGATCCCGCGAAGGGCATCGCCGCGCTGCTCCCCGAGACGTCCGACCCGAGCGCCGGCGGCCAGGTCCGGGCCGGACGGGAGGTCCTGACCCAGGTCTCCGGCACGCTCCCGGCCCAGCAGGTCTCCGACCTCTTCCACCTCGGCGACGGCTCGGGCAGCTACCGGGTCACGTACGGGCTCACCGACACCGACGAGCTGCGCACGGCGACGCTGGTCGGGCCGTTCTTCGGTGGCCAGGACTCCACGTACGTCCTCACCCTCACCGGCTACGGCGCACCCGTTGAGATCACCCGCCCCTAGGGCGCTGCTCGCGGCGGCCTCCGTCGCGGTCGCCCTCGCGGCCGCCGACACCTACGTCGTCGTGCTCGCGCTCACCGACATGATGCGCGGCGTGGGGGTCGGGATCGACTCCCTGCAACGCGGGACCCCCATCGTCTCCGGCTTCCTCCTCGGGTACGTCGCCGTGCTCCCGCTCGTCGGCCGGCTGGCCGACCTCGTCGACCGGCGGCGGGTCCTGCTCGGCTGCCTCGCGGTCTTCGTCGTCGGGTCGGCCGTCACGGCCCTCGCCGTCGAGCTCCCCGTCCTCGTGACCGGCCGCGTCGTCCAGGGCGTGGGCGGGGGAGGGCTGGTCCCGGCCACCCTCGCGCTCGTCGCGGACCTCTGGCCGGCCGGCCGCCGGGGTGTGCCGCTCGGCGTCGTCGGAGCGGTGCAGGAGCTGGGCTCGGTGCTCGGGCCGGTGCTCGGCGCCGCGGTCCTCGTCGTCGCCGACTGGCGGGCGATCTTCTGGCTGGGCGCGGCCGCCGGTGTCCTGCTGGCCGGTGCGGTCGTCCTGACCGGCGGAGGCGGTGTGCGACGTCCCCGGCCCGCGCCGGCGGTGCTCGGCGTGCTGGCCCTGTCCGTCGGGTGGCTGGCCCTGGCCGCCCCGGAGGGGCTGGCGACGAGTGTGAGCCTCGGGGGCCCGTTCGTCCCGTTCGGCGACGCCACCTCGCGCCTGGCCACCCCGGTCGGGATCGCGGCGCTCGCCCTGGCCCTGAGCGCCCTCGGCGCCATCATGCGCGGTCGCTGGGCGGCGCTGCGCCGCGTCGACCTGCTCGGGGCGTCGCTCATCGGCGGGGCGCTCGGTTGCGTGGTCCTCACCTTCGCGGCGGCCGAGCCGGAGCGGGAGGTCGTCGGGCCGCTCGGGTACGCACTCCTCCCGGTGGCGCTCGTGCTCGTCGTGGCCTACCTCGTCCACCACCGGCGCTCGGTGCACCCGCTCGTGCCGCGAGGGCTGGTCCGGGGTCGCCTCGTCCGGGCGCTCGGCACCTCCCTCCTCGTGGGGGTCGCCCTCGTCGCGGTCGTCGTCGACGTCCCGCTGCTGGCCCGGCTGGTGCTCACGACCGACCAGACGGAGGCGGCGCTCGTCCTCGTCCGGTTCCTCCTCGCGGTCCCGGTCGGCGCCCTCGCCGGTGGGTGGCTGCTGCGTCGGGCCGGTGCCGGGCTGGTCGCGGGCGGGGGTCTCGTGCTCACCGCCGCCGGGCTCGCGGTGATGTCGACGTGGGGGAGCGGGTCGCTGGAACAGGCCACCTCGACGGTCGTCCTCGCCGCCACCGGGCTCGGCATCGGCTTCGCGCTGGCCCCGGTCAACGACGCCGCCCTCGACGGGTCGTCCGAGGAGACCCACGGCGCCGCCTCCGCCCTCGTCGTCGTCGCGCGGATGGTGGGGATGGTCGTCGGGCTGGCCCTGCTGACGGCCGTCGGCCTGCACTCGTACTACGGCGCGGTGGCGGCGCTGCCCGACCCCACCGACACCGACGCCCTGCGCGAGGCCGCCGTCGTCCAGGTCTCGTCGGTGTTCCGCGGGGCAGCGGTCGCCGCCGCCCTGGGGGCGGCCCTCGCCGCGACGCTGGGGATCCGCCCGGCCAGGGCCGACCGCGCTGCTCCGGCTGCGGCGGGCGTCGCCGCGCGCGGGTAGCGTCGACCCCATGGCCACCGTCAGCGACCTCCTCCTCGATGCCCTCGGCCGCGTGCGCGAGACCGTGCACGGCCTGCTCGACGACACCCCGCAGGACCGGCTCGCCGAGCCGCCCGCCGAGGGGGCGAACACCGTCGCGTGGCTGCTCTGGCACCTGACCCGGGTCCTCGACACGCACGTGGCGGACGCCTTCGACCGCGACGTCGTCTGGACGGCCGGCGGCTGGTCCGACCGCTTCGACCTGCCGTTCCCCGCGTCGGCGCACGGCTACGGGATGTCGTACGACGAGGTGCTCAGGGTCCGTGCGTCCGCCGAGGACCTGCGCGGCTACTTCGACGCCACGTACGACCTGGTCGCCGACGCCCTGCACACGGTCACCGACGACGACCTCGACCGGGTCGTCGACGCGGACTGGGATCCTCCGGTGACCCTGGCGGTGCGGCTCGTCAGCGCCCTCAACGACGCGACGCAGCACGTGGGCCAGGCGTCCTACGCCGCGGGCATCCTCACCCGCGCCTGACCCGCGGGCCGGTGCCGCCCCCGTCGACCCCGACGGGCACCGGGAGTGGCGCCACCCCGGTGAGCCACTTGCGGTAGTGGACGTGGCCGGCCCAGCGGGCCAGCTCGTCCCACAGCGCCGCGTGCGCGGCCCACGGCAGCGGCTCCTCGCCCTCGCGCCACGACCCGCCGAACGAGACCCACACGGGCACCCAGTCGGCGGCGTCGTCCCACGCGCCGCGGCGGGCGGTCAGGACCCGTCGGCGGTACTGGAACGCCTGGCGCGGACCGTCCTCGCAGATGGGTGCCGTGGCCATCGGCCAGACCCTGAGGTCGAGGTGCATCAGCGACACCTCGAGCTCGCCGAGGACGGCCGGGTCGACGAGGACCGTCGCGACGTTCTCGTGGGGTGGGCGACTCATCCCAGCACGGTAATACGGGCGACCGACGCCCGTCAGCCCCCGGTTCGAGCGCGACGGTCAGTCGACGAGCTCGACGACGACCGGGGCGTGGTCGCTGGCGCCGGTGCCCTTGCGCTCCTCGCGGTCGATGGCCGCTCCGGCGACCCGCTCGGCCAGGGACGCCGACCCGAGGACGAAGTCGATGCGCATCCCGCGCTTCTTCGGGAACGCGAGCCGCTGGTAGTCCCAGTACGTGTACGTGCCGGGGCCGGGTGCGTGCGGGCGGACGACGTCGACGAACCCCGACTCGAGGAAGGCGTGGAACGCCGCGCGCTCCGGCGGGCTGACGTGCGACTTGTCCGCGTAGTACTCCATGGACCACACGTCGTCGTCCTGCGGCGCGATGTTCCAGTCCCCGCAGAGCGCCACCGGGGTGCCGTCGGCGGCCCACTCGACCGCCCGGTCGCGCAGGTGCGCCAGCCACTGGAGCTTGTAGGTCATGTGCGGGTCCTCGAGGGCGCGGCCGTTGGGCACGTACAGCGACCACATCCGCACCCCACCGCAGGTGGCGCCGATGGAGCGGGCCTCGGTCGCGAGCGGCTCACCCCACCCGGGGTCGCCGTCGAAGCCGACCTGCACGTCGTCGAGGCCGACGCGGGACAGGATCGCGACGCCGTTCCACTGGTTGAGGCCGTGGTGGGCGACCTCGTACCCGAGAGCCCGGAGCCGCTCGTACGGGAACTGCTCGTCCCTGGCCTTGGTCTCCTGCATGGCGAGGACGTCGACGTCGGAGCGCTGCAGCCAGGCCTCGACGCGGTCGATGCGAGAGCGGATGGAGTTGACGTTCCAGGTCGCGATGCGCACGTCGCTCACCCTAACGGCGGGGTCCGACCGCCCGAGGACGACCGCTCGTCCCAGGACCGCTCGCGGGCGGCGCTCTCGGCGCCGTCCGGTGCCAGACTGGTGACGTGGACGCGGCCGCGGACCCCCGGGAGTGGTTCGAGCACGCGTCCGCCGCCGCCGTCCACGTCGTCGCGAGCGTCCCGGACGACGCGTGGGAGCTCGCCGGCCTCGGCGAGTGGTCGGTGCGCGAGCTCGTCGCGCACACCCTCCGTGCCTGGTCGACGGTGCGCGACTACCTCGGGGAGCCGGTCCCGCCCGAGGACTCGCCCGTCATCACCGCCGCCCAGTACCTCGCGGGGGGCCTGACCATGCCGGGGATCCACGAGGGCGTCGCGGAGCGGGGCCGGGCCGAGGTGGTGCGGCTGGGGTCCCGCCCGGCGGTCACCGTCCGCGCGCTCGCACGGGAGACCTCGGCCGTCGTGGCGGCCTGCACGGACGAACGGCTGCTGCCGACCCGGATCGGGGTGATGCACCTCGGCGAGTACCTGCGGACCCGGGCGTTCGAGCTGACCGTCCACGGCATCGACATCACGCGCGCCGCCGGCCTCGAGGCGCCGCCCGCGCTCGTGGCCTGCACCGTGCCCGCGCTCGGGCTGGCGGCGGAGGTCGCCGGTGAGCGCGGTCTCGCCGCGCGGCTCCTCGCAGCCGCCGTCGGGCGCGAGGAGCTGGGGCCCGACTTCACGCTGATGTCCTGAGCGGGACCGGGCTCGTCTAGCGTCGTGCTCCATGAGCACCGCCCTGGTCACCGGAGCCTCCGCCGGCATCGGCCGCGCCTTCGCCGCACGGCTCGCCCACGACGGGTACGACGTGGTCCTCGTCGCCCGCGACCGGGCCCGGCTCGAGCGGCTGGCCACCGAGCTGCGGCAGCGTCACGGTGTCGGGGCCGAGGTCCTCGTGGCCGACCTCTCGGACCGCGACCAGACCGAAGAGGTCTGCCGACGCCTCGCCGACCCGGTCCACCCCGTCGACGTGCTCGTCAACAACGCGGGCTTCGGTCAGCAGCAACGCTTCCTCGACAACGAGGTCGCCCGTGAGGAGGCGGCGCTCGACGTGATGGTCCGCGCCGTCCTGCTCACCTGCCACGCCGCGGGACGCGCGATGCGCGAGCGGGGCCACGGGACCATCGTCAACATCAGCTCGGTGGCGTCGTTCATGGCCGACGGCACCTACTCGGCCGAGAAGTCCTTCGTCACGGTGTTCAGCGAGGCGCTCTCGGGGCAGCTCGTCGGGACCGGGGTGACCGTCACTGCCGTGTGCCCGGGGTTGACCCGCAGCGAGTTCCACGAGCGGGCCCGGATGACCCTGCCCGGGGTCCCGCGGGGAATGTGGCTCGACGCCGACGAGGTCGCCCGGCAGGGGCTCTCCGACGCGGCGTCCGGGAAGGTCGTGTCCGTCCCCGGCCCGCAGTGGAAGGCCGCCTCCCTGGCCATCCGGGCCCTGCCGCGACCCTTCGTGCGCGGCGGTGCGGCACGTCTCGTCGATCGCTTCCGCGCGCGACGCTGACCTCGGCACCGGTATCAGCCGGTGCCCGCCGGTCCTCCTTCCCGACGACCCGCGCGTGCGGGCCGGGCGCGAGCAGGAGGCAGACATGGCAGTGAACTGGAAGGTGCTGGCGCGGATGGGTCACATCCCGCCCCAGGCCTGGGACGCCCTCATCCCGCAGGGGCCGATCCTCTCGGCCGTCCACGGGCGCGGCGAGGCGGTCGCGCTCAACCCGCAGCCGCTTCCCCCGGTCGAGGCGGTCGTCGGGGCGCAGCTGCTCCAGAACGTCCTCACCGGGGCGATCATCGTCGTCGGTGGGCGCGAGGGCGCCGGTGAGCGCCTGCTCGAGGACATCGACGACTGGTGCGGCACCGGCTGGCCCCGGAAGTGGCCGTGGCCGAGGCCCCCCGAGGGCTGGGACGAGGGCGAGGTGTTCCTCGGGGCCGCGGTCGCGGCGGCCGGGATCGCGGAGCAGTACGCCCACGACGCCGAGATGCAGGATGCCCTGGGCGCCGCCGCCGAGCGGCTCATGGACCGCGCGGTCGGCGGCTGAGGACTCGCGCGAGGGCGCCCGCGCCCGCCGCCGGCCGCCCTCGCGCCGCTCAGTCGATGTCGAAGATGGAGTGCCGGTCGTAGAAGTGCAGGACGTACCGGCAGCGTCGGCAGACGAGGAGCGTCATCCGGTGTGAGGTGAAGCCCCAGCGCGAGTCCTGGCGGGACTCCTCCTGCTGGAACTCCTCCCCACCGCAGAGGGGGCAGCGCAGCGGCGGGGTCGGCGGGTGCTGGGTCATCGGTCCTCCCGGGTCGTTGATGGGCCTCGGACGCCCACCGGGGACTACCGGTTCCCGCGACCCGGTCGTAGCATCCGATGGTGCGACCCGCCGCCGAGCCGGCGGTCCTCCGTGAGTACCGCCACCTGCTGCGCACCGCTCCCGCCGACTGGCAGGAGACGGCCCACCGGCATGCGCTGATCGCCCTCGGGACGGCGGCCCGCCGACAGGTCCTCGCCGAGGTGCAGCGGCTCCTCCTCTCCGGCACCCGGCTCCGCCCCGACGACATCCACGCCGTGGCCCGGCTCGTGGTCCTCGCCGAGCGACGGCGCCCGCGGCTCCTCCTCGACGGCATGCGACCGGACCTCCTGCGCCTCCTGGCACGGGCGGTCGTCACGAGTCCTGCGGGCCGTACGCTCCGGGTCGGGGACGACGTCTGGGACGGCCTCGACCCCGAGCCGCGTCATGACGACGCCCCGCTCGTCCACGGCGGGGTCGGCTGGTCGGGGGAGTGGGGGACCCGGGTGGTGCCGGACGACCTCGGTGCGGCATGGCTCCCCACGGCGCCCCCGCGGCGTCGCCGCTGAGCCCGGGGCGTGGCCGCGGCGGACCCCCGTACCACCGCGGGGCGGCACGACCTACCGTGGTGCCCGTGACCGACATCGCCGCCGACCGCGCCCGCCTCCTCCAGATCGTCCGCGACAAGGCCGTCGTCCACGGCCGCGTCACGCTCTCCTCCGGTGCCGAGGCCGACTACTACGTCGACCTGCGCCGGATCACCCTCGACGGTGAGGCGAGCCCGCTCGTCGGCCGGGTGATGCTCGACCTCGTCGCCGACCTCGACTTCGACGCGGTCGGGGGGCTGACCCTGGGCGCCGACCCCGTCGCGACCTCCATGCTCCACGCCCGCGCGGCGGCCGGGGGACGGCTCGACGCCTTCGTCGTCCGCAAGGCGGGGAAGGCGCACGGGCTCCAGCAGCGCATCGAGGGCCCCTCGATCGAGGGACGTCGCGTCCTCGTCGTCGAGGACACCTCCACCACCGGTGCGAGCCCGCTCGACGCCGCCGAGGCCGCGCGCGAGGCGGGCGCCACCGTCGTGGCCGTCGCGACCATCGCCGACCGCGCCACCGGGGCGGCCGAGCGCTTCGCCGAGGCGGGCCTGGAGTACCGACACGTCTTCGGGCTGAAGGACCTCGGCCTCGCCTGACCCGGCGCCGACGCGACGACGGCCCGTCCCCCGGGGGAACGGGCCGCCGGCCGTGCTCGGGTCAGCGGTGGGCGTACTCCTTGACCTCGCCGCTCTGGACGCGGGCCAGGTAGCCCTGGATCACGTTGCGGATCTCCGGAGCCATGATGTACAGCCCGACGAGGTTCGGGAGGGACATGAGGAAGATGGCCGAGTCGGAGAAGTTGATGACCGGCCCCAGGGCGGCGGCCGAGCCGATCACGGTGAAGATCAGGAAGATGACCTTGAAGGCGTTCTCCGCGACGACGTTGTCACCGAAGAGGTAGCCCGTGGCCTTCATCCCGTAGTACGACCAGCTGATCATCGTCGAGAACGCGAACAGCACGACCGCGATCGCCAGCACGTTCGGGAACCACGGCAGCACCGTCTCGAACGCGTTGGACGTCAACGCCACACCGCCGAGCTCCGAGGCGTTGGGGTCCTTGTACGCGCCGGTGATGATGATGGTCAGCGCCGTCATGGTGCAGATGACGACCGTGTCGATGAACGGCTCGAGCATCGCCACGAAGCCCTCGGTCGCGGGCTCCCTGGTCTTGACCGCCGAGTGCGCCACCGAGGCCGAACCGAGGCCGGCCTCGTTGGAGAACGCGGCCCGCTGGAAGCCGACGATGAGGGCGCCGATGGCACCGCCCGCGACCCCCTCGGGGGTGAACGCCCCGCTGAAGATCGAGCCGAAGGCCTCGGGGATGGACCCGAGGTTCCACAGCAGGACGATGATGCAGGCCGTGATGTAGAGGACCGCCATGAAGGGGACGATCTTCTCCGTGACCCGGGCGATGCTCTTGATGCCGCCGATGATGACCGCCCCGGCGAGGCCGGCGAAGACCAGGCCGATGACCCAGGGGATGTCCGCGAGGAACGAGTCCTCGCCGCCGGTGACGGCGACGATCTGCGCGGTGGCCTGGTTGGACTGGAACATGTTCCCGCCGCCGATCGCACCGCCGATCATGAAGAGGGAGAAGAGGACCGCGAGGACCTTGCCGAACCCGGCCATCCCGCGATCGGCCAGGCCGTGGCGGAGGTAGTACATCGGGCCCCCGGAGACGCTGCCGTCCGCGTGCTCGCGGCGGTACTTCACGCCCATCATGCACTCGGCCATCTTCGTGGCCATGCCGAGGAGGCCGGCGAGGATCATCCAGAAGGTCGCGCCCGGCCCGCCGAGCGAGATCGCGATGGCGACACCGGCGATGTTGCCCAGGCCGACGGTGCCGGACACGGCCGTGGCCAGGGCCTGGAAGTGGCTGACCTCACCCGCGTCGTCCGGGTCGGAGTACTTGCCCCGGACGAGGTTGATGGCCAGCTTCGGCCCGCGCACCTGCATGAAGCCGAGCCACACGGTGAAGAACGCGCCGGCGATGACCAGCCAGACGACGATGAGCGGCAGGGAGGCACCGCCGATGGTGACGGAGTAGAAGACCACGCTGGTGATCCAGTCCGAGAACGTGGTGAAGATCTCGACGGGGTTCATCAGGGCACCACCGTCACGGGGAGGTGGGCGTGCTGGACGAGTCGGCTCGCGACGCTGCCGAAGACGGCCTCGCGCAGGCCGCCGTCACCGGTGCGGCCGACGATGATGTGGACGGCGCCGCTGTCGGTGGCGACGTCGGCGATGGTGTCCGAGGGCTTGCCGTGCTTGACGATCTGCTCGTGGGGGATGCCGCCCCGCTCGGCGATGGCGGCCATCGGCACGAGCACCTGCTCCTGGGCCGCCTCGACCTCGCGTTCCCTCTGCTGATGACGGTGCTCGTTCTCGCTGGGGGTCTGGAAGGAGTACGGCGTCCACGGGACGACGTGGACCAGAACGACCTTCCAGTCGTTGTGCTTGGCTCGCTCGACGGCGAACTCCACCGCGCGGGTGGATGCGTCGCTGTTGTCGACTCCGACGACGACTGTTTCCATGGGGGCCTCCCGGTCCTACGATCGGTACGGTCCCGACGCACCCTAGCGGCGTCCCTGTGACCCCCGCCACACCTACCTCGCCGTAGGATTCACGCAGTCGAACGTCCGGAGGGACCCATCGTGATCACCACCATCGTCGTCGTCGTGATCGTCCTGGCGCTGGTCGCCTGGGCGGTCGGGGCCTACAACGGCCTCATCAAGCTGCGCAACCTCGTCCAGGAGGCGTGGCGCCAGATCGACGTCGAGCTGACCCGTCGGCACGACCTCATCGGCAACCTCGTCGAGACGGTCAAGGGGTACGCGGCGCACGAGCGTGGGACCCTCGAGGGCGTCGTCGAGGCGCGCGCGAAGGCCATGGCGCCCGGGCAGTCGCCCGCGCAGCAGGCCGAGAGCGAGAACTTCCTGAGCCAGGCGCTCGGTCGGCTGCTGGCGATCGTCGAGGCCTACCCCGACCTCAAGGCGAACGAGAACTTCCTTGCGCTGCAGGCCGAGCTCACCTCCACCGAGGACCGCATCGCCTCCGCCCGGCGCTACTACAACGCCACCGTCCGCGACCTCAACACCCGGGTCGAGACGGTGCCGACGAACATCATCGCCAACCTCTTCCACATCGAGCGGGCCGAGTACTTCGAGGCGGTCGGCGACCAGCGAGAGGCCCCGCGGGTCGACTTCGGCCAGCGCGACGCCACCCCGCCGCCTGCCGGTCCCACCGCCTGACGCCCGGCGCCACCCCCGCGCTGAGCGCACGGGCCGGAACCGTGGTCTCGGCCACCGTGACTGCAGGCAGGCCTCGGTGGGCTCTCCGAGGGAGTCGGCAGGTCCGGGCGGACGCACTGCCCGGGAACGTGCTGCTCTCCGCTGCCAGTGGACTGCCGAGTCGCGGCAAGAGCGGATGGTCAGCCGCGTTCGCGCCCCGGAAGCGACGCCCCGGCAAGGAACGCTTGGTACGCATCCCGGGCATCGTCGTCAATCGTGGGCTTGATGCTGCTGTACCGGGTGTCGTGGCCGTCACGGTGGGGTCCCGAGATCCAGTACTCCTCCTCGGTCTCCATGTCGTAGAAGTTCGCGTCGAACATGCCGGTCCAGCGGTGAAGGGTCTTCCCGTGCCAGCGCGCGGTCTTCCACGAGCGGTTGAACGACACGACGCTGATCCAGGCAGGGCCCTTGTCGGTGTTGTGGCCCGTCTTCAACTGGACGAACATCACGCGGTCGGGCATGTGCACAGCATTCCCTGCCCCGGGATGCGGCGCACGGGGTTTCCCCGGCGCGGCAATAGCGGACGGGGCACCGCCTGGCTGCGGGAAGCCATAGCCTGCGGGCGTGGATGTTCACGTCTTATGGCACGTCCGGCACGCCCGCAATCTCGACGGGTCGCCCACGGAGCACCGAGACTTCGTGGGTGAGCTGCTCATCGATGAGGAGTTCGACAACGTGAAACTCATCGGGGTCTACAGCAGCGAGCAATCGGTGGAGTCGGCCATCGACAGGGCCCGTCTCCGCGAGGGCTTCCGGGACGAGCCGGACTGCTTCTACTCCGCACCCTTCAGCATCGATGAGGACAACTGGACCGACGGCTTCGTGAGCATCCCCTACGGCGACGACTAGTCCATCGCGGCAAATCCGGTAAACGCCTCACGCTGATTTTCGGATGAATCAGTCCCGCACGTGGACCCGATGAATCAGTCTGTCGGCCAGTTCGTCGAGCAACCCCTCGCGCTCCGAGTCTGAGAGCTTGGCGAGTCGCCAGGACATCGCTGAGGTCTCTTCCTCGAGCGTCGCCCTCAGGCGCACCCAGTCGTTATCCGGCATGGGATGACGGTACTCAAGCGGGTCGCCCCACCGGGTGGGGAGCAGCGGATGGCCTGGGCTGAGACGAAGCCCCAAGCGACGAGCGACATGTGAGTGCGTTGGGTGCGAGACTCGGCCTATGACCAACGGGCCGAGGCTTCGCGCGCTGGGAACGTGTCAGGTCTGCGCCAATGGCGAACTGGTCTTCTCGCTGGTGGCATACGACCAGCGGTTGATCCTCGAATCCCTGGAGTGCCTGACGGGGTACCTCGAGCCCACCGATTTGGCGGCCTCGGCCGTGGTTCGCATGGAGGAGACGGAGTCGCGGTTCGCCAGCGCCCAAGACGTGGAGAAAGCGGGCTTGGTGAACCTTCTCGCGCCTTAATGACACGTCTCACATCAGCAGGTTCGATCGCCCTGTCCGCGGCAGTTCCGGACGTCGCAGCTGGCCATTGGTTTGCTCTTGGGATGCGCGTGAGGCTAGGCAGCACTCTGAGCTGGTCGGTTTGGGTGGTTCGTTTCAGCGCTGTTGAGGCGATGACTGCTGCCAGGGTCGCTACGACGATGAGGGCGATCCCCCAGATGGCCCACATTGCCCACGGGAGTGGAATCTGCGGTGCCTCGGGACCGGATTCGTTGAACTGGTAGGCGGCGAGACCTGTGAACGCGACCGCGAGTATCCGCCAATGGCGAGGCCGAAAAGCACGGCTGGTGCGGCTGGCAGCAGAGCCTGCAGCGTCAGCGCATGGCGAAGAGTCGAGGCGGGCACCCCGGCTGCATCTGTCGCGTCGGCGCGGCGTCGTCGGACGACCGCATCGGTCAGTGCCACCACGAGCCCGAGGGCGCACAACGTGATGCCCACCAGCTGGCCAGCCACACGAGGTCGAATGACTGGGGAAGTAGTTGTTGTGCTGCCCGAGGCATCAGTGAGGTCTGCGAAAAACTGTCGGTGCAGCCAGGTGGATGCCCCGGCGACCACTCCGGCCAGCCCCAGCAGCAGCGCAGGCCGGGTAGTGGGTCCCGGGCTCCTCGGCGATCCGACGCAGCGCGAACAGCAGCTGGCCTTGCGGTGCGCTCGCAACCCGCGCGGCCAGGTGAGCGATGAAGGAGCGCGTCGCTGGTCGGCGCTCGAGGTTCCGTACGGAGCGTGCCGCCGCGGCAGCGGCACCAGCGGTCACCACGCTGACGGCGAGCAGCGCCGGCCACCAGCTGGCGACCACCACGTTCGGAGGCGTTGCCACCCCCGGACTGATCTCGAGAGACCCCTGAGGCCCTTTGACGTAGCGGTAGCCCGTCACGGGCTGACCAATGGCGTTCAGGACGGCGATGGTGAGCCCCAGCAGGAGGACCCCGAGGGTGGCACCGATGGCGACGGGGATGGCTGTGTCGGCGACCGCTACGCGCCTCAACTGGTCCCGGCCGGCGCCCGCGTCGCGCAGCTGGCGCATGCGGTCACGCCGTTCAATCGAGCCCAGCTTCAAGTCTGACCTGTGAGGTGAAGTGCCGGTAGCGCGACGAGCAGCACGGCAAACGCCGCGCCGCCACGAGTACCCGGGTCGGCCACAACCTGAATCGTGCTCGTGATCGGCAAATCCCCCGAGCGCGACGAGCCCAGCCGCGAACACAACAGCGCCGCCGTGATCGCCGAGGACAGCAGGCACCCCCAGAGCCGCAGCCGGTCGTTGGGCGTGCGGCGCCGGGCCAACCAAAGCGCTCGGCCCACCGAAGGGTGGCGCTCACCGGAACACCTCCTCGTCCGCCACTGGCCAACGGATGGGTCCGCGTGTCGACGCGTCCATCCCACAGGTGCACCTCCCGGTCGGCGAATGCCGCGACCCGGGCGTCGTGGGTGACCAGGACGACGGCAGCGCCGGCGTCGCGGGCAGCACCGACCAGCTCGGTGGCCACGAGGTCGGAAGCCACCGAATCCAGCGCACCCGTTGGTTCGTCGGCCAACACCACCCGTGGTGTGGTGACCAAGGCACGCGCCAGAGCGACCCGTTGGCGCTGCCCGCCACTCATCCGGGCGGCCGTCGTCCCTGCCACCGACGCAACGCCGAGCCGCTCCAACCACTCGCTCCGCCGCCGTGAAGGCGTCGGCGCGAGAGCGCCCGGACAGCAACAGCGGTAGCGCGACGTTCTCCTCGGCGGTGAGCTCCGGCACCAGCGTGCCGTACTGGAACACCACCCCGACTGATTCTCGCCTCAGCGCGGCACGGTTGCGCTCACCGACCGCGCGAAGGTCCACACCGCCCAGGAGCACCGCTCCTTCGCGAGGCACGATGATGCCGGCAAGGCACAGCAGCAGGGTCGACTTGCCCGAGCCCGATGGCCCAGTAACAGCAACGACTTCGCCCTCGTGCACGTCAAGGTCGACACCGAGCAGGGCCGGGCTACCCTCGTAGTCGTGGACGACGCCACGGCAGGTCAGCACTGGATCGGTCATGCGATCTCCCCCTCGAGGTCATGGATGCGGCGGCGGGCCGAGTCGATCCAGCGCAGGTCGGCGTCCAGGTGCGCCAAGGCGTGGTCGGCCGCGAGGACCTCCTGGAGGGTGGTCCCGGGGCGCCCTTCGCGCGGTGAGCTCACGCATTCGCTCAGCGCGAACGGAGCGCTCGCGCACCAAGTGCTCGACGGTGCGCTCCGCGCCGACGGCGAGGAGCAGCAGCGTCACCTTCGTCGCGACAGGGTTGGGCGCACGTTCGGGCAGGGGCTCCACCCTGGAAAGCCAAGCGGCGAGCTCGTCGCGGCCCGCGGGCGTGATCCGGTATGCCGTGCGCTCCGGCCCGTCACCGCGTTCGCGCGCCGCCTGCTCGACCAGCCCCCGGTCCCGCAGGCGACCCAAAGCGGCATAGACCTGACCGAACGCAAGTTCCTTGGCCGCGGGGAACAAGGCATCGTGCTCTCGTTTGAGGTCATAGCCGTGTTGCTGCCCCCTCGACAGCAACCCCAGCAGCACATGCCCCGTCGTCACAACCGCCACTATTCACCATGCGAATACTTCGCACAAGCCGAACCGCGAACGGGCTTCAGGGGTGACTGTCAACATCCGCTATT
>CAWJME010000013.1:0-73186 GCA_963843895.1 uncultured Actinomycetota bacterium | reverse complement strand
TACGAGGCCGGGGTCATGGGCCAGACCCCCGACACGGTCACCGTCCAGGTCTTCCTCAACCAGGCCAAGACCTCGGCGGGGCAGGACCAGCCGAGCGTCGACCAGAACCGGGTCATCGCGACGATGCGGAGGGTCGACGGTCGCTGGCTCGTCGAGAAGCTCTCGGCCTACTGACCGACCGTTCGGCCGACCCGCCGCGCCCGGAATCCCGGTATCGCTTGACGAGCGGGGGTGCGGGGGTCATCCTGTTCGCGTCGCCCGCTCCGGCGGGACGGCCGCACCGGGAGCCGACAGGTTTGACGCGGTTGGACGGTGCTGCCTTCTTCGGGTATGCTATCTCTTTGCGCTGCCCCTGACCTCCCCCCGCTCGTCGACGAGCCGATCCATCGCCATGCCCCCGGCTGTCCCGGGAGACCCGCGACGGACCGGGATCACGATGAACGGTGAGGTGTGGAGCGGCCAGCCCGCACGTCAGACCAGGCCCGTGGAAGGAACTCTCCTTGGCTGCCTCGCGCACCACGTCGAACCACATGAACTCCGCCCGGACGGCTTCGGGCCGTCTGTCCTTCGCCAAGATCCGTGAGCCGCTGGAGGTTCCCGACCTCCTCGCCCTCCAGACCGAGAGCTTCGACTGGCTCCTCGGGAACGAGCGGTGGCAGGCACGCGTCGCAGCGGCCCTCGAGGCCGGTCGTGACGACGTCCCCGAGCGTTCCGGCCTCGAGGAGATCTTCGAGGAGATCTCCCCGATCGAGGACTTCAGCGGCTCCATGTCGCTGAGCTTCCGCGACCACCGCTTCGAGGACGTCAAGTACTCGATCGAGGACTGCAAGGAGCGGGACCAGACCTACTCCGCACCCCTGTTCGTCACCGCGGAGTTCATGAACAACACCACCGGTGAGATCAAGAGCCAGACCGTCTTCATGGGTGACTTCCCCCTGATGACCGAGCGCGGCACCTTCATCATCAACGGCACCGAGCGCGTCGTCGTCTCGCAGCTCGTCCGCAGCCCGGGCGTGTACTTCGAGCGCACCCCCGACAAGACCTCCGACAAGGACGTCTACAGCACCAAGGTCATCCCCAGCCGCGGTGCGTGGCTCGAGTTCGAGATCGACAAGCGCGACATGGTCGGCGTCCGCGTCGACCGCAAGCGCAAGCAGTCGGTCACGGTGCTCCTCAAGGCCCTCGGCATGTCCGAGGCCGAGATCCTCGAGGAGTTCGGCGAGTACGAGTCGATGCGGCTCACCCTGGAGAAGGACAACACGACCGACCAGGACGACGCGCTGCTCGACATCTACCGCAAGCTGCGCCCGGGCGAGCCGCCGACCCGTGAGGCCGCGCAGACCCTGCTCGACAACCTCTACTTCAACGGCAAGCGCTACGACCTCGCGAAGGTCGGTCGCTACAAGATCAACAAGAAGCTCGGCCTCGACGGCGACCTGACGAACTCGACGCTGACCCTCGAGGACATCGTCGCGACGATCAAGTACATCGTGGCCCTGCACGCCGGCGAGGAGACCCTGCCGGGTCGCCGCCGCGGCGAGGCCGTCGAGGTGCGCGTCGAGACCGACGACATCGACCACTTCGGCAACCGTCGCCTGCGCAACGTCGGCGAGCTCATCCAGAACCAGGTCCGCACGGGCCTGTCCCGGATGGAGCGCGTCGTCCGCGAGCGGATGACGACCCAGGACGTCGAGGCGATCACGCCGCAGACGCTCATCAACATCCGCCCGGTCGTGGCGTCCATCAAGGAGTTCTTCGGCACCAGCCAGCTCTCCCAGTTCATGGACCAGAACAACCCGCTCGCGGGCCTGACGCACAAGCGGCGTCTGTCGGCCCTCGGCCCGGGTGGTCTCTCCCGTGACCGCGCCGGCATGGAGGTCCGCGACGTCCACCCGTCGCACTACGGCCGCATGTGCCCGATCGAGACCCCTGAGGGCCCGAACATCGGCCTCATCGGCTCGCTCGCGTCCTACGGGCGGATCAACTCCTTCGGCTTCATCGAGACCCCGTACCGCAAGGTCACCAAGGGTGAGGTCACCGACGAGATCCACTACCTGTCGGCCGACGAGGAGGACGAGCACGTCATCGCGCAGGCGAACGCCACGCTCACCGAGGACGGCAAGCGCTTCCTCCACGAGCGCGTCCTCGTGCGCATCAAGGGCGGCGAGGTCGAGTACATCCCGGCCGACGACGTCGACTACATCGACGTCTCGCCGCGCCAGATGGTCTCCGCGGCCACCGCGCTCATCCCGTTCCTCGAGCACGACGACGCCAACCGCGCCCTCATGGGCTCGAACATGCAGCGCCAGGCCGTGCCGCTCGTGCGCGCCGAGGCGCCGCTCGTCGGCACCGGCATGGAGTACCGCGCGGCGGTCGACTCCGGTGACGTCGTCATCGCCGAGAAGGCCGGCGTCGTCACGGAGGTCTCCGCCGACCTCGTCACCGTCGCCGGTGACGACGGCACCTCCCGCACCTACCGGATCGCGAAGTTCGACCGCTCGAACCAGGGCAACAGCTACAACCAGGTCGTGCGGGTGTCCGAGGGCCAGCGGCTCGAGGCCGGTCAGCTCATCGCCGACGGTCCCGCGACCGAGGGCGGCGAGATGGCGCTCGGGCGCAACCTGCTCGTCGCGTTCATGCCGTGGGAGGGCCACAACTACGAGGACGCGATCATCCTCAGCCAGCGGCTCGTCCAGGACGACGTCCTCTCCTCGATCCACATCGAGGAGCACGAGGTCGACGCCCGCGACACCAAGCTCGGCCCCGAGGAGATCACCCGCGACATCCCGAACGTCTCCGAGGAGGTCCTCGCGGACCTCGACGAGCGCGGCATCATCCGGATCGGTGCCGAGGTCCGCGACGGCGACCTCCTCGTCGGCAAGGTCACGCCCAAGGGCGAGACCGAGCTGACCCCGGAGGAGCGCCTGCTCCGCGCGATCTTCGGCGAGAAGGCGCGCGAGGTGCGCGACACCTCGCTCAAGGTGCCCCACGGCGAGACCGGCACGGTCATCGGCGTCAAGGTGTTCGACAAGGACGAGGGCGACGAGCTGCCCCCGGGCGTGAACTCGCTGGTCCGCGTCTACGTCGCGAACAAGCGGAAGATCACCGACGGTGACAAGCTCGCCGGCCGCCACGGCAACAAGGGCGTCATCTCGAAGATCCTCCCCGTCGAGGACATGCCCTTCCTCGAGGACGGCACCCCCGTCGACGTCGTGCTCAACCCGCTCGGTGTGCCCGGCCGCATGAACGTCGGGCAGATCCTCGAGCTCCACCTCGGCTGGGCCGCCAGCCGCGGGTGGGAGATCGCGGGCAACCCCGACTGGGCCGAGCTCATCCCCGAGGACGCCCGTGAGGCGCCGGCCGGGACGCGCGTCGCCTCGCCGGTCTTCGACGGCTGCCGCGAGAACGAGATCGTCGGGCTGCTCGACAGCACCCGGCCGACCCGTGACGGCGTGCGCCTCATCGACGGCACCGGCAAGGCCCGGCTCTTCGACGGCCGCTCCGGCGAGCCGTTCCCGGAGCCGGTCTCGGTGGGCTACATGTACATCCTCAAGCTGCACCACCTCGTGGACGACAAGATCCACGCGCGCAGCACGGGTCCCTACTCGATGATCACCCAGCAGCCGCTCGGCGGTAAGGCCCAGTTCGGTGGCCAGCGCTTCGGTGAGATGGAGGTCTGGGCCCTCGAGGCGTACGGCGCGGCCTACGCGCTCCAGGAGCTGCTCACGATCAAGTCCGACGACGTCAACGGCCGCGTCAAGGTGTACGAGGCCATCGTCAAGGGCGACAACATCCCCGAGCCCGGCATCCCCGAGTCCTTCAAGGTGCTCATCAAGGAGATGCAGAGCCTCTGCCTCAACGTCGAGGTGCTGTCCAGCGACGGCTCCACGATCGAGATGCACGACGCGGAGGACGACGTCTTCCGTGCCGCCGAGGAGCTCGGCATCGACCTGTCCCGGCGCGAGCCCAGCAGCGTCGAAGAGGTCTGACAGGTGACCGGGCCCGGGAGCGCCTCGTGCGCCCCGGGGCCGGGAGCCCGCCCGACTATCGCCAGTCAGACCACAGTTTTCGCAATACGAGAGAAGGAACCACGTGCTCGACGTCAACTTCTTCGACGAGCTCCGGATCGGTCTCGCCACGGCCGACGCCATTCGTGCCTGGAGCCACGGTGAGGTCAAGAAGCCCGAGACGATCAACTACCGCACGCTGAAGCCGGAGAAGGACGGCCTCTTCTGCGAGAAGATCTTCGGCCCCACCCGCGACTGGGAGTGCGCCTGCGGCAAGTACAAGCGGGTCCGCTTCAAGGGCATCATCTGCGAGCGCTGCGGCGTCGAGGTGACCCGCGCGGCCGTGCGGCGTGAGCGGATGGGCCACATCGAGCTCGCCGCCCCCGTCACCCACATCTGGTACTTCAAGGGTGTCCCGAGCCGTCTCGGGTACCTCCTCGACCTCGCCCCGAAGGACCTCGAGAAGGTCATCTACTTCGCGGCGTACATGATCACGCACGTCGACGAGGAGCAGCGGCACGCCGACCTGCCCTCGCTCGAGGCGCAGATCCAGGTCGAGAAGAAGGAGATCGAGAACCGTCGCGACGCCGACGTCGAGGGCCGCGCCAAGCGCCTCGAGGACGACATCGCCTCGCTCGAGGCCGAGGGCGCCAAGTCCGACGCCAAGCGCAAGGTCCGCGACTCCGCCGAGCGCGAGATGAACGGCATCCGCCGTCGCGCCGACCAGCAGGTCGAGCGCCTCGAGCAGGTCTGGGACCGCTTCAAGAACCTCAAGGTCCAGGACCTCGAGGGTGACGAGGTCCTCTACCGCGAGATGCGCGACCGCTTCGGCCTGTACTTCGAGGGCGGCATGGGTGCCGCCGCGATCCAGAAGCGGCTCGAGACCTTCGACCTCGACGCCGAGTCCGAGTCGCTGCGCGAGACCATCGCCACCGGCAAGGGCCAGCGCAAGACCCGCGCCCTCAAGCGCCTCAAGGTCGTCAGCGCCTTCCAGACCACGACGAACCAGCCGGCCGGCATGGTCCTCGACGCGATCCCGGTCATCCCGCCGGACCTGCGCCCGATGGTGCAGCTCGACGGTGGCCGCTTCGCGACCTCGGACCTCAACGACCTGTACCGCCGGGTCATCAACCGGAACAACCGCCTCAAGCGGCTGCTCGACCTCGGTGCGCCCGAGATCATCGTCAACAACGAGAAGCGGATGCTCCAGGAGGCCGTCGACAGCCTCTTCGACAACGGCCGCCGCGGCCGCCCCGTCACGGGTCCCGGCAACCGTCCGCTCAAGTCGCTGTCCGACATGCTCAAGGGCAAGCAGGGCCGGTTCCGCCAGAACCTGCTCGGCAAGCGCGTCGACTACTCCGGCCGTTCGGTCATCGTCGTCGGCCCGCAGCTCAAGCTGCACCAGTGCGGCCTGCCGAAGCAGATGGCGCTCGAGCTCTTCAAGCCGTTCGTCATGAAGCGGCTCGTCGACCTCGACCACGCCCAGAACATCAAGTCGGCCAAGCGCATGGTCGAGCGCCAGCGCCCCGTCGTGTGGGACGTGCTCGAGGAGGTCATCACCGAGCACCCGGTGCTCCTCAACCGTGCACCCACGCTGCACCGCCTCGGCATCCAGGCCTTCGAGCCGCAGCTCGTCGAGGGCAAGGCCATCCAGATCCACCCGCTCGTCTGCACCGCGTTCAACGCGGACTTCGACGGCGACCAGATGGCCGTGCACGTGCCGCTGTCGGCCGAGGCCCAGGCCGAGGCCCGCATCCTCATGCTGTCCTCGAACAACATCCTCAAGCCGGCCGACGGTCGCCCCGTCACCATGCCGACCCAGGACATGATCATCGGTCTGTACCACCTGACGACCGAGATCGAGGACGGCAAGGGCGCCGGCCGGTTCTTCAACGGCCCGGCCGAGGCCCGGATGGCGTTCGACGCCCACGAGATCGAGCTCGGCTCGAAGGTGAAGATCCGCCTCACGCACCTCGTGCCCACCCCGATGTCGGAGCTCCCCGAGTCCGTCGTCGTGGGCGAGGACGGCTTCGTCCAGGAGATGACGGTCGAGACGACCCTGGGTCGCGCGCTCTTCAACGAGACGCTCCCCGAGGACTACCCGTACGTCAACGACCAGGTCGACAAGAAGCGCCTGTCGACGATCGTCAACGACCTCGCCGAGCGGTACAGCAAGGTGCAGGTCGCGGCGAGCCTCGACGCGCTCAAGGAGTACGGCTTCCACTGGGCGACCCGCTCGGGCACCACGGTCGCCATCTCCGACGTCGTCACCCCGCCGCGCAAGCTCGAGATCCTCGAGGCGTACGAGACCAAGGCGACCAAGGTCCAGGTCCAGTACGAGCGCGGTCTGATCACCGACGACGAGCGCCGCCAGGAGCTCATCGAGATCTGGACCCAGGCGACGAACGAGGTCGCCAAGGAGATGGAGGCGAACATCCCGCGCACCAACACCATCTACCGGATGGTGAGCTCGGGTGCGCGCGGTAACTGGATGCAGCTCCGGCAGATCGCCGGTATGCGTGGTCTGGTGTCCAACCCGAAGGGCGACATCATCCCGCGACCGATCCGCGCGAACTTCCGCGAGGGCCTCACCGTGCTCGAGTTCTTCATCTCGACGCACGGCTCGCGCAAGGGCCTGGCCGACACCGCGCTGCGCACCGCCGACTCCGGGTACCTCACCCGGCGCCTCGTCGACGTCTCCCAGGACGTCATCATCCGCGAGGACGACTGCGGCACCGAGCGCGGCCTGCCCATGCCGATCGCGTCCACGGACGAGCGCACCGGGACCCGGTCGGTCCACGACGACGTCGAGACCTCGGTCTACGCCCGTTCGCTCGCCGAGGACGTCGTCAAGGACGGCGAGGTCCTCGCCGAGGCCGGCATCGACCTCGGGGACGTCGTCATCGGCGCGCTGTTCGCGGCCGGCGTCGAGTCGGTCAAGGTCCGCTCGGTCCTCACCTGCGACTCCAAGGTCGGGACCTGCGCGAAGTGCTACGGCCGCTCGCTGGCCACCGGCAAGCTCGTCGACATCGGTGAGGCCGTCGGCATCATCGCGGCGCAGTCCATCGGTGAGCCCGGCACCCAGCTGACGATGCGGACCTTCCACACCGGTGGTGTGGCCGGTGACGACATCACGCAGGGTCTGCCGCGTGTCGTCGAGCTCTTCGAGGCGCGCACGCCCAAGGGCGTCTCGCCGATCGCGGAGGCCTCGGGCCGGATCACGATCGAGGAGACCGACAAGGCGCGGCGCATCCTGCTGACGCCGGACGACGGCTCCGAGGAGCACGCCTACCCGGTGACCAAGCGGGCCCGCCTGCTCATCCAGGACGGCCAGCACGTCGAGGTCGGCACGCAGCTGACGCAGGGGTCGATCGACCCCAAGCAGGTGCTGCGCATCCTCGGCCCGCGCAAGACGCAGGAGCACCTCGTCGACGAGGTGCAGCGCGTCTACCGCCAGCAGGGTGTGTCGATCCACGACAAGCACATCGAGGTCATCGTGCGGCAGATGCTGCGCCGGATCACGATCATCGAGTCGGGCGACGCCGACCTCCTGCCGGGCATGCTCGCCGAGCGTGGCCGCTTCGAGGACGAGAACCGTCGCACCGTCTCCGAGGGCGGCAAGCCGGCCTCGGGTCGTCCGGAGCTCATGGGCATCACCAAGGCCTCGCTCGCGACCGAGTCGTGGCTGTCGGCGGCCTCCTTCCAGGAGACCACCCGCGTCCTCACCGAGGCGGCGATGGAGGGCAAGTCCGACTCCCTCCTCGGCCTCAAGGAGAACGTCATCCTCGGCAAGCTCATCCCGGCGGGTACGGGTCTGCCCCGCTACCGCAACGTCACGGTGGAGCCGACCGAGGAGGCCAAGGCCGCCATGTACTCGATGCCGAACTACGAGGACTACGCGTTCTCGTTCGGCCCGGGTTCCGGCGAGGCCGTCCGCCTCGACGACTCCGAGCTCGGTCTCGACCGGCTCTGACGCGGGGTCGACACCGTCGACCGAACAGAACACGCCGTGCGGGCACCGTCCCGCGCGGCGTGTTCCGTTCACTCGAAGGGAGGACCGGATGAGCGAGCCGGCCGCGACCGTGGCCCGGGAGGACACCCCCGAGGGGGAGGTGGCCCTGCGCCGACGCGGGGAGGTCCTCGAGCTCGTCGTCGACGGTGCGTTCGCCATGGACACCGTCGACACCACGACCGAGGTCCGGCTCGCGACCGAGGCGCTGCGCCGGCACGGTGCGCCCCGGCGGGTCCTCGTCGGCGGTCTCGGGCTGGGGTTCACGACCCGGGCGGTCCTGGCCGACCCCCGCGTCGAGCACGTGGACGTCGTCGAGCTCGCCGCGCCCCTCGTCCGCTGGGCGCGGGAGGCAGTCGTCCCGGAGCTCGCCGGGCTGGCCGGCGCCCGCTGCTCGCTGCACGTGGCCGACGTCGCGGGCGTGCTCGCGGGCCGCGTGCCGCCCCGGGGGCCGTGGGACCTGGTCCTCCTCGACGTCGACAACGGCCCCGGCTTCCTCGTCCACCCCGGCAACGCCCGGCTCTACGGGGTCGACGGCCTCGCGGCGGCGCGGTCGGCCCTCACCCCGGGCGGGGTCCTCGTCGTCTGGTCCTCGCACGTCGCACCGGCCCTCCTGGCGGCGCTGCGGCACGTCGCCGTACCCGGTGACGCGGTGGGCGAGACCCCCCTCGTCGTCGAGCGCGACGGCCGCACGCTGGACTACGCCCTGTACTCGCTCGCGCGGGCCGCCCCGCACGGGGGATGATGGGAGCGTGCGCCGCGACCTCGTCATCCGTCCCGAGGGGGACGCCGACCACGACGCGGTCTCCGCGCTCCTCGACGCCGCGTTCCCCGTCACCGCGGGGGCCGGCCGCTCCGCCGAGTCCGAGCTCGTCGACGGGCTGCGCGCCGACGGCGACGTGCTGCGCGAGCTGACGTTCGTCGCCGAGCTCGACGGCGCGGTCGTGGGGTCCGTCGTGTGCAGCCGGGCGTCGATGGGGGAGGGGCCCTCGGTGGGCCTCGGGCCGCTGGCGGTGCACCCCGACCACCAGGGGCAGGGCATCGGCTCGGCGCTCGTGGCGGCGGTCGTCGTCACCGCCGACCAGCGCCACGAGCCGTCGGTCGTCCTCCTCGGCGACCCGGGCTACTACGCGATCTTCGGCTTCGAGCCGGCGGCCGGCCGGGGGATCGCCGCGCCGGAGCCGTGGCCGGAGGCGGAGTTCCAGGTCCGCCCGCTGCAGGCCTGGCGCCCCGAGCTCGCCGGGCCCTTCCGCTACGCCCCGGCCTTCGAGGGGCTCCCCGCCTGAGCGCCGATTTGGAGCGCCCGTGCGCAGGCCGGTATCCTTGACTGCTGTGTCTGGCTAGGTCCAGACCTTGGAGCCGGGACCGCCGCCGAGAGGTGACGGGCACGGCCTCGCCCACCTCTTGCCGGGCGCCCCTCACACCCTCTCCCGAGGGTGCCGCATGGGGAGTGCAGGGAAGAGCAGCCGGAGCGACACACCCGAACGCGGGGGTCGGAGCCGGCCATGACAAGGAGCCACGGCACGGACGCCGTGGCTTGACCAGACCAGACGAAGGACTCAGGTTGCCTACCATCAACCAGCTGGTGCGCAAGGGCCGGCAGGACAAGACCACCAAGGTCAAGACTCCTGCGCTCAAGGGCTCCCCGCAGCGCCGTGGCGTGTGCACGCGTGTGTACACGACCACCCCCAAGAAGCCGAACTCCGCCCTCCGCAAGGTCGCCCGCGTGCGCCTCACGAGCGGCATCGAGGTCACCGCCTACATCCCCGGCGTCGGCCACAACCTCCAGGAGCACTCGATGGTGCTCGTCCGCGGTGGTCGAGTGAAGGACCTCCCCGGCGTGCGCTACAAGATCATCCGCGGCGCCCTCGACACCCAGGGCGTCAAGAACCGCAAGCAGGCTCGTAGCCGCTACGGCGCGAAGAAGGTGAAGGGCTGATGCCTCGCAAGGGTCCCGCTCCGAAGCGACCGCTCGTCATCGACCCGGTCCACCAGTCCCCGCTGGTGACCTCGCTCGTCAACAAGGTCCTCCTCGACGGCAAGAAGTCCACCGCCGAGCGCATCGTCTACGGCGCGCTCGAGGGCTGCCGCGAGAAGACCGGCACCGACCCGGTGCAGACGCTCAAGCGCGCGCTCGACAACATCCGCCCCACCCTGGAGGTCAAGTCCCGCCGCGTCGGTGGTGCGACCTACCAGGTCCCGATCGAGGTCAAGCCGAACCGCGCGACGACGCTGTCGCTGCGCTGGCTCGTCGGCTACTCGCGCCAGCGTCGCGAGAAGACGATGACCGAGCGGCTCATGAACGAGATCCTCGACGCCTCCAACGGCCTCGGTGCCGCGGTGAAGCGTCGCGAGGACACCCACAAGATGGCCGAGTCCAACAAGGCCTTCGCGCACTACCGCTGGTGACCACCGCCGGGGAGCCGGCCGCCCACGCGGGCGGCCGGCGCCCCGGACCACGGTGAACGCCCCCCGGCGCACCGAACCGCACCACCCCAGAAGCGACGAGACGAGAGCACTGAACGTGGCACAGGACGTCCTGACGGACCTCACGAAGGTCCGCAACATCGGCATCATGGCGCACATCGACGCCGGCAAGACGACGGCGACGGAGCGCATCCTCTTCTACACCGGCGTCAACCGGAAGATGGGCGAGACGCACGACGGCGCCTCGACCACCGACTGGATGGAGCAGGAGAAGGAGCGGGGGATCACCATCACCTCCGCGGCGGTCACCTCCTTCTGGGAGGACCACCAGATCAACATCATCGACACCCCCGGGCACGTCGACTTCACCGTCGAGGTGGAGCGCTCGCTGCGCGTCCTCGACGGCGCCGTCGCCGTGTTCGACGGCAAGGAGGGTGTCGAGCCGCAGTCCGAGACCGTGTGGCGCCAGGCCGACAAGTACGGCGTGCCGCGCATCTGCTTCGTCAACAAGATGGACAAGCTCGGCGCGGACTTCTACTTCACCGTCGACACCATCAAGGACCGCCTCGGCGCCGAGCCGCTCGTGCTCCAGCTGCCGATCGGGGCCGAGAACGACTTCGTCGGCGTCATCGACCTCATCTACAAGCGCGCGCTCGTCTGGGAGGGCGACGCCAAGGGCGACGTGACCCTCGGTGCGAAGTACGAGGTCCAGGAGATCCCGGCCGAGCTCATGGACAAGGTCGAGGAGTACCGCCACCACCTCATCGAGCGCGTGGCCGAGGGCGACGACGCCCTCATGGAGAAGTACCTCGACGGTGGCGAGCTCACCCCCGAGGAGATCAAGGCCGGCATCCGCAAGCTGACGATCGCCTCCGAGGTCTACCCCGTCCTCTGTGGCTCCGCGTTCAAGAACCGCGGCGTGCAGCCGATGCTCGACGCCGTCGTCGACTACCTCCCCTCGCCGATCGACGTGCCCCCGATGGAGGGCCACGCCCCCGGCAACGAGGAGGAGCACGTCTCGCGGAAGCCGAGCAAGGACGAGCCGTTCTCCGCGCTCGCCTTCAAGGTCGCCTCGCACCCGTTCTTCGGCACCCTCACCTTCATCCGGGTCTACTCCGGCCACATCTCCTCCGGGACCCAGGTGCTCAACAGCACCAAGGTCAAGAAGGAGCGCATCGGGAAGCTGTTCCAGATGCACGCCAACAAGGAGAACCCGGTCGACGAGGCGATGGCGGGCCACATCTACGCCGCCATCGGGCTCAAGGCGACGACCACCGGCGACACGCTCTGCAACATCGAGCACCCGGTCGTCCTCGAGTCGATGACCTTCCCCGAGCCGGTCATCCAGGTGGCCATCGAGCCCAAGACCAAGGGTGACCAGGAGAAGCTCTCCATGGCGATCCAGAAGCTCGCCGAGGAGGACCCGACGTTCCAGGTCAACCTCGACGAGGAGACCGGCCAGACGATCATCGCCGGCATGGGCGAGCTCCACCTCGACATCCTCGTCGACCGCATGAAGCGCGAGTTCAAGGTCGAGGCGAACGTCGGCAAGCCGCAGGTCGCCTACCGCGAGACGATCCGTCGTCCGCTCGACCGCTTCGACTACACCCACAAGAAGCAGACCGGTGGGTCGGGGCAGTTCGCGAAGATCCAGATCGCGCTCGCGCCGCTCGACACCGCCGAGGGCGAGCTGTACGAGTTCGAGAACAAGGTCACCGGTGGTCGCGTCCCGCGCGAGTACATCCCCTCGGTCGACGCCGGTATCCAGGACGCCATGCAGTACGGCATCCTCGCCGGCTACCCGCTCGTCGGGATCAAGGCGACCCTCCTCGACGGCGCGGCGCACGACGTCGACTCCTCGGAGATGGCGTTCAAGATCGCCGGTTCGATGGCGCTCAAGGAGGCCGTGCGCAAGTGCGACCCGGTCCTCCTCGAGCCGATGATGGCCGTCGAGGTGCGCACGCCCGAGGACTACATGGGCGACGTCATCGGCGACATCAACTCCCGCCGTGGCCAGATCCAGGCCATGGAGGACATCAGCGGCGCCAAGATCGTGCGCGGTCTGGTCCCGCTGTCCGAGATGTTCGGCTACGTCGGGGACCTGCGGTCCAAGACCCAGGGCCGCGCCAGCTACTCGATGGAGTTCGACTCCTACGCCGAGGTCCCCAAGACCGTGGCCGAGGAGATCATCAAGAAGACTCGGGGCGAGTGACCGCTAGACTGGTCGCTGGTCTCCAGCAGAGAAGCATCCCAACCCATTCCCAAGACGACGCCACGTCCTGCCCGGTCGTATCGGCGTTACCCAGAGAAGAGTCCTGAGGAGGACATCAAGTGGCGAAGGCAAAGTTCGAGCGGAGCAAGCCGCACGTCAACATCGGCACCATCGGTCACATCGACCACGGGAAGACGACGCTGACGGCTGCGATCTCCAAGGTCCTTCACGACAAGTACCCGGACCTCAACGAGGCGTCGCCGTTCGACTCGATCGACAAGGCGCCCGAGGAGAAGCAGCGCGGTATCACCATCTCCATCGCGCACATCGAGTACCAGACCGAGCAGCGTCACTACGCCCACGTCGACTGCCCGGGCCACGCTGACTACGTGAAGAACATGATCACGGGTGCGGCCCAGATGGACGGCGCGATCCTCGTGGTCGCGGCGACCGACGGCCCGATGCCGCAGACGAAGGAGCACGTCCTCCTGGCCCGCCAGGTCGGCGTCCCCTACATCGTCGTGGCGCTCAACAAGGCCGACATGGTCGACGACGAGGAGATCCTCGAGCTCGTCGAGATGGAGGTCCGTGAGCTGCTCACGTCCTACGAGTTCCCCGGCGACGACCTGCCGGTCGTCAAGGTCTCGGCGCTCAAGGCGCTCGAGGGCGACGCCGAGTGGGGCCAGACGGTCCTGGACCTCATGGACGCGGTGGACACCTACATCCCCGAGCCGGTCCGCGAGACCGACAAGCCGTTCCTCATGCCCGTCGAGGACGTCTTCACGATCACCGGTCGTGGCACCGTCGTCACCGGTCGCATCGAGCGCGGCATCCTCAAGGTCAACGAGGAGGTCGAGATCGTCGGCATCACCGAGGGCCCGGCCACCAAGACCACGGCCACCGGCATCGAGATGTTCCGCAAGCTCCTCGACGAGGGTCGTGCGGGCGAGAACGTCGGCCTCCTGCTGCGCGGCATCAAGCGCGAGGACGTCGAGCGCGGCCAGGTCGTCTGCAAGCCCGGGTCGATCACCCCGCACACCGAGTTCGAGGCGAACGTCTACATCCTCTCCAAGGACGAGGGTGGCCGGCACACGCCGTTCTACGACAACTACCGTCCGCAGTTCTACTTCCGGACCACGGACGTCACCGGTGTCGTGAGCCTGCCCGAGGGCACCGAGATGGTCATGCCCGGTGACAACACCGAGATGTCCGTCCAGCTCATCCAGTCGATCGCGATGGAGGAGGGCCTGCGCTTCGCCATCCGCGAGGGCGGCCGCACCGTCGGCGCCGGCCGGGTCACCAAGATCAACAAGTGACCTGACGCCGGTCTCCACCGGCACCCCGAAGGGCCCCCGCACCAGCGATGGTGCGGGGGCCCTTCGTCGTCATTCGGCCGCTGAGCGGGCCGCGCGCCACTGCGCCCGGGTCAGCTCGCCGGTCCACACCCCGTCGAGCACGCCCGCGGGGCGCATCCCCAGCCGGCGCATGACCCCTTGCGACGGCAGGTTCTCGAGGGAGCTCTCGGCGACGACGCGCTCGAGGCGCACCGGGCCGAAGCCGTGCCGGAGCAGGGCCAGGGCGCCCTCGGTGGCGAGCCCGCGGCCCCAGGCGCGCACGTGCAGGCGCCAGCCGATCTCGGCGAGTCCGGGGCCGACGGGGGCGAGCAGCCACCAGCCGACGAACCGTCCCCGCTCCAGCCCGGCCCAGTAGCCGAGGCCCATCGCGTCGTTGCCCGGGTCGAAGCGGGTGAGCATCCGCTCCCGGGCCTGCGCGGGCGTCCCCGCCGGCCCGAGGAACCGGGTCACCTCGGGGTCGGCGTCCAGGGCCTCGAGCTCGGGGAGGTCGTCCCAGGTGAGCGGTCGGAGGACGAGCCGCTCGGTGGTGAGGGTCGGCCGGCCCCGGGGGGCGTTGCGGGCCCGCGCGGTCATGGGGCCACCGTACGGCTCCGCGGCCCGGGGCCGCAGAATGAGCCCGTGCCCCCCAAGGACTCGCTCGCCGCCGTCGCCGTCATGGTGGTCTGGGGGCTGAACTTCGTCGTCATCGACCGCGGACTCGCCGGGGTGCCCCCGCTGGTGTTCGTCGCGCTCCGCTTCGCCGTCGTCCTCCTCGCGCTTCCGTTCGTGGCCCGTCCGGCCGCGCCGCTGTCGAGGGTCCTCGCCGTCGGTGCCTTCATGAGCCTGGGCCAGTTCGGGCTGCTCTACACCTCGCTCGCCGTGGGGATGCCCCCGGGGCTGGCCTCGCTCGTCCTCCAGGCGCAGGCGGTCATCACGGTGGGCCTGGCCGCCCTGGTGCTCGGGGAGCGGCCCATGCGGGTCCAGCTGCTGGGGGTCGGCGCCGGGGTCCTCGGGCTGGGTGTCGTCGCGCTGGGGCGCGGCGGGAGCGTCGCGGCCCTCGGGGTCGTCCTCTGCGTGCTGGCCGCCGCCTCGTGGGCCACGGGCAACGTGCTCGTGCGCCGGTTGGGGGTCCCCGGCGGACTGGGCCTCACCGTGTGGTCCGCGCTCGTCGTGCCGCTTCCGGTGCTCGCGCTCGCCTGCCTCGTCGACGGGCCGGCGGTGGTGGGTCAGGCCCTGACCCACCTCTCACCGGTCAACTGGGCCTCGACGGCGTACACGGCGGGGCTCGCCAGCCTCGTCGGCTACGGGATCTGGAACCGGCTGCTGACCCGCCACCCGGCGTCCGAGGTGGCACCGTTCACCCTGCTGGTGCCGCCGATCGGGATGCTCGCCGCGTGGCTCGCCGACGGGGAGCGGCCGACGGTTCTCGCCGTGGTCGGTGGGGCGGTGCTCGTCGGCGGCGTCGCGCTCGTGACGCTGGGCCCGCGCCTCCGGGCGGCACCCCGTTGAGGTGCGACGCGCCACGTCGCGAGGGGTGCGTCGGTGGGGGAGCGGACGGGTGTATCCCCCGATTTGGTCGGGCCCCCCGACCTCTGGCACACTGACTGGGTTGCTTGGCGTGCGCGAGTGACCCGCGAGGGTCGCCTGCGCCCACCGCGACGAGGACTCGAACCGCCGGTCGGCGGGGCGGCTCGTCGGCGAAGAGCCAGGCCCCGGTTCCACCGGGACAGCCGAACCCACGGACGAGTGCGGGAGACCGCGCACGGCCGTCATGCGGACTCAGGGCGACACGCCCGACCGCGGGGGGCGGAGGTCACGAGGAGCCGGCCTTTGACAGATGGACGGCGAGTAGAGAGACGGGAACGTCAGATGGCGGGACAGAAGATCCGCATCCGCTTGAAGTCGTATGACCACGAGGTCATCGACAGCTCGGCGCGCAAGATCGTCGACACGGTCACGCGGGCCGGAGCGACCGTGGTCGGCCCCGTGCCGCTCCCGACGGAGAAGAACGTCTTCTGCGTCATCCGGTCGCCGCACAAGTACAAGGACAGCCGCGAGCACTTCGAGATGCGCACCCACAAGCGCCTCATCGACATCATCGACCCGACGCCCAAGGCCGTCGACTCGTTGATGCGTCTCGACCTCCCGGCTGACGTCAACATCGAGATCAAGCTCTGAGGCTCGCGATGACCACCACTGCCACCAAGACCCAGAAGGGCCTGCTGGGCACCAAGCTCGGCATGACCCAGGTGTGGGACGAGAACAACAAGCTCGTGCCCGTCACCGTGATCCAGGCCGGCCCGAACGTCGTGACGCAGGTCCGCGACGCCGAGACCGACGGCTATGCCGCCGTGCAGCTCGGCTTCGGCGCGATCGACCCGCGCAAGGTGACCAAGCCGCTCACCGGCCACTTCGACAAGGCCGGTGTCACGCCGCGCCGCTTCCTCATCGAGATCCGTACCGCCGACGCCGGCGAGTACACCCTCGGCCAGGAGCTCGGCGCCGACACCTTCGAGGTCGGCTCCGACGTCGACGTCTCCGCGACGACCAAGGGCAAGGGCTTCGCCGGCGTCATGAAGCGTCACGGCTTCCACGGCGTCAGCTCCTCCCACGGCTCGCACAAGAACCACCGCAAGCCCGGTTCGATCGGCGGGTGCGCCACCCCCGGTCGCGTGTTCAAGGGCATGCGCATGGCCGGCCGCATGGGCGGCGTGCGACAGACCACCCAGAACCTCACGATCCACGCCGTGGACGCCGAGAAGGGCCTGCTGCTGCTCAAGGGTGCCGTTCCCGGTCCCCGCGGCGCGGTCGTCCTCGTCCGCTCGGCCGCGAAGGGGGCCTGACCCAGATGGCTACCACCACGATCGACGTCGCGCTCCCCTC
This sequence comes from uncultured Actinomycetota bacterium, assembly GCA_963843895.1. Taxonomy (GTDB): domain Bacteria; phylum Actinomycetota; class Actinomycetes; order Actinomycetales; family Dermatophilaceae; genus Phycicoccus. The sequence goes on along the minus strand of CAWJME010000013.1, from coordinate 56,314 downwards.
GGAGATCTTCGACGTCCAGACGAACGTCCCGCTGATCCACCAGGTCGTCGTCGCCCAGCTCGCGGCCGCCCGTCAGGGCACGCACGCGACGAAGACGCGCGGTGAGGTCCGCGGCGGCGGTCGCAAGCCGTACCGCCAGAAGGGCACCGGCCGCGCCCGCCAGGGCTCGACCCGTGCGCCGCAGTTCGCCGGCGGTGGCACCGTCCACGGCCCGCAGCCGCGCGACTACGCCCAGCGGACCCCCAAGAAGATGAAGGCCGCCGCCCTGCGCGGTGCCCTCTCCGACCGGGCCCGCCACGGCCGCATCCACGTCGTGGAGTCGATCGCCACCGGCGAGGCCCCCTCGACCAAGGACGCCCGCGCGCTGTTCGCCGCGCTCACCGAGCGCCCGAACCTGCTCGTGGTCCTGGACCGCAGCGACATCGTCTCGATGAAGTCGGTGCGCAACCTCGCCGAGGTGCACGTCCTCGCCGTCGACCAGCTCAACACGTACGACGTGCTGTGCGCCGACGACGTCGTCTTCACCAAGGCCGCGTACGAGGCCTTCACCGGCGAGACGGTCGAGACCGCCAAGCCGGCCAAGAAGGCCGCGGCGAAGAAGACCGCCGCCAAGGCCGAGCCGGGCCCCGCTGACGGTGCCGCCAACAGCGACGAAGTCGGCGTTGCCGGCAGCGACAACGGGGAGGACGAGAAGTGAGCCAGACCAAGAACCCCCGCGACATCTTGATCGCGCCGGTCGTGTCCGAGAAGTCCTACGGGCTCCTCGACGAGGGCAAGTACACCTTCATCGTCGACCCGCGCTCGAACAAGACCGAGATCAAGATCGCCGTCGAGCAGGTCTTCGGCGTCAAGGTCGACTCGGTCCACACCATGAACCGCAAGGGCAAGGCCCGTCGCACGCGGTTCGGCATCGGCAAGCGCAAGGACACCAAGCGCGCGATCGTCACCCTCCGCGAGGGCTCGATCGACATCTTCGGCAGCGCCGGCGCCTGAGGAAGCTGAGGACTGAACAGACATGGGTATTCGTAAGTACAAGCCGACGACGCCGGGGCGTCGCGGGTCGAGCGTGGCCGACTTCGTCGAGGTCACCCGCTCCACCCCCGAGAAGTCCCTCGTTCGCCCGCTGTCCAAGAGCGGTGGCCGCAACAACAACGGCCGCATCACGACCCGTCACATCGGGGGTGGCCACAAGCGGGCCTACCGCGTGATCGACTTCCGTCGCCACGACAAGGACGGCGTGCCCGCCAAGGTCGCGCACATCGAGTACGACCCGAACCGCACCGCGCGCATCGCGCTGCTGCACTACGCCGACGGCGAGAAGCGCTACATCCTCGCGCCGCGCGGCCTGGAGCAGGGCGCGACGATCGAGAACGGGCCGGGCTCGGACATCAAGCCGGGCAACAGCCTCCCGCTGCGCAACATCCCGACCGGTACGGTCGTCCACGCCGTCGAGCTCCGGCCCGGTGGCGGTGCGAAGATCGCCCGCTCCGCCGGGGTCCGCGTGCAGCTCGTCGCCAAGGACGGCCCCTATGCGCAGCTGCGGCTGCCGTCCGGGGAGATCCGCAACGTCGACGCGCGCTGCCGCGCCACGGTCGGCGAGGTCGGCAACGCCGAGCAGTCGAACATCAACTGGGGCAAGGCCGGCCGCATGCGCTGGAAGGGCAAGCGCCCGACCGTCCGCGGTGTCGTCATGAACCCGGTCGACCACCCGCACGGTGGTGGTGAGGGTCGCACCTCCGGTGGACGCCACCCGGTGTCGCCGTGGGGCCAGCCCGAGGGCCGGACCCGTCGCCCCGGCAAGCCGAGCGACAAGATGATCGTCCGCCGCCGCCGCACTGGCAAGAAGCGCTGACAAGGAGCCTGGAATGCCTCGTAGCCTGAAGAAGGGCCCCTTCATCGACGACCACCTCCAGAAGAAGGTGGATGTCCAGAACGAAGCGGGCACCAAGAACGTCATCAAGACCTGGTCGCGTCGGTCGGTCATCTCGCCCGACATGCTCGGTCACACCCTCGCCGTCCACGACGGCCGCAAGCACGTCCCGGTGTTCGTCACCGAGTCGATGGTCGGCCACAAGCTCGGCGAGTTCGCACCGACCCGCACCTTCAAGGGTCACGTGAAGGAAGACAAGAAGGGGCGTCGTCGCTGATGGCCACCGAAACCACCACCCTCGAGGCGCGGGCGATCGCCCGCCACGTCCGGGTGACGCCGATGAAGGCCCGCCGGGTCGTCGACCTCATTCGCGGCAAGAACGCGAGTGACGCGATCTCGGTGCTGCGCTTCGCCCCCCAGGGCGCGAGCGAGCCGGTCCTCAAGGTCCTCGAGTCCGCGATCGCCAACGCGCGGGTCCGGGCCGACCAGACCGCCGAGCGGTTCGACGAGCGCGAGCTCGTCGTCGCCCAGGCCTTCGTCGACGAGGGCCCGACGATGAAGCGTTTCCGCCCGCGCGCACAGGGTCGCGCCGGCCGCATCAACAAGCGCACGAGCCACATCACCGTGGTCGTCGCTCCCCAGCCCGCCAAGACCACGAACGGAGGCACCCGCTGATGGGACAGAAGGTCAACCCGCACGGCTTCCGTCTCGGGATCACGACGGAGCACAAGAGCCGTTGGTTCGCCGACTCCACCAAGGAGGGCCAGCGTTACCGCGACTACGTCAAGGAGGACGTGGCCATCCGCAAGCTCATGTCCACGGGCATGGACCGCGCCGGTATCGCCCGTGTCGACATCGAGCGCACGCGTGACCGCGTCCGCGTCGACATCCACACCGCCCGCCCCGGCATCGTCATCGGTCGCCGCGGCGCCGAGGCCGACCGCATCCGTGGCGAGCTCGAGAAGCTCACCGGCAAGCAGGTCCAGCTGAACATCCTCGAGGTCAAGAACCCCGAGGTCGAGGCCCAGCTCGTCGCGCAGGGCATCGCCGAGCAGCTCTCGGCCCGCGTGTCGTTCCGTCGCGCCATGCGCAAGGGGATGCAGTCGGCCACCCGCGCCGGCGCCAAGGGCATCCGCGTGCAGGTCTCCGGCCGCCTCGGCGGCGCCGAGATGAGCCGGACCGAGTTCTACCGCGAGGGGCGCGTGCCGCTGCACACCCTCCGCGCGCAGATCGACTACGGCCTGTACGAGGCCAAGACCACGTTCGGGCGCATCGGCGTCAAGGTGTGGATCTACAAGGGCGACATGACCGCGCGCGAGCTCGCGGCCCAGCAGGCCACCGCGCCGCGCCAGGGTCGTGGCCCGCGCCGTGACGGTCCCGACCGTCCGGCCCGCGCCCGTCGCACCGAGGCCCCCGCCGCCGCGCAGGCCCCGGCCGAGCAGGCCCCGGCCGCGAAGACCGAGGAGTCCTGACCATGTTGATTCCCCGTCGAGTCAAGCACCGCAAGCAGCACCACCCCGGCCGGTCCGGGATGGCCAAGGGCGGTACGACCATCGCGTTCGGCGACTACGGCATCCAGGCTCTCGAGCCCGCCTACGTCACGAACCGTCAGATCGAGTCCGCGCGTATCGCGATGACCCGCTACATCAAGCGCGGCGGAAAGGTCTGGATCAACATCTACCCGGACCGTCCGCTGACGAAGAAGCCGGCCGAGACCCGCATGGGCTCCGGCAAGGGCTCGCCCGAGTGGTGGATCGCCAACGTCAAGCCGGGCCGGATCATGTTCGAGCTCTCCGGTGTCCCGGAGGACGTCGCGCGTGAGGCCCTGCGCCTCGCGATGCACAAGCTGCCGATGAAGTGCCGCTTCGTCCGGCGTGAGGGTGGTGACTTCTGATGGCAGTCGGTTCCAAGGACCTGAGCCCCCAGGAACTGCGTGGTTTCGAGGACGACCGTCTGGTCGACGAGCTGCGCAAGGCCAAGGAGGAGCTGTTCAACCTCCGGTTCCAGTCCGCCACCGGGCAGCTGGACAACCACGGGCGGCTGCGCGCCGTCCGCAAGGACATCGCCCGGATCTACACCGAGATGCGTGAGCGCGAGCTCGGTATCGGCGTGAAGGGTGAGGCCAAGTGAGTGAGAAGAAGGACGAGACCGTGACCGCCACGATCGACCGCAAGGACCGCAAGACCCGCCAGGGCTACGTGGTCAGCGACAAGATGGACAAGACCGTCGTCGTCGAGGTCGAGGACCGCGTCAAGCACGCGCTCTACGGCAAGGTCATCCGCCGCACGAGCAAGGTCAAGGCCCACGACGAGGCCAACGCCGCCGGAGTCGGCGACCGCGTTCTCATCATGGAGACCCGGCCGCTGTCCGCGACGAAGCGCTGGCGCATCGTCGAGATCCTCGAGAAGGCCAAGTAAGCCGTAGTTCGGCCAGGCTCCGCGCCTGCGCGCGTGAGAACCAGCACGACATTAGGAGATAACAGTGATCCAGCAGGAGTCGCGACTGCGAGTCGCCGACAACACCGGTGCGAAGGAGATCCTCTGCATCCGTGTTCTCGGTGGCTCGGGTCGCCGGTACGCCGGCATCGGCGACACCATCGTCGCCACCGTCAAGGACGCGATCCCGGGCGGCAACGTCAAGAAGGGTGACGTCGTCAAGGCGGTCATCGTGCGGACCAAGAAGGAGCGCCGTCGTTCCGACGGGTCCTACATCAAGTTCGACGAGAACGCCGCCGTCATCCTCCGCACCGACGGGGACCCGCGCGGCACGCGCATCTTCGGCCCCGTCGGGCGTGAGCTGCGCGAGAAGAAGTTCATGAAGATCATCAGCCTGGCCCCGGAGGTGCTCTGACCCATGGCGAAGATCAAGAAGGGCGACACCGTCCAGGTGCTCGCCGGCAAGGACAAGGGCAGCACGGGCAAGGTCATCGCGGTCAACCGTGAGACCGACCGCGTCACCGTCGAGGGCGTGAACCGGGTCACCCGGCACACCAAGGCGGGCGAGTCGAACCGTGGCAGCCGCACCGGTGGCCTCATCGTCCAGGAGGCGCCGATCCACGTGAGCAACGTGGCCATCGTCGACCCCTCGGACAAGAAGCCGACCCGGATCAAGACCCGCGTCGAGACCGTCGAGCGTGACGGGCGCCAGAAGGCGACCCGCGTCCGCGTCGGCGTGCGCTCGGGCAAGGACCTGTGAGAGACATGGCAGACACCGCTACCCAGCCCCGCCTCAAGGCGCGCTACCAGGACGAGATCAAGAGCTCGCTCCGGGAGCAGTTCGACTACCCGAACGTCATGCAGATCCCGGGCGTCACCAAGGTCGTCGTCAACATGGGCGTCGGCGACGCCGCGAAGGACAGCAAGCTCATCGAGGGCGCCGTCCGCGACCTCACGGCGATCACCGGCCAGAAGCCGGTCGTCACCCGGGCCCGCAAGTCCATCGCGCAGTTCAAGCTCCGCGAGGGCATGCCGATCGGCACGCACACCACGCTGCGCGGCGACCGGATGTGGGAGTTCCTCGACCGGCTCGTGTCGGTCGCCCTCCCGCGCATCCGCGACTTCCGCGGTCTCTCGCCGAAGCAGTTCGACGGCCACGGCAACTACACCTTCGGTCTCACCGAGCAGTCGATGTTCCACGAGATCGACCAGGACAAGATCGACCGGGTCCGCGGCATGGACATCACCGTCGTGACGACCGCGACGAACGACGACGAGGGACGCGCGCTGCTCAAGGCGCTCGGCTTCCCGTTCAAGGAGAACTGAGCAATGGCCAAGACTGCCCTCGTCAACAAGGCGAACAAGAAGCCGAAGTTCGCGGTCCGCGGTTACACCCGCTGCCAGCGCTGCGGCCGTCCGCACTCGGTCTACCGCAAGTTCGGCCTGTGCCGGATCTGCCTCCGGGAGATGGCCCACGCGGGCGAGCTCCCGGGCGTGACCAAGTCCAGCTGGTAAGTCCTGACCCGCCGCACGTGCGGCACCCATCCACAGACCATCTACATCGCAGGTCCGCCGGGAGATTCCTTCCGGCAGAAACCGCGGTGAGAAGGGGCGGAGAAGCCCAATGACCATGACAGACCCGATTGCGGACATGTTGACCCGCGTCCGGAACGCCAACTCGGCGCACAAGGACGACGTCTCCATGCCGTTCTCGAAGCTCAAGAGCCACATCGCCGAGATCCTCGAGGCCGAGGGCTACATCGCCGGCTGGACCGTCGAGGAGGCGGAGGTCGGACAGACCCTCGTCGTCAACCTCAAGTACGGCCCGAACCGGGAGCGCTCGATCGCCGGCCTGCGCCGCGTCAGCAAGCCCGGCCTGCGCGTGTACGCCAAGTCGACCAACCTTCCCAAGGTGCTCGGCGGCCTCGGTGTCGCGATCATCTCGACGTCCTCCGGCCTCCTCACCGACAGGCAGGCCGCCAACAAGGGTGTAGGCGGAGAAGTCCTCGCCTACGTCTGGTAAGGGGTAGCTGACATGTCGCGAATCGGACGACTCCCCGTCACCGTCCCCGGCGGTGTCGACGTGACCATCACCGGTCAGACCGTCACCGTCAAGGGCCCCAAGGGCGAGCTCTCGCACACCGTCGCGGAGCCGATCACGGTCGACCAGGCCGACGGCTCCCTGGAGGTCAAGCGTCCCGACGACGAGCGCGAGTCGCGCTCGCTCCACGGCCTGACCCGCTCGCTCATCAACAACATGGTGCTCGGTGTGACCGAGGGCTACGAGAAGAAGCTCGAGATCCACGGCACCGGTTACCGCGTGCAGGCCAAGGGCTCCACCCTCGAGTTCGCCCTCGGCTACTCGCACTCGATCACCGTCGAGCCCCCGGCCGGCATCACCTTCACGGTGGAGAACCCGACGCGGTTCTCGGTCCAGGGCATCGACAAGCAGCTCGTCGGCGAGACCGCCGCGAACATCCGCAAGCTCCGCAAGCCCGACCCGTACAAGGGCAAGGGTGTCCGCTACGCGGGCGAGCAGATCCGCCGCAAGGTCGGAAAGGCTGGTAAGTAACCGATGGCAATGATCGTCAAGCGCGCCAAGGGCAAGTCGGCCGCACGCGTCCGCCGTCACACCCGCGTCCGCAAGCAGGTCAGCGGCACCGCCGTCCGGCCCCGCCTCGTCGTCTCGCGCTCCGCGCGGCACGTCTTCGTCCAGGTCGTCGACGACACCGTGGGCAAGACCGTCGCGTCCGCGTCGACCATGGAGTCCGACGTCCGGACCCTCGAGGGCGACAAGCGGGAGAAGGCCAAGAAGGTCGGCGAGCTCGTCGCTGCTCGCGCCAAGGCCGTCGGGGTCGAGGCCGTCGTCTTCGACCGGGGTGGCAACCGCTACCACGGCCGCGTCGCCGCCATCGCGGACGGCGCTCGGGAAGGCGGGCTGGCCCTGTGACCCACGCTGCCCGTACCACCACGAACGTCGAGAAGAGGACCATCTGATGCCAGGACCCCAGCGTCGAGGCACCGGGACCGGCGGCGCCGAGCGCGGCGACCGCCGTGGCAGCCGTGACGACCGTCGCGGCGGCCGCGACTCCCGCGAGGCCGAGAAGAACCAGTACCTCGAGCGCGTCGTGACCATCAACCGCGTCGCCAAGGTCGTCAAGGGCGGCCGTCGCTTCAGCTTCACCGCCCTCGTCGTCGTCGGCGACGGTGACGGCACCGTCGGTGTCGGCTACGGCAAGGCCAAGGAGGTGCCCGCGGCGATCGCCAAGGGTGTCGAGGAGGCGAAGAAGAACTTCTTCCGCGTCCCCCGCATCCAGGGCACCATCCCCCACCCCATCCAGGGTGAGGCCGCCGCCGGTGTCGTCATGCTCCGTCCCGCCAGCCCCGGTACCGGTGTCATCGCCGGTGGCCCGGTGCGCGCGGTGCTCGAGTGCGCCGGCATCCACGACGTGCTGTCCAAGAGCCTCGGCTCGGACAACGCGATCAACATCGTCCACGCGGTCGTCGCGGCCCTCAAGGGCCTCGAGCGTCCGGAGGCCGTCGCCGCCCGCCGTGGCCTGCCGGTCGACCAGGTCGCCCCGGCCGCCATGCTCCGTGCGCAGGCCGCCGGCCTCGCCGAGGCCAAGGCTGGTGCGTGATGGGACGACTCAAGGTGACCCAGACCCGCTCCGGGATCGGGGGCAAGCAGAACCAGCGCAACACCCTGCGGTCCCTCGGCCTGAAGCGCATCGGCGACGTCGTCGTCAAGGAGGACCGTCCCGAGATCCGCGGGATGGTCAACACGGTGACGCACCTCGTCGCCGTCGAGGAGGTTGAGTGATCATGGCCGACACCACGAAGGCCACCGAGGCTGCCGCCCCCGAGGCGACCGCCCTCAAGGTGCACCACCTGCGCCCCGCGCCGGGTGCGAAGTCCGCCAAGATCCGCGTCGGTCGCGGTGAGGGTGGCCGGCGCGGCAAGACCGCCGGTCGCGGTACCAAGGGCACCAAGGCCCGCTACCAGGTGCGGCCCGGTTTCCAGGGTGGCACCACCCCGCTGCACATGCGGTTCCCGAAGCTCCGCGGCTTCAAGAACCCGTTCAAGACCGAGTACCAGGTCGTCAACCTCGACCGTCTCTCCGCGCTCTACCCGAGCGGTGGCGACGTGACCGTCGAGGACCTGGTCGCCAAGGGCGCCGTGCGCGACGGGCACCCCGTGAAGGTGCTCGGCAGCGGTGAGATCACCGTGGCGGTCAACGTCACGGCTGCCGCGTTCTCCACCAGCGCCAAGGAGAAGATCGAGGCGGCGGGCGGCTCGGCGACGACCGCCTGACCCCTGCTCGTGACCGCGTGCCGCAGGGCCGGCTCCGGAGGTTCCCTCGGAGCCGGCCCTGCGCCGCGTTCGACCCGCCCGGCGGTTCCGGCCCAGCCGGGACCTACGGGTATGTTGTGACGGATCGCTGACGACGCGGCCACACCCCCGGCCGCACCCTGGAGGACCTCGTGCTCACTGCTTTCGGCCGCGCGTTCAGGACGCCCGACCTGCGCAGGAAGCTGCTCTTCACGATGTTCGTCATCGTGATCTTCCGGCTGGGCTCGCACGTGCCGACGCCCGGCGTCAGCTACCCGCTGGTCCAGCAGTGCATCAGCGGTGCGGACACCAGCAACCAGCTGCTCGGGCTGATCAACCTGTTCAGCGGCGGCGCGCTGCTCCAGCTCTCGGTCTTCGCGCTGGGGATCATGCCGTACATCACGGCGAGCATCATCATCCAGCTGCTCACCGTCGTCATCCCGCGGTTCGAGGCCCTCAAGAAGGAGGGCCAGGCCGGTCAGACCAAGATGACGCAGTACACGCGCTACCTGACGATCGGGCTCGCGATCCTCCAGAGCTCGACGCTCATCACCTTCGCCCAGAACCCGCAGACGCTGTTCAACAACCCGTCGTGCACGAACATCCTGTCCGACAACTCGGTCGTCACGATCCTCATCATGGTGCTGACGATGACGGCCGGGACCGGGATGATCATGTGGTTCGGTGAGCTGATCACCGACAAGGGCGTCGGCAACGGCATGTCCCTCCTGATCTTCACCTCGATCGCCGCCCAGTTCCCCGGGTCGCTCTGGGCCATCCAGCAGCGGTCCGGCTGGGGCGTCTTCCTCGGCGTCATCCTCCTCGGCTTCGTCGTCATCGCCCTCGTCGTGTTCGTCGAGCAGAGCCAGCGGCGCATCCCGGTCCAGTACGCCAAGCGGATGGTCGGGCGCCGGGTCTACGGGGGGACGTCCACGTACATCCCGCTCAAGGTCAACATGGCCGGTGTCATCCCGGTCATCTTCGCGAGCTCGCTGCTGACGCTGCCCACCCTCGTCGCGCAGTTCAACTCCAGCCCGGACGGCGTCAACCCCGGCTGGGTCGACTGGATCAACGCCCACCTCGTGCGGGGAGACCACCCCTACTACATGGCCCTCTACACGGGGCTCATCCTCTTCTTCACGTTCTTCTACGTCTCGATCACGTTCAACCCCACCGAGGTCGCGGACAACATGAAGAAGTACGGCGGCTTCATCCCGGGTATCCGGGCCGGGCGACCCACGGCCGAGTACCTCAACTACGTCCTCACCAGGATCACCGTGCCAGGCGCGATCTACCTCGCGCTCATCTCCCTGCTCCCGCTCATCGCGCTGGTCCTGGTGGACGCGAACCAGAACTTCCCCTTCGGCGGCACCTCGATCCTCATCATCGTCGGTGTCGGGCTGGAGACCGTGAAGCAGATCGAGGCCCAGCTGCAGCAGCGTCACTACGAAGGGTTCCTCCGTTGATGACACCCCACGAAGTTCCTCCCACGCAGAGCGTGGGACCCGCCCCGCTTCGCTCCTCCGAATACTCCGCGGGGGCCCCGTCATGATGCGTCTCATCATCCTCGGGCCTCCCGGTGCCGGTAAGGGCACCCAGGCGTCCCGCATCGCCGACCACTACGACATCCCCGCGATCTCCACCGGGGACATCTTCCGGGCCAACATCAAGAACGAGACCGAGCTCGGCCTGCAGGTCAAGGAGATCCTCGCCTCCGGCGGGTACGTCTCCGACGAGATCACGAACGCGATCGTCGAGGACCGCCTCGGCCAGGACGACTGCGCACGGGGCTTCCTGCTCGACGGCTACCCGCGCACGCTCGCCCAGGTCGAGGCGCTCGACGGCATGCTCGCCGCCCACGGCAGCTCCCTCGACCGCGTCCTCGAGCTGACCGTCGACGACGACGTCGTCGTGGGCCGGCTCCTCAAGCGGGCCGAGACCGAGGGTCGCGCCGACGACACCGAGGAGATCATCCGCGAGCGGATGGCCATCTACCACCGCGAGACCCGGCCGCTGTCGGACACCTACCGCGAGCGCGGGCTGCTCGTCGAGGTCGACGGTGACGGCGCGGTCGACGCCGTCACCGAGCGGGTCACCGCAGCCCTCGGCTGACCCCCGGCGGCACCACCGGTGCTGTGGAGAGCTCTCCGGCGCGTCCGGCTCCTCGCGCACGCTCGCTCCGTCCCCGTCGACCTGGTCGACAGGGCGGTGGCCTTCGCCCAGGACCCCGACGGCGTGTCCTGTTCACTCGACCGGGTCGTGGCGGGAATGCGGGGTGGCGGGGGGCCACGGGTATGGTGCCGCGGCATGGGACTCTTCACGCGTGACCGGTGCGAGGGCAAGACACCGGAGCAGCTCGCGTCGATGCGCACGGCCGGCCTGCTCGTGGGGCGCACCCTCGAGCTGGTGGCCGGCGCCGTGCGCCCGGGGATGACGACGCTCGAGCTCGACACCCTCGCCGAGACGTTCATCCGCGACCACGGCGGCGTCCCGAACTTCCAGCTCGTCCCGGGGTACCGGCACACCCTGTGCACCTCGGTCAACGAGCAGATCGTGCACGGGATCCCCGGTCCGCGCGTCCTCGAGGAGGGCGACCTGCTCTCGGTCGACTGCGGGGCCGAGATCGCCGGCTGGAACGGGGACGCCGCCATCACCGTCGTCGTCGGCGGGGCCGAGGTGGCGCGCCCCGAGGACCTCGCGCTGAGCGAGGACACCGAGGCGTCGCTGTGGGCCGGCATCGTGGCCCTCCGGGTGGGGGAGCCGCTGTACGCCGTCGGTGCCGCCGTCGAGGACGCCCTCACCGACGCCGGCACCCGGCGCGCCCGCGAGTACGGCATCGTCGAGGACTACGTCGGGCACGGGATCGGCACCTCGATGCACATGGACCCCCAGGTCCCCAACTACCGGGTCCAGGGCCGGAGCCCGCGCGTCTGCGAGGGACTGACGATCTGCATCGAGCCGATGGTGACCCTCGGCGACCAGGACAACACCGTCCTCGAGGACGAGTGGACGGTCGTCACGCGCGACGGTTCCCGCGCGGCCCACTGGGAGCACTCGATCGCCGTCACCGAGGCCGGGACCTGCGTCCTCACCGCGATCGACGGCGGCCGCGAGCGGCTCGCCGCCCTCGGCGTCCCCTTCGCGGACATCGCCCCGGCCTGACCCGACCGGTGTGCGGTATCTCTCGGTGAGCCGCCGGGCGGCCGTGGCTAGGGTTGGCGTCGGACCGGACCGCCGACCGAGGAGGGCTCGATGACGCCGTCGTCACCCGTGCAGGACCCACTCGCCCTCGCCGCAGGGTTCGATCCGCGCACCCGGGAGGACTGGCTCGAGCTCGTCGCCGGGGTGCTCAACAAGCGGCGCGCCGAGGGTGACCGCCTCGACGCGGCCGGCGCCGAGGAGGCCCTCGTCACCGCCCTCGACGGCGGCCTGAGCACGCAGGGGCTCTACCTGCGCGAGGACCGTCCGCTGGGCCACCCCGGCGCCATGCCGTTCACCCGCGGGCGCGCCGTCCGGGACCCCGACCACCCGTGGGACGTCCGCCAGCTGCACGACGACCCCGACCCTGCCGTGTCCCGCGCCGCCGTGCTCGACGACCTCGAGCACGGTGTCACCTCCGTGTGGGTCCACGTGGGGGAGGACGGCGTGGCGGCGGCCGATCTCCGCGAGGTGCTCTCCGACGTGCGGCTCGACCTCGCCCCGGTCGTCGTCTCGTCGTGGACCGACCAGGCCGGCGCCGCCCGGGCACTCCTCGACGTCGTCGGCGACCGGACCTCGGTGGGGGGCAACCTCGGCCTCGACCCCGTCGGCGCGGCCCTGCGCACGGGCCGCCCGGCCGACCTCGGCCCGCTGGGCGAGCTGGTCCGGGAGTGCACCGGTCGGGACGGGTGGCGCGCCGTCACCGTCGACGCCCGGGTCCTGCACGACGCCGGGGCCAGTGAGGTCGACGCGCTCGCCGTGGCGGTCGCCACCGGCGTCGCCTACCTGCGCCACCTCGAGGGCGAGGGGGTCTCGGCCGCGGACGCGTTCGCCGAGGTCGAGTTCCGGGTCAGCGCGACGGCCGACCAGTTCCTCACGGCGGCGTCCCTGCGCGCACTGCGCCGGGTCTGGGCCCGGGTCGGGGAGGCCGTGGGGGTGGCCCCGGCGGACCGCGGCGTCCGCACCCATGCCGTGACGAGCCTGCGGATGGCCAGCAGGGAGGAGCCGTTCGTCAACGTCCTCCGGGGCACCCTCGCGACCTTCGGGGCCTCGGTCGGTGGCGCCGACGCGGTCACCGTGCTGCCCCACGACACCGTGGCAGGGCTGCCGGAGCGATTCTCCCGCAGGCTTGCCCGCAACACCCAGATCCTGCTCGCCGACGAGTCGAACGTCGGGCGCGTCACCGACCCCGGGGGCGGGTCGTGGTACCTCGAGTCGCTGACCGACGAGGTGGCCGAGCGCGTCTGGGTCCGGTTCCAGGAGGTCGAGCGGGCCGGGGGAGTCCTCCGGGCGCTCGAGGACGGGGTGCTCCGTGAGTGGGTCGAGGCGGCCACCGCCGAGCGGGAGCGGCTCATCGCGACCCGCGAACGCCCCCTCACCGGGGTCTCCATGTTCCCGAACCTCGAGGGCACCGCGCCCGAGCGCCGGGCCAGGCTCGCGCTCGACGTCGCCGACGGCGCCTTCGTCCCGCGCCGGGACGCCGCGGCGTACGAGGCGCTGCGCGACCGGGCCGCCGCCGCCGGGCACCCGGCCGTCACGCTCCGCACCCTCGGGACCCAGCGCGACTTCGGTGCCCGCCAGGCCTTCGTCACCAACCTGCTGGCCTCCGGCGGCATCGCCACCACCGACGCCCCCGCCCCCGTCGCCGTCCTCGCGAGCAGCCGCGGTCAGTACGCGGAGCACGGTCCGACCGCCGTCGAGGAGCTGCGTGGTGCCGGAGCCGAGGACGTCCTCGTCGCCGGCCGCGCCACGGAGCTCGGCGAGCACGCCGACCTGGTCGATGGCGAGGTCTTCGACGGGATGGACGTCGTCGCCCTCCTGGACGACCTCCTCGACCGGCTCGGCGCCCCGACGACAGGAGGCCCCCGATGACCACGGTTCCCGACTTCACCGGCCTCGACCTCGGCCCGGGCGAGCCCGAGCAGGGCGCGGCGGCGTCGCCCGGCCCGTCGTGGACGACACCCGAGGGGATCGAGGTGCCCCGGCTCTACACCGAGGCCGACCTCACGGGGCTCGACTTCCTCGACACCGTGCCGGGCGCCCCGCCGTACCTGCGCGGCCCCTACCCGACGATGTACACGACGCAGCCGTGGACCATCCGCCAGTACGCCGGCTTCTCCACCGCCGAGGCGTCCAACGCCTTCTACCGCCGCAACCTCGCGGCGGGGCAGAAGGGCCTGTCGGTCGCCTTCGACCTCGCGACGCACCGCGGCTACGACTCCGACCATCCGCGGGTCGCCGGCGACGTCGGGATGGCCGGGGTGGCCATCGACTCCATCTACGACATGCGCACCCTCTTCGACGGCATCCCGCTCGACCGGATGTCGGTGTCGATGACGATGAACGGCGCCGTCATCCCGGTGCTCGCGCTCTACGTCGTCGCGGCCGAGGAGCAGGGCGTCGCACCCGAGCAGCTCACGGGGACCATCCAGAACGACATCCTCAAGGAGTTCATGGTCCGCAACACCTACATCTACCCGCCCGAGCCCTCGATGCGGATCATCAGCGACATCTTCGCGTTCACGAGCCAGAAGATGCCGCGCTACAACTCGATCTCCATCTCCGGGTACCACATGCAGGAGGCCGGGGCGACGCAGGACCTCGAGCTCGCGTACACCCTCGCCGACGGCGTGGAGTACCTGCGGGCGGGGAAGGCGGTCGGCCTCGACGTCGACGGGTTCGCGCCGCGGCTGTCGTTCTTCTGGGCGATCGGGATGAACTTCTACATGGAGGTCGCCAAGATGCGGGCGGCCCGGCTGCTGTGGGCCCGTCTCGTCCGCGCGCAGGGCGCGACCAACCCCAAGTCGCTGTCGCTGCGCACGCACTGCCAGACCTCCGGCTGGTCGCTCACGGCGCAGGACGTCTACAACAACGTCGTCCGCACCTGTGTCGAGGCGATGGCGGCGACCCAGGGGCACACCCAGAGCCTGCACACCAACGCCCTCGACGAGGCCGTGGCGCTCCCCACCGACTTCTCGGCGCGGATCGCCCGCAACACCCAGCTCGTGCTCCAGCAGGAGTCCGGGACGACACGGGTCATCGACCCGTGGGGCGGCTCGGCCTACGTCGAGCGGCTGACGCACGACCTCGCGCGCCGGGCCTGGGAGCACCTCGAGGAGGTCGAGGCCGCCGGCGGCATGGCGAAGGCGATCGAGGCCGGCATCCCGAAGCTGCGGATCGAGGAGGCCGCCGCCCGCACCCAGGCGCGGATCGACTCGGGCCAGCAGCCGGTCATCGGGGTCAACACCTACGCGGTCGACGTCGACGAGCCGTTCGAGGTGCTCAAGGTCGACAACGCCGCCGTCCGCTCGAGCCAGGTCGCCCGGCTCGAGAAGCTCCGGGCCGAGCGCGACGGCGAGGCCTGCCGCGCGGCCCTCGCCCGGATGACCGCGGCCGCCCGCAGCGGCTCGGACGGCACCCTCGACACCAACCTCCTCGCCCTGGCCATCGACGCGGCCCGAGCCCAGGCCACGGTCGGGGAGATGTCGATGGCGCTGGAGGAGGCGTTCGGCCGCTACACCGCCCAGATCCGTACCATCGGGGGCGTGTACAGCGCCGAGGCGGGGGAGGACGCCACCGTCCACGCCGCCCGGGAGGCGGTGGAGGCCTTCGAGGAGGACCAGGGCCGTCGCCCGCGCATCCTCGTCGCGAAGATGGGCCAGGACGGCCACGACCGCGGCCAGAAGGTCATCGCGACCGCGTTCGCCGACCTCGGCTTCGACGTCGACGTGGGCCCGCTGTTCCAGACCCCGGAGGAGGTGGCCCGGCAGGCCGTCGAGGCCGACGTGCACGTCGTCGGGGTCAGCTCGCTCGCGGCCGGGCACCTCACCCTCGTCCCGGCCCTGCGGCAGGCGCTCGACGCGCTCGGCCGCGAGGACCTGATGATCGTCGTCGGCGGCGTCATCCCGGACCAGGACCACGAGGCACTGCGCGCGGCCGGTGCCGACGCGATCTACCCGCCCGGCACCGTCATCAGCCGCGCGGCCCTCGCCCTCGTCGCCGAGCTGCGCGAGCGGCTCGGGTGAGGCCGACGGTCTCCGTCCCGGACCTCGTCGCCGGGGTGCGGGCCGGCTCGCGCCAGCACGTGGCCCGGGCGATCACCCTCCTGGAGTCGCGCCGCCCGGAGCACCGCGAGCAGTCGCGCGCGCTCCTCGCCGCGCTCGCCGACCGCACCGGGCACGCGGTGCGGGTCGGCATCAGCGGGGTGCCGGGGGCGGGCAAGTCGACCTTCATCGACGCGCTCGGGGTCCGGCTCGTCGAGCGTGGGCACCGGGTGGCCGTCGTGGCGGTCGACCCCAGCTCGCGGCGCACCGGCGGTTCGATCCTCGGTGACCGGACCCGGATGGCGAACCTCACCGCGTCGGAGCACGCCTTCGTGCGGCCCAGTCCCTCGGGGCGCCAGCTCGGCGGGGTGGCCCGCGCCACGCGGGAGTCGATGCTCGTCCTGGAGGCGGCCGGCTTCGACGTCGTGGTCGTCGAGACGGTCGGGGTCGGGCAGAACGAGATCGCCGTCTCGGAGATGGTCGACACCTTCGTCCTGCTCACCCTGGCGCGTGCCGGCGACCAGCTCCAGGGCATCAAGCGCGGCATCCTCGAGCTCGCCGACGTCGTCGCGGTGAACAAGGCCGACGGCGACGGCGAGGCCCCGGCGAAGGTCGCCGCCCGCGAGCTCATGGGGGCGATGCGGCTGATGATGCCGGGCGCCGACGTGCGACGGCCCCCGGTCCTCACCTGCTCGGCCCTCACCGGTGCCGGCCTCGACGAGGTGTGGCAGGCCGTCCTCGACCACCGGGCCCACCTGGAGGAGCAGGGGTCGCTCGCGACCCGGCGGGCCCAGCAGCAGGAGGACTGGATGTGGGCGCTCGTCGACGCCGAGCTGACCGACGGGGTGAGGTCCTCGGCGTCGGTGCGGGCCGAGCGGGCGGAGATCGAGGCGTCGGTGCGTGCGGGGACCCTCAGCGCCGTCGAGGGGACGGCCCGGATCCTCGCGCTGTACGCCGCCGACCTGCGCGCCGCCGCCGGCTCCTGAGCCGGCATCGTCCGTCCGGCCGATGCCGGGGTGGCCGGACGTCCGGCGTGGGGCAGCCGAACCGGTGGGTCCCGCCCCCTGGACTGGAGACCGCGGTCGCCTCAGGGCAGAGTGGTTCTCGCACCCGGTGAGCCCGGACCGAGAGGTCCGGCCCTGTCCACCGGGGCGCAAGAGCCGGGAGCCCGCCCCCTGCACGGACCCCCAGCTCGGACACTGCCCACCGGGTCGGCCAACCCTGCAACGGCCGACCCGGTGGTCTGTTTCCCGGCGGCCCCGCGGATTTCGTGATGGGCCCCTCCCTCCCGTATCATCGAACGTCGGTCACGTGTGCGTTCCAGCATGGGTGCAATCCTGCGCGGAGCAGCACGGGGCCGATTTCCATGGGTGGCCCGACCAGACGTAGGGCTGCCCCACGGCGGATTGAGAGGGTATGGCCAAGAAGGACGGCGTCATCGAGATCGAGGGCACGATCGTCGAGGCACTCCCGAACGCGATGTTCCGGGTTGAGCTCACGAACGGTCACAAGGTGCTCGCGCACATCTCCGGCAAGATGCGACAGCACTACATCCGGATCCTCCCCGAGGACCGCGTGGTGGTGGAGCTGAGCCCGTACGACCTGACCCGCGGCCGCATCGTCTTCCGCTACCGCTGAGAACCACGAATCGACGAGACAGCAAAGGCGACATGAAGGTTCAGCCGAGCGTCAAGAAGATCTGTGACAAGTGCAAGGTGATCCGCCGCAACGGGCGGGTCATGGTGATCTGCGAGAACCTGCGCCACAAGCAGCGCCAGGGCTGACGAGAGTCAGACGCAGCCACCGCCCCGACGAGGGGCCGGCACGAGGTCACTCGATCCTCGACCAGACGCACCACAGAAGCACGCAGCACCCGACCCCCGACGGGCCACCTGGTAGCAGGTGGGCGCGGGACGTCACCCTCGGCCCGGAGGCCGAGGACCGGACAGGGATGGCCGGACCGGTGTTGTGCCAGACCTCCGGACCACAGATAGGAACACCATCCACATGGCACGTCTCATGGGCGTCGACCTGCCGCGCGACAAGCGCGCCGAGGTCGCACTGACCTACATCTTCGGGGTCGGGCGCACCAGCGCCCGCAAGGCCCTCGCGGCCACCGACGTCAGCCCGGACACCCGGGTCAAGGACCTCGGTGACGACGAGCTCGTCAAGCTGCGTGACTGGATCGAGGAGAACCTGCGGGTCGAGGGTGACCTCCGCCGCGAGGTCGCCTCGGACATCCGCCGCAAGGTCGAGATCGGGTCCTACGAGGGTCTGCGCCACCGGCGCGGCCTTCCCGTGCGCGGTCAGCGCACGAAGACCAACGCGCGCACCCGCAAGGGCCCCAAGCGCACCGTGGCCGGCAAGAAGAAGGCCGGTAAGTGACCTGCGTCTGACGCACGTCACCCCACCACTTCCCGAAGACTCGTAGGAGAAACACATGCCTCCCAAGGGCCGCACGACCGGCGCCAAGAAGGTGCGCCGCAAGGAGAAGAAGAACGTCGCGGTGGGCCAGGCCCACATCAAGAGCACGTTCAACAACACGATCATCTCGATCACCGACCCCACCGGGGCCGTCATCGCCTGGGCCTCCGCCGGCCAGGTCGGCTTCAAGGGGTCGCGCAAGTCCACGCCGTTCGCCGCGCAGACCGCCGCCGAGGCCGCCGCGCGCCGTGCCATGGAGCACGGGATGCGCAAGGTCGACGTCTTCGTCAAGGGCCCGGGCTCCGGTCGCGAGACCGCGATCCGCTCCCTGACCGCTGCCGGCCTCGAGGTCGGCTCGATCCAGGACGTCACCCCGCAGCCGCACAACGGCGTCCGCCCGCCCAAGCGCCGCCGCGTCTGAGCGCCACGAGACTTCGCGAAAGGTAAGAGAGACACATGGCCCGCTACACCGGACCCATCACCAAGAAGTCGCGTCGCCTCAAGACCGACCTCGTCGGTGGCGACAAGAACTTCGACCTCCGTCCCTTCCCGCCCGGCCAGCACGGCCGTCGCCGGATGCAGGAGAAGGAGTACCTCACCCAGCTGCAGGAGAAGCAGAAGGCCCGCTTCACCTACGGCGTCATGGAGAAGCAGTTCCGTCGGTACTACAAGGAGGCGGCCAACCGCCCCGGCAAGACCGGCGAGAACATCCTCACCATCCTCGAGTCCCGTCTCGACAACGTCGTGTACCGGGCCGGCCTGGCCCGCACGCGTCGCGCGGCGCGCCAGCTCGTGACCCACGGCCACTTCGAGGTCAACGGCGTGCGCGTCGACGTCCCGAGCTACCGGGTCGAGCAGTACGACATCATCACCGTGCGCAAGCAGTCCGTCGAGACCTTCCCGATCCAGCTCGCCCGGGAGACCTACGGGGACCGCCCGACCCCGGCGTGGCTCCAGGTCGTGCCCGGCTCGCTGCAGATCCTCGTGCACCAGCTGCCCGTCCGTGAGCAGATCGACACGGTCCTCACCGAGCAGCTCATCGTCGAGTTCTACTCGAAGAACTGACCGGACCGGTCCGTCGCCCTCGCCTCGTGCGCGGGTGACGGGCCGGCCCTGGGTGGCTCCACGGACCGAGATGGAGCCACCGCGGGAGACAGCTCCCGCACGTTCACGCGGCGTCATATAGCGGTCGCCCGTGGGAAGGAAGAACCACCGTGCTCATCGCACAGCGTCCCGTCCTCAGTGAGGACGTCGTCTCCGAGACCCGGAGCCGTTTCGTCATCGAGCCCCTCGAGCCCGGCTTCGGCTACACGCTCGGGAACTCCCTCCGTCGCACCCTGCTCTCGAGCATCCCGGGCGCGGCCGTCACGAGCATCCGCATCGACGGTGTGCTCCACGAGTTCTCCACGATCCCCGGGGTCAAGGAGGACGTCACCGAGATCATCCTCAACATCAAGACCCTCGTCGTGTCCTCCGAGCACGACGAGCCGGTCGTGATGTACCTGCGCAAGCAGGGCGCCGGCGCGGTCACCGCGGCCGACATCGCCCCGCCCGCCGGTGTCGAGGTGCACAACCCCGACCTGCACATCGCGACGCTCAACGACAAGGGCACCGTCGAGATGGAGCTCACCGTCGAGCGTGGCCGTGGCTACGTCTCCGCCGTCCAGAACAAGGCCGGCGACCAGGAGATCGGCCGCATCCCGGTCGACTCGATCTACAGCCCGGTCCTCAACGTGACCTACAAGGTCGAGGCCACCCGCGTCGAGCAGCGCACCGACTTCGACCGCCTCGTCGTCGACGTCGAGTCCAAGAGCTCGATGGCGCCGCGCGACGCGCTCGCCTCGGCCGGCAAGACCCTCGTCGAGCTGTTCGGCCTGGCCCGCGAGCTCAACGTCGAGGCCGAGGGCATCGACATGGGCCCGTCGCCGACCGACGCCGCTCTCGCGGCGGACCTCGCGCTCCCGATCGAGGAGCTCGACCTCACCGTCCGGTCCTACAACTGCCTCAAGCGCGAGGGCATCCACACCGTGGGTGAGCTCGTCGGGCGCAGCGAGGCCGACCTGCTCGACATCCGCAACTTCGGTGCGAAGTCGATCGACGAGGTCAAGGCCAAGCTCGTCGGCATGGGCCTGGCCCTCAAGGACAGCCCCCCCGGGTTCGACCCGAGCCTCATCGCCGACCGCTACGACGACTTCACCTTCGGTGAGGGTGAGGACGACTCGGCGTTCGCCGAGGACGAGCAGCTCTGACTTCGCCTCCCGGCCCGTAACCAAGGAGAACACCAATGCCTACCCCCACCAAGGGTCCCCGTCTCGGAGGCGGTCCCGCTCACGAGCGGCTCATCCTCGCGAACCTCGCGACCTCGCTCTTCGAGCACGACCGGATCACGACCACGGAGACCAAGGCCAAGCGCCTGCGTCCCCTGGCCGAGCGCCTCGTGACCTTCGCCAAGCGGGGTGACCTCTCGGCCCGCCGTCGCGTCATGACGGTCATCCGCGACAAGGGTGTCGTCCACCGCCTCTTCGTCGAGATCGGCCCCGACATGGCCGAGCGCAACGGCGGCTACACCCGCATCACGAAGATCGGTCCGCGCAAGGGCGACAACGCCCCCATGGCGGTCATCGAGCTCGTCCGCGAGCCGGTCGCCAAGAAGGCCACCGTCAAGGAGGCCGAGGCGGCCACGAAGCGGTCCGCCAAGGACGCCAAGAAGGCCGAGCAGGCCCCGGCCGCCGAGACCGAGTCGGCGCCGGCCGAGGTCGCCGAGCAGGAGCCGGCCGCGGTCGAGCTCCCCGCCGGCGCGATCCAGGCCAACGAGGACGGCTCGACGCCGGACGAGGCCTACACCGTCAAGGGCAACATGGACTCGATGAAGTTCCACGAGCCCGACGGCCAGTGGTTCGAGCAGACCCACGCCGAGGTCTGGTTCAGGTCCGCCGAGGACGCCGAGGCCGCCGGCTTCACGAAGGCCGGTTCCTGACCGAACGCCTCCTCCGACCGAGGGCCGTCTCCCACGAGGGAGGCGGCCCTCGGTGTGTGCGGGCCCGCCGCGTTAGGGTCGGCGGATGACCCGCTCCACGGTCCGTGCCCTCCTCGTCGCGACGACGCTCGCAGCGCTCACCGCCTGCGGCGGCGGGTCCGGCCAGGAGACGACAGGCGGCGGGACCTCACCGTCACCGGGGGCGAGCCCCGGGACCGCGTCGGTGGACCCGTCCCAGCGGTTCCCCGACGTCGAGACGGCCGACCTGCGCCGCGAGAGCGACGGCACCTACACCCTCGCGGTCACCATCTCCTCGCCCTACGACACCCCCGAGCGCTACGCGGACGGGTGGCGGGTCCTCGGCCCGGACGGCGAGGTCCTCGGCACCCACGAGCTGGCCCACGACCATGCGGGCGAGCAGCCGTTCACCCGGACCCAGACCGGGCTCGTCATCCCCGACGGCGTCGACGAGGTGCGCGTCGAGGGGCGGGACCTCGAGCACGGCTACGGCGGCACGACCGTCGTCGTCGCGGTCCCGGCGAAGGAGTGACGGTGCGACTGCGCCTCGACCTCGCGTACGACGGCGGGGGGTTCTCCGGCTGGGCGGCCCAACCGGGGCTGCGCACGGTGGAGGGGGTGCTCTCCGAGGCCCTCACCACGGTGCTCCGGGCGGCGGACCCGGTACGGCTCACGGTCGCCGGACGCACCGATGCCGGGGTGCACGCCCGCGGCCAGGTGGCGCACGTCGACGTCGACGCGGACGCCTACGCCGGGCTGCCGGGCCGGTCGGACCGGGCGCCGGAGGCCGCGGCCGTCGCCCGGCTCGCGGGGGTGCTGCCGGCGGACGTCGTCGTCCGCCGGGTGTCGGTCGCCCCGGCCGGCTTCGACGCCCGCTTCTCGGCGCTGCGACGCCGCTACCGGTACCGGCTCCTCGACGACCCGGCCGCGGCGGACCCCCTGCGCCGGCACGACACGGTGGTGCTGCGCGACCGGCTCGACGGGCAGGCGATGGACGCGGCCGCCCGCCGGTTGCTCGGGCTGCGCGACTTCGCGGCGTTCTGCAGGCGGCGCGACGGTGCCACGACCGTGCGGACGCTGCTCGAGTACTCGTGGTCGCGCGGCGACGACGGGGTCCTCGAGGCGACGGTCGTGGCGGACGCCTTCTGCCACAGCATGGTCCGGGCGCTCGTCGGTGCCGTGGTCCCGGTCGGGGAGGGCCGGGTCCCCCCGGAGTGGGCCGAGCAGGTGCTCGCCGCGGGCGTCCGGGACCCGCGGGTGAAGGTGATGCCGGCCCACGGGCTCAGCCTGGAGGAGGTCGCGTACCCCCCGGATGCCGAGCTCGCCTCCCGCGCCGAACAGGCCCGCGCGACCCGGACGCTTCCGGGCGCGCAACAAGTCGGATGAGAGCGAGGGGGGTCATCGGGGAGGATGGTCCCTCGTGGGACACCTCGACGTCGGCGCCGTCAGCCTCTCGCTGCCCGACGGGCGGCCGCTCCTGCGCGAGGTGACCTTCCGGGTCGGTGACGGCGCCAAGGTCGCGCTCATCGGCCCCAACGGCACCGGCAAGACCACCCTGCTGCGCATCCTCGCCGGCGACCTCCCCGGGTACGAGGGCGCGGTGACCCGCAGCGGTGGCCTCGGAGTGATGCGGCAGTTCATCGGGAAGGTGCGCGACGGGACGACCGTGCGGGACCTGCTCGTGTCGGTCGCACCGGAGCCGATCCGGGCGGCGGCGGCCGCCGTCGACCGCACCGAGCTCGCCATGATGGAGCGCGAGTCCGAGCAGGACCAGATGGAGTACGCCCAGGCGCTCGCCGACTGGGGCGACGTCGGCGGGTACGAGTGGGAGACGCTCTGGGACGTCTGCACCGTGGCCGCCCTGGGCGTCCCGTTCGAGCGGGCGCAGTGGCGCCGGGTGTCGACCCTCTCCGGCGGCGAGCAGAAGCGGCTCGTCCTCGAGGCACTGCTCCGCGGACCCGACGAGGTGCTCCTCCTCGACGAACCGGACAACTACCTCGACGTCCCCGCGAAGCGCTGGCTCGAGGAGCGGCTCGTGGAGTCGCCGAAGACGGTGCTCTTCGTGAGCCACGACCGTGAGCTGCTCGACCGTGTCGCCACCCGCATCGCGACCCTGGAGCCCGGCGGGGGCGGCAACACGGTGTGGGTGCACCCCGGGAGGTTCTCGACGTACGAGCAGGCCCGGGAGGACCGCAACGCGCGTCTCGACGAGCTCCGCCGCCGGTGGGACGAGGAGCACGCCAAGCTCAAGGCGCTCGTCGTGATGTACCGGCAGAAGGCCGCCTACAACTCGGACATGGCGGCGCGGCTCCAGGCCGCCGAGACCCGGTTGCGCCGCTTCGTCGAGGCCGGCCCCCCCGAGGCGGTGCCGCTGCGCCAGAAGGTCTCGATGCGCCTCACCGGCGGACGCACCGCCAAGCGCGCGGTCGTGGCCACCGGGCTCGAGCTGCGCGTCGAGGGCCGCCGGCTCGTGGACCCGTTCGACGCGGAGATCTGGTTCGGGGAGCGCCTGGGCGTGCTCGGGAGCAACGGGTCCGGGAAGTCGCACTTCCTGCGGCTGCTCGCCGCCGGCGGCTCGGACCCGGACCGCGAGCACCAGCCGGTCGGGGAGATCCGGCCCGAGCCGGTGGAGCACGCCGGCCGGGTCGTGCTCGGCTCCCGGGTGCGGCCCGGGTGGTTCGCCCAGACCCACGACCACGTGTCCCTCCACGGGCGGACCCTGCTCGAGATCCTCCACCGGGGCGACGAGCACCGGGCCGGCATGCCCCGGGAGGCCGCGGCCCGCACCCTGGACCGCTACGGCCTCGCCCGGGCCGCCGAGCAGACCTTCGACTCGCTGTCCGGCGGGCAGCAGGCGCGTCTGCAGATCCTCCTCCTGGAGCTCTCGGGGGCGACCCTCCTGCTCCTCGACGAGCCGACCGACAACCTCGACCTGCACTCGGCCGAGGCGCTCGAGGACGCGCTCGCGGCGTTCGAGGGCACGGTCGTCGCGGTGACCCACGACCGCTGGTTCGCCCGTGGTCTCGACCGCTTCCTCGTCTTCCGACAGGACGGGACGGTCACGAGCGGGGACGAGCCGGTGTGGGACGAGGGCCGGGTGGCGCGGCCCCGCTGACCGGGACCGCCCGTTCCTGCCCGGGTCAAGAGATCGTCAGTTCTTGGTGCCGCCCCTTCATGTAACGCGTTTTCGCACCTAGGTTTCCTCCCGGAGAGCCCACCCCGGACGTGGACAGCGTCCGAGACCCCGAGGAGCAACGATGCCCCGAGTCCGTCGCCGCCTGCCTGCCGTCCTCGCCGCAGCCGTCGTCCTGGGGAGCCCCGGCCTGTTCGCCGCGCTGCCGGCCCAGGCGACGGCGAGCTCGGTCGCCCTCGTCGGTGACCTCCAGGACGAGCTCGGCTGCCCGGGGGACTGGGACCCCGCCTGCACCGACACCGAGCTCACCCGGGAGCCCGGCAGCGACCGGTGGAGCGCGACGTTCGCGCTCCCGGCCGGGACGTGGCAGTTCAAGGTGGCACTCGACGACGGGTGGGCCGAGAACTACGGTGCCGGCGGCCAGCTCGACGGCGCGAACATCACGGTCGTGCTCGCCGCGGACGCGCGGCTCGAGTTCGCCTACGACGACGCCACGCACGCGGTCGGGTACACGCCGGCGGACCTCGCCGGAGGGACCAGCAGGTCCGACCGTTCGCTGGCGCGGGACTCGCTGCGCTCCAGCCTGACCCGTGAGCGCTTCTACTTCGTCATGGCGGACCGGTTCGCCAACGGGTCGACCGCGAACGACCTCGGCGGGCTGACCGGCGGCCCCCTGACGACGGGCTTCGACCCGACGAACAAGGGCTTCTACCACGGGGGTGACCTCAAGGGCCTGACGAACAAGCTCGACTACATCAAGGGCATGGGCACGACGGCGATCTGGCTCACCCCGAGCTTCACGAACAAGGCCGTCCAGGGCGCTCCCGGCCATGAGGACGCGGGCTACCACGGCTACTGGATCACCGACTTCACGACGATCGACCCGCACCTCGGCAGCAACGCGGAGATGAAGACGCTCATCGCCGCGGCGCACAAGAAGGGGATGAAGGTCTTCTTCGACATCATCACCAACCACACCGCCGACGTCATCGACTACCGCGAGGGCCAGTCCACCTACCGCTCGAAGAAGAACTACCCCTACAAGGAGGCGGACGGGACGGTCTTCGACGACCGCGACGTCGTCAACCAGCCCTTCCCGGAGCTCGACCCGGCCGTCTCGTTCCCGTACACGCCGTTCCTCCACCCGGGCGACGAGTCCGCGAAGACGCCCGCCTGGCTCAACGACGTGACCCTGTACCACAACCGCGGCGACTCGACCTTCGCCGGCGAGTCCTCGACCTACGGCGACTTCGTCGGCCTCGACGACCTGTTCACGGAGCGGCCCGAGGTCGTCGACGGGATGGGGGAGATCTACAAGAGCTGGGTCGACTTCGGCATCGACGGCTTCCGCATCGACACGGTCAAGCACGTGAACCTCGAGTTCTGGCAGAAGTTCGTCCCCGACATCCTCGGCGAGGCCGAGCGGGTCGGCAACGACGACTTCTTCGCGTTCGGCGAGGTCTACGACGGCAACCCCGCCGTCATGTCGAAGTACACGACGGCCGGGAAGCTCCAGGCCACCCTCGACTTCGGCTTCCAGCAGCAGGGCGTCGACTTCGCCAAGGGCAAGCCGGCCTCCGTGCTCGCCGACTTCTTCGCCCGGGACGACTACTACACCGACGCCGACAGCAACGCCTACCAGCTGCCGACGTTCCTCGGGAACCACGACATGGGACGCGTCGCGATGTTCCTCAAGGACTCCGCGACGACCGAGGCGGAGCACCTGAAGCGGGTGCAGTTCGCCGACTCCCTGATGTTCACGGTGCGAGGGAACCCGGTCACCTACTACGGCGACGAGCAGGGCTTCATCGGCACGGGCGGTGACCAGCTGGCCCGCGAGGACATGTTCGCGAGCCAGGTCGACGTCTACAACACCGAGGACGTGCTCGCCGGGCCCGAGGGGTCCCGCGACCGCTACTCGACGAAGCACCCGCTCTACCGGCACCTCGCGGCCCTGTCGTCCCTTCGGGCGAAGAACCCCGCCCTCGCCGACGGCGCGCAGGTGCAGCGCTACGCGGACGAGGGGGCCGGCATCTTCGCGGTCTCCCGGATCGGCGCGACCGGCCGCGACGACGACACGCACCGGTCCTCCTCCGGCCGCGACCACGACGACCGCCGGACCACCCCGCAGCGCGAGTACCTCGTCGTCGCGAACAACAGCACCGAGACCACGTCCGCCACCTTCGACACGTGGACGTCGCGCAGCCGGCTCGAGCCCCTCTTCGGCACCCGCACCACCCTGCGCACCGGCCGCGACGGCTCGGTGACCGTCACGGTGCCGCCGCTGACGGTCGCCGTGTGGAAGGCCTCCTCGACCATCGACACCAGGGTCGCCGCCCCGAGCGTCGCGATGGACCTCCCCGCGGGTAGTGGTGTCAGCGGTCGCGCGGAGGTGTCGGCCACCGTCGACAGCGGGACCTTCGCCCAGGCCACCTTCTGGTACCGGCCGGTCGGGACCACCGACTGGCAGCTCCTCGGGACGGACGACAACGCACCCTTCCGCGTCTTCCACGACGTCAGCGCCATCACCGTCGGCACGCCGCTGGAGTACCGCGCGGTCGTGCGCGACGCCGGGGGCCGGGTGGCCGCCGCGGGCACCTGGGCGATCGCCGAGGCGCCCCAGCCGGACACGGGCGAGGTCGAGCTCGGTGACCCGGTGGCTCAGCCGGGCGCCGTCAGCGTGCCGGGGACGCACAACTCCGAGATGGGCTGCACCGGCGGTGTGAGCGGGGACTGGGACCCGGCGTGCGACGCCGCCCAGCTCGCCCTCGACCCCCGGGACCAGATCTGGAAGAAGTCGTTCACCCTCCCGGTCGGCAGCTACGGCTACAAGGCGGCCCTCAACAAGGACTGGACCGAGAACTACGGCGCCAAGGGGGTCTTCAACGGCGAGAACATCGGCTACGAGACCCCGGACGGTGCGGTGACGTTCTACTACGACCACGCGACCCACTGGGCGACGTCGGACGAGGAGGGCCCGATCGTCACTGCGCCGGGATCCTTCCAGGACGCGCTCGGCTGCGGTGGTACCTGGCTGCCCGACTGCATGCGGCCGTGGTTGCAGGACAAGGACGGCGACGGCGTCTACACGTGGGCCACGACCTTGATCCCGGCAGGCACCTACGAGTTCAAGATCGCGCACGGCCTGTCGTGGGCCGAGAGCTACGGCACGGGAGGGTCGCCGACCGGCGGCAACCTCGCGGTCACGGTGCCGTCGGCGGGGGCGAAGACGACCTTCGTCTACGACTCCACGACGCACGTGACGACGGTGTCGAGCGTGGCGGGAGGCTGACCGGGACCGCGCCCCCTGCCGGGCCTGCGGTGCCGGTGCCGACCGTGGTCGGCCCGCGGCGCTGTGTTCGGCGCAGGTGCTTCCGCCGCCGGACCCGCTGTGTCACCATACGATTTCCGGCACCTCATGCCGCGTACCGAAGGCAGGTGTGTGGTGTCAGGAAGCAGCCCCGACAGTCGTGCGTTCCGCGCCGGGTGGTGGCGCGCCCCGGGCCTGATGGTCGTCGCCGCCCTCGTCCTGACCGCGTGCTCGGGCGGTGCCCCCGCCAGCCAGGGTGGCGAGCCGGACGAGGACCGCGCGGCTCTCAGCCAGCGGGTGAACGCGCTGCTCACCCTGCCCGAGGCGCAGCGCCGCGCCGAGCTCACCCGGATGGGCGTGGACCTGCAGAGCGAGCTGGCGACGAAGTCCGGTCTGGCAGCCGAGCTCGGCGAGGGCGACGCGTCCGCAGCGGCGCTGGACCGGGCCTGGGCACCGATGGTGGAGGGCACTCTGGCGCTGGAGACGGCGCCGACAGATCTGGGCTTCCAGGCGGAGTTCGCGGTCTCGACCGGCTCCGCGGCGAGCACTGGTGAGGGTGTCTTCGCGGGCTACATGGCGGTGGCGCTCATCGCTCGGACCGCCGTCACGGGGACCAACGGCGCGACGGATGCCGAGATGGCCGAGAAGTCGGGGTCGGTCGAGGGCAACCCGAGGATGGAGGTCCACTCCGCGCGGGACCGGGTGGAGGGAAGCGTCGTCGGTGAGCAGACCACCGAGGGCGTCTCGACCCGGATGTCGACGACGTTCGACGTCGGGACGTGCCCGGACCCGAACGGTGCCTTCGAGGCCAAGGCCACGGTCGACGTGTCGGTGAGCAAGGGCTCGGTGGGTCAGCGCACCACGGTCGACGTGACGGTCACGGGGACCGTCGGCGAGGACGCGCAGATCGCGGCGCTCGAGATCGGGTACCGCGCTCAGGCGGGGCGGTCCTCGGGGGGACGCGGTGAGTTCATCGACCTGTCCGGCACGGCCAGCCTGGGCGCGGCGACTCCGGTCACGGTGAATCGTTCGGGCGGCACCGTCAGCCCGGGTCTACGCGCCGAGGCGGCGGACACCGGCGCCACGTACGGGGCGCTGCTCGGGGTGCAGATGTACATGGCGGCCGAGGCGGCGTGGAAGTCCGGCCGGTGTGTGCGGCTGGCCTACACCGCCTCGCCCGGACCGGCCGGTCTCGAGCCGGGCAGCACCTCGTCGATCGTCGCGTCGCCGAAGAGCAGGGTCGACGGAACGCCGACGCGCGGGACCGTCACCGCCGCACTCTCGTCCGGCGGCGCCCGGGTGGCGCCGACGTCGGCGGTGCCCGCCGACGCCACGTTCACCTACACCGCCCCTGACACGCCCGGTGCCGGAGGCACCGTCACGCTCGAGTCGCGGTCACGACGCGGGATCGGCACGGCCGAGGTCGTCCTGAGCACCGGCGGGACGTATGTCGCGTCGGGCTCCTCGGGCGGGCTGACCTTCAGTGGCACGGTGGCCAGCCTCAGTGCACCGTTCACGATCGAGATCGCCTTCCCCGGGGCGGACTCCGGCGCGTTCTCGTTCCAGCCCACGGACGATGCCAGCGGTGCCGTGAGCATCGAGGCCCGCGGCAGCGGCGCCGTCGTGACCGGCGGCGGGACCTACACCGTGACCGACAACCCCGACGGCACGAAGACGGTCGTCGCGACCGTCAGCTCGTGCGTCGACGTCTCGGGTGAGTGCCGCAGCGGCGTGCACCCGATCCTGCTGACTCCCGCGGGCTGACGCCGTCAGCGCCCGAGCATCACGTCGGTGCCGTCGAGGCGCACCCCGAAGCCGGCGGCGTCGACGTCGACGCTGCGCAGCACCAGGCCCGCCGGGACGCCCGGCACGTCCTGCCGGATGGTCACGAGGGTCCGGGCGATGGCACTCGCGGCCGAGTCGACGACGGAGGGTCCGCCGAGCTCGACGGTCTCGGGCTCGATGAGGAGCTGGCCCCGGTCGGCCCGCACGCTGCCGGTCGCGCGGATGGTGACGTCGCGGCCCAGGATCGTCGCCGTGCGCTCCACGCCGGCCAGGCCGCCACTCACGGCGTAGAGCCGGACGCCGTCCCCGACCTGGTCGGCGACCGTGGCGAACGGCAGGGTCGCCGCGAGGTCGAGACGAGCGGCCCGCAGCCCGTCGGCGCCGAAGCGCACCCCCGACCCGCTCGCCCGGACGTCGACGAGGTCGCCCTCGTCCGAGACCACGCCCTCGCTGCTCAGGTCCACCTCGCCGAGCCAGGTCTCACCCGCTCGCAGGTCCGACGGAGGCTGCAGCCTGACCCCGGACGCCGCGGGGGAGGGCGGCACGCGCGCAGGGTCGGCCCCGGAGCCCAGGGAGAGGACGAGGACGACGAGTCCCAGGGCGATGACCGCGAGTGTCGTGCCCACGCCGAGGAGGAACTGCTTCACCCGTGTCACCCTGCCACGCCGGCTCCTGCCACGGTCGCGGCGCGGGCGCGCTCCTGCCGCAGGGCGGGGAGGTAGAAGAGCGCACCGAGGATGCTGAACGCCCCGGCCACGACGATGCCGAGCGCCGTGGACGTCGACTCCGCGAGCCGGGTCAGCAGGAGCAGCCCGATGCTGTAGCACCCGCCCGCGACCATCGAGTTGATCGACAGGACGGTCGTGCGGTTCCGGGACTCGGCCTGCCGGTGGAGCAGTGTGTTGTGCACCGGCCCGGCCGTGCCGTGGAGGGTGTAGACCACGAAGAACGCCGCCACCAGCCCGACCGGACCCGTCATCAGCCCCATGACGACGACGAACGCGCCCTGGAGCACCCGGGAGGCGACGGCGGTCCACGTGACCCCGATCCGGCGGGCGGCGAACGCGGCTGCGGCGGAACCGGCGGCGAACAGGCCCCAGGCCACGGCGGACACCGGCCCCATGAGCGCACCCGCCTGCGCCTCGCCACCGACGAGCTCGGAGAGCCGGACGGGCAGGAAGGTCTCGAACGCGATCATCCCGACGCTCCAGAAGACCTCGACGCCCACGAGGGCCAGCAGGACGCGGTTGACGCCGAGGAGGCGGATCCCGCCGGTGACCACCCGCGGCGCCTCCCGGGCCGAGGCGAGTGCCCGGTGGAGACCGCGCGAGTCGACGTGCGTGACGGGCTCCCGGAGCAGGGCGGCCGTCGCGACGAGGTTGACCACGATGAGGACGACGGCGAGCCAGTACGCGTTCTCGAGGGCCGTGAGGGTGGTGACCGGGTGCCAGGCGATGATCCCGCCGGAGAGCAGCGCCCCGCCGGCGATGGCGGCCCCCAGCACCGTGCCGGCCTTCGCGAGGCCCTCCTCGACCGCGACGCCCGGGTCGTCGGCCTGCGCGGTGTCGACGTACCAGGCCTCGAGCGGACCGGAGTCCAGCGCCCGGTAGACGCCCTGGAGCAGCATCGCGACCACGAAGGCGAGGAAGGTCTGGGCGAGGACGAAGAGGACGGCCGAGACGAGCCCCACCACGGTCGCGGCGACGAGCAGCGGGCGCCGGCCGAGGGCGTCGGCGAAGCCGCCGGTCGGCAGCTCGAGCCCCAGCACGACGAAGCCCTGCATCGACAGGACGACACCGATCTGGGCCAGCGACAACCCCCTCTCGAGGGGGAGCAGGGTCACGACGCCGATGGTGAGCCCGACCGGGAACCAGCGTGTCAGGGTGAGCAGGAGCAGGACCCTGCGGGCCTGCGGGGCCGTGAGCGGGGTGGCGCTCATCGCGTCGCCCCGCCCCGGGGCGGGCGGTCGGGGTCGAGGGGGAACCCCACGAGGTACACCGCGACGCGTCGGGCGTTCGGGTTGCCCTGGCCGACCCGGCGGTAGCGGTCGAGCACCTCCCAGAGCTCGGCATTCATCGCGGCCACCTGCTCGGCCGTCGCGATGACGAAGGTGTCACCCATGCCGACGGCGTCCCGCCACTCCACCGGCCACGCCGACTCGGCGTCGAGCCAGCGTTCGAACCGTTCCCCGAGGTGGCGGCTGTAGTCGCGGGTCAGCCACCCGAGGGCGGTCTCGGAATCCTCGTCCCCGACGAAGTCGCTCGGCTCGTACTGGTGGCTGTCCGTGGAGGCGCGCCACAGCCGGCGCTTGCCCTCGCCGTCGCCGGTGTCCGTGACGAGCCCCACGGACTCGAGCCGGCGCAGGTGGTAGGACGTGGCGCCGGAGTTCGTGCCCAGCTGGGTTGCGAGGTCGGTGGCGGTCGCCGGCCCCCCGATGCGGAGCGTGCCGAGCAGCCGGGACCGCAGGGGGTGGGCGAGCACCTTGAGGGCGGCGGCGTCGAGCCGCATCCCGGTGTACTGCGCGTCAGGAGTGCCGTCTGTCGGCTCGTCGGAGGAGGCCATGCGTGCACAATACCTGTGCACACTCTCTTTGCACAATAGTTCTGCGCAACGAGATGGAACTGCGTCGACGCAGGTCAGAGGGGGTGTCGAGGAGGTGAGGGAGCGATTTGGGGGGTCCGCCGTGGTCCCCGTAGACTGGGTGACTGTTGTGCCGTGTGCCCTCGAGAGGGCCGCACTCCCTCCCGGGAGCACTCGGCATACGCCCCCCGTCCCAGAGACCATGAGGATGCTCCCATGCGTACCTACACCCCGAAGCCGGGCGAGATCACCCGTGCGTGGCACGTCATCGACGCCACGGACGTCGTGCTCGGTCGCCTCGCGACCCAGACCGCGACGCTCCTGCGCGGCAAGCACAAGGCGACCTTCGCCCCGCACATCGACACCGGCGACTTCGTCATCATCATCAACGCCGACAAGGTGGCCCTCACCGGCGCCAAGGCGGAGCAGAAGCGCGCCTACCGTCACTCGGGCTTCCCGGGCGGCCTGAGGTCGCAGTCGTACACCGAGCTGCTCGCCAAGCACCCCGAGAAGGCCGTCGAGAAGGCCGTCCGCGGGATGATCCCCAAGACCTCCCTCGGCCGCCAGCAGCTGACCAAGCTCAAGGTGTACGCCGGCGCCGAGCACCCGCACGCTGCGCAGCAGCCCAAGCCCTTCGAGATCACCCAGGTGGCCCAGTGATGTCCGAGAACGCCCAGATCGACGAGACCGCCGGGACCGACGTCAACGACGCCCCGGTCACCGAGTACACCTCCGAGTCCGACGGCGCCGTCGTCGGCGAGGAGGTGCGCCGTCCCAGCGCCTCCGCGCCGGGTGCCGCCACCGGTCGCCGCAAGCAGGCCGTCGCCCGCGTCCGGATCGTCCCGGGCACCGGCGAGTGGAAGGTCAACGGCCGCACGCTCGAGCAGTACTTCCCGAACAAGGTCCACCAGCAGATCGTCAACGAGCCCCTCGCGGTGCTCGAGCTGGACGGCGCCTACGACGTGCTCGTCCGCGTCCACGGTGGTGGCCCCTCCGGCCAGGCCGGCGCGGTCCGCCTCGGCGTGGCCCGCTCGCTCAACGGGGTCGACTCCGAGCTCAACCGTCCGGCGCTCAAGAAGGCCGGCCTGCTGACCCGCGACGCCCGCGTCCCGGAGCGCAAGAAGGCCGGT
This sequence comes from uncultured Actinomycetota bacterium, assembly GCA_963843895.1. Lineage (GTDB taxonomy): Bacteria > Actinomycetota > Actinomycetes > Actinomycetales > Dermatophilaceae > Phycicoccus. The sequence goes on along the minus strand of CAWJME010000013.1, from coordinate 23,082 downwards.
CTCAAGAAGGCCCGCAAGGCCCCGCAGTACAGCAAGCGCTGATCCGCGTCACGCGGTACGCCTCGACGGCGGCACCCCCGGTGGGGGTGCCGCCGTCGGCATGTCGGCCGCGTCTCGCGGTAGGTTCAGTCGCGGTTCTCCACGAAAGGCCCCTCCATGTCCCGACTCTTCGGCACCGACGGTGTCCGTGGGCTCGCCAACCGTGACATCACGGCCGAGCTCGCCCTCGAGCTGAGCATCGCCGCTGCCCACGTGCTGGGCGAGGCCGACCAGCAGGCCGGCCGGCGGCCGCGAGCGGTGGTGGGTCGAGATCCCCGCGCGAGCGGCGAGTTCCTCTCCGCGGCGGTCTGTGCCGGTCTGGCCTCGGCCGGGGTCGACGTGCACAACGTCGGGGTGCTCCCGACGCCCGCCGTCGCCTACCTCACGGCCGACATGGGTGCGACGTTCGGGGTGATGCTCTCGGCGTCGCACAACGCGATGCCGGACAACGGCATCAAGTTCTTCGCCGAGGGTGGCCACAAGCTCCCCGACGCCGTCGAGGACGAGATCGCAGCCCGGATCGGCCAGGACTGGACCCGTCCCCAGGGCGCCGAGATCGGCCGCATCCACGAGAACCGGGCCGGGCAGGCGCGGTACGTCGCGCACCTCCTGCGGGCCCTTCCCAACCGCCTCGACGGCCTCACGGTCGTCATCGACGGCGCCCACGGTGCCGCGAGCGCCGTCTCCCCGGAGGTCTTCCGGCTCGCCGGGGCCGACGTCGTCGAGATCGGTACCGACCCGGACGGGCTCAACATCAACGACGGCTACGGCTCGACCCACCTCGACCGGCTCCGGGCCGCGGTCCTCGAGCGTGGGGGCGACCTCGGGATCGCCCACGACGGTGACGCCGACCGGTGCCTCGCCGTCGGGTCCGACGGCACGGAGGTCGACGGCGACCAGATCATGGCGATCCTGGCGATCGCGCTCAAGGAGCGTGGGCTGCTGCGGGAGAACACCCTCGTCGCCACCGTCATGAGCAACCTCGGGCTCCTGCAGGCGATGGAGCAGGAGGGCATCACGGTCAAGCAGACCGGGGTGGGTGACCGGTACGTCCTGGAGGAGATGCGCCGCGCCGGGCACTCCCTCGGCGGTGAGCAGTCCGGGCACGTCATCATGCTCGACCACGGCACGACGGGCGACGGCGTGCTCACCGGGCTGATGCTCGCCGCCCGCGTGGCGGAGACGGGCCGCCCGCTCTCGGACCTCGCGACGGTGATGACCCGCCTCCCGCAGGTGCTCGTCAACGTCAAGGGGGTCGACACCAGCCGGGTCGACGCCGACCGAGGGGTCCAGGAGGCGGTGCGGGAGGCCCAGGGCGTTCTCGACGGCACCGGCCGGGTGCTGCTCCGCAAGTCCGGCACCGAGCCGGTGGTGCGGGTCATGGTCGAGGCCGCGACAGCCGAGCAGGCCGACGAGACGGCGCAGCGGCTCGCCCTCGTGGTCCAGGAGCGTCTCGCGCTCTGAGGGGGTCGGGAGCCGCCGGCCGGGAACCCCGTTGCCACGGTGGACCATCCGATGACGCTCCCAGGCGGTCATCCGTGCCGCACGAGTCCGTGACCAAGGAGCTGTACGGCATCGCCGTCGCCGGCGCGCCCGCCTGATGCGCCTGCACCACCCTGTCGGCCTCCTCCCGCTCAGTGCGGGAGGAGGCCGACGATGTGACGGGCGATCTCCAGCGCGGCCGTGGCCGCGGGGGAGGGGGCGTTGAGGACGTGCACGCAGCGCCCCGAGCGCTCGACGACGAAGTCGTCGACGAGTGCCCCGTCCCGCCGCAGGGCCTGCGCCCGGACCCCGGCCGGGGCCGGGAGCAGGTCCTCGTCGCGCAGGGCCGGAACGAGGCGACGCAGGCTGTCGCCGAAGCGTCGGGTCGAGAGCGAGCGGGCGACCTCCCGGGCGCCGGTTGCGGCCTGCCGCCGGGCGAGCCGCCAGAACCCGGGATGCGCGAGCGTCCGGCCGAGGTCGCGGGCGTCGACGTCCCGCCACCGGTAGCCCTCACGGGCGAGGGCGAACACGGCGTTCGGGCCGGCGTGCACGTGGCCGTCGATCCCCCGGGTCAGGTGCACCCCGAGGAAGGGCAGCTCGGGGTCCGGGACCGGGTACACGAGCCCTCGCACGAGGTGGGTCGCCGTGGGCGCCAGCTCGCGGTACTCGCCGCGGAAGGGCACGATCCGCACCGACGGGTGGTGCCCGAGCCGCATGGCGACGACGTCGGTCTGCAGCCCCGCGCAGTTGACCACGACGTCGGCGGTGAACGCACCGACGGTGGTCTCGACGGTGACACCGTCGGGGGTCTCCCGACCGCCCAGGACCTCGGCCCCGAGCCGCAGCTCGGCGCCGGCCGAGTCGAGTCGCCGGACGAGGGCCGCGCAGATCTCGCGGTAGTCGACGATGCCGGTCTCCGGGACGTGGAGGGCCTCGAGCGCGGCCACGTGGGGCTCGTGCTCGAGGGCCTCGGCACGGTCGAGGCGCCGCACGGCGAGGCCGTTCGCCACACCCCGTTGGCGCAGGGCCTCGAGGCGGGGCAGCTCGGCAGGGTCGGTGGCGACGACGAGCTTGCCGGTGACGGCGTGGTCGACACCCTCGGCCTCGGCGAAGGCGAGGAGCTGGGAGGCGCCGACGCGGCACCAGCGGGCCTTGGCGCTGCCGGGTGGGTAGTAGAGCCCCGAGTGCACGACGCCACTGTTCCGCCCGGTCTGGTGCCGTGCCCAGCCGGTCTCCTTCTCCAGCACGGTGACTCGTGCCGACGGGTCGTCCCGCAGGACCCGCTCCGCAACGGCGAGGCCGACGATCCCGCCGCCGACGACGACGACGCGCCGGCTCACCGGCTGCGGTGCGCCGCGATGATGCGGGCGTACTCGAGGCCGGAGTCCTTGACGGTCCGGACCTGGGTGTCGTAGTCGACGTGGACGATGCCGAACCGCTGGTCGTAGCCGTACGCCCACTCGAAGTTGTCCATGAGCGACCAGGCGAAGTAGCCGCGCACGTCGGTGCCGCCCGCCACGGCGTCGGCGACCGCCCCGAGGTGCTCGTGGAGGTAGGTCACCCGCTCGGCGTCGTGGACGTGGCCGTCGGCGTCGACGGTGTCGTGCCAGGCCGACCCGTTCTCCGTGACGTAGATCGGCAGGCCGCTCTCGCGTGCCGACCGCTCGAGGATGAGGCGGTGCGACTCGGGGGACTGCTCCCAGCCCATCGAGGTGAGCGGCGGGTGCGGCGCGACGTCGTCGACGCGCTCGCAGCCGGGGAGGAGGTGGGTGCCGCCGACCGGCTCGTCGCCGTCACGGGTGGCCCGGACGCGGGTGGGGAAGTAGTTGTTGACGCCGAGGTTGTCGAGTGGTGCGGAGATCGTCGCGAGGTCGCCGTCGTGGACGAAGGACCCGTCGGTGAGGTGGGCGACGTCGTCGAGGAAGCCCTCGGGGTAGGCGGCGTGGAACAGGGGCCCGAAGAAGACCCCGTTGAGGGCGTTGTCGGCCCGGCGCACCGCGTCGAGGTCGGCCTCGTCGGCGTCCTGTGGCCCGTGGACCTGGGTGGGGTTGAGGGTGATCGACACCTCTGCGTCGGGGCAGTGCTCGCGGATGACGGGCACGGCGCTCCCGTGGGCGAGCATGAGGTGGTGGGCGGTGAGCAGGCCCTCCATCGGGTCGCGGTGGCCGGGGGCGTGCGCCCCGATGGCGTGGCTGAGCATCGAGGAGCACCACGGCTCGTTGAGGGTCGTCCAGTTGCGGACCCGGTCGCCGAGGGCGCCGACGACCGTGGCCGCGTAGTCCGTGAACCACCCGGCGACGTCACGGGAGCGCCATCCGCCACGGTCCTCGAGGGCCTGGGGGAGGTCCCAGTGGTAGAGCGTGACGACGGGACGGATGCCCGCGCCGAGCAGCTCGTCGACGAGGCGGTCGTAGAACGCCAGACCCGCCGGGTTGGTGGCGCCCTCGCCGTCCGGGACGACCCGCGGCCAGGCGACGGAGAAGCGGTACGCCTCGAGGCCCAGGTCCTTCATGAGGGCGACGTCCTCCGGCACGCGGTGGTAGTGGTCGCACGCGACGTCCCCGGTGTCGCCGTTGGCCGTCCTGCCCGGGGTGTGGGAGAAGGTGTCCCAGATGGAGGGTCCGCGGCCGTCCTCGGCGACGGCCCCCTCGATCTGGTAGCTCGCCGTGGCCGCTCCCCAGAGGAAGCCGACGGGCAGGGTGCGCGAGAACGTCGTCATGTCCAGAACCTAGCGGGCCGGAGCCACGTCGTCACCGACGCGAAGCTCTCCCGAGACCTCGGGGACGAGCTGGACCGCGAACCACGTCGCGCCGTCCCAGCGGCGGTGGCGCGCCAGCGTGCGGATCGGTTCGTGTCCGGTGGCGTGGGTGCACGGGTCGATCGTCGTCATGACGCAGCGGTCGACCGGTTTGACGACCCGGAAGGTGACGGCCCCGACCGTCACGGCCTGCCAGTGGTCCTCCTCGAAGGGCTCGAGGTCGCCGTCGACGACGAGGTTCGGGCGGAACCGTGCGACGCCGAGGTCGGGAGCGTCCTCGCCGCGCCCCAGGGCGGTCTCGGCGACCCAGTCGCGCAGCCGTCGCATCGAGGCCTCCGACGCCAGCGTCACGGGGTAGCCGTCGGCGAAGGCGGTCGCCTCACCGGGGCGGGCGTGGGCCGGGTTGAGCGGACGCGGGTCGGCGACGTGGACCAGGCGCAGGTCGTCGCGGCCGAGGGCGGACCGCAGCCAGTCCCGCGCTCCCGTCGCCTCGGTGCCCGTGAGCGGCCGGCCGTGCACGGTGACCGGGACCGCCTCGCCCCGGGGTGCGTCGACGAGCAGGTCGTCCTGCCCGTCCGCGCGCAGGCGCAGGGCGCCCTCGAGCGCCGGGTCGGTCTCCGGGGTGTCGGCGGTGAGGCCGAACAGCCGGTGGTCCTCGCGCGCGGTGAGGCACTCCCCGTCGGGCAGGGCGAGCATCCACCGGCGGTCGTCGCGCAGGCCCCAGGCCTCCACGGTGGCCCGGCGGACCGGACGGATCGCGGTGCTCTTGACCGGGTGGAGGGCCAGCCCCTGGAGCCGGACGCTCACACGACCCGCTGCAGCAGGCCGGTGTCGACGTCGTAGACGAAGCCGCCGACCCGGGCGCGGTCGCCGATCAGCGGGTGCGTCCGGACCGCCATGACGTCATGGCGGAGCGCCGTCTCCTGGTCGTCGACGACGCCGAAGCTCTGCCAGGACGCGTCGACCCCCGCGGAGGCGGCGACGCGCTCCCGGAGCTCGTCCTCGGTGCCGGAGGCCATGGCGCACCGGGTGTGCGGCACCACGAGGATGCGCTCGACGCCGAGCAGGTGCACGCCGAGGACGAGGGCCTCGAGCGCCTGGGGCGTGACCCGACCGCCGGGGTTGCGGAAGATCTTCGCGTCGCCCGGGTGCAGGCCGAGCATCCCGAGTGGGTCGATGCGGCTGTCCATGCAGGTGACGAGGGCGATGCCCGCGTGCGCGACGCCGTCGAAGCCGGCGAGGTCGAAGGTCTGCGCGAACTGCTCGTTGGCGGCGACGAGGTCCGCGAAGTCGTCCTGGGTCGTCGGGTCGGTCATGTGAGTCCTGCTCTCTTCTCGATGGTGAACGCCACCGGCTTGGTCACGGCGGCGAAGAAGTCGTTCCCCTTGTCGTCGACGACGACGAACGCCGGGAAGTCCTCGACCTCGATCTTCCAGATGGCCTCCATGCCGAGCTCGGGGTACTCGAGCACCTCGACGCTCTTGATGCAGTCCTGGGCGAGCCGGGCGGCCGGGCCCCCGATGGAGCCGAGGTAGAAGCCGCCGTGGGCCGCACAGGCATCGGTGACCTGCTGGCTCCGGTTGCCCTTGGCGAGCATGACCATCGAGCCACCCGCGGCCTGGAACTGCTCGACGTAGGAGTCCATGCGGCCGGCCGTCGTCGGGCCGAAGGACCCCGAGGGCATCCCTGCGGGGGTCTTGGCCGGGCCCGCGTAGTACACGGGGTGGTCCTTGAGGTACCGCGGCATCTCCTCGCCGGCGTCGAGGCGTTCCTTGATCTTCGCGTGGGCGATGTCGCGGGCGACGACGAGCGGTCCGGTGAGGGAGAGCCGCGTCTTGACCGGGTGCCTCGAGAGCTCGGTGAGGATCTCGTCCATCGGGCGGGTCAGGTCGATCGGGACGACCGCCCCCTGGCCGGTGGCCGCGACGCCGACGGCGTCCTCGAGGGTGTCGTGCGTCTGCTCGGGGAGGAAGCGGGCGGGGTCGGTCTCGAGCTGCTCGATGAAGACGCCCTCGGGGGTGATCTTCCCGAGGACCTGGCGGTCGGCCGAGCAGGAGACGGCGACGGCGACGGGGAGGCTCGCGCCGTGGCGGGGGAGCCGGACGACGCGCACGTCGTGGCAGAAGTACTTGCCGCCGAACTGCGCCCCGATGCCGAACTGGCGGGTCAGCTCGAGCACCTGCTCCTCGAGCTCGGTGTCGCGGAAGCCGTGGCCGGTGGCGGCGTCGCCGGACTTGGGCAGCTGGTCGAGGTACTTGGCGCTCGCGTACTTCGCGGTCTTGAGGGCGAACTCCGCGCTCGTGCCGCCGATGACGACGGCGAGGTGGTACGGCGGGCAGGCCGCGGTGCCGAGCCCACGGAGCGTCGTGTCGAGGAAGCGCATCATGGCGTCCGGGTTGAGGATCGCCTTGGTCTCCTGGAAGAGGTAGGACTTGTTCGCGCTGCCGCCGCCCTTGGCCATGAAGAGGAACTTGTAGGTGGTCTCGTGCCCGGGGGCGGTGTCGGCATAGAGCTCGACCTGGGCGGGGAGGTTCGAGCCGGTGTTGCGCTCCTCCCAGGTCGTGACCGGTGCCATCTGCGAGTAGCGGAGGTTGAGTCGGGTGTACGCGTCGTAGACCCCGCGGCTGATCGCGGACTCGTCGGTGCCCTCGGTGAGGACGTGCTGGCCGCGCTTGCCCATGACGATCGCGGTGCCGGTGTCCTGGCACATCGGCAGGATGCCGCCCGCGGCGATGTTGGCGTTCTTCAGCAGGTCGAGGGCGACGAACTGGTCGTTGTTGCTCGCCTCGGGGTCGGCGAGGATGTTCGCGAGCTGCTGGAGGTGCGCCGGGCGCAGGTAGTGCGCGATGTCGTGCATCGCCGTCTCGGTGAGCAGGCGGAGCGCCTCGGGCGAGACCTGGAGGAAGCTGCGCCCGCCGGGGCCGTCGACGACCTCGACACCCTCGGTCGTCAGCAGCCGGTAGGGGGTCTCGTCGGCACCGACCGGCAGGAGGTCCTCGTAGGCGAACTCGGTCATCGGATCTCCTCCCGGGTCGGGGCGTACGCGCCGGCGTGGCGGACCGTCACGCCGCTGGTGGACAGGGCGCGGTCGACGGCGGAGTCGACGTCGGCGAGGGTCGCGCTCGCGAGGCGAGCGCGCGCGGCGGTGCTGCCGAGCAGCCCGGCGTCGAGCAGGCCGGAGATGAGCCCGGCCATGAAGGAGTCGCCCGCGCCGACGGTGTCGACGACCTGCTTGATGCGGGCGGGGGCGCTGCCCTCCTCGCCGGATGCGGCGCGCCACACGACGCCGTCGCCGCCGAGGGTGATGACGGTGAGCGAGGCGCCCAGGGCCGCCCAGCGCGCCATCACCGTCGACGCGTCGTCGCCCGGGTACAGCCACGCGACGTCGTCCTCCGAGCACTTCACGAGGTCGGAGAGGCCGATGAGCTCCTCGACGCGCGGGCGCACGACCGCCACGTCGCCCATGATCGTGGGGCGCACGTTGGGGTCGTAGGAGACGGTGCCCTGCTCGCGGACCCGGTGGACCGCCGCGGTGACCTCGGCCTCGCCGGGGCGCAGGGTCGTGGCGATCGAGCCGGTGTGCAGGTGGCCGGTGCCCTCGGGCAGCTGCACCGGGGGGAGGTTCCAGTGCAGGTCGAAGACGTAGGACGCGGCGCCCGTGGCGTCGAGGGTCGCCATGGCGGTGCTCGTCGGGTGCTCCGCGCTGCGGCTGCCGGGGAGCAGGTGCACGCCCCCGGACTCGACGTGCTCGGCGCAGCGACGCCCGCGGTCGTCCTCCCCGACGAGGCAGGCGAAGTGCGTCTCGTGCCCGAGGCGCGCGAGGCCGAGGGCGACGTTGGCGGGGGAGCCACCGACGTGCTCGGCAGTGCTCCCGTCCGGATGGCTCACGATGTCGACGAGCAGCTCCCCGACGACGACGACCGGCGACGTGGCGCTCACGGCATCCTGACCTCTCTCCAGCGGACCTCACCGCGCCGCGGCCGGGTCGGTCGCGGGCGGCTGTCAAACCCTATCCCCGGGTCCGATTGGGAGTCTCCCGTGTCCGTCGGGGACGATGGGGGGGTGAGCACGCCCGCCGCGCCGAAGAGCCGCTACTCGATGGGGTCGACGAAGAACCTCGTCTACTCCCTCCTCGCCGTGCTCGGGATGGTCGCGGTGCTCGTGCTCATCGTGCCCCGGGTCGATCGGGTGGGCGGCCCGCCGGTCGACATCCACGAGAAGGCGGTCGCGGTCCAGCAGCAGACGGGCTGGCCGATCGTCGAGCCGGTCGACCTCCCCACCGGGTGGACGGCGACCTCCGTGCGCTACGTCTCGGTGACCGACGGCTTCATGACGTGGCACGTCGGGTACGAGACGCCCTCGGGCACCTTCGTCGCCGTCGAGCAGACCAAGGACCCGAGTCAGGCGTGGGTCGCCGCGCAGACGAACCGGGCCCCCCGCGAGGGCACGGTGGAGATCGCCGGCCGGTCGTGGGACAAGTACGTGCGCGACTCCAAGGTCCAGAACAGCCTGCTGTCGGTGCCCGCGGAGGGGTCGGGGGAGCTGGCCACGCTCATCACGGGGACGGCCACGTTCGACGAGATGACGGTCTACGTGGAGCACCTCCAGCCGGTCCGCTGACGTCGTTCCGGTTGAACGGCGCGGGCCGCGGCGGGATGATCGGGGTCGTGACGCGCAGCACGGGGTGGGCGACGGTCGAGGACTTCCTGGCGGGGCTGGACGGGGTGCGCCTGCACGACGACCCGCGAGGTCGTCGCTGGTGTGTGCGGAACCGTCTGGTCGCGCGCCAGGTCGACGGGACCACGCTGCTGGTCCGAGCGGGGTTCGAGCTGCGCGAGGACCTCCTGGACCAGTACCCCGAGACGTTCTCGGTGCGGCCGCGGCTCGAGGCCCACGAGAAGGTGCTGGCCGACGTCGTGTCCGGCGACGTCCGGGCGGTGTGCCGGGCGCTCCGGGCCGCGTGGGAGATGCAGCGGTCGGATCCGTCCTGATGTCCTCGCTCACGGGAGGCGGTGCTGGGGTTCGGTGGTGCGGGTGTGGCCGGTGGTGGAGATCCAGGTGATGGTGCCGTCGGGGGTCATCGTGTAGCGCCAGCGGCCGTGCTGTTTCATCCGGTGGTGGCGTCGGCAGAGGCCGGCGAGGTTGGCGGGTGTGGTGGGGCCGTCGGGCCAGGGTCGGGTGTGGTCGAGGTCGGTGTGGTCGGCGGGTCGGGTGCAGCCCCACATGCGGCAGGTGCCGTCGCGGGTGGTGACGAGCTCGCGCATCGCCGCCGGTGGCCGGTAGGCGTTGGCGGTGTGGGAGGCGAGGGTGCCGGTGTGGGCGTCGAGGACGGCGCGGGCGACGTCGAGGGGGAGGGTCTTCAGGAGTCCGGCGACGGTGTGGGGTTCGACCCAGCCGAGCCCGGCGAGCCGGGTGCCGGAGACCGCGCAGCCGTCACTGACCGGGTGGACGACGGTGGCGAGGTCGCTGCCGGTCTCGGGGCTCGTCTCGACCCAGGACAGCTCCTCGCGGGAGGCGGGGGTGAGGTCCCCGAGGCGGACGAGCTCGCCGGTGTCGTGGTCGACGACGGTGTCGTCGTCGCCACGGTCGTACCTGATCCTCTCGACCGGCACCGGTTCGGCAGCGGGTGCCGGCCCCGGCGCACCGGTGACGACGGGCACCCCGAGGGTGACCTTCGCGGTGACGTTCACGTTGCGCAGCAGCAGGTCCCCGAAGGCGTCCGCCCGCGCCTCGGAGAGGGTGAGCGAGTCGTCCATCGCGCGGTACTCCCCGGCAAGGCTCTCCACGGCCGACCACGCGGCGGCCGAGGTCGCGGTCGGCAGCGACGCGAACCACTCGGTCAGCCCGTCGACGCCGGGCCGGACCTCGACGGTGCGGCACCTGCGGGTCTTCGCGGCGTGCGCGGCGACCTGGTCCGCGGCCACCCGCGCCGCCACCGCCCGTGCGGCAAGACGTGACCCGGGCCGGGTCCATCGCCGCCAACCGCGGCGCGAGGTCGGCATCCACGCGCAGGCACGCGTCGACGTCGAGCCCGGCGCACGCCTCGACCACCTTGTGCGCCGAGGACACCGGAAGGTCCCCCGACAGCACCAGATCGCGGATGGCCGGGAACCGCTCACCCAGCGCGGCCCCGAGCGCTGCCTTCCGACCCGCCAGCCCCTCCGTCACCCCCGTCGCGAGCGACATCTCCGCGGCGGCCATCGCATCGACGTACCCCACCGGGTGGACCCGCTCCCACGGACCCGACTCGCGCATCGTCGTCTCCACCCGGGCACCCCACGCCCCAGCACCACGGCCTGCGCACCCTCGGCCGCGTTCGACCAGCCCCTGCGCGCTCACCCGCGACCTCGAACGCCTCCACCGCACCGAGCCCGTGACCGGACTTCGCGCGAGCTCGCGCCCCACCACCGCGCACCCCTCACGCAGCGCCGCGATGCGGCTGCTGAGCTGGCCCCTGTCCATGCCTCATCATACCGAACATCTGTTCGATGGGCAAGACCCCCATCGCATCTGTTCACCTACGGCAGAATCGATTTCGTGAGTCGGCCGGTCGTTGCAGTTGCGTCGCAGGACGGTGCGAAAACCCCGCTCGGCGCTCACCGGCAACGATGCGCTGCACGGATGTCGCCGCCGACCGACGAGTTCCGGAGCCCGGGATGGTCCATCCTGACGTCGCCGGTTCATCGACCCCGGGAGGGACCCATGTCACGCCTCGTCACCGCACACCTCTTCAGCTCCGTCAACGGCGTCGCGGAGTCGCCGCACGAATGGCAGTTCGGCGCGTTCGGCCCCGAGGAGATGGAGATGATGGGGCGGGTGATCGGGTCGGTCACGGACGTCGTCATCGGCCGCACCCTGTGGCAGGAGTGGTCCGAGTTCTGGCCGTCTGCGCCGGCCGAGGACCCGTTCGCGGCCTTCATCAACCCCGTCCGCAAGCACGTCGTCAGCTCGACGCTCGACGGCGACCTCGGCTGGAACAGCACGCTCGTCGAGGGTGACCCGCTCGCCTACGTCCGGGAGCTGGCAGCGGGGGAGGGCGGGGACATCTCGGTGGCCGGCGGCGTCGAGACCGTCCGCAGCCTGTTCCTCGGAGGGGTCGTCGACCGCCTCGTGCTCACGACGCACCCGGTCATCGGCGCGGGTCGGAGGCTCTTCGACGAGAGCGTCCCGGTGACCCGGCTCGAGCTGCTCGACGCCACGCCGACCGCGATCGGCAACGTCCTGCTCACCTACGGGTTGCGGCCGACCGACTGACCGCCGCGGGCCGCCGAGCCGGCGAGGTCACTCGTCGGAGGACGCGATGCGCTCCTCGGCCTTGTCGAGCCACTGGGCGCAGTGCGCGGCGAGAACCTCGCCCCGCTCCCACAGCTGCATGCTCTCCTCGATGCCCACCTGGCCGCTCTCGAGCCGCGCGACGATGTCGACGAGCTCGTCGCGCGCCTGCTCGTAGCCGAGCGCGGCGACGTCGGCGGTCGAGTCCTCGGCAGTGGGGTCCACGGCCTCCGCGGCCCGGGCGGCGTCCTTCGGCATGTCCGCGAGCCTAACGTCCGCTGCCGCCTAGCCCCCGGAGCCCACGACCCGGGCGCCGAAGTCACCTCGCGCGACCCGGACACGGAGGAGCTCGTCGGGTGCGAGGGACCCGGGGTCGGTGACGACGCCGCCCCCGGCCTGCTGGACCACCGCGTAGCCACGGTCGAGCGTGGACTGGGGAGAGAGGGTACGGGCCTGGACGCGCAGGTGGTCGACCCGGTCGCGTTGGCGGTGCACGGCGGCCTCGACCCGGTGACGCGCCCGGGCCCGGAGCGCCTCGACGACGTCGCGCTGGCTGCGCACGAAGGCGCCCTTGTCGGCGAGCACCGGGCGGCTCGACAGCTCCGTGAGCCGTCGCCGCTCGTGGTGCAGCCGCCCGGCGAGCGCGCGCTGCGCGCGCTCGCGCGTGGCCGCCACGCCGAGGCGCTCGGCGCCGGCGTCGGGCACGATCGCCTTCGCCGCATCCGTGGGGGTGGACGCGCGGTGGTCGGCGACGAGGTCGAGCAGGGGAGTGTCGACGTCGTGCCCGATCGCGCTGACCACCGGGGTGAGGGCGGCGGCGACGGCGCGCAGCATCGTCTCGTTGCTGAACGGCAGGAGGTCCTCGACGCCGCCGCCACCGCGCGCGATGACGACGACGTCGACCTCGGGATGGGCGTCGAGCTCCTGCAGCGCGGCCGTGACCTCCGCCACGGCGTTGGAGCCCTGCACCGCCACCTGGCGGATCTCGAACCGCGCGCTCGGCCATCGGCGGAGGGTGTTCTCGACGACGTCCTTCTCGGCGGCACTGGCCCGCCCGCAGACGAGGCCGATACGACGCGGAAGGAAGGGCAGCGGGCGCTTGCGGTCGCGGTCGAAGAGCCCCTCCTGGGCGAGGTGCCGCTTGAGGTACTCGAGCCGGGCGAGCAGCTCGCCGACCCCGACCGGCCGGATCTGCCGGGCGTCGAGCATCAGCGACCCGCGCTGGGTCCAGAACGCCGGCTTGGCCTGGAGGACCACCCTGGCGCCCTCGCCGAGCGGCCCGGGCATCGCGTCGAGCGCGTTGACGTGGACGCTGCACGACAGGCTCATGTCGACGTCGGGGTCGCGAAGGGTGAGGTAGGCGGTGCGGGCGCCCGGGCGTCGGGTCAGCTGGACGACCTGCCCCTCGACCCAGAGGACCGACATCTTCTCGACGTACTCGCCGATCTTCATGGACAGCAGCCGCACCGGCCAGGGGTGCTCGGCCGAGGTGTCGGCGGCCCGCTCCGGCAGTGGGGACCTCGCCGGCGTGCTCATGGGGGGAACTCTAGGCGCGACCCCCGTCGCGGGCCGACGGGTCGGCTCGCGATTCGGGCCGCGGCTGCTCGCGACCTACGATGGAGGCATGGCTGACTCCACCAAGCGCGTGCTCCTCGCGGCTCCCCGCGGCTACTGCGCCGGGGTCGACCGCGCGGTCGTCACCGTCGAGAAGGCCCTCGAGCTCTACGGGCCCCCGGTCTACGTCCGCAAGGAGATCGTCCACAACAAGCACGTCGTGACGACCCTCGAGACCCGTGGTGCCGTCTTCGTCGACGAGACCGACGAGGTGCCCGAGGGCGCGACCGTGGTCTTCTCGGCGCACGGTGTCGCGCCGGTGGTCCACGAGGAGGCGAAGGCGCTGAGCCTGCGCACCATCGACGCGACCTGCCCGCTCGTCACCAAGGTCCACCGCGAGGCGGTGCGCTTCGCCGACGGCGACTACGACATCCTCCTCATCGGCCACGACGGTCACGAGGAGGTCGTCGGGACGACCGGGGAGGCGCCCGAGCACATCCAGCTCGTCGACGGCCCCGACGACGTCGACAACGTCACCGTGCGCGATCCCGACAAGGTGGTCTGGCTGTCCCAGACGACCCTGTCGGTCGACGAGACGATGGAGACGGTGCGCCGGCTGCGCGAGCGCTTCCCGAGCCTGCAGGACCCGCCGAGCGACGACATCTGCTACGCCACCCAGAACCGCCAGCTGGCGGTGAAGCAGATGGCCGCCGAGTGCGACCTCATGATCGTCGTCGGCTCCCGCAACTCGTCGAACTCGGTGCGGCTCGTCGAGGTCGCGCTCGAGCACGGGACCCGCGACGGGCACCTCGTCGACTACGCCGACGAGATCGACGACGCCTGGCTCGAGGGGGTCTCGACGGTGGGGGTCACCTCCGGCGCCTCGGTGCCCGAGCTCCTCGTGCGCGGAGTGCTCGACTACCTCGCCGAGCAGGGCTTCGAGGACGTCCGCGCGATCACGGCGGCCGAGGAGTCGCTGGTGTTCTCGCTGCCCAACGACATCCGCCGCGACCTCAAGGCCGCGGGGATGTCCGACACGATGCGTCACGACGCGGGCGCGGTCGAGGCCGGCTCCCTGCACTGACGCCGGCCGGGGTCGACATCACCCGACGTCGCGCCCCCGCCGCTCGGACGCCGCGGGACCGTCCTCGAGGACGACCTCCGGTCGGGCGTCCGGGGCCGTGACGGCGTCGATGAGCTCCTGGGCGGTGAGCGGTCGAGGCCCGGTGCGCACGGGTTCGAGGACGTCGAGGGCGTCGGTGACCACCTCGAGCTCGCGCATCCGGCGCGCGGTGACGAGGACGCGCGACTCGAGTGCCCCGACCATCGCGTTGTAGGCCTCGACACTGCTCTGCAGGCTCCGACCGAGCTTGGCGGTGTGGCCGCCGAGCGTGCCGAGCCGGGCGTACAGCTCGCGGCCGAGGTCGAGGAGCTCCCGGGCGCTCTGCGAGAGGGCGTCCTGCTGCCAGGTGAAGGCCACGGTGCGCAGGAGCGCGAGCAGCGACCCCGGCCCGACGAGGACCACCCGCTGGGTGAGCGCCCGCTCGTGCAGCGAGGGCTGCGCCGCGAGGGCTGCCCCGAGCATCGCGTCGCTCGGGACGAAGCAGACGACCATCTCCGGGCCGTCGCGGAAGGCCGACCAGTACTCCTTGGCGGCGAGCGACCCCACGTGCGTCGCGAGGCCGTCCGCGTGCCGCCGGAGCAGCGCCGCGCGTGCGTCGTCGTCGAGGTCCTCGGCCTGCGCGTCGAGGAAGTGCGTCATCGGGGCCTTGGCGTCGACGACGAGCGACTTGCCGCCGGGCAGCCGGACGACGACGTCGGGGCGCACCCGGCGGTCGTGCGTGCTCAGCGCGGTGACCTGCTCGTCGAAGTCGCAGCGCGACAGCATCCCGGAGGCCTCGAGCACCCGCCGGAGCTGGACCTCGCCCCACGCGCCGCGCACCGACGAGGAGCGGAGCGACCCGGCGAGGGAGGCCGTCGCCCGACCCAGGCCACGGGTCTCGGTCTCCACGCGTCCGAGGAGCGCCCGCAGCGAGCCGAACTGCTCGGAGCGGTCGCGTTCGAGCACGCCCACGTGCTCCTCGACCCGCACGAGGGCGTCCTTGAGCGGTGCCAGGAGGGCGGCGGTCTCCATGTCCTCGGCGAGCGAGGTCTCGAGGTCGAGCACGCGCTCGCGGAGCAGGTCGCGCTCGGTCCCCACCGAGGCCACGGTCGCGGCGTGGACCAGCCGGGCCACCCCCCACGCGGCGAGCGCACCGACGACGACCCCGACCAGACCCCACACCCATCCGTCCATGCCCCGGATGGTGCCACCGGCCACCGACACCCCTCGGGCAATCCGGTGCGCGCCGCGGGTCCGAACTACGCTCGAGGGGTCGCTGCACCTGCGACTCCCGAGACCAGAAGGACCCCCGTGCCCGTGCTCCAGGACTTCACGGCGACGACCCTCACCGGCGCGCCCGCGACCCTCGACGACTACGCCGGCCAGGTCGTGCTCGTGGTCAACACCGCGTCCACGTGTGGTTTCACCCCGCAGTACGAGGGCCTGGAGACGCTGTGGCAGCAGTACCGCGACCAGGGCTTCGTCGTGCTGGGCTTTCCCTGCAACCAGTTCGGCGAGCAGGAGCCCGGCGCCGCGGGGGAGATCGAGGAGTTCTGCCGGGTCAGCTACGGGGTGACCTTCCCGATGTTCGAGAAGGTCGACGTCAACGGCGACGACGCGCACCCGCTCTTCCAGTGGCTGCGCTCGGAGGCCAAGGGCGCGTTCGGCACCTCCAAGATCAAGTGGAACTTCACCAAGTTCCTCGTCGGCCGTGACGGGCAGGTCATCAAGCGGTTCGCGTCGGGCACCGCCCCCGAGAAGCTGACCGGCGACATCGAGACGGCCCTCTCGGCCTGAGCCGCTCCCGGGACGCCGATCCCCGGGGCCGCAGGTAGCCTCGCTGGCATGGGGCGACGCGAGGAGACCGAGCAGGACCGCCGGAAGCGGATCGCCATCCTCAACGCCCGCCTGCCGAAGAAGCGCAACATCGCCCAGGGTCTGTTGCGCAACGGCGCCGGTGAGGTGCTGCTCTGCGAGCTGTCGTACAAGGCCGAGTGGGACCTGCCGGGTGGGGTCGTCGACCCGGGGGAGCCGCCGGCAGTGTGCGTCGTCCGCGAGATCGAGGAGGAGCTCGGGCTCCAGGTCTCGGCCCGAGGGCTCGTCGCCGTCAACTGGCTCCCGCCGTGGCGCGGTTGGGACGACGCGCACCTCTTCCTCTTCGACCTCGGGGTCTTCGACGGAGAGCTCGACCCCTCGCGCTTCCTCCGCCGGGAGATCGCCGGTGCCCACTGGGTCCAGCCGCGGGACGCGGCGCGCCACGTCGCGCCGTACACGGCGCGGATGCTGGAGGCGGTGGCCGACGTCGCCGCCGGGGCCACCCTCTACCTGGAGGACGGTGACCTCCCGCGCCCCTGACCCCGACGGGGTCGAACGCCGGGCCCTGGGTTCGGCTCGGCCGGGGGGCCGCCGGTAGGCTCCTGTCCTCGTGGCACTCACCATCGGAATCGTCGGTCTCCCCAACGTCGGCAAGTCGACGATGTTCAACGCACTGACGAAGAACAACGTCCTCGCCGCGAACTACCCCTTCGCGACCATCGACCCCAACGTGGGGGTGGTCCCGCTGCCCGACGCGCGGCTGGGGCGGCTCGCGGAGATCTTCGGGAGCGAGAAGATCCTCCCGGCGACGGTCTCCTTCGTCGACATCGCCGGCATCGTGCGCGGTGCGTCAGAGGGGGAGGGGCTCGGCAACAAGTTCCTCGCGAACATCCGCGAGGCGGACGCCATCTGCCAGGTGGTCCGGGCCTTCGAGGACGGCGACGTCGTCCACGTCGACGGCGCGGTCTCACCCGAGTCCGACATGGAGACGATCCACACCGAGCTGGTCCTCGCCGACCTGCAGACGCTCGAGAAGGCCGTTGCCCGCCTCGAGAAGGAGTCGCGGATCAAGAAGGAGTCCAAGCCGCTCCTGGACAACGCGCTCGCGGCCCAGAAGGTCCTCGAGGAGGGCCGGACCCTGTACGCCGCCGGTGCCGCGGCGGGGGTCGACCTCGCCCAGGCGGCCGGGCTCGGCCTGCTCACGACCAAGCCCTTCATCTACGTCTTCAACCTCGACGAGGACCAGCTGGCCGATGCCGACCTGCACGCCCGGCTCGCGGCCCTCGTCGCGCCGGCGGACGCGGTCTTCCTCAACGCCAAGCTCGAGATGGACCTCATCGAGATGGAGCCCGACGAGGCGCTCGAGATGCTCCAGGGCTTCGGTGCGGAGGAGTCCGGGCTGAACCAGCTCGCCCGCACCGGGTTCCACACCCTCGGCCTGCAGACCTACCTCACCGCCGGCCCGAAGGAGTCCCGGGCCTGGACCATCCGCCAGGGCTGGACCGCGCCGCAGGCGGCCGGCGTCATCCACACCGACTTCCAGCGCGGGTTCATCAAGGCCGAGATCGTCGGCTTCGAGGACCTCGACGAGCTGGGCTCGATGGCGGCCGCCAAGTCCGCCGGCAAGGTGCGCATCGAGGGCAAGGACTACGTCATGCAGGACGGCGACGTCGTGGAGTTCCGCTTCAACGTCTGAATTGGCGCGTTTTCGCAGGTCAGAGGGGGTGCAACCTGTCCCAGTCCGCACACAGTCCGCAAGCAATCTCGGCCGGCGCGGGTCCAACGAGGGCACTTCGAGGTGCTCCGAGCGACGTCTTGGGGACCGTTCGGAGCATGCTCGACGGCGCTGCTTTGGCGGCGAAAGACGCGGGTTCATCTGTCTGCAGGTTCACCCGGAACTCGCTCCACGAGTGGAGGTCTCGGAGCCGATCCTCCGTGGACCTCCGCGCCCCCATCCCGTTGCGATAGGCGCGGTCACGGGACGCACCTATCCGACTCGCCGACTCGCGTCCGCAGCGGGTTCGGCTCGCGGAGCGCGCCATTTCAGGACCGGCAGCCGATTCGCGCCCCGTCGGTGCCGGAGCCGACCGATGGTTCGTAGGGCCCCCTCGATGTGTCGAGTGCGGAGGGGGACGGCCCGTACGTTGGAGGGATGACCGGGGAAGACTGACCGAGCTCCATCTTGGAATGCGACAACGCCGAGCAACTGGCCCGGTTCTGGCAAGAGGTCCTCGCCCTGCCCGAGCCTGAAGGGGATTCCGATTGGCTGACTCTGCGGTGGGAGCCCGTGGGCCGGTTCTCCTTCCATCGTGTGGCCGGCTATCGACCTCCAGCCTGGCCTGGCAAACGCGGCGAACAGGAGGTGCACTTCGATCTGCTCGTCGATGACCTACACGCCGCTGACCTTGCGGTCCAGAAGGCGGGTGCCCACCCTCTTACCGATGTTTTGGATCCTGGCCCCAAGGCCTGGCGGATCTACGCCGATCCGGCGGGGCATCCGTTCTGCCTCGTGTCCGTGCCCGAGTAGGTCGACTCGGACATCCCACGACCTGCGCCGTACCAGTTGTCGGTGCTGAGGCGAGGCCCTCACCCCGAGGAAACCCGGCACTGGCGCGTGTCTGGCGCAACCATCCTGCAGCGTGTCGGTCGCGGACGACACTGGTGCGTTCCAGCGGAGACTGACCTAGTGGCTGCGCTGAAACTTCTGCTGCTTGGCACGGTTGCCGCAGACTTGCATGGAGCACCAGCGCCCGGTCCGTGACCGGAGTAGTCGTAGAACGCCCACCGGCACGTGTCGTTGCTGCACGCCTTGAGTCGTGGCCAGGTGCCGTCCGCGGCGGCAGTCGAGACCACCGTCATGAGACGTCCGACCAAGCCCGACACCCCGGTGGTGGCCGAGACCCACAACAGGCCGTCGACCGAGAGATTCGGTCTGACCGCGCCCCACTGCATGCTGCTGTTGATGACCTCCAGTGCCCTGTCACTGCGTGCGGTGCGGTCGTGATGAGCGAGCAGGGCCGACCGCACTGCCTCGCGGAGCTCAACGACCCGGGTGAGTTCCGGACCGGTGGCACGTGCTGCCATGAGCCCGTTGTGGTGGGCCCACGCGTCGAGGTCATCGGGGGTGCCCAAGCGGTCTCGCCCGGTCTCGAGGTCGAGCGAGTTGACGAAGGAGCGGACCAGCTCCAGCTCCTGGGGCCTGTGGCCCCTCCGTTGCGCCCATCGCTTCATTGTAACCGTCATTCGCTGATCGGTGGTTGTGGAACAGCGGCCGCACGTTTAACCTTCGTTTCTATGACGATGGTTACGACGGCAAGTGCATGGTCTTCGACCCACTTCCGGGCCCTGTGGCGGGCGAGCACGTTGTCGGTCGCTGGATCCGAGATCGGTGAGATCGCGCTACCTGTCCTCGCACTGCTCGTTCTTGGCGCGTCTCCCACCGAGCTGTCGTGGGTTCGTGTCGCCCAGTTCGCGCCGTTCCTGGTCCCGACCCTCCCCCTCGGAGTGTTGGTCGATCGGCGGTCCCGACGCCGCCCTATGGTGCAGGCCGACCTCGTGCGCGGGGCGCTGCTGCTGACGATCGCGGGCCTGGCACTGACCGGCGCACTGACCGTGCCGGTCCTCCTCGCACTAGTAGTCGTTCTGGCGCCTGCACCGTGCTGTACAGCATGGCCGACTTCTCCTTCCTTCCCCAGCTCTGACCCCCGAGCAGCTGCCGGACGGTAACGCCCGACCACCGCCACCCAGTCCGCGCTCGGTGTCGGCGGGCAGGGCATCGGAGGGGCGCTGGTCCAAGCCGTCACCGCGCCGTGGGCGCTGGTGGTGAACGGGCTCGCCTACCTGGGCTCAGCCCTGTCGCTGCACCAGATCAAGACGATTGACGAATGCCCCCCACCGGCCGAGGAGTCGAGCGCGGCGGCAGCCTGGGCGGGTGTCCGGGCCTTGTGGCGACACCACCGAGTGCGTGCCCTGGCCGCCGAGGCCACGATCTGGAACCTCGGCAACGAGATCCTCATGCTCTCCATCATCGTCCTGGTCATCCAGACCTACGATCTCGGACCGCTGGTCCTCGGCTTGATCTTGATGGTCGGAGGCGTCGGCGCCTTCGTCGGCAGCGCACTCAGTGCCCGACTGACCCGCGCCGTCGGGTACGGGCCGGGTCTCATCGCGGCTCTCGTCCTGGGCAACACCGCTCCCCTCACAGTCATCGTGTTCACGAGCGGCACGCCGTGGCGGATCGCGTTGCTGGGCCTAGCATTCCTAATGTCCGGTTTGGGAATCGGCGTCGCCAACTCCCAAGCCGTGACGGTGCGTCAGCTCTCGGTGCCCGAAGGCCTTCGCGGCCGCGTCAACGCCGCCTACCGGTTCCTCTCCTGGGGAGCCCTCGCCGTCGGAGCGCTCGGGGCGGGACAACTGATCGACGCCATGGGCGCACACCGCGCGGCGGTCGTCGGCGGGATCGTGATGGCCTGCGCAACCATCCCCGTTGTCCTATCCCCCGTTCGACACATGCGATCCACCATCGACACCGAAGCGGAAGCGCAGTGACCGAGGTGTTGCAGCAACCCCATCCCGTCTGCGTCACCATGCTGCGATGACGAGCCACTTCGCGGTCCTAGCCATCGACGCGGTCCAGCCGGCCGCGCTCGCCGCCTTCTGGTGCGACGTGCTGGGCTGGGAGGTACTTAAGCGCGATGAGGACATTGTCTCGATCGGACCCGCGAACGGCCCTGGCCCGACCATCGACCTGCTCCGCGTGCCGGAAGCCAAGTCGTTGAAGAACCGGTTGCACCTCGACCTCCGACCCGACAGCTCGACGACCCAAGCCGACGAGGTCACTCGCCTCATCAGCCTCGGTGCTCGACGCATCGAGGTGGGGCAGGACCCGGACGTCACCTGGGTCGTCCTCGCCGACCCCGAGGGCAAATGAGTTCTGCATCCTCTGAGTACCGCCCAGCCGACAGCCCGTTCGTTGGTCGTTGCCGATCGCTTGAGCGGCAATGACGTCGGTCGATCCAGTTACGGGTTCTCGTCGCACCCCCGAGACTGAGCGGGTGGTGGGGTCGGGCGTGCGGGGCGAGACGATGCGGGTCTGCGTAGCGACGCCGAGCCTTGCCTCGACGACTGCCCTGATGCGGTGCTCGACTGGCTGCCCGATCAGCAGCGCCTGGATACCGGTGCTGCGTGCGCGACGGCAGGCGAGTGCCCCAGGGTCGCCGCCTCCGCGTCTGCTTGCGCGAACCCCGTGCAGGAGGGAGTTTCGGCACCTGCGTCAGGCACCTGCATCACCGGCGCCTCAGCCCAGCGTCCTCGGGTCGGTCATGAACTGTGGATAGGGCCATCTCTTGAGCGTAATGGTTTTACGATTGTAAACCGTTAACCCTCGGGTTAGATTGGCTCGATGTCGACATGGACCTGGCTCACCGAGCCCCTACCCCTGGACGCGGCGAACACGCGGCGCTGGGCCGACGGCAGCCAGACCGAATTCTTGTCGGATCCTGCCGATCTCGCTGCCTGGCTTAGCGCGGTGCGGGCTCGTCTGCCCCGGCACCGCCTCGACCTGCCCGCGTCATTCGACCAGGACGACCTGGTCGCTTTCCGAAAGCTCCGGGACCTGCTCATCGACGTCTTCGGCTCGCACGCTCAGGGCCTGGCATTCCCCGGCAGGGCGCTGGCACGCCTCACCGACACCTGTCTTGCCAACCCTGTTGTCAGGGTCCTCGACGAGGAAGGCCCGGTGTGGGCAGCACCCGACGACCGGGAGCCGCAGCGCCACCTCGTCGGTCTCATCGCGGCGGAGAGCGTGTCCTTGGCGACCTCGGCGCCGGACCGGGTCGCGGTCTGTCACGCACCGCACTGCCACTGGTTCTTCCTCCAAGGGCGCCCCAACCAACGTTGGTGTCATGCCGAGTGCGGCAATCGAGTCGGGTCAGCCGCCACCAGCGACGACATCCCCCGCCACGAGAAGGCGACAGGGGGTGAACATGTCGATCAACTGGTCAGCTTTCCTGGTCGTCCTCGTGGTGGCTTACCTCATCCCCGGCCCCGACTTCGCGGTGATCCTGCGACAGGCCACACAGACCCGCCGGTCCGGGGTCTTGGCGGCCCTCGGCGCCCAAGCAGGGTTGTGCGTGCACATGCTGCTCGCGGTCGTAGGACTGAGCGCCATCATCGCCCGACACCCCGAGCTGCTCACCCTCATCCGGGTCGCCGGTGGTCTCTACCTGCTCTGGTTGGGGGCCTCCCTTGCCTGGAGGGCGCGGCACGCAAGGAGCGCCGGACGAGAAAGGGATACAGCCAGCGACAAGGAGACGGACCGAGGTGCCTTCATGCAAGGCTTCCTCACCAACGTGACAAACCCCAAGGCGATCTTGTTCTTCGCAAGCGTCCTGCCCCAGTTCATCTCGCCCGACGCGTCCGTAGCGGGACAGATCCTCCTGCTCGGTGTCGTCGACGTCCTCTTCGGCTTCCTGCCTTGGGCACTGGTGGTGTGGCTCGGCGACCGCCTCGGTCAACGACTGTCATCCGTACGGTTCAGGCTCTGGCGCGACCGAGTCACGGGAACGGGATTGGCCGGCGTGGGCGCGACCGTCTTGGCCACCACCCGCTGGCCGCGACCGTAAAGCGATCCGTTTGTGGCTACCAACCGAATGCGCTGGCTCCTCGTGCCACGATGAACGGGTGCCCGCACGATTCAAAGACCTCGCGCTCGACGCTGTCGACCACCAAGCGCTCGCAGACTGGTGGTGCACCGCCCTCGGCTACCGGCGATCGGATGAGCTACATCCGCGCGACGGTGGCTGGATACGACCGGCGGAGTGGCCAACGCCGATAGTCGACCCGGCGGGAGCGGGCCTCAGATCTGGATCATCCGGTCTCCAACAGAAGTCGGTCAAGAACCGAATGCACCTGGACGTGTACGGAGACAGCGAGGAGCTCGTCGACTAGGTGCGACCTTGATACGCCGGCGCGGCCCGGAAATCGATTGGGATGTACTCGCGGACCCGGAGGGCAACGAGTTCTGCGTGTTCCAACCGGAGTGAGTCAGGGGTTCCGGTTG
>CAWJME010000012.1:0-611764 GCA_963843895.1 uncultured Actinomycetota bacterium | reverse complement strand
CACCGGCGCACCGAACGGAAAGGTCCCCACGTCGTCTCCCCACAGCTCTCGACTGGACGCGAACGCTAGAGGGAACCCCCGACAGGCACCAGCCCCGCGGCGAAATTCAGCCGTTCGGCCGGTCCTGTCCCTGACCTGCACGAACGTCAGCGGAAGAGCTCCTAAGTTGTCCGGGTGCCGAACGGGGGACTTCGCGCGCGGATGGACGCGCTCAGTGGCGGACCAGGTCGTCGACAGCGCGAGATGCTGCGCAGGCTCGAGGAGCTCGACCGCCTCGACCTCATGGCGTCCACGCCGGAAGAGGTGCTCTGGCCGGGAGGTCGCTCGTCCCGTAACGACCCGCGCGCGTGGGAGCCGGGCCGTCATCGGGCGGCGAGCTCGTCATCGCACTGGTGGGAGCGCCACCCCGCGCTGGGCTTCGTCGTCGTTGCGCTCATCGTCGGTGGATGGGTGGCCGGGCCCCGCATCCCGGCCTGGGTCGGGCAGCTCCTCCCGGCGCGTCCGGCGATGGCAGCCGGCGAGGCTCATCCCCCACCCTCGGCCGGCGCTACCTCGCGGCTGCTCCCACCGGTGGTGGTCACCGACGTCCCGTCGTCGTCGCGCTACGCGTTCCTGGCCACGCAGGAGGGCAGCAGCGACCCCGTGACCTACGACCCGTGCCGCGCCATCCACTTCGTCGTGCGAGACGCGCCGGGCGTGGGGCCTGTCGGCCGTGAGGCGGTGACCCGCGCGGTCGCCGAGGTCTCGGCCGCGAGTGGGCTGCAGTTCATCGACGACGGTGACACCGAGGAGGATCCGACCCAGAACCGGGTCGTCTACCAACGGGACCGATACCCGGATCGGTGGGCGCCCGTCCTCATCGCATGGAGCAACCCCGCGGAGCAGCCGGAGCTCGACGGACGCACCGTCGGGCTCGGCGGCTCGACTCCGATCCGGGACACCCACGGCCGGTTCACCTACGCCAGCGGCACCATCTGGCTCGACACCCCGTCGCTGGCACCGGGTCTCGGCACGCCGCAGGGCTTCGCCGGGGTGCAGTCGGTGGTCATGCACGAGCTCGGCCACGTCCTGGGCGCCGGGCACGTGCAGGACTCGCGGGAGCTGATGGCCGCCGAGAACTCGGGCCAGGAGGCCTTCGGGGTGGGAGACCGCTACGCGCTCTCCGTCCTCGGCCGGGGCGAGTGCGTGCCGGGCCTGTGACCGACACGGGGTCAGTCTCGGTCCGCTCCGAACTCCTGCGCCGGGGTCCGAGCGCCATCTAGCCTGGGCGCGTGGTCGAACGTGTGAATTGGAGCGATGCGGAGAACGACCTAGTCGTCGTGGCATACCTCGAGATGCTCGGCCGCGAACTCAGGGGAGAGACTTTCATCAAGGCTGAAACCAACCGTCGCCTCCAAGAAGCCATCGGCCGGTCGAGTAAGTCGGTCGACTTCAAGTTTGCCAACGTGTCCGCCGTACTCCGCGAAATGCACCATCCGTACATCCTCGGATACAAGCCGCTGCCGCATTTCCAGAGTTCTCTTCGCGATGCCGTGCTACGCCATGTGCACGCAGTACCGCGCCTTGCCGAATCAGCCCTAAGTGCGGTGACGGCTCCGGAGGCCCCAAGGGTGGGAGTCGACTGGAAGTTGTCGAAGGTCCCCGACCTGACCCTCAGCGACGACTACTCACACCACCGGCGAGCCGCCAAGCGTGACTACGTCGCCATCGATGCCGCGAACCGGAGCCTGGGACGCGCCGGCGAGGTCGCCGTCGTGGACCTCGAGCGCGAGCGGCTGCGACGCCACGGTCTGCCGGACCTCGCCGACTCCGTCGAGCACGTCAGCGACACCCGGGGCGACGGGCTCGGTTACGACGTCCTCTCCTTCGAGCCGGACGGCCGCGAGAAGTTCATCGAGGTGAAGACGACCCGGCTCGGCATCGGCTGGCCCATGGTGATCTCTCGCAACGAGGTGGCGTTCAGCCAGGAGGTGCCCGACCGCTTCGTCCTGTACCGCGTGTACGAGTTCGACCAGACCAGACCGGGGCTCTACGTCCTGCCGGGCGACGTCACACGGTCCTGCGCCCTCGCCCCGGAGACGTACCGCGCTGTACCCAGCGCTCACACGGCCTGAACGGCCACTTCGATCCCGAATCGCGCGCGCCGAGCGCCGAGCCGCCCTACGGTGCCTGCCATGGTGAGTGGGGAGATGCTCAAGAAGCACCAGACCGGGGTCGACTCCGAACAGCTCGAGAGCGGACGGTGACGACCATGCTCGACGTGAAGGTGATGCGGCTGCGGTACGCCGGCACCTGTGGCTGCGGGACGACCATCGCCCAGGGCGAACGGGCGGCGTACGACCGCGCCGCGAAGGCGGTGCTCTGCCTCCCCTGCCTCGAGGCGTCCCCGCCGGTGCCACGGCCATCGGCTTCGGAGGTTGCGCCATCAGAAGCCGCCACCGCTCCTGCGGCACCCGACGCGGACGTGTTCGCGGAGGAGTCGCCATCAGACGCCGTACGAGCCCTTCGACGCGGGCGTCGCCGGAGCGGCGGCCCAGCGGGAGTACGAGCGGCGCAAGGCCAAGGACGACGCAGCCCGCGCCGAGCGCAGTGCGGTGTGGCGGGCCCTCAACTCCTTCTTCTACCCGGACGGTCGGCAGACGACGCACGCCTGGAAGGTCGGGGCCCTCGGCGAGGAGCGGGTCGCCAAGGCGCTGCTCGAACGCACCGAAGCCGGTGCGGGCTACGCCCTGCACGACCGCCGCGTGCCGGGCAAGCGGTCGAACATCGACCACCTCTTCGTCGGCGCTGCCGGCATCTTCGTCATCGACGCGAAGTTCTACAAGAACGCCGAGGTGTCGGTCGAGCGCAGCGGCGGGCTGTTCGGTCCCCGCATCGAGACCCTCAAGGTCAAGGGCCGCAAGCGCGACACTCTCGTCACCGCCATGCACACGCAGCGCGATGTCGTGGCAGGGGTGTTGGCCGGCACCGACTTCGAGGGCTCCCCGGTCATCCCGGTCCTCTGCTTCGTCGACGGCCTGCTCCCGATGCGCGAGAAGAACCGACGAGTCAACGGCGTCCGGCTGTGCGGGCTCAAGGGACTGGCCCAGCTGGTCTCGAGCGAGGGCGAGTGGGATGACGCCCGACGCCTCGAAGTCGCTCGCGTCGTCAGTCCGCGAAGCTACCGTCGATGACCTGACGGCCCCTTTCGCGGCGCCTCAGCGACCCGGACCGGAGGCAGTAGCGGAAGCGCTCGTAGGAGATCTCGAGAAGCCCCTCGTCAGGGCGTTCCCGACGTGCTGCCGGCAGCACCATGAGTCGCTGGCGGTGCCTCTCCTGCAGGCCGTACCGCAGCATCGGCCCGTCGACCTCCTCCAGGAGGTCCTGCCGCACCTCCACCACGAGGTCCGGACGCACGCCGAGGATGTGAGCATCGAACGCCGCGTGGTGGATCTTGCAGAGTGCGAGGCCATTTCGGATCGCGGCAACGCCCGCCTCGTCTCGGTCAGGCACGATGTGAGCCGCGTCGAGAAGCTGACTGTGGCCAAGGGCGCAGACGGCGCAGCGTGTCTCGTAAGCCCGCATCACCGTCGCCCGGAAGATCGGCTGGTGCAGCCGGCGTCGGGTCTCGACCGTGATGTAACGCCTAAGCGTGCCCTCGAGCACGGAATCCGAGTCGATCGTCCCGTCCGACACGGCGTCGACGACGAACTGCAACTGGTCGCGCTCTTCCTTCACGATGTAGACGGGGTACGTGGGTAGGTAGACGCCCACCCCCACACCGAAGAACCAGATCAGCTGGCAGCCTGCGCTCCATTGCCGCACGAAGCGCACGGTTCTCCGCGTGGTCCGGATCAGTCCCGCGGTACTTGTACCGGATCAAGCCATCGAGCCCCTGTCCATCCTCGTAGGGCCGCTCGGCGCCCTCGGGCCGGTAGACGGTGCGGAACGACAATGCTGCATCGAGGACCGCCGGCTTACGGATGCCTCGCTGCAGATCCATGAGGGGCATCGGCTCACCGCGGAAACGGAACTCCTTGATCTCGTCGGAGGTTAGGGGATCCGCGCCGTCGTTCGTCCGCTGCGCCAGCCACTCCATTGCCGCGGTCCGAAGCTCCGCGTCGATCTCCCGCTCCCAGGTACTCGGCATACGGCCAGCTTGCCAGGCGCCGCGTCGCCTCCGCGGACGCTATTTCACGCGAGTTGGAGCGACCCCACGAACCGCGCTGGCAGGATGCTTGCTTCGCGGACTTCTCGATCTTTGTCAGCGCAGCCGCTCCCGAGATCCATATCGAGCTTGTCCGCGAGCGTCACGAGGTAGATGAGGACGTCCGACATCTCGTCGGCCACCCGCGTCCGCAGTGGCTCCCCAGCCAGCCGATCCCGGGCCTCGCTCGCAGGCAGCCACTGCATGCAGCTCGGCGAGCTCCCCCACCTCCCCCACCAGTGCGAGCATCACGGACTTGGGGTCCTGGAACTTCTCCCAGTCGCGCTCCTCACGGAAGGCGCGGGCGGCATCGCGGATGGCCTCGAGGTCTGACACGACCGCGAGTATGCCCCTTCTCCACGACCGCCGGCTGACCCCCGGTTAGAGTCGCTCGGGTAACAGCGGCCCGACGGGCTTCCGCGTCAGGACAAGCCCCCACCCGCACGGTCTACTTCGTGCTGCCTGGGGTTCTTCTTCGTGACGCTGTACCGGACGTCCGTCACCGGCTTCTCTGCGGTCGAGCACCGCCTGAGCGAGATGCTTGCTGAGCAGATGGCGATCCGCACCGGCCAGTCGGCCAGCCCGGCCGAGCGCCGCTCCTGGGAGCGCAGCCTCCCCGCACTCCGCGCCGACCTCATGGACGCCGGCCTCCACGACGTGGAGATGCTCATCGAGTACCAGCTGCCGCTGACGAGCAAGCGCGCTGACGTCGTCCTGGCCGGCAACATCCCGAGACCGGCCGGCACTCCTACCTCGTCGTCGAGCTGAAGCAGTGGAGCCACGCGACGCGCTTCGAGGAGAGCGACACCCTCGTCACGATCGAGGAGTACCACGGACGGCCGGTGACTCACCCCGCCCTGCAGGTGCGGGACTACTGCGACTACCTCCTTGGCTTCACCACAGCCCTCGCGGACGACCCGCGCTCGGTTGCCGGTGCCGCCTACCTCCACAACGCGACCGACTCCGGCGTCGACGACCTCTTCCGCCTCCCGGGCGACGACCACGGCCGGGTGTTCACCGGCCAGCGTCGAGGCGAGTTCCAGGACTTCCTGAAGAGCTCGCTTCGCGCCCGGTTCCGACGGCGCGGAGGCCGCCGACCACCTGCTGAACAGCCGGATCGCACCGTCGAAGCAGCTCCTGGCTCTCGCCGCGGAGGAGGTGCAGCAGCGGGAGATGTTCACCCTGCTGGACGAGCAACGAGACGCCTACAACTTCGTGCTCCACGCGGTGGAGCGGGCACGGCGGAGCAACACCAAGACGGCGGTCATCGTCTCCGGCGGGCCGGGCAGTGGCAAGAGCGTCATCGCGCTGTCGCTGTTGGGTGAGCTATCTCGCCAGGGTCGCTCGGTCCTGCACGCGACCGGCTCGCGGTCGTTCACGCAGACCCTGCGCAAGGTCGCCGGACGACGCGCCCCTCGGGTGCAGAAGATGTTCCAGTACTTCAACTCGTTCATGGCCGCGACCCCCAACGACCTCGACGCTCTGATCCTGGATGAGGCGCACCGCATCCGCGAGACGTCAGCCTCACGATGGACGAGAGCCGAGCACCGCACCGGGAGGCCGCAGGTCGAGGAGCTCCTCGATGCCGCGCGGGTCCCTGTCTTCCTCCTCGACCAGCACCAGGTCGTCCGCCCGGGCGAGCTCGGCACGGTTGAGGACATCCGCGGCCACGCGGCTCCGCGCGGCATCGACGTGGTCGAAATCGACCTCGACGCGCAGTTCCGTTGTGGCGGTTCGCAGGAGTACGTCACGTGGGTCAAGCGGCTGCTCGAGCTGGAGCCCGGTGGCGCGATCAGCGTGGGGCGGCGACCCCAACTTCGAGGTCTCGGTCGCCGACGACCCGCACGAGATGGAGGCCTACCTCCGCTCGAAGCTCGACGCTGGCTACTCGGCCCGGATGGCGGCCGGCTACTGCTGGCCGTGGAGCGACCCACGCAGCGACGGGACGCTCGTCCCTGACGTGCGCATCGGTGAGTGGGCCCGCCCGTGGAACCTCAAGGGTGACCGGTCCGTGGGCGGCGCCCCAGCCGCCGCCCTCTGGGCGTCCGACCCTGCAGGCTTCGGCCAGGTCGGCTGCATCTACACCGCGCAAGGCTTCGAGTACGACTACGCCGGCGTGATCATCGGCCCCGACCTCGTATGGCGTGACGGCCGCTGGGTTTCGGTGCGCTCCGCCAACAAGGACCCCGACTTCAAGAACCGCTCAAAGGTCGGCGACGACGACTTCGACCGGCTCGTGCGCAACGTCTACAAGGTGCTCCTGACCCGGGGCATGCGAGGCGTTGTCCTCTACTCCACCGACCGCCGAACGCAAGAACGGCTCAACGACCTCATCTAGGAACGAGCGCCGCACACAGCGGCAGACATCACACGGCCCGACCGGCTTCCGCCACAGGACATGCCACCACCCGTGACGACACGGGAAGGGCTGTGCCTTCATGACGAGTTGGATCGTCGCCATCGCCAACACTCACCCTCAGCACTGGGACATCGCCAAGCAGCACGAGTTCTGGGATATGACCAAGCGGGCGGAGATCGCGGCGGGCGACCCCGTCTACTTCTGGCTCACGAAGGGGAGCCTCCTGGGTCGAACGGTCGCCACGTCTGACGCCGTCGCCATTGCCGCGGGCGACCGCTTGCCCTGGGAGGATTCCGGAGTCCGGACCTACACGACCCGCTTCACCTTCCGACTCATCAGTGACGAGCCCACCGCTCAACCTCGTTGGGGAGAGGTCGCTTCCGCCACACGGGTTCGCGCAGGCTTGAACTTCGGACCTCAACGCGTTGACGACCCGGCTGGCGAGAGATGGCTTGCCGCCCAGTTCCGCACTGAGGACGTCGCAATGGACTACTCCTTCACCCCGGACGAACGACAACTCGAGTTGGAGGACCTGCTCCATGACGCTCGCGACCGGGCTAAGCGGACGATCGCTCTTCGACAAGGACAGCCTGCCTTCCGCGCGGCCCTCCTCAGCGCCTACAAGGGCGCGTGTGCAGTCACCGGCTATGCGACAGAGTGGGTATTGGAGGCAGCGCACATCTCGCCCTATCTGGGCACCCACACGAATGTCACGGCCAACGGGCTGCTGCTTCGAGCCGATATCCACACGCTCTTCGATCGCTTCCTGCTCACGATCACCCCGGACTACATGGTGCACGTCGGCCCGGATCTCTCCAACGGGCCCTATGGATCCCTGGCTGGGGCGCCGCTGCACCTACCGGCCAATCCGGACCAGCAGCCTTCTGGGGATGCTCTCCGATCTCACAATTCCGGGTGCGCCTGGCTAGCCACGGAGAAGCCAACGACGACTAGACCCCTCAGCTAGAAGAGAATCCGCGCCTTGGCAGCGCTGAACTCCGACTCGCTGAGAAACCCCGATTGGTGCAGCTCGACGAGGCGTTCCAGGTCACGGATGATCGAGCCCTGAGTAGGGATCTCGCCGGCATCAACCTGGGTGGAGCGGCTCTCAAGCCCGGCGGCCTCAGTGTCTCTCCTCGGCTGCTGGCGACGCTAGAACAAGTATCCCCTCTCCGTCCGGCTTCGGGTCGACGGTCTCGGGATCGGCCTGATCCGGTTGCTGGGCGCAACTCTCCGGCGTCGCATCTGCTCGGATTTCACTCCACGTGCGCTCATCTCCGTGGCGTGACTGGTAGCTCACGAAGCGATCACGCGCCAGCGCCAGGCCAAAGCCGTCGCGACGAGCCACGAATACCCCGGGCGTTGACGTCTCACGAACGACGCACCCCTGGCGGAAGTCCTCAAGCATGGCGCGCAGCTCCCCTTCAGCGCGGGCTTCGGTGCCACCGTGCCTGTCCTGGAACGCCTTGAGCGCCCGCCGCGTCATCGGCAGCGTCGAAGGCTCCAGTGCGCTCACCCGGGGGTCCACGGCGTCAGCCATCACCTCCCGGCGAACCGCGAGTCCTTCCCCCTCGACCCGGCCCTCTGGCACCTCGCGCTTGTCCCCCGACTCGAGTTGGGCTGTCGCAGCAGGGGGGCTGACGGCCATCTCCTCCGACGACTCGAAGGTGGTGACAGAGTCCGCGGCGTCGACGATCAGGTCGAGGCATCCCTCTTCGCCGTTCGACCGTGTGAGGTCCTCGGCTGTGTCCTTCGCGTAGACGACGACGAAGGTCGCCTTCCGGCCGTCGAGCTTCTGGCGCAGCACGCGCCCCATCCGTTGGATCATCTGGCGCCGCGACTTCGACCCGCCCAGGACCACGGCCAGGTCGATGTCCGGCACGTCGATACCTTCATCGAGGACGGTCGGAGCGACGAGCGCTGTAAGCCGACCCGCCCGCAGTTCGCTGAGCCGCTCGCGTCTCTCAGCGCGCGACAGGTCGCTGTGGATCGGCGCGGCCCGCACCCCCTCAACCCTCAAGGCTTCGGCGATGTCCTCAGCGGTGTCGACTCTTCGTGTGAAGAGCAGCGCGCCACTCGAGGCCTCCACCAGCCGCGCCAGGTGCTGCACGGCGTCCAGCTTGGCCGAAGCACCGGTCATCACCTCGATCCTCTTGGCGAACGCCTTGAGGTAGCGGCGAGCCGCGTCCTCGATGGTCGGGTCTTCGTCGTAGTCGGCGGCCTTCTGGACCTCGTAGAGGAAGGCGCCGAAGGGCGTCGACGGGAAATCCGCGGCCAGCAACCTCATCCGCGCATCGCGCAGCATCTCCGTGGCGTCTTCGTACTCGCTGCGTTCACCCGGCGTCAGCTCGACCCCGAGCAGCCGCACGTCGTAGCGGGCGACGACGCCTTCGGCGATCGCCTGGCGGAAGCCGATCTCGAAGACGGGGGAGCCCCCGAAGTACCTCAGCAGGCTCTCGATGCCATCGTCGTTTCGCTCGAAGGTGGCGGTGAGCCCGAGTCGTCGACGGTATGAGGGGTGCAGCACTCGGCCCCACTGCTGCGCTCCATAGCGGTGGCACTCGTCGGCGATGAGGAGGACCTTTCCGTCCTCGCGGCGAGGAGGCTCGAGGTAGAGCGACTGGACGGTGCCCACCACGACCGAGTGGCTCGAGAACGTGGCCCGTTGCCCGTCTGCGGAGGCGCCGACGCTATCGATCTTCGCCCGCCGCAGTGTCTTGACCCATTGCTCGACCAAGTCAACGGTCGGGACGACCACGACGACGGAGAAGTCGTGAGACAGCGCCTCCCGAGCCGCTTCGACGCCTACTCGCGACTTGCCCGTTCCGGTGACGGCTTGCACGACGCCACGACGGCCGTGGTCGCACCACGCCCTGAGCGCCCGCGCCTGCCAGTCGCGCAGCGGCGACCCGGACTCGTCAGCGAGCCGTGCCCAGTCCGGAGATGGACGTCCGTACTCGACCAGCCAATCGCCCCCGCCTGCGCTCAACGCGAGCGCGTCCCCGTGTCGCTGCTCCAGCAGGCCGTTCGACAGACTGGCCCAGTGCACGTCGTGCCCGACCGGGCATGTCGTGCCATCGACGAACTTCACCAGCTCATCCCGGCTCACCGCGCCCCGGTCCTCGACGTAGGTCAAGACCTGCCTCTGGCGATCCCGACACGCAGTCAACCCGCCTTCAGCAACCACCGCGCTGGTCTCCCCTCCCTGTCTCATCTGTACCTCACTTCCCCTCATCGGCAGCCACCATCAGCCACCCACCACCACGCGGAGGTGATCCTTTCGCCCGGGACCGACATCAACACCGAGGCCGCACGTCGATGGCCCTCGGCCATCCACAACCGCTATTGCGTGAACGCACCGAGCCAGCACGCTCGGTAGGTGCGGCATCTCCAGTTGTCTCTAGGCCGCCCGACGTCTGCGTCAGTCTGCGTGCCTGGCTCCGCGCCTAGCGAGTCTCAGGGGCAGGACTCGTCGAGCTTCACGGAGGCCAGAACGACCATCACCTCGACAGAGACCTTCTTGCCCGCCTTGGGCTTCTGCGTGCACACCTTCCAGTTCGAATCCATCACCTGAATCCGGTCCAAGCCCGCCGCGTCCTGCTGGTCCATCAGGTAGGAGCCCTCCTTCTGCAGGATGTCCTGGGCCAGCTGCAGGTTCTTGCCCACCAGCTTTGGCATCGTGAAGGTCTCCGGCGGCGCCTCGACGGGTTCAGCGCTCGGTGTCTCCTCTTCGGGCGTAGGCGTCACCACGACAGGCGAGGGCGCGACCGTCACGGTAGGAGCCGCTTGGGTGACTGTCACGGCCGGGGCCGACCCGCCACCACAGCCTGAGGCCAGGGCAACAACGCCTCCGAGGGCAGCGAAGAGGACGAAACGCATTGGTGAACCTTCCGAAGGCAGACGTGAGGGTGTCGTACGCCGGCGACCGATCCCCTGACGGTCGGAACGAATGACACCGGCGACCGCCGCAGCACCGTAGGCACCGGCGGCGGCTGCTCGTGCCTGGTCACGGTGCGAGTCGTCGACAAATGGCCGAACGGACGATCCTGCCCATACACGGCCGGACGTGTCGACGGGACCGGCTCACGACGGGTTAGGTTTGACTTCGCCGTGCGCGGAAGAGCCATGACTTCCTGACGGCGAGCCTGACTCAGTTCAAGCTCGACCTGGAGCGGGGGGTCGAGGAGCGACTGCTCATCAAGAGTCGTCGATGACTGAGCGGCGGATCACTCTCGAAGGAGTGCTGTGGGCTACCCGCGGTCGGACGTGGGGCTTCCGCTTCCTCTTGGACGGCGGGCTTGCCGATCCACTGCCGACCTATGAACAAGCCGTCTCGCCTCTGGGCGACCAGCGATCCGGTCGGGTAGGCGACAATCATCGGGTTGCGGTCCGATTTCCGGACCCGGAGGGCCGCCGAGACCGCAGTGGAAGGCTAATCCCGCACGACTTCGTCGTCAGCGGAGACCTATCGGAGCGGATCACCTCCGTCGACGACGCCCTAGATGTGCTTTGGCCTGTTGTCGCAGCCGCCTACGCGCGCGTCTGGCAGAGCGAACGTCCACCCGGGGCCGAAGACTTGCGCTTCGGCGCTCCTCGCGATGCGGACGAAGACCACTGAGCGGTTGTCGAGCGGTAGTTCCGCCTGCATCAGGCGACCTGACCCCCATGGATGTGCCAAGATCCCAAAATGGCGCTCGCGATCCGAGAAGGTGACCGGTTCGAGGTCAAGGGCAGGACCTACACCGTGACCAGCACCGCCATCCACTGCCTACCGCGCGTCCGCACGTACCTCATCGGCCTGGCACGGGCCGGCGGTACGGTCAGCTACTCACAGCTGCGCCTTGACCTAGAGCTGCCGTACGCCGTCAACGGCCTGGGCTGGCTGCTGGACGTACTGACAGAGGACTGCGGCCGGCGCGGCGAGCCCTCGCTTGCAGCCCTGGTGGTCACGGCCACCACGGGCGAAGTAGGCGAGGACTATCCCGGCGAGGCCAAGTCGGAGCGTTCCGCGGTGTACGCGCGCTCCCACTGGGCCGACTGACGCCCAACACGGCAGGGCGACCAACGAGGGCCCGGGCGGAGCGATCCGCCCGGGCCCTCGTCACGTGCTGAATGTCAGCTGTCAGTTCTCATCCAGTTGTCACTCCGACTCTCATCGCTGGCACCGGGCGGCCATCCACGGTCAGGCGGCCTGTACGAACTGGTGGGCTGGGGAGACGCCGGAGTGGGGTAGGGCGAAGAGGTGGGCTCCGGCTGCGCCTCCATCGAGGGTCCCCAGCCCTACGAGCAGGCCATCCGCTTGAACTCGTCCTGAGTGACGCGCGCCAACCGCGGCTCACCGCCCGGCCCGTCGTAGGAGCGCACGAGGATCTGCCCGGCCTTCAAGCCATCGAGGTCCTCCGCCCGGAAGTCCACACCCGAAGCGTTGGCAACGTTCAACTCGCGCCATGCAACGAGCGTGTAGTCGTGGCCCGGTGCGAGTTTGGCCGGGACAGGCTGCCACTTGCTCCACCCGTCAGGAGCCGTTCCGAGACTCATTCCCCACAACTGCGACTCAGAAGGCGAGCGGGATACCCACTCCCCGAGGTCAACGGACTTGGACGAATCAACGTCCTGAAAGAGTGTGGCCCCCACC
This sequence comes from uncultured Actinomycetota bacterium, assembly GCA_963843895.1. Classification (GTDB taxonomy): domain Bacteria; phylum Actinomycetota; class Actinomycetes; order Actinomycetales; family Dermatophilaceae; genus Phycicoccus. Next base: position 599,584 of record CAWJME010000012.1, on the reverse strand, counting down.
AGTTCCTCGCCATCGCACGCCTGCCAGACCCCGACAAGACCCCCGGCGCCATCCCGAGTGACTCCCGTGATCCCCACGATCTCCGGAGAGCATCCACTGAGCACTAGGACGGCCGACGCTACAGCGACCGCGAAAGAGGCGAAGCGGGGTCGGAGGGGCGCAACCTGCCCCGCGAGGAACGTCACGACGAGCCCCCTCTCGACAGTCGCCGACGGCGCGACATCCGCCCCGCCTCGTAGGTTCCGGACCCCGCGGTGTTGCGCCCGGCAGCACCGCTCCCCCACCTCCACCACATCCACACCAGCACGCTGAGCACAAGAGCGCCGCCGACCGCTGATGCGGCCGCGATCCACGCGTTCACCGCGAACGGATCCTCCCCCGATGCGTAGCCAGCGACCAGCACACCGTCCTCCACGACGTAGCGCACGGAGTACTGCTGGCCCACCCTCTCGGCATCCGCACCGTAGACGTCGTCCAGAACGCCGAGAACAGCGCCGGTTCCGGACCGCACCTCGTACTCCGCGACCTCCCCGCCACGGAACGGCTCGACCGCCACAGCCGTCGCCGTACCCGGCAGGGACCGTCCTTGATGGTGAGCCCAGTCGGCGGGCAACTGCAGCGCCATGAAAGCGGCAAAGCCAAGGAGCATCAGGGCAACCACAGCCCACCCGAACACGGCCCGGACATCGAGGCGGGACTGCATCACCGCCGCCACCCCTCTGCGCTCACAATCGGCATGGTCACACACTCGCCAGACGGGCCGACGGTGATCGTCAAGAACAAGCCACCAGCACTCCCATCGGCAGTTCCGGCGATGCAGGACAGCCCCACTTTTCGCCATTGCTCACTTGGCCCGGGACACTCCCGCCGAACCAGATGGCGGCCGGAGATCCCGAAGGGGACGGGGCGGGTCCTCCCGCCTTCTCTCCTTGCCCCGCGGAACGGCGGGGCGACCCGAATACCCTCCACCCGCTGGTGGGAGCCACCGCCCCATGGCACCCTCCCGATCGACGCCCCTCGACACCGTACCCACCGACGCCGAGGGGCGGACCGCATCCGCGATCCGCCCCTCGGCGTTCTTCTCAGACATCCCGTCCGTCACTGACAGCCAGTGAGAATCCACTGACATTCAGTGAGAAATCACTGACATCCCAGTGAGAACTGAGCGTCAGCTGCAGCCGCTGGTGCTGCCGCAGCCTTCGCAGACGTAGCAGGAGCCGGCGGGGCGCATCTTGGTCCCGCAGGTCAGGCACATCGGGGCGTCGGCGGCCTTGGAGTTGCCGAACGCGGCCAGGAGGTCGGCCGAGCTGTGGATCTCCGAGGAGACCTCACGTGCCGAGGCCGCACCCGAGCCGGAGGCCGTGGTCGCCGCGGAGCCCGCGTCGGCCGAGGCCTCGGTGGCGGCCGCCGGAGCAGCCGTCTCCTCGTGCTTGCGTCGCCGAGGCACCGATGCCCGCGGACAGCGACTCGATCTCGCCCTCGAGCTCCTCGTCGGACTCGACGGCAGCCTCCGGGGCGTACGAGCCGGTCTCGAGCTGGCGTGCCCGCTCCTCGGCCGTGTGGATCCCCATGAACGAGCGGGTGTCGAAGTCCATGTAGTCCAGCGCCAGCCGGCGGAACACGTAGTCCATGAGCGACTGCGCCATCCGCACGTCCGGGTCGTCGGTCATGCCGGCCGGCTCGAAGCGCATGTTCGTGAACTTCTCGACGAACGTCTCGAGCGGCACGCCGTACTGGAGCGCGACCGAGGTGACGATCGAGAAGGCGTCCATGACGCCGGCGAGCGTGGAGCCCTGCTTGCCGAACTTGAGGAACACCTCACCGAGGCGGCCGTCCTCGTAGGTGCCGGCCGTGAGGTAGCCCTCGGCCCCACCGACGGTGAACGACGTGGTCTGCGAGCCGCGACGCTTCGGCAGCCGCTCGCGGGTCGGCCGGTAGACGACCTTCTCGATGATCTCGCCCTGGGCGGCCCGCACGGCGGCCGAGGCCTTGTCGGCCGCGGCGTCCTTGGCGGTGGACCCGCCGTCGGAGAGCGGCTGGCCGACCTTGCAGTTGTCGCGGTACACGGCCAGCGCCTTGAGGCCCATCCGCCAGCCCTGGACGTAGACGTCCTGGATCTCCTCGACCGACGCCGTCTCCGGCAGGTTGACGGTCTTGGAGATGGCACCGGACAGGAACGGCTGCGTGGCCGCCATCATCCGGACGTGGCCCATCGGGGAGATGGCGCGCGCACCCATCGCGGTGTCGAAGACCTCGTAGTGCTCGGGCTTCAGGCCGGGGGCGTCGATGACGTGGCCCTTGTCGGCGATGAACTCGACGATCGCCTCGACGGTCTCCTCGGTGTAGCCGAGCTTGCGCAGGGCCCGCGGGATCGTGAGGTTGACGATCTGCATCGAGCCGCCACCGACGAGCTTCTTGAACTTCACGAGCGAGAAGTCGGGCTCGATGCCGGTGGTGTCGCAGTCCATCATGAAGCCGATGGTCCCGGTGGGGGCGAGCACCGACGCCTGGGCGTTGCGGTAGCCGTTCTTCTCACCGAGCTTGACGACCTCGTCCCACGCCTTGGTGGCGACGCGGTGGATGTCCTTGTCCATCGTGCCCAGCGTGCGCACGGCGTCGTTGGCGGCGGCGTGCTTGCGCATGACCCGCTTGTGGGCGTCGGCGTTGCGGGCGTACCCGGCGTACGGGCCGACGACCGCGGCCATCTCGGCGGAGCGCTTGTACGCGGCGCCGGTGAGCAGCGAGGTGATCGACGCGGCGAGCGCACGCCCACCCTCGGAGTCGTACCCGTGGCCGGTGGCCATGAGCAGCGCGCCGAGGTTGGCGTAGCCGATGCCGAGCTGGCGGTAGTCGCGCGTGGTGTCGCCGATCGGCTCGGTCGGGAAGTCCGCGAAGCAGATCGAGATGTCCATCGCCGTGATGACGAGCTCGACGACCTTGGCGAAGGTGACCGCGTCGAAGGTGTCGTCGTCGCGGAGGAACTTCAGGAGGTTGAGCGAGGCGAGGTTGCACGAGGAGTTGTCGAGGCTCATGTACTCCGAGCACGGGTTGGACGCGGTGATGCGGCCGGTCTCGGGGTTGGTGTGCCAGTCGTTGATCGTGTCGTCGTACTGGATGCCCGGGTCGGCGCACTCCCACGCGGCGGTGGCGATCTTGCCCATGAGCTCGCGGGCGTCGACGGTCTCGATGACCGTGCCGTCCTGGCGCGAGGTGAGCCCGAACTCGGTGCCCTCCTCGACCGCGCGCATGAACGCGTCGGTGACCCGCACGGAGTTGTTCGCGTTCTGGTACTGGACGGAGGTGATGTCCTTGCCGCCGAGGTCCATGTCGAAGCCGGCGTCGCGCAGCGCGCGGATCTTGTCCTCCTCGCGCGCCTTGGTCTCGACGAACTCGACGATGTCGGGGTGGTCGACGTCGAGGACGACCATCTTCGCCGCGCGGCGGGTGGCGCCACCGGACTTGATGGTGCCCGCGGACGCGTCGGCGCCACGCATGAAGGAGACCGGGCCGGAGGCGGTGCCGCCGGAGGACAGCAGCTCCTTGGAGGAGCGGATGCGCGAGAGGTTCAGGCCCGCGCCCGAGCCGCCCTTGAAGATGAAGCCCTCCTCCTTGTACCAGTTGAGGATGGAGTCCATCGAGTCGTCGACCGAGAGGATGAAGCAGGCGCTGACCTGCTGGGGGCTCGCGGTGCCGACGTTGAACCAGACCGGCGAGTTGAAGCTGAACACCTGGTGCAGCAGGGCGTACGTCAGCTCGTGCTCGAAGATCTCGGCGTCGTCGGGGCTGCCGAAGTACCCGTGGTCCTTGCCGGCCTTGACGTAGGTGAGGACGACGCGGTCGATGAGCTGCTTGAGCCCGGTCTCGCGCGCCTCGGTGCCGACGGCGCCACGGAAGTACTTGGTGGTGACGATGGTGGAGGCGTTGACGCTCCAGAAGTCGGGGAACTCGACCCCGCGCTGCTCGAAGATCGTCTCGCCGGTCTTCCAGTTCTGCTGGACGACGTCGCGCTTCTCCCAGGTCACCTCGTCGTACGGGTGGACGCCCGGCGTGGTGTAGATCCGCTCGATCTTCACCCCCTTGCCCTTGGCGGCCTTGCGGGCACCTGCACGTGCTCCGGCGGTCTCGGTCATGCGAATCCCTCTCTTCTGCCCCCTCTGCCGGGGGCGGTGGTGACCTGGTGGTTCTAGTTCTACTGCTGGGGTCCGACAGGCGCGGTGGCCTGCGGTTCCTGCGCGGTCGCGTCCTGTTCGGCGCGCAGGAGGGTGATGGCCGCCTCGAAGTCCTCGAGGGAGTCGAAGGCCTGGTAGACGCTCGCGAACCGGAGGTACGCGACCTCGTCGAGCTCACGGAGCGGCTCGAGGACGGCGAGGCCGACCTCGTGGGCGTCGATCTCGGCGGAGCCGGCGCTGCGGATGGTCTCCTCGACCTTCTGGGCGAGGAGGGCGAGGTCGTCCTCGGTGACCGGGCGGCCCTGGCAGGCCTTGCGGACGCCGACGAGGACCTTGGCCCGGCTGAACGGCTCGGTGGCGCCGGAGCGCTTCACGACCGACAGGCTCGCGGTCTCGACCGTGGTGAACCGGCGGCCGCACTCGGGGCACTGGCGACGCCGCCGGATGGCCGCGCCGTCGTCGGTCGTGCGGGAGTCCATGACCCGGGAGTCGGTGTGCCGACAGAACGGACAGTGCATGGCGGCGGGCTCCCCCCTGTGGACGAATCGGTGGACTGTGGTGTGAACAACCTGTGGACGACCGGCATTTCGTGTGCACAACATGTGGACGAACTACAGCGGTGTAACCACTAGATGTTGTGGCCATCATGCCCCCCGTGTGACCTGCGACGCAAGCAGGTGGGGGCAAAGATCATCCGTTCGGCTGTTTGCGCAGGTCAGAGGGGGTGTTGGGCGGCGTGGGGGCCCCGGCTCGGCGTGTCGGAACACCACCCGTGGGGTGCATGTGACGGGTGTGGCACCAGATCTAGGGCTTCGGGGCGAGGCGCCCGGGGGCGAGCAGCCGGGTGCGCGCGAGCCGCAGCTTCCCCGCCGTCGCGGGCCCGTACCGGCCGTCCACGACCAGGCCCCTGGTGCGCGTCTGGAACGTCTTGACGGCCCCGGTCGTCAGCGGACCGAAGCGGCCGTCGATGACCAGCCCGCTCTTCTGCACCACGTTGAGGCACCCCTGGAGCTGCTTGACGAGGACCCCCGCGCTGCCGCGGCGCAGCGTCGGCACCCCGGGAGGGGCGAGGTTGCCGGGACCGACCACGGGCGCGGACCCGGCCGCGGCGGCCGACGTCGCCGCCCGGGCCGTCGGCCCCGACCCCCCGCCGTAGTGGGGCCGCCCGTAGCCGACGATGTTCGAGGCGTACCGCACCCGCCGGCGGCATCCGTCGCGGGTGTTGCCCTCGATCGTGTAGACGACGCCGTCGCGCACGCCGGTCACGATCCCGACGTGGTCGATGCGGCCGATGCTGTTGGTCTCGTCCCAGTCGAAGAAGACGATGTCACCGCGCCGGATGCCGGCGATGTCGACGTGCCACTGGCCCTCGGTCGCGAACCGCTGGGCGTGCCAGACGGTGTACGCGTAGTCGCGGCCGAAGCAGACGACGTCGACGTTCGCGGAACGGTTCGCCCACAGGGTCACGCTCATGTCGCACCACGGCGCCTGGGCGAACCCCGCGCCGTTGCGCTGGGCGTACCAGCGGGTGATCGCGTTCGGCCGCCCGGTCGTGCCGAGGGACCGCTCCGCGGCCGTGATCATGGCCTCCACACCGGACATCACGCACCTCCCTGACTCGTGCCGACCGGGACGCCTTCGGATGGATCGGGCGGCGGCGCACCGTAGATGCCGTCGTCGTCGGCGGGCCCGAACTCGGCCTCGAGGAGCTCGGCCTCCTCCTCCTCGGTCATGTCCCGGCGGTCGTTGCCGGTCTCCGCCAGCAGGTCGAACTGGTCCTGCTGGGTCGCCGACGCCGGTTCCTCGGTCGGCCGGTCGGCCGCGGCGTCCGGGCCCGGGACCACCTCGGGTGTGTCGTCGTCGTCACCGCCTGCGTCGGGGCCGGGCCCCGGAAGTGCCCCGGCCGGAGCCGAGGACGCCGCCGCCGGGGCCGTGGGCTCCGGCGCCCATCCGCCCGCCGGCACGAAACCCTCGTGGGCGGTGGGGGTGGGCACCACGTCCCTGCCGCCGGGCAGGCCCTCGAGGAGGCTCTGGGCCTGCTGGTCGAGCAGCCGCGACAGCGCCTGCTGGGCGAAGCCGAAGACGAGGGCGTAGGCCAGGATCTGCCCCTGCGAGTCGAGCTCGCTGAGGCCGGGGACGAACTCGCCCTGGATGGCGACGAGCCCGAGGATGGCGGTCAACGAGCCCATCGGGACCTTGAGGGCGGCGAGCGCGACGGGCACGTCGTAGGGCGTCGAGGTGCCCTTGAGGTTGCGGATCGACAGCGTGGCCGCGAGCGCACCCCCCAACGCCCCGAGCACCGCGACGATGAGGATGTCGGCGCCGCGCGGCACGGCGCCCGCTCCCTGGCTCGTCGGGCAGCTCGGGACCGCGGCGTCGAAGCAGAGCGGCATCAGCCCGGGGTTGGTCGAGACGAAGGCGAGGGTGCCCACGACGATGAGCGTGAGGAACGCCGCCGAGCTGAGCAGGATGTTGCGGAAGCTGCGCAGCTGCGCGTGCTCGAGGTCGAGCTGCTCGTAGCTGTCGCCGACGAGGCGACGCAGGCGGGCCCGACGCACACCGGGGGTGTCCGCCAGGAGCGCGCCGACCGTGAGGCGTCGGGGGTCGTCGCGGTGCAGCGTCGCGTTGGCGCGCGCGACGACCAGGGGGACCTCGGCGATCAGCTCGTCCTCGTCGTAGAGGTCGAACATCTGGGCCCGAGCGGTGTGCATCAGCCGGTAGGCCGCCTCGACGAGGGTGCCGCGCCACCAGTTCGCGAACCGGCCGGGGATGGGGTCCTCGCGGAACGCGGCGAACCTGGCCTTGCGGACGGACTCGCACACCCCGTCGGCGACGATCTCCTGGGACTCGGTCAGGGTGCCCCGGGCGCGGGCCGCCCGCACACGCATCTCGAGCTTGTCCGTCTCGACCGCGACGTGCTGTACCCAGATGCGCTTGCGGGGATGCCGCTCGTGCACGCCGTTCGACCTGAACATCGACATGGTCATGCCCCTTCACCTCCACGCCGGCGCTGAGCGCGGCGCATCCCACCCGGGTGACTGGGCCCTCGCCCCGGAGTCGTCGTCGCGACCGGGGCCGCGAGGGCGACCCTTCAGCCTACGACCGCGCGGCAGGACGGTCCATGGCCCGGTGGAGCCATCCGCACCGGCCTCACGAGCCACCCCGCGGGCGCGGTCGGTCAGCACCGCCGGCTCGCCCACGCGCCCGACCAGCGCGGAGACCGCCATCACCGCCGGTGTCCCGGGTGCGGACCACAGGGGTCCAGCCCGGGAATCCGAGGGTGCTGGGGCCCGACCTCAGGGGGTGCGCCGGATGTGCGGCCGCGCCGGCCGGCGGGACGGTGGAGCCGTCAGCAAGGCCCCACCACCCAGCAGGAGCCGTCATGAACCGCACCGCGACCCGAACCCTCGTCCCGATCGGAGCGCTGCTCGCGCTGCCGCTCCTGGCCCCGCCGGCGACGGCGAGCCAGGACCCCGGCCCGGCGGCACGTCCGACCACCACGACCACCCTGCCCGGCGGCTGTCCGCTCGAGCGGGTGGCGACCCAGTTCGTACGCTGCGACCTGCTGACCGGCAACGGCGTCGCGGCACCGCACCACATCCCCGAGCACTGAACCGGCCGGGCTCCGGCCGGCCGGGATCCGGGCCCGGCAGCGAACGCAGGGGGCGGGCCTGCTCCCCGGGGGCGGGCCTACTCCCCGGGGCAGGCGCCCTGGTGGACCAGGGCCGCGGTGACCATCCAGTGCCAGTCGGCCGGCCCCGCTCCCCCGCGGGCGCCGGCGCCGCAGCCGCACTCCCAGTGCCACCGGCCGGCGGTGTCACACGTGACGGCCGGGTGGTGGGTGCGGCGGGCGGTCCGCCGGCGGAGGGTCCTCATGCGACTGAGGAGGTCCCGGCCCACCCCCTGATACGCCCACGACCTCGGTCCGAACGCCCACGAACCGGGGGTCGTCCGTTCGGCTGATCTTTACCCTGCGCATGCCCCCAGCAGCCCAAACCACCCCCGGGTCTGCTCCGGGTCATGAGAGAGTCAAGAGCCAGCCGGACATGCAGGGGATGCGTTTCTGGGAGGACCGCGCCATGAACTACCACCTCGACGGCCCGATGGGCCGCTTCACCGAGAGCCACGCCACGCCACGCCGCGACGGCGATTCGGCGCCGGCGACCTCGCCGCTGCGCGACATGGTCCTCATCGGTCTCACCGCCCTCGGGGCGCGCTTCCACCACGAGCCGGTGGGCCCCGGCGTCCGGCGCCCGCGCCAGCACCGCTGACCCGACACTCCAGCAGCTCCCGTCTCGCCGCCGCCACGTCCTCCCACGTGGCCGGTGTGCGGGCCCACCGTCATCAGCCGCGCGGCACGTACCGCCGCCGGAACGCGATGAAGCCGAGCGCCAGCAGGGCTGCCGCGACGAGGACGAGCACGACGAGCGCCCCACCGGCGACCCCACCCTGCGGCGGGGTCCCGACGTGGGTGGTGGGCGAGAGGTCGAGGACCCACTGCGGCAGCCGGAGCCCCGCCCCGAGGAGCGCGATGAACGTGACGCCGCCGAAGACCCCCCACGCCGCGGCGTAGGCCCGCGGTGCGAGGCCGAACAGCAGGACCGCGACCCCGGCCACGACGAGCACCGCGGGGAGGTAGGCGAACCCGGCCGCGAGGAGCGACCCGACCTGGCCTCCCTGACCCGTCGACCACCACGTCGTGAGGCCGAGGACGAGGGACGAGACACCGGTCAGCACGACGAGCCCGCCGAGGACCACGACGAGGTGCGCGCCGAGCCACCGCCACCGCGGCACCGTGCCGGCGAGCTGGGGCTCGAGCCGCCCCTCGACCTCCTCCCGGCGCAGCGTCCCCAGCGACTGGACGACGTAACCGACCGCCAGCACGGTGAGGTAGACGACGATCACGGCGAGGAAGCCGTCGGCCGGGTCCCCGCCGGCGACGGCGATGTACCCGACGAGCGCCGGGTTGCCCTCGATGACGCCCACGACCTCCTGGGCGAGCGAGCCCATGACGGCCGCGAGGACGACCGACCCGACGAGCCACCCGAGCACCGCCGAGCGGTGGACGCGCACGGCCAGGCCGACCGGGTGCTCCAGGAAGGCCCCGGCGCGGGCCGGGCCGGCACCGCCGCGCCACCACGCACTGCCGACGTCGCGCCCCCCGGCGAGGACCACCGCCCCCGCCGCGAGCACCGCGGCGACACCGAGCGGGACCGCGAGCACCCACCAGCGCTGCGCGCCGAACGGTGCGGTGCGCTCGACCCAGGTGAGCGGCGAGAGCCACGCGACCCACCATCCCTTGACGTCGCCGACGCCCCGGAGGACGTAGCCCGCGACGAGCACCGCGAGCGCCGCCCCGTACACGCCACGGGAGTGCAGGACGACCTGGGCGAGCAGGGCCGCGAGGGCGGCGAAGACGACCGCCGACCCGCCGAGCGCCAGCGCGTAGAGCAGGGACCCCGACCGCGGGATCCCGGCGGCGACGAGCGAGACCGCCGACCCCACGACGACGACGAGGACGACGCCGAGCGTCCCCAGCATCGCCGCCACGACGGGCGCCCTCCGGTCGACGCGCCCACCGAGCAGCTGCTCGAGGCGGCCGGACTCCTCCTCGCGGCGGGTCCAGCCGGTGACGAGCGCGATCCCCAGCAGCGGCAGGAGGAAGCTCGCCATGAAGCCGAACTCGTCCTGGACGATCCCGCCGAGGGTGCCGATGCCCTCGACGCGGCCGTTGATCGCGACGAGGGCGTCCGTGGCGATCGCGTCGGCGTAGGTCGCCACCTTCGCCGGGGTGTCGTAGAGCCCGGCGACGGCCGCCGCGGTGCCCCACAGGCTGCCGACGAGGACGAGCACCCAGACGGCGAGGATCCGCCAGCGCGTCCGCAGCTGGATGTGCAGCGCCGCCCCGAGCCCGGTCACCGTGCCCCCTCGACCGCGCCGGACGGCACGGGGCCGGGGACCGCCTCGTCCGCGTAGGTCCGCAGGAACAGCGAGTCCAGGCTCGGCGGCGTGACGGTGAGGGTGTGGATCCGCGCGCGGTGCAGCCGCCCGATCGTCGTGTGCAGGTGGTCGGCGTCGACGGTGAACCGGACGTCGACGTGCCCGTCGAGGCGCGTGATGGTGAGGTCCTTGACGCCCGCGACGTCCGCGAGGCTCTTGGGGTCGCCGTCGGTCACCGCGTGGACGGCCGTGCGGGTGTGCCGGCGCAGGTCGGCCAGCGTGCCGGTGGTGACCGTGCGGCCGTGCCGGATGATGCTCACCCGGTCGGCGAGCGCCTCGACCTCCCCGAGGATGTGGCTCGACAGGAGCACCGTGGTGCCCTCGGAGCGCCGTTCGCGCACGACCTCCTGGAAGACCTGCTCCATCAGGGGGTCCAGCCCCGACGTCGGCTCGTCGAGGACGAGCAGCTCGGCGTCGGTCGCGAGGGCGGCGACGAGGGCCACCTTCTGACGGTTGCCCTTGGAGTAGTCGCGGGTGCGCTTGGTGGGGTCGAGGTCGAAGCGCTCGACGAGCTCGGCGCGGCGCTGCTCGACGAGACCGCCACGGGCGGCGGCGAGCACGTCGAGGCACTGGCCGCCGGTGAGCCCGGGCCAGAGCGAGACCTCCCCCGGGAGGTAGGCGAGCCGGGCGTGGAGGTGGGCCGCCTGCGTCCACGGGTCGGCGCCGAACAGGCTCACCGACCCCGCGTCCGCGCGCGCGAGGCCGAGCAGGACCCGGATGGTCGTCGACTTGCCGGCCCCGTTCGGGCCGAGGAAGCCGTGGACCTCGCCGGGGGCGACCGCGAGGTCGAGCCCGTCGAGGGCACGGAACGAGCCGAACTCCTTGACCAGCCCCTCGATCCGGACGACGTCGTCGCTGCTCATGCATCTCCTTCTGTCGGGGTGCGGAACGCACCGTGTGCGTACACGTCGGCGGCCTCCTCGGCCCAGCGCCGCATCCCCTCGGGCGACAGCGGGTCGGCGCCGATGGCTGCCGTGATCTGGCGCGGGAGGAGGACCAGGGCGAGGTCGTTGGCGAGGAGGAAGGCGGCGCGGGTGCGCCGGTCGTGGCTCGGCCGGGCGACCCCGGCCGCCTCGAGCCGCTCGAGGACCTCGACGGTCAGCTCGTGCCACCGCGCGAAGAGGGCGTCGCCCGCCGCGTCGCCGGTGAGCAGGATGCGGCGCAGGTACGCCGGCAGGGGCGAGCCGGGCGGCAGCCCCGCCGCGAAGGCCTCGGCGAGCGAGGCCGTGCCGCCGCCGGCCAGGGCCTCCCCCGCGTCACCGTCGCCGAGCTGCTCCATCATCGCCGCGAACACCGCCGTGGCGTGCTCGTCGACGGCCGTGCGCAGGCCGTCCTTGCTCCCGTAGTGGTGGAGCACGAGGGCGGCCGACACGCCTGCCGCCGTGGCGATCTCGCGCACGGTCACGGCATCGGGGCCACGCTCGGCGAAGAGGTGGAGCGCGGCCTCCCGGATGCTCGCCCGCGCCGTGCGGTCGGGGTCCGGGGCGACGAGAGGACCACCGGATGCTGAACGCATGTTCAGCATCCTAACCGTCCGTTCAGCATACTGTCCACCCCTCTCGCGCGGCCGCTGGGCCGCCCGCTGTCGGCGGGTGGTGGTTCGCTGGGGCGATGGTGACGACGCAGCGCTGGGAGACCCACCCCGTGACGCCCGACCGGTTCGAGGACTTCGCGGACGTCATCAACCCGAACCGGCGTGCCACCCACTGCTGGTGCCTGTCGCACCGGCTGCGGCAGCGGGAGGTCGAGGCGCTCGGCGGCGGCGACCGGGAGCAGGCGATGCGCCGGCTCTGCGAGCGGGAGCACCCGCCGGGTGTCGTCACCTACCTCGACGACACCCCGGTCGGCTGGTGCAACATCGGGGCACGCACCGACATCCCACGGCTCGTGCACAGCACGAAGATCCGCCCCGTCGACGACGTCCCGGTGTGGAGCATCGTCTGCGTCGTGGTCCGCGCCGGCCACCGGCGCCGGGGCGTGACGACCCACCTCATCGAGGGGGCCGTCGAGTACGCGGCCTCGTGCGGCGCGCCCGCCGTGGAGGCCCATCCCGTCGACCCCGGCGACCGGCGGATGGACCTCACGATGGCGTTCGTCGGCACCCGCACCATGTTCGAGCGGTGCGGCTTCGAGGTCATCGGTCGCACCGACGCCGTCGCCTCGTCGATGCCCCGGCTCGTGATGCGGCGCGCGCTCGGCTGAGCCCGGGCGCTCCCTGCGCTCAGTCGCCGGCGACCCGGAGCAGGACGGTGCCGACCTTCGTCCCGGTCTCGACGTACCGGTAGGCCTCGACGATCTCCTCGAGGGGGTACTCGCGGTCCAGGACCGGCCGGAAGGCGCCGCTCGCCAGCCGCGACCGGAGGTGCTCGATGACGTCGGGGCCCTCGACCGGCACCGGGAAGCGGACGTGCCGACCCCGGAACAGTGGTGTCACGGAGGCGAGTGGCGGGTTCTGCCAGCCCGGCCCGAGCTCGGAGGAGAGGTAGACGCCGCCGGGCACGAGGAGGCGCCGGCAGGCCCAGAAGGTGCTCTTGCCGACGGTGTCGAGGACGGCGGCGAACGGGCCGCCGGCCGCCGACAGGTCCTCGCGCTGCCAGTCGAGCACCCGGCGGGCCCCCAGGGACCGGGCGAGCTCGAGGTGGGCGGTCGGTGCGGTGGCCGTGACCCGGACGCCGTGGTCCGCGAGCAGCTGGACGGCGGCCGAGCCGATCGCCCCGGTGGCGCCGAGGACGAGGACCTCGTCCCCCGGTCCGACGCCCGAGCGGCGCAGGAAGGACAGCGCGTAGTGCCCGCCCTCGGTGGCGGCGGCGGCCGACCGCAGGTCGACCCCCTCGGGGACCGTCGCGACCATCGAGTCCGCCGCGACGGCGAGACGCTCGGCGTGCGCACCGAACCGGCCCTCGCAGTAGCCGAAGACGCGGTCCCCGGGCGCGAAGCCGGTGACCTCGTCCCCGACGGCGTCGACCATGCCGGCGAACTCGGTGCCGCCGACCGGCCGGCGTGGCGCGCGCCACCCGGCCACGGCACGCATGAACCACGGCGTGGCACTGCGGTACCCGCAGTCGGTGCGGTTGACGGTGCTCCAGTGGACGCGGACCAGGAGGTCGCTCGGCCCGGGTGTCGGCTCGGGGCGCTCCTCGACGCGCACGACGTCGGGTGGTCCGTAGCTGCTGGTGACCGCGGCCCTCATCCCGCCACGGTAGCGGTGGCTCAGAGGTCGGGGCCGGTGGCGCGGAGCCGGTCGACCGCCGTCATCGCCTCCCGCAGCTCCTCGAGCCAGGTCTCCGCGTGGTCCCCGACGAGCCGGACACACCACGCGAGGGCGTCGCTGCGCGAGCGCGCCACCCCGGCGTCGACGAGGGTGTCGAGGACGCCGCGCTCCGGCTGGCGGAGCCGGGTCATGACCGGGACGGCAAGGTGGGTGAAGAGGGCCGAGGTCTCCCCGACGCGCGCGCCCCAGGAGACGGTCCGTCCGTACCGGGCCTGCGCCTCGTCGGCGACCGCCATGCGCTGGTCGCGCGTCTCCGCGCGGAAGCGGCTGATCCGGCCCTCGGCCTCGGACTCGTCGGTGCCCGGCTCGACGCCGGCGAGGGCCCCGACCACCGTGATCTCCTCGCGGTCGACGGTGACGTCGACGGCCTCGAACCAGCCGTCGGGCAGCCGCCCGGCGAACCACTGCGCGGCGTCGTCGGCGCTCGGAAGGTCTCCCTGCTGCCACCCGCCGGGGCGGCCGTGACCGCGCCCGCCGCGCCCCCCGCGACCGCCGCGACCGCCGCGGCGGGGCTCGGAGGTGGGGTGGTCGGACGAGGCGTCGTGGTCGTGCTCATGGTCGTGGTTCATGGTGCGCTCCTTACAGTGATTACTTCATTACATCACTGCATCTCGCGCGTGTCCACGGTCCCCTGCTCCCGGGACGACGGCGGGTCACGGCGACGCGGGACCGCGACCTCCCTGCAGGTGGCGGTCCCGCGCCGACCGTCCTCGTCGCGGCCCACACGAGACCTGACCGCAACGAGGGTGCGACCCGGGGACCCTCTGTGTATCCCCGGGCCGCACGTCTACTCCCCTGGGCTGAGGCTCTGGTGGACGAGCGCCGCCGTGAAGGCGCCGTGCCACCCTCCGGACGCGGCCATGCCCCGAGCTCCGCAGCCGCACGACCAGAGCCATCGTCCCTGACCACCGCAGTGGACGTAGGGGTGGTGGCTGTGGCGGTGGGCGATCCGCCGTCTGGTCTGCATGCCGGAAGTCTCCGCCGCCGCGCGACCTGCGGGGACGCGCCACGCGGCGGAACGGCCGGTCAGCGGCCAAAGGCAACGGGTCGGAGGACCCCCTCTCGTCCGTTCGGCCGAGGAGCACGGCCGGGAGGCGCGGGCGGCCACCCCCGGACGGCACGGAGGGCGTCGCCTCTCCTGCACGGGAGACGACGCCCTCCGGCGTCCTGAGCCGGGTCGAGGGACTCGGACGGATCGGACCGCGGCGGGGCGGTGGACCCCGCCGCGGGACGCGGTTCAGCCGCGCGGGATGACGAGCCGCTGGCCGGCGCTCACCTGGGCGGTGCTCAGCCGGTTGGCGAGCTGGATGGCGACGATGCCGTCGCTCACCGACAGGCCGGGGAGCTCGGCGGCGGCGATCTCGGAGAGCGTCTGGCCACCCCGGACGGTCACCGCGCGCTCGGGCTCGACGGCCCCCGCCCCGCCCGGGCCGCGGAGCCCGAGGAGCGTGGCGACGAGCACGGCCGCGACCGCGAGGAGGACGAGCCGCCCGCGCGCGGTGAGCCGCAGGCCCCCTCCGGCCGACGTGCCCTCACCGGCACCGCCGGGAAGGACGACCAGCTGCGGCCGGCGGGCGCCGGCGGGCAGCGCGTGGCCGAGGTCGGCGGGCTCCCAGGCAACTGCACTCATCATGTCCTCCATCCCGGCGGCCAGGGCCACCGTCGAACCGGTGTTCGATAGAACGTCTGTACGAGTTGTAGCACGGATGTTCGAGCCGGACAAGACACGCGTCGTAAGAATGTTTGAATTCTCTGTTCGACGGCCGTAGGATGTCCTCATGCAGACCAGACTGCACGTCAGCACCGACAGGCCGTCTGACCTGCGATAACACCGCCAGGGCCGCCGCACTCGCGACGACCCGCCACCGAAGGGGTCGAGATGGCACGCCCGAAGAACGCCGACATCCACGAGATGCCCGACCGCGGGGACGGCGGCGAGCTCACGCACCGCCAGCGCAAGGTCCTCGAGGTCATCCGCAACGCCGTGGACCGGCACGGCTACCCGCCGAGCATGCGCGAGATCGGCGAGGCCGTCGGGCTCACCTCCCCCAGCTCGGTCGCCCACCAGCTCTCGGCGCTGGAGCGCAAGGGCTACCTGCGCCGCGACCCCAACCGGCCCCGCGCCATCGAGGTGGTCTCCCCCGACCGCGAGGGTGCCGGCTACCGCCGCCACGAGCCGGAGGACGTCGACGTCACCGGCTCCGGCGACGCGCGCCCCGAGGCCTCCTACGTCCCGGTCCTCGGCCAGATCGCGGCCGGCGTCCCGATCACCGCGGAGGAGGTCGTCGAGGACGTCTTCCCGCTGCCGAAGCAGATCGTCGGCGAGGGCTCGCTCTTCCTGCTCAAGGTCGTCGGCGACTCGATGATCGACGCCGCCATCTGCGACGGCGACTGGGTCGTCGTGCGCCAGCAGCCGACCGCCGACAACGGCGACATCGTCGCGGCGATGCTCGACAACGAGGCGACCGTCAAGACCTTCAAGCGCACGGACGGCAAGGTCTGGCTGATGCCGCACAACGAGGCCTTCGACCCCATCGACGGCGACCACGCGACGATCCTCGGCAAGGTCACCGCGGTGCTGCGCCGGGTCTGAGCCCGGGCCGGGGGTCAGTCGTCGCGGTCGCCGAGCCAGGCGAGCGCCCGGCGGCAGCCCTCGACGACCTCGTCGGCCAGGCCGGCCTCGTCCCACAGCTCCCACCACTCGTTGTCGTGGGAGCGCACGGCGCGTCGGAGCACCTGGCGGGACTTCTCGATGGCCTCCTGGTCGGGCTGGAGGGCCTCGGCCCCCAGCCAGGCCGGGAGGTAGGGCTCACCGGCGGCCGCCGACGGGCTGAGGCTGGCCCCCACCGCGGCGGCCGCGGCCACCGCCTCGCACATCCGGGGAGCATCGACGTAGCCCGGTGCGAGCAGCACCCCGTCGAGGGCGGCGAGGAGGTGACCGCCGCGGGCCGCCGGGGGCAGGTCGTGCAGCTCACCCAGGTAGTCGAGCGCCTCGTCGTTCTCGAACGGTCCGGACCCGATGGCTCCCATGACCTCAGCCTAGGCCCGTCAGCCGGCGGCGGCCCGCTCAGCCGACCCCCGCGGGGTCCTCGACCTCGGCGATGTGCAGGACGGCGTCGCCGGAGGTGACCAGCGGCGCCTCGGTCCGCCCGATGACGATGCCGGACCGGTTGGCGTGCACGAGGCGCACCCGCTTGCCGAAGGAGTCGAAGAGGCCGCCGAGCCGCTCCCCCTCCTCGACCCGCTGCCCGAGCTCGGCCTCGAGGTGCAGCATCCCGGTCCCCCGCGCCCGGACCCAGCCGCTGCGGAACGAGGGCACCGACGGCGGCGGCGGGTCCTCGGCGACGGGGTCGGTCATCCCGAGCGCGGCGAGCACCCGGCGCACCCCGAGCACCCCGGCGTCGACCGCCCACCCGTCCATCCGCCAGGCCTCCCCCGCCTCGTACAGGAGCACCGTGGCCCCCCGCTCGCGCGCCGCGTGGCGCAGCGAGCCGTCGCGCAGCCGGGCGTGCAGCATCACCGGCGCCGCGAAGGCGCCGGCGAGCTCGCGGGTGCGCGGGTCCTCGAGGTCGGCACGCACCTGGGGCAGGTTGCTGCGGCGGTCCGAGCCGGTGTGCAGGTCGATGCCGACCTCGCACTTGTCCACGACCTCCGTCATGAACAGGTGCGCGATCCGGCCGGCGAGCGACCCTCGCGGCGCGCCGGGGAACGAGCGGTTGAGGTCGCGGCGGTCGGGCAGGTACCGGTCGCCGTTCATGAATCCCAGCACGTTGACGATGGGGACCGCGATCACGGTGCCTCGCAACGTCTTCGGGTCGAGGCCGGCCAGCACCTGACGGACCACCTCGACCCCCACGGCCTCGTCGCCGTGGATGGCGGCGTCGACCCAGATGGTCGGGCCCTCCTCGCGGCCGTGGACGACCCGGACCGGGAGGTCGACGTCGGCGCCGGTGACGAGCCGCGTGATCGGCAGCGCCAGGGACTGGCTGCGTCCGGCGCGCACCCGCACCCCGCCGATCTCGAACGACGGTCGGAGCCGGGCCATCAGCCGCGCCCCCGGTTGCGTCGGCGCAGCGCCAGCGGCGGCCGGCCCCCGAGGTAGGACGCACCCGGGTCGACCGCGAACCCCTGGCGCAGCGCCTCGCGCCCCACGAGCAGCCGGAAGCCCATCTCGTCGCGTCGGGCCAGGGTCATCTCGACCGGCACGGTGCGCCCCATGAGCACGAGGTCCATCCCGACGACGAGGCGCTCCTCGCGGTGCCCGGAGGACGAACGCACCTCACGCACGTCATGGACGGGGCACTCGCACAGCACGGCGTCCTCGGCGGAGCGCTGCCAGGGGTGGACGCTGAAGCGCACCCACCGCTCACCGTCCCGCTCGAGCTCGACGAGGTCGAAGGCGTGGATGGCCGACGAGCGGGCGCCGGTGTCGAGCTTGGCCTTGACCCACGGCACCCCCAGACCCGGCAGGCTCACCCACTCACGCCACCCTGCAAGGATGTGGGAATGGCTGCCGGTCATCGTCCATCCTCTCCGAACGGGACGTCATGAAGCTCGCGATCCTCTCCCGCGCACCTCGTGCGTACAGTACGCAGCGCCTGCGCACCGCCGCGCTGGATCGCGGCCACGACGTCAAGGTCCTCAACACCCTGCGCTTCGCCATCGACCTCTCCGGCGACGAGCCCGACCTCCAGTTCCGGGGGCGCCGGCTCTCGACGTACGACGCGATCCTGCCGCGGATCGGCAACTCCATCACCTACTTCGGCACCGCCGTCGTGCGCCAGTTCGAGCAGATGGACGTCTACACGCCGAACACCTCGTGGGGCATCACCAACTCGCGGGACAAGCTGCGCGCCACCCAGATCCTCTCGCGTCACAACATCGGGATGCCCGCGACGACGTTCGTGCGCGGCCGCGCCGACGTCATCCCGGCCATCGAGCGGGTCGGCGGCGCGCCCGTCGTCATCAAGCTCCTCGAGGGCACCCAGGGCATCGGCGTCATCCTCGCGCCGGAGATCAAGGTCGCCGAGGCGATCATCGAGACCCTCCAGTCGACGCGCCAGAACGTGCTGATCCAGCACTTCGTCAAGGAGAGCAAGGGACGCGACATCCGGGCCCTGGTCGTGGGCGACCGGGTGGTCGCGGCGATGCGCCGGGTCGCCAAGGGTGACGAGTTCCGCTCCAACGTCCACCGCGGCGGGTCGGTCGAGCCGGTCGAGCTGGAGCCCGAGTTCGAGAAGGCGGCCGTGCGGGCCGCGCAGATCATGGGCCTGCGCGTCGCCGGGGTCGACATGCTCGAGGGCAACGACGGCCCGCTCGTCATGGAGGTCAACTCCTCCCCCGGCCTCGAGGGCATCGAGACCGCCACCAAGCTCGACGTCGCCGGCGCGATCATCGACCACATCGACAACCAGGTCGCCTTCCCGGAGATCGACGTCCGGCAGCGGCTCACCGTCTCGACGGGCTACGGGGTCGCCGAGATCGCCGTGCACGAGGCATCCGAGCTCGTCGGGAAGTCGTTGCGCGACAGCGGCCTTCGCGAGCGGGACATCACCGCGCTGACGCTCCACCGGGGCACGGCGGTCATCCCCAACCCCAACGGCCACCACGAGCTCGAGGCCGGCGACCGGCTGCTCTGCTTCGGCAAGCTCGAGGAGATGCGCTCGATGATCCCGAGCCGGCGGCGGCGCACCCGCAAGGTCAAGCGGCTGCCGAAGGAGCCGATCCACGACCCGCGCCCGGAGTGAGCCGGGGCGCGGCGGTCGGCGGCCTCAGTCGGCGTCGGCGGCAGCCCGCTTCGCCGCTCGCTCCTCCTTCGCGCGGCGCTGGGACTCGACCTTGGCGTCGTCCCACAGGCCCGGGTGCATCCGCTGCCAGAGCGCGGTGTCGACCCAGTGCCCGAACTTGTGGCCGACCTCGCGCAGCGTGCCGACGTGCTCGAAGCCCATCGCCCGGTGCAGGGCCTCGCTCGCGGGGTTCGGCTGGGCGATCACCGAGACGATCGTGTGGATCTCGTCGGCGTCGAGCCGCTCGATGAGCTCGTCGTAGAGGCGGCTGCCGAGCCCGTGGCTGCGCGAGCCCTCGGCGACGTACACGGAGACCTCGCGGGTCGTGTCGTACGCGGGGCGACGCCGGTAGCTGTTGCTGAACGCGTACCCGGCGACGACGCCGTCGACCTCGGCGACGACGACGTGGTCCCCGGAGCGGGTCGAGGCGACCCGTGCGGCGTAGTTGTCGTCGGGGCGGGGCTCGACGTCGAAGGTCGAGGTGGTGCGCTCGATGGCCTCGTTGTAGATGGCCGAGAGCCGGGGCAGGTCGGCCTCGACGGCGGTCCTCAGGGCGATGTGCGTCATGCGGCCTCCTGCTGCGCGAGTCGTTCGAGGGTCGGGGCGAGCGGGGCGTCGACCCGCAGCGTCATGTGCTCGTCGCCCCGGGTCGGGCCGCGGGTGACGGCCATGACGGGCACGCCGCGGCGGGCGGCGTGCCGCACGAAGCGCAGGCCGGACATCACCGCGAGCGAGGAGCCGAGGACGAGGAGGGCGGGTGCGGCGTCGGTGAGGGCGAAGCAGGCCTCGACCCGGTCGCGGGGCACCGAGCCGCCGAAGAACACGACGTCGGGCTTGAGGGTGTCCGCGCCGCACACGAGGCACAGCGGCAGGTGGAAGCCGCCGACCGCCGCGTCGGGGAGGACGACGTCGCCGTCCGGGCGGATCTGGCTGCTGACCCGGGAGCCGTCGGGCGCCTCGCCGCGCACCCGCTCCTCGAAGCCGGGGTTGGCCTCGGCCATCCGCGCCTGGAGCAGCTCGCGGTCGGAGCGGTCCCCACAGGTGAGGCAGACGACGTCGGCGAGCGTGCCGTGCAGCTCGGTGACGGCGCGGCTGCCGGCGGCCTGGTGGAGGCCGTCGACGTTCTGGGTGATGACCGGGCCGAGCACGCCGGAGCGCTGGAGGGCCGCGACCGCGTGGTGCCCGGCGTTCGGCTCGGCGCGGGAGAACCGCTGCCAGCCGACGAACGAGCGGGCCCAGTACCTGCGCCGGTTCTCGGTGGTGGCGCAGAACTCGCCGTGCTGCATCGGCAGGACCCGGCGGGTGCCGTCGCGCCCCCGGTAGTCGGGGATGCCGGAGTCGGTGGACATGCCGGCGCCGGTGAGGACGAGGGTGCCGGGGTGGTCTCGAAGGGTCGCGGCCAACCGCTCGACGGCGGCCGGGTCCCGGGTCTCGGCGGGCAGCAGGCGGGTCGCCCACGGCGGGGTCACGCCGACGGCGTCCCGGCCCGCGACGGTGACGGGGGGCGCGCCGGCCGGGGCGGCGGCAGGGGTGCTCGTGGGTGGGACGGCATCCGGCATGGCTCCAGTATCGCGTGCGGCCGGTGGCTCGTCCCGCGGGACCTCGGGCCGGACGGGGTCCGGGGTGCGGCCGGGGTGCGGCCGGGGTGCGGCCGGGCGTTGCGGGACCGGGCGCGTCGATAACGCGGGCTTATAGGATGGCTGCATGATCGATGCCGCCGGACTCCGCGTCATGCGCGCCATCTCCGAGGAGGGCAGCTTCACGGCGGCCGCGGCGGCCCTCGGGTACACCCAGCCCGCCATCTCCCAGATGGTCCGCCGCCTCGAGCAGCGCACCGGCACCGTCCTCGTCGAGCGGTTCGGGCGCAACGTCCGGCTCACCGAGGCCGGGCTGGTCCTCGCCCGCCATGCGGGCCCGGTCCTCGCCGCGCTCGACGCCGCCGAGGAGGAGGTCGCGGCCATCGCCGGGCTCCGCAGCGGCCGGGTGCGGCTCATGGCCTTCCCCTCGGCCTCGGCGACGCTCGTCCCGCGCGCCCTGGCCCTGGTCAAGCAGCGCTTCCCCGACATCGACATCAGCTTCACCGAGGCCGAGCCACCGGAGAGCATCGCGGCCCTGCGCGCCGGCGAGTGCGACCTCGCCATCGCCTTCGCCTACGAGGGCACCGACCTCGCCCGCGGCGAGGAGGACCTCGACGCCTTCGTCATCACCCCGCTCCTCGAGGACGAGGTCCGGCTCGCCGTCCCCCGCACCCACCCCGTCGCCGACCGCGAGACCGTGCAGCTCGCGGACCTGGCGGCCGACCCGTGGATCGCGGGCTGCCCGCGGTGCCGGGGCCACCTCGTCCAGCTCGCCGACGCCGCGGGGTTCCGCCCCGACGTCGCGTACGAGACCGAGGACTACGTGGCGGTCATGGGCCTGGTCGCGGAGGGCCTCGGCGTCGCGCTCATCCCCGACCTCATCCTCCGCACGGTGCACCACGCCGACGTCGTCGCCCTGCCGATGGCGCCCGCCTCCCGCCGCACCATCACCGCGATGACCACCTCCGACCTCGGCCGCGTCCCGGCCGTCAAGGCGACGCTCGAGGCGCTCATCGAGAGCGCCGGGTCGCAGTCACGCGCCCCGACGACCCGGATGCCCGACCCGGCCTGGTCGATCTGACCGGCGCCCGCGACGGTCAGCGGGTCGTGACGACGCGGACCGCTCCCCCGGCCTCGACGAGCGCGACGTCGCCCCGCTGGTCGGTGCGGTACACGGCGTAGCCGAGCCGTCGGAGCAGGGCCAGGTGCGCCGCCGTCGGGTGGCCGTAGTCGTTGTCGCGCCCGACGCTCACGACCCCGACCGGCGCCCGCACCGCGGCCATGAGGTCGGCGTCGAGGTTCGCGCTGCCGTGGTGGGGTGTCTTGACGAGCTCGAACCCGTGGGCGGCCACCGACATCGCGGGGTCGCGCCGCAGCCGCAGCAACAGGTCGTGGGCGGCCTCCCGCTCGACGTCGCCGAGGAGCAGGGCGTCGACCCCGCCGGTGCGCACGGCCAGCACCACGCTCGCGTTGTTCGGGACCGACCCCTCCCCGATCCGCCGCCACGGGCTCCACACGACGGCGTGCAGCTCGCCGAGGTCGACCCGGTCGCCCGCGCGCAGGGCCGTCACGAGCACGCCGTGGTCGCGGGCGAGCCGGTCGACCGCGGCGGCGCCGGTCGCCGGTTCGCGGACCGGGGTCACGAGCACCTGCCGCACGGAACGCCCGCGGAACGCGCCCTCGAGGCCGTCGACGTGGTCGGCGTGGAAGTGGGTGAGGACGACGGCGTCGAGGGTGTCGACGCCGAGCCGGTCGAGGCAGCCGTCGACGAGCGGCGGGTCGGGGCCGGCGTCGACGAGGACGGCGTGGCCCGGGCCGCTGCGGACGACGACGGCGTCCCCCTGCCCGACGTCGCAGACGACGACCCGCCAGCCGTCCGGCGGCCAGGCGGCCACCCGGGCCGGGACGAGCAGCGCTCCGCCGAGGACCAGCACCCCGAACGCGACGACCGGGTGGCGCCCCACGCCGAGGACGACGGCCCGCCCGGTGAGCAGGGCGAGCAGGAGCAGCGCCGCGAGGAGCAGCGCGCCGGGGGCGCCGTCGGGCCAGGGCAGCGTGCCGCCCGGGACCTCGGCGAACACCCGGGCGACCCCGGCGATGACGGTCGTCGGCACCACCCCGGCCCACGCGACGAGCGCGGCGCCGCGGGACCACACGAGCGAGACGAGGGCCGCCGCGACGCCGGCGACCGTCGCCGGGGCCACGAACGGGGCGGCGAGCAGGTTGGCGACGACCCCGACGAGGCTCACCGACCCCTGGAGCAGGACGACGACCGGCGCGGTCATCGCCTGCGCGGCGACGGGCACGGCGAGCGCCGGGCCGAGCGGAGCGACCCGGCCCGGGAGCCGGGCGCCGATCGCCTCACCCCAGGGCCGGGTGAACAGGAGCAGCCCGAGCGTCGCGAGCGTGGAGAGCGCGAAGCCGTACGAGCGGGCCAGCCAGGGATCGAGGACGAGGACGAGGACGACCGCCCCGCCGAGCACCGGCAGGCCCGCGGACCGGCGGGAGCGGCTGAGCCCGAGCAGGCCGATGGCTCCCATCGCGGCCGCCCGGACGACGCTGGGCTCGGGGCGGGCGAGGACGACGAAGCCGGCCAGGGCCAGCCCCGCGAGGACCGGCCGGGCCCGGCGGGGGACCCCGAGGACCGCGCAGGAGCCGAGCACCAGGCCGACGACGACGGCGACGTTGCTGCCGGACACCGCCGTGAGGTGCGTCATGCCCGTGACGAGCATCGCGTCCGTGAGCTCCGGCGGGGTCCGGCTCGTGTCACCGATGACGAGCCCGGGCAGCAGGCCCCGCGCGTCGGCGGGCGCGTCGTCGACGGCACCGCGCAGCCCGACCCGCAGCCGCTCGGCGCCCCGGGCCACGGCTCCGGGTGGTGCGACCGGCTCGAGCGCCCCGATGACGGCCAGGGACGCGACCCGGCGCTCGGCGGCCTCGACCGGCCCGAGTCGTCCGCGGACCCGCACCGTGGAGTGCCACGCGGGTTCGGCGAGCGCCGCACCGCCCGTGAGGAGCACGGGCGCGGAGGCCGTCACGGTGCGTCCTCGACCGGTGAGCACGCGGACGGTGCCGTCGCGCAGCACCCGCTCCTCGCCGTCCCGGGACGCGACCCGTCGCGGGTCGCTCGTGAGGAGCACCTCGGCGACGACGACCGCCCTCGCGTCCGCGAGGTCACGGACGCCGCCGCGTTCGCGCAGCGCGCCCTGGGTGAGGGCGGCCCCCTGGAGGAGGGCCACGAGCACGACGCACAGGACGACCGGCCAGCGCCACGCGGAGACCCACCCGGAGGGGCGCGCCCGGGCGAGCGTGGCCGCACCCCCGGCGAGGAGGGCGCCGGCGCCGACGACACCGAGCCGCACCGCGGCCCCGGACCCGAGGGCCGCGGCCGCGACGGCCCACGCGATGACCGCCGGGGCGAGCAGCCGCAGGTCGCTCGCACCGGCACCCGGCTCGTCGTCGACCGTCACGGCGTGACGAGGGGACGCAGCCGGCCGAGGAGCGTCTCGCCGATGCCGCTCACCTCGGCGAGCTCGTCGACACTGGTGAAGCGGCCGTTCGCGGTGCGCCAGTCGACGATCCGCTGTGCGAGCACCGGCCCGATCCCGGGCAGCGCGTCGAGCGCCGTGACGTCCGCCGCGTTGAGCGACACGAGGCCGCCCGGGCCGGAGCCACCGACGGTGCCCGGCGAGCCCCCGGCCCCCGGTGCGGTCCCGGCCACCGCCTCGCCGGGCCTCGGCACCCTGATCTGCTCCCCGTCGACGAGCAGCCGCGCGAGGTTGACGGCCGACAGGTCGGCGTCCTTGCTCGCCCCGCCCGCGGCCGCGACGGCGTCACCGACCCGCGAGCCCACCGCCAGCTCCTGCACCCCGGGGTGGCGGACCCGGCCGACGACGTGGACGACGAGCAGTGCACCGCCGGTGGGGGCCCCCGCCTCCGCCGAGGCGCCCGAGGCCGCCACCGAGGGCACCCCGACCCCCGCGGCCCCGGCAGTGACCCCCGTGGGACCGGCGCGGGCCCCGCCACCGGGAGCGACGACGTCACCGGGGTCGGAGCGCGCCCACGCGACCCGCAGCCCGAGCACGAGGACCGCGAGCACGGTGACGAGGAGGACGCCGAGCACCGCCGGCCGCCCGGGCTGCCACCGGGCGCCGGAGAACGCCGCGGGCAGCCGGACCAGACGGGTCAGGGCCGCACGCCGGCGGTGTCGGCCGTCGGGCCGGCTCGGAAGGCCACCGGCCGCTCGCTCCCCCGCGACCCACGACACCCCCGATCCTTCGGACACCCCCGATCCTTCCGACACCCCCGACCCCTTCGACTCCTCCGACGACATCGACCCCTCCGGCGCCCCCGACGACGGTGGACGCACCGGACCGACCGGCACCCAGCCCCGCCCGCGCAGCCGCGCCCGAGCCCTCGGCGACAGGGCGTCGGGGTCCGGGCGGTCGCGCATGCCCCGACGCTAGGCAGCCCGGCGCACCCCGTCCGCGCCCCTCGACGATCTGTGGACGAGGCCCCGTCTAGCCCCGGCCTGTGGACGACGGCCGGGGCAGCGGGTCAGGACGCCCGGCGGGTGCGGCGTCGGCCCCACCACGCGACGACGTTGCGCCGGTGCCGCGACAGCACGAGGAGGGCGAGCACGACGAGCCACCCCCCGGTGAGCACCCCCACCCCCGGGAGCACCCCGACGAGCCCGAGCACCCCGACGACGACGAGGGCCAGCGTCGCGACGACCGATGCCTCGCCGATGAACCGGACGAGGGTGAGCGCCACCCCGAAGACGACGACCGCGAAGAGCGCCACGAGCGGCTCGACCGCCAGGATCGCCCCGAACGCGCAGGCCACCCCCTTGCCACCGCGGCCCTTGAGGAACGGGCTGAAGATGTGCCCGAGGACCACGGCGAGGCCCGCGACGAGGGCCGCGAGCACCCCGAGGGTGCGCAGCACGAGGACGGCGGGCAGGTACGCCTTCGCGACGTCGAGGAGCAGGACGAGCGCGCCCCACCTGCGCCCGAGGACCCGGGCGGCGTTCGTCGCCCCCGGGTTCCCCGACCCGGCGGCGTGCAGGTCCGCTCCCAGGGCGCGGGCCAGCAGCGTCGCGGGGTTCACCCCGCCGAGGAGGAACGCGACGGCGGCGACCACGACGATCTCGACGGCGAGGAGGACGAGGTTCATCGGCTCAGCCGGCCGGCCTCGGGACGACCGCCACGGCGAGCGTTCCCGGGCCGACGTGGGCCCCGACGACGGCTCCGAGCTCGACGACCTCCACGGGCGCGGCCGGCAACCGGGTGCCGAGCCGCTCGGCGAGCCGCTCGGCCCGCTCGCGGGAGTCGAGGTGGTGGACGGCGACGTCGACCCCCGGCGCCCCCGCCGCGGCCGCGGCCTCGGCCGCCTCGACGGCCAGCTCCTCGATCCGGGCGATGGCGCGGCTCGAGGTCCGGACCCGCTCCAGCGGGACGATCTGGCCGTTGCGCAGCCCGAGGATCGGCTTGATCGACAGGGCGGACCCGACGAGCGCCCCGGCCCGCCCGATCCGGCCCCCGCGGCGGAGGAACTCGAGGGTGTCGACGTAGAAGACGACCGTCGCGCCCTCGCAGGTCGCCCGGACCAGCGCGGCCACCTCGTCGACGGGTGCACCGTCGCGGGCGGCCCGGGCGCCGGCGAGCACCGCGTGGCCCATCACCATCCCGAGGGCCCGGGAGTCGACGACGGTCACCGGCACGGGCGACTGCTCGGCCGCGAGGGCCGCCCCACCGACCGTGCTCGACAGCTCACCGGAGATGTGCACCGAGACGATGCCGTCCGCGCCCTCGCGGGCCGCCGCCTCGTACGCCTCGAGGAAGGCCGCCGGCGCGGGCCGGGACGTCGAGACCGGGGTGAAGGACCGCAGCGCCGCCGCGACCTCCTCGGCCCCCACGTCGAGGCCCTCGCGGTGCTCGCGGCCGCCGATGACGACGTGCAGCGGGACGACCCGCACGGGCAGGCCCTCGAGGGCACCCGGCGGCAGGTACGCCGTGGAGTCGGTGACGATCGTGGTGGGCACCCCCGCAGGCTAGTGCCGCGGCGCGCGCCCGGTGGTGCGGCGGGTCAGTGCGACTCGCGGGTCGGCTCGCCGCCGACGCAGGTGATCGTCACCTCGACCTCGTCCTCGGAGTCGTCCGTGGCCACCCCCTCGGGCGCGTGGCCGGACCGGCTGAAGTGCACCTCCAGCTTCCGGCTGCTGAGGTCCTCCTCGAACCTCCACCCGTCGCGTGGGGTGATCGACTGACGGCGGATCGTGGTGCCGGTGCAGGAGGCCGTGACGGTCCCGCCCGCGGTCGTGAAGGACGCCGTGCGCGTGGCCGGTGTGCTGGTCGTCGCCGTCCTCCGGGGAGTCGGCGGCGGCGCAGGGGTGGAGGTCCGCGGGCGGCTCGTCGCCGGGGGCCGGGGGCTGCCTGGCCCGGCGGAGGGCGACGGGGAGGCGCTCGGGGTCGCGCTGCGCGTGGGCGCGGGGGTGGCGGAGGTGGGCCGGGTCGTCGACCCGGTGGCCGACGATGAGGACGGAACGACGGCCGCGGCGCTCCGCAGGGCCGACGCCTCACCCACCCGGCTGCCGGCGTGGGACACGACGGCGAAGGTCGACCCGCCGACGAGCAGCACGACGACCATCCAGCCCAGCGTCATGCCGGCCATCCTGCGACGTGTCGGATCCACGCGCGTCACCCCCTCCCTGCTCTACCGTGCCCACTGTGGCACACGTGCTGGTCATCGAGGACGACCCGGCGATCCGGTCGTCCCTCGTGCGCTCGCTCACCGACCGTGGGCACGCGGTCTCGAGCGCACGCTCGGGTCTCGACGGCCTCCAGCAGGCCCTCGACGAGAACCCGGACCTCGTCCTGCTCGACCTCGGCCTGCCCGACCTCGACGGACACAGCCTGCTCAGCATGCTCCGCGCGGTGCGCCAGACCCCGGTGATCGTCGTCACCGCCCGCGACGACGACCCGTCCGTGGTGAAGGCCCTCGACGCGGGGGCGGACGACTACGTCGTCAAGCCGTTCGGGATGGAGCAGCTCGAGGCCCGCATGCGCGCCGTCCTGCGGCGCACCGTCGACGACGGCACGAGCCTCTCGCTCGAGGTGGGCGACCTCGCGATCGACCCCGCCTCCCGGGAGGCGACCCTGCGCGGGGAGCTGCTCGACCTCTCCCGCCGGGAGTTCGACCTGCTCGCGTACCTGGCCCAGCACGTCGGCGAGGTCGTCAGCAAGCGCGACGTCCTGGCGGACGTGTGGAACCAGCCGTACGGCGGCGGCGAGCGCACCGTCGACGTCCACCTGTCGTGGCTGCGGCGCAAGCTCGGCGAGAGCGCGGCTCATCCCGTGTACCTCCACAGCATCCGCGGTGTGGGCATCCGCCTCGCGGCGCCCACCGACGGCGCCGACGCCGACGCGAGCGCCGCCGAGCCGCCGCCGGACCCGAGCGCCCACATATGACCCGGCGCATCGCGTGGCTCGTCGCCGCGACGACGTCGGCCGTCGTCGTCTCGTTCGTCGTGCCCCTGTGCTTCCTCGTCGCGAACCTCGCCTCGGACCGGGCGACGACCGGGGCCCGCGAGCAGGCGCAGACCGTCGCGCGCCTCGTGTCGACGCTGACCGACCCGGCGGCCCTCGACCGCACGGTGAGGGACTTCTCGATCCAGGGGCCCGCCGTGCTCGTCGTCGAGCCCGACGGCACCCAGCTCGGCGGCAGCCACCGGCTCGACGTGCACACCCTCATCGCGGTCGAGCGCGCGCGCCGCGACAAGGAGGCCTTCACCAACCCGCGCGACGGCGGTCTCGACGCGCTCGTCCCCGTCCAGACGCCCTCCGGGATCGACGTCGTCGTCGCGAGCGTCACCACCGACGAGCTGCGCGCCGGGGTGCCGATGGCCTGGCTGACGATCGTCACCCTCGGCCTGGCTCTCGTCGGCGTCTCGGTCGCGGCGGCCTGGAACCTCGGGCGTCGGGTCAGCATCCCGGTCACCGAGGTGGCGGAGGTGGCCCACCGGCTCCGCGAGGGCGACGCCACGGCGCGGGCCGTTCCCGGCGGACCGCCGGAGACCGCGGAGCTGGGCCGGGCGCTCAACGCGCTCGCGGACCGCATCCACGGCCTCGTCGTCGCCGAGCGGGAGAACGTCGCGGACCTCGGCCACCGGCTGCGGACCCCGGTCACGGCGCTGCGGCTCGACACCGACCTCGTGACCGACCCGGAGGTCGCGGCGCGGCTGCGGGAGCACGTCGACCACCTGCAGCGCAGCATCGACGAGGTGGTCCGGCAGGCCCGTCGCACGGTGGCCTCCGAGCTCGTCGAGCGGACCGCCCCCTACCCCGTGGTCGCCGCGCGGGTCGACTTCTGGCGACCGCTCGCCGAGGACCAGGGCCGCGACCTCAGGCTGCACGGCGCGCCGGGCACCCGGCTCGTCCCGCTCTCGGACGACGACCTGCGCGAGCTCGTCGACACCCTGCTCGACAACGTCTTCGCGCACACGCCCGAGGGCGCGGACATCCGGGTCACCGTCGCTCCCGGCGCCCGGGGGGTCGACCTCGTCGTCGAGGACGGCGGCCCGGGGATGACGCTCCCCTGGCGGGGGCGCGGTCACAGCGCCGGCGGCTCGACCGGTCTGGGCCTGGCCATCGTGCACCGGCTGGCCGAGCAGGCCGACGCGACGGTCGAGCTCGGGCAGTCCGACCTCGGTGGCCTCCGGGTCCGGGTGGCCCTGCCCACCGCGGACCGCTCCTAGCCGAGCTCCCTGCAGCACGGTCGGGCGGACGAGGTCAGTCGTCGTCGTGGTCGTCGCCACCGTGGTCGTCGCCGGGCTCGTGGTCGTCGTGCTCGTCGTCGCCGTGCTCGTCGTCGCCGTGCTCGGAGGTGGGACCGGTCGTGGGGGTCGTCCCGGCCGGCCGGGACGCCGACGTGGTGCGGGCGGCCGGGGCCGCGGCCCGGGTGGTGCCGGCCGGCTGCGCGGCGGCGGGGATGGTGATGGTCGGGCCCGGCTTGTGCGTGACGCACAGGCCGTGCTCGAGCTTCGCGGGCGAGACGCAGTCGGCGACCTGGGTGACCGTCGGGGTGGGGACCGGTCCGTACGTGGGCGCGACCGGGACGGTCGCGGACACCTGGTCCGACGGCGCGGTGGTGGCGTACACGCCGACGGCGAGCAGTCCGCCGAGCAACGTGCCGGTCGCGATGGTCGTGGAGAGAGACACGGGGGAACCTCCGGAGAATGGGTGCGCTGAGGGCAGGGGTGCGCGGTGCAGGGAGCCCCAGCCTCGGGGACGGCACGTCAAGGGGGCGTCGTCGCTGCGATAAGCCTGCGTTAAGGACCGCCGACGTCCCACCCGCCATGAGGTTCCCTTAACACGGCGATGACGCGCTCTTGCGGCTCGCCCGTCCATCGTGGACACCGCGAGACCCTCTGCCCCTGCTGTCTGCCCTTCAGGAGACCCACGGTGAAACCCCTGCTCAGCCGAGGACAACGCGACCGGTCGCGCGTCCTCCTGACGGTGCTCAGCGGCGCGCTCGCAGCGTCGGCGGTCGCGGCGACCGGTGCCGCGACCGCCGCCGTGGCCCAGGAGACGGCCAAGGACGAGGCCGCCAAGGCCCGTGAGAAGGCCCGGGCCGAGGCCAAGGCCGCGGCCGAGTACCACGACCAGCTCGTCGCCTGGGCGGCCGACCACCCGGCCGTCGTCACGAAGCAGCGCAAGGCCAAGACCGTCGTCGGTCCGAAGGTCGTCGTCCGGGCCGCCGCGTCCGGCGCGGCGAGCGTCGGCGGCGGCTGGTCCTCGGCCGGCTCCTCCTCCGGTGGCGGCTCGTCCTCCTCGGGCGGCACCTCCTCCGGCGGCGGCACCTCCTCCGGCGGCGGTGGCGGTTCGACCGCGCCCGCTCCCGCTCCTCCGCCGCCCCCGCCGCCCCCGCCCAGCACGGGCTCATGACGGCAGTGGCCGTCCCGGACGGAGCCCTGCTCCACCCGGAGCACGGGGCCGCGTCGTGGCGTGCCATCGGCACCTACGTCGACGTCCGCACCACCCCCGAGGCCCTCGAGGGAGCGGTCGAGCTCGTCGCCGCCGTCCTCGACGAGGTCGACGAGGCCTACAGCCGGTTCCGGCCGGACAGCGACCTCTCCCTCGTCAACGCCCGCCCCGGGCATCCCCTGCTCGTGCGCCCCGTCCTCGTGGGTGCCGTCCGGGTGGCGCTCGAGGCGGCCCGCGAGACCGGCGGGCTCGTGGACCCCACGCTCGGGACCGTCCTCGAGGCGGCCGGCTACGACCGCACCTACGCCCTCGTGCCGAACGACGACCCCTCGCCCGCGGCCCTGCCCGCCCGCCGCGGCTCGTGGCGCGACGTCGTCGTCGACGACACGACGGTGAGCGTCCCGCCGGGCGCGGCCCTGGACCTCGGCGCCACCGGCAAGGCGTTCGCGGCCGACCTCGCCGCGCTGACCGTCGTCGAGCAGCTCGGGGCGCCGGTCCTCGTGAGCGTCGGCGGCGACATCCGCATCGCGGGCCCGGGCACCGACGCCACCGCGCAGCCGGTCCGCCTCGGGCACAGCCTCGCCGACCTCGCCGACGGGAGTGGCTCGGTCACGGTGTCGGTCGGCGCCGGGGGCATCGCGACCTCGAGCGTCTCCGCCCGGCGCTGGCGCCGCGGCGGCCGCCAGTGGCACCACCTCGTCGACCCCCGCACCGGAGGCCCCGCCGAGGGCCCCTGGCGCACGGTGACCGCCCTCGGGCACACGGCGGTCGCCGCGAACACCGCGTCCACCGCCGCCGTCGTGCTCGGCGCCGAGGCCCTCGGCTGGCTCACCGCGCGCGAGGTCGCCGCCCGCCTCGTCGACCACGACGGGGCCGTCACCCGGACCCCGGCGTGGGTCGCCGCCGAGATCGAGGAGCGCTCGTGACCTCCCCCCTGCTCTGGTACCTCAACCGCGGGAGCGGCATCGTCCTCGTGGTCGTGTTCACCCTCACCGTCGTCCTCGGGGTGCTCGCCACCGGGCGGGGCCTCCGCCCGTGGTGGCCGCGCTTCATCACCCAGGGCCTGCACCGTGGCCTCGCGGCGGTCTCGGTCCTGCTCCTCCTGCTCCACGCCGTCGTCGCCGTCGTCGACGAGTACGTCGACATCCGCTGGTGGCAGACCGTCGTGCCGTTCGGCTCGACCTACGAACCGCTCTGGCTCGGGCTCGGCACCGTGGCGCTCGACCTCACCGTCATCGTCATCGCGACCTCGCTGGCCCGCAGCCGGCTGCCGCACCGCCTGTGGTTCCTCGTCCACCTCACGACGTACGCGGCGTGGGCGCTCGGCGTCATCCACGGCCTCGGCATCGGCACCGACGCCGACCTCGGGTGGTCGGTCGCCATCACCGCCGCCTGCGTCGGCCTCGTCGGGCTCGCCGCGCTGTCCCGGGTCGTCGCCGTCCTCCTCGGCCGGCGCCGCGGACGCTCCTCCCGGGGCGCGCACGTCCGCGACGACGACCCCGCGGACGGCCGCGACCGGGACCTCGTCCGGGGCGGAGGCGCCCGATGAGGACGATCTCCCCACCGGCCCGGCTCCAGGTCCGCCCCGGCCCGCTCCTCCTGTCCGGCGTCGAGGACGAGCCCGGCCTCGCCGCACACCGCGCCCGCTTCGGCGAGCTCCCCGTGCTCGACCTCGCGACCGTCGTCGAGCTCGTCGACGGCGCCGGGGTCCGGGGCCGCGGTGGGGCCGGCTTCCCCCTGGCGCGCAAGCTCCGCACGGTCGCCGAGCGGAGCGGCCTGCGGCCCTCCAAGCGTCCGGTCGTCGTGGTCAACGCGGCGGAGGGCGAGCCCGCGAGCGCCAAGGACGAGGCACTGCTCGGCGTCGCCCCGCACCTGGTGCTCGACGGCGCCGAGCTGGCCGCCCGCGCCCTCGGGGCCCGGCGCGTGCACGTCGTCACCTCCCTCGACCGCCCGCTCGTCGGGGAGTCCGTGGCCCGCGCCATCGCCGAGCGCGACGGGAGGATGCGCTGGACCACCCACGAGGCCGAGGGCCGCTTCGTCGCCGGCCAGGCCCGGGCGGTCCTCGAGCTGATGGCCGGGAGGCCGGGTCTGCCCGTCACCTCGTGGGCCCCCGAGGCGATCGACGGGCACCAGGGCCGCCCCACCCTGCTCTCCAACGCCGAGTCGTGGGCCCACCTCGCCGCCGTGGCGCACGTCGGGACCGAGCGCTACGCCGCGCTCGGGACGCCCGACGAGCCCGGCACCATGCTGCTGACGCTGACCCGCCCGCCCGGACCGGACGGCCAGTTCGACCTCGCGCGGGTCGTCGAGGTCGGCCACGGCGACACCGCCTGGCAGGTCCTGGACCCCGCGGCGCTCGCGGCCCCGCTGCTCGTCGGCGGCTTCCACGGCGCCTGGATCCACCCCACCGACGTCTCCGGGCTCGTGTGGTCCCAGCCGCACCTGCGCTCACTCGGGGCCGCACTCGGGGCCGGTGCGCTCGTCTCCCTCGGCGACGGGTCCTGCCCCGTCGCGCGGACCGCCGAGTGGACCGAGTACCTCGCCGCGGAGTCCGCCGGCCGCTGCGGCCCCTGCCGCAACGGCCTGCCCGCCCTCGCCGAGGAGGTGCGTGCGCTCGCCGAGGGCGCCGACACCCGCCGCCGCATCGGGGAGCTGACCGGGCTGGTCACCGGACGCGGTGCGTGCGCCCACCCCGACGGCACCTCCCGCCTGGTCCGCTCGCTCCTGTCGACCCTCGCCGACCGGGTCGAGACCCACCTCGAGGGCGCCTGCGGGTGCGTCGCGACGCTCAAGGTGAGGGTCGCGTGAGCACCGCGCCGAGGGCCGAGGAGGGCCACGTGCTGCGCGTCGACTGGCCCGAGTGCCGGGCCCGAGGGCTCTGCGCCGAGCTGCTGCCCGAGCGCATCGTCCTCGACGAGTGGGGCTACCCCGTCGTCCTCGGGCCGGTGCCGGACGACCAGATGGCCCTGGCCCGGGAGGCCGTCACCGCCTGCCCGCGCCGCGCCCTGCGCCTCGTCCGGCGCTGACCCCCGCCCCCCCGCTCACCACGGGAGGCCGATGTCGAGGACGCGGGCGTCCGCCTCCGGCACCCAGCCGAGCGCGGCGTCCTGCCGGTAGCGGGACCGGGGTCCGTGCGCCGCGAGCCCGGCGACCGCCGCGAGCAGCCGCTCGACGTGCTCGTCGGTCGTCGCGAGGCCGGCGCTGGCCCGCACCGCCGTGCGGGGCCGCTCCCCCGGCGCCGCGGCCCCGGCGCGCTCCAGCAGGGCGTCGACGAGCAGGTGGGCGCAGAAGCGGCCGGCCCGGACCCCGATGCCGTGCTCCGCGCTCAGGGCGGCGGCCACCAGGTGGCTGTCGAGCCCGTCGACCGTGAAGGCCACGACCGGGACCCGCTCGTGCCCGTCGCCGAACAGCGTGTGGGTGCGGACCCCGGGCACCGCGGCGAGGCCGTCGACCAGCCGACGGGTGAGCCGCTCCTCGTGCTCCTCGATCGCCGAGCGGTGCTCGCGGACCGCGGCGCACGCCGCCGCGAGCGCGACCGCGCCGAGGACGTTCGGGCTGCCACCCTCGTGGCGGGCGGCCCCGGTGGCCCACGTCGTCGCGGCGTCGGTGACGGCGGCGCTCGCCCCGCCGCCGGCCAGGTACGGGTCCGCCGCGTCGAGCCAGTCCCGGCGACCGACGAGCGCACCGCTCCCGAACGGGGCGTGCAGCTTGTGCCCGGAGAAGGCGACCCAGTCGGCGCCGAGGGCGGCGAGGTCGACCCGGCGGTGCGCGACGACCTGCGCCGCGTCGAGCAGGACACGGGCGCCGTGCCGGCGCGCCACCGCGACGACCCGCTCGACCGGCCACAGCTCCCCCGTGACGTTGGAGGCCGCGGTGACGGCGACGAGCGGAGCAGGTCCCTCGGCGAGCCCGGCGAGCGCCGCGTCGAGCCGACCGAGGGCCTCCTCGGGTGACGCGGGCACCGGCAGCCGGTGGGTCCGCTCGGGAGGCCAGGGCAGCAGCGAGGCGTGGTGCTCCGAGGCGAAGACGACGACCGGGGTGCCGTCGGGCAGGGCACGGGCGAGGAGGTTCGTCGCGTCGGTCGTCGTCCGGGTGAGCACGACGACGTCGTCCGCGCGGGCGCCGACGAACCGGGCCACCTCGTCGCGGGCGGCCTCGTGGTGGGCGCTCGTGACCCGCGAGAGCCAGCCGCTCCCCCGGTGCACCGAGGAGTACGTGCGGGTGGCGGTCCCGACGGCCCGGACGACCGACGTGAGGGCCGGGGTCGAGGCGGCGTGGTCGAGCTGGGCGTACTCGACGAGCTCGCCGGTGACGAGGGGCACCGGGCCGGGCCGCACGACCGCGGGCAGGCGGCGGGTCAGCGACGACGGTGCGGTGCGGACGGCGGATGCGTGGTGCGTGGACATCGAGGCTCCCGAGGGGCCGGAGGACCCTCGGAGCACGCCCCGGGATCCCGCGCTTGCCGACGCCACGGCGG
The DNA here is from genome assembly GCA_963843895.1 of uncultured Actinomycetota bacterium. Lineage (GTDB taxonomy): Bacteria > Actinomycetota > Actinomycetes > Actinomycetales > Dermatophilaceae > Phycicoccus. The sequence continues at coordinate 564,321 of CAWJME010000012.1, read as the reverse complement.
CGCCGACCAGGTCGTCACCCGGGGCACCCCACCGCGGAGGAGGGTTGCCGGCCAGCGAGCCGGGGCTTGTCACTGGCACTCATGACCTACGCGACCGAGTGTTGCCGAGCGCCGGAGCCCCGCGCACCCCCGGTCCACCCCCCGAGACACCCGACTTCTCATGCTGGCGCCCGCGCGACACCCCGCAAATGCGGGGTGTCGCGCGGACGGTGGCATGAAAAGTCGGGAAGGCCTGGGGCGGGGGTCAGGCGTCGTCGGCGGCGTACACCCGCCGGCCGTCGACGAAGGTCTGCAGCACCCGCGTCGCGCCGATCTCCTCCGGCGGCCCGGCGAACGGGTCGCGGTCGAGCACGGCGAGGTCGGCCAGCGCCCCGACCCGGACCTGCCCGGTGCCGTCGAGCCCGTTGACGTGCGCCGACCCGGCCGTGTATGCGGTGAGGGCGGTCGCGAGGTCGATGCGCTGCTCGGGCAGGAAGACCGGGTGCTCCGGCTCGCCCTCGCGGTGCGCCTCCGGGATCTGCCGGGTGACGGCGACGTGGATCGCCGCGATGGGGTCGGCCGTCGACACCGCCCAGTCCGAGCCCATCGCGAGCGTCGCCCCGGAGCGCTGGAGGTCGCCGAACGGGTACTGCCACGCGCTGCGCCGCTCCCCGAGGAACGGCATCGTCAGCTCGACCATCTGCGCCTCGAGTGCGGCCCAGAAGGCCTGCATGTTGGCGACGACGCCGAGCTCGCGGAAGCGGTGGAGGTCGTCGGGGTGGATCACCTGGATGTGCGCGATGTGGTGCCGGGCGTCGCGCCGCCCGTTCGCGCGCAGCGCCCCCTCGACCGCGTCGAGGCACTCCCGCACGGCACGGTCGCCGATGGCGTGGAAGTGCAGCTGGAAGCCGGCGGCGTCGAGCTGCACGGCGGCCGGCCCGAGCGTCTCGACGGGGACGAAGGAGATGCCGGAGTTGTCGGTGTACCGGCCGTGCCCGTCGCAGTACGGGTCGAGCATCGAGGCGGTGAAGTTCTCGGGGACGCCGTCCTGCATGATCTTGACGCTCGTGGCCCGGAACCGGTCGGTGGAGAACCGGTCGCGGCGCTCGAGGATCTCGGGCACCTGCTCCAGCCCGGCGTTCCGGTCCCACCAGAGCGCCCCGACGACCCGCGCGGTGAGCCGCCCGGACTCGTCGGCCGCGCGGTAGGCGCCGGAGGGGTTCCCGCCGTCGCCGTAGTCGCCGATGATCGCGTCCTGCCACGCGGTGATGCCGAGGGAGTGCAGGTGGGCCTGCGCCCGCAGCAGCCCCTCGAGCCGCTCGGCGTCCGTGGTCGCGGGCGCGATCTCCCCGACGAGGGTCATCGCCCCCTCGTGGAGGCACCCCGTGGGGTTCCCGTCGGCGTCCCGCTCGATCCGGCCGTCGCGGGGGTCGGGGGTGTCGCGGTCGATCCCGGCGAGGCGGAGCGCGGCCGAGCTGACCCACGCCCCGTGGCCGTCGCGGTTCGGCAGGAACACGGGCCGGTCGCCGACGACGGCGTCCAGCGCCGCCGCGGTGGGGGTGCCGCCGGGGAACGCCGGCATCGACCAGCCCGCGCCGAGGACCCACGGGAGGTCGGGGTTCGCGCGGGCGTACTCCCCCACCCGCTCGAGGTACTGCTCGGCGGTGGAGAGCTCGGTGAGGTCGCAGCGCAGCATGTCGACCCCGGCCCAGACCGGGTGGACGTGCGCGTCCTGGAAGCCCGGGACGAGCATCCGCCCGGCGAGGTCGACGCGCTCGGTGCCGGGGCCTGCGAGGTCGAGCACCTCGTCGTGGCCGACGGCGACGATGCGTCCGCCGTCGACCGCCACGGCCGTGGGGCGGTCCCGGACCGCCCTCGACGTGAAGACCGGTCCACCGGTGAAGATCGTGTCGACCATCAGCCACCTCCCATGGTGCGTGCGATGTCGGTGGCCGAGTCGCCGGAGCGCTTGAGCACGAGCGCGACGAGGCCGAGGGCGAGCAGGGTGAGGACGAGCATCACCGTCGAGACGGCGGCGATCTCGGGGCGCAGGCCGGAGCGCAGCGCCGAGAGGACGTAGACCGGCCACGGGGTCGACCCCGACACCTGGACGAACGCGGAGACGATCGTGTTGTCCAGGCTCAGGGTGAACGCGAGGAGGAACCCGGCGAGGACGGCCGGCATCGCGAGCGGCACGGTGATCCGGCGGAAGGTGCGCGCCGGCGGTGCGTAGAGGTCCCCCGAGGCCTCCTCGAGGGACTCGTCGAGCCCGATGAGCCGCGCCCGCACGATGTAGCTGACGACCGCCGTCGAGAACAGCGAGTGGCCGACGACGAGCCGGACGATGCCGCCGTTGAAGACCGAGAGCCCGGCGTCCTGGCCGAGGAAGACCAGCCACGGCAGGAGCGAGACGGCGTCGACGATCTCCGGCGTCACCGAGACGAGCAGCAGCAGCCCGATGAACCAGTAGCTCCACCGGCCGGGACGCCGCGCGAGGGCGACCCCCGCCATCGTCCCGAGGAACGTCGCGAACAACGACGAGAGCACGGCCACCTGGAGCGAGACGATGACCGCGCTGCGGATCGCCGGTCGTTCGGTGATCGCCCGGAACGAGCCGAAGCCGAAGTGGTCCCAGGCGATGAGCAGGCGCCCCTCGTTGAACGAGTAGATGACGATGACGACGATCGGGGCGAAGAGGAAGGCCAGGACGAGGAAGCCGAACACCCTGAGCAGCCGGTCCGCCCACGACCGGGGCGCCCGGTTCCGCGGCGGCGGCCCGGGGTCGGCGGCGACGGTGCGCTCGGGCGCCTCGGCGCCGGTCGTCGGGGCGCTCACGGGACCTCCTCGAGCACGAGCCGGTGGCGGGAGCGCAGCGGCAGGCCCACGAGCCACACCAGGCCCGCGATGACGGCCACGGTCGCGGCGATGACGAGGATGAGGACGACCGCCATCGCCGAGCCGAGCGCCCAGTTCTGGGCGGTCTGGAACTGGCTGGCGACGAGCTGCCCGACCATGTTGCCCCGGGCGCCGCCCAGCACGGTGGCCGTGACGTAGTCGCCCATGAGCGGGATGAAGACGAGGACCGTGCCGGCGATGACGCCGGGGCGGGCGAGCGGGAGGGTGACGCGGGTGAAGGTGCGCCAGCGCCCCGCCCCGAGGTCCTTGCTCGCCTCCCGCAGCGGGCCGCCGACCCGGTCGAACGCGACGAACAGCGGGAGGATCATCAGCGGGAGGTAGTTGTAGACGACACCGATGAGGACCGCCGTGCGGGTGTAGAGGACGTCGAGCGGGCCGCCGGTGAGGTGCACCGCCTGGAGCAGGTCGGAGAACCACCCCTGCGGGGCGAGGATGACCTGCCAGCCGATGGTCCGCACGAGGAAGTTCGTCCAGTACGGGACCATGACGAGGGCCACGAGCAGCCCGCGCCGGCTCGGCGGCGCCTTGACCGCCATCCAGTACGCGGTCGGCATCCCGATGAGCAGGCAGAGCAGCGTGCCGGCGACGCCCACCCACAGCGTGTTCTGGAAGGTCGCGAAGAACGTCGGGGAGAACGCCTCCCGGTACCGGTCGAACGAGAGCACGTCGTTGGCGTGCGTGCCGAACAGGCCCGGCTTGTAGCCGAAGCTGAACCAGACGATCGTCCCGATGGGGACGACGAAGAACATGACCAGCCACAGCCCCGCGGGCAGGGCCAGGGCGAAGCGGGGGGCGCGCAGCCGGATCGACGGCGCGCCCGGGGGCGCCTCAGGCACCCGCCGCGGCCTTCGCCTTGTTCCAGATGTCGACGACGCGCTGCTGGTTGTCGTTGACCTCGCCGGTCTTCATCGTCGCGATCTGGTCCGGGGTGAAGAAGACGAGGTCGAGCATGTCGAGGCCCTCCTGCTTCGCCGCGGCCTCGATGTCCTTGGCGCCGGTGTGGTACCCGATGTAGTCGAGGTTCTTCAGCTGGTTCTCGGGGGTGAGGACGTAGTCGATGAACGCGTGGGCGGCCTCGGGGTGGGGGGCGCCCGCGGCGATCGCCCAGTTGTCCATCCAGAGCTCGGTGGCGGGGGCGCCGAGCACCCACTGCCACTTCTCGGGGGTGTCGCTCTCCTGGATGCCGATCCGGGCGTCGCCGTTCCACACCTGCATGAGCCAGTGCGTGCCCTGCGGGATGGCCTGCCCACCGGGGTAGGAGTCGAACGCGGCGATGTGCGGGGCGAGGGTGTCGACGACGAACTTCTCCGCGGCGTCGAGCTGGGCCGGGTCGGTGGTGTTCCAGTCGATCCCGTTGGACCAGAAGTAGATGGCGGTGACCTCGGCCGGGTCGTCGAGGACCGAGACCTTGCCGCTGGCCTCCTTCGTGGCGGCGTCGATGAAGTCGTTCCACGTCTTCAGCTCGCGGGTGATCTTCGTCGTGTCGTAGACGAAGCCCGTGGTGCCCCAGGCCTTGCAGATGGAGTAGTTGTTGTCGGGGTCCCACGCCTGGCCGAGGAAGGCGGGGTCCATGTGGTCGAGGTTCGGGACGAGCTCCTTGTTGATCGGCGCGAGCAGCCCGTTCTGCACCATCTGCGGGATGAAGGCGCCGGTGGGGACGACGATGTCGTAGCCGCCGGTGCCCTTGCTCGCGACGAGCTTGGAGATCAGCTCCTCGTTGGAGTTGAACGAGTCGGTGGTGATCGTCGGGCCCTTGTCCTTGGTGAACGCCTCGAGCACCTCGGGGGCGTCGTAGTCGCCCCACGAGTACATCGACAGGGCGCCCTCGATCGGGCCGCCGGTGGCCACCTGGGAGGCGGGCGCGCCGGTCGGGACGGCGGTGGCCCCGGTACCGCTGCCGCTCCCCCCGCCACCGCAGGCGGAGAGCAGGCCGGCGCCGCCCGCCATGCCGGCGAGGCCGAGCAGGTTGCGCCGGGTGAGCTCGCGGCGGATGCGCGGGATGGCGGAGGAGTGGGCGAGCAGGCGGATCGGTGCGTCGTGGTGGGTCATCGGGGGTTCCTCTCCGGGGACGGACGGGGGTCAGCTGGCCTGCAGGTCGGGGACGGAGGTCGGCGGGGGCGCGGAGTGCGCGCCGTCGTGCGGGAAGACGTGGACGTGCTCGGCGCTCCAGTGGCACCACGCGGAGTCGCCGACCCGCAACCGCGGCGCCACCGGGGTGGGGCGCCGGACGAGGAGGGTGTGGCCGTGGCCGACGTCGACGAGGAACTGGCGGGTCTCGCCCTGGTGGGCCACCCCGATCACCGTGCCGTGCACGGCGTTCTCGCTCGTGCCGGCGGGCTGCTCGACGGTGAGCTCGACGAACTCGGGGCGGACCGCGACGCGCACGCGGTCACCGGGACGGACCGGGGCATCCCGGTCGGTGCGCAGCGTCCCCACGTCCGTCTCGACCCCGCCGCCCTCGGTGGCGCGACCGTCGAGGAAGTTCTGCTGTCCGACGAAGCCGGCGACGTAGGCGGACGCCGGCGAGGAGTAGATGGTGTCGGCGTCGGCGAGCTGCTCGACCCGGCCCTCGCGCATGATCGCGATCCGGTCGCTCATCGACAGCGCCTCGCCCTGGTCGTGGGTGACGAAGACGAAGCTGATGCCCAGCCGTGACTGGAGCAGCTTGAGCTCGACCTGCATCTCCTCGCGCAGCTGGCGGTCCAGCGCGCCGAGGGGTTCGTCGAGCAGGAGCACCGAGGGCCGGTTGACCAGCGCGCGGGCGAGGGCGACCCGCTGCTGCTGGCCGCCGGAGAGCTGGGTGGAGCGCCGGTTCGCGTAGCCGCGCATCTGCACCATGTCGAGGGCCTCGGCGACCTTGTCGCGGATCTCGGCCTTCGGGGTGCGCTGCTGCTCGAGCCCGTAGGCGACGTTCTCGGCCACCGACATGTGCGGGAAGAGCGCGTAGGCCTGGAAGACGGTGTTGACCTGCCGCTTGTACGGCGGGACGCCGAGCACGCTGCGGCCGTCGACGAGGATGTCGCCGGTGTCCGGGTGCTCGAAGCCGGCGATCATCCGCAGCGTCGTCGTCTTCCCGCAGCCGGAGGGCCCGAGGAGGGAGAGGAACTCCCCGCTCTGCACGCTGAGCGTCAGGTCGTCGACGGCGCGGACGGGCCCGTAGAGCTTGCTGACCCGGGTCAGGACGACGGCGTCGTCGGGACCGGTCGCGGTCCGGTGGGTGTCGTCGGGCGCTGGCGTCACGGGTCGCTCCTCCTACGGGTTCCGGAGATTCAACCGGACTTGACCGTAGGTTCGCAACGGTTTGACGTGACGATCGGGTTTCGATCCGTGCACGAGGAGGACGCGGATGCACGGATTCCGCACTCCGAGCCGCCGCTCTGGCCACCCCCCGCCCCACCCGACTTCTCATGCTGCCGTCCGCGCGACACCCCGCCGCGACGGCGTGTCACGCGGACGGTGGCATGGAAAGTGCGGAAGGGCGGGGACGGGTCAGGCGGGGACGACGTTGACGAGCTTGGGGGCCCGGACGATGACGGTGCGCACGCCGTCCGCCAGGCTGGCCTGCACCTTCGGGCTGGCCAGGGCCAGCTCGCGCAGGGCGTCCTCGGTGATGTCGGAGGGCACCTCGAGGCGGTCCTTGACCTTGCCGCGCACCTGGACGACGCAGGTCACGGTGTCGTCGACGAGCAGGGCCGGGTCGGCCACGGGGAACGCCGCGTGGACGAGGGACTCCTCGTGGCCGAGCCGGGCCCAGAGCTCCTCGGCGATGTGCGGCGCGAGCGGCGCGACCATGAGCACGAGCGACTCGGCGGCCGCGCGGGGCACCCCGCCCTCGAGCTTGGTCAGGGCGTTGTTCAGCTCGGTGAGCCGGGCGATGGCCGTGTTGAAGCCGAGGCCCGCGTAGTCGGTGCGGACGGCGTCGATGGTGCGGTGCAGCACCCGCGTCGTCGCGTCGTCGAGCGGGGCGTCGACGACGACGACCTCGCCGGTCTCCTCGTGGACGACGTTGCGCCACAGCCGCTGGAGGAAGCGCTGGCTCCCGACGACGGCGCGGGTGTCCCACGGCTTGCTCTGCTCGAGCGGGCCGAGGCCCATCTCGTAGAGCCGGAAGGTGTCAGCCCCGAAGGTCGCGTACATCTCGTCGGGGCTGACCATGTTCTTGAGGGACTTGCCGATCTTGCCGAACTCGCGGCTCACCGGCTCGCCCTTCCAGGTGAAGGCGGGGTGCCCGTCGGCGTCGACGCCCTCCTCGACCTCCTTGGCCTCCACGTACTGGCCGCGCGCGTCCGTGAACGCCGGCGCCTGGATGTAGCCCTGGCTGAAGTACGTGCGGAACGGCTCGTCGCTGCTCAGGTGACCCAGGTCGTGGAGCACCTTGTGCCAGAACCGGGCGTAGAGCAGGTGCAGCACGGCGTGCTCGACACCGCCGACGTAGAGGTCGACGCCGCCCGGGTCCCGGGTCCCGGCGGGTGCACCGGCGACCGGCTCGGGGCGCGGACCCATCCAGTACGCCTCGTTCTCGGGGTCGACGAGCGCGGCACCGTTCGCGGGGTCGAGGTAGCGCAGGTAGTACCAGCACGACCCGGCCCAGTTGGGCATGGTGTTGGTCTCGCGGCGGTACCGGCGGGTGCCGCGTCCGTCGCCGAGGTCGAGGTCGACGTCGACCCACTCCTGGACCCGCGACAGCGGCGGCTCGGGCTCGCTGCTCGCGTCGTCGGGGTCGTAGGTCTTCGGGCTGTAGTCGGGCACCTCGGGCAGCTCGACCGGCAGCATCGACTCGGGCAGGGCGTGCGCGACCCCGTCCTCGTCGAAGACGACGGGGAACGGCTCGCCCCAGTAGCGCTGGCGGCTGAACAGCCAGTCCCGCAGCTTGTAGGTGACGGTGGCCTCGCCGACCCCCCGCTCGGTGAGCCAGGCGGTGATCCGCTCCTTGGCCTCGGCGACCCCGAGCCCGTCGAGGCTGATCTCGTCGTTGCTGCTGTTGACCGCCGGGCCGTCGCCGGTGAAGGCGGTGGACTCGTCGTGACCCTCGGACGGCTGGACGGTGCGGATGATCGGCAGGTCGAACGCGGTCGCGAAGTCCCAGTCGCGCTGGTCCTGGGCCGGGACCGCCATGATCGCGCCGGTGCCGTAGCCCATGAGGACGTAGTCGGCGACGAACACGGGGACGCGGGTGCCGGTGACCGGGTTGGTCGCCCAGCCGCCGGTGAACACCCCGGTCTTGTCCTTGCCCTCGACCTGGCGCTCGACGTCGCTCTTGCGGGACGCGGCGAGGCGGTAGGCCGCCACCGCCTCGGCGGGGGTGGCGGCGCCACCGGTCCAGCGCTCCCCCGTCCCCTCGGGCCAGCCACCGTCGGGGACGAGCGCGTCGACGAGGGGGTGCTCCGGCGCGAGGACCATGAAGGTCGCGCCGAAGAGGGTGTCGGGGCGGGTCGTGAAGACCTCGATGCCCCGCCCCGCGGCGTCGCCCTCGAGGGGGAAGGTCACCTGCGCACCGTGGCTGCGCCCGATCCAGTTGCGCTGCATGATCTTGACCTTCTCGGGCCAGTCGACCCGGTCGAGGTCGTCGGCGAGGCGGTCGGAGTAGGCGGTGATCCGCATCATCCACTGGCGCAGGTTGCGCTTGAAGACGGGGAAGTTGCCGCGCTCGGAGCGGCCGTCGTTGGTGACCTCCTCGTTCGAGAGCACCGTGCCGAGGCCGGGGCACCAGTTGACCGGCGCCTCGCTCGTGTAGGCGAGGCGCTGGGCGTCGAGGACGGCGGCCCGCTCGGGCTCGGACAGGTCGTCCCAGCCGCGGCCGTCGTCGTTCGGCAGCGGGCGCGCACCGCTGCGGTACTCCTCGACGAGCTCGGCGACCGGCCGGGCGCGACCGCGGCCGCCGTCGGGACGCTCGGCGTCGGGGTCGTACCAGGAGTTGAAGATCTGGAGGAAGATCCACTGGGTCCAGCGGTAGTAGTCCGGGTCGATCGTCTGGATCGACCGGCGGTCGTCGTGGCCGAGGCCGAGGCGGCGCAGCTGGCGCGCCATGATGACGATGTTGTCCTCGGTGGTCTTGCGGGGGTGCTGGCCGGTCTGGACGGCGTACTGCTCGGCGGGCAGGCCGAAGGCGTCGTACCCGAGGCAGTGCAGGACGTTCTTGCCGAGCATCCGGTTGAACCGCGCGAAGACGTCGGTCGCGATGTAGCCGAGGGGGTGCCCGACGTGCAGGCCGGCCCCGCTGGGGTACGGGAACATGTCGAGGACGAGGAGGTGGCCGTTGTCGTAGCCGGCGACGGCCTCGGGCTCGGCCCAGGGTCCCGCGGGGTTCGGCGCGTGGAAGGTGCCACGCTCGGCCCAGCGGTCCTGCCAGGCGACCTCGATCCGGCCGGCCAGCTCGGCGGTGTAGCGGTACGGGGTGTCGCTCATCTCGTCCTCGTCGTCGTTGCGTCCTGCGGCCATGAAAAAACCCCTCGCACAGGAGGGGTCGCCGCGCGGGCCGGGGCCGGCGCGGCTAGGTAAGGAGCAGGAACCTCGTCACGGGGCTCAGGGTACCGCAGCCCGGCGCGCCGTCCCCGGGCCCGTCCGGCTCAGTGCGAGGCGCCCTGGAGGTTGAGCAGGACGACGCCCGCGACGACGAGCCCCACACCGGCGAGCTTCGTCGGCCCGAGGTCCTCGCCGAGCCAGAGGTACCCGACGACGGCGATCGCGGCGGTGCCGAGCCCGGCCCAGATCGCGTAGGCGACGGAGACCTCCATCCGCCGGACCACGAGGGTGAGCAGCCAGATCGAGAGCAGGTAGCCGCCGGCGACGACGACCGACCACACCGGGTCGGTGAAGCCGCGCGCCCGGGGCAGGGCGGCGGTGGCTCCGACCTCGACGGAGATCGCGAGGAGCAGCAGGGCGAAGGTGGCGGGCACGGGGGGCTCCGGGTCTCGGGGGCGCGCGGCCGGGGCTGCGGCGCGCGGATGTAGCGGGTGCTACATCCCCACTGTAGCACTCGCTACAGTGGGGGCATGGACCGCCGGGAGGAGATCGTCGAGGCCGCGACCGACTACGCCCTCGAGCACGGGCTCGTCGGGCTGAGCCTGCGCCCGCTCGCCGCGGCCCTCGGGACGAGCGACCGGATGGTGCTCTACCACCTCGGCTCCAAGGACGCCCTCGTCGTCGAGATCATCCGCTGCTCCACGCGCCGGTCGGTCGAGGAGCTGGCGGACCTGCCGGCGTCCTCCTCCCCCGGCGAGGCGGTCCGCGACCAGTGGCGGCTGCGCACCGGAGAGCACCAGACCCGGTGCGAGCGGCTGTACGTCGAGGCCTCGACGCTCGGGCTGTTCGGGGAGGAGCCGTACGCCTCGGCGGTGGCGGCGAGCAACGCGCAGTGGATGGCGGCGGTGCGCGACCACCTCGTGGGCTCCGGGGTGCCGCCGGCTCGCGTCGAGGGCGTGGCGGCGCTCGTCGACGCGGCGTACATGGGCTTCGAGCTCGACGCCCCCCTCGACGACGGCGCGACCGCCTCCGGCCTGGAGGCGCTCGCGGAGGCGGTCGAGCTGCTCAGCCGGCGCGGCTGAGCGCCTGCGGCTGCGTGCGAGGCGTGCGGCTCGTGCTCACGCGAGGAGCAGGCCCGCGACGAGCAGGGACTGGGCGAGGTGGTAGGTCACCATGACGGTCAACCGGGTCCACGGGCGCTCCTCGACGAAGCGGCCGAGGGCGAGGACGGTGTCACTCGCGACGAAGAGGGTGGCGCCGAGGCCGACGAGCAGGTCCCCCGTCGCCCACCCGAGCACCGCCATCCCCCCGATCACCGCCATGTAGGCCGCGACGGCGCCGCCGAGGGCGGGGCCGGAGCTGCGGACGGCGGCGGGCAGGATCCGCCGCCCCGCGACGAGGGCCACGAGCACGACCGCCACGCCGACCGCCCCGAGCCGGGGCGCGTCGAGCCCCGCGGCGACGACGGCGGCCACCCACGCGAGGTGCCCGACGAGGAAGGCCGAGAGGCCCCCGACGAAGCGGGCGTCGCCGTCGTCCAGGAGCAGCACGTCGCCGACGAGGCCGAGGGCCAGGGCGAGGAGGACCCACCGACCCACCGTGGACCCGCCGGCCCCCGCCGCGAGCGCCACGGCGACCAGCCCCACGATGACGGCCGGCTTGGCCCAGCGCTCGACGTCGCGGCGCGCGCGCCCGACGGACCACCAGTCGAGCGCGGCCACGCACCCGGTGGCGAGGGCGGCGGCGAGGACGGCGGCAGGCACGCGACGCATCCTGCCAGCCGGCCCGGCGCTGCATCATCCCCGACGACGTCACCGACCCCCTCGTCCTGCACGCCCTGGCCGACGAGCCGTGACACGCCACGCGTCAGCGCAGCTCGAGCACGCCGTCCTCGATCCGGCCGAACCGGGTCGTCACGACGTCGTGGAGGTAGTTCTGCACCACGCGCCACGGCCGCCTCGACCCCTGGCGCGGGAGCAGGTGCTGACCCCGGCGGACGTACCCCGCCGTCAGCCCCAGCAGCGGCTGGTCCGCACCCCCTGACCCGTCCCACCGGGGAGTCGCGACCCACCGACCGCTGCGGTCCAGGTGGTCGAGCAGGTGGCAGACCCACCGCGCCGTGAGGTCGGCCCGCAGCGTCCAGCTGGCGTTCGTGTACCCGATGGACAGGGCGAGGTTCGGCACGTCGGAGAGCATGCAGCCGCGGTAGACGTGGCACGACGGCACCTCGACCCGGTCGCCGTCGACGAACAGCTCGGCGCCCCCGCCGACCTCGAGCCGCAGACCGGTGGCGGTGACGACGACGTCGGCGGGGAGCACCTCACCGGAGGACACGACCACCCCCTTCGGGACGACCCGCTCGACGGTGTCCGTGACGACGTCGGCGCGGCCGTCGGCGAGGACGTCGAACAGGTCGCCGTCGGGCGCCACGCACACCCGCTGGTCCCACGGTGCGTACCGCGGCGTGAAGTGGGGGTCGACCGGGTAGCCCTCCGGGAGGCGTTCGGCCACGCGGCGACGCAACAGCCGGCGTCCGGCGTCCGGCCACCGCCGCAGGCCCTGGTAGGACACCGTGGCGAGCGCGACGTTCTTGGCCCGGACGAGCTGGTGGGCGGCCGCGGCCGGCAGCACGCGTCGCGCGGCGTCCGCGACCGGGTCGACGTTGGGCAGGGCCGCCACGTAGCTCGGACTGCGCTGGAGCATCGTCACGTGGGCCGCCCCCTGCTCGACGAGCGCCGGCACGAGGGTGATGGCCGTCGCGCCGCTGCCCACGACGACGAAGCGGCGCCCGGCGACGGGCATCCCCTCGGGCCAGTGCTGCGGGTGGACGAGGTCGCCGGCGAAGTCCTCCTGCCCGGGGAGGTCGACGACGTGGCCGCGGTCGTACGCGTAGTAGCCGGTCCCGAGGTGGACGAAGCGAGCCGTGTGCTCGAGGACCTCGCCGTCCGCGGTCCGCGCCGTCACGGTCCACCGCTCGTCCTCGCTCGACCACGCGAGGCGGGTCACGCGCTGGCCGAGGTGGGTCCGCTCGGTCACGCCGTACGCGTCGGCCGTGTCGCGCAGGTAGCGCAGGATCTCCTCCGCCGGGGCGATGGAGGTGCGTCCACGCCACGGGCGGAACGGGAAGCCGAGCGTGTACATGTCGGAGTCGGACCGGATGCCCGGGTAGCGGAAGAGGTCCCACGTGCCACCCGACGCGTCCCTGGCCTCGACCACCGCCCACGTGAGCTGGGGGCAGTGCATCGAGAGCCGGCAGGCCATGTCGATGCCGGAGATCCCGGCACCGACGACGAGCACGTCGACGTCGAGGGGCGGGGGCGCCAGGGGGTCACGAACCACCGCGTCAGGCTATGCCGCGGACCGTCGAGGGTTGCCCTCGCGGTCCCGGCAGCGTCGGAGCCCCGTGCGACGATGACGCGCATGAGCGTGGTCGCGGCCCTGGTGGTCATCGGGGTCTTCGGCAGCTTCCTCCTCTTCGTCTGGCACCGGCTGGCGGTCGCACCCCGCTGGGGCTCACGGTGGGTCCCCGTGCTCGTCGGCCTGCTCCTGCTCGCCCTCCTCGCGGCGGTCCTCGAGGGCTTCGACGTCTGGGGCGCCCGGTGGAGCCCCGCGACGATGCGCCCCGTCGCCTGGACCGGCCAGGCCTTCCTCGCCACGTGCCTCTACCTCTTCCTCGGCCTCGTCCCGGTGGCCGTCGTCAGCGGCGCCCTCTGGGTGCTCCGGTGGCGGCACGACCACGGGCGCGCCGCGCGGCAGCGCCTCAACCGGGTCGCCGCGCCGCTCGTGGCCGTGGTCGCGCTCGGGGTCACCGGGTACGGCGCGTGGGAGGCCGCCCACCCGAGCGTCACACCCCTCGAGCTCTCCTCCCCCGAGCTGCCCGCCGAGTTCGACGGCACCCGGGTCGCCCTCGTCACCGACCTGCACGCCGGCGCGGTCCGCAGCGCGGACTTCACCCGCGGCGTCGTCGACCTCGTCAACGCGCAGCACCCGGACCTCGTCGTCATCGCCGGCGACCTCGAGGACGGCTACGCGGCGCGCTACGGCCCGGAGCTCGAGCCGCTGCGCGACCTCGAGGCCCCGCTCGGGGTGTACGCGACGACGGGCAACCACGAGATCTACCAGGACACCGCGAACTGGGTCCGGGCGTTCGAGGACCTCGGCGTCACCGTCCTGAAGAACCAGTCCGTCGAGCTCGAGCGCGACGGCGCGACGATCACCCTCGCCGGGGTCCACGACCACGAGGGCTCCGGCGAGTTCGCCCCCGACCCGGAGGCCGCGCTGGCCGGGGTCGACCCGGCGGGCTTCACCGTCCTCTCCGCGCACCAGCCCCGTCAGGCGTTCGACGTCGAGGGGCGCGGCGTCGACCTCCAGCTCTCCGGGCACACCCACGGCGGGCAGCTGTGGCCGGGGCGCTACCTCGTGTCCCTCCAGCAGCCGGCCGTCGACGGCCTCACCACGGTGGGGGACGTGCCCGTCCTCACCTCCCGGGGCCTCGGCGCGTGGGGCCCGGCCATCCGGGTCGGGGCACCGCCGGAGCTGCCGGTCGTGACGCTGAGGCGGTCGTGAGCGAGCCGGGCGTCGTCATCGGCGACGACGGTCTGGCGCGCCCCGCGTGGGCGTCCGTCGACCCCCTGCTCCGCGCGTACTACGACACCGAGTGGGGGATGCCGGTCCGCGACGAGCGGGGCCTCTTCGAGCGGCTCAGCCTCGAGGCGTTCCAGTCGGGACTGTCGTGGGCGACCATCCTGCGCAAGCGCCCGGCGTTCCGCTCGGCCTTCGACGGGTTCGACCCGGAGGCCGTCGCGGCCTACGAGGACGCCGAGGTCACCCGGCTGCTCGCCGACGCGGGCATCGTCCGCAACCGGGCGAAGGTGCTCGCGACGGTCACGAACGCACGTGCCACCCTCGCCCTGCGCGCGGACCCGGAGGGCGACCTCGCACGGTTCGTGTGGTCCTTCCGGCCCGCGGACACCCCCCGTCCGCGCACGGCCGCCGAGGTGCCGACGACCTCCCCCGAGTCCGTGGCCCTCTCGAAGGCGCTCAAGCGCAAGGGCTTCACCTTCGTCGGGCCGACCACGATGTACGCGCTCATGGAGGCCGTCGGCATCGTCGACACCCACCTCCTCGCCAGCCACCGGCGCGGCAGCAGCGGCGTCTGGCCCGACTGACCCTCCCCCACGCGCCGCGGCCCGGCCCCCCGCGAGGAGGGCCGGGCCGCGGGCGTCCGCAGGTCAGCGGTGCAGGTCGAACCGGTCGTTCTCCATGACCTTGACCCACGCGCCGACGAAGTCGTCGACGAAGCGCTGCTCGCCGTCGGCGCTCCCGTAGACCTCGGCGATCGCGCGGAGCTGGGCGTGAGACCCGAGGACGAGCTCGGCCGCGGTGGCCGTCCACTTCCCGTCACTGCTCTCGTAGACGTTCTCCACCGAGGCGGAGGTGGTCCAGGTCAGACCCGGCTGGAGCAGCGTCGCGAACACGTCGTTCGTCAGCTGCCCCGGACGGTCGGTGAGCACGCCGAGGCTGCTGCCGCCGTGGTTGGCGCCGATGGCCCGCAGACCGCCGACGAGCGCCGTCATCTGCGGAGCGGTGAGGCCGAGCAGGTTCGCGCGCTCGAGGAGGAGCCCTTCGGGCGCCACCTTCTCACCGGCCCGCAGGTAGCCGCGGAAGCCGTCGGCCCGCGGCTCGAGGTACCCGAAGGACTCGACGTCGGTCATCTCCTGCGTCGCGTCGGTGCGACCCGGCGTGAACGGCACCGTGATCTCGTGCCCGGCCTCGCGGGCGGCCTGCTCGATGCCGGCCGAGCCGCCGAGCACGATGAGGTCGGCGAGCGAGACGGTGCGCCCGCCTCGGCCGTCGAAGTCGGCCTTGACGCGCTGGAGCACCTCGAGGACGGACGCGAGCTCCTCGGGCTCGTTGGCCTCCCACGAGCGCTGGGGCTCGAGGGCGAGGCGCGCGCCGTTGGCGCCGCCGCGCATGTCGGTGCGGCGGAAGCTCGCGGCCGAGGCCCACGCCGTCTTCACGAGCTGCTGCACGGTGAGGCCCGAGCCGAGCAGGGCGGTCTTGAGCTCGGCGACGTCGGTGTCGGTGACGAGCTCGCCGGAGGGTGCGGGCACCGGGTCCTGCCAGAGCTGGGTCTCGGGCACCCACGGGCCGAGGAAGCGCTCGACCGGACCCATGTCACGGTGCAGGAGCTTGTACCAGGCCTTGGCGAAGGCGAGGCGGAACTCCTCGGGGTTCTCGTGGAAGCGCCGCGAGACCTTCTCGTACTCGGGGTCGAAGCGCAGCGCCAGGTCGGTGGTGAGCATGGTCGGCGGGCGGGTGAGCGAGCCGTCCTCGGGGTCGGGCACGGTGTTCGCGGCGGCGCCGCCCTTCGGCTGCCACTGGTGCGCCCCGGCCGGGCTCTTGGTCAGCTCCCAGTCGAAGCCGAAGAGGTTGTCGAAGAACTTCGTCGACCACTGCGTCGGCGTCTGGCTCCAGGTGACCTCGAGGCCGCTCGTGATGGCGTCGCGGCCCTTGCCGGTGCCGTACTCGCTCTTCCAGCCCAGGCCCATCGAGTGCACGGGGCAGCCCTCGGGCTCGGTGCCGACGAGGTCGGGGTCGCCCGCGCCGTGGGTCTTGCCGAAGGTGTGCCCGCCGGCGATGAGCGCCACGGTCTCCTCGTCGTTCATCGCCATCCGCTTGAAGGTCTCGCGGATGTCGTGCGCCGCCTTGAGCGGGTCCGGCTCGCCGTTCGGGCCCTCGGGGTTGACGTAGATCAGGCCCATCTGCACCGCGCCGAGCGGGTTGGCGAGGTCGCGCTCGCCGCTGTAGCGCTCGTCGCCGAGCCAGGTGCCCTCGGTGCCCCAGTTGACCTCCTCGGGCTCCCAGACGTCGCGGCGGCCGAAGCCGAAGCCGAAGGTCTCGAAGCCCATGTCCTCGAGCGCGACGTTGCCGGCGAGGACGATGAGGTCCGCCCAGGAGATCGCCTGGCCGTACTTCTGCTTGACCGGCCACAGGAGGCGGCGGGCCTTGTCGAGGTTGGCGTTGTCGGGCCAGGAGTTGAGCGGGGCGAAGCGCTGCTGGCCGCGCCCGCCGCCGCCGCGCCCGTCCTCGACGCGGTAGGTGCCGGCGGAGTGCCAGCTCATCCGGATGAACAGCGGGCCGTAGTGGCCGAAGTCCGCGGGCCACCAGTCCTGCGACGTGCGCATCACCTGGACGAGGTCGGCCTTGAGGGCGTCGACGTCGAGCCCGGCGAAGGCCTCGGCGTAGTCGAAGTCGCCCCCGAGCGGGTCGGACTTCTCGCTGTTGGTGTGCAGGACCGACAGGTCGAGCTGGTTCGGCCACCAGTCCTGGTTCGTGCGGGGACGGGTGGTCTTGGGGGTGGGGGCGTCGATCGCGGGGTTCTCGCTCTCGCTGCCCTGCTCGGTCACGCCGTGCTGCTGGTCGGTCACGTGGGTCCAACTCCTTGTCGGTGGTGCGGGTGCTCGGTGGTCAGGTGGTCGGTGGGTCAGGCGTTCGGTGGGTCAGGTTTTCGGTGGGTCAGGGTGCGCCGTCGAGGCACTGCGGGCAGCGGCCCCAGAAGACGACCTCGGCCTCGTCGAGCGCGAAGCCGTGGTCGGTGGGCGTGGTGAGGCAGGGGGCCTCGCCGACGGCGCAGTCGACGTCGACCATCGCACCACAGGTGCGGCAGACGACGTGGTGGTGGTTGTCCCCCACCCTCGCCTCGTACCGGGTCACCGAGCCGGCGGGCTGGATGGCCCGCACGAGACCGGCGGCGGTCAGGGTGTGGAGCGAGTCGTAGACCGCCTGGTGCGACACGGCGGGCAGCGGGCCGCGGACGGCGCGCAGGATCGACCCGGTGTCGGAGTGGGGGTGGTCGTGGACGGCGGCGAGGACCTCGAGCCGGGGCCGCGTCACGCGGAGGCCGACGTCGCGCAGCAGCTGCGAGAGGTCCGGGGCTGGAACCATGGCCCCACCTTGGCCGGTTCTCTTGAATCCGTCAAGACAATGTCGAACCCGGTCCGGGCGGCGGTCCGTCGAGAGTGCAGGACATGCGGACCGCGAGGGTCGTGCCATCGGCATGTCCTGCACGCTCGACGCGGTGCCCCCATCGAGCGGACGACCCCCGCCCCGCGAAACACGGAACGGGCCGGCTGGCGCCGGCCCGTTCGTCGTGTGGAGCTGAGGGGAGCCGTCGCTCGTCCCTCGCTCCTCCCCGAATCCCCACTCCCCACGCAGAACGGGCCGGCTGGCGCCGGCCCGTTCGTCGTGTGGAGCTGAGGGGATTCGAACCCCTGACCCCCTCCATGCCATGGAGGTGCGCTACCAACTGCGCTACAGCCCCGAGTGGGTTTCCCCCGAAGGGGCGACGGGAAGTCTACCCACGGCCCACCGGTCCCCCAAATCGGCCTCAGGGCGGGGTGGCCCCGCCGTCCGACACGGGTCCGGCGGAGGCGTTCCACGTCCGGACGAACCACCCGTTGCGCCCCTCGACGAGCTCGGACCAGTGGCAGTTGCCGAGGCCACCGAACAGCCGCCACGCGCGGTCGACCTCGAGGCCGAGCAGCCGCGCGACGAGCGTCCGACCGGCTGCGCCATGGGTACCGACGACGAGGCACTCCCCCGGCCCGAGGCCCGCCAGGTGCTCGTCGAGGGCATCGCCCACGCGCCGCAGGACGTCCGAGGGGGACTCCCCGGTGATCCCGCGCGGGACGTCGTCGCCCCGCAGGACCGCGGCCCGCTCCTGCGGCCAGCCCTGCTCGACCTCGGCGTTGGTCAGGCCCTGCCACCGCCCGACGTCGACCTCGCGGAGGCGCCGGTCGGTGGCCACCTCCAGCCCGGTGGCGCGCCCCACGGCGAGCGCGGTGTCGTGGGCGCGCCGGAGGTCGCTCGACACGATCCGGGTGGGCCCGAGCGCGGCGAGCGCCGACCCCGCGGCCTCGGCCTGGCGCCGGCCCAGCGCCGACAGCTCGGTGTCGAGGTGTCCCTGCCAGATGCCGGCGGCGTTGTGGCCGGTCTCGCCGTGGCGCAGGACGAGGACCCGGCGGGGCGCCGTGGCGCTCGCGCTCACCGCCCGCCCTGCTCGGTGCCGACCACCCCGAGGTCCACCGCGGGGCAGTCCTTCCAGAGCCGCTCGAGCTCGTAGAACTCGCGCTCCTCGTCGTGCTGGACGTGGACGACGATGTCGGAGAAGTCGATGAGGACCCACCGGCCCTCGCGCTGGCCCTCCCGCCGGACCGGCTTGACGCCCCGCTCCCGCAGGACGTCCTCGACCTCGTCGACGATCGAGCCGACCTGGCGCTCGGACTCGGCGGAGACGATGACGAACACGTCGGTCAGCGCGAGCTGGTCGGACACGTCGATCCCGGTGATGGTGGTCGCGAGCTTGTCGGACGCGGCGGTGGCCGCGGCGCGGGCGAGCTCGAGTGCTCGGTCTGTGGCGGTCACGATGCTCCTCGGTAGAGGTGGTACTTGGAGATGTACTGGACGACACCGTCGGGGACGAGGTACCAGACCGGCTGCCCGGCCCGCACCCGCTCCCGGCAGTCGGTGGAGGAGATCGCCATGGCGGGGACCTCCTGGAGGGTGACGCGCTCGGCCGGCAGCCCGAGCTCGCTGAGGACGTAGCCCGGCCGGGTGACCCCGACGAAGTGGGCGAGCCCCCACAGCTCCTCGGCGTCCTTCCACGACAGGATCTGGGCCAGGGCGTCGGCGCCGGTGATGAAGAACAGCTCGGCGTCCGGTCGCTGGGCCCGCAGGTCGCGCAGGGTGTCGACCGTGTAGGTCGGCCCCCCGCGGTCGATGTCGACGCGGGAGACGGTGAACCCCGGGTTCGAGGCGGTCGCGACGACGGTCATGAGGTACCGGTGCTCGGCCGGCGACACCTCACGCGCCTCCTTCTGCCACGGTTCCCCGGTGGGCACGAAGACGACCTCGTCGAGGCCGAGGAGGGCCTGCACCTCGGAGGCGGCGACGAGGTGGCCGTGGTGGACGGGGTCGAACGTCCCGCCCATCACCCCGAGCCGGACCCGGCGGTTGCTCAGTGGTGCCCCGGGTGCTCGGGCCAGTGGGACTCGTCGCGGGCGCCCGCGCCGTGGCCCGTCGGCGGGGCGTACTTGTGGTGGGTCCCGCGGAAGGACCACGTCACACCGAGGAGGAGCGCGAACACGATCAGCGCGAGGACGCCGATCGACCACGGGGGGATCGGCAGCTCGCGGTGGGCGGCTTCCTCGGCGGCGAGCAGGATGGCGGTCGTCGACATGGGCCCCAGCGTACCGTCCCGGTTGTCCACGGATTTCGTCCACAGGGGTGTGCACGGACGCGGCTGCGAGCACCACGGGCTGTGGACGACCGGCCGCCGTCGCGAGACACCGGAGGAATCTCGCCGAACCGCTTGCACGCCCCCCTCACCGGCGCGTAGAACAGTCCCCACGCCCCCTCGGCGGTGGACGTCCGGCAGACCTCCGGACCGAGCCCGTCCCGGGGGTGGGTCGATCGGATAACGGCACACAGTCCTCCCACCGGGCCACCTCGGTGAGGGGCCGTACGACCCCCTCGGGGGCCGTGCGCCGCGCGCGACGGTGCGGGTGCCGCGGCCGACGGCCTGAGTCGAAGCCCGTCCCTCCGGGGACGGCGCCACCGTCGCGTGGCAGACCTCTGTGCGGCTCGCCGCAGGGACCGACCGGCTCGATCTGCGACTGGTGGCGGTGCCGCCGGTGGGGGCCCCCGAATCTCATACTCGGGGGCCCTCCGTCGTGCACAGGGGAGACACGGCGGACCACAGGTCACCCACGGGCACCCGCCCTACCCTTGGGGCATGTCCGCACCACCTGTCGAGGTCAGCGTCGTCGTCCCGATGTACAACGAGCAGGAGGTCCTCCCCCTGTTCGTCGAGCGCCTGCGCCCGGTCGCCGAGGCCTGGGGGGTCACCTACGAGGTGCTCTGCGTGGACGACGGCTCCACCGACGCGACACCGGTCCTCCTCCAGCGCCTGCGCCGGGAGTGGGACGCCGTGCGGGTCGTGCGGCTGCGGGCCAACGCCGGGCACCAGGCGGCGATCTCGGCGGGGCTGATGCGCGCCCGGGGCGCCTACGTCGTGACGATCGACGCCGACCTGCAGGACCCGCCCGAGACCATCGGCGCGATGCTGCGGGCCGCCCGCGAGGAGCACGTGGACGTCGTCTACGGCGTCCGCGAGGACCGCTCCACCGACAGCACGTTCAAGCGGGTCTCGGCCCGGGCGTTCTACCGGTCGATCCGGGCACTGTCCGACGTCGACGCCCACGTCGACGCCGGGGACTTCCGGCTGATGTCCCGGGCCACGGTCGACGCCGTCAACTCGCTCCCGGAGAACAACCGGGTGCTGCGCCTCGTCGTCCCGGCGCTGGGCTTCCCGAGCGCCTCGGTGGGCTATCGGCGCGAGGCCCGCGCGGCCGGGGACTCCAAGTACCCCCTCGGCAAGATGCTGCGGCTCTCGCTCGACGGCGTCACCGGGTTCTCCATCGCCCCGCTGCGGTTCGCGACCTGGCTGGGGCTGCTCGGCGGCCTGGCGGCCGTGGGGGTGCTGTTCTACGCGGTCGTCGCCATGCTGCTCGGCAACACCCTCCCGGGCTGGACCTCGACCGTCGTCATCGTCGCCGGGTTCGGCGCCGTGCAGCTGCTGGCGCTCGGCATCCTCGGGGAGTACGTGGGCCGGACCTACTCGGCCCTGCAGGCGCGCCCGACGTACTTCGTCGCCCACGACAGCCTCGAGGCGCAGGGGCCACCGGCTCCGTCGAGCCCGGCTCCCTCTGCCGTCGCGCCGGAGGCGTCTCAGACCCGGATCTGACCGTCGCCCTCGACGACCCACTTCGTCGTCGTCAGCTCGGGCAGGGCCATCGGCCCGCGGGCGTGCAGCTTCTGGGTCGAGATGCCGATCTCGGCGCCGAACCCGAACTCGCCACCGTCGGTGAACCGGGTGCTCGCGTTGACCATCACGGCCGCGGCGTCGACCTCGGCGGTGAAGCGGCGGGCCGCGGCCCGGTCCTCGGTGACGATGGCCTCGGTGTGCCCGGAGCCGAACCGGCGGATGTGCGCGAGGGCGGCGTCGAGGTCGTCGACGACGCCGACCGACATCTCGAGGCCGTGGAACTCGGTGGCGAAGTGCTCGTCGGTGGCGGTGTCGTGGGCGACCCCCGCGGAGTCCGCGCGCGCCCCGGCGGCGGCGTCGGTGTGCAGGACCACACCCTCGGCCGACAGGGCCGCGAGCGCCTTGGGGAGGAAGGCGTCCGCGACGTCGCGGTGCACGAGGAGGGACTCGGCGGCGTTGCAGACGCTCGGCCGGTGGGTCTTGGAGTTGACGGTGATCGCCAGGGCCCGGTCGAGGTCGGCGCCGGCGTCGACGTAGACGTGGCAGTTGCCGACGCCGGTCTCGATGACGGGGACGGTCGAGCCGGTGACGACGGCCCGGATGAGGTCGGCGCCGCCCCGCGGGATGAGCAGGTCGACGAGGCCCCGGGCGCTCATCAGGGCGCGGACGACGCCGTGGCCGCCCTCGAGCAGGCTGACCGCGTCGGCAGGCAGCCCGTGCGCGGCGAGGGCCCCGCGCAGCACGGCGACGGTGGCGCGGTTGGTCTCCGCGGCGGCACTCCCGCCCCGGAGGATGACGGCGTTGCCCGACTTCAGGCCGAGGCCGGCGGCGTCGACGGTGACGTTCGGACGGGCCTCGTAGATCATCCCGACGACCCCCATCGGCACCCGGACCTGCCGGATCTGGAGGCCGTTGGCCAGGGTCGAGCCCCGGACCACCTCGCCGACCGGGTCGGGCAGGGCGGCGATGTCGCGGAGCGCCTGGGCGACGGCCGCGACCCGTGGGGGGTCGAGGCGGAGCCGGTCCTGGAGGCTCTCGGCCATCCCCTGCTCGCGGCCCCGGGCGAGGTCGAGCGCGTTGGCGGCGACGACCTCCTCGGTGGCGCCGTCGAGGGCGTCGGCGAGGACGTGGAGGGCGGCGTCCTTCTCGGCACGGGAGAGGAGGGCGAGGCGGCGGGAGGCGGCGCGGGCGGCCTCGGCGACGACGCGGACCTGCTCGACGTCGGCCTGCTCGATCCCGGGGGTGCGCTCGGACATGGTTCCAAGGGTAGGCCTCCCCCGCTCCGGGGCCGGCGCCCTTCCGGGCTGCGGGACGGTGACAGGATGGGCGCCGTGACGACGATCCTCTCCATCCAGTCCTCCGTCGCGTACGGCCACGTCGGCAACTCCGCGGCGGTCTTCCCGCTCCAGCGGCTCGGCGTCGAGGTGTGGCCGGTGCACACGGTCCACTTCTCGAACCACACCGGCTACGGGGCGTGGCGCGGCCCGCTGATGCCGGCCGACGACGTCCGCGAGGTGGTCACCGGCATCGAGGAGCGCGACGCCCTGGGGGAGGTCGACGCGGTCCTCTCCGGGTACCAGGGCGGCGAGGAGATCGGCGGCGTCATCCTCGATGCCGTCGCGCGGACCAGGGCCGCCAACCCGTCGGCGATCTACGCGTGCGACCCGGTGATGGGCAACGCGAAGTCCGGCTGCTTCGTCCACCCGGCGATCCCGGTCCTGCTCCGCGAGAAGGTCGTGCCGCAGGCGGACCTCATCACCCCGAACCAGTTCGAGCTGGGGTTCCTCACCGAGACCGAGCCGGGCGACCTCGACTCCACGCTCGCGTCCGTCGAGGCGGCCCGCGCGATGGGCCCCTCGACCGTGCTCGTCACGAGCGTCCTGCGCCCGGACCGGCCCGAGGACACCATCGAGATGCTCGCCGTCCACGACGACGGCGCCTGGATCGTGCAGACCCCGCAGCTGCCGCTCAAGGCCAACGGCTCCGGCGACGTCACCGCCGCGCTGTTCACCGCGCACCTGCTCGACACCGGGGATGCGGGGGTCGCCCTCGGGCGCACCGTCTCGAGCGTGTTCGACCTGCTCCAGCGCACCCTCGACTCCGGGCGGCGCGAGCTCCAGCTCGTCCAGAGCCAGGAGGAGATCGCCCACCCGCGGATGCAGTTCGAGGTCCAGCGCCTCCACTGACCCCCGGCGGGTCTCAGAGCACGACGAGGTCGTCGCGGTGGACGACCGCGCGCTCGTACTCCGGCCCGAGGTCGCGGGCGAGGTCGCGGGTGGAGCGGCCCAGCAGGCGGGGCAGCTCGGTCGAGGCGTAGTTGACCAGTCCGCGGGCGATGACGCGCCCGTCCGGCGCGCACACGTCGACCGGGTCACCGGCGGCGAAGGAGCCGGCGACCGAGACGATGCCGGCCGGGAGCAGCGACTTCCGCCGGTCGGTCACCGCCAGCACGGCCCCCTCGTCGAGGACGAGCCGGCCCCGGGCGGTCGTCGCGTGGGCGAGCCAGCGCTTGCGCGAGGCCCGGGTGGCGGGGGCGGGCGCGAAGACCGTGCCGAGGTCGGCGCCGTCGAGCGCCGCGGAGACGTCCGGCAGCCGGGTCAGCAGCGTCGGGACCCCGGCCGCCGCGGCGATGCCGGCCGCCTCGACCTTGGTGACCATGCCCCCGCTGCCGACCGCGGAGCCCGTCCCCCCGATCGTCACCCCGTCCAGGTCGCGGGTCGTCGCGACGAACGGCACCCGGCGGGACCCGGGGCGCGACGGCGGGCCGTCGTGGAGGGCGTCGACGTCGGTGAGGAGGACGAGCCCACCGGCCCCGACGAGGTCGGCCACCAGTGCGGCGAGGCGGTCGTTGTCCCCGAACCGGATCTCCTGGGTGGCCACCGTGTCGTTCTCGTTGACGATGGGCACGATGCCGAGCTCGAGCAGGCGCTCCAGGGTGCGCCGTGCGTTCGTGTAGTGGCTGCGCCGGGTCGTGTCGTCGGCCGTGAGCAGGACCTGGCCCACCGTGAGCCCGTGCCGCCCGAACGCCGCCTGGTAGGCCCCGACGAGGGCACCCTGCCCCACGCTCGCCGCGGCCTGCTGGGTCGCGAGGTCCGACGGGCGGCGCTCCAGCCCGAGCGGGCCGATGCCCGCCGCGATCGCTCCGGAGGAGACGAGGACGACCTGGTGCCCCGCCGCGCGACGTGCCGCGAGCACGTCGACCAGCCCGGTCAGCGCGTCGACGTCGAGGTGCCCCCCGGCCGAGCTCGTCAGCGACGACGAGCCGACCTTGACGACGAGCCGCCGGGCCTGGCCCACGGCGTGCCGCAGCCGCGCGGCCTCGTCACTCACGGGGGTCAGCCCTCGTCGTCGGTGCTCGCCCAGCGCCCCGAGCGGCGCTCGGCGGCCAGCTCGTCGCGGGCGGCGGTCTGGGCGTCCTTGCGCGCGTGGAACTCCTCGCGCTTCTCGCCACGGGACTTGCGGGCGGACTCCTCGAGGCGCACGTCGCTGCCGCGCGGCCCGCCGAGGAGCTCGGCGCCGCTGCTCATCGTCGGCTCCCAGTCGAAGACGACGGCGTTGTCCTCCGGGCCGATGAGCACCGTGGACCCGGCGACCGCACCCGCCTTGAGGAGCTCCTCCTCGACACCCAGCCGGCCGAGCCGGTCGGCGAGGTAGCCGACCGCCTCGTCGTTGCTGAAGTCGGTCTGCCGGATCCAGCGGGTGGGGCGCTCGCCGAGGACCCGGAACAGCTCGCCGTCCGGGGTCTTCTCCCGGCGGACCACGAAGCCGCTGTCGTCCACGGCCCGGGGGCGCAGCACGATGCGCGGCCGCTCGACGACGCCCGCCTCCACCTCGGCCCGCGCCTCGGCGACGTGCCGGGCGAGGGCGAAGGTCAGCTCCTTGAGGCCGATGTGGGCGACGGCGGAGACGACGTGGACCTCGAGCCCGCGCTCCTCGAGCATCGGCCGGACCATCTCGGCCAGCTCGCGGGCCTCGGGCACGTCGGCCTTGTTGAGGACGACGACCCGGGTGCGCTCCGAGAGGGGCTGCCCCCCGAGGCTGTCGTCGGTGACGTAGGCGGAGAGCTCGGCCTCGATGACATCGAGGTCGGTCAGCGGGTCGCGGCCCGGCTCGAGGGTGGCGCAGTCGACGACGTGCACGAGGACCGAGCAGCGCTCGACGTGGCGCAGGAACTCCAGGCCGAGGCCCTTGCCCTCGCTGGCCCCCGGGATGAGCCCCGGGACGTCGGCGATCGTGTACCGCGCCGACCCGGCCGTGACGACGCCGAGGTTCGGCACGAGGGTCGTGAACGGGTAGTCGGCGATCTTCGGCTTCGCGGCCGACAGGACCGAGACCAGCGAGGACTTGCCGGCCGACGGGAAGCCGATGAGGGCGACGTCGGCGAGCGACTTCAGCTCGAGGACGATGTCGCGCTCCTCCCCCGGCTCCCCGAGGAGGGCGAAGCCGGGCGCCTTGCGCCGAGCGCTCGCGAGCGCCTTGTTGCCGAGGCCGCCGCGCCCGCCGCGTGCGACGACGAAGGTGGCGTCCGCCCCGACGAGGTCGGCGATGACGTCCCCGTCGGCGTCCTTGACGACCGTGCCCGCGGGGACCGGCAGGACGAGGTCGCCGCCGTCGGCGCCGTCGCGCTCGTCACCGCCGCCGGGCTTGCCGTTCTCGGCCTTGCGGTGCGGGGTGTGGTGGTAGTCGAGCAGGGTCGTCGCCTGCGGGTCGACGACGAGCA
This sequence comes from uncultured Actinomycetota bacterium, assembly GCA_963843895.1. Classification (GTDB taxonomy): domain Bacteria; phylum Actinomycetota; class Actinomycetes; order Actinomycetales; family Dermatophilaceae; genus Phycicoccus. Next base: position 538,417 of record CAWJME010000012.1, on the reverse strand, counting down.
CGACCGACCCACCGCGGCCACCGTCGCCGCCGTCGGGGCCACCGAGCGGCTTGAACTTCTCCCGCTTGACCGAGGCGACCCCGTGACCACCGTTGCCGGCCGTCACGTGGAGGACGACGCGGTCGACGAAGGTTGCCATGGGACTGTCTCCTGACTGGGGCCTTCCCCACTTTTCATGCTGCCGTCGGCGTGTCGGGCCGGGACAACCGGCGTGTCGAGCGACGCCAGCATGAGAAGTCGGGGACGGCGGGGGTGGGAACGCGTGAGGGGCGGGCCGATCCTGGCCCGCCCCTCACGTCGTGGTGCGTGGGTGCCGGGCCCGGGGCCCGGCGACGCCTCAGTTCGCGGCGGTCTCCGCCGGAACGATGTTCACGGTCTTGCGGCCGCGCTTGGCGCCGAACTTCACCGCGCCCGCGACGAGGGCGAACAGCGTGTCGTCGCCGCCGCGGCCGACGCCGTCTCCGGGGTGGAAGTGCGTGCCGCGCTGGCGGACGAGGATCTCGCCGGCCTTGACGGCCTGGCCGCCGTAGCGCTTGACGCCGAGGTACTGCGCGTTGCTGTCACGACCGTTGCGGGTCGAGGACGCACCCTTCTTGTGTGCCATGTCTGATGTCCTGTCAGTGAGTTCCGAGCGGGGAGCTCAGGCGTCGATCGCGGTGATCTTGACCTGGGTGAGCGGCTGGCGGTGGCCCTGGCGCTTCCGGTAGCCGGTCTTGTTCTTGTACTTGAGGATCGTGATCTTCGGTCCCTTGGCGGCCTTGACGACCTCGGCCGTGACCTTGACCTTCGCGAGCTTGCCCGCGTCGCTCGTCACGGTGCCCCCGTCGACGACGAGGAGCGGCTGGAGCTGGATCTTGTCGCCGGCCTGGCCGACCTTGTCGATGAGCAGGACATCGCCGACGGAGACCTTCTCCTGGCGACCACCTGCGCGCACAATCGCGTACACGTTCGCTCTCACTTCCTGTTCGGGCGCGCTCTCTGAGACCGGCCGGTCGCTACCCCGTGGACGACACGGGACACCGACGCGGTGGGCGCACCGACGCACCAGACTACCGGCGGGCGGGGCGGCCCTCCAAATCCCGGGCCGCCCCCGACCCGTCAGCCCCGGGTGGTCTCCGCCGGGACGACGACCGGCTCGGTCCCGGGCGGCGGGCCCGCGGGGGCCACGACCCGTCCCCGACGGCGGCGCGAGCGGGGAGCCGGGGCGGGCTCGGGGCTCTCGTCGACGACCGGCTCGGGGTGCTGCTCGGCGGCCGGCTCGGGCGCGGACTCGACCGGCTCGGGTGCGACCTCGGGGGAGGACTCGGCCGGCTCGGACCCGGGGGCCACCGGCTCGGGTTCGGGAGCGGCGTCGGCCCGCACCTCCGAGGACGCGGCGGCGGCGACCTCGGCCGCCACCTCGTCGGCCACGTCGGCGGTGTCCGTGTGGCGCAGCGCCGCGGCGTGGGCCGCGGCCGCGATCTGGGCCGCGGTGGGTCCGTTCTGCTTGGCGTCCTCGTCGGGAGCGCCGCCGGAGGAGGCCGCCGGGCCGCCCCCGGAGCCGTTGCCGTTCCCGCCCGAGCCGCCGCGGCGCCCGCGCGAGGAGCGGGACGAGCCGCCGTCGCCGGAGCCGCTCCCGCGCTCGACGGGCTCGGCCTGGACGACGATCCCCCGGCCGTTGCAGTGCTCGCACTGCTCGGAGAAGACCTCGATGAGCCCGGAGCCGACCCGCTTGCGCGTCATCTGCACCAGCCCGAGGGAGGTGACCTCGGCGACCTGGTGCTTGGTCCGGTCCCGGCCGAGGCACTCGAGGAGCCGCCGCACGACGAGGTCGCGGTTGGACTCCAGGACCATGTCGATGAAGTCGATGACGATGATGCCGCCGATGTCGCGCAGCCGGAGCTGGCGGACGATCTCCTCGGCGGCCTCGAGGTTGTTCTTGGTGACGGTCTCCTCGAGGTTGCCGCCGGACCCGACGAACTTCCCCGTGTTGACGTCGACGACGGTCATCGCCTCGGTGCGGTCGATGACGAGCGAGCCGCCGGAGGGCAGCCACACCTTGCGGTCCATCGCCTTGGCGATCTGCTCGTCGATCCGGTGGGCCGCGAAGACGTCGTCCTCGGAGGTCCACCGGGTGACCCGGGAGGCGAGGTCGGGCGCGACGTCCTCGACGTACTCGCTGACCTCGGACCAGGCCTTCTCGCCGGAGACGACGAGCGAGGCGAAGTCCTCGGTGAAGACGTCGCGGATGACGCGGATCGTCAGGTCGGGCTCGCCGTGGAGGAGCACGGGGGCCCCGCCGCTGCCGGCCTTCTTCTGGCCCGCCTTCTCGGCCTTGGCGCTGATCCGCTCCCACTGCTTCGTGAGGCGCTCGACGTCGGCCTTGAGCTCGGCCTCGGAGGCTCCCTCGGCGGCGGTGCGGACGATGACGCCGGCGCCCTCGGGGACGACCTCCTTGAGGATGGCCTTGAGCCGGGCGCGCTCGGTGTCGGGGAGCTTGCGCGAGATGCCCGTCATCGAGCCCTCGGGCACGAAGACGACGTACCGGCCGGGCAGCGAGATCTGCGACGTGAGCCGCGCGCCCTTGTGGCCGATCGGGTCCTTGGTGACCTGGACGAGGACGGTGTCGCCCGAGGAGAGCGCGTTCTCGATCCGCTTGGCCTGGCCGCCCTCGAGGCCGGAGGCGTCCCAGTTCACCTCGCCGGCGTAGAGCACGGCGTTGCGGCCCTTGCCGATGTCGACGAACGCGGCCTCCATCGAGGGCAGGACGTTCTGGACCCGCCCGAGGTAGACGTTGCCCGCCATGGAGGCGGTGGTCTCACGGGAGACGTAGTGCTCGACGAGGACGCCGTCCTCGAGGACGCCGATCTGCGTACGACCCTCGCGGCCGCGGACGACCATGGTGCGCTCGACGCTCTCGCGGCGGGCGAGGAACTCGGCCTCGGTGATGATGGTGCGGCGGCGGCCGGCCTCACGGCCCTCGCGGCGACGCTGCTTCTTGGCCTCGAGGCGGGTCGAGCCCTTGACTGCGGTCGGCTCGTCACGGTCCGAGCGCGGCTCGCGGACGCGGGTGACGGTGCCGGGCGGGTCGTCGCTCTCTCCCGAGCCGGACCCACCCCGGCGGCGCCGGCGCCGGCGGCGGCTCGACGAGGAGTCGCCGTCGGTGTCACCCTCGTCGGCGGCGTCCCGGCCGGACCGCCGGCGGGAGGAGCCGGCGGACTCGCCGGAGGCCTCGTCCGAGCCCTCCCCGGAGTCCTCGCCCCCACCGTCGGACCCGGAGGCCTGCTCGTCCTCGCCCCGGCCGCGTCCCCGGCGACCACGGCCACCGCGACGACGACGGCGCGAGCCGCCCTCACCGTCGGAGGAGTCGTCGTCGGAGGAGCGCTGCTCGGACGCGGAGGCGTGGTCCTGCTGGGAGGCGTCGTCCTGCCGGTCCGTGCCGGGCTCCTCGGCGGCGGCCGCCGGCTTGCGGCGCGACCGGGAGCGCTTCGGGGGCGCCGCGTCGGCGGGCTCCTCCTGCGGGTGGGACTGCTCGGTGGGGGCGGCCTCGTCGGCCTCCTTCTCGACCGGTGCCTGCACCGGGGAGGTCGCCCGGCGACGGCGCGGTGCGACCGTCTGCTCCGGCGGCTGGAAGAGCAGCCCGAAGCTCGGGCCGGACGCGGCCGGCTCCTCCGCCGTGGGGGCCGGGGCGGAGTCGGCCGGCGTCGAGGGAGCCTCGGTCGCGGCCGCCTCGTCGGCGGCCGCCGGCGCGGCCTTCTTGCGGCTGCGCGTGGCCTTCTTCGCGGGGCGGGGCTCCTCGGTGCCCTCGTCCACGGTCTTCGCCGCGGCGCGCTTGCGGGTGGCCTTCTTCGCCGGGGGCGCGTCGCCCTCGGGCGTGCCGTCGGCCTCCGGAGCGGCCTCGGGAGCGGCGGCCTTCTTCGTCGCCCGCTTGCGGGTCGCTCGCTTCTTCGGGGCGGCCCCCTCGTCGCCGGCCGGGCCGGTCTCGACGGGCAGGGTGTCGCCGTCGGCCTGCGAAGTGGTCTGGTCCTGGTCGGAAGCCATCGTCGGCCCCTTTCGTCACCCGTGGGCCGACGACCACACCGGGACGCCCTGGGGGCTCCTCGTCGACCGCGCGGTGTGCGATCGAATCGTGTGGGCCGGTGGCCCCCACGGAAGTCAGCTGCTACCCCGGTCCGGTTCGCGCGAGCGGCGCGTCACCGTACGGGGCCGACGGCCTCCCGGTCGGCGGCCAACGGATCGGCCACCCCGGCACGGTCCGGGAGCACGGGGCCCTGCGCGAGCCGGGTGACCAACGGTGCCACCGGCGGCGAGAACCCCGTCACTGCGAGGAGTGCGGTCAGGATGTCGTCGGGGCGTACGGCCGGTGTGGTGTGCCGTACGACCATCCGCAGTATCGCACACCCCTGCTCGTCGACCCCGGACACGACCATCCGGAGCACGGCCTCGCGCGTGTCGAACGTGCGGGGACCGGTCTTGAACGTCCGGGTCGTCTCGGCCCGCTCGGTCGCGAGGTAGGCCGCGACGGCCGGGGCGAGCTCCTCGGGCGTGGTCTGCCGCAGACGCAGGTCCCACTCGCTGCCCTCGAGCCGGTCGGCGAGCGCGCCGGGGCCGGCCTCGACGACCTCGACGACGTCGAGCCCCGGGGGCAGCGCCTCGTCGAGCGCCTCCCGCACGGCGGTGGGGTCGACGCGCTCGGTCACCCGGATCTCGAAGTACTCGGCCTCGCTCGCGGTGCCGGTGGGCGCGGCGTTGGCGTAGGAGATCAGCGGGTGCGGGTGGAACCCGGCCGAGAACGCCATCGGCACCCCGGCCCGCCGCAGGGCGCGCTCCAGGGCCCGGGAGAAGTCGCGCGAGGAGGAGAAGCGGAGCCGTCCGCGCTTGGCGTACCGGATGCGCAGCTTCTGCACCGCCGGGGGCGGCGGGGGTCCCTCGGGGGTGCGCTGGCGGGCCATGACGCACCAGCCTAGGAGCGCCGGGCACCCGGCGCCGAATCGACCTCACCCACCACCGGGAGTGCGGCGCACGCCCGCGGCCACCGATCCGACGGCGCTTTGGCTCGCCGGACACGGATCGAGTGGGCGCACCCCCTGTCGGCCACGCCATCCGCAGCACTATCGTGCAGCCATGCCTCCGACCGACCGCGACCGCCTGCACCGACTGCTCGCCGCGGAGCAGGACACCTACACCGCGGGGCACCCCCGCAGCCGCGAGCTCTTCGACGCCGGCCGCAACCTCTTCGGCCGGGTGCCGATGACGTGGATGAACAAGTGGAGCGGCGGCTTCCCCCTCTACCTCGACCAGGCCCGGGGCAACCGCATCACCGACGTCGACGGCCACACCTACGTCGACTTCGCGCTCGGCGACACCGGCGCGATGGCCGGCCACTCCCCCGCCGCCACGACGGCCGCCGTCGCGCGCCGGATGGGCGAGCTCGGTGGCGTGACGACGATGCTGCCCAGCGAGGACGCGCAGTGGGTGGGCGAGGAGCTGACCCGGCGCTTCGGGATGCCGCTGTGGAGCTTCACCCTCTCGGCCACCGACGCGAACCGCTGGGCGGTGCGCCTGGCCCGGCTCGCCACCGGCCGCTCGAAGCTCCTCGTCTTCGGCTACAGCTACCACGGCTCGGTCGACGAGACCTTCGCGGTCCCCGGCCCCGACGGCACGACGGTCTCGCGCCCGGGCAACGTCGGGCCCCCGGTGCCGCTCGACCTCACGACCCGGGCCGCGACGTGGAACGACCTCGCCTCGGTCGAGCGCCAGCTCGCGCACGGCGACGTCGCGGCGATCCTCACCGAGCCGGCCCTGACGAACATCGGCATCGTCCTGCCCGAGCCGGGCTTCCTCGAGGGCCTGCGCGAGCTCGCGACCCGGTACGGCGCGCTGCTCATGATCGACGAGACGCACACCTTCTCGGCGGGCTGGGGCGGCGCAACCCGGGCCTGGGGCCTGGACCCGGACGTGTTCGTCATCGGCAAGTCGATCGGGGGCGGGATCCCGTGCGGCGCCTACGGCATCTCCGAGGCGGTGGCGGCCGCGGTGACCCGCCACACCGAGACGGGCGAGGCCGACATCGTCGACGTCGGCGGCGTCGGGGGGACCCTCGCGGGGAACGCGCTGTCCACGGCGGCGATGCGGGCCACCCTCGCCGAGGTGCTCACCGAGGAGGCGTTCGAGCACATGGTCGCGCTCGCGGAAGCGTTCACGACAGGGGTGCAGAAGGTGCTCGACGAGCTCGACGTCCCGTGGTCGGTCAGCCGCCTCGGGGCCCGGTCCGAGTACCGCTTCACCCGCCCGGCGCCCCGCACCGGCGAGGAGTCGGCCGCTGCCCATGACGACGACGTCGACGCGTACATGCACCTCGCGATGTGCAACCGCGGCATCCTCATGACGCCGTTCCACAACATGGCGCTCATGTGCCCGGACACGACCGGCGAGGACGTCGACCGGCACACCGAGGTCTTCCGCGAGGTCGTCGGCGCCCTGTACGCCTGACGCTCACTCGCCGAAGCGGTCGCGGATCGCGACGAGCTCCAGCGCGTGGGCGTCGAGGGAGCGGTCCTCGTCGCTCACGGGGGTCCACGGCGGGGTCGGGACCGCGCGCCGGTCCTCGTCCATGGCGACGAACACGGTGCGGCAGTAGGTCGTCAGCTCGAGGGCGCCGGCGCCCTCGGCGGGGTCGCCCGAGCGGACGTGGACCCCGACGTGCATCGAGGTCCGGCCGGTGTGGAGCAGCCGGGCCTCGACCTCGACGAGGTGGCCGATGCGCAGCGGACGGTAGAACCGCACACCCCCGGTGAAGATCGCGACGTTGTTCGCGCTGCCCGTCCACCGGGTCGCGAGGACGTGGGCCGCCTCGTCGATCCAGCGCATCACGACGCCGCCGTGCACCTTGCCACCCCAGTTGACGTCGGTCGGCGCGGCGAGGAAGCGCATCGTCACCCGCGGCGCGGTGCCGGCGTCGGAGTAGACCTGGCTCGCCATCGCCGCCTCGACCTCGGCCCGCAGCTCGGCGCGACGCACCGCCCACCCCTGCTGCAGCTCCTCCCCCAGGGTCGCGGGCACGAGGGTCGGGACGGGGGTCGACCGGCCGTCCTCGTCGACCGCGACGAACACGATGAGGCAGCGCGTGGCGGGCTCCAGTGCGCGGGTGCGGGGTTGACCGGAGGCGACGTCGACGGTGATGTGCATCGAGGTCCGCCCGGTGTGGACGACGGTGGCGGTCACCTCGACGAGCTCGCCCACCTCCACCGGCCGGGTGAACCGGACGTTGCCGACGTAGGCCGTGACGCAGTAGGTGCCGCTCCAGCCGGCGGCCGCCGCGTACCCGGCCTTGTCGATCCACTCGAGCACCCGGCCGGCGGAGACCGACCCCGAGTGCCCCGCGTCGGTGGGCGCGGCGAGGAACCGCAGGGTGATCTGCGCGGCGGGGCGCGGCCGGTCGTCCACGACCGTCATCCTGTCAGCCGCGCGCTCCCGGCATCAGAGGTCGAGGCGCATCAGGTCGTCGGGCCGCGTGGGGTCGAGCCGCTCGGTGCGGTACGCGGTCGGGTCGTCCAGGGGCGGGAGGCCATCCCGCTCCGCTCCCGTCGACGCGGGGCTGCGGCTCAGTGGGTGTGGCCGACTCCGGACTCGGCCATCTGGGCCCGGCCCGCGCCGAGGACGGTCAGCGGAAGCAGGGTCTTGCCGGTGGGACCGATCTCGATGTCGGTGCCCATCTGGGGGCAGACACCGCAGTCGAAGCAGGGGGTCCAGCGGCAGTCCTCGACCTCGGTCTCGTCGAGGCTGTCGAGCCAGTCCTGCCAGAGCCACTCCTTGTCGAGCCCGGAGTCGATGTGGTCCCACGGCAGGACCTCGGCCTCCTCGCGCTCCCGGGTGGTGTACCAGGCGACGTCGACGCCGACCTCGGGCAGGACCCGCTCGGCGGCCTCCATCCAGCGCTCGTAGCTGAAGTGCTCGGACCAGCCGTCGAACCGGCCGCCGTCGCGCCACACGGCCTCGATGACCCGGCCGACGCGGCGGTCGCCGCGCGAGAGCAGGCCCTCGACGATGCCGGGCTTGCCGTCGTGGTACCGGAACCCGATCGCCGACCCGTAGCGCCGGTCGGACCGCAGCGCGTCACGGAGCTTCGCGAGCCGGGCGTCGGTCTCCTCGGCGCCGAGCTGGGCGGCCCACTGGAACGGGGTGTGCGGCTTGGGGACGAAACCGCCGATCGAGACGGTGCACCGGATGTCGCGCCGACCGCTGACCTCGCGGCCGGTCTCGATGACCTTCTTCGCGAGCTCGGCGATCTGGAGGACGTCCTCGTCGGTCTCGGTCGGGAGCCCGCACATGAAGTAGAGCTTGACCTGCCGCCACCCCGCGCCGTACGCGGCGGAGACGGTGCGGATGAGGTCCTCCTCGCTGACCATCTTGTTGATGACCTTGCGGATGCGCTCCGAGCCGCCCTCGGGCGCGAAGGTCAGCCCGGACCGGCGCCCGTTGCGCGTCAGCTCGTTGGCGAGGTCGATGTTGAAGGCGTCGACGCGCGTCGACGGCAGCGACAGCCCGGTGTTCGTGCCCTCGTAGCGGTCGGCGAGGCCCTTGGTGACGTCGGCGATCTCGGAGTGGTCGGCCGACGACAGCGACAGCAGCCCGACCTCCTCGAACCCGGTGGCGGCCAGGCCCTGCTCGACCATCTCGCCGATGCCGGTGATCGACCGCTCGCGCACCGGGCGGGTGATCATCCCGGCCTGGCAGAAGCGGCAGCCGCGGGTGCAGCCCCGGAAGATCTCGACCGACATCCGCTCGTGGACCGACTCGGCGAGCGGCACGAGCGGCTGCTTCGGGTACGGCCACGCGTCGAGGTCCATCACGGTGTGCTTGCTGACCCGCCACGGCACGCCCGGCGTGTTCGGCGCGACCCGCTGGATGCGGCCGTCCGGCAGGTAGGTGACGTCGTAGAAGCGGGGCACGTACACCCCGCCGGTGCGGGCGAGGCGCAGCAGCAGCTCGTCGCGCCCGCCCGGGCGGCCCTCGCGCTTCCAGCCCCCGACGATGTCGGTGATCGCGAGCACGGCCTCCTCGCCGTCGCCGACGACGGCGCAGTCGACGAAGTCGGCGATGGTCTCGGGGTTGAACGCGGCGTGGCCGCCCGCGACGACGAGCGGGTGGCTGTCGTCGCGGTCGGTCGCGTGCAGCGGGATGCCCGCGAGGTCGAGCGCGGTGAGCATGTTCGTGTACCCGAGCTCGGTGGAGAACGAGATCCCGAGCAGGTCGAAGTCACCGACCGGGCGGTGGGCGTCGACGGTGAACTGCGGCACGCCGTGCTCGCGCATCAGCGCCTCGAGGTCGGGCCACACCGCGTAGGTGCGCTCCGCGAGGGCGTCCGGGCGCTCGTTGAGCACTTCGTAGAGGATCATGACGCCCTGGTTGGGCACCCCCACCTCGTAGGCGTCGGGGTACATGAGCGACCAGCGGACGGTCTCCTCCCCCGCGACGTCCCAGGGCTTGACCGTCGAGTTCAGCTCCCCACCGACGTACTGGATCGGCTTGCTGACCTGCTCGAGCAGCGGCTCGAGGGCGGGGAAGACGGACTGACCGGACATCCCCCAAGGGTAGGTGGGGTCGGGACGTGTCCCAAACCGCCCCGAGCCTCCCCACTTCTCATGCCGGCGTCCGGTCTCGGCGGCCCGCTCACGGCGTGTCGCCGGACGCGAGTAGGAGAAGTGGGTTTCGGTCGGGGCCGGACGGTGCTTGGGTGGGTCCATGAGCGATGCGCAGCACGTGGACCTCGTCGTCATCGGCCTCGGGCCGGGTGGCGAGCATCTCGCGACCGAGGCGGCGACGGCGGGGATGCGCGTCGTCGGCGTCGACGAACGCCTCGTCGGGGGCGAGTGCCCGTACTACGGGTGCATCCCGAGCAAGATGATGATCCGCGCGGCCAACTCCCTCGCCGAGGCCCACCGGGTGGGGTCGCTCGCGGGCAGCGCCGAGGTCTCGCCCGACTTCGGCCCCGTCGCACGCAGGATCCGCGACGAGGCGACGACGGACTGGGACGACGCCGTGGCCGTCGAGCGGCTCGAGAAGGCCGGCGTCACCTTCGTCCGCGGACACGGGCGGCTCGCCGGCGAGGGTGTCGTCGACGTCGCGGGCACGCGGTACGTCGCGTCCGTCGGGGTCGTGCTCAACACCGGCACCTCCCCCGCGGCTCCCCCGGTCGACGGCCTCGACGGCACCCCCTACTGGACCAACCGGGAGGCGCTGCGGGCCACCGAGGCCCCGAACTCCCTCGTCGTCGTCGGTGGCGGCGCGATCGGGGCCGAGCTCGCCCAGGCGTTCGCGCGGTTCGGCAGCCGGGTGAGTCTCGTCGAGGCCGCCCCACGGATCCTCGCGCTCGAGGAGCCCGAGTCCTCCGAGGTCGTCGCCCGGGCCTTCGCCGCCGACGGCATCCAGGTGCTCGCCGGAGCCCGGATGCAGTCCGTCGCCCACGCCGACGGTCGGTTCACCGTCGCCGTCGCCGACGAGGGCGGCACCGACCTCACGCTCGACGCGGACCGGCTGCTCGTCGCCGCCGGACGCCGCCCCAACCTCGCCGACGTCGGCCTCGACACCGTCGGGCTCGACCCCTCCGCCCGCTCGGTCGACACCGACGAGCGGATGCGGGCCGGGACGCGGCTGTGGGCCATCGGCGACATCACCGGCAAGGGGGCCTTCACCCACATGTCGATGTACCAGGCCGGGATCGCCCTGCGCGACCTCACCGGCGCCGACGGGCCCTGGGCCAGCTACCACGCGGTCCCCCGCGTCACCTACACCGACCCCGAGGTCGGAGCGGTCGGGATGACGGAGCAGCAGGCCCGCGACGCCGGCCTCGACGTACGCACCGGCTCGACCCCGCTGGAGTCGAGCTCCCGCGGGTGGATCCACGGGCCCGGGGGCGAGGGCGTCATCAAGGTCGTCGAGGACCGCGCGGCCGGACACCTCGTCGGCGCCACCTCCGTCGGTCCCACCGGGGGCGAGGTCCTCTCGATGCTCGCCACGGCCGTCCACGCGAAGGTCCCCACCGCCGTCCTGCGCGAGCAGGTCCTCGCCTACCCGACGTTCCACCGGGCCGTCTCCACGGCGCTCGCCGGGCTCGACGGGTAGACCCGTGGGTGGGCGCGGGGCCCTCGACGCGGCGTTCGCCGCGCAGCCCCGTGAGCGGTTCCTGCCCCCGTCCCGCCGCCGGGAGGCCGGACGCGACGGTCCCGTCGACATCGGCCACGACCAGACCAACAGCCAGCCCCGGACGGTCCGGGCGATGCTCGAGCTGCTCGACGTCCGCGCCGGCCAGCACGTCCTCGACGTCGGGTCGGGCAGCGGGTGGAGCACTGCCCTGCTCGCCGAGCTCGTCGGTCCCGGCGGCTCCGTGCTCGGCCTCGAGCGGGTGCCGGACCTCGTGGTGTTCGGCGCGGAGAACGTCGCCGCGGCCGGGGTCCCGTGGGCGCGGGTGCGGGCCGCCGACGCCACCGTCCTCGGCGCCCCGGACGAGGCGCCCTTCGACCGGGTGCTCGTCTCGGCGATGGCCGACCGGCTCCCGAGCGACCTCGTCGCCCAGCTCGGGCCGGGGGGCGTCCTCGTCTGCCCCGTGCGCGGGGTGATGACGCGGGTCGCCCGGGGCGCCGCACCCGACGACCTCACGGTCACCGAGCACGGCCACTACCGGTTCGTGCCGCTCATCACGGCCTGAGCCGCGTGTCGGGCACCGTGTGCGACGGGCGAGCCGCAGGACGGTGACACACTCCTCCCACGGCCGGACAGGAACGGGGCATGGACGACATCGACGGCCGGACCGCGGAGCAGCGCTTCCGCCACGTGTACGCCGCCTGGTACCCCGACGTGCTGCGCTTCGTGAGCCGGCGGATCCACCCGAGCCACGCCGAGGACGTCGTCGCCGACGTGTTCCTCGTGCTCTGGCGGCGGTTCGAGGACCTGCCCGAGGACCCGGGGGACGGGCGTGCCTGGGTGTTCGGCATCGCGCGGCAGACCCTGCTCAACGACCGGCGCGGAGAGCGCCGCCGCGAGGCGCTCGCGGTCCGCGTCGCGCAGGCCACGTCGCCGCACTCCGACCGGGGCGTCGACCCCGAGCTCGTGGCCCGCCGGCTCGACCTCGCCGCCGCCTGGCCGCGCCTGCGGGCGGCCGACCAGGAGACCATCGCCCTCACCGCGTGGGACGGCCTGACCGGCCCGGAGGCGGCCGCCGTCCTGCAGATCTCGCCCGTGGCCTACCGGCTCCGCCTGTCCCGGGCCCGGCGCGCGCTGCGCCGACACCTCGAGCTCGCCTCGACCCACCCGCGACCTCTCCCGGCCCTCACGGAAGGCAGTCCCTCATGACCCGCGACCTCGACGTCCTCACGACCCGGGCCCTGGACGGCCTCGACGCCGCTCCCGCGGCCCCCCTCACGCCCGAGCAGGTGCAGCGGGCCGACCTGGCCCTGGCGCGCATCCTCGCGGGCGACCCCGCCGACCCGGCGACCACCAGCGTGCCGCCCCGGCCCGCGGCCCCCCGGCGTCGCACGGCCCGCCGGCTGGCGCTCGTCGGCGGCCTGGCCGCGACCGCGACGGTCGGGATCGTCGGCGCCCAGCTCGTCGGCGGCGCGGACCGGGCCTACGCGACGTGGACCGCGACGCCGCACCGGCCCACGACGCAGCAGGAGCTCTCGGCGGCCGAGGACTGCCGGGACCGCCTCGCGGAGGCACTGAGCCCCGGGGCCACCGACCCCACCGGTCTCACCGCAGCCCAGGTGCACCGGGCACCGCTGGTCCTCGCCGAGCAGCGCGGCGACTGGACCTTCGTCGTCCTCGGGGGCGCAGGCGCGGCGGAGGGGTCGTGCCTGACGCTCGACGGCCCGTTCCTCGGCGGCGCCGGGTCCGGCAGCGTGGGCGGGGCGACCGGCACCCCGGAGCCGCGCGAGATCCTCCTCGGCAGCTGGGGTACCGCGGTCCACGGCGACCGCGGGGTCTCGGAGGTGGTCGGGCGGGTCGGCTCCCAGGTCCACCGCGTCGTGGTCCACACGGCCACCCGCGGCGACGTCGAGGCGACCGTCGCCCAGGGCTTCGTCGCGGCCTGGTGGCCCAGCCCCTACCGGCCGGGCTCGCCCGTCGAGGACTCGGTCCCGGCCGCGACGGTGACGTTCGCCGACGGCACGACCCGCACGGCCTCGCTCGCCGACTTCCTCGAGCCGGCCACCCGCTGACACGGCGGCGCGGCCTCGGGTGGGCCACCACCCGAGGCCGCGCCCACGGCCGGTCAGCCCGAGTAGTGGGCGTCCAGGACGTCCTTGTACTTCTCGGCGACGACCTTGCGCTTGAGCTTGAGGCTCGGGGTCAGCTCACCCTGCTCCACCGTGAGGTCCTGCTCGAGGATGGTGAACTTCTTGATCGTCTCCCACCGGTTGAGCCCGGCGTTGAGCTCGTCGACGTATCCCTGCACCATCTGCTGGCAGGCGTCCGAGGAGACGACCTCGCTGTAGGAGCGGCCCTCCATCCCGTGCTGGGCGGCCCAGGTGGCGATGGCGTCGGGGTCGAGCGTGATGAGCGCCGAGACGAAGTTGCGGTCGGCCCCGTGGACGACGAGCTGGCTCGCGTACGGGCACAGCCCCTTGAACATCGCCTCGATGATCGAGGGTGCGACGTACTTGCCGTTGCTCGTCTTGAAGAGGTCCTTCTTGCGGTCGGTGATCCGCAGGAAGCCGCGCTCGTCGAGCTCACCGATGTCGCCGGTGTGCAGCCACCCCTCGGGGTCGATCGTCTCGGCCGTGGCGTCGGGGTTGTTGTGGTAGCCCTGCATGTTGCCCGGGCCCCGCAGCAGCACCTCGCCGTCCTCGGCGATCCGGACCTCGATGCCGGGCAGCGGCCAGCCCACCGTGCCGTACCGGTAGGCCTTGGTGCGGTTGACGAACGACGCCGCGCTCGTCTCGGTCAGGCCGTAGCCCTCGGCGATGAGCATCCCCATCGAGTCGAACCACCGGGCGACGTCCTGGTTGAGGGCCGCCGACCCGGAGATGAAGAAGCGGATGTTGCCCCCGAAGCGCTCGCGGATCTTCGACGCGACGAGCTTGTCGAGGACGGCGTGCTTGCGCGCGAGCATCCCGGAGGGGGCCTTGCCCTGCTCGCGCAGGATGCTCACCTCGCGGCCGGTCGCGCTGGCGGCCTTGAACAACGTGGCCTTGAGCCCGCCCTCGGCCTCCATCATCATCTGGATCCGGGCGTAGGCCTTCTCGAAGATGCGGGGGGCCGCGCCCATGAAGGTCGGCTTGATGACGGCGAGGTTGTCGACGATCTTGTCGATCCGGCCGTCGATCGCCGTGGCGAAGCCGATCTGCAGGGGCAGGGTGAGCAGGTTCTTCCCGAAGACGTGCGCGAGCGGCAGCCACAGGTACTGGACGTCGTCCTCGCTGAGGATGTTGATGGCGTCGGTGGCCGCGCCCTCGAACGTCCACGCGCTGTGGAGCAGACGCACGCCCTTGGGGCGCCCGGTCGTGCCGGAGGTGTAGATGATCGTCGCGAGCTGGTCGGAGGCGATGGCCTCGATCCGGGCGTCGACCGCCCCCGGGTCCCCCTGGAGGTACTCGCGTCCGAGCATCCGCAGCTGGTCGAAGGTCAGCGTCCACTCGTCGGTGTCCGGGGTCCCCTCCAGGAGGATGACCCGACCCACGGCCGGGATCCGGTCGCGGACCGAGCGGACCTTCTCGAGCTGCTCGGCGTTCTCGGCGAAGACGACGCGAGCCCCCGAGTCGGAGAGGATGAACGCGACGTCGTCGGCGATCGTCGTGGGGTAGATCGTCGTGGTGGCGGCACCCGCCAGCATCGTCGCGAGGTCCGCGAGCGCCCACTCGTAGCGGGTCCCGGAGGCGATGGCCACGCGCTCCTCGGGGTCGACCCCGAGGGCGATGAGGCCCGCTGCCAGCTCGCGGACGACCTCGTCGAGCTCCCGCCAGGTGACGGTGACCCACTCGTCCCCGGCGTCGGACACGACGGCGTGGAGGAAGGCGGGACGGTCGGCGGAGGCGGCGACGCGGTCCCGGAACAGGTGGGCGACGCTTCGCGCCCGCCGTTCGAGGACGGTGTGGTCGACGGGCTCGTCGGCGGGAGTGTTGATCTGCGGGGTCACCCGGTGCATCGTTGAACGTCCTCGGCATCGGTGGCGTGGTGGGCAGATCCTGTCACAGTGAGGTGCCACAGGGGAATGGATCCGGTGTCGGGCCGGTCACGATCGGGGTCGGCCGCGACCCGGCCGGGTGTGCGCGGCGTCCACGAGGCCCACCGCGAGCCAGGAGACGAGCATCGAGGACCCGCCGTAGGAGACGAACGGCAGCGGCAGCCCGGTGACGGGGAGGAGGCCGAGGTTCATCCCCACGTTCTGGACCACCTGGACCGCCAGCCAGGTCGCCACCCCGACCCCGACGAGCCGCCCGAACGCGTCGTCGGCCCGGGCGGCGACGACGAGGACCCGGACCACGACGACCGCGAGGAGCACGAGCAAGCCGGCGGCGCCGACGAAGCCCAGCTCCTCCCCCGCGACCGAGAAGACGAAGTCGTTGAGCTGGAACGGCACGAAGCCGCCCTGGGTCCGCGGCCCGGACATGAACCCCTGCCCCCACAGGCCGCCTCCGCCGATGGCCAGCCGCACCTGCCGGACCTGGTAGCCGGCGCCCTGCGGGTCGGCCGAGGGGTCCGCGAACGAGGTGAGCCGGGCCCGCTGGTAGTCGCTGAGCAGGGGCGTCGTGAGCGCGAGCACGACGAGGGCCGCCGCCAGGCCGACGGCCAGCGCCACCCAGCGGCGCGGCGCGCCGCCGACCACGACGACCACCGCGCCGGTCGCCGCGAGCACGAGCGCCGTCCCGAGGTCGGGCTGGAGGACGACGAGCAGGGTCGGGACGCCGACGAGGACCCCGGCGAGCAGCAGCTCCCGGCCCCCGGGGTCGGCGCCGCGGTCGAGGCGCCCCGCGAGCAGGGCCGCGAGGGCGAGGACGACCCCGACCTTCGCGAGCTCCGCGGGCTGGAGGGTGAAGCCCGCCACGAGCGGGAGCCACGACCGGGAACCGTTGACCGTCGCGCCGAGCGGCGTCGGCACGAGGAGCAGGAGGAGGACCGCCGCGACCCAGGCCCACGGCGCGGCCCCTCGCACCCGGCCCCGGCCGGCCCGGCTCACGAGCACGGCGACGCCGAGACCGAGCGCCGCCGTCAGGAGGTGCCGGACGAGGTAGGCCGACCCGGCCGTCCGCACGGTCGCCGACCACACGAGCAGCGCGCCGACGACGGAGGCGCCGCCCGCCGCGACGAAGAGCCCGACGTCGTGCCGGGCCCACCCGCTCAGGCGGGAACGATCTTGGCCAGCAGCTCGCGGCACCGCTCGACGTCCCCCGCCATCGCGTCCTGGAGCTCCTCGACCGACTCGAAGCGCAGCGTCGGCCGGATGTGCTCGACGAACTCGACCATGACGGTCTCGTCGTAGAGGTCGAGGTCGTCGCGGTCGAGGACGTACGCCTCGACGGTGCGGCGGTCCTCGGTGGCGAAGGTGGGGTTGGTCCCGACGCTCAGGGCGGCCGGCATCGTGCGGTCCGGGGCCTCGGCGTCGACGTCGAGGCGGGTCAGCCAGCCGGCGTACACGCCCTCCTTCGGGACCAGCCCGAGGGAGTCGGGGGCGAGGTTGGCGGTCGGGTAGCCGAGCCCCCGCCCGCGGTGGTTGCCGTGCACGACCGTGCCGACGACCCGGTGGGGGCGGCCCAGGATGCGCGCCGCCTCGGCCACCTCGCCCGCGCGCAGCTCGCGGCGCACGACGGTCGAGGAGTAGCGCTCCCCGTCGCCGACGTCGTCGAGGGCGATGACCTCGAAGCCGAACTGCTCGCCGAGGTCGACGAGGGTGCCGACGTCGCCGGAGTTGCGGTAGCCGAAGCGGGTGTCCATCCCGACGACGACGCAGCGGGCGTCCAGGCCCCGGACGAAGACGGAGCGGACGAAGTCGCCGGGGGTCTGCTGCGCGAAGTCGGTGGTGAAGTCGAGGACGAGCAGCCCGTCGACACCCGACTCGGCGATGAGGTCGTCCCGGACCCGGGCGGGGGCGATGAGCTCCGGGGCGCGCTCGGGGTGCAGCACGGCGATCGGGTGGGGGTCGAACGTGATGGCGACCGACGGCAGGCCGAGCCGGGCGCCGGCCTCCACGAGGGCGGCGAGCACGGCCTTGTGGCCGCGGTGGACGCCGTCGAAGTTGCCGAGGGTGAGGACGCAGGGGCGCAGGGCCTCGGGCGTCCGGGCAGGGTCGGACCATCGGTGCACGGGGACCACTCTACGAACTCGCGGGCGCGAAGACGACGAGGGACCGCGCGGTGACCGACTCCTCGTCGAGGACGGCGACGAGCGTGCCGTCCGGGGCGAAGGCGGCGACCGGGCCGCGCCGGCCCGGGACGGCCGACGGGATGCGCTGCCCGTAGCCGACGGCCCGGGCCTCGCCGGCGTCCAGCGCCCGGGCCGGGAACGCCGCCCGGGCCGCCTCGGCGAGGGGCAGGGTCGGCATCGGGTCGCCCTGGCGCGCCTCGAGGTCCGCGAGGGGGTGGGCGCCCTCGAGCGTGAAGCCCCCGACCCGGGTGCGCCGGAGCGCGGTGAGGTGTGCCGCACTGCCGAGGGCGGCACCGAGGTCGCGGGCGAGCGCCCGGACGTAGGTGCCGGAGGAGACCGTGAGCTCGACGTCGACGTCGAGGACCGGGGTGCCGTCGACCTCGGTCGACCGGGCGTCGACGACGTCGAACCGCGCCACGGTGACCGGGCGTGCCGCGAGCCGGACGTCCTCGCCCTCCCGGACCCGGTGGTAGGCGCGCCGGCCGTCGACCTTGATGGCGCTGACGGCGCTCGGGACCTGCTCGATGTCACCGGTGAACGGGAGGACCGCCGCCTCGACGGCGGCCCGGTCGAGGCCACCGGCCCCCGGCGCGGAGACCACCTCGCCCTCGGCGTCGTCGGTGACCGTGCCCTGCCCGACCCGCACCGTCGCCGTGTAGTCCTTGTCGGCGCCGACGAGGAAGGTCAGCAACCGGGTGGCCCTCCCGACCCCGAGCACGAGGACGCCCGTGGCCATGGGGTCGAGGGTGCCGGCGTGCCCGACCTTGCGGGTCGCGCAGAGCCGCCGGGCCCGGGCGACGACGTCGTGGCTCGTCCAGTCGGCCGGCTTGTCGACGACGAGGAGGCCGTCCGCGGTCGGCTCAGCGCTCGCCGGCACCCGGGCCCTCTGCACTGGCACCCGGCGCGTCCTCGGCCCGCTCCTTGCGGTAGGGGTCGGCCTCACCGGCCGGCCGCGCCTCCGCGGCGGCTCGGGCCACCTCGGCGTCGCGCTCCTTGGCCTGCCGGAGCAGGTCCTCGAGGTGGGCGGCGGTCTCGGGGATCGCGTCGGCGATGAACTCCAGGCTGGGCGTGAGGCGGATGCCGAGCTGCTTGCCGACGAACGAGCGCAGCCGGCCGGTGTTGGCCTCGAGGAGCTTCGCGGTCCGGGCCCGCTGCAGCTCGTCGCCGAAGACCGTGTAGAAGAGCGACGCGTGCTGGAGGTCGCCGGTGACCCGGACGTCGGTGACCGTGACGAACCCGAGGTCGGGGTCCTTGACGATCGACTCCAGGTTCGCGGCGGTGAGCGTCTTGATGCGGTCGGCGACCTTGCGGGCCCGTGCTTCGTCGGCCACGGCTCCTCCTCTGCTCGGCGGGACGGGGACGCCCCGGACGTCGGGGCCCCACCACCTTAGTGACCCGAACCCGCGACGGACGCGACACCCGTCGGGGTACCCTCGTCGCCATGACGACGGCAGGGGTCGGGCTGGTGCGCGCCGCGCGCGCCGCCGTCGCGCTGCTCGCCGTCCTCGGGATCTCCAGCGCCGCCCACGAGGTGGGGGGTGGCCAGGCGCCCGGTGTCGTCGCCCTGGCCTTCCTCGCGCTGCTCGTCGGCCCCCCGGTCTGGTTCGCCACCGGCCGGCGGCTCACCACCCCCGTCCTCGTGGCCCTGCTCGGCGGCGCCCAGGTCGTCGTCCACCTCGTCCTCCGCACGATGGTCCCCGGCCACGGCACCGGGTCCGCGATGCACGTGCACGAGGGTGTCCCCGAGGCCCTGGTGCCCGGCGCGGCACCCGCGATGCCGGAGATGTCCGCCCTCGACGCCCCGATGCTGCTCGCCCACGTCGTCGCGACGCTCGTCCTCTCGGTCGTCCTCGCCCGGGCGGAGGCCGCCCTGTGGCACGTCGTGTCGGCGCTCCTCCCCCGGCCCGTGCCGAGCCTGCGCCGGCCGGTGCTGCCCCGCCTCGCCGTGGCCGTGGCGCGTCCCCGGCCGGTCGGTCGCACACCGCGCCCGCTCGGTGGCCGGGCGCCACCCCTGTTCGTCTCCTGAGTCGGCCCGTCGCGCCTGCGGGGGTCGGCCGCGTGCCGTCGCCTCCCGCCACGGCCCGCCCTCCCCCACCGCACGAGCCCGCCGGGCAGCGCTGCGTGCTGCCCTGTTCCCCAGGAGAAGACCATGCACCACCTCATGTCCGCGACCCGTCGGGTCGCCCTCACCGCGGCACTGGCCGCCCTCACCCTCGGGGTCGCCGGCTGCGGCTCCGAGTCCGCCGACCCCGGGTCCTCCGCCGCCACCGGCGCCGCGTCGGCCCCCCTCGTCATCGAGGACGGCTGGGTCAAGTCCGTCGACGAGATGCCGATGGCCTCGCCCTCGATGTCCGGGCCGATGCCGAGCGAGTCCTCGAGCGGGATGGACGACATGGAACAGGACGACATGGACATGTCCATGCCGATGAGCGCCATGTTCGGCACGCTCCGCAACACCACGGACGCCGAGCTGACCATCACCGGCGGCTCGTCGCCGGCGGCCGGCGAGGTGCAGCTCCACGAGGTCGTCAAGACCTCGTCCGGAGCGATGCAGATGCAGCAGAAGCCGGGCGGCTTCGTCCTTCCCGCGGGCGGCACCCACCTCCTGCAGCCCGGCGGCGACCACGTGATGCTGCTCGGCCTCACCGGCGCCCTCCCGACCGGGTCCGAGACGACCATCACCCTGACGACCTCGGCCGGCGAGGTCACCCTCACCCTGCCGGTGCGGGCCTTCACCGGGGCAGAGGAGAGCTACGACCCGTCCCCGACGAACTCGTGACCGGCGGGACGTCGCGTCCCGAGGATGCGCCGGCGGGGCCCCGCCGGCGCACCGTGATCCTCTCCGGCCTCGCGGGCGCCGGTGCCGGTGTCGTCACCGGCGCCGGCGCCGCCGTGGCCCGGGACCGCAGCACCCCCGAGCCCGATCGGCGGCTGGAGCGGGCCAGGGCGACGGCCCGGGCGTTCCGCGGCGAGCGGCAGGCGGGGATCCTCGAGACCCCACCTCCGCACGCCTCGTTCGTCGCGTTCGACCTCCGCGAGGATGCCGACCGCGATGCCGTCCGGCGGCTCCTCACGGTGTGGACCGACGACATCGAGCGGCTCACCGCGGGACGGGGAACGCTCACCGACCTCGAGCCCGAGCTCGCGGCGGTCCCCGCGTCGCTGACGGTGACCGTGGCCGTCGGGGCCCGGGTCGTCGAGCTGGCCGGCGCCGAGCGCCCGGCGTGGCTCGCGCCGCTGCCGGCGTTCCCGGAGATCGACCGGCTGCAGGACGAGTGGAGCGGCGGCGACCTGCTGCTCCAGGTCTGCGCGGACAGCCCCACGACGGTGGCGCACGCCCAGCGGCGGCTCGTGACGGCGGTCGCCGACCTCGCGTCGGTGCGCTGGGTCCAGCGGGGCTTCCGCGAACCCTTCGAGGGCCCCGGCGTGCCGATGCGCAACCTCCTCGGGCAGGTCGACGGCACCGTGCAGCCGGACGTCGCCGGCATCGACGCCGGGCTGCTCTGGGTCGGCGACGCCGGACCGGCCTGGCTGCGGGGCGGGTCCTCGGTCATCGTGCGTCGCATCGGCATGCAGCTCGACGACTGGGACCGGGTCGACCGGGCCTCCCGGGAGAACGCCATCGGGCGCCGGCTCGACACCGGCGGACCGGTGACCGGGGGGACGGTCGACACCCCGGCCGACCTCGAGGCCACCGACTCCCTGGGGTTCCACGTCGTCGACGACGCCGCCCACCTGCGCCGGGCACACGCGACCGCACCCCACGAGCGCTTCCTCCGGCGGCCGTACTCGTACGACGACGGGACGGACGGGCGGACGCGGGCCGGTCTCGTCTTCGTCGCCTACCAGGCCGACCCGGTGCGGCAGTTCGTGCCGGTGCAGCAGCGGCTCGCGGAGATGGACCTGCTCAACCTCTGGACCGTGCCCGTCGGGTCCGCGGTGTTCGCCGTGCTGCCGGGGGCGCGCGAGGGAGAGATCCTCGGCGAGACGATGCTCGCCTGAGCCCACCGACCGCGCCGGTGGGTCGACCCGGCGGGTCGCCCGACCGTCGGGTGAACGGAACACGCCGCGCGCCCCGAGGGGCGCGCGGCGTGTCCTGTTCACTCGACCGCGAGGGTCACCGCATCAGGCGCGCGGCTTCGCCCACGCTGCGCGTGGGACCCGCCGCATCTCGGTGGGACGAGATGCGGTCGGAGCCGCGCGCCCTCGCTGCGCTCACGCGCGCGGCTTCGCCCACGCTGCGCGTGGGACCCGCCGCATCTCGGTGGGACGAGATGCGGTCGGAGCCGCGCGCCCTCGCTGCGCTCACGCGCGCGGCTTCTCCCGCATCTCGTAGGTGGTGATGAGGTCCTCGAGCTGCAGGTCGTTGTACGACCCGAGGTTGATGCCGCACTCGAAGCCCTCGCGGACCTCGGTGACGTCGTCCTTGAACCGGCGCAGACCGGCCACCTCGACGTTCTCGGCGACGACGACCCCGTTGCGCGTGATCCGCGCCTTGGTGCCGCGTCGGATCTCGCCGCTGCGGACGATCGAGCCGGCGATGTTGCCGAACTTGCTCGAGCGGAAGATCTCGCGGATCTCCGCCGAGCCGAGCTCGACCTCCTCGTACTCCGGCTTGAGCATGCCCTTGAGCGCCTGCTCGATCTCGTCGATCGCCTGGTAGATCACCGAGTAGTACCGGATCTCCACGCCCTCGCGCTCGGCGACCTCGGCGTTCTGGCCCTCGGCCCGCACGTTGAAGCCGATGATGACCGCGTCGGAGGCCATCGCGAGGTTGATGTTGTTCAGCGTGATCGCACCGACACCGCGGTCGATGATCCGCAGGTCGACCTCGTCGCCCACGTCGATCTGCAGCAGGGCGTCCTCGAGCGCCTCGACCGAACCCGACACGTCACCCTTGAGGATGAGGTTGAGGGTGTCGACCTTGCCGGCCGCGAGGGCCTCGGTGAGGTCCTCGAGCGAGATGCGCTTGCGGGCCTTGGCCAGGCTGGCCTGACGGTCGGCCGCTTCGCGCTTCTCGGCGATCTGCCGGGCGGTGCGGTCGTCGGGGGCGACGACGAAGGTGTCGCCGGCCCGCGGGACCGAGGAGAGCCCGAGCACCTGCACCGGACGCGACGGGGTGGCCTCGTCGACGTTGACGCCGTGCTCGTCGAGCATCGCGCGGACGCGCCCGTAGGCGGACCCGGTGACGATCGCGTCGCCGACGTGGAGGGTGCCCGACTGGATGAGCACGGTCGCCGTGGCGCCGCGGCCCTTGTCGAGGTTGGCCTCGATCGCGACGCCGCGGGCGTCCCGGTCGGGGTTGGCCCGCAGGTCGAGTGCCGCGTCCGCCGTGAGGAGGACCGCCTCGAGCAGGGAGTCGATGTTCTGCCCCTGCTTCGCGGAGACGTCGACGAACATCGTCTCGCCGCCGTACTCCTCGGCGACGAGGTTGTACTCGGTGAGCTGCTGGCGGACCTTCTGCGGGTTGGCACCCTCGACGTCGACCTTGTTCACCGCGACGACGATCGGGACGTCCGCCGCCTGCATGTGGTTGAGCGCCTCGATGGTCTGCGGCATGACGCCGTCGTCGGCCGCCACCACGAGGATCGCGATGTCGGTGACCTTCGCGCCACGGGCACGCATGGCGGTGAACGCCTCGTGACCCGGGGTGTCGATGAAGGTGATCGGCCGGTTGACGCCCTCGTGCTCACGGTGGACCTGGTAGGCACCGATGTGCTGGGTGATGCCACCGGTCTCGCCGCCCGCGACGTCCTCGTTGCGGATCGCGTCGAGGAGACGGGTCTTGCCGTGGTCGACGTGACCGACGACGGTGACGACCGGCGGGCGTGCCGCGAGGTCCTCCTCGTCCTCGGCGTCGACCCCGATCTCGAGGTCGATGTCGAAGGCGTCGTAGAGCTCGCGCTCCTCCTCCTCCGGGGAGACCATGCGGATGTCGTAGCCGAGCTCGGAGCCGAGGACGCGGAAGGTGTCCTCGTCGAGGCTCTGCGTGGCCGTGGCCATCTCACCGAGGTGGAACAGCACGGTGACCAGCGATGCCGGGTTCGCGTTGATCTTGTCGGCGAAGTCCGTGAGGCTCGCGCCCTGGCGGACCTGGACGACGGTCGAGCCGTCGCCACGGGGGACCGAGACGCCGCCGATCGACGGTGCCTGCATCTCCTCGAACTCCTGGCGCTTCGCGCGGCGGGACTTGCGTCCCCGCTGCGGACGACCGCCACCGCGACCGAACGCACCCTGGGTGCTGCCACGGCCACCGCGACCGCCGGGCCCACCCGGGCGGCCGGCGAAGCCGCCGCCGCCACCACCGGGACGACCCGCTCCGGCGCCGCCGGCGCGTCCGCCGCGGGCGGGACGGTCACCGGGACGCGCGACCGCGCTGCGGTCGGGCATCATGCCCGGGCTCGGACGCACGCCACCGGGACGCGGTCCGGCGGCACCGGGGGCGCCACCGGGACCCCCCTGGCCACCGGGGCGCTGCTGCCCCGCGCGGCTCTGCGGGCGCGGCATCCCCTGGCTCGGGGCGAAGGGGTTGTTGCCCGGACGCGGCGGGGACTCGCCGCGGCTGCGGCCCATCCCCTGGCTCGAGGCGTACGGGTTGTTGCCCGGACGCGGACCCGCGGGCCGCGGGGCCGGACGCGGCCCACCGGGGGTGCTGCCACCCTCGCGGGCAGCGGGCTCGGCCGGGGCGGCCGGAGCCTGCGGTGCCGGAGCCTGCGGTGCAGGAGCCTGCGGGGCCGGCGCCTGCGCCGCGGGGGCGGCGGGCGTCGGGGCCGCGGGGGCCTGAGGTGCCGGCGCCGCGGGGGCGGCGGCGGCGGGCGCCTGCGGAGCCGGGGCGGGGGCCTCCGGAGCCGGGGCGGCGGGGGCCGCCGGGGCCGGGGCAGCGGGCGCCTGCGGCGCGGCAGCCTCGGCGGACGCCGCGGGGGCGGCCGGCGGTGGGGTGGCGGCCTTCTTGGCCGGGGCCTTCTTGGCCGGCGCCTTCGGGGCCGATCCACCGGTGTCCGCCGGCGCGGACGCCGGGAACTTCTCGTTGTAGCGCCGGACGACCGGGGCCTCGATCGTCGAACTGGCGCTCTTGACGTACTCGCCCATCGCGTTCAGTCGCTCGAGGACGACCTTGCTGGTCTCCCCTCGCTCCTTCGCGAGTGCGCTCACACGGACTTTAGACACATCTCTCCTGTCCAGGTCCGTGCCGGGCGGCGCGGACCGTCTTACAGCTGGGGGGTGCTCATCGCTGAGTACTCATCGGGTGCTCATCGCGTTAAACCCGCTTCCGGTCTTCGTTCTCTTCTGACGGTGGTCCCTGCGCGAGGCTCTCGACCCACCGGGCCACCAGGGTGGTGTCCGGGCCGCTGCTGCTGCGCAGCGCACGCCCGAACGCCTTGCGGCGTACGGCGAGGTCGAGACACGAGACGTCGGGGTGCAGCCATGCGCCGCGCCCCGGACGACGGCGCTCGGGGTCGGGGACGACCGTGAGGCCGTGCTCCCCCTGCCCGAGTACCACTCGCAGGAGTGCCGACCGGCTATCCGTCCCGCGGCACCCGATGCACGTGCGCAGCGGGCCCGATGGCCGGAGTCCAGTCCGGTCGGTCCGCACCAGTCTACCGCCTAGGCGGGCTCGGGCGTGTCGCGGGGACCCGCCGAGGCCGTCGACGCGGCCTCGGTGTCGGGCCGGATGTCGATCCGCCAGCCGGTCAGCTTGGCCGCGAGCCGGGCGTTCTGGCCCTCCCGGCCGATGGCGAGCGAGAGCTGGTAGTCCGGCACGATGACGCGCGCCGAGCGCAGCTGCGGGTCGACCACCTCGACCGAGGACACCCGGGCCGGCGACAGGGCCTGCGCGATGAACTCCGACGGGTCCTTGCTGTAGTCGACGATGTCGATCTTCTCGCCCTGGAGCTCGGCCATCACGGCCCGCACCCGGCCGCCCATCGGGCCGATGCAGGCGCCCTTGGCGTTGAGCCCGGGCACGGTCGAGTACACCGCGATCTTCGTCCGGTGGCCGGCCTCGCGGGCCAGCGCGGCGATCTCGATGCTGCCGTCGGCGATCTCGGGGACCTCGAGGGCGAAGAGCTTGCGGACGAGGTTCGGGTGGGTGCGGGACAGCCCGATCTGGGGGCCGCGCATCCCCCGCTTGACCGAGACGACGAAGGTGCGCAGGCGCTGGCCGTGCTGGTAGGTCTCGCCCGGCACCTGTTCCGCGGCGGGGAGGATCCCCTCGACGGTGCCGAAGTCGACCGTGACGTGGCCCGGGTGCGGGCTCTGCTGCACGACGCCGGCGACGATGTCGCCCTCGCGCCCCTTGAAGTCGCCGAGGATCGCGTCGTCCTCGATGTCGCGCATCCGCTGGACGATGACCTGGCGGGCCGTCGCGGCCGCCACCCGGCCGAAGCCGGTCGGGGTGTCGTCGAACTCGGGCCCGAGCTCGCGCCGGGGACGCAGCGGGTTGCCCTCCTCGTCGACCTCGCCCTCGGGCGCCGGGACCTCGGTCTCCTCCCGCGCCCAGATGACGACGTGTCCCGAGGCGCGGTCGAGCTCGGCGCGGGAGGTGCGGTAGTGCCCCTCGGTGCGCTGGTAGGCGAGCAGCAGGGCCTGCTCGATCGCCGGGACGATGACGTCGAGGGAGATGCCGCGCTCCCGCTCGAGCGCGCGCAGGGCGGCGAGGTCGATGTCCACGGGGGTCAGCTCTCCTTCGGGTCGTCGTGCCGCGCGAACTCCACCTGCACGGTGGCGCGGTCGACGTCGGCGTACGGGACGGTGGTGGTACGGGCGGCGGTGGTCTTCGTCGCCGGGACCTCGATGGTGGCGGCGGTGCGGTCCGCGGCGACGAGGCGCCCGGTCAGCTCGTCACCCGCGGTGTGGACCGACAGGAGACGCCCGACGTTGCGCTGGAAGTGCCGCGCGGCCGTCAGCGGGCGGCCGACGCCGGGCGAGGACACCTCGAGGGTGTAGGGCTGCTCCCCCAGGACGTCGGAGGCGTCGAGGGCGTCGCCGACGGCGCGGGTGGCGTCGGCGACCTCGTCGAGGGAGAGGGGCTCGGTGGGCTCGGTGACCGCGTCGACGTCACCGAGGTCGCGGTCGAGGAGGACGCGGACCACACGGCGCTTGCCGGCCGGGGTCACGGTGACGTCCTCGAGGACGAGGCCGCTGCCGTGGAGTCCCTGCTCGAGGACGGGTCGGACCTGTTCCGCGGTGGCCATGACGGTCGTCTCCTCTCCCTGTGCAGTTCTGGTTGCCGGCGTGCCGGGGGACCCACTCTAGGCCCCGCCGGCCGCCGCCCGCACCGTGGGATGATGCTGCCCGTGCCGGACCAGGACCCCCGGCGTCCCGGGCGGCGCCTCTTCCTCGTCGGGGTGGGGGCGAGCGTCCTCGTCCCGCTGTCCGGCTGTGGGATCCGCCTCGAGGACGACGCCCCACGCGTCCCCCTCGTACCCGCCCGCACGCCCGTCCCGGGTGAGGAGCTCCTGACGGCGTTGACCCGCGAGTGCGACCGGCTCGCCGCGCTGTGCTCCCGTGTCCCCGGCGCGCTCGCCGGCGACCTCGGGGTGCTCCACGCCCGGCAGCACACGGTGCTGCGTACCGCCCTGCTCCGCGCGGGGGTGCCGGACGACGCCCTCGACGACCCGTCGCCCTCACCGGGGGCCACGGCGTCTCCAGCGCCGGTCACCACTGCCGCACTCGGCTCGGCCGAGGCGCTGTCGGCCACCCGGGCCCCCCGGTTCTCGGTGTGCGCCGGGCCGCTGCGGGTCTCGGTCGCGGCGCTGCACGCGCAGCGGTTCGCGGCGGCCACCCTCCTCACCGGTACCGCGCCCCGGGTCGCCGGGACGGCCCCGACCGGGGCGGTCGTCGACGGCCTCGTGACCGCCACGGACGCCGCGGTCTACCTCGCCGAGGTCGGCACGGCGCGCACGAGCGGCACCCGGCGCACGCGCGGCACCGCGACCCTGGCCGCCCTGCGTGGACTGCGCGCCGACCTCGTGGCGGGCGGCGACGCGCCGTCCCCCGTCCTCGGTGTCCCGCTGCCCTTCGCCGTGCGCACCGGCGCCGACGTCGACCGCCTGTTCCGCGAGACCCTCTCGACGCTGCGCGCCACGGTCGGTTCCTCGCTCGACGCGCTG
This sequence comes from uncultured Actinomycetota bacterium, assembly GCA_963843895.1. Taxonomy (GTDB): domain Bacteria; phylum Actinomycetota; class Actinomycetes; order Actinomycetales; family Dermatophilaceae; genus Phycicoccus. The sequence goes on along the minus strand of CAWJME010000012.1, from coordinate 510,971 downwards.
CTCACCGCGGACGCGCCCGCGGGGCTGGCGGCCGCGACCCGCTGGCTCGGTGCGGTCGAGGTGGAGGCGCACCGCTGGGGGGTCCCGCTGGCGCCGTTCCCCGGTCTCACGTGAGCGACGTCGCGTTGCCCACCGCGTGGGTGGAGCGGGTCCGCGGCTACCCCGCCGACGGCGGGCCCACCGGGGCCGACTGGATGGCCACCGTCCCCCGCCTCCTCGACGAGGCCCTGGACCGCTGGGACCTCGTCGTCGACGGTCCGCCGCGCACCGGCTGGACGGCCCTCGTCGTCCCGGTGCGACGCGGCGACGAACGGCTGGCCCTCAAGGTCGCGTGGCCGCACCCGGAGGGCGAGCACGAGCACCTCGCGCTGCGCGCGTGGGCCGGTCGCGGCGCGGTGCGCCTCGTCGCCGCCCTGCCCTCCGAGGGCCTGCTGCTCCTGGAGCGGCTGGAGACGGAGGACCTCACCGAGGTGTGGGCCGACGAGGCGTGCGCGGTCGTCGGCGGACTGCTGCGCCGGTTGCACGTGCCCGCTCCCCCTCCACTTCCCCGGATCGGCGAGTACCTCGCACCCCACCTCGAACGGATCCAGCGCCGTCCGGCCGTGCCCCGGCGGGTCGTCACCCGCACGCTCGGCCTCGCGCGCGAGCTGCTGACCGGCGACGTCCCCGAGCTGCTCCTCCACACCGACCTGCATTACGAGAACGTGCTGCGCGCACCGTCGGGCGGATGGACGGCCATCGACCCGAAGCCGGTGGCGGGGCATCCCGGGTTCGACCTGTGGCCGGTGCTGCGGAACCGGTCCGACGAGCTGGGGACCGGGGCCGCGCTGCGCTGGTCGGTACGGAACCGGCTCGCCGTCGTCGCCGAGGCGGCCGGCGTCGACGAGGACGAGGCCCGCGCGTGGACGCTGCTGCGGGCGGGGGTCGAGGTGAGCTGGGCGAGCGTCGTGGAGGGCGCCGACGCCCTGTCGACGTGCGTCGCGCTGCACAAGGCGCTCGACGGCTGACGCCCCGCCGCCGGGCTCGCGGGGCGGGTCACCCCGGGAGCGCCGTACGGTGGACCGATGGCGAACCGGCTCGCGGACTCCCTGTCCCCCTACCTCCTCCAGCACGCCGAGAACCCCGTCGACTGGTGGGAGTGGGGCGAGGAGGCCTTCGCCGAGGCCCGCCGCCGCGACGTCCCCGTCCTGCTGAGCGTGGGGTACGCCGCCTGTCACTGGTGCCACGTCATGGCGCACGAGTCCTTCGAGGACGAGGGCGTGGCCCGGGTCGTCAACGAGCGCTTCGTCGCCGTGAAGGTGGACCGCGAGGAGCGCCCCGACGTCGACGCCGTCTACATGGCCGCGACGACCGCACTGACCGGCCACGGCGGGTGGCCGATGACCTGCCTGCTCACTCCCGACGGCGACCCCTTCTTCGCCGGGACGTACCTGCCGCGCGAGCAGTTCCTGGGCCTGCTCGACAACGCGTCCCGGGTCTGGGGCGAGCAGCGCGAGCAGGTCCTCGCCTCCGGGGCCCACGTCGCGGCCCGGTTGCGCGAGGTCACCGGGCCCCCGCCGTCGGCACCGGTCCCGGTGGAGGTGCTCGACCGGGCCGTCACGCGGCTGCGCGCCGAGCACGACGACGCGCGCGGCGGCTTCGGGGGTGCCCCGAAGTTCCCGCCCTCGATGGTCCTGGAGTTCCTCCTGCGCCACCACGCGCGCACCGGCTCCCCGGACGCCCTCGCGATGGTCCGCTCCACGTGCTCGGCCATGGCCCGAGGCGGCCTGTACGACCAGCTCGCCGGAGGCTTCGCGCGGTACTCCGTCGACGCCGGCTGGGTGGTGCCGCACTTCGAGAAGATGCTGTACGACAACGCGCTCCTGCTCCGCGTCTACGCCCACCTCTGGCGCGCCACGGGCGACCCCCTCGCCCGGAGGGTGGCCGCGGAGACCGCCGACTTCCTCGTCCGCGACCTGCGGACGCCCGAGGGCGCCTTCGCCTCGGCGCTCGACGCCGACACGGTCGTCGACGGGCACTCGCACGAGGGCCTCACCTACGCGTGGACCCCGGGCCAGCTCGTCGAGGTGCTGGGCCCCGACGACGGTGCGCGGGCCGCCGCGCTGCTCTCGGTGACCGCTGCCGGGACCTTCGAGGAGGGCGCCTCGACCCTCCGGCTGCTCGAGGACCCCGACGACCCCGCGTGGTGGGCCGAGGTCCGCCGGCGGCTCCTGTCGGCCCGCACGTCACGGCCCCAGCCGGCCCGCGACGACAAGGTCGTCACGGCGTGGAACGGGCTCGCGGTCGCCGCCCTGGCCGACGCCGGGGTGCTGCTGGACCGGCCCGACCTCCTCGCCGCGGCCACCGCTGCCGCGGACCACGTCCTGGCCACCCACGACGTCGACGGCGTCCTGCACCGCACGTCGCGCGGCGGCACGGTGTCCTCGGCCCCGGCGGTCCTCGACGACCACGGCGACCTCGCCGAGGGGCTGCTCGCCCTCCACCAGGCCACCGGCGAGGCGCGCTGGCTGACCGCCGCCGGAGACGTCCTCGACCGCGCCCTCGCCCGGTTCGTCGACACCCACGGGGCGGTGCACGACACCGCGCACGACGCCCCGGCCCTCTTCTCCCGGCCCGCCGGGCGCAGCGACAACGCCGAGCCGGCCGGCGCCTCCGCGCTCGCCGGAGCGCTGCTCACGTACGCCGCGCTCACCGGGTCGACCCACCACCACGACGCGGCGGAGCAGGCGCTCGCCGCGGGTGGCTCGGTGGCCGCCGCCGAGCCGCGTTTCGCGGGGTGGGCACTGGCCGTCGGCGAGGCCCTGGCCGCGGGCCCCCTCCAGGTCGCGGTCGTCGGGTCCGGGGACGCGGCGGCCGCCCTCCTCGCGGAGGTCCGGGCCTCGTCCTCCCCCGGCCTGGTGCACGTCGCGGGCGTCCCGGACGCCCCCGGTGTCCCGCTCCTCGCGGGGCGCCCGCTCGTCGGCGGCGCGGCGGCTGCGTACGTGTGTCGGGGCTTCGTCTGCGAGGCCCCGGTGACGGACCCGGCGGCCCTGCGCGCGACGCTCGCAGCGGCCTGACGGCGCCACGACATCGGACGTCGCCCCGCGAGAGGCGACGCCTCCCGCGGGGCGGGTCCCTCGGACACCGGGAGGCACAGAGGGGGGTGGCCCGTGCACGAGCCACCGCCGTCCCGGCATCCGCCGACCCGTCACGCCGACCACGAGGGTGCGACGACGGGCCGAACGGCTCCGCGCGCCGCGGCGCGCGTCACCGTCGGGTCAGATGGGCGGACCGAGCCCCGGTTCCGGAATGGAGCGCACTACCGTCGCCCTCGGGCCGGGGCGGGTCACGCCCGAGGCTCGGGTGCCCTGTGATCGAGACATGGCACAGCCTGGTGTCCTCACGCCGGGCTCCCCTGCTGAAACCCCGCTGAACATCACGAGGCTAGCAGCGGGCGGCGTCACCGAACAGGCCCCGGCGGGCACATTCCGGGGCCCGGGACGTCGCGCGGGGACTGGTCAGAGCACGACGAGCCGGTAGGCCGGGTCGCGCTCCGCGAGAAGCGTCGCGGCGCGCTCGGGGTCGACCCAGGCAGCCGTCGCCCACACGTCGGCCCAGGTGAGGTCGGGGCCGACGACGGTGGTGGACCCGGGACGCGTCACCGCACGACCGGTCCGCGGGTTGACGACGTGACCCCCGCGGACCGCGGCGCCGGAGGTCGCGACCGCGCCGCGGCGCAGGGTCACGACGTCCGCGACCCGACCGGTGGCGTACGGGTCCTCGAGACCGATCCGCCAGGAGGGCGCCGCCGCGGACGGCCCCGGGCCCGCGCCGACGACGACGTCCCCACCGGCCCCGATGCTGTACGCGACCTCCGGGACGACGTCGAGGTGCGCCGCGGCGGCAGCGACCGCCCAGCCCTTGACCAGGCCCGTGGGGTCGAAGACCGTCCGACCCCGGTCCCGGGAGCGCCACGCGGCGAAGAGCCCGTCGGTCCGCTCCTCCGCCTCGAGGGAGAGCTCGGTGACGTCCGCGACCCAGGCGTGCACGTCCTCGACCTCCCCGTGCTGCAGTCGCAGCAGGTCGCTGTCGGCGCGCCACGTGGACAGCACCTCGTCGACGCGGCGCAGGTGGCCGAAGACCCGCCGGACGGCGGCCTCGACGTCGGGCCGGGTCGGCTCGACGGCCCGGACGTGGACGCTGACGGCGGTTCCCATCACGTGCTCGACCCAGGCGCGACGGGCGAGCACCGGCTGCGTCGGGGCGGCCGGCGTCACCGGGATCTCGGCGGTGATCACAGGTTCGCCTGGTCGAGCGCGGACTGCAGCGACTGGATGTAGCCGTCGGAGGTGAACGTCGCGCCGGAGACCATGTCGATGCCCGCGCTCTGCGCCTGGACGACCTCGTCGTTGAGGATCGGCACCGCGTAGGAGTTGATCTCCTGGTCCCGGCGGTCGTTCCACGGCACCTGGGTGACGACGGACTTCGTGACCTTCCCGTCGGAGACCGTGATCTGGACCTGGACGGGGCCGAACTGGGTCTCGATCGCGTCCCCGGTGAAGGTCCCGCTGCTGCTCGCGGACGAGCCGGCCGACTCGGACGGGCTCGGGTCGGGGGTCGCCGAGGGGGCGTCCGTCGACCCCGAGGACCCCGGGTCGGTGGTGGTGGAGGGGGTGTCCGTCGACCCGCCGGCACCGGCGGACCCGGACGACGTGCCGTTGACGTCGCCGGCCGCGACGATGCTCGTGCCGGTGCCCGCGCCCGTCGACGTGTGGTAGCTGAAGAGGAGGACCAGTGCCGAGATCGTGCTCAGCAGCCAGGTCGTGATCCGTCGCATGGGTGGTGTCCTTCGGGGTCAGTAGGCGAAACGCTCGAGGTGGACGGCGTCCTTGGCGGCGCCGGCCTCGAGGGCCGCGGCGTGGACGGCGTCCATCCAGCCGTCGCTCCCGCAGACGTAGACGTCGTGGTCGGGCAGGTCGGGGGCGATCTCGAGGAGCGCCTGGGCGTCGCTCAGGCGCCGGGCCTGCCGCGGCAGCCAGCTCTCGCGGCCGCGGATGCGGTGGCCCTCCACCTGGAGGTAGCGGGCGCCGCGGGCCGCGGCGAGGGCGCGCATCTCGTCGGCGAGCACGGCCTCGCGGCGGGACCGGATGCGGTGCACGACCGTCACGTCGCCGGGCGCCTGCGGCAGCTCCTCGAGGAGGGCGCGCATCGGGGTGATGCCGATGCCCGACCCGATGAGGAGCACCTTGCGACGGGAGCGGGTCCCCCCGTGCAGCCGGCCGTACGGGCCCTCGACGAGGACCCGGGTCCCGGGGCGCAGCCTCGCGAGCCGGTTCGAGCCGTCCCCGACACGGGCGGCGGTGAAGCGCAGCGTGCGGCCGTCTGGCGCGGCCGAGACCGAGTACGGGTGGGCGCGGGTCCACCCCGGGCCGTCGAGGAAGCGCCACTGGAGGAACTGCCCGGCCCGGACCGGCAGGTGCCGCACGCCGTCACCGCCGACCGTCACGGTCGTGACGCCGGGCCCCTCGGAGCGGACCTCGAGCACCCGGATGGGGGCGCGCAGGGAGCGCCAGAGCGGCACCCCGACGCGGAAGACGAGCACCGCCGCGGCGGTCACGGCCCACAGGCCCCACCAGAAGACGGTGGCGGGGGTGGAGCGCAGGAACTCGGCACCGGTCCACAGCTGGTGCGGGAGGACGAGCCCGGCCCCGAGGTAGCCGTACAGGTGGATGAGGTGCCACGACTCGTAGCGCAGCCGGCGTCGGGCGCGACGGACCGAGGTGACGACGACCATGACGAGCGCCGCGGTGCCCGCGAAGGCCAGCAGCATCCCCGGGTAGTTGGCGACGAAGTCCCACGTCGTGCCCCAGAGGCCGAGCGTCGTGGCGGCCGCGTACCCGAGCGTGATGAGGACGACGTGCGCCATGAGCAGGGTGAAGGAGGTGAAGCCGACGAGCCGGTGCGTGCGCGCGAGGTCGTCCTGGCCCCAGGCCTGCTCCACCCACGGCACCCGCGCCATGAGGATCACCTGGAGCAGCAGCAGCGCCGACGCCACGAGCCCGGTGAGCCGACCCGTCGAGGTGAGGAAGCCCGCGCCGGTCGCGAGGTCCTGCACCCCACCGCCCCGGACCCAGAGGGCCACGACACCGAGGAGCACGGCCCATCCGGCCGCGCCCGTCGCGTCCCGCCACCAGCGGGGCACCGGCGTCGCGGCACGCCGCACGCGCCGCCGGGACCGCCCGGTCGCCACTGCCTCGTCGGGCGTGGCGGTGCTCGTCGTCATGGGGGCAACTCTCGGGCGGGTCCCTATGCGTCACCTGTGAACCGGTTCGGTGTCTCCCGTGAGTCCGGCCCCGATCCCCGGATGGCGTGGAAACGCTTGCACACTTCCGACAGAATGCCCGACGTGAGCGCATCGGTGCCCCCGCCCCCTCCCCTGCCCACCTCAGGGTGGAGCCTCGACCGCGCCGAGATGCTGCGGGCCCGGCTCGACCGGTGGTGGCCGGACCTCTACACCGGGCTCGTCACGCTGTACGGGCCGGAGCGGGCCGAGCGCACCGGTACCGAGCTCGTCACCCTCGCAGCGCGCTCGTACGCCCGCCGCCCGGACCGGCTGCACCGCCGGGACCTCGACCGCATGCTCCGCCCGGACTGGCTCCAGGAGCCGACGATGGTCGGCTACGCGGCCTACACCGAGCGCTTCGCGGACGACCTCCGCGGCGTCGGCGAGCACCTCGGCTACCTCGAGGAGCTGGGCGTGCAGTACCTCCACCTCATGCCCCTCCTCCGGCCGCGCGAGGGTGACAACGACGGCGGGTACGCGGTCGCCGACTACCGCGAGGTGCGCCCGGACCTCGGGACGATGGAGGACCTCGGCGTCCTCGCCGACGACCTCCACGACCGCGGGATGAACCTGGTCCTCGACCTCGTCCTCAACCACGTGGCCCGCGAGCACGAGTGGGCCCGCCGCGCCCGCGAGGGCACCCTGCGCTACCGCTCCTACTTCCACGTCTTCGCGGACCGCCGCCTCCCCGACGCCTACGAGCGGACCCTGCCGGAGGTCTTCCCCGACTTCGCGCCGGGCAGCTTCACGTGGGACCCCGACCTGCGGGGCTGGGTGTGGACGACGTTCAACGCGTGGCAGTGGGACGTCAACTGGGGCAACCCCGACGTCCTCTCCGAGTACACCCAGATCATCCTCGACCTCGCGAACCGCGGCGTCGACGTGCTGCGCCTCGACGCGATCGCCTTCATGTGGAAGCGCCTCGGCACCGACTGCCAGGGCCAGCCGGAGGTGCACGCCATCACCCGGGTGCTGCGCGCGGTGACCCGCATCGCCTGCCCGGCCGTCGCGTTCAAGGCCGAGGCCATCGTCGCCCCGAGCAAGCTGCTCGCGTACCTCGGCGAGGGCGAGCACACCGGCAAGGTCAGCGACATCGCGTACCACAACAGCCTCATGGTGCAGGTGTGGTCGATGCTGGCCGCCCGCGACGTCCGGCTCGCGGCGCACGCCCTCGGGTCGCTGCCGCACAAGCCGGCCTCGGCCACGTGGCTCACGTACCTGCGCTGCCACGACGACATCGGCTGGGCGATCATGGACGAGGACGCCGCGGCCGTCGGCGTCACCGGGCCCGGCCACCGGCACTTCCTCGCCGACTGGTACTCGGGCGACTTCTGGGGCTCCACCGCGCGCGGGCTCGTCTTCCAGTTCAACCCCGACACCGGCGACCGGCGCACCTCCGGCACGGCGGCCTCGCTCATCGGCCTCGAGGCCGCGGAGAGCCCGGAGGAGGTCGACACCGCCCTCGCGGCGCTGCGGCTCGCCCACGCGGTGGTCCTCGGCTGGGGAGGCATCCCGGTCATCTGGAGCGGTGACGAGCTGGGGCAGCCGAACGACCCGCACTGGGCCGACGAGCCCGGCCACGCGGACGACAACCGGTGGGCGCACCGTCCGCGGCTGGACTGGGAACGGGCCCGGCAGCGGCACGACGACTCGACCGTGCCGGGGCGGGTCTTCGGCGACCTCGTCTCGCTCGTGCGCGCCCGGGCCGAGCTGCCGCACCTGCACGCGTCGGTCGAGACGACCATCGGGCCGGTCGACGATCCCGGGGTGCTCGTGACGCTGCGGGACCACCCGCTCGGACGCCTCGCCGGGGTGTACAACGTGACGCCCGAGGAGCGGGCCTGGCCGGGCCGGCGGGTGCACGAGCTCGGCCTCGCCGACGCCCGCGACGCCATCACCGGTGAGCCGCTGACCTGGGGCGCCGACGGCGACGTCGTCCTCCCCCCCTACGCCGCCCTCTGGCTCACGACCCCCTGACCCCCTGACCCCCCCTTCCCCCCTGACCCCCTTCCCCCCCTTCCCCCCCAGCCCCAGCCCCAGCCCCTCCCGCAACGTGTGTGAACTCGCCGGGGATCCCCGGCGAGTTCACACACATCCCCCGAGACCACGGCGGACCTGTGCCATCACCTCCCCCTCGTGGAGGCGCAGCGCCAAGAGGTCGAAGCGCAGGACGCGTTCGCCGTCGAGCGTCACATCGTTCTGTCGCAGGTTGTCGGCCGTGACGGCGAGGCCCATGCGGTGTCCCGAACCGTCGATCTCGACGACGAGTCGGGCACCGGCCCATCGCACGTCGAGGTAGACCCGTCCACGCGCACCGTGTCGCACCTCCTGCCGAACGGGCTCCGGTAGTCCGTACCGGCGGCACAGGGTGGCGAAGTCGAGCTCCCCGAGGGACTCCGCCCCGGCGGCGACGTCGCGGACCACCTGCCGGACGAAGGGGCGGCGCCCCCGGTTCCGGACCACCCGGACGGCTGCCTGCAGCTGGGCGCCCGTGGCCAGGCGCTGCTGCACGGTCATGGCCAGGAGGAGGGCCGCCTGCCGGTCGCTGACCGCCCACGCCGCGGCCCTCAGGGCCGCCACCGCAGGAGCGGTCCGCGGCACCGATCCCAGGTCGCAGCGATCGGTCGACAGTCGCCGGACGCGATGGACCCGCACGCCGTCGACGCTCGGACACCGTGAGTTCCGGGTGACGGAGACGTGCACGACGGGCTCCTCGAAACCGGTGAGCCCCGCGACGACCAGGCTGCTCACCCCGTCGAGGAGGGCAACCCGGTGTCCCACTTCCCAGAGTGCTCGCCATCGCAGGGCTTCCGGCGGCAGCGGGCCCCGGTGGACCGCCACCGTGAGTCGTCCGTGGACCGCCCAGCGTCCGGCTTCGACCTCGCGCGCCACGGCGTCCCGGTCGATGCCGAGGTGGGCGAGACCACGCCGTGACAGGACACCGCCGTGCGCCTCGGACGCATCCTCGGCAGCCCCCCGCATCCCTCTGTCCATCCCCGCAGAGTGCCCGGAACCGGCGCGGTGGCGTCCGCGTCATCCACAGGCTCCCGAACGTGTGTGAACACGCCGGGGATCCCCGGCGCGTTCACACACGTTCGGGCAGGTGGTCCAGGGTCACCAGAGGCTGAGGACGTCTCCACCGATGCGGACGACGAACGCGGCGACGACGACGATGAAGACCACCCGGATGAAGCGGCTCCCCCGCGCCACGGCCGTGCGGGCGCCGACGTACCCGCCGAGCAGGTTGGTCACCGCCATCACCCCGCCGACCGCCCACACGACGTGCCCCCCGGGCGCGAACACGGTCAGCGCCCCGAGGTTCGTCGCGAGGTTCGTGATCTTCGCCTTCGCGCTGGCCTCGAGGAACGCGTACCCGAGCAGCCCGACGAGCGCGAAGACGAGGAACGACCCCGTGCCCGGCCCGAGCGCGCCGTCGTAGACCCCGATGACGAACCCCGTGAGCACCGCCGCCGTCGTGTGCCGGGCCCCCGCCCAGCGCAGCCGGGTCAGCTCCCCCACCGACGGCTTGAGCAGCGTGTACGCCCCGACGACGAGCAGCATCCCGAGGATCACCGGGTTGAAGACCGACTTCGGGATGTGCAGCCCGATGAGCGCCCCGCCGATCGCGCCGACGTAGGCCACGGCGGCCATCGGGAGCGCCGTGCGGAGGTCCGGCCGGACCCGGCGGTAGTAGGTCACCGACGCCGTCGCGGTCCCCCACACCGACCCGAACTTGTTCGTCGCGAGCACCTGCGCCGGGCTGGCTCCCGGCAGCCCGAGGAGCAGCGCCGGCAGCTGCACCAGCCCTCCCCCGCCGACGACCGCGTCGACCCAGCCGGCGAGGAAGCCCGCGAGCGCGAGCAGGACGAGGACGTGGGGCGAGACCTCAGCCACGGGCCTCGGCCAGCCACCCGTCGACGATCGCGAGGACGTCGAGCAGCTCGTGGGCGTGCCCGTCGGGGACGGCGGTCACCGTCACCTGCTGGTCCTCGGGCAGCACCGAGTGGGGCACCCAGATCGCGCGCATCCCGACCTGCTGGGGGCCGTGCACGTCCTCGAACATCCGGTCGCCGACGTACACCGCGGCCTGCGGCTCGACGCCGAGCTCCCGGCAGACCGTCCGGAACGCCTCCGGGTGCGGCTTCACGTGGTCGATCTCGCTCGAGTAGACGTCGGCGTCGACGAGGTCGAGGACTCCGTCGCGGGCGAAGATCTCACGGTGGTAGTCCCGTGTCCAGATCGTGTTGGAGAGGACCCCGACGCGGATCCCGCGCTCGCGCAACCCGGTCCACAGCGGGAGGACCTGCGGGTCGGTGAGGGTGTGCGGCTCCCAGAACCGGCGGTACGCCGCGAGCGCGAGGTGGTGCCGGTCGTGCTCGGCGTCGACCCCTGCGGCGTCGAGGATCTCGGCGAGCGACGCGGAGGAGTGCTCCTGGCGCCCCCGGCCCCACGCGTCGGCCTCGACGGCGAGGATGCGGTCGGCGAGCCGGTGCGCCTCGTCGAGGTCGGCCTCGGACACCTCCGGCGAGTCCACCGGCACGCCGTGCACCTCACGGGCGAAGACGCGCCACTGCTCGGGGAGGTCGACGTCGTGCCACGGCGTCAGGGTGCCGCCCCAGTCGAAGACGACGGCCTCGACGGGCCGGCTCACGCGCGGCCGATCTCGCGGAGCACCTCGGCGACGGCGTCCCCGGTACCGATCTCTCGACGCTCACCCGAGCGGCGGTCCTTGAGCTCGAGCACCCCGTCGGCGAGACCGCGCCCGACGACGACGATGGTCGGGATGCCGATGAGCTCGGCGTCCTTGAACTTCACGCCCGGGCTCGCCTGGCGGCGGTCGTCGAGCAGCACCGAGACCCCCGCGGCCTCGAGTGCCCGGGTCAGCTCCTCGGCGTGGGTGAGGATGGCCTCGTCCTTGCCGGTGGCGACGACGTGCACGTCGGCGGGCGCGAGCGCGCGGGGCCACACGAGCCCGAGCTCGTCGTGGTTCCCCTCGGCGACGCACGCGACGGCGCGCGAGACCCCCACGCCGTAGGACCCCATCGTCACGGTCCGGAGCTTGCCGTTCTCGTCGAGCACCTTGAGGTCGAGCGCCTCGGCGTACTTCGTGCCGAGCTGGAAGATGTGCCCCATCTCGATGCCGCGGGCCGACTCCAGGCCGTGACCGCACGAGGGGCAGGCGTCGCCGTCGCGGACCTCGGCGGCCTCGATCGTGCCGTCGGCGGTGAAGTCCCGCCCGGCGACGAGGTCGAGGACGTGGTGGCCGGACGCGTCGGCGCCGGTGACCCAGGCCGTGCCGTCCGACACCCGGGGGTCCAGGAGGTACCGGATGCCCGACGCCTTCTCCGCACCGAGCACGCCGGGCCCGATGTAGCCCTTGGCCAGCGTCGGGTGGGCGGCGAAGTCCTTCTCCTCGAACGCCTCCACGGTCGCGGGCTCGACCTGTGCCCCGAGCCGCTTCTCGTCGACCTCACGGTCGCCCGGCAGGCCGATGGCGAGCGGCTCGCGCGTGCCGTCGGGGTGCACGAGCACGACGATGACGTTCTTCAGGGTGTCGGCGGCGGTCCACGCGCGTCCGTCGGACCGGGGGAACGCCGACTCGAGGTGCGCGACGAGGCTGTCGATGGTCGGGGTGTCGGGAGTGTCCTCGACGTGGGCGGCGGGCACCCCGGAGGCGTCGACGGGCTCGGGGACCGGCACCCGCACGGCCTCGACGTTCGCGGCGTAGCCGCAGTGGGCGCAGCGGACGTAGGTGTCCTCGCCGTTCTCGGCCGTCGCGAGGAACTCCTCGGACCGCGAGCCGCCCATGGCGCCGGCCATCGCCTCGACGATGACGTAGTGGAACCCGAGCCGGTCGAAGATCCGGACGTACGCGTCGCGGTGCAGCTGGTAGCTCTTGTCGAGCCCGGCGTCGTCGAGGTCGAAGGAGTAGCTGTCCTTCATGACGAACTCGCGGCCGCGCAGCAGGCCGGCCCGCGGACGCGCCTCGTCGCGGTACTTGGTCTGGATCTGGTAGATCGACAGCGGCAGGTCCTTGTACGAGGAGTACAGGTCCTTGACGGCGAGGGTGAACATCTCCTCGTGCGTGGGCCCGAGGAGGTAGTCCGCCCCCTTGCGGTCCTGGAGCCGGAAGACGTTGTCGCCGTACTCGGCCCAGCGCCCGGACGCCTCGTAGGGCTCGCGCGGGAGCAGCGCCGGGAAGAGCAGCTCCTGGGAGCCGATGGCGTCCATCTCCTCGCGGACCACCGTCTCGACGTTGCGCAGCACCCGCAGGCCGAGGGGCAGCCACGTGTAGATGCCGGGGCTCACCCGGCGGATGTAGCCGGCCCGGACGAGCAGCTGGTGGCTCGGCACCTCGGCGTCCGCCGGGTTCTCGCGAAGGGTTCGCAGGAACAGGGACGACATGCGCATGGCCACGGGAAGGCTCCTGGGGGGTCGGGCGGGCAACCCGGCAAGGATAACGACCGTGGGGCCGCCCGCCTGCACCCGTTTCCCGGCGGCGCTCAGGCGGTGAGGACGCTCTGCCCGAGGACGAAGGCGCCCATCGTGAGGACGAACCACCCGAAGACCGTCCGCAGGCGGTCCTGCGGGATCCGGCCGGCCAGCAGCCCGCCGACCACGCTGCCCACGACGGCCGCGGCGGTGACGGCGAGGGCGAACGGCCAGTCGAGCCGCACCGTGTGCAGGTGCCCGGCGAGCCCGGCCGCGCTGTTCATCGCGATGACGAGGAGCGAGGTACCGACCGCGGCCGCCATCGGGAGCCCGCCGAGCAGCACGAGGGCGGGGACGACGAGGAACCCGCCGCCGGCACCGACCGTGCCGGTGACGAGGCCGACGCCGACCCCCTGGAGCAGCGAGGCCGCCAGTGGGGGCCGTGGGCGCTCGCCCACGTCGCGGCGCCCGCGGATCATCGCGACGGCGGTCACGAGCATCATCACGGCGAAGAGCACGAGCAGCAGCCAGCCCGGGAGGAGGGCGGAGAGCCGGCCGCCCACGTAGGCACCCACCATCGCGGCCAGCCCGAAGATGAGGCCGGTGCGCCACGCGATGCGGCCCGCGAGCGCGTGCGGGACGAGGGCCGCCACACTGGTGACGCCGACGACGAGCAGAGAGGTCGCGATGGCCTCGGCGGGGGCGCTCCCCGCGACGTAGACGAGCAGGGGCACGGCGAGGATGGAGCCGCCACCACCGAGCATCCCGAGGGCGATGCCCACCGCGACCGCGAGGACGAGAGTCAGCCAGAACACAGCCGGGACGATACCCCACGGGGTATCGTCGCGAAAAATCCCCTACTCGACCTGCTCGTACCGGGCGCGCAGGCCGGCGTCCTCGAAGCCCAGCCGCAGGTACAGCGCGTGGGCCGGGTTGTCGACGTTGACGGCGAGCCAGGCCTCGGTGCACCCGACCCGGCGCAGGGCGCGGACCGAGCGGGCGACGAGGTGCGCCCCGAGGCCGCGGCCGCGCCACGCCGGCACCACCCCCACCTGGTCGACCCAGTCGTCGGTCAGCGTGACGAACCCCACGGGGTCGCCGGCCTCGTCGAGGACCACCCGCGAGAGGTCGGGGCGGAACCCCGGGTCGTCCTCGACGTCGCCCACCCACTCCTCGAGCGCGGGGTCCGGGAAGCCCGGGCGCTCCGCGAAGGAGGACCGGTACGCGGCGTGGAACAGGGGGGCGGTGGCCTCGGTCCAGGCCCGCACGCGCAGCCCCTCGGGTCGCCGCACGCGCGGGACGTCCTGGAGGTCGTGCCGCATCACGTGCTCGGCGAAGGTGCGGACCATTCCGAGGTGGGTGAGAAAGTGCTCGGTGTCCGGCGACGTCGTCTCGACGGACACGCGCAGGAGGGTGCCCCCGGACCGCTCGCGGCACCACGCCGCCAGCTCCTGGCCGAGCCCGCGATGGCGTGCCGAGGGACGCACCAGACCCGTCGCGGTCCGTCGCCCGGTGCCGTCCACGAGCACCCCGGCGGCCGCGACGAGGTCACCGGTCTCGTCGCGCCCGCCGATCCCGGCGCCGTCGAGGTAGTGCCGCCGCAGCATCGGGTGCTCCGCGAGGAGCGGAAGGCCACCGTCGGCGCGCAGGCAGGCCCGGGCGAGATCGCTCAGGGCGGGCAGATCCTCGTCCCCGAGGGGGGTCCAGACGACCTGGGACACCTCAGCCGCCCACGGACATCAGAGGAGCACCGTGGAGAACGCGCCGACCTCGCGGAACCCGAGGTGCCCGTACGTGGCCCGCGCCGCGGTGTTGAAGTCGTTGACGTAGAGGGAGACCAGTGGGGCCGACCCGGCCATCACCTGCTCCACGACGGCGGCGAGCATCGGCACCGCCAGCCCCCGGCCCCGCAGGCGGGGCGCCACCCAGACCCCTTGGAGCTGGGCGCCGCCGAGCGCGAGGCTGCCGACGTCGGTCTTGAAGACGACCTCGCCGTCCTCGACGACGACGTAGGTGTGCCCCCGGGCGATGAGGCCGGCGAGCGAGGCCCGGTAACCGCGGCTCGACCCGCTGTAGGGGCGGTAGCCGATCTCGGCGGTGAACATGTGCTCGGCCGCCGGGAGGACGAGGTCGACCTCGTCCGGGCGCGCCGGACGCACCCGGTCGTCGAGCGCGACCCCGAGGGCCGACGGCGGGAGGTCCGCGACGAGGAGCGGCTGGTACGCACGGACCGCCCGGGGTGAGCCCCACTGCGGCTCGAGGTGGGCCCACAGCCCCTCGACCTCCTCCCGGGGGCCGAACACCGAGGCGGACCGACCTCGCCAGCGACGCAGCCGGTCGGCGAAGTGCGGGTGGTCGGTGGATGTCGTCCCGACCGGCACGACGTTGGCGCTGGCCCAGCACAGGGAGTGCAGCTCGCCGTCCTCGCGGTGGCCCAGGACCGACCCGAGGGATCCGACCCGGGCGCCCTCGAGGATGCGGGCGGCCACGAAGACCCCCCGCGGCAGGTCGCGGGCGCACAGCTCGAGGGCGGCGTCGCGGTCGGCGAGCGACAGCGGCCGAACCGGTGAGCGTGTGCGCAGCACGTGCCCAGCCTAGGGCCACCCGCGGTGCGGGCCACCCCCGTCGGTCGGGATCAGCCGACCGAGACGCTCGGCGCCCCCGCGGCGGACTCGTCCTCCGGCTCGCCCATCTCCTCGGCGATGCGCATGGCCTCCTCGATGAGGGTCTCGACGATCTGGCTCTCGGGCACGGTCTTGATGACCTCGCCCTTGACGAAGATCTGGCCCTTGCCGTTGCCGGAGGCGACACCGAGGTCGGCCTCGCGGGCCTCCCCCGGCCCGTTGACGACGCAGCCCATGACGGCGACGCGCAGCGGCACGGTCATCCCCTCGAGGCCGGCGGTGACCTCGTCGGCGAGCCTGTAGACGTCGACCTGGGCGCGCCCGCACGAGGGGCACGACACGATCTCGAGCTTGCGCGGGCGCAGGTTGAGCGACTGGAGGATCTGGATGCCGACCTTGACCTCCTCGACCGGCGGGGCCGAGAGGGAGACCCGGATGGTGTCGCCGATCCCCTGGCTGAGCAGGGCACCGAAGGCGGTCGCGGACTTGATCGTGCCCTGGAACGCGGGGCCGGCCTCGGTGACGCCGAGGTGGAGCGGCCAGTCGCCGCGCTCGGCGAGCATCTGGTAGGCGCGGACCATGACGACCGGGTCGTTGTGCTTGACCGAGATCTTGAAGTCGTGGAAGTCGTGCTCCTCGAAGAGGCTGGCCTCCCACACCGCGGACTCGACGAGTGCCTCGGCGGTCGGCTTGCCGTACTTCTCGAGGAGCCGCTTGTCGAGGGAGCCGGCGTTGACGCCGATGCGGATCGAGACGCCGGCCTCCTTCGCGCGCCGGGCGATCTCGCCCACCTGGTCGTCGAACTGCCGGATGTTGCCGGGGTTGACGCGCACGGCGGCACAGCCGGCGTCGATCGCGGCGTAGACGTACTTCGGCTGGAAGTGGATGTCGGCGATGACCGGGATCTGGCTCTTGCGCGCGATGGCCGGCAGGGCCTCGGCGTCGTCCTGGGTCGGGCACGCGACCCGGACGATGTCGCACCCGGAGGCGGTGAGCTCGGCGATCTGCTGGAGGGTCGCGTTGATGTCGGTCGTGGGCGTCGTGGTCATCGACTGCACCGAGACCGGGGCGTCGCCGCCGACGTCGACCTTGCCGACCCGGATCTTCCGGCTGGCGCGACGGGGGGCGATGACGGGCGGGGGCGCGGCGGGCATGCCGAGGGAGACGGACATGCCCCCAGCGTACGGGGCGCGACTGGGCATTCCCTGCACGACCGGGCCGCCGCCCGCGCGGGGCGGGCGGGCTCAGCCGCCGAGGTTGACCGGGTTGACGAGGTCGGCGTAGATGAGCAGCGCGGACATGCCGATGAGGACGACCGCCACCGAGTAGGCGACGGGCAGGGCCTTCGCGACGTCGACGAACCCGGGGTCGGGGCGCCCGCGCAGCCTCGCCCACTGCCGCTTCGTGCCCTCCCACAGCGCGCCGGCGACGTGGCCGCCGTCGAGCGGCAGGAGCGGGACGAGGTTGAAGACGAAGAGCATGATGTTCAGCCCGGCCAGGAGGGTCAGCAGGGTCCACAGCTTGTCGCCGATGGAGTCGCCGAAGATCGCGTCGTAGCGGCCGGAGCCGACGTCCCCCGCGACCCGCCCGACACCGACGACGGACATCGGGCTGTCGATCGACCGCTCTCCACCGCCGAAGGCCGCGCTCCACACTCCGCTCATCCGCTCGGGGATGCGGACGAGCGCCTGGGCGGTCTGGCTCGTGTAGGTCCACACGATGCCCGGGACCGCGGTCACCGGCTGGGTCTCGTAGGCCGTGGGCTGGCGGCTCGTGACCCCGAGGAAGCCGGCCTCGGTGGTCTCGACCGACCCGTCGGCACGGGTGACCGCGTTGCCGTCGGCGTCGAGGACGGGCACGGTGTTGCTGATCGGGGTGACCGAGAGGGTCAGCCGCTCCCCGCCGCGCTCGACGACGACCGGGACGGCGTGGCCGGTCTCGGGGCGGATCAGCCGGCCGACGTCACGGATGTCCTCGATGGGCGTGCCGGCGATCGCGACGAGGTGGTCGCCGGGCTGGATGCCCGCGGCGAGCGCCGGGGTCTCGGGGCGGCCCTCGCACGTGGTGGTCGCCGAGTACTCGGTGGACGGGACGACGCACTGCGCCACCGACGCCACCTCGGCGCCCGGCTGGAGGGTCTGGACGCCGTGGACGGTCACGAGGACCGTGAGCAGGACGACCCCGATGAGGAGGTTCATGAGCGGCCCGCCGAGCATCACGAGGACCTTCTTCGGGACCGAGAGCCGGTAGAAGACGCGGTCCTCGTCACCGGGACGCACCTCCTCGAGGCTCGCGGCCCGTGCCTCGTCCATCAGCTGGCTGAACCGGCCGGTGCTCGAGGCCCGGAGCATGCCCTCGCGGTCACCCGCGCGGGGCGGGAACATGCCGATCATCCGGATGTAGCCGCCGAGCGGGATCGCCTTGACGCCGTACTCCGTCTCCCCGCGGTGCCGGGACCACACGGTGGGACCGAAGCCGACCATGTACTGCGTGACGCGCACCCCGAACCGCTTCGCCGGCAGGAGGTGACCCACCTCGTGCAGGGCGATGGACAGGGCGACCCCGACGGCCATGAAGAGGACGCCGAGGACGAACGCGAAGGTGCTCACCACGGCAGGATACGTCGCCGGCCCGTGCGTCCGACCCCGGATCGGGGAGCCGGACACTCGGTCGCCACGACGGTCCCGGCCTCCGGCGGGCTCAGCCGATGAGCGTTTCGGCCTCGCGGCGGGCCCACGCGTCGGCAGCGAGGACTCCCTCCACGCTCGTCGCGTCCCCCGGTGCCCGGCCGTGGAGGTCGACGACCCGCGCGACGGTGTCGACGATCCCGGTGAACCCGAGACGCCCGTCGTGGAAGGCGTCGACGCACACCTCGTTCGCCGCGTTGTAGACGGCCGGGTAGGTGCCCCCGGCCTCCCCCACCTGCCGCGCCAGCCGCACGGCGGGGAACGCCTCGTCGTCGAGCGGGTGGAACTCCCACGTCTGGGCACGGGTCCAGTCGCACGGCACGTCGACGTCCTCGAGCCGCTCCGGCCAGGACAGTCCGAGGGCGATCGGCACGAGCATCCGCGGCGGGCCGAGCTGGGCGATGGTGGACCCGTCGTGGAACTCGACCATCGAGTGGATCTGCTGCTGCGGGTGCACGACGACGTCGATCCGGTCGAAGGGGATGTCGAAGAGCAGGTGCGCCTCGATCACCTCGAGCCCCTTGTTGACGAGCGTCGCCGAGTTCGTCGTGATGACCCGACCCATCGAGAAGTTGGGGTGGGCCAGGGCCTGGTCCGGGGTGACGTCGGCGAGCTCGGCCCGGCCGCGCCCGCGGAACGGACCACCACTCGCGGTGACGACGAGGCGCCGGACCTCCTCGGCGCGGCCGCCCCGCAGGCTCTGGGCGATGGCGCTGTGCTCGGAGTCGACGGGCACGATCTGGTCCGGCGCGGCCGCGGCCCGCACCAGCGGTCCCCCGACGATGAGCGACTCCTTGTTCGCGAGCGCGAGGGTGGAGCCGGCACCCAGGGCGGCGAGGGTGGGGCGCAGGCCGATCGAGCCCGTGACGCCGTTGAGGACCACGTCCGCTCCGCAGGACGCCGCGACCGTCGCCGCCTCGTCACCGACGACCACCTCGGGGCGGTACCCGGGGTCGCCCGTCGCGGCGGCGAGGGCCGCCCGCAGCTCCTCGGCGTCACCCCGGGCCGCGGCGACCAGCGGTGCACGGGTGACCGCCGCCTGCTGCGCCAGCAGCCCGGTGTTGCCGCCGGCGGACAGCGCGACGACCCGGAAGCGGCCGGGGTGGGCGGCGACCACCTCGAGGGCCTGGGTGCCGATCGAGCCGGTGGAGCCGAGGACGGCGACGGTGCGGGGGGTCACCGCACCATTGTCGGGGATGGCCCGGCCGACGGCCGAGCACCCCGGGGTCAGGTGGTGAAGATGCGCTCCTCGATGAGCCGTTCCGAGACCACCCTGGCTCGCGGGACGAACCGGCCGTGCTCGAAGTCCTTCTGCAGCTCGACCTCCACGGAGCCACCGCCGAAGCGGTTCTTCTCGACCGAGACGACCGTCCAGCGACGGAACACCTTGACCGCGCCGAGGTCGTAGATGAGGTGCTCGCGCGAGACGATGTTCTCCTTGCTCGACAGGATGAGCACGACGTCGGCCTCGTAGGCGAGGGCGCTCGAGCCGCGCAGGTCGCGGGTGCGCATCCGGTGCCCGGAGCCCAGGCCGTCCCGGTCGGCGGCGGTGATCGCCAGGACCGGGCACTCGAGCTCCATCGCGAGCTCCTTGAGCATCTCGGTGACGAAGGTGATCCGGTCGGTCTCGTCGGCGTCGGTTCCGCTGGGGACCTTCTGCAGGTAGTCGACGAGGACGACCGGTGGCTCCCCGGCCTCGTCGGCGACCGCGGCGACCGCGGCGGCGATCTGGGTGATCGAGGTCTGGCGGCTCGCCTCGACGATGTGCAGCCGGTCCGAGTAGCCCTCGACCATCGTCAGGGCGGCGCGCCCGTAGGACAGCCGGCCCAGGGCGGCGCCCAGGCCGCGCCGGTCGGGGTCCTCGGACTCCAGCACGGCACGGAAGGACCGCACGTCGGCAGCCGAGGTCATCGTCTCGTCCGACGCCTCGGCGGCGGCCGCCGCCTCGAGCCCGAGCAGCCGCTGGATCAGGGAGGTCGCGGTGAGCTCGTACGAGAAGACGACGGCGTGCCGGCCCGCGGCGACGGCGTTGCGGACGACCTGGAGGGCGAAGGTCGTCTTCCCCGACCCCTCGGTGCCGCCCACGAGCACGAGCTCGCCCGAGCGCAGGCCGCCGTCGAAGGTCGAGTCGAGCAGGTCGAAGCCGGTCGGCCACAGGAGGGCGCCGGGACGGGCGCCCTTGCGCAGGGCGTCGTCGGTGTCGTCCAGCAGGTGGCGCACGGACCGGTGACGGTCCGGCCGCTCGGAGTGTCGGGCCCGGCTCATGGCGACAGTGGACCACTCCCGCCACAACGGGCGCACCGCGTTCGGCGCGATCCTGTCCCAACGGACGAGGCGGGCTCAGGTCGCGAGGCCGACGTACTTCACCTCGAGGTACTCCTCGATGCCCTCGAAGCCGCCCTCCCGGCCGAACCCGGACTGCTTGACCCCGCCGAAGGGTGCCGCCGGGTTGGACACGATCCCCGTGTTGACCCCGACCATCCCGAACTCCAGCGCCTCGGCCACCCGGAGCACCCGGGCGTTGTCGCGGGTGAAGACGTACCCGACGAGCCCGTACTCCGTGGAGTTGGCACGGGCGACGGCCTCGGCCTCGTCACGGAAGGTGCAGATCGGGGCGACCGGGCCGAAGATCTCCTCGGTGAGGCAGCGGCTGCCCTCGGCGACCTCGGTGAGCACCGTCGGCGCGTAGAAGTGGCCGCGGCCCGCGATCGGCGCGCCACCGGTCAGCACCGTCGCGCCACGCCCGACGGCGTCCTCGACGAGCTCGTGGACCCCGGCGCGGGCCTTCTCGGTGATGAGCGGCCCGACGTCGACGCCCTTCTTCGTGCCCTTGCCGACCGTCAGCGCGCCCATCCGCGCGGCGAGCTTGCGCGAGAACTCCTCGGCCACGTCCTCGTGGACGAAGAAGCGGTTGGCCGCGGTGCAGGCCTCGCCGATGTTGCGCATCTTCGCGAGCATCGCGCCCTCGACCGCCGCGTCGACGTCGGCGTCCTCGAAGACGACGAACGGGGCGTTGCCTCCGAGCTCCATCGAGAGGCGGAGCAGCTGCTCGGCCGACTGCTCGACGAGCTTCTTGCCGACCGCCGTCGAGCCGGTGAAGGTCAGCTTGCGCAGCCGCGGGTCCCGGATCACCGGCTCGCAGACCGCCCCGGACGTCGTCGTGGTGACGACGTTGAGCACCCCGTCGGGCAGGCCGGCCTCCTGGAGGACCTGCGCGAGCAGCAGCATCGACAGCGGGGTCTCGGAGGCCGGCTTGACGACCATCGTGCAGCCGGCCGCGACGGCCGGGCCGATCTTGCGGGTCCCCATCGCGAGCGGGAAGTTCCACGGCGTGATCATCAGCGTCGGCCCGACCGGCTGGGCCATGGTCAGCAGACGGGTCGCCCCGTTCGGCGCCACGGAGTAGCGACCGTGGACGCGGACGGCCTCCTCGGAGAACCAGCGGAAGAACTCCGCCCCGTAGGTCACCTCGCCGCGGGCCTCCGCGACGGTCTTGCCCATCTCGAGGGTCATGAGCATCGCGAACTCGTCCGCGCGGGCGGTGAGCGCCTCGAAGGCACGGCGCAGGATCTCCCCCCGGTCGCGGGGGGCGGTGGCCGCCCAGCCCGCCTGGGCCTCGTGGGCGGCCGCAAGGGCCGCGAGGCCGTCCTCCGGGGTGGCGTCGGCGCAGGTCGTCAGCGTCCCACCGGTGGCGGGGTCGTGGACGTCGAACCGCGCGCCCCCGCTCGCCTCACGCCACCTGCCGCCGATGAGCAGCCGCGTGGGGACCGAGTCGATGAGTGCCTGCTGCGTGATGGCCATGGGTCTCCTCCGGAGGTGCGGTGAGCGCGCAAGGCGCGGTGGGTTCGAGCGTAGGCCGGGGTGGGGCCGGTCGGGGCACAGGGGTCAGCGGTCCTCGAGGCCCCACGGCGAGCCGTAGCCGACCGGCTTCGGGGCGGCGAGGAGGTCGAGGAAGGGCACGGCGTCGAAGGCCTCGGGGCCGAGCACCCCCGCCCCGGACCAGGTGCCGGCGGCGAGCAGCTCGAGGGCGATGACGGGGTTGAGCGCGGTCTGCCACACCACGCACTGGCTGTCGTACTCGCGCATCGTGTCGGCGTTGTCGACGACGTGGTAGAGGTACGTGCTCCGGGGTCGGCCGTCGGTCCCGGTGCCGGTGACCCACAGCCCGGCACACGTCTTGCCCTCCATCCGGGGGCCGATCGTCAGCGGGTCGGGCAGCACCGCGGCGACGACGTCACGGGGGCTGACCTCCACGCCCTTGACGCTCACCGGGTCGGTGCGGTCCAGCCCGAGCGTGTGGAGGGTCCGGAGGATGGTGATCATCTCCTCGCCGAGCCCGTACTTGAAGGTGACCCGCTGGGCGTCGACCCAGCGCGGCATGAGGAGCACCTCCTCGTGCTCGACGTGGACGCACTCGACCGGGCCGATCCCCTCCGGGAACTCGAAGACCTCGGGCTCGCTGAACGGGGGCAGCGTGAACCACCCGCCGTCGGGCTCCCCGGCGCGGGCCTTCTCCCACACGACGGGCGGGTTGAGGCACTCCTCGATGATCGTCCACATCGAGAACCCGGGTGCGAAGACCTCGGCGCCGTCCTCGTCGCGGATCACGAGGTTGGCCCCGTCGCGGGTGCCGAGCTCCTCGATCTCGGAGAACAGGTGGTCGGCGGCGTAGCGCGCGAAGACGTCGGACAGCCCCGGCTCGACGCCGATGCCGACGAGCGCCAGGCGCCCCTCGGCCTCCCACTCCCCCGCCTGCGCGAACTGCTCGTCGCCGAGCTTGACCCCGACCCTCTCGTACGGGGTGTCGGGGTGGCGCCGGGACAGGCTCATCGCCATGTCGAGGTAGTCGGCACCGGCGGCCCGCGTCCCCTCGAAGATCGACACGACGAACCGCGGGTCGACGGCGTTGAGCACGTGCGTCGCCCCGACCTCCCGGACGAGGGCCTCGACCGCCGCGGCGTCGGAGGCGTCGACCCGGGCCGCCGAGAACCGCGACTCCCCGTCCCGGCGCGCGGTCGCCGCGGCGACGGTGCGCTCGGCCCGCGACAGGTCGTGGTCGGCGACGACCCAGCGGTCGAAGAAGTCGCGTTCGGCCGCGATGCGCGCGGCGGCGTCGCCGACGCCCCCCGCACCGATCATGAGGACGTGCACGGCGCCCCCCTCCCCTGGGCGACGGGGCCGGACGCGCAGGTCATGCCTGTCTCCCTCGGCGGCTGCCCAGCACCTGTCCGAGCGCGACGAAGGCCACGGCCCCGAGGAACATGATCGACCCGATGACGTTCACCTGCACGGGGACTCCGCGCTGTGCGGCACCCCAGATG
Source organism: uncultured Actinomycetota bacterium (assembly GCA_963843895.1). Taxonomy (GTDB): domain Bacteria; phylum Actinomycetota; class Actinomycetes; order Actinomycetales; family Dermatophilaceae; genus Phycicoccus. Next base: position 487,585 of record CAWJME010000012.1, on the reverse strand, counting down.
TACATCGGGAAGGTCACCGAGCTGGGGCTGGCGTTGAAGTTGGTGATGATGTAGTCGTCGAAGCTCAACGAGAAGGCGAGCAGCGCGCCCGCGGCGATGCCCGGAGCCACGAGCGGGAAGGTGACGCGCCGGAACGCCTGGAGCGGGCTGGCGTAGAGGTCGGCGGCCGCCTCCTCGAGCTTGGGGTCGAGCGAGGCGATGCGGGCCTTGACCGTGACGACGACGAAGCTGAGGCAGAACATGATGTGCGCGATGAGGATCGTCGTCTGACCGGTGCCCATGCCGAGCGCGATGAACAGGGTGAGCAGCGAGGACCCCATGACGACCTCGGGGGTCGCCATCGGCATGAAGATCAGCAGGTTCGTGGCCGACCGACCGCGGAACCGGTGACGGCCGAGCGCGAACGCCACGAGGGTCCCGAGGACGGTCGCCGTGAGCGAGGCGATGATCCCGATCCTCAGGCTGAGCCCGACCGCGGAGCAGATGCCGGGGGTGTTGCACGGGTTGAGCCAGGCGTCCAGCGAGAACTGCTGCCACGTGATGTTGAGGCGGCCGTTCGGCTTGTTGAACGAGAAGGCCAGGACGACGAGGTTCGGCACCAGGATGTAGGCCATCACGAGCAGGCCGATCACGGTGACGAGGTGTCGACGGATCCAGGTCATGTCAGACCAGCTCCTCGGTGCCCGACCGGCGGACGTACACCGTGACGAGCGTGATGATGATGGCCATGAGCACCACGGAGAGCGCGGCGGCGAGGGGGTAGTTGAGGACCCGGAGGAACTGGCTGTCGATGACCTGGCCGATCATCACGGTCCGGGTGCTGCCGAGGAGCACCGAGTTGATGTAGTCGCCGGCCGCCGGGATGAAGGTCAGCAGCGTTCCGGCGACGACCCCGGGAAGCGAGAGCGGCCAGATCACCTTGCGGAAGGCGCGGGTGGGCGAGGCGTAGAGGTCCGAGGCCGCCTCGACCAGCCGCAGGTCGAGCCGTTCGAGGTTCGCGTACAGCGGCAGGACCATGAAGGGCAGGAAGTTGTAGGTCAGTCCGGCGACGACGGCGAACGGCGTGTAGAGCAGCTGGTTGCCCGTGCCCAGGTGGACCAGGCCGAGGAAGGACTCGAAACCGTGCAGCAGCCAGGTGAGGTGCAGCCAGCCCATGAAGGTCTCGAGCAGGCCCCCGTTGCCGAGGATCGTCTGCCAGGCGAGGGTCCGGATGAGGAACGAGGTGAAGAACGGGGCGATGACGAGGACGAGCAGCACGTTCTTGTACCGGCCGGAGCGGTGCGCGATGAACCACGCGAGCGGGTAGCCGAGGAGGAGGGTGAAGACCGTGGCGAGACCGGCGTAGATGAGCGAGCGCAGCAGCTGGGGCCAGTAGCTGCCCAACGCGTCCGCGTAGGTCTGCACGTGCCACGTGAGGGTGTAGCCGTTGAACACGTCCCCGGTCTGCAGGGACTGCGAGACGAGCGAGATGGTCGGGACGACGAAGAAGACGACCAGCCAGAGCATGCCCGGCGCCAGCATGACGTAGGGCAGCCAGGCGATGCGTCGCCGGCGGACCGGGGCGACGGCACCCCCGGCGGTCGCCTCACTCATCGTCGATCTCCGCGCCGGCGTCGGCCGCCTGCCGCTGGTCGAGGATGAACTCCTGCCCCGGGTCCCAGGACACCGTGACCTGCTCCCCGACCCTGGCCCGACCGGAGCCGTCGTTCTGCTGCACGACGACGACCTCCTTGCCCCACGACATCCGGACGAGGTACTGCGTGGCCACCCCGGTGAACGACGCGTCGGTGACCACACCGCTCAGCTGGTTCCGCCCTGCCGTCCCGAGGCGGAGCTTCTCCGGGCGGACCCCCACCCAGACGTCCCGGATGCCGTCGGGCAGGTTGGTCCCGGCGACCTCGACGTCGTGGTCGTGGGTGCGGAGGGTGACCAGCTCGCTCGTGGGCTCACCCGCCACCTGGGCCGGAAGCAGGTTGGACTGGCCGAGGAAGTTCGCCACGAAGGTCGAGGTGGGCTTCTCGTAGAGGGTCGCGGGGTCCCCGAGCTGCTCGATCCGACCCGCGTTCATCACCGCGATGGTGTCGGCCATCGTCATGGCCTCCTCCTGGTCGTGGGTGACGTGGATGAAGGTCAGGCCGACCTCCTGCTGGATCCGCTTGAGCTCGATCTGCATCTGCCGGCGGAGCTTGAGGTCCAGCGCACCGAGCGGCTCGTCCAGGAGCAGGACGTCCGGCCGGTTGACGAGGGCCCGGGCCAGGGCGACCCGTTGCTGCATCCCGCCGGAGAGCTGGGGAGGACGCTTCCTCGCGGTCTGCGACAGCTCGACGAGGTCCAGCACCTCCTGGGACTTGCGCTTCCACTCCGGGTCCTTGCGCTGACGCAGCCCGAACGCGACGTTGTCGAGGATGTTGAGGTGCGGGAACAGGGCGTAGGACTGGAACACCGTGTTGACGTTGCGCTGGTACGCCTTGAGGGAGGTCACGTCGGCATCGCCGATGTGGATGGTGCCGGACGTGGGCTGGTCCAGGCCCGCGATCATCCGCAGCGTCGTCGTCTTGCCACACCCGGAGGGTCCGAGCAGGGCGAAGAACGACCCCTGCGGGATGGTCAGCGAGATGTCGTCGACCGCGGTGAACCTCTCGAAGGACTTCGTGACGGAGTTGAGCCGCAGGTCCCCGGCGCCGTGCTCGGTCATCTCAGCCGGTCACCAGGGTCTGGAAGGCCTGGTTGAACTTCGTCTCCTCGGCCTCGGTGAGGCCGCGGAAGACGTGGGCCCGGGTGAGGGTGGCTTCGCTGGGGAAGATCAGCTGGTTGTCGGCGACCGCGGGGTCGGCCTTGACGAGGATGTCCTTGACCCCCTTGACCGGGGAGATGTAGTTGACGTAGTCGACGACCTTCGCCATCACCTTGGGGTCGTAGTAGTAGTTGATGAGCAGCTCGGCGTTCTTCTTGTGCTTGGCCAGGGCCGGGATGACGAAGTTGTCCGACCACAACGTGCACCCGGTCTCGGGCAGGGCGTACCCCAGACTCGAGTTGTCGGCCTGCAGCTGCACGACGTCGCCGGTCCACGCGAAGCACGCCGCCGTGTCCCCGGACGCGAGCGGCTTGGTGTACTCGTTCCCGGTGAAGCCCTTGAGCTGGCCGGCGTCCTTGGCCTTCTTGATCTCGTCGATCGCGGCCATGAAGTCGGCCTCGGTGAAGCTCTCGATGCTCTTGCCCATGGCCATCATCACGAGGCCGACGGTGTCGCGCATCTCGGTGAGCAGGGTGACCTTGCCCTTGAGCGCCGGGTCGGTGAGCAGCTGGTCGACGCTCTCGATCTTCTTGCCGCCGGTGGACTTCGGGTTCCACGCGATCCCGGCGAACCCGCTCTGCCACGGCAGCGAGTACTTGCGTCCCGGGTCGAACTCGACGTTGAGGAGCGAGTCCTCGACGTTGCCGTGGTTCGGGATGTTCGCGAGGTCGAGCTGCTGGACGTACCCCTGCCGGATCAGCCGCGCGACCATCCAGTCGGTCGAGCACCACGTGTCGCGGCCGGTGTCCTGGCCGGCGGCCAGCAGCGGCCGGACCTTGGCGTAGAACTCGTCGTTGTCGTTGTAGTCCTCGGTGTAGTTGACCTTGACGCCGGTCTGCGCGGTGAACTCCTCGAGGCTCGGGTGCGCACCGGCGTCGTTGACGTCGATGTACTCGGGCCAGTTCGACCAGTTGACGAGCTTGTCCGTGTCGCTCATGTCCTGGGCGGCCTGGGCGCTCGGCGTGCCGCTGGCGCTGGACTGCGCGTTGGTCCCCGCACTGCCACAGGCCGCGAGCGAGAGTCCTGCCCCGATGCCGAACGCACCGGTCATGAGCGCCCGCCGGGTGGCGAGACCCCGGGCGAGTGCCGCGCGTGCGGCGAGGGAGGTGAGGTCGGGGGTCTGGCGCTCGGCCATGGGGTTCTCCTCGGGAGGTGCGGAGCCGGGCCCAGGGGTCGGGCTCGGCATGCGATCAGGATGTGGGGTCGTTGTGGGGTCTGGGTGCGAGACAGGTCACGGTCAGGACTCGATGTTCGCCATGACGTGCTTGATCCGGGTGTAGTCCTCGAAGCCGTACATCGACAGGTCCTTGCCGTAGCCGGACTTCTTGTAGCCGCCGTGGGGCATCTCGGCGACGAGCGGGATGTGGGTGTTGATCCAGACGCAGCCGAAGTCGAGCGCCTTGCTCATCCGCATCGCGCGGCCGAAGTCCTTGGTCCACACGGACGACGCGAGGCCGTACTCGACGCCGTTGGCCCAGCGCACCGCCTCCTCCTCGTCGGTGAACCGCTGCACGGTGATGACCGGGCCGAAGATCTCCTGCTGGACGGCCTCGTCGTCCTGGTGCAGGCCCGAGACGACGGTGGGCTCGAGGAAGAAGCCGTCGCCGAGCGCGCCGACGCGATGGCCGCCCGCCGGGACGCTCGCGTGCGAGGGCAGCCGGTCGAGGAACCCGGAGACCCGGGCGAGCTGGGCGGCGTTGTTCACCGGACCGAAGAGCGCGTCGGCGTCGTCGGGCATCCCGACCGGGGCCGAGCTCTTCGCGTACTCGGCGAGCGCGGCGACGAAGTCGTCGTGGATGCCGGGCGCCGCGAGGACGCGGGTGGCCGCGGTGCAGTCCTGGCCGGCGTTGAAGTACCCGGCGATGGCGATGCCCTCGACGGCGGCCTCGATGTCGGCGTCGTCGAAGACCACGACCGGCGCCTTGCCGCCGAGCTCGAGGTGGACCCGCTTGACCTGCGGCGCGGCGCTGGCGGCCACCTGAGCACCGGCCCGCACCGAGCCGGTGATCGCGACGAGCGAGGGGGTCGGGTGCTCGACGAGGAGGCGGCCGGTCTCGCGGTCACCGGTGACGACGTTGAGCGTGCCGGCCGGGAGGAACTCCGAGGCGATCTCGGCGAGCAGGAGGGTGGACTCCGGGGTCGTGTCGCTCGGCTTGAGGACGACGGTGTTGCCGGCGGCCAGGGCGGGGGCGATCTTCCAGACCGCCATGAGCAGCGGGTAGTTCCACGGGGTGACCTGCCCGACGACGCCGATGGGCTCGCGACGCACCCACGAGGTGTGCCCGGCCATGTACTCGCCGGCCGCCTTCCCCTCGAGCACGCGGGCCGCGCCGGCGAAGAACCGGAGCTGGTCGACCATCGGTGGGATCTCCTCGCTCGCGGTGAGCGCGTGGATCTTGCCGGTGTTCTCCGACTCGAGGTGGATGATCTCCTCGGCGCGGGACTCGAGCGCGTCGGCGATCTTGAGCAGCGCCTGCTGGCGCTCGCTCGGGGTCGTGCGACCCCACTCGCCGAAGGCCCGGGACGCCGCGGCGTAGGCCGCGTCGACGTCCTCGGCGCCGCTCACCGGGGCGGAGGCGACGACCTGCCCGGTGGAGGGGTTGACGACGTCGGTCGCGGCGTCGGTGTGCGCCTCACGGGGCGCTCCGTCGACGAAGTTGCGCAGGGCTCGGGGACTGCTCATCGGTCGGGCTCCAAGGTCGGTGGCGGCGGATGGCGGCGTGTGCGGGCACAGTAGCCCCTCCAACCGCGAAATCACTAGGGTCCATCCACAATTCACAGCGAATCGAGCGCACCTCGCCCCATGAAGTTGCGGAATCAGTGTCCGCGCCCTTGCGCGGGGCGTCCCCAGCGGCCACCATGGGCCGGTGACTTCTCGGCAGCCCCGCGACCGCTCACCGGAGATCCGCCTCGACGACGTCGCGAAGCGGATCATCGAGCTGCTCCAGGAGGACGGACGGCAGTCGTACGCCGCCATCGCCAAGGCCGTCGGCCTCTCCGAGGCCGCCGTGCGCCAGCGCGTCCAGCGGCTCCTCGACGCCGACGTCATGCAGATCGTCGCCGTGACCGACCCCCTCCAGGTGGGGTTCCGGCGGCAGGCCATGATCGGCATCCGCGCCTCTGGCAGCCTCATCGACCTCGGCCAGGCCCTCTCCGACATGCCGGAGGTCGACTACGTCGTCACGACGGCGGGATCCTTCGACATCCTCGCCGAGGTGGTCTGCGAGGACGACGACCACCTGCTCGACCTCCTGACGAAGCGGATCCGCACGCTCCCGGGGGTCACCACGACCGAGACCTTCGTCTATCTCAAGCTCAACAAGCAGCACTACAACTGGGGAACGCGATGACCACGACGAGCCAGCCGAACCTCGACGCCGACGCCACGACGCGCCGCACGCCGCGCGGGGCGAGCTACTCCGACGCCGCCCGCGACCACCTGTGGATGCACTTCACCCGCCACTCGGTCTTCGAGGACCGTGAATCTGGCGGGCTCGGACAGGCGGTCCCCGTCATCACCCGGGGCGAGGGGTGGCGGGTGTGGGACGACCGTGGCAACGAGTACATCGACGGCCTCGCGGGGCTGTTCGTCGTCAACGCCGGGCACGGCCGCACCGAGATCGCCGAGGCGATGGCCAGGCAGGCCTCCGAGCTCGCGTTCTTCCCGCTCTGGTCCTACGCCCACCCGCGCGCCATCGAGCTCGCGGAGCGGCTCGCGGCGGCCGCTCCCGCCGACCTCAACCGGGTCTTCTTCACCACGGGCGGCGGCGAGGCGGTCGAGACCGCGTGGAAGCTCGCGAAGCAGTACTTCAAGCTCACCGGGAAGCCGACCAAGCACAAGGTCATCTCGCGCTCGGTGGCCTACCACGGCACCCCGCAGGGCGCGCTGTCCATCACCGGGATCCCCGACGCCAAGGTCCCCTTCGAGCCCCTCGTCCCGGGCGGCCACAAGGTGCCCAACACCAACATGTACCGCGCGCCGGAGCACCTGCGCGAGGACGAGAAGGCGTTCGGCCGCTGGGCCGCCGACCGCATCGCCGAGGCCATCGAGTTCGAGGGGCCCGACTCCGTCGCCGCCGTCTTCCTGGAGCCGGTGCAGAACTCCGGCGGCTGCTTCCCCCCGCCCGCCGGCTACTTCGACCGGGTCCGCGAGATCTGCGACGAGTACGACGTCCTCCTCGTGTCCGACGAGACGATCTGCGCGTTCGGGCGGATCGGGTCGCTGTTCGCCTGCGACGACTTCGGCTACGTCCCCGACATCATCACGACCGCGAAGGGCATCACGAGCGGGTACGCACCGCTCGGCCTGATGATCGCGAGCGAGCGCCTCTTCGAGCCGTTCCGCAGCGGCACGACGTCCTTCCCCCACGGCTACACCTGGGGCGGGCACCCGGTGTCGTGCGCGGCGGCGATGGCCAACCTCGACATCTTCGAGCGGGAGGGGCTCACCGACCGGGTCAAGGAGCACGCCCCGGCGTTCCGGGCCACGCTGGAGCGGCTGCTCGACCTGCCGCTCGTCGGTGACGTCCGCGGGGCGGGGTACTTCTACGGCATCGAGCTCGTCAAGGACAAGCAGACCCGCGAGACCTTCGACGACGCCGAGTCCGAGCGGCTGCTGCGCGGCTTCCTCTCGCGCGCGCTCTTCGACGCCGGGCTGTACTGCCGGGCCGACGACCGGGGCGACCCGGTCATCCAGCTGGCCCCGCCGCTGACGATGGGCCCGGCCGAGTTCGACGAGATCGAGCGCCGGCTCCGGGGTGTGCTCGTCGAGGCCGAGAACCACCTCTGAGGATGGCCGAGGGCACGGGGACCACCCCCCTGTGGTGGGACACCCGCACCCCCGCGCCCTCCCCCATCGGTCCGGACCACGGCACCGACCTGCCGCTGCGGGCGGACGTGGTGGTCGTCGGCGCCGGGTTCACCGGGTTGTGGACCGCCTACTACCTCCTGCGTGAGCACCCCGGCCTCGACGTGCTCGTCCTCGAGGCCGAGCACGTGGGCTTCGGGGCGAGCGGCCGCAACGGCGGCTGGGTCTCGGCGCTCTGGCCGGTGTCCGCGGACACCCTCGCCGCGCGCTCCGGCCGCGCCGCGACCCTGGCCCACCTCGCCGCGCTCCGCGACACCGTCGACGAGGTCGGCCGGGTCGAGGCCGAGGAGGGGCTCGGCAGCGGGTTCGTCAAGGGCGGCGCCCTCCTCGTGGCCCGGACCGCGGCCCAGGAGCTCCGGGCCCGGGCGGAGGCCGAGCACGGTGCGGCGTGGGGGGACGGCACGGTGTGGCTCGACGCCGGCGCCGCCCGGGAGCGTCTGCACGCGGCCGGGGGCCGCGGCGCCACGTACACCCCGCACTGTGCCCGGGTGCAGCCGCGCGACCTCGCCGACGGCCTCGCCGCGGCGGTGCGCCGGCGCGGCGGGCGGATCGTCGAGGGGGTGCGGGTCGGTCGGGCCGGGGACGGCGTCGTCGTCCTCGCCGACGGGCGACGGGTCGGCGCCGGCGCGGTGGTCCTCGCCACCGAGGGCTGGACGCCCCGCCTCCCGGGCCACGAGCGGGCCGTCGTCCCGGTGTACTCGCTCATGGTGGCGACCGAACCGCTCTCCACGGGCCAGTGGGACGAGGTCGGCCTCGCCGGGCGGGAGGTGTTCGGCGACCACGGCCACATGGTCGTCTACGGCCAGCGGACCAGCGACGACCGCATCGCCTTCGGAGGGCGTGGGGCCCCCTACCACCTCGGGTCCACGGTCCGACCCGAGTTCGACCACGAGGAGCGCGTCTTCGCGGCGCTGCGCACCACCCTCACCGCGCTCCTGCCGGCGCTCGAGGGGGTCCGGTTCACGCACGCGTGGGGCGGGCCGCTCGGCATCGCCCGCGACTGGCACCCGTCGGTGACGTGGGACCCCGCGACCCGTACCGGGCGGGCCGGCGGGTACGTCGGGGACGGCGTGGCCGCCACGAACCTCGCCGGACGCACCCTTGCCGACCTCGTGCTGGGGCGCTCGACACCGGTCACCGAGCTGCCGTGGGTCGGGCACCGCTCCCCCTCGTGGGAGCCCGAACCGCTGCGATGGCTCGGCATCAACGGCAGCCTGCGCCTCGCGCGGCTCGCCGACCTCGAGGAGGAGCGCACCGGCCGACCGAGCCGGGTCGGCGCGCTGCTCGGCCGGCTGACCGGCCACTGACCCACCGGCGGTAGGTTCGCGGGATGCGCGAGATCGAGACCCTGGCCGCCCTCGACGCGGCGCTCGACGCCGGAACGCCCCTGCGCGGCCTGCGGCTGCAGGACCTCGACCTCACCGGCCGCACCGCGCGGCTCCTCGGGCGCGACGACGTCGAGGGCCTCGTCGTCCTCGGCGGCCGGCTCCCCGACGACCTCGAGCACCACCTGCGCGAGCACGGCGCCCTCGTCTTCCCCACCGACCCGCGGGCCCCCGTGGACCCCTACCGCGCCACCCTGTACACGCCCGACGAGCTCTACGACGGGCTGCGGGAGGTCGGGTACGCCGCGACGCCCGACGCCCGTGCGTACCGCTGGTCCCGTGACGCCGCGGTGGGGCACGACGCCTTCGTCACCCTGCTCCGGGCGATCCACGACGACTCGATGAGCGACGCCCTCACCGACGCCCTGCGCGACGCTCCCGTCGTCGGCATCATGGGCGGCCACGCGCTGGAGCGCACCGACCCCCGTTTCGCACGGGCGGCCGCCCTCGGGCACGCCCTGGCCCGGACCGGGCACGTCGTCGCCACCGGCGGGGGCCCGGGGGCGATGGAGGCCGCCAACCTCGGCGCCCTGGCCGCCTCGAGCGAGGCCCTGGCGGACGCCCTCTCCCGCCTGGCCGCCGTCCCGTCCTTCCGGCCGGACGTGCGGGGATGGGCGGTCCTGGCCCTCGACGTCCGCGACGACCTCGTCAGGGACGCGCGCGAGGGCGTCCGCAGCATCGGGATCCCGACCTGGTTCTACGGCCACGAGCCGCCGAACGTCTTCTGCGACGGGATCGCCAAGTACTTCTCGAACGCGATCCGCGAGGACGGCCTGCTCGCGCGCTCCACCGCGGGGGTCGTCGTGCTCGAGGGCGCCGCCGGGACCGTCCAGGAGGTCTTCCAGGCCGCGACCCGGCTCTACTACGAGGCGGAGCCGTCCGACGGCCGGCCGCTGCCCCGGCTCGTCCTCGTCGGTCGCGCGCACTGGACGCGGGTGGTCCCCGTGTGGCCGGCGCTCGAGGCGCTGGCGGCGGGGCGCCCGATGGCCGCCCGGATCCACCTCGTCGACGACCTCACCGAGGCCCTGGCCGCCCTCACCGGCCGCCACGGGCCCGCCGCGCCCGCCGTCACGGGCGGGTCATGAGGACGATGCCGAGGCACATCTCGTCGGTGGTGCCCTCGCCCCAGACCACGTAGCGCTCGCGCTGGCCGGCGAAGGCGGGCAGCCGGTCGCGCAGCGACTGGTCGTGGCGGCAGGTGACCGTGATCGTGTCGCCGGCCGACACCGCCACCGGCGAGTCGAGCGGGATGCTCCCCTGGTCGTCGAAGTCCCAGGTGGCGATGTCGAGGACCCGCTGGGCCTTCGCGCTGCCCTTGTCCACGTCGACCGTGATCGCCCGGCCGAGCAGGTGCATGTGGCCCGAGACCGCCCGGATCGTCCCGGCCTCGCGGACGGGGCGGGTGCAGCTCTGGACGGGCCCCGGGTCGACGGGACCACAGAGCAGGTGCAGCAGGTCGGCCCGGGCGGGGCTCTCCCCGAACCGCTCGGCGGTGTCGGCGACGGAGACGACGCGGCTGCACAGGCCCGCCGTCCGGTGGTCCCGGCAGGGCAGCTCCACCGGCGCCGGCAGGAGCATCGTCTCGAGGGCCTTCTTGCGGCTGTCGGCGGCGGCGGAGAGCCGGAGCCGGACGGTGCTGCGGTCGGATCCGGTGCCGGCGAGCAGGTTGTAGTGCATCTGCACGACGAGCCGGGAGCCCGCCGCCACGGGGATGCCGATGTCGTCGGCCATCACCCGCTCCCCGCCGCCGGGCGCCCACGCGCCGACCCAGTCGGCGTCGTCGAGCGAGACACCCTGCCCGCGGATGCCGCTGCCGCCGAAGCAGGTCCACCCGTCTCCGGGGTCGGCGGCGTCGACCTCCTCGGCACGGGCCACCTCGCCCGGCTCGACCTTGGAGACGATGACGTGGTGGACGAGGGCCGCGTTGTCCGGTCGGATCTCGACCCCGCTGACGAGCTGGTCGCTCGTGAGGTGCGGGTCGACGAGGAAGCAGCGGTAGTCGTCGGTGCCCGTCCCGGTCGGCGCCGACGGGGTGTAGGCAGCGGGCAGGCGGACCTCGACGAACCGCTCCCCCGCGCGCAGCGGCACGCTCGGCGTGGCGGGCGTGCTGGACGGACTCGTCGCGGCAGCCGCGTGCGAGGCATGGGAGTCCTTGCCCCGGAGGTTCGCGGGCAGGTCCTCGGCGCCGGCGCACCCCGCCAGCGCCACGGTGAGCACCGCGGCGGCACCGAGCAGGCTGCGTCGCACCCTCGCAGCGTAGGTCAGGCCGGCCCCGGAGGCAGTGGTCTCACGGGGCCCGGGGGTCACGCGGTCGAGGCTGCCAGCTGTCCGCAGGCCCCGTCGATGTCCGACCCACGGGTGTCGCGGACCGTCGTGGGGATGCCGTGGGCACGCAGGCGCTCGACGAACTGCTGCTCGACCCCCCGGCGGGAGGCGGTCCACTTCGAGCCCGGCGTCGGGTTGAGCGGGATCGGGTTGACGTGGACCCAGCCGCGGCCGCGGGCCGCGAGCTTCTCACCGAGCAGGTCCGCGCGCCAGGCCTGGTCGTTGATGTCGCGGATCAGGGCGTACTCGATGCTCACCCGACGCCCGGTGACCTCGTAGTAGCGGTACGCGGCGTCGATCGCCTCGTCGACCTTGTACCGGGTGTTGATCGGCACCAGCTCGTCGCGCAGCTCGTCATCGGGTGCGTGCAGCGAGAGCGCGAGGGTCACCGGCACGCCCTCGGTGGCGAGCCGGTCGATGCCGGGGACGAGGCCGACCGTCGACATCGTGATCCCGCGCGCGGAGATGCCGAGTCCGGACGGCGCGGGCTCGGTGAGCCGGCGGATGGCGCCGATCGCGGCCTTGTAGTTGGCGAGCGCCTCCCCCATCCCCATGAAGACGACGTTGCTCACCCGGGCCGGACCGGCAGCCGGAACGGCGTCGGGCCCCTCGGCCTCCTCGCCGAGACCGGCACCGGAGGCCTCGCCGCCGACCTCCGGCAACCCGCCGTGGCGCAGCATCCGGGCTGCGGCGACGACCTGCTCGACGATCTCGGCGGCGGACATGTTGCGGGTGAGGCCCTCCTGCCCGGTGGCGCAGAACGGGCAGTTCATCCCGCAGCCGGCCTGGCTGGAGATGCAGACGGTGACCCGGTGCGGGTAGCGCATGACGACGGACTCGACGAGGGCTCCGTCGAAGAGCCGCCACACCTGCTTGACGGTGGCGCCGGCGTCCGCGCTGATCGAGCGGACCGGCGTGACGAGCGGCGGGAGGAGGTCGCGGACGAGGTCGTCGCGGACCGCCTTCGGCAGGTCGGTCATGTCCTCGGGGTCCTCGACGAGCCGGTCGAAGTAGTGCGTGGAGAGCTGGTTGGCCCGGAACGCGGGATGGCCGAGTGCGGCGGCGGCCTCCCGGCGCTCCTCGACGGTGAGGTCGGCGAGGTGACGCGGCGGCTTGCCCCGACGCGGCGCGACGAGGGTCAGCTGGCCGGGGACGGGGCGGGGGGCGGGCTCGGTGGCATCGGACATGGCCCCTCGATTGTCGCAGGTCGTGGACTCCTCCCCCACGTCCGCGTCCGGGCGGACGGGCAGGATCGACCACGAGCCGGCGACCCGCTGCTGCCGGACGGTGGACCCCCCGGTGCCCGTTCGGCCGATTGCGGCGTTTCGCCCCACGGACCACCCCGAGGGCCCTACCCTGAAGGAGAACCTCGTTCGCAGGGGAACGAGGACGCAGGGAAAGGCACGGCCATGGGCCTGTTCGATCGTTGGCGCGCGCCCGCAGGGGGTTCCGCCCAGTTCACCGGAAACACGCTTCCCGTCCGTCGTCCGCTCGTGCCCGTCCCGGACGTGGACGCCGACGGACCCTCGCTCGACGAGGAGGTGCGCCGGCACCTCGAGCGGCTCACCGCCGCGGCCGAGACCGATGTCGACTCGTTGACCTCGGAGCAGTTCGACGCCGCGCTCACCACGCGCCTCGTCGCTCGCGACCGGCTGCACGCCACCGGGCTCGGGTTCTCCTACGTCGTCCCGTTCACCGACCACATCGACGAGGTGCTCACCCTCGACCTCCCGACGACGGTCGTCACGCTGCCCGACTCGCGGCTCGCCGCGACCCGGCGGCACCTGCCGACCCTCGTCGACGTCGGCCGGGCCAACCTCGTCCGGCTCATGGAGACCACCGAGGTCGAGGCGGTGCGGCTCGGCTCCGGTCGGCGCAGGACGACGGCGCTGGTCGGCGACTCGCCGTACACCGCCTCGTTCGCCCGGTTCCTCGTCGACGCCGTCGACCGCTGGATGCCCGGAGCGGACCTGCACAACGGGATCGTGTTCTCGGTCCCCCACCGGCACGCCATCATCCTCCAGACCTGCGCGACGCCGGCCGAGGCCCGGTTGGCGCTCGACCTGGTCCCCGAGCAGACCGCGGAGATGTACACCGACGGCGTCGGCCCGGTGGCCCCGCACGTGTACCACTGGTACCACCGCGAGATCACCTGCCTCACCGAGGAGCAGCCCGACGGCTCGCTGCGGGTGCACCCGAGCCCGGTCCTCGAGGGGATGCTCGCCCGCACCAGCCGCCGCGCGGGCTGAGCGTCCGCGGGGTCCGGCGGCACGGCCGGTCGGACCCCGCGGCCGGTCGGTCAGCCCACCGGGACGAAGAGCAGGAGCAGTGCCCAGGCGACGGGCGCCACGACGACGAGCGAGTCGAGCCGGTCCATCAGGCCACCGTGCCCGGGCAGCAGCGTGCCCATGTCCTTGATGCCGAGGTCGCGCTTGATGCTCGACTCGATGAGGTCCCCGGTGGTCGCGGCCCCCGCCGCGACCGCGCCGAGCACCGCACCGGCCCACCACGGCCCGTCGAGGAGCAGCGGCATCGCGGCGGCCCCGACGAGGGCACAGGCCGCGACGGACCCCGCGAACCCCTCCCAGGACTTCTTGGGGCTGAGCGACGGGGCCATCGGGTGCTTGCCGAACACGACACCGACCGCGTAGCCGCCGATGTCGGAGAAGACCGTCACGAGGACGAAGACGATGATCCGCTGCCGGCCGTCCGGCGCGGCGAGCATCAGCGAGGCGAAGCCCCCGAGGAAGACCGGGTAGAAGGCGACGAGCGTGGACGCCGCGAGGTCGCGGGCGGCACCGGCGAGGCCGTCGGCCACGCGCCACACGAGCATCCCGACGACCGTGAGCCCGAAGGTCACGACGAGCGCCTCGGCACCCCGGAGGTAGGCGGAGACGATCATCCCCACCGCTCCGAGGACGAGTGGGACGAGCGGCACCCGGAGGCCGCGGGTCGCCACCGCGCGCCGTACCTCCCAGGCGCCCCGGCCGACGGCGATCGTCACGACGACGAGGAAGGCCCGCGGGTCGAGGACGAGGGAGGCGATGACGAGGGCGCCGAGGAGCAGGCCGACGCCCACGGCGGCACGCAGGTCACGGCCGGCGCGCGGCGGGGTCGAGGCGTCCTCCCGGGGAGCCGCGGGCTCGGCCGGGTCCCGGGTCGCGACGGACCCCTCCTCGTGGACGGGGTCCTCCGGAGGGGTGTCGGGGTCGCTCGCGGCGTCGGCCATCGTCCGGTCAGACCTCGAGGAGCTCGGATTCCTTGTGCTTGAGCAGCTCGTCGATCTGCTCGACGTTGCGCTTCGTCACGGCCTCGAGCTCCTTCTCGGCCCGGCTGCCCTCGTCCTCGCCGACCTCGCCGTCCTTGACGAGCCGCTCGAGGCTGGTCTTGGCGGCCCGCCGGATGTTGCGCACCGACACGCGGGCCTCCTCGGCCTCGCTGTGGGCCATCTTCACGTACTCGCGACGTCGCTCCTCGGTGAGCTGCGGCATCGTGCACCGGATGATGTTGCCGTCGTTGCTCGGGTTGACCCCGATGTCGGCCTGCTGGATCGCCTTCTCGATGGCGTGCATCGAGGACTTGTCGAACGGGCTGATGATGATGGTGCGCGCCTCGGGCGTCTGGAACGACGCGAGCTGCTGCAGCGGGGTGGGCGCGCCGTAGTAGTCGACGGTGATCTTCTGGAACATGCCGGGGTGCGCGCGGCCGGTGCGGATGGCGGCGAAGTTCTCCTTGGCGACCTCGACGGCCTTCTCCATCTTCTCCTCGGCCTCGAACAAGGTCTCGTCGATCATCGCGGCGGTTCTCCTTCGGTCGGCGCCACGATCGCGGCGCGCTGCGGGGTCCAGTGTGTCAAACGGGCGCAGGGCCCGGCACTCAGCCCGCCGAGACGAGCGTGCCGATCGGCTCGCCGCGCAGCGCCCGGGTGATGTTGCCGTCGCCCTCCATCCCGAAGACCACCATCGGGAGCTGGTTCTCCATGCACAGGCTGAACGCCGCCGCGTCGACGACCTTGAGCCCGCTGCGGAGGGCCTCCTCGAAGGTGACCCGGTCGAGCTTGCGGGCCTCCGGGTTCTGGCGCGGGTCGGAGTCGTAGACCCCGTCGACCCCGTTCTTGCTCATGAGCACCGCGTCGCACTGGCACTCGAGGGCGCGCTGGGCGCTCACGGTGTCGGTGGAGAAGTAGGGCATCCCGGCGCCGGCGCCGAAGATGACGACCCGGCCCTTCTCGAGGTGGCGGATCGCCCGGCGCGGGATGTACGGCTCGGCGACCTGCCCCATGGTGATCGCCGTCTGCACGCGGGTGTCGACGCCCTCCTTCTCGAGGAAGTCCTGGAGGGCCAGGCAGTTCATGACCGTGCCGAGCATGCCGATGTAGTCGGCACGGGCGCGCTCCATGCCCTTCTGCTGCAGCTCGGCGCCGCGGAAGAAGTTGCCGCCGCCGACGACGATCGCGACCTCGATGCCCTCCCGGGCCGCCTGCGCGATCTGCCGGGCGATGCCGCGCACGACGTCGGGGTCGACGCCGACGCGACCGCCCCCGAACACCTCACCGGACAGCTTGAGGAGGACGCGGCGCCCACGGCCGGGGACGACGGTCGGGGCGGGAGCCTCGGCGGTGGCGGACGTGGTCACAGGGCCTCCTCGGCGGGGGTGCACAGCGGTCACCAGATCCTGTCACACCGTGCGCAGCACCGGCCAACCGGGAAACTGCCGGTCCGCCCCGCCCGGCCCGGCGGGGTTATCGGGTCACCCGAGAAACCCGCACTTCACCCGGGAAGCGTTCTCGGGGGAAGCGGGGGGTTCCCGGGTGAAGCGGGTGCTGGGACGTCGGCGGGTGCCGGGACGTCGGCACGGGTGCCGGGACGTCGCGCGGTGCGGGTCGGAGGTGGACGCGGGGTCCGGAGCCTCAGAGGACGCCGGCGTGGCGCAGCATGAACTCGGTCTCGGTGTCGCGGCCACCCCGCGGGTCGCGGGCGGGCTCGACGTCCTGCGTCGTGACCATGTCCTCGGGGCGCACTCGCGGCACGTCGACGTGGACGCGACGGGCGAGCGACTCCTCGGCCGCCGCCGGCTCCGGCCTCTCGTGGCCGTGGTCGTGGTCGTGGTCCGACACCGTGCACCACCTCCGGACCCCAGGATGCGCCGCCCGCCCCATCGGCCACCTAGGCTCTGACCCGATGAGCGCCACCCTGGTCGTCAAGGACCTCGCCGCCGGCCACGGGGACCGCACCCTGTTCTCCGGGCTGGACCTCGTCGTCGCCCCGGGCGACGTCGTGGGGGTCGTCGGCGCCAACGGCGCCGGCAAGTCCACGCTGCTCCGGCTGCTCGCCGGGCTCGCGGAGCCCGAGCACGGGACGGTCCGGGTGAGCCCGCCGCACGCGGCCGTCGGCCTGCTGCCGCAGGAGGAGCGGCCCAGGCCCGGCGAGACCGTGCGGCAGCTCATCGAGCGGCGGACCGGCGTCGCCGCCGCACAACGGGCGCTCGACGAGGCCACCGAGGCCCTCACCGAGGGGCGCGCCGGGGCCGACGACGCCTACTCCGAGGCCTTCGAGCGCTGGCTGACCCTCGGCGCCGCCGACCTCTCCGAACGGATCGCGGCGGCCGACGTGCCCGACCCGGACGCGCTCGTGACCACCCTGTCCGGGGGTGAGGCGGCCCGGGCCGCGCTGGCCTCGCTCGTGCTGAGCCGCTACGACGTCGTCCTCCTCGACGAACCGACGAACGACCTCGACCTGGCCGGGCTGGCCCGGCTCGAGCGGTTCGTCACCGGCCTCGGCACCGGGGTGGTCCTCGTGAGCCACGACCGCGAGTTCCTGGCCCGCACCGTGACCACCGTCGTCGAGCTCGACCTCACCCAGCAGCAGGTGTCCACCTACGGCGGCGGCTACGAGGCGTACCTCGAGGAACGGGAGGTCGCCAGGCGCCACGCCCGCGAGGCCTTCGAGGAGTACGACGACACCCGTGCCTCCCTCGTCGAGCGGGGCCGGGAGCAGCGCGCGTGGATGGAGAAGGGCGTCAGGAACGCCCGGCGCAAGGCCCCCGACAACGACAAGATCGGTCGCAAGTTCCGCACCGAGTCCACGGAGAAGCAGGCCGCGAAGGCGCGCCAGACCCAGCGCCGCCTCGAGCGGCTCGAGGTCGTCGAGGAGCCCCGCAAGGAGTGGGAGCTGCGGATGGAGATCGCGGCCGCGCCACGGGCGGGCGCGGTGGTCGCGACCGCCCGTCGGGTCGTCGTGCGCCGGCCCGGTTTCGTCCTCGGGCCGGTCGACCTCCAGCTGGACTGGGGCGACCGGGTGGTGCTCACCGGCGCCAACGGCTCGGGCAAGTCGACCCTGCTCTCGGTCCTCCTCGGACGGCTGCCACCGGACGAGGGCAGCGCGTCGCTCGGGCCGGGCGTCGTCGTCGGCGAGGTCGACCAGGCGCGTGGGGCGTTCGTCGGGACGAGGACGCTGCTCGGGACGTTCGCCGACCTCCTGCCCGACCTCGCTGACGCCGACGTCCGGACGCTGCTCGCCAAGTTCGGCCTCCGCGCCGCCCACGTGCACCGCGCCGGAGACACCCTCTCCCCCGGTGAGCGGACCCGGGCCGCCCTCGCGCTGCTCCAGGCCCGCGGCGTCAACCTGCTCGTCCTCGACGAGCCGACCAACCACCTGGACCTCCCCGCGATCGAGCAGCTCGAGTCGGCCATCGAGGACTACGGCGGCACCCTGGTGCTCGTCACCCACGACCGGCGGATGCTCGACGCGGTGCGCTCGACCCGCCGCCTCGAGGTCGCCTCCGGCAGGGTCACCGAGCTCTGAGCAGACCCTGGCGGCCGTCGCTCCCGCTGTCGGTCTCGGGACCTAGGGTGCGGGACATGGACATCCGCGAGCACGCCCACACCGTCCGGGCCTACTGGGAGTGCGCCGAGCGCCGTGACTGGGTGGGGTTCGCAGCGACGCTCTCCCCCGACGTCGTGTACCGCTGCCCCCAGACCCGTGAGGTCGTCCGCGGTCGCGACGCCTACGTCCGGTTCAACGCCGAGTACCCGGGCGACTGGCACCTGGTGCTCGACCGCGTCCTCGTCGACGACGCGGGTGCGATGAGCCGGACGACGTTCACCGTCGGAGCCGAGACGATGACCGGACTGTGCCTGTTCACGCTGGACGACCACGGGCTCGTCGACACCGTCGAGGACTGGTGGCCCGAGCCCTACGACAGCCCGCCCGGGCGCAGGCACCTCGTGGAGATCGAGGACTGACACCTCGGCGGTCACCTCCGTCCGGGCGGTGGCCCGGCCTCGGACCTCCCCCCGGGACCAGGGCCGGGACACACCGATGCCGCCCGCTGGGGACCAGCGGGCGGCATCGGTGTGTGCTGCGCGGAGCAGCGGGGCGTCAGTTGCCCACGCGGAAGCGGGCGAAGCCCGTGGCCTGCGCACCGGCCTCGTCGAGGACCTTGCCGACCGTCTTCTTCGGCTCCTTGGCGAAGGGCTGCTCGAGGAGCACCTGCTCCTTGAAGAACCCGTTGACCCGGCCCTCGATGATCTTCGGCAGGGCCGCCTCGGGCTTGCCCTCCTCCTTGGCCGTGGCCTCGGCGACGCGGCGCTCGTTCTCGACCGTCGCGGCGTCGATCTCCTCACGGCGCAGCACGCTCGGGCCGAACGCCGCGACGTGCATCGCGACGTCGCGGGCCGTCGTCTCGTCGCCACCACTGGTGGAGACGAGGACGCCGATCTGCGCGGGCAGGTCCGGGCTCGTCTTGTGCAGGTAGGACACGACGTGCTCGCCCTCGAGGCGAGCGACCCGCTTGACCTCGATCTTCTCGCCGATCGTCGCGTTCGCGTCGTCGAGGAGGTCCTTGACGGTCTTGCCGTCCGGGAGGGCCGAGGCGAGCAGCGCGTCCGCGTCCGCGGACTTCGTCGCCACGGCCTGGGCGAGGACCTCGTCGGCCAAGGCGATGAACCGCTCGCCCTTGGCCACGAAGTCGGTCTCGCAGAGGACCTCGACGAGGGTGCCCTCGCCACCGGTGGCCCGCGCGGCGACGAGACCGTTGGAGGTCGTGCGCCCCTCGCGCTTGGTCACACCCTTCTGGCCCTTGACCCGGAGGATCTCCTCGGCCTTGGCCATGTCGCCGTCGGCCTCGTCGAGAGCCTTCTTGACGTCCATCATGCCGGCCGCGGTCTTCTCGCGGAGCGCCTTGATGTCAGCGGCGGTGTAGTTCGCCATGGGTTCCTATCTCGCTCGTGTGTCGTGGTGGACGGGTGAGGTGGCGGCTCAGGCCTGCTCGACCGGAGCGGCCTCGGCGGTCTCCGCCTCGGGGGCAGCAGCCTCGGTGGCCTCCGCCTCGGGGGCAGCAGCCTCGGTGGCCTCCGCCTCGGGGGCAGCAGCCTCGGTGGCCTCCGCCTCGGGGGCAGCAGCCTCGGGGGCAGCAGCCTCGGTGGCCTCCGCCTCGGGGGCAGCAGCCTCGGGGGCAGCAGCCTCGGCGGCCTCGACGGTCTCCGCCTCGACGGCCTCCGGCGCGTCCGCGGCGGCGGTCTCGCCGGCCTCGGGGGCGGCGGACTCGGCGGCCTGCTCGGCGTCACCGGCGAGGAGCTCGCGCTCCCACTCGGCCAGCGGCTCCTCGGCCTGCGGCTGCTCGCCCGCGGCCGCGTCGCCACCGGAGCGGGCGATGAGGCCCTCGGCGACGGCGTCGGCGATGACCCGGGTGAGGAGGGTGACCGAGCGGATCGCGTCGTCGTTGCCCGGGATCTTGTAGTCGACCTCGTCGGGGTCGCAGTTCGTGTCGAGGATCGCGATGACCGGGAGGCCGAGCTTGCGCGCCTCGTCGACGGCCAGGTGCTCCTTCTTGGTGTCGACGATCCAGACCGCCGAGGGGACCTTGGACATCGACCGGATGCCGCCGAGGGTCTTCTCGAGCTTGTCCTTCTCGCGCTTCATCATGAGGAGCTCCTTCTTCGTGCGGCCGGACCCGGCCACGTCGTCGAAGTTGATCTCCTCGAGCTCCTTGAGGCGCGTGAGGCGCTTGGAGATCGTCTGGAAGTTCGTGAGCATGCCACCGAGCCAGCGGTGGTTGACGTACGGCATCCCGACCCGGGTCGCCTGCTCGGCGACGGGCTCCTGCGCCTGGCGCTTGGTGCCGACGAAGAGGATGGTGCCGCCGTGGGCGACGGTCTCCTTGACGAACTCGAACGCGTTGTTGATGTAGGTCACCGACTGCTGCAGGTCGATGATGTAGATCCCGTTGCGCTCGGTCATGATGAAGCGCTTCATCTTCGGGTTCCAGCGACGGGTCTGGTGCCCGAAGTGGACGCCGCTCTCGAGGAGCTGGCGCATGGTGACGACGGCCATCGTCGTTCTCCTTGCTCTGTGGTTGTCAGTTTCGTCGGTGCGGACCTGGCCCCGGAGGGTGGCCGCACCTGCCTGGCGTCCTGACGCACCCCGGACGGACGTGGTCGCTGGGGACCGCCTCCGCCACTGCCGTGGTGCGCCCCTGCTCGGAGGAGACCTCGTCGCAGGAGAGTGACGCGCGAATTTCGGCTCTCGCGTGCACGCACACGAGGGCCATCGGACATGGTACGTGGACCGGGCCCGGGACGAGAAATCGCGCCCTGCCTCCTCCCCCGTCCGCGCCGACCCCGCACCGGCACCTCGGGTGGGGGTAGCGTCTCGCCCTCGTGAGGAGGCTCGTCGACGTCGTCGCACCACCGCGGATGGGGCAGGCCTTCCGGTGGAACCTCACGTCGTCGTGGGTCGCCCAGGTCGGGGACGGCATCGCCCTCGCCGCGGGGCCCCTGCTCGTGGCGTCCCAGACCCGTTCCCCCCTCCTCATCGCCTCCGCGGCGATCGTGCAGCGCCTCCCGGGCCTCGTCCTCGGCCTGTACGCCGGCGCGGTCGCGGACCGGGTCGACCGGCACCGTCTCGTCATGACGGCCAACCTGGTCCGCGCCGTGGTCCTCGCGGTCCTCGTCGTGGCGGTGGCGACCGGGGCGATCACCATCGGGCTGCTCCTCGGCCTGCTGTTCCTCGTGGGGACGGCCGAGGTCTTCGCGGACACCGGATGGCGCGCGGTGCTCCCGATGATCGTGCCGCCGGACGACCTGGGCATCGCCAACGCCCGGGCGATGTCGGGGTTCCTCGTGGCGAACCAGCTGCTCGGGCCGGCGGTCGGCGCCGGCCTGTTCGCCCTCGGCTCCTTCGTGCCGTTCACGGTGCAGACCCTCACGGTGCTGCTCGCCGTCGGCCTCTTCTCCCGGGTGCGCCTGCCGGTGGCGGAGCGCCGACCCCCCGACCAGCACGTCGGCCGGGACATCGCCGACGGGCTCCGGTGGATCGCGCACCACGCCCCGGTCCGCACCCTCACCCTCGTGATGTTCGTGTTCAACATCACCTGGGGTGCGCCGTGGGGCGTCCTCGTCTTCTGGGCCCAGGAACGCCTCGGGGTCGACGCGATCGGCTTCGGGCTGCTGACGACGGCATCCGCGGTCGGCGGCGTCGTCGCGGTGCTCTCCTACGGCACCCTCGAGCGCCGCGTCCCGCTGGCCCGCCTCATGAAGGTGTGCCTGTCCCTCGAGGTGCTCACCCACCTCGCGCTCGCGGTGACGACCGTGTGGGTCGTGGCGATGGCCATCATGGTGCTCTTCGGCGCCTACGCGTTCGTCTGGGGCTCGCTGTCCTCGGCCGTCCGACAGCGGGCGACGCCGATGGAGTACCAGGGCCGTGTCGGCTCCGTGTACTGGGTGGGCCTCGTCGGGGGGCTGCTCCTCGGCCAGTTCCTCGGCGGGGTCATCGCCGGGCACTTCGGCGCGGCGGCGCCGTTCTGGTTCGCCTTCGCCGGGTCGGGCACCACGCTCGTCCTCGTCTGGCGCCAGCTCGACCACATCGCGCACGCGGAGCCGGGGGACGCATAGCCTGCTGGGCATGCCCTCGATGCCCGGACACCCCGCCCTCGCCCCCTTCGGGACGACGGTGTTCTCGACGATGAGCGCCCTGTCCGTCGAGCACGGCGCGATCAACCTCGGCCAGGGCTTCCCGGACACCGACGGCCCCGCCGAGGTGCTCGAGGCGGCGGTCGCCGCCATCCGGGGAGGCCGCAACCAGTACCCGCCGGGAGCCGGGGTCCCTGAGCTTCGGCAGGCCGTGGCCGAGCACCAGGAGCGCTTCTACGGACTGCGGGTCGACCCGGCCTCGGAGGTCCTCGTGACGGTCGGGGCCACCGAGGCCATCGCCGTGGCGATGCTGGCGCTGGTCCGTCCCGGTGACGAGGTGGTGACGTTCGAGCCGTACTACGACAGCTACGCGGCGACGGTGGCCCTCGCCGGTGGGGTGCGCCGTACCTCCGTGCTGCGCTTCCCGGACTTCGCGGTCGACGAGGCCTCGCTGCGATCCGCGTTCTCGGACCGCACGCGCGTCGTGCTCCTCAACACCCCGCACAACCCGACCGGGAAGGTCTTCACCCGCGGCGAGCTCGAGCTCGTCGCCGAGCTGGCCCGCGAGCACGACGCCTGGGTCGTCACCGACGAGGTCTACGAGCACCTGACCTTCGACGGCACCGAGCACGTCCCGATCGCCACCCTGCCGGGGATGCGCGAGCGGACCCTGACCATCTCGTCCGCCGGCAAGACCTTCTCGACGACGGGGTGGAAGGTCGGGTGGGTCAGCGGCCCGGCCGAGGCGGTGGCGGCCCTCGAGGCGGTGAAGCAGTTCACGACGTTCGGCGCCTCCGGCCCGTTCCAGCCTGCCGTCGCGACCGGACTCCGACTGCCGGACAACGTGTTCCGCGACCTTGCCACCTCGCTCGGCGCCAAGCGCGACCGGCTCGTCGCGGGGCTCGAGTCGGCCGGGCTGGAGGTGACCATGCCGTCAGGGACCTACTTCGTCGTCGCCGACGTCGCGGCCCTCGGGGCCACCGACGGCGTGACGTTCTGCACCGAGCTGCCCGCCCGGGCCGGCGTCGGCGCCATCCCGGTCTCGGCGTTCCACGACGACCCCGAGGCGGCGCGCACCCTGGTCCGGTTCGCGTTCTGCAAGTCCGACGCGGTGATCGACGAGGGCTGCCGGCGGCTCGCGACGCTCCGGGCGGGCTGACCACCGGGCCGCGGCCCTCCCCAGGTCGAGCGACACGCCCCCGTCGTCCACAGATCCCGTCCCGGACTGGTCTGCGCCTCGCGCCGGCGGGAGGCTCGGTGCGTGACCGGCCTCCGCTCCCTCCTCGCCGCGCTGCTCGCCACCGCCGTGGTGGCGGCCGCGCCGGCGCTGTCCGCCCCGGAGAGCCCGCCCTCTCCCCCGGCGGGTCCGACGGGTTCGCCGGCCCGCCTCGTCGTGGACCCCGCGGCCCGATGGAAGTGGCCGCTCACGCCGCCTGCGGAGGTGCTCCGGGCGTTCACGGGCCCGGCCACGCCGTACGGTCGGGGCCACCGAGGGCTCGACCTCTCGGCGGTCCCCGGGGCGACGGTGCTCGCGGTCGAGGACGGCACCGTCACGCACGCGGGGATCGTCGCAGGGCGCGGCACCGTGACCGTGCGGCACGACGACGGCCTCCTCAGCACGTACGAGCCGGTCCTGTCCTCGGTGCGAGCGGGGCAGCGGGTCTCCGTCGGGGGCCCGCTCGGGCTGGTCGAGGACGTCCCCCCGACGGCCGGCCACTGCGGCCCACGGGCGTGCCTGCACCTCGGCGCTCGCCGAGGCCGTGCCTACCTCGACCCGCTTCCCCTGCTCGTCGGCGGTGGCCGGGTCCGACTCCTCCCGCTCGGCGGGTGAGCGTGCCGGCCCGGCCGGTCCCTCGCGGTGCGGACTAGCTGGTCAGCGGTGTGGTGGCGGGCCGGTCGACGACGAGCCCGTGGGCCGAGTGCTGGGCGGTGGTGTCCGCGGGGACCGGCTGGGCCGGCCGCATGACCCACCAGGTGGTCGCGACGACCACGAGCAGCACGAGGGCCGCGACCAGTGCACGGCGACGCCGGGCCCCGTGCGCGGATGCCTCACGACGAGCCGCCGCCCGGGCCTCCGCACGGGTCCTCGGCACGAAGGTCGAGGAGTCGGCGTCGCCGACCGGGGCTGACGGGGCCGTGTGGGGGACGTCCGGGCGCGAGCCCCTGCCGGTGCCCGGGTGGCGGTCCGAGCGGCGCGGGAGCTCGTCGAGCTCCGGACCGTCGAGCCCGCCGGTCGAGGCGGTCTCCGGCGCGAGCGTCCAGGGGCGGAACACCGGTGCAGCCTCGTCGGAGGGCTCCGCGGGGTCTCCCTCGTCGAACCATGACCGGATCCGGACCGGTTCCTGCGGTGCCGTGGCGGCGTCGACGGAGTCCTCCTCGGCCTCGATCGCCCGGGCACGCGCGCGGTGACGGTCGGAGCGCCGGACCACGACCTCGGGCTCGGGGGCCGGGGCGCCCGGCTCGGGCTCCGGCTCCAGAACGACGGAGACCGGCTCGATCTCGGGCTCCGGGTCGACCTCGGGCTCCGGGTCGATCTCGGGCTCGGCCTCGATCTCCTGCTCTGCCTCGATCTCCGGCTCCGGGTCGATCTCGGGCTCGGCCTCGATCTCCTGCTCTGCCTCGATCTCGGCCTCGATCTCGGGCTCGGGCTCGGGCTCGGGCGGAGTCGCCGGGAGGGAATGCGGAGCCGGCGCGGCGATGAGGTCGGCGAGGCTCGGTCGTGCCGGGACCGGAGCGGGTGCGGGCGGGGCGGCCTTCGCGTGCCGACGTCCGCGGCCCAGGTGCGGCAGGCCCCAGCCCCGAGTCGGCCCGTCGTGCTCCTGCTCCTCGACCTCGACGTCGTCGACGGCGTGCCCGAACAACTCGGTCGGGCCCTTGGGCTCGACGTAGAGCCGGCGAACCTCGGAGACCCACTCGGAGTACCCGTGGTCGGCCGCAGAGCCGGCGGCGTCCTGGTCGGTGCGGCCCCCGCCGCGCTCGTCAGGCACGGGGGTGCGCCTGCGCGAAGGACCGCTTGAGCCGGTCGACGGAGACGTGCGTGTAGATCTGGGTCGTCGCGAGGGACGCGTGGCCGAGCAGCTCCTGCACCATCCGCAGGTCGGCACCGCCCTCGAGGAGATGGGTCGCGGCGCTGTGCCGGAGCCCGTGGGGACCCACGTCGGGGGCGTCCGGGACGTGTGCGAGCAGCTGGTGCACGGTGGTCCGCACCTGCCGGGGGTCCACGCGGCGGCCGCGCCGACCGAGCAGGAGGGCGGCGCCGCTGCCCGAGGTGGCGAGGCGGGGCCGGCCACGCTCGAGCCACGCGAGGACGGCCTCGCGCGCCGGCCCGCCGAAGGGGACGCGCCGCTCCTTGTCACCCTTCCCGACGACCCGGAGGACGCAGGCGTCGAGGTCGACGTCGTCGACGTCGAGCCCCGTCAGCTCGCCGACGCGGATTCCGGTGGCGTAGAGCAGCTCCAGCGCGGCGCGGTCACGGAGGTGGACCGGGTCGTCGTCGTCCGCCGCGACCGCGGCGACGTCGAGGAGGGCGGCGGCAGACCGCTGGGCGAGGACGGGAGGGAGGCTCTGCTGCCGCTTGGGCGCCGCGAGGCGCAGCGACGGGTCGCTCTCCACCCGGCCGGTCCGTTCGCACCAGCGGAAGAAGGTCCGCAACGAGGCCGAGGTGCGGGCCAGGGTCGAGCGCGCAGCGCCACCGCGCGCGACCGTTCCGAGCCAGGCGCGCAGGTCGGCAAGGGTGACCGCGCGGAGGGCCTCGGCGTCCTGCGCGCCCACCTCGTCGAGGAAGGCGCCGACGTCGCGGGTGTATGCCCGCACCGTGTTCTCCGAACGGCCGCGTTCGGAACGCAGGTGGCGTTCGAACGCGGACAGCGCGTCGTGGCGAACAAGGGTCACGCTGACACCGTCGCACCACGGCCACTCGCGCGCAACGAGAACCGCCGCAACTCAACCGTTCGTCCAGTCGTCGCGCGGAACGACGGTACCGCCCCCCTCGCCGCCGCGCGACCCGAGCGAGGACGTGGTCTTGCGCCACCTCCCGTCCTCCTGGTCGAGCAGCCCCAGCGCCTCGAGCACGGCGAGCGCGGCCGGCACCCGTCCGGGGTCGACCCCGGCGACGGAGGCGACCCGTTCGGAGGTGGCCCGGCGACGCACCGGAGCCGCCGCCCACACCGCGTACTCGAGGGGGTCGAGCTCGTCGGTGGGCAGGGGATCGGCGCGCCGCCCCGGCCCGAGCTCCTCGCCGATCCGGGCCGCCAGCTCCGCGACGTCGGCGACGTCCGTCACGAGCGTCGCGCCCGTGTCCCGGACGAGGTCGTGGCAGCCCGCCGAGGTCGCGCTCGACACCGGGCCGGGAACCGCCCCGACCGGCAGGTGGTGATCACGCGCCTCGCGGGCCGTCGACAGCGAGCCTGACCGCAGCCCCGCCTCGACGACCACGGTCGCGCGCGCGAGCAGCGCGATGATCCGGTTGCGGGCGAGGAACCGGCCCCGGTGGGGTGCCGAGCCGACCGGCACCTCGCTGACGACGGCACCGCTGGCGGCGACGGCCCCGATGAGCCGGCCGTGGGCCTTCGGGTACGGCACGTCGACGCCGCATGCGAGAACGGCGACGGTCGCGCCCTCGGCGGCGACCGCGCCGCGGTGGGCGGCCGCGTCGATGCCGAAGGCGGCACCACTGACGACCGTCCACCCGCGGTGCGCCAGACCTTCACCGAGGTCGGTCGCCACCCGCACCCCGTACTCGCTCGCCGCGCGCGACCCGACCACGGCGACGGCCCGGTCGGTGAGGGCGGCGAGGTCGGCCTGGCCGCGCACGTAGAGGCAGTACGGCGGCAGGGCGTGCCGGTCGAGGGCCTCGGGCCACTCCGGGTCCTGCGGGACGAGCACCCGGACGCCGCTGGCCCGGACGGCGTGGGCGAGCCGCTCGAGGTCGAAGTCGGAGAACCGGACGTACAGCTCACCTCCCCCGGCGGCCCGCCGCTCGCGGAGCGAGGCGAGGGTTGCCGCGGCCCCCTCGGCCGCGAGGGACTGCACGACGTGCCCGTTCTTGGGCTCCACGAGGAAGGACAGCCCGACCCTCGCCCAGCGCTCGTCCTGTTCGAGCCGGCTCGGCCGCGGCATGACGCTCATGCGGCCACCCCCTCGGCGCGCCGCAGCAGCAGCCCGGTCGCGACGTCGTCCCGGGAGGGGACCACACGCCCGGCGAGGTCCGCCGCGGACCAGGCGATGCGCAGCACCCGGTCGTAGCCGCGCAGGGTGATCCGGCCGGTGTCGAGGGCGCGGTCGAGGGCGAGGGTGGTCGCCCCGGGCAGGCGGAACGGGGGGCGCCGGAGCACGTGCCCCGGCACGAGGCCGTTGACCGCCCACCCGCCGGGCGCCCAGCGCTCGGCCTGGGCCGCCCTCGCCGCGCCGACCCGGGCGGCCACGGCCGCGCTCCCCTCCCCCGCCTCGTCGGCGAAGGCGGCGCGCCGGACCGGTGGGACGTGGACCCGGAGGTCGACCCGGTCCAGGAGCGGCCCCGAGAGCCGGTTCACGTACGCGCGGAGCTCACGCGGCTCGCACGTGCAGTCGGCGCCCTTGCCGAACGACCTGCCGCACGGACAGGGGTTCGCGGCGAGGACGAGGAGGAAGCGCGCCGGGTAGCGCACCGCCTGACGGGCCCGGGCGATGACGACCTCCCCGGACTCCAGCGGCTGGCGGAGCGCCTGGAGGACGGAGGAACGGAACTCGGGGGCCTCGTCGAGGAAGAGCACCCCCCGGTGGGCTCGGGACACCGATCCGGGGAGCACCGTGGCGGACCCGCCCCCGACGAGCGCGGCGACGGACGTGCTGTGGTGGGGGGCGACGAAGGGTGGCGTGGGGTCGAGGGCCGTCACCTCGCCCACGGGCGCGACGAGGGAGCGCACGGCGTGCACCTCGAGGGCGTGGTCACGGCTGAGCGAGGGCAGCACGGTGACGAGCCGCTCCGCGAGCATGGTCTTGCCGACGCCCGGCGGGCCCGTCATCAGCAGGTGGTGCGCCCCGGTGGCTGCGAGCTCGATCGCCGAGCGGGCCTCGGGCTGCCCGACGACGTCGGCGAGGTCGACCCCCGCGGCCCGGTCCCCGGCCGGCGGCGGGCGGCGCTCGGCCACGGGGACCGGCACGCCCTCGGCGACGCCGCGGTACCAGTGGACGACCTCCCCGAGCGAGGCGGCCCCGTGCACGGTGACGGTGTCGACGAGCTGGGCCTCGGCCACGTTCTCGGTCGGGACGACGACGTGGCGCACTCCGCGGCGCGCCGCCTCGAGGACGGCGGGCAGCACCCCGCGGACCCCGCGGAGCCGGCCGTCGAGCGCGAGCTCGCCGAGGTGGACGACGTCCTCGACGGCGTCGCGCGGCACCACCCCCGCGGCGGCGAGGACGGCGACCGCGATGCCGAGGTCGAAGCCCGAGCCGCGCTTGGGGATCGAGGCGGGCGAGAGGTTGACGGTGACCCGGTGCGGCGGGACGGGGGCACCGCTGTTGGCCGCGGCGGCCCGCACCCGGTCGGGGGCCTGCCCGCAGGCGGTGTCGGGCAACCCACCGACCGTGAAGCACGGCAGCCCCTGACCGATGTGGGCCTCGACGTCGACGAGCGTGCCGGCCAGGCCGGTGAGGGCCACCGACCGCGTCCGCCCGAGGCCGAGCGTCACGACCCCACCCCGACGACGTGACGCACCTCGACGGGGCGGCCCGGCCGGCACAGCACCCCGACGACATCGACCCGCAACCCGCGCGCCGGGACGGGGTGCTCGCGGGCATAGGCGGCGGCCAGCCGGCGCAGCCGCAGCGCCTTGGCGACGGTGACGGCCTCCACGGGCTCACCGAACCCGGTGCCGCGACGGGTCTTGACCTCGCAGATGACGAGGCAGCCGTCGTCGAGCGCGACGAGGTCGATCTCGCCGTGCTCGCACCGCCAGTTGCGTGCGAGCACCTCCATGCCGAGGTCCCGCAGGTAGCGGGCGGCGAGGTCCTCCCCGTACCGCCCCAGCGCCGCGCGCCGGTCCCCGTGTGCCGCGTCCGTGGTCGTCCCCATGGACCGAGCCAAGCCGCCTCGCGAGTGCGCCGACACCCCCCGGGCCGGATCTGTGGACGACCGCGGCCGACCGGACCCCCTGTGGACGGCGCCGGGCGTTCAGTGGGCGCTCGCCGTGCGCCCACCCCGCGGCCCGTGGGTCAGAACTCGCCCTTCGGCAGCTCGAGCTCGCTCTTGGCCAGCTCCTCGACGTTGACGTCCTTGAACGTCACGACCCGTACGGTCTTCGCGAACCGCGCCGGGCGGTAGATGTCCCAGACCCACGCGTCGTGCATCGTCACGTCGAAGAAGACCTCGCCGCCGTCGCTGCGGACCTTGACGTCGACGCTGTTGCACAGGTAGAAGCGCCGCTCGGTCTCGACGACGTGGCTGAACAGCCCGACGACGTCGCGGTACTCGCGGTAGAGGGCGAGCTCGGCCTCGCTCTCGTACTTCTCGAGGTCCTCCGAGCTCATCGCTCCCCCACCCTGGTCAGTTCGGTCTCGACGGTCTGCGGCACGACGCCATCATCGTCCATCGTCCCGGGCAGCCGCCACGACGTCCGGTGCCACACCGACGGACCGTGGACGCGCAGCGCCTCGAGGTGATCCGGTGCCGCGTACCCCTTGTTGCCGACCCAGCCGTAGGCGGCGTGCTCGCCGCCCTCGGCCCCCAGCTCGACCATGAGCCGGTCGCGGGCCACCTTCGCCAGCACGCTCGCGGCGGCGACCGAGGAGCACGTCAGGTCGGCCTTGACCATGGTCTGGACGGGAGGGGTGAGCACGGTCTCCTCGTGCGCGAACGCGAGCAGCCCGACGTCCTCGGGGGCGGTGAGCCAGTCGTGGTTGCCGTCGAGGATGACGAGGTCGGGTCGCACGCCGCACGCGGCGATCGCGCGGGTGCCGGCGAGCCGGAGCGCGGCGATGATGCCGATCTCGTCGATCTCCGCGGCGCTCGCGTGGCCGACGGCATGGCACAGCGCCCACCGCTCGATGCGGGGCACCATCGCCTCGCGGGCGTGCGGCTGGAGCAGCTTGGAGTCGCGGACGCCCTGCGGCGCCGTGCGGCAGGTCTCGTCGATGACGACGACGCCGACCGTCACCGGGCCCGCGAGGGCGCCGCGGCCGACCTCGTCCATCCCGCCGAGCACCCGGTGACCGTCGCGCTGCAGCGCTCGCTCCACCCGCAGGTTGGGGCGCTTCGAGCGCGGGGCGGGGCTCACGGCTCCGGCGCCCGCGACGGGACGCCCGAGAACGTGTCGGGGAAGTCGGAGAGCCAGGCGAAGCGGGAGAACGGCCAGACGACCGCGACCGCCCGCCCGGTGATCCGGGCGACCGGCACCGACCCGTCGCTGCCGTCGGCCGCCTCGTCGTGGAACCGGGAGTCCTCGCTGTCGGAGCGGTGGTCGCCCATCACCCACACGTGGTCGGCGGGGACGGTGATGTCGAAGGAGATCGAGCTCGGCACGTCGCCGCGCCGGATGTACGGCTCCTGGATCGGGACGTCGTTGATGACGAGTCGGCGCTGCGCGTCGCAGCACACGACGTGGTCCCCGGGGAGGCCGACGACCCGCTTGATGAGGTGGTCCTCGGACTCGCTCGGCAGCAGACCGACGAAGACGAGCGCGTCGTGGACGACCCCGGACGCACCCGTGCGCTCGACGGTGGGCACGTCGCCGAGCCAGCCGCCCGGGTCCTCGAAGACGATGACGTCGCCGCGGTGGAGGTCGAAGGGTCCGGGGGTCAGCTTCGAGACGACGACCCGGTCCCCGACGAGGAGGGTGTCCTCCATCGACCCGGACGGGATGAAGAAGGCCTGGAGGAACCAGGTCTTGACGACGAACGAGAGCACCATCGCCATGACGAGGACGAGGGCGACCTCCTTGACGGCCGCGCCGATGACGTGGGCGGCCGAACGGTCACGGTCTCGGGGCCGCTCGAGACCGTCGTCGAGGTCGTCGCGCGGCTCGTCGGCACCGTCGTGGGTGCGCTCGGGCGCACTCACGAGGCGACCGGACCGGTGGCGGCCGACGGGGCGCCGAGCGCCGGGACCGGACCGAACCGGTCGAGCGGCCAGAACCTCCACACGACCGCGCCGACGACGTCAGCGGTGTCGTCCGCGACGTCGGCGGACGGGAGGAGCCGGAGCGCTCCGTCGGCGTCCTCGACGAGGGCGGTGTCCCCCGACTCGGCGGAGCGGTCGGTCTTGAGGACGAGCACGCGGTCTCCTGGCTCGAAGGTCGGCGCGTACGCGGCCGACGGGACGTGGTAGGACTCGACGAGCAACCCCCGCACGAGCGCCGCCGCGATGACCCCCACGGCGAGGACGACGAGCACCCCGGGACGCCGCGACCCGGTGCTCGCCTCGCGGGCGGGCACCGGGTCGGTGGCGGGTCGGGCACTCACTCCGTCGAGGGTAGCCCCCGTCCGGGAGCGGCGTGCCCGGGTGGTCGGCGCGCCGCTCAGGCGTTCGCCGGGGTCTCGCGCTTCTCGCGGATCTTGGCGGCCTTGCCGCGCAGGTCGCGCAGGTAGTAGAGCTTCGCGCGGCGCACGTCACCGCGGGTCACGACCTCGATGTGGTCGACGATCGGGGTGTGGAGCGGGAAGGTCCGCTCGACGCCGACACCGAAGGAGACCTTGCGGACGGTGAAGGTCTCGCCGATACCACCGCCGTGGCGACGGATGACGACGCCCTTGAAGACCTGGATGCGGGAGCGGGTGCCCTCGACGACCTTGACGTGGACGTTCACCGTGTCGCCCGCGCGGAACGCGGGGATGTCGGTCTTCATCGACGCCTGGTCGATGTCGTCGAAACGCTGCATGACGTGTCGCTTTCTCGCGGGCTGCCACAGGTCATCCGCGGTTCTCGGTACTGCTCGGGATCGTTCGGGGCGTCCGTCGGGCCTCATGCCGGGTCGGACCGGGGTCCGGGGGCACTCCCCCTGTGGCGGGGGCCGTTCGTCGACGGGACGCAGCGACCCATCCTGCCAGAGCAGGCGGGGTGCGGAGAAATCGGCGACGGCCGCGGCCACCGGGTGCGTGGGCGGTCGGCCGCCCCGATGCTGCCCGGCCGACGCGCCAGGACGGTACGGCCGGACAGCCTCCCCGGTGCGCGGCAGCGGGACCGGAGCGCGGCGGACCCCTAGGTTGGGCCCGTGACGATCGACCCGGGACTGCCCGTCGCCCTCGCCGTGGTCCTGCTGCTCGTGGTCACGGTCGTCATGTACGTCGTCGGCCGGCTGCCGCGGCCCTCGTCGCCGGTCCTCGCGATGGCCCGGGCGATCGGCCAGCTCGGGGTGGCAGCGCTCGTCATCACGACGGTCGTGCGCTCCCTGGCGCTGTCGGTCCTCCTGCTCGTCCTGATGTTCTCCATCGCGGTGGTCACGACGGTGCGGCGGGTGGACGCCCGCTCCGCCTGGCCGTGGGCGACCGTCGCGATGCTCGCGGGCCTGCTGCCGGTCGTCGTCGTGGTGCTCGCGACCCGGACCGTCCCGCCGACCGGGCTGGCGCTCATCCCGGTCGTCGGGATCATCGCGGGCAACACGATGAACGGGCACACGCTCACCTGCCGACGGGCGTTCGCGGCGCTGCGCGAGGAGCACGGGCAGTACGAGGCGGCGCTCTCGCTCGGGCTGACCCGGGCCGACGCGGTGTCCGAGGTCATCCACCGACGCGTGCCGGAGGCGCTCGTCCCGGGCCTGGACCAGGTGCGGACGGCGGGCGTGGTGACCCTGCCCGGGGCGTTCATCGGTGTGCTCCTCGGGGGCGGCACCCCCGCCCAGGCGGCGGCCGCGCAGGTGCTCGTCCTCGTCGGCATCATGGCGGCCCAGACGACGACCGCGGTGGTCGCCGAGCGGCTCATCGGGATGGCCCGGCTGCTGCCGGACGACCTGCGCGCCTCGCTGCGACCCTGACGCCTCCGGTCAGCGGCGGCGGCGCTTGGTGAGGTCGACCGTCCCGGGGAACGCGCCCTCCCCCGGCACCTGCCGGTAGCCGGCGCGCGTGTACCGGCGGATGTTCGTGTCGCTGACCCGACCGGTGTTGATCCAGAAGGTCGAGACCGACTGGGGCGCACCCGACTCCGCGAGCTCGAGCAGGGCCCGGCCGAGCCCGTGCCCCTGGAGGTCGGGGGCGACCATGAGCCGCCCGCTCTCCCAGACGGACTCGTCCCCGGGGCGCAGCCGGCCACGCACCGAGCCGACGAGCCGGCCCGGGGCCGGGCCACCGGACGGCACCCGCGCCACCCACGTGGTCCACGTGCCGAGGCCGACCACCACGTCCTCGAGCGACTCCTCGAGCGGCGGGATGTGCCACGAGCCGGAGACGCGCCCCTCCGGCATCCAGCACGCGCGCTGGAGGACGAGCAGCTCGGGGGCGTCCGCCGCGGTGGCGACGCGCACCTCGAGGTCGTCGAGCCCGTCCACCATCGCCGAGGCCGCGACGAGGTCCGGGCGGCGGGCCAGGGTGCGGGCGACCCGCTGGGCGTGCCGCCACGACGCGATCGCCGCGTGGTCGCCGGAGAGCAGCACCGGCGGCACCTCGCGCAGCGTCCCCGAGTCGTCCCACGCCGCCGGCCGCGTGTAGACGGGGTACTCGAGCAGCCCGCCCTCGTGGGACTCCTCGACGAGCGACTCGGCGTTCCCCACGACGCCCGGCAGCAGGCGGCCGACCGCCTCCACCATCGCGAGGACGGCGACCTCTCCGCCGTTGAGGACGTAGTCGCCGAGCGAGACCACCGTGACCGGCATCCGTTCGGCGGCGTGCTCGTAGACCCGCTCGTCGATGCCCTCGTAGCGTCCGCACGCGAAGGCCAGCCACGGCTCGGCGGCGAGCCGGTGGGCCAGCGCCTGGCTGAAGGGGACGCCTCCGGGCCCCGGCACGACGAGGTGCGGCACCGGGGCGGTGTCGGTGGCGCCCGACGCCACGACGTGGTCGAGCGCCTCGGCCCACGGCCCGGGCTTCATCACCATGCCGGCGCCCCCGCCGAACGGGCTGTCGTCGACCGTCCGGTGCCGGTCGTGGGCGAAGTCGCGCAGGTCGTGGACGTGCAGCTCGAGGACGCCCTCGCGCCGCGCCTTCCCGATGAGGGAGAGGTCGAGCGGGGTGAGGTACTCGGGGAAGATCGAGACGACGTCGAGGCGCACCGGGCTCACTCCCCGAGGTCGAGCAGCCCCTGCGGGGCGTCGAGGACGACCCGCCCGCCCTCGACGTCGACCTCCGGCACGAGCGCCGCGACGAACGGCACGAGGGCCCGGCGCCCGTCGGGCAGCAGCACGACGAGCCGGTCCTGGACCGCCCCGAGCTCGAGCCCGGCGACCTCGCCGAGCGTCGCGCCGGCGGGGTCGACCACGGCGAGCCCGACGAGCTCGTCCTCGGTGAAGGTGTCGTCGTCGCCCTCCGCGACGACCGGCTCCTCGGCATCGAGGAGCAGCCGTGTGCCCCGCAGGCCCTCGGCGCCGGTGCGGTCGGGGACCCCCTCGAAGCCGACGAGCCAGATCCCCTGGTGCACGCGGGTCGACCGCACCGTGAGGGCCCGCGGCACGCCGGAGCCGGCGTCGGCCTGGGTCTCCAGGACCGTGCCGACCGCGAGGCGGCGCTCCGGCTCGTCGGTGTGCAGGCGCACCGTGACCTCACCGTGCAGGCCGTGCGGCCGGCCGATGCGGGCGACGACGGTCGGCTGGCTCACGGGGTCCTCCTGGGGGTGACGTGGTGGGGGGACGACGACGGCGGGGTGCACCGGGGAGTCTCCTCCCGGCACACCCCGCCGTGGTGGACGCGGGTCAGCGGACCCGGTCGGTGTCGACGATGTCGATGCGGACCTGGTGCCCACCGGAGAGGGCGCCGAGGACCGTGCGCAGTGCGCTCGCGGTGCGACCGGAGCGACCGATGACGCGGCCGAGGTCGTCGGGGTGCACGCGCACCTCGAGGACCTCGCCCCGACGCAGGTCACGACGGCGGACCTGCACCTCGTCCTTGTGGTCGACGATGCCGGTGACGAGGTGCTCGAGAGCCTCCTCGAGCACGGTCAGGCCTTGTCCGTGTCGGTGCCCTCGGCCGCGGCCTCACCGGAGTCGGTGTCGGCAGCCGTGGCCTCCTCGACCTTGGGCTCCTCGACCTTGGGCTCCTCCGCCTTCGGCTCCTCCGCCTTGGGCTCCTCCGCCTTGGGCTCGTCGGCCTTCTTCTCGGCCTTCTTGCGCGGCGTGGTCGCGGCGGACCCGTCGGCGCCGGCCTTGCCCGCGGCGGCGAGCGCGGCCTCGTAGAGGTCCTTCTTCGAGCGCTTCGGCTCGGCCACGCGCAGGGTGCCCTCGGTGCCGGGCTCGCCCTTGTACTTCTGCCAGTCGCCGGTGATCTTCAGCAGGGCGGCGACGGCCTCGGTCGGCTGCGCGCCGTTGCCGAGCCAGTACTGCGCACGGTCGCTGTCGATCTGGATGACCGAGGGCTCCTCGGTGGGGTGGTACTTGCCGATCTCCTCGATCGCCCGGCCGTCCCGCTTGGCGCGGGAGTCCATGACGACGACACGGTAGAACGGTGCACGGATCTTGCCCATGCGCTTGAGGCGGATCTTGACGGCCATGGTGGTGCTCCTGTTGCTGTTGTGAGCGCGGCGAGACCGCGCACGGTTCACGCGGGGGGCCGACAGCTCGGTGTAGGCGTCCGGTCCGGTTCCGGAAGGGCTCCGGGCGGACGGGT
Organism: uncultured Actinomycetota bacterium; assembly: GCA_963843895.1. Classification (GTDB taxonomy): domain Bacteria; phylum Actinomycetota; class Actinomycetes; order Actinomycetales; family Dermatophilaceae; genus Phycicoccus. Next base: position 451,586 of record CAWJME010000012.1, on the reverse strand, counting down.
ACAGCCCGTCATTCTGCCAGAGCGCGCCCGAGCCGCCGAATCGGCCTCAGCCGACGGCGACGCCGCGCAGCACGATCGCGCGTGGGTGGCCGAGGACGCCGACGTCCTCCCGGGGGTCCGCCGCGTACACGACGAGGTCGGCGGCGGCGCCCTCCTCGAGGGCGGGGCGCCCGAGCCAGGCCCGCGCCCCCCACGTCGCGGCGTCGAGCGCCTCGACGGCGGAGAAGCCGCACCGGGTGAGCCGCTCGACCTCCTGCCCGACGAGGCCGTGCGGGAGCGAGCCCCCGGCGTCGGTGCCGACGTAGACCGGGATGCCGGCCTCGCGGGCCGCACCGACCGTCTCGTAGCGCCGGGCGTGCAGGTCGAGCATGTGCCGGTGGTAGTCGGGGAACTTCTCGCGGGCCGGCTCGGCGATCTGCGGGAAGGTGTCGATGTTGACCAGCGTGGGGACGATGGCGATGCCCTGGGCGGCGAAGGCGTCGACGGTCTCGGGCACGAGGCCGGTGGCGTGCTCGACGCAGTCGGTGCCGGCGGCCGCGAAGTCGCGCAGCGACTGCTCCCCGAAGCAGTGGGCCGTCACCCGGGCGCCCTCCTCGTGGGCCGCCGCGACCGCCTCGGTGAGGACGTCGACCGGCCAGCACGGCAAGAGGTCGCCGGCGTCGCGGTCGATCCAGTCGCCGACGAGCTTGACCCAGCCGTCGCCGGCCCGGGCCTCGAGCCGGACCCGCTCGACGAGGTCCTCCGGCTCGACCTCCCACGCGAAGTTCCGGATGTAGCGCCGCGGCCGCGCGATGTGCCGCCCGGCCCGGATGATCTTCGGCAGGTCGGAGCGGTCGTCGACCCAGCGGGTGTCCGAGGGTGAGCCGGCGTCCCGGATGAGCAGGGTGCCGGCCTCGCGGTCGGTGACGGCCTGGGCCTCGGCGGTCTCGGCGTCGGTGGCCCCGGTGGCGACGAGGCCGATGTGGCAGTGCGCGTCGACGAGACCGGGCAGCACCCAGCCGTCGATGGTCTGCACGTCGTGGTCGCCGCCGGGCCGCTCGAAGGTCAGCCGGCCGCCGATGACCCAGGCCTCGGGCCGCTCCTCCTCCCGGCCGACGAGGACGGGTCCGGTGAGGTGCAGCACCTGTGCCATGGGCCGACCCTAGCCGGGACCGGCCGCCGGCTCCCGGGCAGCCTCACCCGCGAGGTACTGCTGGAGGGTGGGCGCCAGGGCCGCCACGATGTCGTCCGCGTCCGCCTCGCGCAGCACGTCGAGCGCGACGACGTGGCGGGCCATCGTGAGCCCCGCGATCTGCGACATCGCCATCGCCGCCCGGAACTCCGGACGCTCCCGGCCGAGCCGCGCGGCGATCGGCTCGAGGATGTCGCGGGTCAGCCGGGTGCGCAGGATCTCGGCGATCTCGGGGTCGGCGCTCGCCGACCGGAGCAGTCCGGTGAAGCGCTGCCGGCGGTCCGGGTCCTCGAGGACGCCGACGACGAACCGCGCCAGCCGCTCGCCCACCCCGGCCGGGTCTCCGTCGAGCACGGCCGGGATGACGACGGACGGCTCGATGGGCAGGGCGATGGCCTCGAGGAACAGCCCGCGCTTGGTGCCGAAGAAGTACATGACGAGGGCCGGGTCGACATCGGCCGCTGCCGCGATGGACCGGACGCTCGTGCGGTCCAGGCCGCGCTCGGCGAAGAGTGCCCGCGCGGCGGCGAGGATCTCCTCCCGGCTCGTCGAGGGGCCCGTCCGGCGTCCCGCGCCGCGGCTCGCTGCCATCGCTCGCGCTCCCCTCTCCCGTTCTCGGGCTCAGCCTGCCACGTGGTGCCTCCAACCCCCTTGACGGAAGGAGTTCAACACGTACAGAATACTTTATTGAACACCCGTTGAACCAGGAGCCCGTCATGACACACCCCTCCTCCCCCGACGCGTCGGGGCGCACCGCCACCGCGGCGGACGACCTCGGCCCCCGTCGCCGCCGCGCGATCCTCGCGGTCGTCGCCCTCGCCCTGATGATGGTCGTCTCGGCCGTCAGCGGCCTCAACGTGGCCCTCCCCGACCTCCAGCGGCAGACGGGGGCCACGGCCACCGAGGTGCAGTGGATCGTCGACGCCTACACGCTCGTCTTCGCGGGGATGCTGCTGCTGCTCGGCGCCCTCGGCGACCGGTTCGGTCGCCGGCCCGTGCTCGCCGCCGGGATCCTGCTCTTCGCCGGGGCCGCGGCGGTCGGCCTGGCCGTCGACGACCCGGGCGTGCTCATCGGAGTGCGTGCGGTCATGGGGCTGGGCGCCGCGGCGGTCATGCCGGTGACCCTCTCGGTGATCACCACGTCGTTCCCGCCGGCCGAACGGGCGCACGCGGTGGGCGTCTGGGTGGGGGTCGCCGGCGGCGGCGCCGTCATCGGACTGTTCGGCTCCGGGATCCTCCTCGAGTTCTTCGACTGGTCCTCGTTCTTCGCCCTCAACGTCACCCTCGGCGCCCTGGCCCTGGTCGGGACGCTGCTCGTCATCCCGGACTCGCGCGACCCCGAGGCCCCCCGCCTCGACGCCGTCGGCGGGGTCCTGTCGCTGCTCACCGTGGCGGGACTCGTCTACGGCTTCATCGAGGGTCCGTCGCGGGGGTGGTCCGACGGGCTCACCGTCGCGGCCTTCGTCGTCGGGGTCCTCGCCGGCGTCGCGTTCGTGGCCTGGGAGCTGCGTCGCCACGACCCGCTGCTGGACCCGCGGCTGTTCCGGAGGGCGGGCTTCGGGATGGGCAGCCTGACGATCACGGTGCAGTTCTTCGCGAGCTTCGGCTTCTTCTTCATCATCCTGCAGTACCTCCAGTACGTGGCCGACCTCTCCCCGCTGCTCGCCGCGTGCGCCCTCGCCCCGTTGCCCGTGACCCTCATCCCGTTGGCACGCAACGCCCCTCGGTTCGCGCTGCGGTTCGGGGCCAACCGGGTGGCCGGCCTCGGCCTCGCCCTGGCAGCGGTGGGGATGCTCCTGATGACCCGCCTGTCCACCGACTTCGTCTACTGGCACCTGGCCGTGGCGATCGTCGTCTTCGCGGCGGGGATGGCCCTGGCCACGACGCCCGCGACGATGGCGATCACGGCGTCGCTGCCCGCGAGCAAGCAGGGCGTCGGGTCCGCGGTCAACGACGTCTCCCGCGAGTTCGGCTCGGCCCTCGGCATCGCGGTGCTCGGCAGCGTCCTCACCGACGCGTACGCCTCGAACCTCGAGCCGGTGGCCCGCCAGCTCCCCGCGCAGGCAGCCGACGCCGTGACGTCCTCGCTCGCGGCCGTCGAACAGCTGGCGCCGCGGTTCGGCGAGCAAGGAGCCCGGGTGCTGGAGGCGGCCCGCGCAGCCTTCGTCGACGCGACGGGGTCGGCGTTCCTCGTCGCCGCGGCCGTCCTCGCGGTCGCCGCGGTCGTCGTGGCGCTCAAGGCGCCGGGGGCCGCCGAGCTCACGGCGTCGGTCGAGGGTGGGCCGCCGACGGACACCGAGGACAGCGTCACCCGCTGAGCCGGGCATCGCGCCCGCAGGGCCGAACCCGCTCATGAGGTCGCGGCGGCACGCAGCAGGTTCTCGTGGTGGTCGTGCACGGCGAGCAGCGCGTGGAGGACCCGGGTCAGGGCCATCGCCTCACACGCGTCGGCGGCCGTGGTCAGCTCGTGGACGGCCCCGGCCATCGTCCGGGACTCGGCGCGCATCGCCTCCGCCAGCAGGCCTCCCGAGGGGCAGCCCTGCGCCTCGAGGAGCCACTGCTCATCGCTCTCCAGGTGGGGCAGGATCTCGGCGACCGCGTACCCCACGAGGTCTTGGAGGGCGTCCGGCAGCGCGTCGGGCTGGTCGCGCGCGTCCCACATCCGCAGCCCCGCGCGCATCAGTCCGACCCTGAGCCGGTCGTGGGCATCGGGCTGCGGTCGCGTCGGGCACACCATCGGGCCAGTGTATGCCCATTGGGCAAGTTTGCCCAATGGGCAATGCGTGTGCCACAGTGGCGGCATGACGGACGCCACCCTGCGGGAGACCAAGCGACGTGAGACCGCCCGAGCGCTCGCCCACGCGGCGTTCGACCTGGCCCGCGAACGGGGCGTGGACGACTTCACCATCGACGAGGTGGCCGCCCGGGCCGGCTACTCGCGGCGCACCTTCGCCAACCACTTCGCGGGCAAGGAGGAGGCGATCGTGGCCATCGCGTACGAGCGGGTCCGCCACGCGCTGGACACCACCCCCGACGTGGACCTTCCCGCGGTCGACTGGCTGCGCGCGGTGGCCCGCCAGCAGCTGAGCGACGGGCTGCTCGTGGCGCTGCGCGAGCTCCACGCGCTCGCCGTCGTCCACCCCTCGCTGCGTCCGCACCTGCTCGAGGTCCAACGCGCCATCCGCGAGGCCGCTCGCGAGGCCCTGCTCGCCCGGGTCGACGGCCGGACCAACCGAGTCACCGCCCACCTGCTCGTCGGCGCCGCCTACGGGGCCCTTTCGTGCGTGCTCGACGGGCACGTCTCGGTCCGCCTGCCCGGGCAACCCGACGCCGGGGCGGGCGAGCTGACCCTCGACGAGTTCGTCGACCTCACCTTCACCCACCTGCGCGACGGGTTCTGACCCCGACCGGCGCGCCCCACGCTCCCCCGTCACCACCGCGGTGGCCCTCCACCACCGCGTCGTCCAGCCCGACCCGAAAGGGGCGCCCCCCGATGTCCACCCTCCTGCACCGCCTCGGACGCACCGCCTACGCACGCCCGTGGATGTTCGTCATCAGCTGGCTGGTCGTCCTCGGCGCCGTCCTCGCGCTCGCGCTCACCGGCGGGGGGCGCATCTCCACGTCGATGACCATCGACGGCACCCCGAGCCAGCAGGTGCTCGACCAGCTGCGCGCGGAGCTGCCGCAGGCCAGCGGCGGGCAGGGGGTCCTCGTGTTCACCGTCCCCGAGGGGGAGCGCCTCGACACCGGCGAGCGCGCACGTGGCATCGCCGCCGCCGCGGCCGACATCGCGGCCCTGCCCACGACGGTGGAGCGGCCCGCCCCGGCGGTCGGCGAGGTCCCGCAGGACCCGTCGGCGAGCGGCGCCGACTCGGCACCGCCCTACCGGCCGTTGCTCGCCGACGGCTCCCCGGTCGCGGGTGTCATGGTGTCCCCCGACGGCAGCGTGGCGATGCTCCAGGTCCAGTTCACCGCGCAGGTCGACTCCCTGCCCGCCGGGACGACCGACGAGGTCACCGCCCTGGCGGAGCGGGCGGTCGCCGGCACGGGCGTCACGGCGTTGCCCAGCGACTCGCTCGACACGATGCACCCGCCGGTCGGCGGGCACGAGGCGATCGGGTTGGGCATCGCACTGCTCGTGCTGTTCCTCACCCTCGGATCCCTGCGCGCCGCCGGCCTGCCGGTCCTCACCGCGCTCACGGGGGTCGGGATCGGCCTCGGCGCCGCCTTCGCGTTGTCGGGCTCCATCACGCTGACCACGGCAACCCCAGCCCTGGCCCTCATGGTCGGACTCGCCGTGGGGATCGACTACGCGCTGTTCATCGTCAACCGCCAGCGACGGCTGATCCTCGTCGACGGGCTGAGCGCCCGGGAGGCCACCGCGCGGGCCGTCGCCACCGCAGGGAGCGCCGTCGTCTTCGCCGGGTCGACCGTGGTCATCGCGCTGGTCGGGATGACCGTGATCGGGATCGGCTTCCTCACCACGATGGCCCTCGTGGCCGCCTCGACGGTGGCCCTTGCCGTGGTCATCGCCCTCACCCTGGTCCCGGCGCTGCTCGGCATCGTCGGCGAACGGATCTGCTCGGCGAAGGCGCGCGCTCGTGGCCGGCTCCTCACCACGTCGGAGGAGAAGGGCCTGGCCAACCGTTGGGCCACCCTGCTCGTCCGGAGGCCGTGGGTCGCGGTCGGCGGCGTCGTCGTCGTCCTCGGCCTGGCCGCCGTCCCCGCCCTGAGCATGGACCTCGGCATGCCGACGGGCCGAGCCGACGCCCGGGACAGCACCTCACGCCAGAGCTACGACGCGATCACCCGCGGGTTCGGCGAGGGCTTCAACGCCCCGCTCCTCGTCGTCGCCCACGCCCAGGACGGAACCGCCCTCGACCAGGCCGGCCTCGCGAGGCTCACCTCCGGGCTCCGGGAGAGCGAGGACGTCGCGTCCGTGTCGCTCATGGGGACCAACCCCGGGCGCACCCTGGCGATGTTCACCGTCATCCCCGACAACGGCCCCGATGACGCTCGGACGGCCGACCTCGTCCGGACGCTCCGCGGGCCGGACCTCGCCCTGGCCGGGAGCACCGGCACGACCCTCGGCGTCACCGGCCTCACGGCCATCAACATCGACATCACCGACCGGCTGACGGCGGCGCTCCCGGAGTACCTCGCCATCATCGTCGGGCTCTCGCTGCTGGTCCTGCTGCTCGTCTTCCGCTCCGTCGTCATCCCCGTCAAGGCCACCGCCGGCTTCCTGCTCACGATCGCCGCGACCTTCGGGCTGACCACCGCGCTCTTCCAGTGGGGCTGGCTCATCGGCCTCGTCGGCCTCGACACCGGCGGCCCGCTGCTCAGCTTCCTCCCGATCATGGTCACCGGGATCCTCTACGGGCTGGCCATGGACTACCAGGTCTTCCTCGTCAGCTCCATGCGCGAGGCCCACTCCCACGGTCTGGAGCCCCGTGACGCCATCGTCCACGGCTTCGACCACGCCAGCCGGGTCGTGCTCGCCGCCGCCGTCATCATGGTCTCCGTCTTCGCCGGCTTCGTCTTCAGCGACGACACGACGATCCGGCAGTTCGGCTTCGCGCTCGCCGTCGGCGTCCTCGTCGACGCGTTCCTCGTCCGGATGACCCTGGTGCCGGCCCTGATGAGCCTGCTCGGCGCCCGGGCGTGGTGGCTCCCGCGCTGGCTGGACCGGATCCTGCCCACGATCGACGTCGAGGGCGAGGGTCACGGCACCCCGGCTCCGTCCCCGAGGCCCGACCGCGTGCCGGCAACGGTCCCCAGCGGCACCGATGCCTAGGCGGAGAGGGAGCGCAGCACGCGGCGCAGGGTCTCGACGACCACCTCGGGGGCGTCGGTGTGCACCCAGTGCGCCGCACCGTTGACCCGCACCAACCGCGTCCGGGGGAAGTGCGCCCGCATGGCCGGGACGTCCTCGTCACGGACGTACCCGGACTCGCTCCCGGCCAGCCACACGACCGGGCCGTCCCACGTGGTGGCCCCGAGGTCGGGGAAGTCGGCGATCCGGGACTCGTCCCCCCGCTCGGCGTCGGCGTGGATGAGGTCGAGGTTGACCTGCCACGACCAGTCGGTCCCGGAGCGCCGCAGGTTCTGGAGCAGGAAGGCCTTGACGCCGGGGTCCGGCTCGGCGAACCGCTCCTCGGCGTCGGCGCGGCTGGTCAGCTCCCCGAGCGGCAGCGCGCGCATCTCGTCGATGTACCCGGTGAAGCGGTCGAGGTCGCCGTACCCCTTGGGGGCGATGTCGACGACGACGAGGCTCGCGACGAGGTCGGGGTGGGCGAGGGTGAGCACCATCGACACCTTGCCGCCGAGGCTGTGCCCGACGACCACCCAGCGCTCCCCCGGAGCCACCGCCGCGAGCGTCCGGGCCACGGCGTCCGCGTAGTTCTCGTACGAGAAGTCCTCCGTCCACGGCGAGCGGCCGTGGTCGGGGAGGTCGACGAGGAGGCAGCGCGCGCTGGTGCCGTCCGGCCCGGAGAGGGACTTGGCGACCTGGGTCCAGTTGCGCCCCTGCCCGAACAGGCCGTGGAGGAACGCGACGCGCGGACCCTCCGTGCCGACGGCGAGGGTGTTGAGCCGACCCGCGGCCTGGTCGGTCACGTCCCGAGGAACTTCTCGAAGCCCTTCGGCAGCTGCGCCGGGTCGAGCGAGGCGGGGTCGAGGCCGGGGGCCTCGCCCTCGGCGCCGAAGCTCGAGCCGGCGGGGCGCGTCGCGGCCTTCTGCGCCGCGGCCCGCTCCTCCGCCGCCCGCTTCGCCGGGTTGCCGGACTTGGACTTCTTCCGCTGGGGCTGCTGCTTGCCGCGCTTGCCCGGGCCGGACCCCATGCCCGGCATCCCGGGCATCCCGGGCATCCCCGGCATGCCCCCACCCTTGGCGAGCTGCTTCATCATCTTCTGGGCGTCGCCGAAGCGCTCGAGCAGCTGGTTGACCTCGGAGGTGCTGACCCCCGACCCCTTCGCGATGCGGGCGCGGCGGGAGCCGTTGATCTGCTTGGGGTGGTTGCGCTCGAACGGGGTCATCGAGCGCACCATCGCCTCGACCCGGTCGAACTCGCGCTCGTCGAAGTTCTCGAGCTGGGCCTTCATCTGGCCCATGCCCGGCATCATCCCGAGGATCGACTTCAGCGACCCCATCTTCTTGATGGCGGCCATCTGCTGGAGGAAGTCGTCGAACGTGAAGTCCTCGGCCGCGAGGAACTTCCGCTCCATCTCCGCGGCCTGGGTGCGGTCGAAGGCCTTCTCGGCCTGCTCGATGAGGGTGAGCACGTCGCCCATGTCGAGGATGCGCGAGGCCATCCGGTCCGGGTGGAAGACCTCGAAGTCCTTCACGCCCTCGCCGGTGGACGCGAACATGATCGGCCGGCCGGTGACCGAGGCCACCGAGAGCGCGGCACCGCCGCGGGCGTCGCCGTCGAGCTTGGTGAGCACGACGCCGGTGACGTCGACGCCCTCCTGGAACGCCTCGGCCGTGTCGACGGCCGCCTGGCCGATCATCGCGTCGATGACGAAGAGGACCTCGTCGGGCTGGATGGCCGCGCGGATGTCGGCCGCCTGCTGCATGAGGTCGGCGTCGACGGCCAGCCGGCCGGCGGTGTCGACGATGACGACGTCGTGCTGCCTGGCCCGGGCCTCGGCGATGCCGTCCCGCGAGACGCGCACCGGGTCGCCGTGCGAGCGGGTGCCCTCGATGTCACCGCCGACGACGTCGTGACCGGAGACGTTGCCCCGCTCGGGCGCGTAGACGGGGACCCCCGCCCGCTGGCCGACGACCTCGAGCTGGGTGACGGCGTTCGGGCGCTGGAGGTCGGCCGCCACGAGCATCGGCGTGTGGCCCTGCTCCCGGAGCCAGTGGGCGAGCTTGCCGGCGAGGGTCGTCTTGCCCGAGCCCTGGAGCCCGGCGAGCATGATGACGGTCGGCGGCTGCTTGGCGAACCGGATGCCACGGGTCTCCCCGCCGAGGATCCCGACGAGCTCCTCGTTGACGATCTTGACGACCTGCTGCGCCGGGTTGAGCGCCTCGCTGACCTCGGACCCCAGGGCACGGTCGCGCACGTTCCCCGTGAACGCCTTGACGACGGGCAGCGCGACGTCGGCGTCGAGCAGCGCCATCCGGATGTCGCGGACGGTCTTGTTGACGTCGGACTCGCTGAGGCGGCCCTTGGTCCGAAGGTTCCGGAAGGTCTCGGTCAGGCGGTCGGACAGGCTCGTGAACACCGCACAAGGTTAACGGGCGCGCCGGGCTCCTCGGTCCCCCACCGGCGCGGGCGCGCGACGGCGTCGTGCCATGCTGCGGAGATGGTGTCCTCATCCCCCCGGACCACGCTGCTCATCCTCGGTGCCGGCGGTGACCTGACCCGCCGGCTGCTGCTGCCCGGCCTCGCGACCCTGCTCGCCGTGCAGCCCGACCGCCCGCTGCGCGTGGTCGGCGCGGACCGGGTCGACCTGTCCCCGGACCAGTGGCGCGAGCGGGTGACCGACGCCTTCTCCGGGGTCGACGCCGCCCCGGAGGTGGCGGAGTCGCTCGCCGAGAGCACGGCGTACGTGCAGGCCGACCTCTTCGACGAGCAGTCGTTGCGTGACCTCGTGGCCGACTGCGGCGACGGTCCGCTCGTCCTGTTCTTCGCCCTCCCGCCGCAGGTGACGATGAAGGTCTGCGGCCTGCTGCGCGGGGTCGACCTGCCCGAGACCACCCGCCTGGCCCTGGAGAAGCCGTTCGGCACCGACGGCGAGTCCGCGGCCCGGTTCAACCGGCTCCTGCACCACCTCGTCCCCGAGGAGGACATCTACCGGATCGACCACTTCCTCGGCGTCGCGACCGTCTTCAACCTCGTCGGCCTGCGCTTCGCCAACCGCATGCTCTCGGCGGTCTGGAGCGCCGAGCACATCGAGCGGGTCGAGGTCGTGTACGACGAGGACCTCGCCCTCGAGGGGCGCGCGGGGTACTACGACCACGCGGGCGCCTTGCGGGACATGCTCCAGAGCCACCTCCTCCAGGTGCTGGCCCTCTTCGCGATGGAGTCGATCGCCTCGCTCGACCCGCGTGAGCTCCAGGACCAGAAGGCCCAGGTGCTGCGGGCGACCCGGCTGTGGGGCGGCTCGCCCTCCCGCTCCTCACGGCGCGCCCGCTACACGGCGGGGACGATCGGTGAGCGCTCGGTCCCCGACTACACGGCCGAGGACGGCGTCGACCCCGCGCGCGGGACCGAGACCCTGGCCCAGGTGACCCTGGAGATCGCCAACGCCCGGTGGAGCGGGGTGCCCTTCGTGCTGCGCAGCGGCAAGGCCCTCGGCACCGCGCGCAAGCAGGTCGTGGCCCACTTCCGCGACGTCGCCCACCTCCCCGACGGCTTCCACGGCGGCTCCGGCGGCGACCGGCTCGTCATCGACCTCAAGCCCGGGGCGGTCTGCCTCAGCCTGACGATGAACGCGGAGGGCGACCCCGTCGACCTCGAGCAGAAGGCGCTCACGACGACGCTCGCGGCCCCCCGGATGCTGCCCTACGGCGAGGTCCTCGGAGAGGTCCTCGACGGCCACCAGCTCCTGACCGTGCGCGGGGACACCGCCGAGGAGTGCTGGCGGATCATGGCGCCGGTCATCTCGGCCTGGGCGCGGGACGCGGTCCCGATGGAGGAGTACCCCGCCGGGTCTGCGGGCCCGGAGGGCTGGCTCCCCGACTGAGGACCCGGGGCACCCCGGGGCGCCCCGGCGCGCCCCGATCGCCGAGTCAGGCCGGGTCGACGCCGTCGCAGGTGTCGATGACGAGGCTGACGGCCTGGGCCACCCGGGGCGGTGGGAGCGGCAGACCGTCGGTCCCGGTGAGGTAGAAGGTGTCGAGGGTCTGGCCGGCGTAGGTCGCGATGTGCGCCGAGCGCACCGAGATGCCGGCGCCGGCGAGGCAGGCCCCGAGCTCGTGGAGCAGCCCGGGCCGGTCCTGGGCGCGCACCTCGAGCACGGTCGCCTCGGTGCTCGCCCCCGGCACCACGAGGGCACGCGCCTGACCCGGTGAGCCGACGCCAGACCGGCCGGAGGGCCGGGGCAGGTGCGCCCGCCGACGGTCGAGGGTCTGCAGCGGCCCCCGGTCGCCGCGGGCCAACCGGGCCAGGCCGCGGACGATGCGCTCGGGGTCCGGGACGGCACCGCTCGGGGACTCCACGTGCCACTCGTCGACGGCCACCCCCTCGACCGTCCGCAGGATCGCGGTGCGCACGGTGTGCCCCTCCGCCGCGAGCAGCCCGGCGGTGTCGGCGAACAGGCCGACCCGGTCGACGTCGAGGATGTCGAGGCGGTGCGACCCGCCCCCCGAGACGACCTGCACCCGGGGCTCGCCGGCCCGGACGGCCGTCGCGACCTCGGCGTCGAGCCGGCGCACCGCGGCGGCGTCGGCCGTCTCGACGGACCGGTCCGGGACGGGGCGGGGTGCGTCGAGGCGGGCCCGCACCGCGACGGCGAGCTGCTCGAGGAGCGTCGCGCGCCAGTCGGTCCAGGCCAGCGGCCCTGCGGCGGAGGCGTCGGCCTCGGTCAGGGCGAGGAGGATCTCGAAGACCTCCCGGTCGCCGCCGACCGCGGCCACCACGGCGTCCACCGTGGCCGGGTCCTGGTGGTCGCGACGGGTCGCCAGCTCGATGACCGTCAGGTGCTCGCGCACGAGCGTCACGAGGATCTCGACGTCGCGCGGCGAGAAGCCCCACCGCACCGCGACGGACCGGGTGAGCTCGGCCCCGGTGACCGAGTGGTCGTGGGCCGCGCGCACCTTGCCGATGTCGTGGAGGAGCGCGGCGGCGAGCAGGAGGTCCGGGCGCGACGTGCGGCGGACCAGGCCCGCCGCCCGGACGACCGTCTCGACGAGGTGCCGGTCCACGGTGTGGCGGTGGACGGCGTTGCGCTGCGGGCGCGAGCGCACGGCGGCCCACTCCGGGAGCCAGCGCTCGACGATGCCGACCTGGTCGAGCCCCTCCCACACGGTGACCAGCCCGGGGCCGGCGGCGAGCAGGTCGCCGAGCTGGTCACGGGCGGACGAGGGCCACGGTGTCGGCAGCTCGGGCGTGCTCGCCGCGAGGTTCTCCAGGGTCGCGGGCGCGATGGGCATCCCGGCACGGGCCGCGACGGTGGCGGCCCGCAGCGCCATCCCCTCGTCGGTCTCGGCGAGGCGCGAGGACCCGAGGACCACCTCGCCGTCGCTCGCGAAGAGACCGTGGCCGAGCGGGGTCATCTGCGGACGGCGCGGGCCGACCCGCAGGGTCCGTGCCCGTTGGGACTGCCCGGCGCGACGCACCGTCCCGTCGAGCGCGTAGGCGATGAGCCGCCCGGCGCCCGAGACCGCGGTGAGGAGGTCGTCGGCGTCGGGGTACCCGAGGAGGGCGGCCACGGCGTCGTGGTCCTCGCGGCCGAGCCGGTCCCGGCCGCGGCCGGTCACGACGTGGACGGCGTCGCGGACGTCGAGGAGCAGCTCGTGCGCGGCGTCGACCCCGCCGTGTGGGCGGTCGGCGAGCCACGCCTCGGTGAGCGCGGCGAGGACGGTCATGTCCCGGAGACCGCCGTGGGCCTCCTTGAGCTCTGGCTCGATGGACTGCGCGAGGTCACCCTGCCGCGCGTGGCGTGCGGCCTGGGACTCGACGAGCTGCGGCAGGCGCTTGCGGGCGTTGCCGCGCCAGTCGTGGGCCACCGTGGCCCGGGCCGCCGCGACGAGCTCGTCGTCACCGGCGAGGTGCGCGAGGTCGAGCAGCCCGACGGCGGCGGTGAGGTCGGCGGCCGCCACCTGGCGGCACTGGGTGACGGTGCGGACGCTGTGGTCGAGGCGGACGCCCGCGTCCCAGATCGGGTACCAGATGCGGTCGGCGAGCGCGGTGAGCTCCGTGGTGGGGAGGGAGCGCTCGGAGTGGAGCAGGACGAGGTCGTAGTCGCTCAGCGGCCCGGCGTCACCGCGGCCGAGGCTCCCGACGGCCGCGAGGGCCACCCCCTCGAGGCGCACCCCACCGGTCGCGGAGCGCCAGACGTCGGCGAGCCACTCGCGGTTGAAGGTCGACAGGGCGGCCCGGCGCGACCGGCCGGCCCCCGCGACGGCGAAGTCGCGGGTGCCGGCCAGGTCGAGCCTCCGGGAGCCGATGTCGCTCGAGGAGGTGGCCATCGCTCAGATCGCCTCGACCCCACGCTCTCCGGTGCGGACCCGGGCGACCTCCTCGACGGGAGTCACCCAGACCTTCCCGTCACCGATGCGACCGGTCTGCGCGGCCTTGAGGACGACGTCGACGACCGAGGAGGCGTCCATGTCGTCGACGAGGACCTCCAGCCGGGTCTTCGGGACGAAGTCCACGGTGTACTCCGCGCCGCGGTAGACCTCGCTGTGCCCGCGCTGGCGGCCGTAGCCCTGGGCCTCGCTGATGGTCATGCCCTGGATGCCGAAGGCCTCGAGGGCCTCCTTCACCTCGTCGAGCTGGTGCGGCTTGATGATGGCGGTGACGAGCTTCATCACTTGGCTCCTTCGAGGTCGAGGCTCTCGTCGCTGGTGCGCGAGGCGCCGTGGGCGGCCGTGCCGAGGCCACCGAGACGGCCGCCGCGGTCGGCGAGCTCGTAGGCGGACTCGGCGTGCTCGGCCTGGTCGATCCCTGCGACCTCGACGTCCTCGGGGATCCGCCAGCCCATCGTCGCCTTGAGCGCCAGGGCGATGACGAGGGTGACGACACCCGAGATGACGAGGGAGGCGAGGGCGACGAGGACCTGGACGACGGTCTGGTCGATGCCGTCACCGTAGAACAGGCCACCGCTCGTGGCGAGCAGGCCGGAGCCGATGGTGCCCCAGAGGCCGGCGACGAGGTGGACGCCGACGACGTCGAGTGAGTCGTCGTAGCCGAACTTGTACTTGAGGCCCACCGCGTAGGCGGAGAGGGCACCGGCGACGGCGCCGAGGGCGATCGAGCCGAGGGGCGAGAGTGCACCACAGGCCGGGGTGATCGCGACCAGGCCGGCGACGACACCGGAGGCGGCGCCGACGGAGGTGGCGTGGCCGTCCCGGAGCTTCTCCAGGAGCAGCCAGCCCATCATCGCCGCGCAGGTCGCGACGGTCGTGTTGACCCAGACCAGGGCCGCGGTGCCGTCGGGGGCGAGCTCGGAGCCGGCGTTGAAGCCGAACCAGCCGAACCAGAGCAGCCCGGCACCGATCATCACGAGCGGGACGTTGTGCGGCCGCATCGGCACCTTGCCGAAACCGACGCGCAGCCCGACGACGAGGGCGAGGACGAGACCCGCCATGCCGGCGTTGATGTGGACGACCGTGCCACCGGCGAAGTCGATCGGTGCGACGTTGGCCGCCCCGTCGGTCGAGCCGTAGACGAGCGAGGCGAGGCTGGACTCGGCGCCCGAGAGGAGACCGCCACCCCACACCATGTGGGCGATCGGGAAGTACGCGAAGGTGACCCACAGGGCGCTGAACACCATCCACGTGGAGAACTTGACGCGGTCGGCCACGGCACCGCTGATCAGGGCCACCGTGATGACCGCGAAGGTCAGCTGGAAGCCGACGAAGGCCAGCTCGGGGACGTTGCCGTACCCCTCGTAGCCGAAGCCGTTGAAGATGTCCTGCATGTTCGAGAGGCCGAACTTCTCGAACGGGTTCGCGATGATTCCGCCGAGGTCCTCGGTGCCGAAGGACATCGAGTAGCCCCAGAGGACGTACACGATGCCGACGACGCCCATCGAGGCGAAGGACATCATCATCATGTTGAGGACCGACTTGGACCGGGAGAGACCGCCGTAGAACAGCGCCAGACCCGGAGTGGTCATGAGGAGGACGAGGGACGCGCAGATGATGAGGAAGCCCGTCGAGGCGTAGTCGAGGGTCTCCGCAGCATCTGCCAAGGGGAGGAGTGTCGTGCTCATGACGCAGTACTTTCACGGGCCCGGGTTTCGCCCCCTGCCGAGTCCTGTTACGCGCATGTTGCGTCCGGCCCCCGGGTGTAAGCATCGGGTTTCGGACCCCTGCCGGTCCCGGATGGTGAGACCCGGGGGGGACGCGGGCTCGCGTCAGCGGCGCGTCGTGGGGAGCACGCGGAGCAGGCGGCGGCCCGCGGCGAGGCCCGGGTCGGTGCGCGCGACGAGCCGACGCAGGCCCGGGTAGCGCGCGCGCAACCCCGTCTCGATCCGCTCGGTGAGGGTGCTGTCCGAGGCGGGGCAGTGGGCGCAGGCGCCGTCGAGCCGGACCACGACCTCGTCGTCGGCGGCGCTCAGGAGCTCGATGCGGCCACCGTGCGAGCGGATGTAGTCGCCGACCTCGCCGCCCAGCACCTCGTCGAAGGCCATCCGCAGCACGTCGTCGGCGTTCGCCCCGCCGGCCGGGGGCTGCCAGCCGTCGGGGGTGGCGAGGGCCCCCTGCAGCGCCTCGCGGACCCGGCCCCCGTGCTCGCGCCAGGTGAGCCCGGGGGCGAGGGTCGTGCGCACGGCGGCGGGCTCCACCGTCAGGGCGGCGAGGACGCCCCCGTCGAGCAGGTGCTGGAGGGCCGGTGGCACGAGGGCCGGGACGCCGACGAAGCCGAGGGCGTCCGCCGGGACCATCCACCGCAGGACCTGCGCCTCCCCCGGCACCGGCTCCGGGTGCACCGGGACGAGCGGCGCGGGCCCGCCGTGGGCGCCCTCGGGGACGGGGCGGTCCACCTCAGGTCACCGCCCCGACGACCGTGCGGGCGACCCAGGCCAGGCTCCAGGCGAGGACGAACATGTAGCCGAACGCGATGGCCGGCCACCGCCACGAGCCCGACTCGCGGCGGAGGACGCCGACGGTCGACATGCACTGGAGCGCGTAGAGGAAGAAGACGAGCAGCGCGGCCACGACCGGCGCGGTGAAGAGCGGTTCGCCGCGGCGCGGTCCCTCGTCGACGGTGAGCGTCTCGAGGGCCGCCCGCGGGTTCTCGCGGTCCTGCGCGGAGGCCACCTGCCCCATCGTCGCGACGAACACCTCCCGCGCCGACAGCGAGGCCAGCACGCCGATGTTGATCCGCCAGTCGAACCCGAGCGGCTCGAACACCGGCTCGACCGCGTGCCCCACCGCGGCCGCGTAGCTGTGGTCGATGACGTACGCGGAGACGGCCGTGTCGTCGCCCGGGTCGACACCGGCCTGCCGGAGGTCGGCCGCCCCCTGCACGGGCAGGCTGAGCAGCACCCAGAGCAGCACCGTGGTGACGAGGATGATCTTGCCGATCTTCCGCAGGAAGGTGCGGACGGCGTCCCACACCGAGAGCGCGACCGAGCGGAGCGAGGGCAGCCGGTAGGGCGGGATCTCCATGTAGAACGGCAGCAACGGCCCCCGGCTGCGCCCGAGGCGGGAGAAGACCCACGCCGAGGTCATCGCGGACACGGCGCCGAGGAGGTAGAGCCCGAACATCGTGGCGCCCTGCGCGCTGAACGGTCCCCAGCCCGCGTCCGGGTCGACCGCGAGCCCGATGAGCAGCACGTAGACCGGCAGCCGGGCCGAGCAGGTCATGAGCGGGGCGCCCATCATCGTCGCGATCCGGTCGCGCGCCGACGGCAGGGTCCGGGTCGCCATGATCCCCGGGACCGCGCACGCGACCGAGGACAGCAGCGCGACGAAGGCGCGGCCCTCGAGCCCCGCCTTCGACATCACCCGGTCCATGAGGAAGGCCGCGCGCGCCATGTACCCGATGCCCTCGAGGAGGGAGATCATGAGGAACAGCAGGGAGATCTGCGGGAGGAAGACGAGCACGCCGCCGACCCCGCCGAGCAGGGCGTCGGAGACGAAGCTCCTCACGGTCGCGTTGGGGATGCCACCGGCCGAGACGCCCCCGAGCCAGCCGAAGAACCGCTCGATGCCGTCCTGCAGCGGGGCGGCGGCCGTGAAGATGACCTGGAAGAAGGCGAACATCGTCGCGAAGAAGACGAGCGACCCCCAGACGGGGTGCAGGAGGACGGCGTCGACCCGCCGGGTGCGGTCGTCCTCCTCGGGCAGCCGGTAGGCGGCCCCGGCGAGGACGGAGGCCACCCAGCTCGTGACCTCCGCCGGGGCCGAGGGCGGCAGCACCACCGGGCGCGCCCAGGCGGCGGGGTCCCCCATCAGCTCGCGCAGCGTGACGAGGTCCGAGCGCCGGCCGCTCGTCACCGGCACGACCGGCACGCCGAGCCCCCGGGCCAGGGCCGCGGTGTCCAGCGCCCCCAGGCGCCGGGCCAGCTCGTCGGAGAAGGTGAGCACGACGCAGACGGGCAGCTCGGTGTTCAGCACCTGCGCCAGCAACCGGAGCGACCGCTCGAGCGTCGTGGCGTCGAGGGTGACGAGGAGGCCGTCAGGGGTGCCCGCCGGGTTGTCCGGGTCCAGCTCGTCGGCGAGAACCTGCTCGTCGGGGCTGATCGGGTCGAGCGAGTAGCTGCCCGGGAGGTCCTCGATGAACGCCGTGCGACCCCGGACCTCGGTCGTGCCCTCGTAGCGCGACACGGTGACACCGGGATAGTTGCCGGTCTTGGCGCGCAGCCCGGTCAGCGCGTTGAAGAGGGTGGTCTTGCCCGAGTTCGGGCTGCCGACCAGGGCCAGCCGGAGCGCGTCGTCGTGGGCCAGCCGTCCGGGGTCGTCCGTGGGCGCGCTGGAGGTCACGCGCCGAGGGACACGCGGATGCACCGTGCCTGACGGCGACGCAGCGCGAGCTCGCCGCCGGCCACCCGGAAGACGACGGGGTCGGCCATCGGCGCGCGCCGGACGACCGCGACGAGCGCGCCGGGCGCGAAGCCGAGGTCGAGGAGCCGCCGCGCCGAGGCCGGGTCGAGGTCGTCGCGCACGTCGACGATCCGGGCAGAGGTGCCCGGCGCGAGGTCAGCCAGCGTCGGGAGCGCATCCACCACGGCGCCGGGAGCGGGCTCGATCGCCCGGTCGCGCAGGGCGACGGACAACAGGGACATCGGGCTCCTCGGCTCGCGGCGGACGGGGACGTGCGTTACCAAGGTAAGGCACACCTCACTTCCGCCACAACATGGCGTGGCGGAGCCGTCTCGGACCGGTCAGTCGATGAGCGCGTCGACGAAGGCCTCGGCGTCGAACGGTGCGAGGTCGTCGGGGCCCTCGCCGAGGCCGACGAGCTTGACCGGCACCCCGAGCGCGCGCTGGACGGCGACGACGATCCCGCCCTTGGCCGTGCCGTCGAGCTTCGTGAGGACGATGCCGGTGATCCCCACGACCTGCGAGAACACCTCCGCCTGGCGCATGCCGTTCTGGCCGGTCGTGGCGTCGAGGACGAGCAGCACCTCGTCGACCGGGCTCTGCTTCTCGATGACCCGCTTGACCTTGCCGAGCTCGTCCATGAGCCCGACCTTGTTCTGGAGCCGGCCGGCGGTGTCGATGAGCACGACGTCGGCCTCCATCTCGGCGGCCGCCTTGACCGCGTCGAACGCGACCGAGGCGGGGTCGGCGCCGTCGCGGTCCGAGCGGATGGTCGGGACGCCGACGCGCCCGCCCCAGGTCTCGAGCTGGTCGGCGGCGGCGGCGCGGAAGGTGTCGGCAGCCCCGAGGACGACGTCCTTGTTCTCGGCGACGAGCACCCGGGCCAGCTTGCCGACGGTCGTCGTCTTGCCCGTGCCGTTGACGCCGACGACGAGGATGCACGCCGGGCGCCCGTCGACCCGCGAGTCGGCGAGCGAGCGGTCCATCGAGGGGTCGACGAGGGCGAGCAGCTCCTCGCGGAGCATCGTCCGGACGGCCGCCTCGTCCGTGACGCCCTCGACCGCCACGCGGGTGCGCAGGGCGTCGACGAGCTCGGTGCTCGCCTGGACGCCGAGGTCGGCGGCCAGCAGGGTGTCCTCGACCTCCTCCCACGCGGCGTCGTCGAGCGAGCCGCCCGCGAGCAGCGCGAGGAGGCCCTTGCCGAGGGCGGAGTTGGAGCGGGCCAGTCGCGCGCGCAGGCGCCGGAGCCGGCCGGCGGGCGCCGAGGGCGTCTCGACGGTGGGCGCCGTCGGCACCGGGCCGACCGGAGCCTCGGGCTCCTGGACGACCTCGCCGGGGTGCTCGATCGTGCCGATCGCGCCGTCCGGGGCCAGGTCGGCGTCGGCGGGCCCGGGCGCGCCGGGCACCTCCGGGAGGTCCCGCTCGAGCTCCGGAGCCCCGCCCCGCCCGCGGAGCAGCCCGAAGACGACCCCCCCGACGACGACGAGGACGGCGACCGCGATGCCGGCATAGACCAGGAAGGAGTCAGTCACGCGGTCATCCTGTCAAGGTGCGGGGCCGGGGCCCAAACGGCGGGCATCAGAAGATCCGGACCCGCTCGCCCTCCGGCAGCCACATCCCGTCGCCGGGGGCGGTGCCGAACGCCTCGTGGAACTCGTCGAGGTTGCGGGCGGCGTTGGCCCGCAGGTCCATCGGGCTGTGCGGGTCGACTGCCAGCAGTCGCTCGGCCTCGGCGGCGCGGGACTTGCCCCGCCAGATCTGGGCCCAGCCGAGGAAGAACCGCTGCTCCCCCGTGTACCCGTCGAGCACGGGGGCGGGGGCCTCACCGAGGGAGATCCGGTAGGCGGAGTAGCCGATGGTCAGGCCCGCCACGTCGCCGATGTTCTCGCCGACGGTCAGCGCGCCGTTGACCGGGTGCCCCGGGGCGTCGCGGGACTCGAGGCCGTCGAACTGCGCGACGAGGGCGTCGGCGAGGGCCTGGAAGCGGGCGCGGTCGTCCTCGGTCCACCAGTCGCGCAGCTCACCGCGGCCGTCGAACTGCGAGCCCTGGTCGTCGAAGCCGTGCCCGACCTCGTGGCCGATCACCGCGCCGATGCCGCCGTAGTTCGCGGCGTCGTCGGCCTCGACGTCGAAGAAGGGCGGCTGGAGGATCGCCGCCGGGAAGACGATCTCGTTCATCCCGGGGTTGTAGTACGCGTTGACCGTCTGCGGCGTCATGAACCACTCGTCGCGGTCGATCGGGCCACCGAGCTTGGCGAGGTTGCGGTCGACCTCGAAGGCGCTCGCTCGTCTGACGTTGCCGAGCAGGTCGCCCGCCTCGACGACGAGGGTCGAGTAGTCGCGCCAGCGGTCGGGGTAGCCGATCTTCGGGGTGAACGACCCGAGCTTGGCCAGCGCCTGCGCGCGGGTCGCCTCGCCCATCCACGGCACGCCGGACAGGCTGCGCCGGAACGCCTCGACGAGGTTGTCGACGAGCTCGAGCATCCGGTCCTTGGCGTGCGGCGGGAAGTGCCGGTCGACGTACAGCTGGCCGACGGCCTCACCGAGGGCGTCCTCGACGAGGCTGACCGCCCGCTTCCACCGGTCGCGCAGCTGCGGGACACCGGAGAGGGTGCGCCCGTAGAAGTCGAAGTTCTCCTCGACGAACGGGGCGGCGAGGTAGGGAGCGTGGGCGTGGACCACGTGCCACGCGAGCCAGTCGCGCCACGCCTCGACCGGGACGTCGGCGAGCGCGGCGGCCAGCGCCACGAGGTAGTCGGGCTGGCGGACGACGACCGCCGCGAAGGCCGCCTCCGGCGCGCCCAGGCCGGCGAGGAAGGCCGACCAGTCGATGCCCGGGGCCAACGCGTCGAGGCCGGCGCGGTCGACCAGGGTGTAGGTCTTCACGGGGTCGCGGTTGGTCACCTTGTCCCAGTGCCCCGCCGCGAGCCGGGTCTCGAGCTCGAGGACCCGCTCCGCGGCGGCCTGCGCCCCCGGGTGGCCGACCAGCTCGAGCATGCGGGCGACGTGCGGGCCGTACGCCTCGCGCTTGGCCGCGTGCTGCGGTTCGCGGTAGTACGACTCGTCGGGCAGCCCGAGGCCGGCCTGCTCGAGGTAGACGACGTACCGGTCGGGGTCGCGGTCGTCGGTGTTGACGAACGGGACGACCGGGCCGGGGACACCGTCACGGGCGAGCTCGCCGAGCAGCCGCATCAGGTCCGAGGTGTCGCGGACGCGGGACACGCGCTCGAGGTCCGCGAGGACGGGGCCGGCGCCGAGGGCGTCGACGGCCGCCTCGTCCATGAAGCTCGAGTAGAGGTCACCCACCTTCGCGGCGACGGTGCCGGCCGCTGGTGAGCCCGCGGCCACCTCCTCGATGATCGTGCGGACATGCTCCTCGGCACGCTCCCGGAGCACGTCGAACGTGCCGTACCGGCCCCGGTCGTCGGGGATCTCGGTGCGCGCGACCCAGGTGCCGTTGGCGAACGCGAACAGGTCGTCCTGCGGGCGGACCGTCTCGTCGACGGCCTCGGTGTCGATGCCGGACCTCATCCGGGCGGCTCCTCACTCTCGGGTGGTCCTCATTCGACCACACGGGCCCGACGCCCGGGGGCGGGCGGGAGCCGCGGCCTCAGGACGCGACGGGGAGGCGGGGCTCGGCCCCGGCGTCACCCGGGTGCCCGGCGCCGTCACGGCCGGGGACCCGCTCCCGGAGCGACTCGAGCGCCGAGGTACCACGGTCGGTGAGGACGGCGCGGCCGGCCCGGTGCGCGGGGACGGCGACGACCCCCACGACGGCGATCGCGAGGGCGAGGATGAGGAGGAGGACGAACACGACGGCGATCACGACCCCAGTGTCCGCGGGTGGGGCCGGTGCGGCCAAATCGACACCTGTGACAGGGCCCGACTAGGGTGACGCACGTGACCGATGCCGGTGCGCCGGACCCGCCGGCCCCTCGCCGCCGACGCCGCCTGCCGTGGTTCACCGAGGTGCTCGTCGCGCTCGTCGCCGTCGCCCTGGTGCAGGCCTTCCTCGTCAAGCCGTTCGGTGTGCCGTCCCAGTCGATGGAGGACACGCTGCACATCGGCGACCGCATCCTCGTCAACCGGCTGGACGACACCGTCGGCCGCGGCGACGTCGTGGTCTTCGGCCATGGCTCCACCTGGCAGGAGCGGCGGCTCCCGACGGCCACCAACCCGCTCGTGCGCGCCGTGCGGTGGGTCGGCGACCTCACGGGTATCGGGCCGAGCAACACGTCGTACACCGTGAAGCGGGTCGTCGGGCTCCCCGGCGAGAAGGTCTCGTGCTGCAGCACCGACGGTCGGGTGCTCGTCGACGACCGGCCGCTCGACGAGCCGTACGTCTTCGAGGACCTGCCCTTCACGGCCGGGGCGCTCGACTGCTCGAGCACGCCCCGCTCGACCCGCTGCTTCCCCGAGATCACGGTCCCCCGGGAGAACCTGTTCGTCCTCGGCGACCACCGGTCGCAGTCGGCCGACTCGGTGGTCGGCTGCCGGGGGGCCACCGAGGGCGGCGAGTGCGCGCGCTTCGTGCCGTTCGACCGGGTCGTCGGGCCGGTCGTGCTCCGCTTCTGGCCCCCGGGAGACGTCGGCGGCCTCGCCCGCTGACCCGCCCCCCCACCCCCACCCGGAACGTGTGTGAACACGCCGGGGATCCCCGGCGTGTTCACACACGTTCGCGGGCGGTCGGCTCAGCCCTGCGCGAACTCCCCTTCCCTCGACCGTCCCCCACGTGGTCGGCTGACCGGATGCGACTCCTCGTCCTCGGCGGCACCGCGTTCCTCGGTCGGCAGGTGGCTCGCGCCGGGCTGGCCGCCGGTCACGACGTCGTCTGCGTCGCCCGGGGCGCCTCGGGGGCGGTCGCCGAGGGCGCGACCCTGGTCGTCGCCGACCGGGACGACCCCCGCGCCGGGCTCGGTGGGGTCGAGGACGCGCACTGGGACGCCGTCGTCGACGTCTCGCGGGACCCCGGGCAGGTCCGCCGGGCCGTGGCCGCGCTGCGGGGGCGGGCCGGCCACCACGCCTTCGTGTCGACGGGCAACGTCTACGCCGACCACTCCGTCCGGGGTGCCGACGAGTCCACTCCCCTGCTGGCGCCGCTCGAGGAGGGCGGAGACGACCCCGACGGGTACGGCGCGAGGAAGGTCGCCTGCGAGCGGCACGTCCTCGAGGGGTTCGGCTCCGACCGCGTGCTCGTCGCGAGGGCCGGCCTGATCGGCGGGCCGGGCGACACCTCGGGCCGCAGCGGCTGGTGGCCCTGGCGGTTCGCCCACCCGGCCGCCGACGGCGAGGTCCTCGCGCCGGACGTCGCCACCGACCCGGCCCAGCTCGTCGACGTGCGCGACCTCGCCGCCTGGCTGGTGCGCTGCGCCGAGGAACGGGTCGCGGGCACCGTCGACGCCGTCGGTCCGCGCGGGACGTTCGGAGCCCTCCTCGACGCCGCGGCCGAGGCGGCCGGCTCCGGCGCCCGGGCGGTGGCGGCAGACCCTGCCTGGCTCGCCGAGCAGGGCGTGGACGCGTGGATGGGGCCGCGGTCGCTGCCGCTGTGGCTGCCGTTCCCGGAGTACGCCGGCTTCGCGGACCGGACCGGTGCCGCTGCACGCGCACTCGGCCTGGCCTGCCGGCCTCTCGCCGACACGCTGCGCGACGCCCTGGCGTGGGAGGAGTCCCGCCCGGACCACTCCCCGCGACGCACCGGCCTCGACGTCGCCGACGAACGCGCCCTGCTGGCGGCCTGGGCCACCGCGCTCACGTCCTCCGACGAGCGCGGCACCCGATGAGCGGGTAGCGTCCTGGCCACTCCGACCGAGAGGAACACCATGAAGAAGGTTGCTCGACTCGTCGCTGTTGCCCTGATCGCGGGGGGAACCGTGGCCTCGACCACGCTGCCGGCCAACGCCGTGTGGAAGTGTGGCCCCTGCTACGGCTGCTGCACCGCGCAGAAGTAGCAGACCCCGGGGGTCACCCCCGGCAGGACGGAGGGACCGGGCACCGGGGGTGTCCGGTCCTTCCGCCGTCCGGGGCGAGGGGCGCCGCGCGCGGTCGTCCCCGGTCGCGCGGCTCCGCCCCGTCAGGCGGTGGCGGCCACGTCGCGGATCCGCTGGCTGACCACCGTCGTCACGCCGTCGCCGCGCATCGAGACGCCGTAGAGCGCGTCGGCGACCTCCATCGTCCGCTTCTGGTGCGTGATGACGATGAGCTGGCTGGAGTCGCGCAGCTCCTCGAAGAGCGTGATGAGCCGGCCGAGGTTGGTGTCGTCGAGCGCCGCCTCGACCTCGTCCATGATGTAGAAGGGGCTCGGCCGGGCCTTGAAGATCGCGACGAGCAGCGCGACGGCCACGAGCGAGCGCTCGCCGCCGGAGAGCAGGCTGAGCCGCTTGACCTTCTTGCCCGGCGGGCGGGCCTCGACCTCGATGCCGGTCGTCAGCATGTTGTCGGGGTCGGTGAGGACGAGCCGGCCCTCACCCCCGGGGAACAGCCGGTCGAAGACCCGCTCGAACTGCTCCTTGGTGTCGTGGAACGCCTCGGTGAAGACCTCCTCGACCCGCTCGTCGACCTCCTTGACGATGTCGAGGAGGTCGCGCTTGGAGCGCTTGAGGTCCTCGAGCTGGGTCGTGAGGAAGGTGTGCCGCTCCTCGAGCGCCGCGTACTCCTCGAGCGCGAGCGGGTTGACCTTGCCGAGGGCGGAGAGCGCCCGCTCGGCACGGCGCAACCGTTTCTCCTGCTCCTCGCGGACGTACGGGACCGGCTCGGGCGCGGCGTCGGGGTCGTCATCCGGGCCGGCGACGTGCGGGACCGGCTGGTGCGGACCGAACTCGTCGACGAGGACCTCGGGGTCGATGCCGAGCTCCTCCACGGCGCGCGCCTGGAGCTGCTCGATGCGCGCGAGCTGGCGGGCCCGGGCCATCTCGTCGCGGTGCGCCGCGTCGGTGAGGTCGCGCAGCTCGTCCTGGACCGTGGTCAGCTCCTGGCGCAGCCCGGAGGCGACGCGCTCGCGCTCGGCCCGCTCGGCCTCGGCGGCGTCGCGCAGGGTCCCGGCGCGGTCGAGCGCCAACGAGACCCGGTGCACGGCGTACCCGGCGGCCTCGTGGACGGCGGCCGCGACCTCGGCCTCGCGGCGGCGCTTCTCGCGGCGCTCGCGCAGCCGTTCGCGCGCGGCGATCTCGTTGCGGGCGGCGCCCTCGAGCGACTCGGCCCGACCGGCGAGCGCGCGGGCCCGCTCCTCCTTGGTGCGCAGCGCGAGCCGGACCTCGGTCTCCCCCGTGCGGGCCCGGCTCGCCTCGAGCTCGAGGCGGTCGCGTTCGTCGGTGGAGGGGTCCGCGTCGTCCTCGACGGGCTGCTCCTCGGCCTCGGCGAGGCGGGTCGACAGGGCCTCGAGCTCGACACGGTCTGCCTCGAGCGTCTCGTGGGCCGCGGCGATGGCCCGCTCGGCCCGCTCGGCCTCGGCGCTCGCGGTGCGCATCGAGGCACCGAGGGTGCCGAGCCGCTCGGCGATGGCCGCCATCCGGGCGTCGGACTCGTGGAGGGCCTCGAGCGCGGCATCGACCTCGGTCGTCAGGGCCGCCGCCTTCTCGCGGGCCGCGCTGAGGGCGAACCGGTTCCGCTCGACGCGCGCGGTGGCGTCGTCGAGGGCTGCGCGGGTCTCCTCGACGGCTGCCTGCACCTCGAGGAGGCTCTCGCCGTCGCTGCTGCCGCCGCGGGCCCAGCCGGGGCCGAAGACGTCGCCGTCGGCCGTGACGGCGGTGACCCCGGGGTGGCGGGAGACGAGGTCGACCGCGTGCCCGGCGGTGGGGACGAGGGCGACCCGCTCGAGCAGCTGCTCGACCGCGCGCGCGACCTCGCCGCGGGCGTCCACGACCTGCCGGGCCCAGACGGCGTCGCCGCCGAGGTCGGGCCAGGTGGCCGGGTCGCTCGGGCTCGCGGTCTGGCCGACGAGCAGCGCGGCGCGGCCTCCGTCGCCCTCGCGCAGCGTCGCGAGCGCAGCCACCGCGGCGTCCGTGGAGCCGACCGCGAGCGCGTCGGAGGCCCACCCCAGGGCGGCGGCGACGGCGGCCTCGTGGCCTCCGGAGACGTGGAGCAGGGAGGCGACGGTGCCGAGGATGCCGTGGCTGGCGTCGGCGGCCTCGAGGAGGGTCGCCGCGCCGTCGCGGCGGCGCAGGCTCATCTCGAGCGCGCCGAGCCGGGCCTCGGACGAGGTGCGGTCGCGCTCGGCAGCACGTTCGGCGGCGAGCAGCTCCTCGATCTCGGCCTCGACGACCGAGAGGCGCTCGGCGGCGGCCTCGTACGTCGTGTCGAGGCCCTCCTCGCCCTCCTCGTCGTGGGCGATGCCGCCCTCGAGGCCGTTGAACTCCGACTCGGCCTCCGCGGCGCGCTGGCGCGCCTCGGCGACGAGGTCGCGGAGCCGGCCGATCTCGGCCTCCCCCGCCTCGATGCGGCTGCGCCGGGCCCCGACCTGGCCGGCGAGCTTGGCCAGGCCCTCGCGGCGGTCGGCGGCGGCCCGGGTCAGGCGGGCGAGCCGCTGCTGCTCGGCGGCGAAGGCGACCTCCGCGGCCTCACGGGCGGCGACGGCCTCCTCGAGGCCCTCGGTGGTCTCGGCGATCTCGGCGAGCAGGAGCGCCTCGGCCTCGCGGGCCTGGGCGGCCTGGGCACGCAGCTCCTCGGGGTCGCGTCCGGAGGTGCTCTCGTGCTCCTCGTCCTGGGACAGCAGCCGGACCCGCTCGGCGGCGACCGAGCCGGTGCTCTCGAGGCGGTCGCGCAGGCTCTGGAGCCGGACGACCCGTTCCTGGGCGCGGCCGAGCTCGGGCGCGGCGTCGGCGCTGCGGCGCTCCACGTCGGTGAGCCGGCCACGGACGGTGGCCAGGGCGTCCTCGACGGCGGTGCGCCGCTCGAGGAGGGCGGTCTCGTCGGCGACCTCCTGCTCGACGACCGCGGTGAGCTGGACGAGGTCGTCGGCGAGGAGGCGCAGCCGCGAGTCGCGGACGTCGGCCTGGACGACGGCGGCCCGGCGCGCGGCCTCCGCCTGGCGCCCGAGCGGGCCGAGCTGGCGGCGGATCTCGCCCGTGAGGTCCTGGACGCGGGTGAGGTTGCCCTCCATCTGCTCGAGCTTGCGCAGCGCGCGCTCCTTGCGGCGGCGGTGCTTGAGGACACCCGCGGCCTCCTCGATGAAGCCGCGCCGCTCCTCGGGGGTGGCCCGCAGGACGGTGTCGAGCTGGCCCTGCCCGACGATGACGTGCATCTCGCGACCGAGGCCGGAGTCCGAGAGCAGCTCCTGGACGTCGAGGAGGCGGCAGCCGGTGCCGTTGATGGCGTACTCGGAGCCGCCGCCGCGGAACATCGTCCGGGTGATCGTCACCTCGGTGTAGTCGATGGGCAGGGCGCCGTCGGTGTTGTCGATCGTCAGGCTGACCTCGGCGCGGCCGAGCGGGGGGCGGCCCGCGGTGCCGGCGAAGATGACGTCCTCCATCTTGCCGCCGCGCAGGGACTTCGCACCCTGCTCGCCCATGACCCAGGCGAGCGCGTCGACGACGTTGGACTTGCCGGAGCCGTTGGGGCCGACGACGCACGTGATGCCGGGCTCGAGGCGCATCGTCGTCGCCGAGGCGAAGGACTTGAACCCCTTGAGGGTCAGCGTCTTGAGGTACATGCGGCGGGTCGTCGTCTCTCGTCGGGGTGCGGTCCCGGCCGGGTCCGGGTCGCGGGCGATGCTACCGGGGTCGCGGCGGGGCGGCGGGACGCGCAGCGCGGCCGGTGGCGCCTGTGGCTCATGAGGGATGTGGGGCGTGTGGGGCTCGGGGGTCGTCAGGACCTGCGCCGGAGGGTCGGCGGGGGGACGACGAGGACGGGCTGCTCGCAGAACTCGAGGAGGTGTCGGGTCACCGTCCCGACGTAGGGCTCGCCGCTGGCCGAGCGGGCCGACTTGCCGACGACGACGAGGTCCGCCGGCCACTCCCGGGCCGCGTCGAGCAGGGTCCGGCCCACCTCACCGCTCAGCAGCACCGTCTCGGCCTCGACCCCCGCGACCGCGGCCAGCTCTCGGACCCGGCTGAGAACCGCCGCGTCGGCGCGGTCGCGCCGCCTCGAGGCCCCGGGCCGGTTGCTCACCGCGCGCAGCACCTCGTCGAGCGCCCCGTCGGCGCTCACGTGGACGGCACGGAGGTGGCGGCCGCCCTCCCGGGCCAGCTCGACGGCGAGCCGCGCGGCGGCCAGCGAGTCGACGGAGTCGTCGACGGCGAGCAGGAGACGAGAGATCACGGTGTCCTCCTCCGGTCGGACGTCCGGGCCGAGGCCCTGGCGCGTGACGGCGACGCTGCGACGGCCCGTCGCAGTCGGATGCCCTCCTCGTGCTCGGCCTGCTCGAGCGCGATCTCGAGGCCGGCGAGGGCAGAGGCAAGCCAGGGCAACCACCGCTTGTCGAGGGCACGGAGCCGACGCCGGGTGACCGCGATCTCGGCCTCGATCCGCCGGACCGCCTCGTCCGCTGCCGCCACGCGCGCCGCCTCGAGGACCGCGTCCCGGGCCGCGGCGGCGGCAACGGCCACGGCCGCGTTGTCGTCGACGCCCGCGGGCTCGCCGACGTCGACGCCCGGGACCAGGCTCGCGCTCGACGGGAACCTGACCCCCATCGCCGTCGCCCAGGTCAGCTCCACCTGGGCGGGATGACGCGCCGCCGCGTGCCGGAACGCGTCCTGGCCGCTCAGCAGCGCGGTGCGGGTCGTCCACCGGCGGACCCGCGCGCAGGCGGCCTCCCACTCCTCCTGACCGCGGGCCGCCCGGATCCGTTGCCGCTCGAGCTCGGGCTGCAGGATGCGCAGCTTGCGGTCGAGCTGCTCCCGGCCCCGGGACGCCGTGGCCAGCCGACGGCGCAGCCAGATCCGTCCGGCCCGACCGGGTGGTACGCGTGCGGTGACCGGCATCGTCATCCCCCGCCGTGGCCGTACGTGGCGATGAGCCGGTCCGAGAGCATCGTCAGCTCGCGCCGCGGCAGGATCCCCGCGACGTCCCAGCACCGCGCCAGGGTGTCCTCGAGGGACCGCCGTTCTCCCCGGTGCTGGTCGATGAGCCGTCGCTCGATCTGGGTCCCGACATCGACGTAGAGCTGGTCGGTGGCGCTCAGGGCGGTGGTCCCCACGATCTCGGCCAGCTCCCGGACCTGGCGGGCCCGGGCGAGGGCGGCGAGGAGCTGGGCGGCGACGTCGAGGTGGTCCTCCCGCGTGCGTCCCGGACCGGCTCCGCCACGCATCAGCCGGGACAGCGACGACAGCGGGTCGATCGGCGGGTAGATGCCCCGGGCGTGGACGTCGGCGGACAGGACGATCTGACCCTCGGTGATGTAGCCGGTGAGGTCCGGGACCGGGTGCGTGATGTCGCCGGCCGGCATCGTCAGCACGGGCAGGACGGTGACCGAGCCGGGCGTGCCGCGGATCCGGCCGCACCGTTCGTAGAGCGAGGCGAGGTCGCTGTAGAGGTACCCGGGGTAGGCCCGACGGCCCGGCATCTCGCCGCGCGCGGACGACACCTCACGCAGCGCCTCTGCGTAGCTCGTCATGTCGGCGAGGACGACGAGCACGTGGCGGCCGTGCTCGAAGGCGATGTCCTCGGCGACGGTGAGCGCGACGCGGGGCGTGAGGATGCGCTCGATGACGGGGTCGTCGGCGGTGTTGAGCAGGAGAAGGAGCTCGCCCGCGGCCGACCGCTCGTCGAGGACCGCACGCACCGTGTCGGCGTCGGCGTGGGTCAGGCCCATCCCCGCGAAGACGACGCTGAAGGGCTCCTCGCCGGCCGTGGCCTGCGCGGCGATCTGGGCGGCGAGCTCGAGGTGGGGAAGTCCCGCCGCCGAGAAGATCGGGAGCTTCTGGCCGCGCACCAGGGTCGTGAGGGCGTCGATGGCGGAGATGCCGGTGAGCACGGGGTCGGCGGGGGGCTCTCGCCGCACCGGGTTGAGGGGGTGCCCCGCGACCGGCGCCGTCGTCGAGCCGTGGACCGGTGGTCCGCCGTCGATGGGCTCGCCGCGGCCGTTGCAGACCCGACCCAACCAGCCCAGCCCGACGGGGACGCGCAGCGGCTCCCCGGAGAACCCCACCCGAGTCCGGCCGGGGACGAGGCCGGCGGTGCCCTCGAGCACCTGGACCACCGCGAGGTCCCGGTCCACCTCGAGGACGAGACCGTGCCGCGGGGGGGCCGACCCGTCGTCGCCGAGGGTGATCACCGCGAACTCGTCCCACCCGACGCCGCTCACGTCGCGCAGCACCAGCAGCGGCCCACGCACCTCGTGGACGCTGGTGTACTCGACGGTCAGCCGCGGCCCGACGACGGAGCTCATGTCAGGGATCCCAACGTCTCGAGCATGGCGTCGCGACGGGCGCGTACCGCGTCGGCGTCCTCGGGCCCGCACTCCTGGGCCGCCCGCACCAGCGCCGAGTAGTCGAGCTCCTCGATCTCGGCCGCGGTCACCCCCCGCTCGACGAGCGCCTCGCAGCGGTCCACGACCGCGAGGACCGCATCGATCAGGGCTGCCGTCTTCGGCGCCGCACAGTGGGCGTCGTTCTCGACGAGGGCGCTCTGCTGGAGGACTCCCTCGCGCAACAACCGCCCGGCGAGGAGGACGACCCGCTCGTGCCCGGGCAGCGCCCCGGCACCGACGAGATCGGCGAGGTCGCCGATCCGGTCGGCCTCGGCCAGCAGTCCGGTGACCCGGGCCCGGCGCCGAGACCAGTCCGGGTCGCCCGAACCGGCGTACCACGCGCCGATCCGGTCGGTGTCCCGCGCAAAGGACCCGGACCAGCCGACGGCGGGGTAGTGCCGGGCGTAGGCGAGGTCGCGGTCGAGGCTCCACAGCGTGCGGACGAACCGCTCCGTGTGTGCCGACACCGGCTCGGTGAGGTCGCCGCCGGGCGGCGAGACGGCACCGATGATCGTGACCGAGGCCTGCGCGCCGCCGAGGGTCACGACCCGACCGGCACGCTCGTAGAACGCCGCGAGTGCCGACGGCAGTGACGCCGGGTAGCCCTCCTCGGCCGGTAGCTCGCCGGAGCGTGACGAGAACTCCCGCAGCGCCTCGGCCCAGCGCGATGTCGAGTCGGCGATGACGACCGCGTGGTAGCCCATGTCGCGGAAGTACTCCGCGACCGTCACGCCCGCGTAGATGCTCGTCTCGCGGGCCATCATCGGCATGTTCGAGGTGTTGGCGACGATGACCGTGCGCTCGGCCAGCGGCCGGCCGGTCCGTGGGTCCACGAGCTCGCCGAGCTCGGCGAGCACGTCGGCCATCTCGTTGCCGCGCTCGCCGCACCCGACGTAGACGATGACGTCGGCGGCGCACCACTTGGCGATCTGCTGGAGCAGCACCGTCTTCCCGGTGCCGAAACCGCCCGGCACGGCGGCGGTGCTGCCTCGTGCCAGCGGGAACACCGCGTCGAGGACCCGCTGCCCCGTGAGGAGCGGCTCGCCCGCCTCCAGCCGGGACCGGACCGGTCGCGGCTGCCGCACCGGCCACTCCTCGGTGGCCCGCACCGGGGTGCCGGCCACCGTCGCGAGCACGTCGTCCTCGGTGGACGGTCCGGGAGCGGCGATGCCCTCGACGGTCCCCGCGACCCCCCACGGGACGAGCACGCGGACGGTGAGGTCGCCGGATCCGGCGACGGTCCCGAGGACGTCCCCCGGCGCGACCGTGGCACCGACCGCCACCTGCGGTCGCCAGGGCCAGGTCCTCGACCGGTCCACCCGCTCGGCATCCGGTGCGAGCCACGTGGGCGCCGCGCCGAGCGGCCGCAGCAGCCCGTCGACGATGCCGCCGAGCAGGGCAGGTCCGAGCCGGGCGGTGAGGGGACGGCTGCGCGGCACGACCGGCGCCCCGACGGCGAGGCCGCCCGTGTACTCGTACGCCTGGATCGTCACCACCTCACCGGCGATCGCGACGACCTCCCCGGGCAGGGTGCTGTCGCCGAGCCCGACCATCTCCGCCATGGCCACACCCGTCAGCCCTTCGGCCTCGACGAGGGGCCCGCTGACCCGGACGACGGTCCCGGCGCCTTGCCTCCCCGTGGTGCCCGCCGGGTCCGCGTTCACGGGGCCCACAGCCCCTCGACGTCGAGCTGGGCCATGGCGAGGTCGACCAGCCGGGTGACCGAGGCGTCGACCCGCCGACCGTCGGGCGCCACACCCAGCAGGCCACCCCGGGGCGCCTCCTCGAGCCGGGCGTCCGGTCCGAGGGCGTCGACGACGAGCGCCTCGAGCCGTCCCCGCTCCGCGGGATGGGAGAGGACCTCGGCCACCGCGGCGACGGCGGCGTCGCGGACGCGGTCGTAGGCCGCCTGCTGGGCCCGCAGGAGCACCGTCCGCGCCTCCCGTCGCGCCGACGAGCGCTGGACGGCGACCCGCTCCTCGCCGTCGGTGACTCCGCGGCGGCGGGCCTCCTCGAGGATCGCGGCCGCCTGCTCGGCCGCCTCCCCCTCCACCCGACCGCCCTGTTCCTCGGCCTGCGCCCGACGGGCGTCGGCATCGGCATGCGCTGCGTCGAGGAGGGTCCGGGTCAGCGGCTCCAGAGCGGCCCGCTGGGCGGGTGCCATGACCGTCACGACGGCATCACCACCGTGAGCGGCGAGCGCGGCCGGGCCCGCTCCTCCTCGAGTGCGCGGGCGACGTCCTCGGTGAGGATGACGACACCGACGTCGTCCGGGAGGGACTCCCACTCGGCCCGGGCCTCGGCTTCGGTCCGGGCCGGGCGGACCAGCACGCCGGCGAGGGCGAAGCCGGCCACCTCGGACGGCCTGCCGATGGCGGCGACCCCGGTCATGCCTTCCCGATCAGGATGACCGAGACGATGAGACCGTAGATGGCGATGCCCTCGGCGAGCCCGACGATGACCATCGCCCGGCCGAACAGCTCGGGCCGTTCGCTCATCGCGGCGAGTGCGGCGGAGCCGGTGTAGGCGACGGCGATGGCCGCACCGAGGGAGGACCCCGCCACGGCGATCGCGGCGCCGATGAGCGCGGACCCGTTGGCAGCCACCGTGGCCGTGGGAACGGCGCCCACCGTCGCGGCCACCGCGGGGTCGGCCGTGAGCGCGACGACGACGAGGACCAGGGAGGCGAGCATCAGCACCCCGTCGGCGGCGAGGACGACGGCGAGGGCCCGTCGGCCTCGGCGTCGCAGCAGCCAGGTGGCGCCGACGCCGACGACGAACAGGGTGGGAAGGGTGATCAGCCAGGTGGACATGGCGCCTCCAGGGGTTCCAGCGGGATACGCCAGGGCCGGAAGGGGCGCCCGACGCCGTCGAAGATGCGCGAGAACAGCTCGTAGTACTCCAGGCGGAGCGCCTGGATGGCGGCGACGAGCCCCTCGAGCGCGAACGCGATGACGTTGCCGACGAGGAACACGACGACCGCACCGAGGACCGCCCATCCGCCGCTGTCGGTCAGGGCCGTCGTCGCCTGCCAGATGACGAGGCCCAGCGCGGCATGGGTGAGCCCGAACGCGGCGAGGCGGGCGAAGCTGACGAGGTTCGACCCGAGCCGGATCACGAGGTCGAAGAGCTCGACCCCCGCCTCGGCCGCCCCCGCCCCGCCGCCGCCCGCCGCGGAGTACAGCCCGATCGCGGCGACGACGAGACCCGCGGTGCCGAGGAGCACTCCGGATGCGGTGAGCCATCCCCAGCCCAGGTACAGGCCGCCCACGACGGCCCCGAGCCCGAGGAAGACGCCCGACCCGGCGAGGCCCGACGGCGCGTAGGCCGCTGCCCGCCAGCCGCCCTCGCGGAACCGGTTGACGGTGCCGAGCGCGTACGCCCCGGCGAGCAGGACCGCCCCCACGGCGACCGCGACGCCGAGCAGCTCGACCGGGTGGTCGAGCGGCTGGAGCCAGATCACCGGGATGGCCCCCGTCGGCCCGAAGAACTCGCCGTAGAGCGCCCCGAAGACCATGCTCGCGACCCCGGCCGCGGCGAGGAACCGCCAGACCGGCCGCAGCCGCTCCAGGCGTGGCCACCGCCCGAGCCGCACCGCGACCGCGGCGAGGACGACCATCGCTCCGTGGCCGACGTCCGCGAACATCATCCCGAACATGAGGACGTAGGCCAGACCCGCGAGCAGCGAGGGGTTGACGTCGACGTAGGGCACCGTCGCGTACGTCTCGACGAGCGGCGCGAACTCCCGGCTCGCGCCCTCCTGTGCCAGCCGGGTCGGTGGCTGTACCCCCGGCGGGTGCCGCAGCGGGACGACGGCGCCGCCGGTCACACCGACGCGGCGCGCGAGCCGGTCGACGTCACCCTCGGGCATCCATCCGAGGACCGCGCTGACGCTGCCCCGGGTCACCGCAGCGGCCGCCACCTGGTGGAGCTCGGCCTCGCCCGCGACGAGGTCGCCGCGGCCCTCGCGCTCCCAGCGCTCCAGGTCCGGCGGCCGCGCCGAGAGCGCCGGCGGCCGGGGGTCGGCCGCCATCCGCCGCAACACCGCCTCGGCGGGCGCCTCGACGTGCCCGTCGCCACCCTCCGGGGCGTCCCGGTCGACCTCGACCGTGCCGGAGTCGGCCACCGCGACGAGAAGGTCGCGCAACGACTCGCGGCGGGCCACCAGCGCGACCCGCTCCATGGCGACCGGGCTCAGCGACTCACGCCACGGCATCGAAGTCCTCCAGGTCGCCGCCGTGCCGGGCGGCACTCTCCAGGGCGGCCCGCACCCGCCACGCATCGGTGGCGAGGAGGGCCACGGCACCGACCACCGCCTCCGGACCCGGGGAGGACCGGCGCGCCAGCCGGAACGCGTCGCTCTCCACCCTCGCCCACCACCGGGCCTCGGCACGCCAGAGGTCCTCCGGGCCGGAGACGGCGGCGAGCGCCCACGCCGCGCTGTGCGGGAGGGCGGCCGACAGCGCGGGGAGCGTCCTCGCGGCC
Organism: uncultured Actinomycetota bacterium; assembly: GCA_963843895.1. Lineage (GTDB taxonomy): Bacteria > Actinomycetota > Actinomycetes > Actinomycetales > Dermatophilaceae > Phycicoccus. The sequence goes on along the minus strand of CAWJME010000012.1, from coordinate 416,865 downwards.
GCCGCGCCCTGGCCGAGGACGAAGGCGAGGTCCTCCCGAGCCCTCTCCGGCAGCGGCAGTCGCTCGGCGACCAGCTCGCGCGCCAGGAGGAGCGCGACCGCCCCGGTGGCCCAGCCCGCTGCCGCCGGGACCGCCGAGACGACGCGGTCGGCAGCGGTGATCCGCAGTGCCAGCGCCACGTCACGCGGCGCGGTGCCGCCGGGGTCGCCCCACGGAGAGGTGGCCAGGGCGGCACGGACCGTCTCGACGCTGGTGGTGCTCGAAAGCCGCGGCCACGTCGTGCTCAGGCCGCCCAGCCGGTACGGGGTCGGCGGCGGACCGGGCGTGCCCCGGCTGAGGTGGTCGAGGTGGTCGACGACGTTGGCGGCCTCGACCGGGCTCACGAGGACCCGCAGCAGCGGCACCCCTTGCCGGGGGAGCCATCCCCCCAGCACCCGAATGTTCCAGACCGTCGCTGCGACGACGGCCCGTTCGGCCTCGGCAAGGGTCATGCCGACACGCACCTCGCGGGCGTAGGGCGAGCGCGACAGCCTCGAGAGCGCGGACTCCAGGTCGGGTGACCGCGCGAGCTCGCGGACCCCGGCCCGGCCCAGTCGTCGCCGGCTCATCGCCCGTGCCCGCACCGTGGCGGCCACCCATCCCGCGCTCATCGTCGGTGGACCTCCGGCGCGTGGTCCAGCACCGTCTCGACCTCCGCCACGAGGCGGGCCACGCACCCGGGGGTACGGCCCGTCGCACGGACCAGGAGCCGGTCGGCGTCGGACCGGGCGGCCTCGACGGTGGCGGCCGACTCGCCCGCGGCCCGCGCCGCGACGCGGGCGGCCGCGGCGGCTCGCTCCCCCGCCGCTCGGGACCGGGCGTCGGCGAGGAGCCGACGCGCTCCCTCGGCCGCCCGCTCACGCCGCACTTCGGCGTCGTGGACCGCGCCCTCACGCACCGCCGCGCACCGGGACTCGATGTCGGCGAGGAGGTCGAAGACCGGCTCCAGCTCGACGGCTCGGTCGGTGCTGCGGTCCGCCGGCACGGCGGCGGGACCTGCCGGACCCGGCGCCCCCGTCGGGCGGAACCGGTACAACACGTCACGCACCCTGGGCACCGCAGCCTCCTTCCACGCGCTGCTACGGCCAGTCTGCTCTCGCGCGGCACCGTGCGGACCGGGCAGGTGCGGGGACTCACACGGGGGCGTGCGGGTTGCGTGCGAGCGGCGTGCGACATGGGCGACAGTCCCGGTCCGGCGCCGTCGCACGGTGCTCTACTGGAGGTAGCCGCGGGCGCCGCGGTCCGGGCCATCCGACCTCGGCCGACCACGGCAGTGTGGACGCGGCACCCCGACCGGGCGTGCCGGTCGGTGCCGGAGGTGCCCCGTGAACACGACGACCCCGACCACGAGCTCGACCGGCCGGACGACGCCCTCCGGTGACTACCCCGAACTCGACCACACCCCCCGGCGGCCGCCGCTCATCGGCGACCACGCCGAGCGGACGCGCACCTTCGGCTGGGACGAGGCGCGCGGCTGGCTCGCCGCGGAGCCGGGTGGGCGCCTCAACATCGCGTACCAGGCCGTGCAGCGGCAGGTGGACGCCGGCCGGGGCAGCGCCGTCGCCGTCCGGTTCCTCGACCGGACCGCGCCCCGCACCGAGCTGACGTATGCCGAGCTCGCCGACGCCGCAGCCGGGTTCGCCGCCGTCCTCACCGAGCTCGGGGTGGGCCGTGGCGACCGGGTCTGCACGCTGCTCCCCCGGTCCCCGGAGCTGTTCGTCGCCGCGCTCGGGACCCTGTGGAACGGCAGCGTCTACTGCCCCCTGTTCCCCGCGTTCGGCCCCGGCCCGGTCCGCCAGCGCCTCGACCTCGGGCACGTGCGGCTGCTCGTCACCGACCGGGCGTCCTACGAGCGCAAGGTCGCCGAGGCCCGGGACGACCTGCCCCACCTGTCGGCCGTCGTCGTGCTCGAGGACGACGCGCCGCCGGGGACCATCTCCTGGCGCGACGCGCTGAGGCGGGCGGAGGGGCTGCCTCGGCCCGCGGTGGCCGAGACCGGCCCCGAGGACCCCGCGCTGCTGCACTTCACGAGCGGCACGACCGGGCGGCCCAAGGGAGCCGTGCACGTTCACGAAGCGGTCGTGGCCCACCACGCGACGGCGCGGATGGTGCTCGACCTGCACGAGGACGACGTCTTCTGGTGCACGGCCGACCCCGGCTGGGTCACCGGCACGTCCTACGGCATCATCGGTCCGCTGACCTGCGGGGTGACGATCGTGACCGACGCCGCCGACTTCGACGCCCGTCGCTGGTACTCGATCCTCCAGGACGAGCAGGTGACCGTCTTCTACACCGCGCCCACCGCCCTGAGGATGCTCATGCGCAGTGGCGCCGAGATGGCCCGGGCCCACGACCTGTCCCGGCTGCGGCACGTCGTGAGCGTCGGGGAGCCGCTCAACCCCGAGGCGGTGATGTGGGGCATCGAGGCCTTCGGGTTGCCCATCCACGACACGTGGTGGCAGACCGAGACGGGGGCGATCATGATCAGCAACGTCCCCGGCATGCCGGTGCGCCCGGGCTCGATGGGCCGTCCGGTGCCGGGTGTCGAGGTCGCCGTGCTCGAGCGCGGCGACGACGGACGCGCCCGGGTGCGCGACGGCGAGGTGACCTGCTGCGGCGCCGACGAGGTGGGCGAGCTCGCCCTGAGGCCGGGCTGGCCCTCGATGTTCCGGGCCTACCTCGACCAGCCCGAGCGCTACGCCGCGGCGTTCGGCGGGGGCTGGTACCTCAGCGGCGACCTGGCCCGGGTCGACACCGACGGCTACGTCTGGTTCGTCGGCCGGGCGGACGACGTCATCAAGTCCGCCGGCCACCTCATCGGTCCGTTCGAGGTCGAGAGCACGCTCATGGAGCACCCGGCGGTCTCCGAGGTGGGGGTCATCGGGAAGCCGGACCCCCTCGCGGGAGAGATCGTCAAGGCCTTCGTCACGCTCGCCCCCGGGACGGAGCCGTCGGAGGCCCTGCGCCGCGAGCTCATCGTGTTCGGCCGCCACCGGCTCGGGTCGGTGGCGCCGCGGGAGATCGCCTTCGACCCCCACCTGCCCCACACCCGCAGCGGCAAGGTCATGCGGCGGCTGCTCAAGGCTCGCGAGCTCGGCCTGCCCGAGGGAGACACCTCGACCGTGGAGGAGACACCATGACCAGGACCGCGGCGGACGCCGCCACGCCCACCAGCACCGGCGACCCGCCGCGGCCCGACCCGGTCGAGATGCTGCGCGAGATGCTCCTCATCCGCCGGTTCGAGGAGAAGTGCGTCGAGCTCTACAGCACGATGCGGATCCGCGGCTTCCTCCACCTGTGCATCGGCGAGGAGGCCACGGCGGTCGGCATCCTCGGGGCGCTCGGCCCGCAGGACGCGGTCGTCTCCACCTACCGCGAGCACGGCCACGCCCTGGCCCGCGGCATGCCACCGGGTGAGGTCATGGCCGAGCTGTTCGGGCGCGCGACCGGCTGCAGCCGGGGTCGCGGCGGGTCGATGCACCTCTTCGACGCCTCCCGCCGCTTCTACGGCGGCAACGCGATCGTCGGCGGCGGCCTGCCGCTCGCCGTCGGACTCGCCCTCGCCGACGCGATGCGCGACCGACCGGTCGTCACCGCCGTCATCTTCGGGGACGGCGCCTTCGCGGAGGGCGAGCTGCACGAGAGCGCCAACCTCGCCGCCCTGTGGCACCTGCCCGTCCTCTTCTGCTGCGAGAACAACCAGTACGCGATGGGCACCTCCCTGAGCCGCGAGCACGCCAACACCGACCTGGCCGCCCGGGCCGGGGGCTACGGGATGGCGGCCCGCTCGGTCGACGGGATGGACGTCGAGGCGGTGCGGGCCGCCGTCGACGAGGCGGTGGCGTCGATCCGGCGCGGCGAGGGCCCTGTGTTCCTCGAGCTGCTGACCTACCGGTACCGGGCGCACTCGATGTACGACCCCGACCGGTACCGCGACAAGGGAGAGATCGAGCGGTACCGGAAGGACGACCCCGTGGCCACGCTGACGACCCGGCTGCTCGACGGCGGGCGGCTCACGTCCGCGGACGTCGACCGCCTCGAGGCCGACGCGGTCGCCGAGGTCGACGCCGCCGTCGCCGCGGCGGAGGCCGGCCCGTGGGAGCCGGTCTCCGACCTCACCCGGTTCCTGCGGACCCGGCCCGAGGATGCCGGCCAGGGCGGCCCGGTCCGGGCGAGGTCCGGGCCGGACGAAGGAGGAGCACCGTGACGACGACCCTGCACGACCCCACCGGGCGCGCGACGCGCGAGACGACGTACCGCGAGGCCCTGCGCGAGGCCCACCGCGACGCGATGCACCGTGACGAGCGGGTGTTCCTCATGGGCGAGGACGTGGGCCGCTACGGCGGCAGCTTCGCGGTCAGCCTCGGTCTCCTGGAGGAGTTCGGCGAGCAGCGGGTGCGCGACACGCCCCTGTCGGAGTCGGGCTTCACCGGCGCCGGGATCGGCGCGGCCCTCGGCGGCCTGCGCCCGATCGTCGAGATCATGACGGTCAACTTCAGCCTCCTCGCGCTGGACCAGATCCTCAACAACGCGGCGACCCTGCGGCACATGTCCGGCGGGCAGGTGTCCGTGCCGCTGGTCATCCGGATGACGACCGGGGGCGGACGCCAGCTCGCGGCGCAGCACTCGCGCAGCCTCGAGGCCTACTACGCCCACATCCCCGGCATCACCGTGCTCTCGCCGGCGACCCTCGAGGACGCCCGGGGGATGCTCTGGCCGGCGCTCCAGGACCCCGACCCGGTCGTGGTCTTCGAGCACGGCACGCTCTACAACCTCGCCGGCGAGCTGCCCGAGGAGCCGGTGGAGGTGGACATCGCCCACGCCGCGGTGCGTCGGCCCGGAACCGACGTCACCGTCATCGGGTACGGCGGGACCGTGGGGCGGGCCCTGGCCGCCGCCGACGTCCTCGCCGGCCGGGGCATCGACGCGGAGGTGCTCGACCTGCGCGTGCTGCGCCCCCTCGACGACGAGGCGGTCCTCGCGTCGGTCGCCCGGACCCACCGGGCCGTCGTCGTCGACGAGGGGTGGCGCAGCGTCGGGATCGCGGCCGAGGTCAGCGCCCGGATCGCCGAGCGAGCCCTCTACGAGCTCGACGCGCCCGTCGAGCGGGTCTGCGGGGTGGAGGTGCCGGTGCCGTACCCCAAGCACCTCGAGGACGCGGCGCTGCCCCAGGTGGCCGACGTCGTCGCGGCGGCCCGACGGGCGGTGGGCGACGGTGCCTGAGTTCCGGATGCCCTCGCTCGGCGCCGACATGACCGAGGGCACCGTGCTGGAGTGGCTGGTGGCACCGGGTGACCTCGTCCACCGCGGCGACATCGTCGCGGTCGTCGACACCACGAAGTCCGCCGTCGAGGTCGAGTGCTTCGACGACGGCGTCGTGGACTCCCTCGACGTCGAGCCGGGGACGAAGGTGGCCGTCGGGACGGTGCTCGCGCACCTGGCGCCCCCGGGCGGCGCCGACCCTCGCCGACACCGTCGCCGACGTCTCCCGACCGCCGGATGCTGCGGCGCCCTCGGCGTCGACCGGCCCCGCCGCGCCGACCGGGCTCCCCCACCGGGGCGGTCCGGGACGGATCTCCCCGCTGGCCCGCCGGCTCGCCGGTGAGCTCGGCGTCGACCTGGCCACGGTGCACGGGACCGGGCTGCACGGAGTCATCCGCGCCGAGGACGTGCGGGCGGCCGCCGGCCCGGGACCCGCTGCGGCCGCACCGTCGACGACCCCGTCGACCGGTGCGGCATCCCCGCCGGTCGCCGGGCACGACTCCCCCGCCCGGGCCCTCGACATGCGCCGCAGCATCGCGGCGCTGATGACACGGTCGAACGCCGAGATCCCGCACTACCACCTCACGCTCACCGTCGACCTGCACCGCACCCTCGCGTGGGTGCGCGAACGCAACGTCGAGCTGTCCCTCGCCGAGCGTCTCGTGCCCGCGGCGTGCCTGCTGCGGGCCACCGCGCTCGCGGCCGTGGAGGTCCCCGAGCTCAACGGCCACTGGGTCGAGGACGCCTTCCGGCCGTCCGAGCACGTCGACCTCGGGCTCATCCTGTCCCTGCGCAGCGGAGGACTGCTCGTGCCCGCCATCGCCGCGGCCGAGGAGCTCGACGCCGTCGCGGTGATGGCCCGGGTGCGCGACCTGACCCGGCGGGCACGCGGCGGTCGGCTGCGGGGGTCGGACCTGGACCCGCCGAGCCTGACCGTGTCCAACCTCGGGGACCAGGGCGTGGAGTCCGTCGCCGGGGTCATCTACCCGCCGCAGGTCGCGCTCGTCGGGTTCGGGGCCGTCTCGGAACGGCCGTGGGCGGTCGACGGGATGCTCGGCGTCCGTCCCCTCGTGACGGTGACGCTGGCCGCGGACCACCGCGCGACCGACGGGGCGATCGGCTCGCGCTTCCTCAAGGCCCTCGACCGCGCCCTCCAGGACCCCGCGTCGACGATGGAGCAGAAGGAGCGATGAACGCCATGACACCCGACCAGGCCCGTGCCGTCCTCCAGGAGGCCATCGCCCACGTGGTGCCGGGCGTCGACCTCAGCGGGCTGCCGGACGACGCGGACCTGCGCGACGCCTTCGAGCTGGACTCGCTCGACTTCGTCGAGGTCGTCGAACAGCTGAGCGGGATCGTGGGGTTCCGCATCGAGGACCACGAGGCGGAGTCGCTGCGCACCGTCGAGCGCGCGACGCGCTTCCTCTCCGCACGCGCCCCCGCCTGACCGGGGCGGCCGGCGTCAGTCGCCGTTCGCGATGCGCTCGTGGTGGTGGATGACCTCGGCGATGATGAAGTTCAGGAACGCCTCCGCGAACTGGGGGTCCAGGCCCGACTCGTGGGCGAGGTCGCGCAGCCGTGCCACCTGGGCCTCCTCCCGGCCCGGGTCGGCCGGCGGCAGCCCCGCGGACGCCTTGAGCTCGCCGACCGCCTGCGTGCACTTGAAGCGCTCCGCGAGCAGGTGCACCAGGGCGGCGTCGATGTTGTCGATGCTCGAGCGCAGCCGCGCGAGGTCCGGGGGGATGTCACTCACCCCGCCATCGTAGGAACGCCGAGCCACCCGGCGCGCCCCGTCCCACCGACCGGCCTCCCCCACTTCTCCTGCCCGGACCCGCGCCCGGGCCCCGATGTGCGGCGTGTCGGGCGGAGCGGGGCAGGAAAGGTGCGGGTCAGCGCTCCCGGAAGCCCCGCTCCCCCCGGGAGTCCGCCCAGAGGGGCTCGGAGACGGCGTCGACCCGGCCCGGCCGCCCGACGCGCGACGGCTCCTCGCGCAGCAGCGCGACGAGCCGCCCGACCGAGGACGGATCGCCCTCCGCCACCACCTCGACCCGTCCGTCGGCCGTGTTCCGGGCCCAGCCGGCGAGCCCCAGCTCGAGGGCGCGGGCCCGGGTCCACCACCGGAACCCGACGCCCTGGACGGCGCCGCGGACGAAGACGGTGCAGCGTGCGGTCTGGGTCGAGCCGGCCATCGGGCCATCGTAGGCAGCCACCCGCCGCGTCCGCGGAGGAGCCCCGGACGACCGCGCGCCTCCGCCACGGTGTCACCACCCGTCACTACCGTTGCGCGCATGCAGCCGGTCGAGCCCGACGGGCGCGGTGGGGCGGTCGCCACCGAGCCGCGTCCGGCGACGCCGCCGACCGGGTCCACCGGGCGGCTCCCGGGCCTCGACGGCCTGCGCGCGCTGGCCGTCGCCGCCGTCATCGCCTTCCACCTCGACCCGCGCTGGCTGCCCGGCGGCTTCCTCGGCGTCGACGTCTTCTTCGTCATCTCGGGCTTCCTCATCACGACCCTGCTGCTGCGCGAGCGCGCCCGCACGGGTCGGGTCGACCTCCGGGGCTTCTGGACCCGCCGGGCCCGCCGCCTGCTGCCCGCGCTGCTCGTCGTCGTCCCCACGGCGGTCCTGCTCGCCCGGCTCACCGAGAGCGACCTCCTCGTCGGGGCCGGCCGCCAGGTCCTCGGCGCGCTGACCTTCACGTCGAACTGGCTCGAGCTCCGTGCCGGCTCGGACTACTTCGCCGCGACGTCGCCGACCCTGCTCGCGAACCTCTGGTCGCTCGCCGTCGAGGAGCAGTTCTACCTGCTGTGGCCGCTCGCCCTCCTCGTGCTGCTGCGCGTCCTCCCCGGCCACCGTGCGCGGACCGGCGCCGTCCTGGGGCTCGCGCTGCTGTCCTCGCTCCTCATGGCGCTGCGCCTGGACCCCGACCACCCGACCCGCGTCTACTACGGCACCGACACCCACGCGACCGGTCTCATGGTCGGCGCCGCCCTCGCCCTGGCCCTCGCCGCCCCCCACCGCGCCTGGACCCGCACCGTGCTGTGGGAGCGGCACCGCCGCACGGTCGCCGCTGCCGCGCTCGCCGTGCTCGGCGCCCTCCTCGTCCTCGCCGACGAGCGGTCGGCGCTCACCTTCCGCGGGGGCATCCTCCTCGCCTCGCTCGCGACGGCGGCGCTCGTCCTCACCGTCGTCGAGCGCCCGGGTCGCCTGCGATCCGTCCTCGAGCTGCCGGGCGCCCGCTGGGTCGGGGCCCGCAGCTACGGCCTCTACCTGTGGCACTGGCCGGTCGTGCTCGTCGTGGGCCAGGACCTCCCGGTCGCTCCCGGGGGCCTCGACTACCTCCTCACCCGTGCCTGGGCGCTCGTCGTGACGTTCGCCGCGGCCGACCTCTCGTACCGGTTCGTCGAGACCCCGGTCCGGCGGCTCGGGTTCCGCGGCGCCTTCGCGGCCCTGACCCGCCGGATGCGCTCGGTCGGCACCCGCCGGGCACGCATCGCCTGGTCGGTCGTCGTCGCCGCCTCGCTGGCCGTGGCGGTCGTGCTCGCCACCGCTCCCGACCGCACCGCCACCGAGGAGCTCATCACGGCGAACGAGGCCGCCCTGGCCCGCTCGGCCGCCGCGACCTCCGCGGCACCCTCGCCGGCCCCGTCCGCCGGCCCCGGTGCCTCCGCCACGCGCTCCCCCGCGGCCCCGGTCTCGTGGGCCATGCCGGAGGGGAACGAGATCGACGCGTTCGGCGACTCGATGCTCGTGGGCGCCAAGCAGGCGATGGAGTACTACTTCCCGAAGGTCCGCCTCGACGCGCGGTCCAACCGCCGCTGGAGCCAGGCCCCCGCCCTCGTCCAGGCTCGGGGAGACGGTCTGCGGCGCGCGGTCGTCCTCGCGTTCGGCACGAACTTCGGCAGCGACGAGCAGGCCATCGAGCGCACCCTCGAGGCCGTCGGCCCGGACCGGATGGTCGTCGTGCTCACCGTCCACGGGCGCTACGCCCGCGCCGAGACCGACAACGAGACCCTGCGCGCCGTCGTCCGCGGCCACGACAACGTCGTCGTCGCCGACTGGGACGCCGCCCTGGCCGACACCCGCGGGATGCTCCAGTCCGACGGCATCCACCCGAGCATCCGCGGCGCGCACCTCTACAGCGCGACGGTGCGGGCCGCCTTCGCCGAGCTGTCCGAGCGGAGGACCGGGACGGCCGTGCCGCTCACCCCGATCCCGCTGCCCTGACCCTCCGGGGCCGGGGCTGGCACCGGGGGCACGAGAACGAGCCCCGGTTCATGAACTGCTCGCGGCGGATCGGCGTCCCGCAGCGCGGGCACGGCCGGCCCTGCTGCCCGTACGCCGCGAGCGAGCGGTCGAAGTACCCCGACGCCCCGTTGACGTTGACGTACAGGGCGTCGAAGCTCGTGCCGCCCTGGTCCAGGGCCGCCTGCATCACGTCGGCCGCGTGGTCGAGGAGGGCACCGATGCGGGGCCGGGTCAGGCTGCTCGCCGGTCGCTCCCCGTGGATGCCGGCCCGCCACAACGCCTCGTCGGCGTAGATGTTGCCGATCCCGGAGACGACGGTCTGGTCGAGCAGGACCCGCTTGACCGCGCTGTCCTTGCCCTTGACGCGGCGGACGACCGCGGATCGGTCGAACGCCGGCTCGAGGAGGTCGGGCGCGATGTGGGAGATGGCGAGCGGCACGCCGTCCGCGCCGAGGTCGGCGAGGGCCAGCCCCCCGAAGGTCCGCTGGTCGACGAAGCGCAGCTCGGGGCCGCCGCCCTCGAAGGAGAACCGCGCGTGGAGGTGCTTCTCGTCGGGGGCGTCCGGTTCCTCGACGAGGAGCTGGCCGCTCATCCCGAGGTGGAGGATGAGGCCCACCGACTCCTCGAGGTCCCACCAGAGGTACTTGCCCCGGCGGCGGACGGCGGCGATGCGGCGTCCGGCGAGACGGGCCGCCAGGTCGTCGGGGCCGGGCACGTGCCGGCGGGCGACGCGGTGGCCGCGGAGCTCCACCGCGGCGAGCCGGCGTCCCTCGACGTGCGCGGCCATCCCGCGGCGGACGACCTCGACCTCGGGGAGCTCAGGCACCGGTGTCGTCGGCCTGCGGTGCCTCGTGGGCGTCGCGGATGCTCGCCCACGCGAGCGCGGCGGCCTCCTGCTCGGCGACCTTCTTGGTCCGGCCCGAGCCCCGGCCGAGGACCTCTCCCCGGACGACGACCTCGGCCTCGAACGACTTGGCGTGCTCGGGGCCCTCCTCGCTGACGAGGTACTCGGGGGAGCCCAGCCCGAAGCGCGAGCTGATCTCCTGGAGGCTGGTCTTCCAGTCCAGGCCGGCACCGAGGGTCGCCGACTGGGCGAGCAGCGGGTCGACGAGGCTGTGCACGAGCTCGCCGGCGGCGTCGATCCCGGCGCACTGGTAGACGGCGCCGATGACGGCCTCGACGGTGTCGGCGAGGATGGAGTCCTTGTCGCGCCCGCCGGTGCTCTCCTCGCCCCGGCCGAGGTAGACGAAGTCGCCGAGGCCGAGGGTGCGCCCGACGTCGGCGAGGGCGCGCATGTTGACGACGGCGGCGCGCAGCTTGGCGAGCTGCCCCTCGGTCTCGTCGGGGTTGGTGTCGTAGAGCGTCGTCGTGACGACGACCCCGAGCACGGAGTCCCCGAGGAACTCGAGCCGCTCGTTGTGGGGCAGCCCGCCCATCTCGTACGCGTACGAGCGGTGGGTCAGGGCACGCCGGACCAGCGCCTCGTCGATGCCGACACCGGTGACCTCCGACAGGTGGTCGACCAGCTCGGTGACGGGGCGCAACGGGGTGAGCTCAGCGGCCGCAGCCGTGGCCTTGCCCATCGGGCGCGGGGTCAGCCCTGGTGCTCGGTGCGCTCGGCCGTGCCGTAGTGGCGGCCCTTGTACGAGCCACAGGACGGGCACGCGGTGTGCGGCTGGGTCGGCGCCTTGCACTGCGGGCAGGTCGTGGTCGCGACGACCGTCGCCTTCCAGTTGGCGCGGCGCGAGCGGGTGTTGGAGCGCGACATCTTCCGCTTCGGAACGGCCACGTCAGGTCCTCTTCTCTGTCGGCGAGGGCGGCTCGGCCAGGGCCGAGAGGGCCGCCCAACGGGGATCGATCTCGTCGTGCTGGTGCTCCGGGTCGTCCGCGAGCGGCTGGCCGCACACGGAGCAGAGCCCGGGGCAGTCCGGCCGGCACACCGGCTGGAACGGCAGCGCAGGCACCACCGTGTCCCGGATCACCGGTTCGAGGTCGATGTAGCCGTCCTCGATCCGGCGCTCCTCGTCGGCGTCCTCGTCCCCCACCTCCTGGTGGTGGACGTGACGATCGGCGTGAACGAACAGCTCCTGGAAGGTCCCGTCGACCTGCTCGGTGACGGGGTCCAGGCACCGCACGCAGGCGCCGGTCGCCGTGCCACGAACCGAACCGGTGACGAGGACGCCCTCGACGACGGACTCCATCCTGATCGAGAGGTGCAGCGTGCTGCCCTCCTCGACGCGGATGACGTCGGTGCCGAGGTCGCTCGGCGCTCCGGCTTCACGATCCAGCTCGTGCATCGTCCCGGGTCGACGGCCGACGAGCTTGGTGTCGAGCACCAGCGGGGACCGAGGGTCGAGTCGAGACATGGCTTTCACGTGTTGTCGGAACGGTTCGGGTTCACGTCGCACGGACGCAGACCGAAGGACAAGGCTACCGGCAGGTCCCCCACCTGCCCAAACCGGAGGGGTCCCGGGCCCGGTCCGGCCCGCGACGCGGCCGCTCACCCCCGCCCCCGAGGCCGGCCCGGACCCCCGCGCGCGCCCATCATCCACTCTTCCACCGATTTCTGGAATAGAGTCCTCGCCGGGCGTCCGCCCGAGCACCGACCACCTCACGACCAGGAAGTGCGCCATGACCCCACCCGACGAGCCCCTCGACGAGCCCCTCCGGCACACCGGCGTCGTCATCCACCTCGACGAGGACGCCCCCGCGAAGCACGAGGCCGTCCTGCGCAACATCACGAACCTCCTCCACGAGGTCACCGAGGACACGCCCGTCGAGCTCGTGGCCCACGGGCCGGGGGTCGGGGTGCTGCTGTCCTCGAACCCCCACGCGTCCGGCGTGCGCGACCTGCACTCCCGGGGCGTGCGCTTCGTGGCGTGCGCCAACACCTTGGCGCAGATGGCCATCACACCGGCACGACTGGTCGACGGCGTGTCCGTCGCGCCCTCCGGCGTCGGCCGGCTGGTGCGACGTCAGCAGCAGGGGTGGGCCTACCTGAGGCCCTGAGTCCCCCCGCCGCACCCGACGATCAGTCGGGTGTCCCGGTGCGGATGAGGAACACGAGGTCGGAGCCCTCGGTCGACTGCTCGAGGAGCTCGTGGCCGTTGGAGTCGGCCCAGGCCGGGATGTCGCTCAGGGCCCCCTTGTCGGTGGCCAGGATCTTGAGCACCTGGCCGGGGTCCATCCGTCGCACGGCCTTGGTGGCAGCCATGACGGGCATCGGGCACATCAGCTCGCGGGCGTCGACGAGGACGTCCTCGGTGGTCTCGCTCATCGGGAACTCCTGGGGATCAGACGAACAGGGTCATGTTGGACTTGCGGGCCTCGGCCATGAACGCGGCCGCCCCGCCGAACTCGACGCCGTCGAGGAACTGGGACTGGTCGTAGCCGAAGACGTCGACCGTCATCTGGCAGGCGATGAGACGCACGTCCATCTCCAGCGCGGTGTCGATGAGCTCGCCGATGCCGGCGACCTTGTGGTCGGAGAAGCGCTTCTTCATCATCCTCGACGCGATGGAGACCATGCCGGGCATCGCCGTGACGAGGTCCGGCATCGGGATCGGCATCGGCATCGCGGGGTTCCCGACGGGGTCCACCTTGAGCTTCTTCTCGAAGTCGCGGTGCACGATGTTGAGCCCGTAGAACGTGAAGAAGACCGACACCTGCATCCCCACGGCAGCCGCCGCGTTGGCGAGGATCAGCGGGGGGTAGGCCCAGTCGAGGGTGCCCTTGGACGCGACGATGGCCCCGGTCTTCATGCCGGGGTCCTTCTTCAGCGCCGCGCCGACCTCCTCCTTGACGATGCGGCGGACGTCGTCCTCGGTGATGGGGGCGTCGTCGGTGGTGGTGAGGGGTTCAACGGACATCTGACAGCACCTCTTCGATGATGACCCGCCGGGAGCGGCAGGTCGTGGCGGTGGTGGCGGCACGCTCGGCCCAGAAGCGGGCCACCGGCCCGAGCGTGTCGATGTCGCGGGAGTGGTGCGCCGACCAGTCCTCCGCGCGTCGGGCGACCCAGTCCAGGGTCGCGACCGGGTCCTGTTCGAGCATCGAGGCCAGGACGAAGGCCCGCTCCCCGATCCGCAGGCCGAGGCCGAGGTCGCGAGCGGCCCGGGCGATCTCGACCCGGGTGAGGACGAGGCCGCTGCGGACGGGCGTCAGCAGGGCGGCCGCGAGGTCCCGGGGCGACTCGGGCTCGCCGGGGAGTTCGGGGGCCACCGCCAGGGCGGTGGGGAGGTCGCCCGGGGGGTCGACGGTCGCGGTCTCGGCGATGAGCACCTCGACGAGCAGGGAGGCCCAGTCCGCGTAGAAGTCGGACCCCGACGCCGCGACGCCCCGCGCGAAGGTGGGGACCCAGGTGAGCAGGTGCTCCCAGAGCAGCACGGCCCGCGCCCGGCCGAGGAGGACGGCGCGGGCCGGGTCGGCCTCCGCGGCCTCGGCCTCGGTGAGGGTGGCGAGGAGCCCGAGCAGCGCGGCCAGGTGGTCGGGCTCGGGCGGCGGGACGTAACCGAGGGCCCGCCAGAAGCCGGCGACCCGGTCCCCCGCCTCACCCCCGAGCATCCCCTCGGCGCCGAGGTACACCGCGGCGTACGGCACCGACCCCAGCGAGAAGACCTGGGTGTGCTCGGCGGCGGACGGTGGGGGGCCCAGCTCGAGCGCCGAGGCGAGCGCGACGTGTGAGGCGTGCGGGGCCTCGCACAGCACGCCGAGGGCCCGGAAGACCTCGGGGAGGTCCGGGGAGCGGACGGGTTCGAGCGTCATTCGCCGGCCTGGTCGGGGATGCGGAAGACCTCGGGACCGGGCTTGAGCGGGCGCATCAGCCAGTACGGGCGGCGGGTGCCGTCGGGCGACACCTCGCGGGCGTCCCGGGTCCGGGCGAGCCACTCGCGGTAGAGCGCCCGCGACTTGTCGGTGTCGACGCTGATGTCGCCGTAGGAGTCGCCGGGCTCCGCGCGGGTCACCCGCACGGCCTGGTGCCAGCAGTGCATCCCGGAGATCGGGTCCGGGTGCACCGGGAACGTCATGTTCTGGTGCACCCCCACGTCGGACCACCAGATCCGGGCGGTGTCGGGGTCGCTGGAGTCGTAGGGGCCGACGCCGTGCAGGCGCTTCATCGTCCACGTCGAGCCGGCACGGGCCAGGTCGACCGTCGCCGCGGTCTGACCGCCGTGCCGTTCCGGCTGCTCCTTGGGGACCCACCGCCCCATGTGGTGGCTGCAGGCGACGACGCCGGGGCGGATGCCCTCGGTGACCCAGGCCTTGACGACGAAGTACCCGATGTCGGTGGAGACCCGGACGAGGTCGCCGGAGCGGAGCCCGAGCGGCGACGCCTGGGTGGGGTGGATCCACAGCGGGTTGGTCTGCGCGAGCTCGTTGAGCCACTTGGCGTTCGCGCTGCGGGTGTGGATCTGGGTGGGCAACCGGAACGTGGAGATGAGCGGGATCTGGTCGGCCGCGAGGTTCTCGCGGTGGATGTGGCTCTTGATGTACGTCGGCACCGCGTACTCCGGCCAGCCCCAGTCGGCGACGGTGGAGGAGTAGAACTCGAGGAGCCCACTGGGCGTCGGGAACCCCCGCTTGGCCTCACCGTCGACCTCGACGCCGACGGGGTTGCGGCCCTCGGCGTCCGGGACCGGGGCACCCGTCGGGGCGAGGTTCGTCGCGGCCGGCTTCGGAGCGGGCGAGTAGACCCGGCCGAGGTCGGTGGTCGAGGCCCCCTCGAGGAGGCCGCTGTCGACCGGCTGCTCGAAGACCTGCCCGACGTGGCCGCTCACCTCGAAGGCGCCGTACCGGCGCATGAAGGCCAGCGGGTCGAGCCCCTCCTCCGCCGCCTTCTCGGGCAGGCCGGGGACGGAGTTCTCGAAGATCCAGCGGTAGTACTCGTCGACGGAGAGCCGCTTCCCGGGGTCGGTCTGGGACTCGTAGAACTTCCGGATGCCGAGCGAGCCGTCGGGGTCGATCCGCCACGAGAGCTCCATCCAGAACTCGTTCTCCTCCCACACCTCGCCGGGGTTGCTCTGGCGGGTGTCGGTGACCGGCTCGCCGAGGCGCTCGCGGGCCGTCCGGGTCACGGGCTGACGGAAGCCGATCCACTGGCCGTCGTACTGCTCGTAGGAGTGCAGGTCGTGGCGTTCGGAACCGAGCCCCATCGGCAGGACGTAGTCCGCGAGGTAGGCGGTCTCGTTCCAGGTCGGGGTCAGGGCCACGTGCAGCCCGATGAGGGACTCCTCGCGCAGCACCTCGGACCAGACCATCCCGTCGGGGTTGGTCCACACCGGGTTGTAGACCCGGGTGAAGTACACGTCGAGGGTGCCGCGGCCCTCCTGCATCATGTGCGGCAGGAGGAAGGACAGCTCGTTCATGGCCAGCGGGTACTCCAGCGGCCAGGTCAGCTCGTTCCACTGGTGCGGGTGCCCGGGCACGTGCATCGGCTTGGGGACGAACTTGTTCCACGCGTTGAGGTGCGTCCCCCCGGGAGAGGCGACCGCACCGAGCAGGGCGCTGACGAGGAAGAGCGTGCGGGAGACCTGCCAGCCGCCGAGGTTGCCCGCAGCCGCCGAACGCCAGTTGTGGGTCGAGAGGGCGGTGCCCGCGCTCGCGACGACGTCGGTGATCTCGCGGATGACCGCCGCGTCGATGCCGGACTCCGCCGCCGCGTACTCGGGGGTGTACTCGGCGTAGAGCGTCGAGAGGACCTCCTCGAACTCCTCGAAGGTCTCGGGACGCTGCGGGTGCACCGCCCGGAGGTACTCCTTCCAGTTCCACCAGCGGCGCACGAACTCGCGGTCGTACCGCTTGGAGGCGATGAGACCGTGGGCGATCGCGAGGTTGATCGCGGCCTCCGACCCCGGGTACGGGGAGATCCAGTGGTCCGCGTGGGTCGCGGTGTTCGACAGGCGGGTGTCGACGACGATGAGCTTGGCCCCGTTGGCCTTGGCCTCCATGATCCGCTGGGCGTGCGGGTTGAAGTAGTGGCCGGTCTCGAGGTGGCTCGAGATGAGGAAGATGACCTTGGCGTTCGCGTGGTCCGGGCTCGGGCGGTCGATGCCGGTCCAGTAGTGGTAGCCCGCGCGGGCCCCGCTCGAGCACACGTTCGTGTGGGAGTTGTGGCCGTCGACGCCCCAGGACGCCATGACCCGCTCGGTGAAGCCGTCCTCCCCCGGGCGGCCCACGTGGTACATCACGGCGTTCGGGCGGTTCTCGGTGATGGCGGTGCGGATCCGCCCCGCGATGTCCTCGAGCGCGGTGTCCCAGTCGACCTGCTCCCAGCGACCCTCCCCCCGGGCGCCGGCCCGGCGCATCGGGTACAGGATGCGGTCGGGGTCGGTGACCTGGTTGACGGTGGCGGGCCCCTTGGCGCAGTTGCGCCCCCGGGACCCGGGGTGCTCCGGGTTGCCCTCGAACTTGCGCACCTGGAGGGTCTCGGGGTCGACGTAGGCGAGCAGCCCGCACGCCGACTCGCAGTTGAAGCAGGTCGTGGGGACGAGCATGGAGCGCTTCTCGACCCGTCGCGGCCAGGCGCGCGAGTCCAGCTCCACCCAGTCGTCCCAGCGCTCCTTCGGGGGGAACGCCGCGAGGTGGATACGGCTCGGCCCGGGGTAGAAGGTCTCGCCGCGGCCGGTGACCTCGTCGCGGGCGGCGCTGACCCGCTCGCCGAGGCGTTCGACGGGGGTGCGGTCGTTCGTCGTCGTCATCGGGTGGCTCCTCAGGCGAGCGGGACGGACTGGCCGGACTGGACGTACGCGTGCTCGTGGGCGAGCAGCCCGAGCAGCGCGGGGAGTGCGAGCCACGCCGTGGCCGGCGCCGCGAGCGGTGCCAGCAGGCCGAGCGCCACGAGCACGACCCCGGACCAGAAGAACCGGGCGTAGCGACCGTGGGTCATCGTGTGGGCCGCGAGCCGGGCGTGAGCGGTCGGGTGCGCGACCGTGGTCTCACCGGCGACCAGGAGCAGGTGCACGCCGGCCGCGCCGGCCACCGTCCACGCGAGCGGCTCGAGGGCCTCCGACGACATCGCGACCGCGAACGGCACGAGGGCCGCGGCGCCGGCGAGCACCGCCTGCACGGCCAGGTGGGGTGCGAGGAGCGGGCTCTGCCACAGGTCGCGCGCCTTCGCCTGGGCGAAGAGGTAGGCCGTGTACACGGCGGTCCCGACGGCCAGCGGCAGCCCGGCGACGGCGACGACGGTGCGCAGCCCGTCCCAGCCGAAGAGGCTCCCCGCGAGGTGCAGCCCCAGGGTCGCGGCGTACGCGCCGAGGATGATCCCGCCGCGGACGAGCCAGGATCGCCACTGGGGGCGGGTGAGGATGTAGATGAACCGCTTGGGGTGTTCGAGGTCCCACACGAGCACCGCGGCGGTGATCGCGAGGAAGGCCGCCGAGACCAGGGGTGCCACCCAGGTCCACAGGGTGTCCTCACCGGAGAGGTGGCCGGTCATGAGGAGGAGCAGGGCCACGAGGTAGGCGCCGGCGCCGATGCCCTTGGTCCACGTGTAGAGGCTGACCCGCCAGTCCCAGGGGGCGGTGTGGGCGACGTCGTAGCTGAGGATCGCGGCGGCGCTCGAGGTGCTGCCCCCGGGGTTGCCGGGGTCGACGAGGTGGGCGCCGCGGGGCTTCTCGGCCCACGCGTAGGTGTCGCCGTCGGGGGCCGTCGCCGCGAGCGGGTCGAGCGTCGCCTGGGTGGCGCCGCGGTAGAACAGCTTGGGGCGGGTGCCCTTCTCGGGGCGCCGGACCTGGACCGGCTGGCGGTTCACGACCTGGGCGACGGCGCTGTCGGGGTCGTTGACGTCGCCGACCATGATCGCGCCGGTGGGACAGACCGTGACGCACGCGGGCTCGAGGCCGACGTCGAGGCGGTGGGCGCAGAAGTTGCACTTCTCGGCGCAGTGGTCGTCGGGGTTGATGAAGATCGCGTCGTAGGGGCAGGCGGCCATGCAGGCCTTGCAGCCGATGCAGGAGTCCTTGTCGAAGTCGACGATGCCGTCGGCGCGGATGTGCATCGCGGAGGTGGGGCACGCGGCGACGCACGGCGCGTCGACGCACTGGTTGCACCGGGTGACCTGGAAGGCGCGCCGGGCCTGGGGGTAGGTGCCGACGTCGACGCTCTTGACGTACGTGCGGGTGACCCCGACGGGGACGTCGTTCTCGGACTTGCACGCCGTGGTGCACGCGTGGCACCCGATGCACTTCGTCTGGTCGATCACCTTGACCATGCGGACCGGCGGAGCATCCCCCTCGGGCCGGACCATCGGGGTGGGCAGGTTCACGGACGTCATGCAGCCTCCATCAGCTCACGTCGGCGTCGGACTCGGGGAGCGCGGCCGCTGTCTCGATGGACAGGCTCGCGCAGACGATGGTGCACAGCTGGTCGATCGCGGGCTCGGTGATGCGGTAGACCACCGTGCGGCCCTCACGGCGCCGACCGACGACGCCGCCGAGGGCGAGCCGGCCGAGGTGCTGGGAGGCGTTGGCGACGGAGACCTCGGCGGCCTCGGCGAGGGCGCTCACCGTGGACTCCCCGGCCTCGTGCAGCTCACGCAGGATGCGCAGTCGAGTGGGGTCGCCCAGCAACGCGAAGCGTCGGGCGACGACCTCGAGGGCCTCCGTTGGCACTCTCACCATGGGCAGGACCCTAGGTGATGTGGTTCACTCATTCAATTGATTGATCGAACATTTCTCGATCGGTCCCACGACCCACCACCGGCGGCGGGCCGGCGCTCCTCGGGGCGCGTCCTGCCCCGCACCGCGGCGAGCAAAGGAGCTCAGGTATGGACATCGAGGTATTCGTCACCCCCGGACTCGGGGACAACAGCTTCCTCCTCACCTCGGGTGACGAGGCCCTGGTCGTCGACCCACAACGGGACGCCTGGCGGTTCCTCCAGGCGGCGGACTCGCGCCGGGCCCGGGTGCGGGCGGTGCTGGAGACCCACGTGCACAACGACTACGTCTCGGGGGCGCACGAGCTCCGCGCAGCGCACGGGGCGGAGCTGGTCCTGCCGGCCGACGGTGGCTACGAGTTCGACCACCGCGGGGCCCGGGAGGGCGAGGAGGTGCGCGTCGGCGACCTCCGCGTCGTCGCGATGGCCACCCCGGGGCACACCTTCGAGCACCTCGCCTGGCTCGTCTACGAGGGCGACTCCGACGAGCCCGTCGCGGTGTTCAGCGGGGGGTCCCTCCTCGTCGGCTCGGCAGGCCGCACCGACCTCGCGGGTCCCGAGCACACGGCGGCCCTGACGAAGCACCAGTACGAGAGCGTGCAACGACTGCGCGCCCTGCCGCCCACCACCCAGCTGCTCCCGACCCACGGCGCGGGCAGCTTCTGCGTGTCGGCCATGCCGTCGACGTCGCGCACCAGCACCCTCGGCGCCGAGCTGCGCACGAACGAGCTCGTGCTCTCCGCGACCCCGGAGGAGTTCGAGCAGGAGCTGACCGGCGAGCTGATGGCGTACCCCGCCTACTACGAGCAGATGGCACCGCTCAACCGCGCCGGCGCGAAGGTCCTCGGCGAGGCCCCCGCGCTGCCCGTCCTCGACGTCGAGGCCGTGGCGGCCGCGATGGACCGTGGAGTCGTCGTCGTGGATGCCCGCGACCGCGACGAGTTCGCGGCCGCCCACGTCCCGGGGTCGCTGAACATCGAGCTCAACTCCGGGTTCGGCAGCTACGTCGGCTGGATGCTGGAGTTCGGCGCCCCGGTCGTCCTCGTCCTCCCGGACTCCCCGGACGCCGACACCGAGGCCGTCACCCAGCTGCTCCGGATCGGGTGGCCCCTCCCCGAGGGCCGCCTCGGTGGCGGCATGCAGGCCTGGGCCGAGAGCGGACGGGAGGTCCGCTCCTACCGGATCGCAGAGGCCGCCGAGCTGGCCGAGGCGGTCACCACCGACCCGAGCCCGGCGGTGGTCGACGTCCGCCAGCCCCTCGAGTGGCAGTGGGGCACCCTGCCGGGGAGCCGCACCCTCTTCGTCGCGGACTGGCCGGCACGGATGGCCGAGGTCCCCACCGACGAGCCGGTCTGGCTCCTGTGCAGCAACGGGCACCGGGCCGCCATCGCCGCGAGCCTCCTCGATGCCGCAGGGGGCGAACCGGTGCTGGTCGGACACAGCGGGGTCGGCGAGGTCGTTCGCCTGGCGCAGGAGCAGCGAGCCACGACCACGGCGTGAGACCGTCCGACGGCACCCTCCCTCACCGGGGGGTGCCGTCGGGCAGGGCCTCCTGGCACTCGCGGAACAGCCGGACGGTGCACTCCCGGCAGATGTCCGGATCCAGGCGCGGGTAGATCGCCGCCAGCGCCTCACCCTTGCGCGCGAAGACGTGGTCCGCCCCGATGACCTCGTCCTGCTGGCTCCGGTGGAGCATGGTGGCGAGGTCGGGCTGGACCCCCACGAGGTAGAGCCCGCCACCGAGGGCGCGGCGGCGGGTGGCTTCCCGGCCGAGCATCTCGCAGCCGGCCCGGTCGCTGAAGCCGATGGGCCGGGCCGTCACCATGAGGTGACGCTTGGCCGGATCGGCCTCGTCGACGGCGCGGAACCGGCCGGTCACCGACTCGACCGCTCCGAAGAAGAGCGACCCCTCGACCCGGAGCGTCGTGAGCTGCGGGCAGGTCGGGGTGTCGGGACCCGCCGGGACGAACTTCCGACGGGAGTCCGACAGCGCCGTGGCGTCGGGAACGAGCTCACGGACCGAGGGCCGCGAGGTCCGCCAGAGGTAGAAGACGAGGGAGACCAGCACCCCGACGAAGATCCCCTTCTCGAGGTCGATGAGGGTTCCGACGAACGTGACGAGGAAGATGATGCGCTCCCGCGGGTGCCGCCGCAGGATCGGACCGATGTGGTGGACGTCGATCAGCCCCCACGCGACGACGAAGAGGATCGCCGCCATCGAGGCCACCGGGAGGTAGGCGGCCAGCGGCGCCACGAAGAAGAGGACGAGGAGCAGGAAGACCGCCGAGAACGCCGCCGCGAGAGGGGTCTTCGCACCGGCGGAGTAGTTGACACCGGTCCGGTTGAACGAGCCGCTGGCCGTGTAGGAGGAGAAGAAGCTCCCCGCGATGTTGGAGAGCCCCTGGCCGATGAACTCCTGGTTGCTGTCGATCCGCTGGCCGGACTTCAGTCCCACCGACCGGGCGATGGCGACGGCCTCGGTGAGCGCGAGCAGGGCGACGACGGCCGCGGGGAAGATCGTGGCCTGGAGGGCGCCCGGCGACAGGTCCGGCACGGTGAACGGCGGGAGGGACGCCGGGAGCGCCCCGACGGTGCGGATCCCGCTCTCGGCAGCGGGGACGTGCCTCTCCACGAGGACCGCCGCGATGCTCCCGGCCACCATCGCGATGATCATGTAGGGCAGCTTCGGGGCCAGCCGCCTCGCGACGAGCGCGACCACGAGGGTGACGAGGCTGACCGTGAGCACCCACGGCTCGATCGACAGGACGTTCGCCCCGAGGTGGATGAGGATCTCGTGGAACCTGGCCTCGCGGGGGATGTCGAGGCCGAAGAAGTTCTTCACCTGGCTCCCGGCGATGAGCAGGGCGGCACCCGCGGTGAACCCGAGGATCACGGTGTGCGAGATGAAGTCGACCAGCGTGCCGAGCCGCGCGAGCCCCATGGCGAGCTGGATCAGGCCGGTGAGCAGCGTCAACGTGAGAACCAGCCCGATGAAGGCAGGGGTCCCCGGCGGCGCCAGGGGGCTGATCGACGCGTAGACGACGACGGAGATCGCCGTCGTCGGCCCGGAGACGAGGTGCCAGCTGGAGCCGAACAGGGCTGCCACCACGGCGGGGACCATGGCGGCGTAGAGGCCGTACTGCGGAGGCAGCCCGGCGATCGTCGCGAACGCCACGGCTTGCGGCAGCACGACCAACGCCCCGGTGAGCGCCGCGAGCAGGTCGGCCCGCAGCGTCGTCGGGTTGACCCTGGGCCACCACTGCAGCATCGGCAACGCGCGCGACACCCGTCGGTCACGCACGCTCGTCGCGGTCACACGAGGCTCCAGGGGCTACCGGGTCGGAATGCCCCCGAGGGTATCAACGAACTCCGTCCTCTCCCGGCAGGTCGGCGGTGACGGCGGCGCCCAGCTGCGGCGCGAGGGTCCGCGCGTAGGTGGCCGTCACGTGGTCACCGGGACGGTGGACCGCGACGTGTCCGATGACGACGGGGCACCGGCCGCCGGGGCAGATCCACGGGGTGAGGTCGAGGAGGGTGACCCCCTCCCCCGCGGCGGCCACGGCCTCCTCCTGCACCGGCAGGCCGCTGCCCGCGACGGCGGGGGCGGCGGGGAAGGTGCAGGCGTCGAGGTCCTCGGCGTGCCGGGCCGCGCAGACGTCGAGGTCGTCGGGCGAGAGGGGGCTGTCGCCGACGACGACGACCGGCACGCCGGCCGCTGCGAGAGCCGACCAGCGGCGGGTGTAGCCCTCCACGAGCAGCCCGGCGTCGGCGGACCGCCCGTTCCAGGCGCCCCGCGAGACGCCCGAGGTGACGACGACGTCCGGCGGGTCGGCGGCCAGGGCCCGCACCACCCCGGCGTTCCAGGCGTCGCACTCGGGGTAGGCCGCACCGGCGACGGTGGCCGGGGCGTCGGCGAAGGCGCAGGCGGACTTGCCGTAGGTGACGATCCGCCAGTGCTCGCGCGCCGCCGTGGCCTGCAGGGCGGGGAGCCACTGCATCGCCTTGGAGTCCCCGACGAGGGCCACCGTGACCGGGCCCTGCGGGTCGCCGAAGGTGCACGCGACCGGGTCGGTGGCGCCGTGGTCGACCTGGCACCGGTCCACGTCGGCGTCCGGCCGGTCCTCGCCGGCGACCAGGGGGTCGGGAACCACCCACGACGGCTGCACCCGGTCGGCGACGGCGCGCCCGGGCACGACCGTGGCCGCACCGAGCCGGCTGTCGGGTGGCAGCCGGCCGCCCGGCGGCTCGGTGACGAAGGGTGAGCGCACCGGCAGCAGGGGCAGCGCGGCGAGCACGCCGACGGCCGAGAGGGCGAGCCCGGCGGCGAGCAGGGCCCGGGGCCGGGTCCGCAGCAGCGGCCCGCGGTGCAGCGGCTGCTCGACGAACCGCCACGACACCCAGGCCGGCCACACCGACGCGAGGGCGACGGCCACCCGCGCCCAGCCGGGCAGGGCCTGGCCGGTGACCCACTCCACGGTCCAGTCGGCGAGCACGATGGCCGGCCAGTGCCAGAGGTAGATCGAGTACGAGAGGCCCCCGACCCACACCATCGGCCGGGTCCCGAGCAGCCGCACCGGGCCGTGGCGGGAGCCCTCCCACCCGGACCAGAGGACGAGCGCGGCCGGCAGCGTCGCGAGCAGCGCCCAGGCACCGGGCCACTCGACGTCGGTCGGGAGCCGCAGGGCGACGACGACGAGGGCCAGCAGCCCCGCCCAGCCGAGCGCCACGGACGCCGGGGACGGCACCTCCGGCCGCGTCCGGCCGCTCAGCCACACCGCGAGGAGGGCACCGACGCCGAGCTCCCAGACACGGGTCGTCGTCGTGAAGAACGCGCTGGCCGGCGTCGCGTGCGAGGCCCACACCGACCACAGGAAGGACGCCCCGACGAGGGCGCCGAGCGCGAGGCCGATGCTGCGCCGGTCGGGTCGCCGGCCGTACCGCTTCGCCACGAGGGCCACGCCGATGAGCAGCAGCGGCCAGACGACGTAGAACTGCTCCTCGACCGAGAGCGACCAGAAGTGCTGGACCGGGGAGGGCCGGACGTCGGAGGCGAGGTAGTCGACCTCCCGTGCCGCGAGGACCCAGTTGACGACGTACGTCGCGGCGGCGATGACGTCGAGGCCGATCGTGTGCCGGCGCAGCCCCGGGACGACGAACCACGACACCGCGGAGACCACGACGAGGACGAGGACCGCCGCCGGCAGCAGCCGCCGGATGCGCCGGCCGACGAAGCGCAGCCAGGAGATCGTGCCGGTCCGGTCGAGCTCGGTGACCAGCAGCCCGGTGATGAGGAACCCGGAGATGACGAAGAAGATGTCGACCCCGACGAAGCCGGCGCGCACCGGCAGCCCTGCGTGGTACGCGAGGACGCTGAGCACCGCGATGGCCCGCAGCCCCTCGATGTCGCGTCGGAAGCCCGTCCGCCGCCCGGCGGTCACGGGGCGTGCGGGGGCCGCCTCAGCCGTCTGCACGGAGCCGGGCGACGAGGGCGTCGCGGACCTCGTCGGGGACGAGCCCCCTGACCTCGCCGCCGTAGCGCACGACCTCCTTGACGAGCGAGCTGGAGACGTGCTCGAGCACGGGGTCGCCCGGGAGGAAGACGGTCTCGACGCCGGTGAGGTGCCGGTTCATCAGCGCCATCGGCAGCTCGTACGCGAAGTCGGTGCCTCCGCGGAGCCCCTTGACGATGACGTCCGCCCCGAGGTCGCGGCAGACGTCGACGAGCAGGCGGTCCGCGAAGGCCTCGACGCGGACCCGGTCGGCGAGCCCGGCCCCGGCGACGGCGTGCTCGACGAAGCCGACCCGCTCGGGGACGGTGAAGGTGCCGGCCTTCCCGGGGTTGTGCAGGATGGCGACGACCACCTCGTCGTGGAGGGCGGCGGCGCGCACGACGACGTCGAGGTGCCCCCGGGTCAGGGGGTCGTAGGAGCCGGGGCACACGGCCCGGCGGACGCGGTCGCTCACGCGCGCCAACCTAGCAAGCCCCCCGGCCCGCCCGGTCAGCCGCGCTTGGCCGCGTCCTCGACCTCCTCGGCCTTCTGCTTCGCCTCGGCCGTGATCTCGTCGGCCTCCTCGCGGGCGTCCGCGGGGGCGAGGGTGCCCTCGGCGACGGCCTCGTCGAGCAGCGCGGCGACCTGGTCCTCGGACGCGCAGCCCGCCTCGAGGAGCTCGTTGCGCCGGGTCAGCCACGCGACGCCGAGGTCCTCGCGCACGTCGGTGGCGACCTCCTCGCGCGCCGGGTTGAGGATGGTCTGCTCCTCCTCGTTCGAGTGGTGGTTGACCACCGTCGCGAGCTCCTCGAGCGCGTCGTCGTACTTCTGGGTGTCGGTGCCCGCGCAGCGCAGGAACGCGAGCAGGGCCTCGGTGATCTCGGCGTGCTCCTCCTCGCCGTGCTCGGCCTCGTGCGGGGTGATGTCCTCGGCCTTGCGGCGCAGCGTCGGGTAGACCTTCTCCTCCTCGGCGGTCGCGTGCGCGACGAGGACCTCGGCGAGGGCCCGGCGGGCCGCCGCGCGGTCGGAGTCGGTGCGGCGGGCCTCGCGGAGCAGCTCCTCGAACAGCCGGTGGTCGTCGAGGATGAGCTCGATGACGTCGCCACTCACGGGTCGTGGGATCTCGTAGTCGCTCATGCGGGCCATCCTGTCAGACAGGGCCGCTCACCTGCGGGGACGGTGCGCGACGTTCGACGGCCCAGGCGCGCTCGGCGAGCCAGACCGTCGTCTCCCCGTAACGGCGAGGCTTCCCGACGCGCTCCAGGCCGGCCGGCCACGCAGGTTCCGGCGAGCGGGAGGAACGTTCGACGACGACGAGCCCGTCGTCGGCGAGCCAGCCCGCGTCGAGGCGCGCCAGCACCTCGGCGAGGGCCTCCTCCGGGACGTCGTACGGCGGGTCGAGGAAGGCGAGGTCGGCGACCTCCCCCGGGCCCGGGTCGGCGGCCAGGGCGGCGGCCACCGAGGAGGTGCGGACCCGCACCTGCGGGAGACCGAGCGAGCGCACGTTCGCCGCGATCGTCGCGGCCGCCCGGCGGTCGGACTCGACGAGCACCGCGGAGCGCGCGCCGCGGCTCATCGCCTCCAGCCCCAGCGCCCCCGAGCCGGCGAAGAGGTCGAGGACGTGGGCGCCCGCCACGACGCCCCGGGCGTCGAGGGCCGAGAACAGGGCCTCGCGCACCCGGTCGCTCGTCGGACGGGTTCCGGACCCGGGAGGGGTCCGCAGCGTGCGGCCGCCGTGGGTCCCGGCGATGACCCGCGTCATCAGCCACGCTCCAGGTAGGCGGCCTGCTCGGCGTCGACCCGGGCGCGGACCGCCTCGGCGAGGAGCGGGTGGCCGGTGAGGTCGGGGTCGGCCTCGACGAGGGCGAAGGCGTCCTCCCGCGCGGCGGCGATGACGTCCTCGTGCTCGAGGATGTGGAGGAACTCCAGCTGGGTCCGGCGGCCGTGCTGGGCGGCACCGAGGATGTCGCCCTCGCGCCGCTGCGAGAGGTCGAGGCGGGCCAGCTCGAAGCCGTCGGTCGTCCCGGCCACGGCCGCCAGCCGGGTCAGGGCCGGCTCGGCCTCGGTGCCGGTGACGAGGAGGCAGAGCCCCGGGTACCCGCCCCGCCCGATCCGGCCGCGGAGCTGGTGCAGCTGGGAGACCCCGAACCGGTCGGCGTCCATGACGACCATCACGCTCGCGTTCGGCACGTCGACACCCACCTCGATGACGGTCGTCGAGACGAGGACGTCGGTCTCGCCCCGCTGGAAGCGCGCCATGACGGCGTCCTTGTCCTCGGGCGGCATCCGGCCGTGGAGCACCTCGACGGACAGGCCCGCGAGGGCCGGCTCGTCGGCGAGCGCCGCGTGCACGGCCGTGACGCTCTTGAGCGGCCGCGCCGGGGCTGGTGCCCCGTCCTCGGGGTCGTCGGCCGCCTCCCCCGCGGTGATGACCGCCCCCTCGTCCGGGGCGTCGTCCTCGCCGATCCGGGGGCACACGACGTAGGCCTGCCGGCCGGCGCGCACCTCCTCCGCGACCCGCTGCCACGTGCGCTCCATCCAGCCCGGACGGTCCTCGGGCACGACGTGGGTGGTGATCGGCGCGCGACCCGCGGGCAGCTCGCGCAGGGTCGAGGTCTCGAGGTCGCCGAAGACCGTCATGGCGACGGTGCGCGGGATGGGGGTGGCCGTCATGACGAGCACGTGCGGCGGGGTGGCGCCCTTGCCGCGCAGGGCGTCCCGCTGCTCGACCCCGAAGCGGTGCTGCTCGTCGACGACGACGAGGGCGAGGTCGAGGAAGTCGACGTTCTCCTGGAGGAGTGCGTGGGTGCCGACGACGATGCCGGCCTCGCCGCTCACGACGTCGAGGAGGGCCTTGCGCCGCTCGGCCGTCGACATGCTTCCGGTGAGCAGGACCACGCGGGTGCCGTGCTCGGAGCCGCCCAGCATCCCGCCCATGGCGAGGTCGCCGAGCATGGCGTTGATCGTGCGGTGGTGCTGGGCCGCGAGGACCTCGGTCGGGGCGAGCAGCGCCGCCTGCCCCCCGGAGTCGACCGCCTGGAGCATCGCGCGCAGTGCCACGACGGTCTTGCCGGAGCCCACCTCCCCCTGGAGCAGTCGGTGCATCGGCGCCTCCCGACCCATCTCCGCGGCCACCGTCTCGCCCACCTCGCGCTGGCCCGCGGTGAGCGCGAACGGCAGCCGCTCGTCGAAGGCCGCGAGCAGCCCGTCGGGGCGGCCCGCGCGGGGGCGGGTGGCCTGCGCGGCCGACGCGCGCCGGCGCTGGGCGAGGGTCGCCTGGAGGACGAATGCCTCCTCGTAGCGCAGGCGGCGGCGGGCCTCCTCGACCTCGGCGAGGGTGTTCGGGGTGTGGATGCCGCGCAGCGCCTCGGTGCGCCCCACGAGGGTGCGCCGGGAGCGCACCTCGTCCGGCAGCGCGTCGGGCACGTCGTCGAGGACGTCGAGGACCCGCCGGACGCTCTCCGTGACCGTCCACGTGTGGAGCTTCCCGACCCGACGGTAGAACGGGATGAGGTCCTTGCGCTCCCCCGCGTCGAACTCGTCGAGCATCGAGTAGCCGGGGTGGGTCAGCTGGTTCCGCGAGCCGTACCGCCCGACCGTCCCGGCGAAGATGCCCCGCGCACCGGGCACGAGCGCCTTCTCGTGACCCCAGGCCTTGAAGAAGGTGACGTCGAGCTCGTGGCGGCCGTCGGTGATGACCGCCTCGAGCATCGTCCCCTTCCGACGCTGCATCGGCCGCGTGCGGGCCGACTTCACCTCGGCGACACCGACGAGGAACTGCCCCACCTCGACGGCGCCGAGGTCGGACTCGCGGCTGCGGTAGCGGCGCGGCCAGAAGGCCAGGAGGTCGCCGACGGTGTGGATGTCGCGGTGCTTGGCGAACTCGGCGGCGGCCTGGGCGATGATCGGCCGGAGCGGGCTGGTCTCGGTCGCCATCACTCCACCCCGATGAGCAGCGGGTACACCGGCTGGCCGCCGTCGATGACGACGACCTCGACCTCCGGCCGGTCCCGCCCCAGCGCCGCGGCGACGCGCTCGGCGAGCCCGGCCTCGGCGTCTGCCCCGGACACGAGCGTGACCAGCTCGCCGCCGGCGGAGAGGAGGCGCTCGACGACGTCGCGGGCGGAGCCCTCGAGGTCGGTGCCCAGGAGTGCGACGTCGCCGTCGACGATGCCGAGGACGTCGCCGGGGTGGCAGACGCCGGCCCAGGTGAGGGCCTCCTTCGTCGCCACCGACACCGCACCGTGCCGGGTGGAGACGGCCGCGCCGGTCATCGCGACGATGTTGGCGTGCACCGTGCGCTCGGGGTCGAGGACCGCCAGGGCGGCGAGCGCCTGGACCGTCGTGCGCGCCGGCACGACGTGGACGTCGAGACCGTCGCTCGTGGCCGCCTCGGCCGCGACCTCGGCGGCCATCAGCCCGTCGGGGTCGGCGGGGAGGATGACGACGGACGCGGCGCCGGTGCGGCGGGCGGCGTCGAGCAGCTGGGTGGCGGACGCCCGGTGGCCGGGCCCGAACTCGACGGTGACCGCACCGGCCTGCTCGAGCAGCGCGGCGACGCCGGGCCCCGCGGCGCCGGCGACGACGCCGAGCGGGACGACCTCCTCGCGGGCGGCGACCTGGCTCGGCAGGTGGGTGATCCGGACGCGTTCCGGGCGGCCGGCGACGATGCCCGCCTCCACGGCGGCACCGGCGTCGTCGACGTGCACGTGGACGTTCCAGAGGTCCGGCCCGCCGACCACCAGGAGGGAGTCGCCGAGCCGGTCCAGGGTCGCGGTGAGCGCCCGCACCGCGTCGGCGTCGGTGTCGGCGAGGAGGTACATCACCTCGAAGGCGGGACCGTCGCTCGCCGCGTCGTCCTCCGCCCGCGGCGGGGGCAGGGTCTCGGGCCGCGGGGCGGCCCGCCACTCGGTCGCGGCGAGGTCCGGACCGGTGGTGAGCAGGCCGTCGTCGGTGGCGGTCCACGCACCGGTGACGACCCGGTGCAGCGCCTCGAGGAGCAGGACGCAGCCCGCGCCGCCGGCGTCGACGACGCCTGCCCGGGCGAGGGCCGGCAGCTGCTCGGGGGTGCGGGCGAGGGCCTCGGTCGCCGCCTCGACCGCGGCGGCGGACACCTCGCGCATCGAGCCCCCGGCGTCCCCCGCGGTCCGCGCCCCGGCCGCGGCGGCGTCCGCCACGGTGAGGATGGTCCCCTCCTGCGGGTGCGCGACGCTGGCCCGCGCCTTCGCGGCGCCGCGCTCGAGGCACTCGACGAGCATCGCGGTGTCGACGGTCTCGGCGTCCCGCTCGATGACCACGTCGCAGAGCCCCCCGACGATCTGGCTGATGATGACGCCGGAGTTGCCGCGGGCGGCCATGAGGATGGCCCGCCGCAGCGTGCGGCACTCCTCGACGAGGGCGGCCGTGCCGAGCACGCCGCGCGCGCCGTGGGCGGCGACGACGTCGTCGATGGCGCCGTCGAGGGTGAGGTAGAGGTTGGTGCCCGTGTCGCCGTCGGGGACCGGGAAGACGTTGAGCTCGTCGATCTCGGTGCGTCGGGCGGCCAGGGCCGCCCGGGTGAGGAGGGCCCAGTGCCGGGCGTCGTCAGCGGTGAACACGTCGGGCACGCGCTCAGGGTAACGGGGACCCCCGTCGGCCGGGGTCCCGCCGTTTTGGTCGCGCGGGTCGCCCTCGGCTACGCTTGTCCGGTTGCGTGCGCTCCGTCTGCGCCGCCCCCCGACCACTCATCACGTTCACCTCGTAGGAGATCCCCGTGGCTGCCAACTGCGACGTCTGCGGCAAGGGCCCGTCTTTCGGGCACAACATCTCGCACTCGCACCGCCGCACGAAGCGCCGCTGGAACCCGAACATCCAGCGCGTCAAGGCCCTCGTCGGCGACGCCGGCGTCACGCCGAAGCGGCTCAACGTCTGCACCTCCTGCCTCAAGGCGGGCAAGGTCAAGCGCTGAGCGCCTGACGCACCCGGAACGGGCGGCCTCCCTCGGGGAGGCCGCCCGTTCCGCGTGCCCGCGGCGTCAGCGGGCGAAGTGGTCCCAGCCGCGGGCGTCCGGCACGACCCCGTCCACGGTCACCCCGGCCCCGTCCGCCGGTGCCTCGACGACCCGGCCGATGACGACCCACGGCTCGCCGGCGAGCGCCCCGAGATCGGTCCCGGCCGGGAAGCAGCCGACGAGCGAGTGCTCCTCACCCCCGGCGAGCACCTGCCGCAGCGCCTCCTCCGGTCCGAGCGCCGTCGCGAGCTCCCCCGCGGCGAACTGCGCCCGGAGGACGGCTCCGTCGAGGTCGACACCCACCCCGCTCGCCCGGGCGACCCGGCCGACGTCGGTGACGAGGCCGTCCGACACGTCGACGAGCGCGGTGGCCCCGGCGTCCGCCGCGACCGGGCCGGACTCCCACGGCGGCCGGGGCGCCAGGTGGTGGCGGACCAGCCCCGCGCCGGCCTCCGGCACGTCCCCGGCGAGGAGCAGCGCCAGACCCCCGCCGGAGCGCCCCAGCGAGCCGCACACGGCGACCACGTCCCCCACGTGCGCCCCGGAGCGCAGGACCGGTGCCCGGCCGCGCAGGTCCCCGAGCGCGGTGACCGTGACGACGACGACCCCGGGCGGCCCCGACGACAGGTCCCCGCCGACGACCGGCGCCCCGGCCTCCCGGGCGACCGAGGCGATCCCCCGGGCGAGGTCCTCGGCCCAGGACACCGCGGTCTCGGGGTCCGCGACGAGCGAGACGAGCAGGCCGGTGGGCTCGGCACCCATGGCCGCGACGTCCGCGACGTTCTGGGCCGCGACCTTGACGCCGACGTCGTGGCCGCTCGACCACTCGTCGCGCCAGTCCCGCACCCGCACCATCGAGTCGGTCGTCGCGACGACGGTGCCACCGGGTGCGCCGACCACCGCGGCGTCGTCGCCGGGCCCCACCGGGACCGAGCCCCACGGGCGCGGCACGGCATCGGCGTAGACCGGGAAGATCCGCGCGAGCAGCCCGGACTCGTCGAGGTCGCGCAGCCGCTCCATCGCTGCTCCTCCCTGCGGTGACGTCCGGACCACCGGCACGGTAGCGTCTGCCGTGCGCCCGCCTCTCACGGTGGGCCTCCCGGGCCGGTTCGAGCAGGACCCGGCCGACTCGACGACAAGGTGGAGAGCAGTGGTCCAGGCCTACATCCTGATCCAGACCGACGTCGGTCGCGCAGCGGCCGTGGCCGCGACGATCGCCGACATCGACGGCGTCGTCCTCGCCGAGGACGTCACCGGTCCCTACGACGTCATCGCCCGGGTGGAGGCCTCCACCGTCGACGAGCTCGGCAAGCTCGTCATCTCGCGCATCCAGGACACCGACGGGATCACCCGGACGCTCACGTGCACGGTGGTCCACGTCTGAGCCACCAAGGACTCCGCGCGACGGCGGCAGCGCTCGGCGTTGCCGCCGTCGCGCTGTCCGCGTGCTCCTCGGCGGTCGAGGTGGCGGTTCCGGGCGGCGCGGGGGTCCCCGCCTGCGCCGACGCGGCGTGGCCCACGACGGTGAGCGGGATGGGCCGCCGCGACACCTCCCCGAGCGACCCCGCGGTGGCCGCCTGGGGAGACCCGGCCGTCGTCGCGCGCTGCGGCGTGGCGGCGCTCGGCCCGACCGACACCGAGTGCATCGAGGTCGACGGGGTGGGCTGGGTCCCCGAGCCGCTCACGGACGGCACCCGGCTCACCTCGTTCGGCACCGACCCCGCCGTCGAGGTCCTCGTCCCCGCCGACTACGACCCCGCCCCCCTGCTCCTGCCGGCGTTCAGCGCCGTCGCGAAGGCGCTGCCGCCCAACGGCCTCCGCTGCCGCTGAGGAACGGGGGGTTCAGGGGGGCCGGCTCAGCGCAGGCCGGTGCGGCGCTCCAGGGCCAGGCCGATCAGCTCGTCGATGAGCTCGGGGTAGCTCATCCCGGTCGCGGCCCACATCCGCGGGTACATCGAGCTCGGGGTGAACCCCGGCATCGTGTTCACCTCGTTGACGACGACCTCGCCGTCGTCGGTGAGGAAGAAGTCGACCCGGGCCAGCCCCTCGCACCCGGCGGCGTCGAACGCCACCGCCGCCATCTCGCGGATGCGGGCCGCCACCTGCGCCGGGACGTCGGCCGGCGCCTCGAGCCGGACGTCGTCGGCCGCGAGGTACTTGGCCTCGAAGTCGTAGAAGTCGTGGTTCTGCACGACGACGCACTCCCCCACCTCGCTCGTCCGCGGGGGCTCGGTGCCCCGACCCTCGAGCACGCCGCACTCGATCTCACGGCCGGCGATGCCCTGCTCGACGACGACCTTGGGGTCGTGCTCGCGGGCCACCTCGACCGCCGCCTCGAGGTCCTCGAGCGAGGTGACCTTCGTGATGCCCATGCTCGACCCCGCCCGCGCCGGCTTGACGAACACCGGGAGGGTCAGCGCCCCGACGGCGTCCATCGCGGCGGCCGGATCGCGGCGCCACGCCTTGTCGGTGATGACGACGTACGGGCCCACCGGCAGGCCGGCCGCGATGAGCACGGTCTTCATCATCGCCTTGTCCATCATCACGGCGGAGGCGGTGACCCCGGAGCCGACGTAGCGGACGTCCGCGAGGTCGAGCAGGCCCTGGATCGTGCCGTCCTCCCCGAACGGGCCGTGCAGCAGCGGGAAGACGACGTCGACCTCGCCGAGGGTGCGCGGCGGCTGCCCGGGCTCGTGGACGACGAGGGTGCGGTCGGTGGCGCTCGTCGGCACGATGACGCTCGCCGCGCCACCGTCGACCTCCGGGACGTGCCCGGGGGCCAGCCGCAACGGCTCGGGGTCGTCGGGGGCCAGCACCCAGTGCCCGTCCTTGGCGATGCCCACGGGCACCACCTCGTAGCGGTCGCGGTCGAGGGCCTCGAGGACGCTGGCGGCGGTCGCGCACGAGACGGCGTGCTCGGAGGAGCGGCCGCCGAAGACGAGGGCGACGCGGATCGTGTCGGCGTGTCGGTCGGTCATCGCACGCGACTCTAGCCGCCCCTAGGCTGGGTCCTCGTGACCGACAGCCCTGCCAGCACCCCCGACCCCCTCGCCACCGCGACCCGCCTCGTCGCGCTCGGCCGGGAGCCCGCCGCCCCGGGCGCCCAGGTGGGCGCGCCCCTGGTGCTCACCTCGACCTACCACGCCGACGGCCCGGTCAGCTACGGCCGCGGCGGCAACCCCACGTGGTCCGCGCTCGAGGAGGCACTCGGTTCGCTCGAGGGCGGCGACGCGCTCGTGCTGGCCTCCGGGATGGCCGCCATCGCGGCCGCGTTCTCCCTGCTCCCGCACGGCGGAACCGTCGTCGTGCCCGATGCCGCCTACAACGGGGTGATGGCCACCGTCGCCGACCTCGAGGCGAGCGGCGGGGCCGTGGTCCGCCGGGTCGACGTCACCGACACCGCGGCGGTCGTCGCCGCCCTTCCCGGCGCGGACCTGCTGTGGCTGGAGTCCCCGACCAACCCGCTCCTCGAGGTCGCCGACCTCCCGGCCCTCGCGGCCGCCGCGCGCGAGCACGGCGTGCTGAGCGTCGTCGACAACACCTTCGCCACGCCCCTGCTCCAGCAGCCCCTCGCCGACGGCGCCGACGTCGTCGTGCACTCGGTGACGAAGTACCTCGCGGGCCACAGCGACGTCCTCCTCGGCGCGGTCGTGACGGCGCCCACCGACGGGGGCCGCGCCCTGGGCGAGCGGCTGCGCCGTCACCGCCAGCTCCACGGCGGCATCGCCGGGCCG
Organism: uncultured Actinomycetota bacterium; assembly: GCA_963843895.1. Lineage (GTDB taxonomy): Bacteria > Actinomycetota > Actinomycetes > Actinomycetales > Dermatophilaceae > Phycicoccus. The sequence goes on along the minus strand of CAWJME010000012.1, from coordinate 382,453 downwards.
ATGGAGGCCTGGCTCGCGCTGCGGGGGATGCGGACCCTGCACCTGCGCGTCGAGCGGGCCTGCGCCAACGCCGCCGACCTCGTGGAGCGGCTCCGCACCCACCCGGCCGTCGAGCGTGTCCGCTACCCCGGGTTCGGGGCGATCGTCAGCATCGAGGTGGCCGGCGGCGCGGAGGGCGCCGAGCGGGTCGCCGCGGCCACCCGGGTCTGGGTGCACGCCACGAGCCTCGGCGGGGTCGAGAGCCTGCTCGAACGACGCCGTCGTCAGCCGAACGAGCCCGAGAAGGTTCCGGAGCAGCTGGTCCGGCTGTCGGTGGGCGTCGAGGACGTCGAGGACCTCTGGCGCGACCTCTCCGCCGCCCTCGACCGCGCCCGGGGCTGAGCCCGTCGGGTCGGCTCAGTCGGTCTCGGCCTTGCGCGGCCGCGACAGCAGGGCGGCCACGACCTCCTGCGCGGTCCGCCCGTGCCGGATCATGGCGTCGACCTGCTCGATGATCGGCACGTCGACCCCGTGGGCCCGCGACAGGTCGAGGATGGAGGTGCACGACTTCACGCCCTCGGCGGTCTGCCGGGTGTGCGCGATGACCTCCTCGACGTCCATGCCCTGCCCGAGCCGCACCCCGAAGGAGTGGTTCCGCGACAGCGGCGACATGCACGTGGCGATGAGGTCGCCCACGCCGGCCAGCCCGGCGAAGGTGACGGCATCCCCACCGACGGCGGTGCCGAGCCGCGTCGTCTCGGCCAGGCCGCGGGTGATGATCGAGGCCTTGGAGTTGTCGCCCATCCCCAGCCCCTCGGCCATCCCGACGGCGAGCGCGATGACGTTCTTCACGGCTCCCGCGATCTCGGTGCCCACCACGTCGCTCCCCGTGTACGGGCGGAAGTACGGTGCGGCACAGGCGGCGGCGACGCGCTCGGCCATCACCTGGCTGCGCGAGGCCACGACCGACGCGGCGGGCTGCTTGGCCGCGATCTCGCGCGCGAGGTTCGGCCCGGAGACGACGACGACGCGGTCGTCGTCGATCTCCCCGACCTCGGCGATCACCTCCGACATCCGCTTCGTCGTGCCGAGCTCGACGCCCTTCATGAGCGAGACGACAGCGGCGTCGCCGGGCAGCACGTGGCCCCATCGGCCGAGGTTGTCGCGCAGGGTCTGCGAGGGCACCGCGAGCACGACGACGTCGGCGCCCTCCGCGGCCTCGGCGGGGTCGGTCGTGGCCCGGACGATGCCGGGCAGGCGCAGCTCCGGGAGGTAGTCCTCGTTGGCGCCGGCGTTGATCTGGGCGACGACCTCCTCGCGTCGGCCCCACATGGTCACGGGCGTGCCCGCATCGGCGAGGACGGCGGCGAACGCGGTCCCCCAGCTGCCGGTGCCATAGACGGCGGCTCGGCTCACGAGGCCTCCTCGAGGGGTCGGGGCCGGCCGGTCGAGGTGACGCCGGCCCGGCGTGGGTCGAACCGTACCGTCGGAGCCTGTTCGCCGCGCAGCACCTCGAGCTCGGCGGTGATGGCGGCCATGATCCGGGTGGTCGCCTCGGCGAGCACCTCGGCGCTCACCGGGCGGTCGTACAGGTCCTCGAGGTCGACCGGAGCTCCGGCTCGAACGCGCATCGTGGGACGCGGGACCAGGCGCGGCAGCCGGCCGTACGGGGCGAGCAGGTCCTGGGGTCCCCAGACGGCGACCGGCACGACGGGGCAGCGGGTCTCGAGGGCCACCCGGGCCGCCCCCGTCTTGCCGCGCATCGGCCACAGGTCGGGGTCGCGGGTCAGGGTGCCCTCGGGGTAGATGGCGACGCACTTGTTCGCCCGCACCGCGGCCACGGCCGAGCGGTAGGCGTCGGAGGCGCGTCCCGACTCGCGGTGCACGGGGATCTGGTCCGCCGAGCGCAGCACCGCGCCGACGCCCGGGACCCGGAAGACCTCGTTCTTGCCGAGGAACCGCGGCGAGCGCCCGTGGTCGACGAGGAAGTGCGCGAAGGCCAGCGGGTCGACGTGCGAGACGTGGTTCGGGCAGACCACCCAGCCGCCCTCCGTGGGAAGGTGCTCCGCCCCGGACCAGTCGCGGCGGGTCAGGAGCATGAGGAGGGGGCGGAGCACCCGGATCGCGAACCGGTAGCCGAAGGGACGTGAGTTGTCCGTGGGGGTGCTCACCTGGGGCCTTCCGTGGGTCGGGTCACCGCATTGTGGTCCGCGGTCGGGGCGATGTCGATCGTGCCACGACCGCTTGGCAGGATCGGTGTCGTGGCCACCCCACCGGACCGCGCGGTCGTCGTCCCCGTCAAGGGCGGCCCGCTCGCGAAGTCACGCCTCGGGCTGCCTCGGGAGGTCCGCCTGGCCCTCGCCGAGGCGTTCGCCCGCGACACCGTGGCGGCCGCGGCGGCCGGCCTGCCCGGCGCGCTGGTCCTCGTCGTCACCGACGACCCCGTCGTGCGGGCCTGGGTTCTCGACGCGGGACACCGGGCCGTCGCGGACCCCGGCGGCGGACTCGACGCGGCCGTCGCCGCCGGCCTGGCGACCGCCGCCTCCCGGGGCGTCGCGCACACCAGCGTCCTGCTCGGCGACCACCCGGCGCTGACCGCCGCCGAGATGGCCCGGTCGGTGCGCGCCGTCGACCGCGTGGGGCGCGCCGTGGTCGCGGACGCCCAGGGCAGCGGCACCGCTCTGCTCCACGTCCCCACGGGCGCGGGTCGCGCCCTGCCGCCGACCCGCTTCGGGCCGGGCAGTGCGGCGGCCCACGAACGGCTGGGCTTCACGCGCACCGAGGTCGACGCCCCCGGGCTGCGGACCGACGTCGACGACGCCGCCTCCCTCGCGGAGGCGATCGCACTCGGGGTCGGGCCCCACACGCGGGCGGCGCTCGCACGCGCTAGCCTGCCGGGCGTGCAGGCGACGATCCACCGGGTCCCCGGAGCCGACGGCGGCAGCGCCCTCCTCGACGACGGGCGCGAGGTGACCCTGCCCATCGAGTCGCTCGTCGACAGCGGGCTCCTGCACCTGCGCACCGGGCAGCGAGTGAGCCTGGAGCTCGACGAGACCGAACGGACGGCGACGCGGGTGTGGATCGTCGGGATCGGCCCGGGCGAGACCATCCGCTGAGGGACGGCCCCGCCCGGCCGAGCCGTCAGCGCTTCGCGGCCTTCTTCGCGGGGGCCTTCTTGGCCGTCGTCTTCTTCGCCGCGGCCTTCGCCGGAGCCTTCTTCGCGGGCGCGGCCTTGGCCGTCGTCTTCTTCGCCGGAGCCTTCTTCGCGGGCGCGGCCTTGGCCGTCGTCTTCTTCGCCGCGGCCTTCGCCGGAGCCTTCTTCGCGGGCGCGGCCTTGGCCGTCGTCTTCTTCGCCGCGGCCTTCGCCGGAGCCTTCTTCGCGGGCGCCTTCTTCGCCGGCGCCGCCTTGGTCGCCGGCGCCTTCTTCGCCGCCGTCTTCGTGGCGCTCGACGCGGCCTTCTTCGCCGGAGCCTTCTTCGCGGCCGTCTTCGTGGCGCTCGACGCGGCCTTCTTCGCCGGCGCCTTCTTGGCGGCCGCCTTCTTCGCCGGTGCCGCGGCGGCGGTGCCCGCGGTTCCGGCCGGGGCCCGGCCGGTGGCCGGAGCGGACTTGGGGAGGCTGCTCGGCTTCTTGACGAAGGCCTTGAAGGCGGTGCCCGGGCGGAACCGGGGTGCCTTGCTCTTGGCGATCCGCACGGACGTCCCCGTGTGCGGGTTGCGGCCCGTGCGGGCGGCGCGCTCGGCGCGGTCGAAGGTGCCGAAGCCGGTGATGGCCACCTTCCCGCCGCGCACGACCTCGCGGACGATGGAGTCGAGAACCGTCTCCAGCGCCTCGTTGGCTGCCTTGCGACTCCCGAGGGTCTTCTCGAGCTCCTTGATGAGGTCTGCCTTGTTCACGTGGTTCCTCCATGGATGGGCGTCGGGCTGACGCACCGACGGTGGTGACGTGACGGCCGGGGCACCGACCTTGCTGCCGACGGTATGCCTGTCGGAGAGGCACGTCCACCACTCTCCCGGCGTGTTCCGGTTGCGCCGCAGACGGTTTGGAGGGTGCCGGAAGGTCACATCCGCCTCAGGAACACCACCGCCGCCGCCCGATGGGCGGCGGCGGATGGGGCTCGGCGGCGCGAAACGCGTTCCGCTGCAGCCGATCAGGTCAAGAGGTGACGGCAGGCTTCCACGACGGACGAATTCTCTCGTATGCCGTGATGTCCGCCTCGTGGCGCAGTGACAGGCTGATGTCGTCCAGACCCTCGAGGAGGCGCCAGCGCGTGTAGTCGTCGACCTCGAACGGCGCGACGAGGTCACCCGCCGTCACGGTGCGCGACACCAGGTCGACCGTGACCGAGGTGCCCGGCTCGTTCTCGAGCAGCTTCCAGAGCAGCTCGACGTCGTCCTGGCCGCACTGGGCGGTCAGCAGGCCCTGCTTGCCGCTGTTGCCGCGGAAGATGTCGGCGAAGCGGGAGGAGATGACCACCCGGAAGCCGTAGTTCATGAGCGCCCACACGGCGTGCTCGCGTGAGGAGCCCGTCCCGAAGTCGGGACCGGCGACGAGCACCGAGCCGGCCGAGAAGACCGGGTCGTTGAGCACGAAGGTCTCGTCGTTCCGCCAGGCCGCGAACAGCCCGTCCTCGAACCCGGTCCGGGTGACGCGCTTGAGGTACACGGCCGGGATGATCTGGTCGGTGTCGACGTTGCTGCGGCGCAACGGGACGCCGATCCCGGTGTGGCTGGTGAAGGCATCCATCAGTGGCTCCCCTCGGTGACGGGCTCGAGATCGGCGGGGCTCGACAGCGTGCCGCGCACCGCCGTGGCGGCGGCGACGAGGGGGCTGACCAGGTGCGTGCGGCCGCCCTTGCCCTGGCGTCCCTCGAAGTTGCGGTTCGAGGTCGAGGCGCTCCGCTCCCCCGGCGCCAGCTGGTCGGGGTTCATGCCGAGGCACATCGAGCAGCCCGGCAGGCGCCACTCGGCACCGGCGGCGCTGAACACCTCGTGGAGTCCCTCGCCCTCGGCCTGGAGGCGGACGCGGGCCGACCCCGGGACGACGAGCATCCGGACCCCGTCGGCGACCCGGCGACCCTTGATCACCTCGGCGGCGGCCCGCAGGTCCTCGATCCGGCCGTTGGTGCACGACCCGACGAACACGGTGTCGACGTGGATGTCGCGCAGCGGCGTCCCGGCGGTGAGGCCCATGTACTCCAGCGCCCGCTGGGCGGCGACCTTGTCGTTCTCGTCGCCCATCGCCTCGGGGTCCGGCACGGCCTCCGCGAGCGGGCTGCCCTGGCCGGGGTTGGTGCCCCAGGTGACGAAGGGGGTCAGCTGCGTCGCGTCGAGGACGACCTCGGCGTCGAACTCGGCGTCGTCGTCGCTGCGCAGCTCGCGCCAGGCGGCGACGGCGGCGTCCCAGTCGGCACCCGTCGGGGCATGGTCGCGTCCCTTGATGTACTCGAACGTCGTCTCGTCGGGGGCGATCATCCCGGCCCGGGCCCCGGCCTCGATCGACATGTTGCAGACCGTCATCCGGGCCTCCATCGACAGGGCGCGGATGGCGCTGCCGCGGTACTCGAGCACGTGGCCCTGGCCTCCGCCGGTGCCGATCTTCGCGATGACCGCGAGGACGACGTCCTTGGCCGTCACGCCGGTCGGCAGCTCCCCCTCGACCGTGACCGCCATGGTCCGGAAGGGCTTGAGCGGCAGGGTCTGGGTGGCGAGGACGTGCTCGACCTCCGAGGTGCCGATGCCGAAGGCGAGCGCACCGAACGCCCCGTGGGTCGAGGTGTGGCTGTCCCCGCAGACGATGGTCGTGCCGGGCTGCGTGAGCCCGAGCTGGGGGCCGACGACGTGGACGATGCCCTGCTCGGCGTCGCCCATGGGGTAGATGGTGACCCCGAACTCCGCGCAGTTGCGGCGGAGCGTCTCGACCTGGGTCCGGCTGACCGGGTCGGTGATCGGCCCGGGCGTCGTCGGGACGTTGTGGTCCTCGGTGGCCAGCGTGAGGTCCGGCCGGCGCACCGGACGGCCGGCGAGGCGGAGGCCGTCGAAGGCCTGGGGGCTGGTCACCTCGTGGAGGAGGTGGAGGTCGATGTAGAGCAGGTCGGGCTCGCCCTCGACCCGGTGCACGACGTGCTGTTCCCACACCTTCTCGGCCAGCGTTCCGGCCATCCCACACACCTCCGAGAGCGCGGGCCGCGCGTGCGGCCCCGACGACTGTTCACGGGCGAGCGGCGCCGGAGCGTCGTCGCCGTCATCCCGAGATTCGCACGGGGCCACCCCGCGTGGACTTGCGTCTCAGGCAATGAGACGTCAATATCAATGCATGGACAACAGCAGTGGGGTCGGCGTCCTCGACAAGGCGGCCATCGTCCTGTCCGCCCTCGAGGCCGGCCCGTCGACGCTCGCCCAGCTCGTGACGGCCACCGGTCTGGCCCGCCCGACGGCGCACCGCCTCGCGGTGGCGCTCGAGCACCACCGGCTCGTGACCCGCGACCTCCAGGGACGCTTCGTCCTCGGCCCCCGCCTCGGCGAGCTCGCCGCGGCCGCGGGCGAGGACCGGCTGCTCGCGGCGGCCGGACCCGTGCTCGGCGCGCTGCGCGACCACACGAACGAGTCGGCCCAGCTCTTCCGGCGCCAGGGCGAGTACCGCGTCTGCGTCTCGGCGGCCGAGCGTCCGGTGGGCCTGCGCGACTCCATCCCGATCGGCGCCACGCTGTCGATGCGGGCGGGGTCGGCCGCCCAGGTCCTCCTCGCGTGGGAGGAGCCCGACCGCCTGCACCGGGGCCTCCAGGGGGCGGCGTTCACGGCCACCGCCCTCTCCGCCGTGCGCCGTCGCGGCTGGGCCCAGAGCGTCGGCGAGCGCGAGCCCGGGGTGGCCTCGGTCTCGGCCCCGGTCCGCTCCCCCTCCGGGCGGGTCATCGCCGCGGTGTCGATCTCCGGCCCGATCGAGCGTCTCTCCCGCCAGCCCGGCCGGCTGCACGCCGCCACCGTGATGGCCGGGGCGGGCAAGCTCACCGAGGTGCTCACGCGGCACGCCGCCCAGCAGGACGTGCAGAACCACGCCTGACCGGGGACCGAACCTCAGCCGTCGGCAGACGGTGACGTCAGTGGTGCACCACGCCTCCCCGTGGCGCGGCCACGGGTCCGCGCGGCCCGCGCGGCGCGCTCGGCCAGCAGGGGCTCGACGAGCGCGGCGAGCAGGCCGCTCGGTGCGATCCCGAACTCCTGCTCGCTGCGCACCCGGAACTGGTGGTAGTCCCGCAGCGCCTCGACGCGGTTCCCCATGCTGAGGTGCACCTCGACGAGGGTGCGAAGTGCGCTCTCGCAGAGCGGGTCGAGGGAGACCGCGAGCTGCGCCAGGCTGAGGGCGAGGCGGGGGGCGCCGTTCAGCAGGGAATGGCAGGCCGCCTCGTCGAGCAGCAGCAGCCGCTGCGCCCGGAACCTCTCCTGCTCGAAGATGACCCAGTCCTCGTACCAGCCGGCGAGCAGGTCCCCCCGCGCACGCAGCAGGGTGAGGGCGCCGTCCTCGTCCGGGGTCCCGGCGAAGGAGGCCCGCACGCGACGGATGTCGACGAACACCTCGGCGGAGAGGTCGAGGGGGTCGCGCCCGCCGGCCAGCAACCCGGGACAGGCGGCGCGCACCCCTCTCGCCGTGGTGCGCAGGTTCGACAGGGCGTGGTGTTCGGTCGCGTCGGGCCACAGGGCACCCGCCGCGACCAGCCGCGGTACCGGTCCGGCGAGGGCGAGGTAGGCGACCAGCCGTTGGGAGCGGTGGGGGATCGTGACGGCCTCCGGACCGCTGTCGCGACAGAGGTCCCACCCGCCGATGAGCTGCAGCCGCCACAACGGCCGCGGCTGCGCTTCGACGTGTTCACGACCTGTCACGGGCCTGCCCCCGGTGGGTGAGCGGCGGAGCCCGGTTCCACGGCTCCGGGGACCCTCTCGGTCCCGATGGTTCGCTCCCTCCACGATCCTCCCGCGTCGCGGACAATGCAACAGTGTTCGGCCCCGGGCGACCGGAGGAACCGGAGGTCAGGAACCGGGCGCGGCGTCCCCGGTGGGCGCGCCCTGGGCGTCCAGCCAGGCCCGCACGAACTCGACGACCCTGTCGGACGACGACAGCACGAGGCGCTCCCGTCCGGTGTCGTCGACGGGCCCGTGCATGACGATCACCCGGACCTCCGGGACGTGGTCGACCCGGATGAGGAGCACCTCGTCGCCCCCGGTGTCCGCTGCGTTCATCGTGGCACCCTCGCTCCGGCTTCGGAGCCCGTCCTGCCCCGCGCGTCGGGGCGCCTGCTCCTTGGTGGCAGGGTACGGCCCGATCCGACGCCGTGACAGGACTTCCGCGAAACACGATGGGCGCTGTGGAGGCTGCCGACTCGGCTGTCCCGGAACGGTCACGGAACGGTCACGGCCTCGTCACGCGGCCGTCGCCCCACCCATGCCCTACTGGTCGGCGTCCGTTCCGCACGCGACACCAGGAGGGGAGGTGAACACCATGTCCGAGTTCACGAAGGCCGAGCTCGAGGCCCAGCACGTCGAGCTGCTTCCTGCGAAGGAGACGCTGTTCTACAACTACAACTGGGCCAACGTCTACGCGACCAACTCCGCGATGGCGGTCAACGCCGCGACGTTGTGGTCGCACGCGAACGCCACGGCACTCCAGGCCGTGAACGTCCACCAGCACTGACCCGGCACGTGACCCGCGCACCGCGCGGGGCACGGGGAAGGAGCAGGGATGGCAGTCACCGAGTGGGTCGTCAGCGAGATCGACGACCAGTTGATGGAGGTGCTTCCCCGCAAGGAGACGCTCTTCTTCGACGTCAACATCACCAACGTCGTGGCGGTGAACCTCGCGATCGCCGTCAACGCGGCGAGCATCGGGGCCACCGCTGCGGCGCTGGCCAACCAGCACGTCGTGGCCCTCTCCTGAGGGAACCCCGTGCCGGTCGGGGTGGGTGTCGCCACCCGTGGCACCCACCCTCCAGCCGTCCGGGTCCGAACCCGGGCCCGGGCAGCACCCGAACCACTCGGGAGGCCACACGTGAGCACGCCGACACCGACGCGCGAACCGGTGGAGGAACGCGAGGACACCGATGACACGCCGCGATGGGCCCTGGCGCCGGGCGTGCAGACCCTCGGGCCCGTCCGGGGCTCGGGACTGGTGCAGACCTCCTACCTCGTCGCGCGCGAGGACGGCCAGATGCTCCAGATCTCCGAGCTCCTGCACGCCGTGCTGCGTGCTGCGGACCCCGACCGACCCCCGGCCTCCCTCGCGGCCGCCGTGTCCGCCGCCACCGGCCGGACCCTGACCGTCGAGGGGCTGGACCACCTGGCCCGCACCAAGCTGGAGCCGATGGGGCTCCTCGTCGACGCCGCGGCCCCGCCCGCGGCCCATGCTCCGCCTCCTCGGCGCGCCCGACCCGTCCTGGCGCTGAGCCTCAAGGCGACGCTCCTCCCGGCGCCCGTCGTCCGGCGGCTGGCCCGGGCGCTGTCGTTCCTGTTCTGGACCCCGCTCGTCGTCGCCGCCGTCGGCGCCCTCGTGATCCTCGACGTCGTGCTCGCGCGGAGCATCGACCCGATCGCCACGCTCGGCGTGGTGCTCATGACGCCCGAGCTCCTGCTGGCGCTCTTCGTCCTGCTCACCCTGGGCGCCCTCATCCACGAGTGCGGCCATGCGGCAGCCTGCGCAGCGGGGGGTGTCTCACCGGGCGCGATCGGGATGGGCGTCTACATCCTCTTCCCGGCCTTCTACACCGACGTCACCGAGTCCTACCGGCTGGACCGGGTCGGACGGTTGCGCACCGACCTCGGCGGGCTGTACTTCAACGTGTGGTGCCTGCTCGCCGCCGGCGGCGGCTACCTCGTCACGGGCCAGCCGGTGCTGCTCCTCGTCGTCCTCCTCATGCACGTGGAGATGGCCCAGCAGCTGGTCCCGACCGTCCGCTTCGACGGCTACTTCGTGCTCTCCGACCTGGCCGGTGTCCCCGACCCCTTCTCCCGGGTGCTGCCCGTGCTGCGGAGCCTGGGACCGGGGCGTCCCGACGACCCCCGGGTGGCCGAGCTCCGCCCGCGGGCTCGACGCCTCATCACCGGGTGGGTGCTCGTCGTCGTCCCGACCCTCGTCCTGGGTCTCGGCTGGCTGGTCTGGAACCTCCCGGACATCGTCAGGACCTCGGTGCTCGGTGTCAGCGCCCAGGTTCAGCACCTCGCCGACGCCTGGGCCCGCCGGGACGTGGTCTCCGGGATCCTCGCGGCGCTCGCCGTGGTGCTGCTCGCGGTCCCCCTGCTCGGCCTGGCCGTCGTCCTCCCGCGCCTGGTCCTGGCCCCCGTCCGACGGCTCGCGCGGCGCCGCGTCAGCACGACCTCCACCACTGCTCCGAACGGCACGACCATGCTCGAGTCCCCTCCGACGGCCGCAGCGTTCACCGACGAGCTGATGCTCGCTTCCCGCCGCCACGCGGCCACCCGCGGCTGGCGGCGGCTACTGACCCGGCTGAGCCGCGGCCGGATCGTCCTCGGGCCGGGACGCGCGGAACAGGAGGAGGACGCCCTCGTCGAGCGGGTCCGGCGACCCGTGGCGGGGACGCGGCGGATCGTCGTGATGAGCCGCAAGGGCGGCGTCGGGAAGACGTCCGTGACGCTGTTGCTCGGTGCGACCACGGCCACCCTGCGCGGTGACCGGGTCGTGGCCATCGACGCCAACCCCGACGCCGGCAACCTGGCCCACCGGGTGGGCAACGGCGGCGGCTCGTCGATCACCGACGTGCTGCGCGACCCGGCCGCGATCGACTCCTACGCACGGCTGCGGATGCACACGGCACAGACGGCGGAGACCCCCCTGGAGGTCCTCGCCTCGGACGACGACGCGCGGATCTCCACCGCGCTGACCGACGCGGACTACCACGAGGTCGTCGACCTGCTGGACCGCTTCTACAACATCGTGATGATCGACACGGGAACCGGGATCCTCGACAGCGCCAACCAGGGCCTGATCGCCGAGGCCGACCAGCTGGTCGTGGTGCTCCCGCCCGCGCTGGACGGCGGACGTGCCGCGGCGCTGACCCTGGACTGGCTCGACGAACACGGTCACGAGGACCTCGTGCGCAGCGCCGTCGTCGTCGTCAACGGGGTTCGACGGGGCGCAGGTCTGTCCGCCGACACGGTGACGCCCCACTTCGCGGCCCGGTGCCGCCGGGTCTGCCTCCTCCCCTGGGACGCCGCCCTGGAGCCCGGGGGGCGGACCACCCTCGCGTCGCTGCATCCGAGGACCCGCCGCGCCCTGCTCGAGCTGGCAGCGGTCGTGGTGGACGGCCTCGACACCCCCCGGCGCAGCACGTCGACACCGCCCGGCACCGGGGCCACGGGCACCGGCGCCACCGGCCCCGGTCACCCCGATCCCGTTGCGATAGAGGCCGGTTCACCACAAGCCGTGCCGTTCCCGAACGGCATCGCCGTCGCCATGGACGGCACCACGAGAAGGAGCTCACCATCATGAAAGTTCCTCTGCCCAGGGCAGTGGCCTCTGCAGCCGTCGTCGTCGCCGCCACCCTCGCGGTACCGCTCTGGGGGTCCACGGAGTCGTCGACCTCACGCGGTGACCTGGTGGCGTCGGCACACGCGAGCGCCGGCGTCCCGAGTCCGACCGACGAGCGCAGCGCCGTCGTCCGGCTCCGGGACAAGGGGCGCGCCCGCTCCACCGCCACCTCCTCGGCGACCTGTGACGGGTGCCACGGCGTCGCCTCCACGGTCGAGGTCGTGTACGCGCGCCGCGGAGCCGTCGTGGACAACGTCGCGGCGGCCTGGGCATCCTGCACCGGCTGCGGCGCGCGCGCGCTCGCGGTCCAGGTCGTCGTCGTGTCGGGCCGCGGGCGGGTGGACGTCGTCGCGACGAACCGGGCCCTCGCCGTGAACGCGGTCTGCGTCACGTGCACGACCGACGCGTTGGCGGTGCAGTACGTCATCGTCGGCGGCCACGGGCGCCAGATGTCGAAGCGGGTGAGGGCGGAGCTGGAGGCCCTGGCCGCGGAACTCGCCAAGGACCCCGCGGGCGCGACGAAGGGGGCCGGCCCGTCGACCCAGAGCCTGCGGTCCACCGGCCCGAAGCCCCGCACCTCCCCTGCCCTCGACCGGCTGACCGCCGAGCTCGCGGCCGACCTCGGGGGCTCGGTCACCCTCCACCTCGACCGGCGCCAGGGCTGACCCGGCGGCAGGGACGAGATCACGGCGGACTCCCCGGCGGACACGGCGGGCTGCCCCGGGCCGGGCGCAACACGCATGTCACATGGGGAGACGGCGTCGGCAACACGCGTGCGCGACGCTCTGGTCATCCGATCCGGAGGAGGGCCCGTGACCGCAGCCCAGCGCACCTCGCTCGACCGCACCCGGCTCCTGGCCCTCCCCCGACCAGACCGGAAGGCACTCGTCGTCGGTGGTGGCCCGTTGGCTGCGCGCCGGGCGGCGGCGCTCACCCGCTCCAGGACCCCGGTCATCGTTTTCGCCCCGGCGCTCTGCGACGACGTCTTCGACCTGCTCGCCGAGCACCTCGTCACGTGGGAGGACCGCTGGCCGATCCTCGCCGACCTCCGGGACGCCTGGCTCGTCCACGCCGCCAGCGGTGACGCACAGGTCGATGCCCGGGTCTGTGCCCTGGCGTCGGCGTGGCGGGCGCGCACCGGCTGAGCCACGGGCCGCCCCGGGTGGCGTCGCCCGGCGCATGCAGCCGGTCGGGTCACGGACCACGACGGTCGGGGCCCGCGCGGCCCTCCGGGTCCTCTGGGGCGGCGCGCCCCAGTCCCGCGTCGCGCGCCAGCATGGCGGCGTGCGTGCGGTCGGCCGCGTGGAGCTTGGTGAGGATGGTCGAGACGTGGTTGCTGACCGTCTTCGAGGTGACCTGGAGCTGCCGGGCGATGGCTGCGGTCGGCAGTGCGGTGGCGAGGAGGGAGAGGACCTCCAGCTCTCGGGCGGTGAGGTCGGGGAAGGGGTTGCGGGCCGCCGCGCCCGGGGAGGTGAGCTGGCGCAGCACGCGCGCCGCGATGCCGGGGCCGAAGATCGCCTCCCCGGCCGCCATGGCCCGGACCGCTCGCGCGATGTCCTCCTGCTCGGCGCCCTTGAGCAGGTACCCGTGGGCGCCGGCCCGCACGGCGGCGAAGAGCGAGTCGTCGTCGTCGTGCATCGTGAGCACGCAGACGCGGACCGAGGGCATGACCCGGGCCAGCTCGCGGATGGCGGCGAACCCGTCGGTGCCGGGCATGTGCAGGTCCATCAGGGCGACGTCCGGTCGATGCAGCACCGCCTCGCGCACCGCCTCGTGGCCGTTGCTCGCCACGGCGACGACCTCGAAACCACCGAGCGAGGACAGGACCCCGACCAGGCCGGATCGGACCACCGGGTGGTCGTCGGCGACGAGAACGCGGATCACGTCACCACCAGCGGCAGGCATGCGCGCACCTCCCCTCCGCGCGGGCCGGGGCCCACCTCGCACCGTCCGCCGAGCCGGGCGACCCGCTCGCGCATGCCGGCGATACCCACCCCCGGGAGCCAGGCGGGCGTGCCTCCCCCGTCGTCGAGCACCTCGCAGTGCAGGACGGCGTCGTCGGCGTCGATCCGCACCACGACCGAACCCGCGCGCGAGTGCCTGATGACGTTGGTGAGCGCCTCCGTGGCGATCCGGTAGACCGCCTGCTCGACCACGGCGGGCAGTGGCGGAAGCGGCCCCGCCTCCACCACGGCATGCAGCGCGCCCCCGTCCGACCGCTGGCTGACCTGCTCGACCCGCACGCGCAGTGCCTCCACGAGGCCGAGCGCGTCCACGGAGGCCGGGCCCAGGTCGTCGACGATCCGCCGGACCTCCCGGATCGCGGACCTCGTCTCGGACCGGACCGCCGAGAGCGTCACCTGGAGCGCGTCGCTCGATGCCCCACCGGCGAGGTTCGCGGCGGTGTCGGCCGACAGCGCCACGCCGGTGAGGAGCGGCCCGAGGCCGTCGTGCAGGTCCCGACGCAGCCGCCGCCGCTCGTCGTCGCGGGCCACCACGAGACCCTCCTGCGAGACCCGGAGCTCCTCGAGCAGGGTGGTGGCGTGCACGGCGACGGACAGGGGGCCGGCCAGCAGGACGAGGATGCGCTCGTCGGCCGGGGAGAGCCTGGTCTCCCCCCGGCGCAGGCCGACGACCAGGGTGCCCTCGCGCAGGGGCAGGTCGGCCGCGGGCCCGTCGAGGACCCCACCGGATGCGAGGGGCTCACCGGCGACGACGACGCCCACGTAGGGAAGGCGCAGCGCCGTGCGGATCTCCTCCAGCGTCTCGGGCAGGCCGGCGCCGAGGGAGCGACCCACCCGCGAGGCGACCTCCAGCGGGCTGCCCCGATCGCCGTAGAGCAGTCGGTCCACGGCACTCTGGAGCCGCGAGCGCAGCGGCAGCGCGAGGAGTGCCACCACCAGCGCCGACGCGACGCCCGAGAGCACGACGACGAGCGCGGCATAGGCCGCGAGGACGAGCGCGGACAGCACCGCATAGGTGATGCCGCGGGCCACGACCAGTCGGATGTCCAGCAGCTGGTGACGCAGCACCGCCGCGGCCACCGCCGCGGGGAGCAGCGGGACCGTGAACAGCACGACCAGCGGAGTACCCGCGACGAGGGCCCAGGGGGTGACCGCCACGACGATGAGGGCGGCCGCCGCGGCCGGCCACAGCAGCTGACGGCGGACGACCTCGGTGCCCTGCCGGTACCGGATGACCAGGCACGCCACGCCGATGACGACCGAGAGCACCCAGCGCACCTCGCTCACCGTCCAGAGCCAGCCGAGGGAGCCGTACGTGCTCGCGTCGAGCGTCAGGTACGCCCGCGGGACGCCCTGCGGGCGCTCCGGGCCGAGTCCCACCTCGGCGACGAACAGGGGCGCGGTGACCACGAGGGCGATCATGACGAGCCGCCACCGAGGCGACGCGACGCGGCCGTCGGGCAGCAGGAGGAGCGAGAGCGGGACCAGGGCGATGTTGACCGGCCACCCCCACTGGAAGACCGTCGCGACGAGCCGGACTGCCCAGTCGGCCGCACCACGACCGATGAGCAGCACGGTCAGCGGCGCCGCGACGGCGCTGATCGTCTGGCATGTTCCCCCGACGGCGTACAGCCAGCCGAGCGCCGACGTCGGGCGGTGCCACGCGATCAAGGCGCCACACAGGCCGAAGCTGACGCCGATGAGGATGTTGCTGACCACGAACGCCTCGAGAGCCTCGTCGAAGGTCCAGCCGGCGGCGCCCACGCCCGCGACCGCGGCGATCGCCAGGAGCAGCGTGGCGACACCCAGCGCACCCGCGAGCACCCTGCTGCGCATCGGACACCTCCTGCGGCCTCGGCTGAAGATACCGCCGCCGCCGGTGGGCCCACCCGGGAAATCTTCCCGGGTGGCACGGGGAGCCTCCTCGGGCCTCGGGACCTGAGCCCTGCTGCTCGGGCCGCCCTGCGTCGGAGGCTGTCAGGACGCACCACCACCTCACGAGGGGATCTGCAATGACGAACACCTCCGGCAGCACCAACAGCCGCACCCGCCGCCCCCGGTCACAGGGTGGCGGTGGCGTGATGTCCGCGACACTCGCGCCGCCCCGCACGCGCTCGATCTCCCTCTCCACGTGGGGGACTGCGGTCCTGATGCCCGTCGGCCCGGCCTCGATCGCGCTCCTCAGGCTGGTCCTCCCGTACTACACCGCCACCGACACGGCGGGCTCGGTCGCGGCCGTCGAGGCCAATCCGGGGGCGCAGAGCGCGGTGCTCTGGTTGGCGTACCTCGGCCTGCTGACTCTCATCCCGGGCCTGTACGCGGCTGCCCGCGTCGCGCGACCGACGGCGCCGCGCCTCACCGCGTGGGCCCTCGCCCTGGCCGTGCCGGGGTACCTCTCCCTGGGCCCGCTCCTCGGCACGGACCACCTGTTGTGGGGCGCCACGCACGCCGGCCTGTCCGTCGGCGAGGCGACCGCCGTGGTGCAGGCGGGCCACGTGACGATCGACGTCGCGGTCGCGGTCTTCGTCGTCGGTCACGTGGTCGGCACGGTCCTGCTGGGCCTCGCGCTGCTGCGCTCCGGACGCGTCCCGGCGTGGGCCGGGTGGGCCATCGCCGTGTCCCAGCCGCTGCACTTCGTCGCCACCGTGTTCCTCGGCAGCCCCCAGGTGGACTGCTTCGCCTGGGGGCTGACCGCCCTGGGGATGGCCGTCGTCGCCCGCGAGGTGGTGCGGGGACCGGTGGCCACGGAGGTGGCCCGGCGGGCCTGACGGGCACCCGTGCGACGGACCGCGGCGACGCCGGCCTCCCCGGGTCAGCCCAGGCCGGTGCCCATCCGCTGCCGGGCGGTGTCGCCGCGGCGCCGGACGGGCAGCACGCCCGCGAGGTCGGCCAGCCCCAGGGGCTTCGGGCCGGAGTACACGCTCTCGGCACCGTGGGGCGCGAGCTGGTAGGTCTCGTGCCAGATGGTGACGGCCGAGGGGTCGTCCTTCGCGACGCGGTAGAACTCGGTCCAGGCCGGGCGGTGCTCATGGCCCGCGGCGTTCGCGTAGGCGTAGATGTCGTCGACGCTGCGCCACCACTGGATCATCGTCGTGGCCATGAAGTGCACCGTGGACCGGCTGCCGAGGTAGCCGAGGGACTCGGCCTCCCCGCGCTCGGCGGCGGCCTTGTTCGCCTCGAGCTCGGCGATCATCCGGGGCATCGCCGCACCGGCCTGCTGGACGATCCGGCGCTTCCAGGGCTTGTGGACCCGCAGACCGATGAGAAAGACGGCGAGCGGGCCGTCGTAGGCGTGGGTGACTCGGTCCATCGGGGGCTCCTCGGGTGGTTGGATAGTGCTACTGTCCGATGAGGACATAGTGGACAGTGGCACTATCCGGTGTCAAGGGTCGATGTCGACGAAGGAGGACGGGTGCGCATCTCGGAGCTCGCGGAGCAGACCGGCGTCCCGGTCCACACGCTGAAGTTCTACCTCCGCGAGGGGGTGCTCCAGCCCGGTCGGGCCACGAGCCGGACCAGCGCCGAGTACGGGCAGGACCACCTCGCCCGCGTCCGCCTGGTCCGGGCGCTCGTCGAGCACGGCGGGGTCGCGGTCGCCGACGTCCGTCGGATCGTCGCGGCGCTGGAGGACCCTCCCCCGTCCCGCCACGAGCTCCTCGGCGCCGCGCACTGCACGCTGCCCGGCGTGGTGCAGGACGCCCCGGTGGCCCCCGAGATGGTCGCCCTGCTCGACGACCTCGGCTGGTCCGTCTGCCCGGACGGGCCGCTCGTCGCGGCGCTCGGGCGTGCCGTGGAGGCGGCGCGTGCCGCCGGCGTCCCGCTGGGACCGGACACGCTGCGCCGGTACGCCACCGCCATGCGGGCCGCCGCCGAGGTGGACGTCGACGAGGCCCTTGCCGCGACCTCGCCCGCCGACGCGATGCGGATGGTCGTCGTCGGGACCGTCATGGTCGACCCGGTGCTCGTGGCGCTGCGCCGGGTCGCCCAGGAGGCCGCCAGCGCCGACCGCGGCTGACGCCTCGTCCAGCCCGCCCAGCCGCCCGACCTCGCCGAGCCACCCCACCCTGGCACGCCGGCCGCGCGGAGTCGCCGGGGCCCCGCGGGGAGCGACCCGGCCACCGGACACGACGAAGGCCCGGTCCTGGTGGACCGGGCCTTCGACCGATGTAGCCCCGACGGGATTCGAACCCGCGCTACCGCCTTGAGAGGGCGGCGTGCTAGGCCACTACACAACGGGGCCTTGGCGTCGTCCGGGCCGCTCTGACGGCGAACCGGGCAACGGGAGAGAACCTTACCGAACGGGAGGGCCTTCTCCGAAATCGCCCCCGAGCGCACTCGGAGGCGATGGCTGGGGTACCAGGACTCGAACCTAGAACGGATGAACCAGAATCACCAGTGTTGCCAATTACACCATACCCCATGGGGTATGCCGACCGACGTCCCACGAGGGGCCGACGAGCGGCGAACCGAGTGGCGATACTACCGGGCCGGCTCTCCCGGCCCAAATCGCGCGGCGTCCGGCTCGACGAGCCCGGCGACCTCGGCAAGGGAGCGGATGACGGGGATCTTCCGGGCCTCGACGAGGCGCACGGACCGCTCGTCCGGCTCGGGGTCGCGCACCAGCCAGGCGGCGCGCAGCCCGGCGTCCGCGGCTCCGAGCGGGTCGGTCGCGACCTCGTCCCCGACGTACAGGGTGCGGCTCGGCTCCGCACCGAGCCGGCGGCACGCCTCGAGGAAGGCGCGGGAGTCCGGCTTGCCGTACCCGAGGGTGTCCCGGCTGCACACGACGTCGAAGAGGTCGTCGAGCCGCGTGGCCGCGAGCTTGGCCCGGGTGTACTCCCCCGAGGAGTTCGTGAGGACCCCGACCGTGACGCCCGCGGCGCGGAGCGCGGAGACCGCGGGCCGCACGTCGTCGAAACCGGTCATCGCCGCGAGGAAGGCCGGCTCGTAGCGGTCCTCGAAGGCGTCCCACCAGTCCCCGTTCTCGCGCTGGTCGAGCCAGGCGGCGATCTCGGCGACCCGGGCCCGACGCATCTCGTCGAACTCGATCTCGCCACGGGCGTAGGCGGTGAAGTGCCCCTCGGGGTCGTCCCGGAAGCGCACCCCGGCCGTGGCCAGGCGCTCGGGGTCGGCCTCGGGCCACACGGCCGTCGCCGCGGCCGCGCCGGCGGCGTGCATCGCCGCGCGGGTGTCGTAGAGGGTGTCGTCGGCGTCGAGGAGCACGGCCTCGACGCCGAGGTCGGTGACGGCCGTGCTCACAGCGTGGAGCGCAGCGCGCTGAGCCGGGTGAGGGTCGCCGTCTTGCCGAGGATCTCCATCGACTCGAACAGCGGCGGGCTGACCCGGCGCCCCGAGACCGCGGTCCGCAGCGGCCCGAAGGCGAACTTCGGCTTGAGGCCGAGCCCGTCGACGAGTGCGGCCCGCAGGGCGGCCTCGATGGGCTCGGCGCGCCACGTCGGCTCCGCCCCGAGGACGCCCTCGTGCTGGTCCGGCACGTCGCCGAGGGCGGCCAGGGCGGCGTCGAGGACCGCCGCGGCGTCGTCCTTGAGCTGGGCGCGGGCGTCCTCGGCGACCTCGACGCCGTCGTCCGGCACGTAGAACGGGGCGACGAGCTCGGTGGCCTCGGTGAGGTGGGCGATGCGGGTCTGGATGAGGGCGGCGACCTGCTCGAGGCGGGCGAGCTCACCGAGCGAGGGGTCCTCGCCGAGCACGCCGTCACGCTGGAGGAAGGGCAGCAGCCGCGAGGTGAAGTCCCCGAGCTCGAGCGCACGGAGGTGGACGCCGTTGATCCAGTCGAGCTTCTTGAGGTCGAAGATCGGGCCGACGGGGTTGACCTCGCGCCAGTCGAAGCGGGCCGAGAACTCCTCGAACGTGAACACCTCGACGTCGTTGCCCTCGCCGTCCTGGGCCGGCGGGTACGCCAGCAGGCCGAGGAAGTTCACGAGGGCCTCGGGCAGGTAGCCCTCCTCCTCGAACCACGTGAGCCGGGCCTCGGGGTTCTTGCGCTTGCTGATCTTGGACTTGTTCGTGTTGCGCAGCAGCGGCATGTGCGCGAACTTCGGCGGCTCGACCCCGAGCCACCGGTAGAGGAGGACGTGCTTCGGCGTGGAGGAGATCCACTCCTCACCGCGGACGACGTGGGTGATCCCCATCTCGTGGTCGTCGACGACGACGGCGAGGTGGTAGGTCGGGAAGCCGTCGGCCTTGAGGATGACCTGGTCGTCGGGGCGCGGGGCGGTGACCCGCCCGCGGATGAGGTCGTCGAAGCCGAGGTCGACGTCGTCGGGGACGAGCATCCGCACGACCGGGGTCTCGGAGAACCCGGGGAGCTCGCGGCGCTCGGCCTCGGTCTTGCCGACGCAGAGCCGGTCGTAGCCGGTGGGCTGCTTGAGCCGCTGCTGCTCCTCGCGCATCGCGGCGAGGCGCTCGGTGGAGCACCAGCAGTGGTAGGCGTGGCCGTCGGCGAGGAGCCGCTCGACGTACGGGGCGTACGTCGTGAGCCGCTCGCTCTGCCGGTAGGGGGCGCACGGCCCACCGACGTCCGGCCCCTCGTCCCAGGTGAGCCCGAGCCACCGGAGGGTGTCGAAGACCTGCTGCTCGGAGTCCTCGCGGAACCGGGCGCGGTCGGTGTCCTCGATGCGCAGGAGGAACCGTCCGCCCTGCTGGCGCGCGAAGGCGAGGTTGAACAGGGACATGTAGGCCGTGCCGACGTGCGGGTCACCGGTGGGCGACGGGGCGACGCGGAGGCGGACCGGGCCGGGGAGGTCGCCGGCCGGGCTCGCAGGGGTCTCGGGGGTGTGCTCGCTCATGGTGCGACCAGCGTAGTGGGGGCCGGACGCCCCGCCCCGCCCGCCCGGTGCCGGCCAGCCGGGGCGCGGCGGGCGCGGCGGGGCGCGGCGGGTTTATCGGGTGACCCGAGAAACCCGCACTTCACCCGAGAAGGGTTCCCCCGCGAAGTGAGGGCTTCCCGGGTGAAGCGGCGGCTCCCAAGGAGCGCCGTCCCGGGCGCGGCAGCCTCGGCAGTACGGCGTCAGTGGCGGACGACGGGGTTCGAGAGCGTCCCGATGCCCTCGACCTCGACCTCGACCCGCTGCCCGGCCACGATCGGCCCGACCCCGGCGGGCGTCCCGGTGAGGATGACGTCCCCCGGCAGCAGCGTGAACGCCTTCGACGCGTACGAGACCAGCGCCGCGACGTCGTGCACCATGTCGGCGGTCGTGCCGTCCTGCACCACCTCGCCGTCGAGCCGCGTGACCAGCCCGAGCGCGGACGGGTCGAGGTCGGTCTCGATCCACGGCCCGAGCGGGCAGAACGAGTCGAAGCCCTTGGCCCGGGCCCACTGGCCGTCCGAGCGCTGCAGGTCGCGCGCCGTCACGTCGTTGGCGCACGTGTACCCGAAGACCACGCCCAGGGCGTCCGGCGGCTCGATGTCCTTGCAGATCCGCCCGATGACGACGGCCAGCTCCCCCTCGTAGTGCACCTCGGAGGTCTGCGGCGGCAGCACGACGGGGTCGCCCGGGCCGATGACCGCGGTGTTCGGCACGAGGAACATCAGCGGCTCGACCGGCGCCTCGTCGCCCATCTCGGCGGCGTGCTCGGCGTAGTTCCTGCCGATGCCGATGACCTTGCTCCGAGGGATGACCGGCGCCAGCAGGCGGACGTCCTCGACGAGGTGCGTCGCCCCGGTGAGCTCGATCCGCTGGTAGAGCGGGTCGCCGGTCACCTCGGCGAGCTTCTCGCCCGCCCCGTCGACCAGCCCGTACGCCGGGTCGTCCCCGGTGGTGAACCTCGCGATGCGCATGGCCCGAGCCTACGGTCCCGGCGCTCGGTCCCCCTAGTCGCCGTGTCCCCGACGAGAGCGCGAGTCCTCGTCGACGAGCCGGTTGATGAGCTGCTGGACGTCGTCGCTGTCGGGCACGTTGACGAGGTCCTCGTCGGGGCTGTCCCCCGCGGACTCGATGTGCAGCGACCCGGCGCCGATCATCCGGTCGAGCAGGGTCTGCCGGAACCCGACGTCGGTGATCTTCGCGAGCGTGATGTCCTTGCCGGTCTTCGTGAGCACGCCCCGCCGCACCATCACCCGGTGGCTGGTGATGACGTAGTGCGTCGAGCGCCACCGGACGTACGGCCCGGCCACCGCGACGAGCAGCACGAGCACCGCAGCGCCGAGGACGACCCACAGCAGGACGGTGCCGACCGACCCGTCCGGCAGCACGAGCAGGGCCACGACGGCCGCGGCGACCACCAGGACCCCGACGACGGTCGGGAGGAGCACGGTGAACCAGTGCGGATGGAGGTGGCGCACGACCTTCTCGTCCTGCGCGAGCACGTTCTCGGGGAAGCCCACGCCGCCAGCGTAGGCCCGAACCTCCCGTGGCGTCAGGCCACGCCGGCCTTCGTCGCGGCATCGGCGAGCACGCGGCCGACGACGGCAGCCCCCTCGTCGGTGAGGTGGATGTCGAACGCGGTGCAGATGTAGGTGAGGGAGCAGACCTGCGCGACGTTCTTCGGCACCGACTTGCCGTTGAAGGTCGTCGGGCTGGAGTCGCCGAGGGCGAAGGCCGCGTCGAGGGAGACGAAGCGGCCACCGGCCTGCTTCGCGGCGGCGGCGATCTGGGCGTCGAGGTCGGTGAACGCCTTCGTCGCCACCTCGAGCTGCGCCCGGCCCGCGCCGAGGTAGGCGGACGCCAGCCAGGGGTTGTAGTAGCCGAGCACGAGGACCGGCACGTCCGGCCCGGCGGCCGCACGGAGCCGCTCCACGATCGTCGGCAGGTTCTTCTCCACCGTCCCGAGGCCGGTGGACGCGCAGGCGGCGTCGACCTGGAGCCGGGCCGCGCAGCGGAGCAGGTCGTTGCCGCCGATGTCGATGGTGACCAGCCGCACGTCGGCGCTGCGCTCGCGCAGGACCGACTCGGCCTGGGCGAGCTGGCTGCCGGCCGGGTAGTCGCACTTCCCGCCGTCGATGAGGGTCCCGGTCGTCTCCCCGCTGCACGCGAGGTTGACGACGCCGAGCGACGCGCCCGAGCGGTCCAGCCGGGCCGCGGCGAGCGCCGGGTAGGCGCTGTCCCGCAGCTCGGTGCCGCCGGGCTGGTACCCGGCGGCGAGGGAGTCGCCGAGGGCGAGGTACAGCGCGCCGTCCGGCAGCGGTGTCGTCGTGGGGCTCGGGCTCGCGGACGGGGCGGTCGACGACGGCGCGGAGGCGCTCGGCGCCGGAGCGCTCGTGGCCGAGTCCTCACCGCCCCCCGAGCCGCACGCGGTGAGCGCGAGCAGCGCGACGAGCGCGGACGCGGCGGTCGAGCGGCGCACGGGGGATCCTCCGGGGGTCGGGAGCAGGAGTGGTTCCATCCTCTCCCGAGCCAACGCCCGGGGAGGCGCCGATGTGCCCGCGGGTACCGTGACCGGGTGCCCGACGTCCTGACCCGCGAGGAGTGGACCGCGCGCGAGCGGGCCCACGCCGCCCGGGTCGACGCCGCGACCGCGGGCCACCGGGCCCGTCGGGAGGGCGGGCGCACGCACCCCGTCGAGGACTTCCTCTTCCGGTACTACAACCACTCTCCCGCCCGGCTGCGCCGGTGGCACCCGGGGGCCGGCGTGCTCCTCGAGGACGCCGCGCGCACCGAGCGCGCCGGCTGGCGCCACCACCGGGTCGTGGGCGACGCGGTGGTGCTCGACGTCGCCTCCTTCGTCGAGGCCAGGGGCTCGACGGTCCGCTTCGTGCACGAGCTGCTGACGGCCACGCTCTCCCGTCCGCCGCACCTCGGCTGCTTCGGGCTGCACGAGTGGGCGATGGTGCACCGCCTTCCCCACGACGACGTGCGGCACGCGGGCTGGCCCCTGCGCCTGGGCTCCGCGGGTACCGACGAGGTCGTCGAGCGGCACGCCATCCGGTGTTCGCACGTCGACGCCCACCGCTTCTTCACCGAGACGGCCGCGCCGCTCAACCAGCTGCGGCCGACGCGCGAGAGCCAGGTGGCGATGGAGCAGCCGGGGTGCCTCCACGCCGGCATGGACGTCTACAAGTGGGCCTTCAAGCTCGCCCCGGCGGTCCCCAGCGACCTCACGGCCGACGCCTTCGACCTCGCGCGGGAGATCCGGGTGCTCGACATGGAGGCCTCCCCGTACGACCTGCGCGAGCTCGGCCACGACCCGGTGCGGATCGAGACGCCGCAGGGCAGGGCGGAGTACCTCGAGCGCCAGCGCGCGTTCACGGTGCGCTCGAACGCCCTGCGCCGCAGGCTCCTCGACGTCCTCGACGCGGTGTCACCACCCACGACGGGTGGGGCCCCGGGCCGGCGCGCGGGCACCCGGGCCGTCCCGTAGCCTCCCCCGGGTGCCCGACTGCTTCGTCTGCTCCGAGAACGCCCGCACCGACCTGCCGCCGCGCGAGCGCGTCGCCGTCACCGACCACTGGCGCGTCGCCCATGCCTTCGACACGTCCCTGTCCGGCTGGCTCGTCCTCGACGCCAGGACGCACGTGAGCGCGCTCGACGAGCTGCCCGCCGCGGCCCACGCCGAGCTCGGCGACCTCCTCGGGCGGCTCACCGCGGCCCTGCGCTCGGAGCTCGGGTGCGCGAAGACCTACGTCATGCAGTTCTCCGAGGCCCAGGGCTTCGGGCACCTGCACGTGCACCTCGTCCCCCGCATGCCGGACCAGCCGGAGGAGTCACGGGGCCCGGCCGTCTTCCGCCATCTCGGCCCGGGGGCCGTCGGGACGCTCGTGACCGAGGACGAGCGGGACCGCATCGCCCTGCGCCTCGCCGCCGCCCTGCGCCGGTCAGCGGGGAGCGACGCCGGCCCGCACGAGGCCGTAGGTGACGGACTCCACGAGCGCCTGCCAGCTCGCCTCGAGGATGTTGGCCGCGACCCCGATCGTCGTCCATGACGTCGTGCCGTCGGAGGTCTCGATGAGCACCCGGGTCACCGCGTCGGTGCCGTGGGCGGCGTCGAGGATCCGCACCTTGTAGTCGATGAGCTCGAGCTCGCCGATCTCCGGGTAGGTCGCCGACAGGGCGGTGCGCAGCGCGTGGTCGAGGGCGTTGACGGGGCCGTTGCCCTCACCGGTCTCGACGTGCCGCTCCCCCGCCGCGCGCACCTTGACCGTGGCCTCGGAGAGCGCCTCGTCAGGCCCCCGAGCGTCGGTGATGACCCGCCACGACTCGATGCGGAAGAAGTCGGGCAGCGTGCCGTCGATCTCGCGGCGCAGCAGCAGCTCGAAGCTCGCGTCCGCAGCGTCGAAGGTGTAGCCCCGCAGCTCCTTCTCCTTGACGGCCGCCAGCACCCGGCGCAGGGTCGCGGCATCCGTCTCGTCCCCGGCGTCGAGGTCGAGGCCCAGCTCGCGGGACTTCAGCTCGATGGAGGCGCGGCCGGCCATGTCCGAGACGAGCATCCGCATGTCGTTGCCGACCTGCTTGGGGTCCAGGTGCTGGTAGAGGTCGGGGTCGACCTTGATGGCGCTCGCGTGGAGCCCGGCCTTGTGCGCGAAGGCGCTCGAGCCGACGTACGGCTGGCGCGAGTAGGCGGGGACGTTGGTGACCTCGGCGATGGCGTGGGCGATCCGGGTCGCGTCCTGCAGCCGGTGCGGGTCGAGCAGCTCGCGGCCCTGCTTGAGCTGGAGGTTGGCGACGACGGTCAGCAGGTCGGCGTTGCCGGTGCGCTCGCCGTAGCCGTTGATGGTCCCCTGGACGTGGGTGGCCCCCGCGTCGACGGCGGCCATCGAGTTCGCGACCGCGCACCCCGTGTCGTTGTGGCAGTGGATGCCGACCCGCGCGCCGGTCGTGCGCACCACGTCGTCGACGACCTCGGCCACCTGGTTCGGCAGCAGCCCGCCGTTGGTGTCGCAGAGGGCGACCACCTCGGCCCCCGACTCGACGGCGGCCCGGACGGCCTCGAGCGCGTAGACCCGGTCGGTGCGGTACCCGTCGAAGAAGTGCTCGGCGTCGAGGAAGACCCGGCGCCCCTCCCCGCGGAGGAAGGAGACGGTGTCGCGGATCATCTCGAGGTTCTCGGCGAGGGTGGTGCGCAGCGCGCGCTCGACGTGGCCGGTGTGCGACTTCGCGACGAGGGTCACCACCTCGGCCTGGCTGTCGAGCAGCGCCCGCACGAGCGGGTCGGTGTCGGCACGGCCCCCGGCACGGCGGGTGGCGCCGAACGCGGCGAGCGTGGCGTTCCGCAGGCGCAGGTCCCGCGCGGCGCGGGCGAAGAACTCGGTGTCCTTGGGGTTGGCGCCGGGCCAGCCGCCCTCGATGTACCCCACGCCGAGGTCGTCGAGGTGGGACGCGATGGCCAGCTTGTCGGCCACGGAGAGGTTGAGCCCCTCCTGCTGCGCCCCGTCGCGCAGCGTCGTGTCGTACACGTGCAGGTCGGTGCTCATCGTGTCCATCCGCGAGTCGGGCCGGTCTCCCGGCGCTCGTGCCCCGGCCCGGGTGGGCCGGGGCGTCGACGCGTGCTGCTCGGTGCCCATCATCGTCCAGCGTCCGCCCGGGCCGCCCACGAGGTGGGCGGGCGACCCGCACTGCCGGGTGGGGGCCACCTCGGGGGGTGACGTCCCGTCCCAACAAAAAGACCCCCCGGGGTGTGGGAGGTCTGCGCGACGAGGAAGGTCCTCGTCGCGCTACACGATGATGATCGCGGTGGTGGCCGCGTCACGGAACGTCACGGGTCGAGGGTCCCACGCGGCGGCGACCCCCCGCCATGCCCGTCCACATCGTGGCGCGGGTGGACGGAGCGGTCCGCTCAGCGGGTGTCGACCGCGACGGCGCCCTCCCACCACGGGTCGAGGCGGGGCGGGTGCGACACGTCGACGCGGTCGCCGACCCGCGGGACGACGACCGGTACGCCCTCGGTCCCCGCCGCGACGAGCATCCGCTCCACGGGCTCGGCCCACGGGTGCGGCGCGAGGACGAAGGTGCACCAGTGGATCGGCAGCAGCAGGCCACCACCGAGCTCGGCGGTCGCCCGGACCGCCTCCTCGGGGTCGAGGTGGATGTCCGCCCAGGCCGGGTCGTACGCCCCGACGGCCATGAGCGAGACGTCGAACGGGCCGTGCTCCGCGCCGATCCCCGCGTACCCGTCGAAGTACCCGCTGTCGCCGCTGAAGAACACCCGGCCGGCCTCGCCCGCGAGCACCCAGGACGCCCAGAGGGTGCCGTCGCGCCGCAGCCCACGGCCGGAGAAGTGCTGGGACTCCACGGCGGTGACCC
This sequence comes from uncultured Actinomycetota bacterium, assembly GCA_963843895.1. Taxonomy (GTDB): domain Bacteria; phylum Actinomycetota; class Actinomycetes; order Actinomycetales; family Dermatophilaceae; genus Phycicoccus. Next base: position 355,781 of record CAWJME010000012.1, on the reverse strand, counting down.
GCACCCCGCCGACGTGGCACCCCTCGCCCCAGTCGCACTCGACGATGCGGGAGCCCGGGACGCCCCACACGTCGAGGTGGGCGCCGACCCCGAGCGGCACGACGAAGACCGCGTCGGTCGAGGTGGCCAGGGCCTGGATGGTCGCCATGTCGAGGTGGTCGTAGTGGTCGTGCGAGATGACGACCGCGTCGACGCGACCCATCCGCTCGAGCGGCACGGGGGTGGCGTGCAGCCGCCGGGGACCCACGTGCCGGCTCGGCGAGCAGCGCTCGCTCCACACCGGGTCGAGGAGGATGCGGACCCCGTCGAGCTCGACGAGGACACTGGCGTGCCCGCACCACGTGACGTGCAGGCCCTCCGTCGCGGCCTCGCGCTGGGCGCTGACGACGGGGATCGGGCCCACCGGGCGGCGGGTCTCGGCGTTGGCGCGGTACCGCTCGAGGACCTCCCGCTGGCTCGTCGGCATCACGAACGTCCCCCGCCGCCGGTTGTGGAACGCCCCGGCGCGGTAGTGCGGCGAGCGCCGCATCCGCTCGAGCCGCACCCCGTCCGGGCGGGCGCCCATCGCGGCGCCGACACCCCGGCCGGCAGCGGCGAGGGCACCGAGGGCGCTCGCGGCGCCGGCGGCGACGGCAAGTCTGTTGAGGCGGCTCACCGCGCCATTGTCACCCGGTCCGGCCCGGGACCGACGACCTATCCTGAGCGGTGGGAATCGCAGTCGGCACGGAGGACGTATGGATGACACCGGCGACCTGACGCGCACCCCTCTCGCCTACCCCGGGAGCCCGGTCCCGGGGCCCCGGCTCGTCCTGGGCGACTGCGCCCACACCGTGCGGCCCCGGCGGTCACGGGGCCTCGGCGCGGCCCGCTCCGGCGGCTGCCTGCGGTGCGACCTCCCGGTGGGCCGCGGTGCGGACTCCCTCGACCGCACGCTGCAACGCCTCGGCGCCGCGCCTCTCGCCGAGCGCACCCCGGTCCTGGCCGTCGGCTCCAACGCCGCCGCGTCGGTGGTCCGTCACAAGCTCGCCCGCCGCGGGGTCGGCGTCGTCGTGCCGCTGCTGACCGGGGTGGTCCGGCACCTGGCGATCGGCCACACGGCCTACGTCTCGCGGGGCGGTTACGTCCCGGCGGCACCCGTGCACCGGGCCCGCGCACGGACCCCCGTCGTCCTCCAGCTGCTCGACGACGACCAGCTCGCCGCGATCGACGCGACGGAGCCGGGCTACGACCGGGTGGAGCTCACGGCCACCCGCTACCCCTTGCTGCTGTCGGGTGGCCTGCGCCCCACGCGCTTCCACGTCTACGAGGCGAGCGGAGGCGTTCTGTCCCTCCCCGGGCACGGCCGCCGCTTCCTCGCCCAGCCCGAGGTGCTCCGGGCCCTGCGCGACGCAGGGCTGCCGCACACCGACCACGACGAGCCGGCGGCCATCGCCGGCGGGCTCGCGGAGTCGGCCGCGCACCGCGACGACGTACGCCGTGGGCTCGCCGAGGGCGGGATGACGGCGGGGTCCGGCCTGGTCGCGCGCCCCGCGGGGCGGCTGCGCTGGCCGGACGTCGTCAGGACGTCGCGCACGCGGCGTCGGCCGCGGCGCTGACGAGGGCGGCGAACAGGTCGGCGGCCTCCGCCTCCTCGGCGTGCCACTGCACGGCGAGGCGGAAGCGGCCACTGCGGTCCTCCATCGCCTCGAGGGTCCCGTCCTCGTGCCAGGCCGACGGCACCCAGGCGGTGCCGCTCAGCGACCCGGCCACGACCGCCTGGTGGTGGTAGGTCGGGACGTCGAGGGGCAGGGCGCCGAGGACCTCGGCGAGCAGGCTGCCCGGGACCGGCACCACCGGGTGCGAGGTGTAGACCCCCGGGCTCGGCGAGTGCCCCTCGTGCCCCACCCGGTCGGGCAGGTGCTGTTCGATCATGGCCCCCGCCGCGACCGCCGCGACCTGCATCCCGCGGCAGATCCCGAGCACCGGCAGGTCGAGCTCCTGCGCGGCGCGGACCAGTGCCGTCTCCCAGGCGTCGCGGTCGGGCCGGGGGTCCTGTGACGACGGGTGGGCGACCGCTCCGTACAGCCCGGCCGCGACGTCGGCGCCCCCGGCGACGACGAGGCCGTCGACGCGGTCGAGCACGTCACGGGCCATCGTCTCGTCGACGTCGGCGCGTGGCGGCAGGACCACGGCGATGCCACCGGCCGCCTCGACCTGGGCCACGTAGCGGTGCGGGAGCACCACGCTGCGCTGCCCGAGCCACGGGAAGCGGTCGACGTCCTCGACGTAGCTCGTGACGCCGATGACCGGCCTGCGGGTGGGCACGGCGGACTCAGAGGGGGGTGACGTAGGCGCCGGAGATGCCGCCGTCGACGAGGAAGGTCGACGCGGTCATGAAGCTCGACTCGTCGGAGGCGAGGAAGAGGACGGCGTTGGCCATCTCCTCGGGCTCGCCGAACCGGCCCATCGGCACGTGGACGAGGCGGCGCGCGGCGCGCTCGGGGTCGGAGGCGAAGAGCTCCTGGAGCAGCGGGGTGTTGACCGGTCCGGGGCAGAGGGCGTTGACCCGGATGCCCTGGCGGGCGAACTGCACGCCGAGCTCGCGGGTCATCGACAGCACGCCGCCCTTGGAGGCCGAGTACGAGATCTGCGAGGTCGCGGCCCCCATGACGGCCACGAAGCTCGCCGTGTTGATGATCGAGCCACCCCCCTGCTCGATCATGATCGGGATGACCGCCTTGCAGCACAGGTAGACCGACGTGAGGTTGATGTCCTGGACGCGCTTCCAGGCCTCGAGGTCGGTGTCGAGGATCGAGTCGTCCTCCGGCGGGCTGATGCCGGCGTTGTTGAACGCGATGTCGACCCGGCCGTGCCGCTCGAGGGCGGTCGCGAAGAGCCGGTCGACGTCCTCCTTCGACGACACGTCGCAGTGCACGTAGGAGCCACCGAGCTCCTGCGCGAGCGCCTCCCCCGTCTCGTCGGCGAGGTCGGCGATGACGACCGTCGCGCCCTCCTCGGCGAAGCGGCGGACGGTTGCGAGGCCGATGCCCGAGCAGCCGCCGGTGACGACGGCGACCTTGCCTGCGAGCCGGTCTGACATGTTCTCTCCTGGGGGTGCGTCGGGGTGGGTCAGTCCTCGGTCGAGATGAAGACGTTCTTCACCTCGGTGAACGCGTCGAGCGCGTCCGGGCCCAGCTCACGGCCGAGGCCGCTGGACTTGAAGCCGCCGAACGGGGTTCCGTAGCGCACGGCCGAGTGGCTGTTGACGGAGAGGTTGCCGGCCTCCACGCCGCGTGCCACCCGCAGCGCCCGGCCGACATCGCGGGTCCAGATCGACCCCGCGAGCCCGTACGCGGTGTCGTTGGCCTTCGCCACGGCGTCCGCCTCGTCGTCGAACGGGAGGACCGCGACGACCGGGCCGAACACCTCCTCGCGCCAGACCCTGTCGCCGGTGCCGCCGGGAAGGACGACGGTCGGCGGGTACCACCAGCCGGCGCCGTCGGGGGCCGAGCCCCGGAAGGCGACGTCGACCGCGTCGTGACCGTCCCCGCCGTCGACGTAGCCGCGGACGGTCTCACGCTGCCGTGAGCTGACGAGTGGCCCCATCTGCGTGGCTTCGTCGGCGGGGTCGCCGACGACGACGTCCCGGACGGCGCGCTCGAACCGCTCCATGAAGGCCTCGTAGACGGAGCGCTGGACGAGGATCCGGGTGCGGGCGCAGCAGTCCTGCCCGGCGTTGTCGAGGAAGCTCATCGGGGCGGCGGCGGCCGCCTTGTCGAGGTCGGCGTCGGCGAAGACGATGTTCGCGGACTTCCCGCCGAGCTCGAGGGTCACCCGCTTGAGGTGGTCGGCGGCGCCGCGCATGATGCCCTGCCCCACCGCCGTCGAGCCGGTGAACGCGACCTTGCGGACGTCGGGGTGCGTGACGAAGCGCTCGCCGACGACCCGGCCGGCGCCGGGCAGGACGGTGAGGACTCCCTCGGGGATGCCGGCCTCGAGCGCGAGCTCGCCGATCCGCATCGCGGTGAGCGGGGTGAGCTCGGCGGGCTTGAGCACCACCGTGTTCCCCGCGGCGAGGGCGGGCGCCATCCCCCAGCCCATGATCGGCATCGGGAAGTTCCAGGGGACGATGATCCCGACGACCCCGAGCGGCTCCTTGAAGGTGATGTCGAGACCCCCCGCGACGGGGATCTGCTTGCCGAACAACCGTTCCGGGGCGGCCGAGTAGTAGCGCAGCACGTCGACGACGTTGCCGGCCTCCCACCGGGCGTTCCCGATGGTGTGGCCGGCGTTGCGGACCTCGAGCCGGGCGAGCTCCTCGCGGTGCTCCTCGACCCGGTCGGCGAAGCGACGCAGCAGCGCCCCGCGGTCGGCGGGCGACACCGCGCGCCAGGCAGGGCCGACCTCGACCGCGCGCGCGATCGCGGCGTCGGTCTCCTCGACGCCGGCGAGGTCGACCGTGGTGACGACCTCCTCGGTCGCCGGGTCGATCACGTCGTGGGTGGTGGTGCTCATCGGTGCGTGCTCACAGCCTCTCGAATCCTCGGACCCGCTCCCAGTCGGTGACCGCGGCGTTGAACGCCCGGAGCTCGACGTCGGCGGCGTTGACGTAGTGGTCGACGACCTGGTCGCCGAAGGCGGCTCGCGCCACCTCGCTCGTCGCGAGCAGCTCGCGCGCCTCGGCGAGGGTCGTCGGGACGTGCTCGTAGTCGGCGGTGTAGGCGTTGCCCTCGCACACCGGGGGGAGCTCGAGCCCCTCCCGGATGCCGTGCAGACCGCCGGCCATCATCGCCGCGACGGCGAGGTAGGGGTTGACGTCGCCGCCCGGGACACGGTTCTCCACGCGCAGCCCTGCCCCGTGACCGACGACCCGGAGCGCGCAGGTGCGGTTGTCGGTGCCCCACGCGACGGCGGTCGGCGCGAACGACCCGGCAGCGAAGCGCTTGTAGGAGTTGATGTTCGGCGCGTAGAAGTAGGTGAGCTCACGCATCGTCGCGAGGAGCCCGGCGAGGAAGTGGTCGAAGAGCTCGGAGCGGCCGCCGTCACGCTCGTCGTCCGCGAAGACGACCTCGCCGTCCGTGCCGCGCAGCGAGAGGTGGATGTGGCACGAGTTGCCCTCGCGCTCGTCGTACTTCGCCATGAAGGTGAGTGACTGGCCGTGCCGCGCCGCGACCTCCTTCGCACCGGTCTTGTAGACGGTGTGGTGGTCGCAGGTGCGCAGGACGTCGTCGAAGAGGAAGCCGATCTCGTGCTGGCCGAGGTTGCACTCCCCCTTGGCCGACTCCACGGTCATCCCCGCCCGGTACATCTCCGCGCGGATCTCGCGCAGCACGGGTTCGACGCGGCTGCCGCCGAGGATCGAGTAGTCGACGTTGTAGCGGTTCGCCCCGGTGAGGTCGTGGTAGTGCCGGTCCCACGCGGACTCGTAGGAGTCCTCGAAGAGGATGAACTCGAGCTCGGTGCCGGCGTAGGCGGCCCACCCGCCGCCGGCGGCCGAGTCCATCTGGCGCTTGAGGATGCTGCGCGGGGACTGGACGACGTCACCGGTGCCGTCGAGCCAGCGGAGGTCGCACTGGATGGTGACCGATGCCGGGTGCGCCGGCGTGCGCCGCAGTGTGGTGAGGTCCATCGCGAAGAACATGTCCCCGTAGCCGCGCTCCCACGAGGAGATCGCGTAGCCGTCGACGGTGTTCATGTCGACGTCGACCGCGAGCAGGTAGTTGCAGCCCTCGGTCCCGTGGTCGAGGACGTGCTCCAGGAAGAAGGGTGCGTGGATCCGCTTGCCCTGCAGGCGCCCCTGCATGTCCGTGAAGGCGACGATGACGGTGTCGACGGTTCCGTCGGCGACGTCGGCCCGCAGCTGCTCCAGGGTGAGCTGCGGCGGTCCGCCGCGGTGGATCGAGCTCGACATGGTCGTCCTCCCGGTCATCCGATGAGCCCGCGCAGCAGCGCGGACGTGGCGTCGCAGTGTTCCTCCATGGCCGCCCGCGCGTCGTCGGCCGCCCCGGACAGGATGGCATCGACGATCGCGTCGTGCTGGTCGTGGGAGTGCTGGATGTTCTTGGGCAGGACGGGGATCGCCTCGAGCAGCTCGCCGAGTGCCGACTGCGCCCGGGTGACCGCCTCGATGAGCATCGGCGACCCGGACGCCGTGGCGACCGCCAGGTGGAGCCGGCTGTCGGCGAGTCGGTGCGCGCTGTCGCCGTCGGCCGCGCGCACCTCGCGGGCCGCGGCGACGAGCCACGCCCGCTGCTCACCGTCCAGGGGCTGCAGCGCGGCGAGCCGCGCGGCACCGGGCTCGACGACGCGGCGGAAGTCGAGGGCGTCCGAGAGGCCGGGGCCGACCCGCGGCCGGTGGCCCGCGTCGGCGCCCTCCCCCGCGACGCGTGGGCCGGCGTACGTGACGACCGTGCCACCGCTGCGGCCGCGCCGGGTCTCGACGAGCCCCGCATCACGCAGGGCGGCGATCGCGTCGCGCAGCGTGTTGCGTGCGACGCCGAGCCGGTCGCTCAGCTCGCGCTCGGGCGGGAGCTGGTCGCCGTCGACGAAGACCCCCAACCGGATGGCGGTCGCGAGCTGCTCGACGGTCGACTCGAAGACGTTGCTCCCCCGCGCCGGACGCAGCACCGTGTCGACGAGGTGCAGGTGCGGCTCCGCGGTCATGGGCGTGAGTCTCCGTCCCCGGCGGGGAGGCTGTCAAATGGTGCTGGTTCACACCATTTCTCCCTTCAGGCTCTGGACGGCCGCCGCGTCGCTGGTCTAGCCTCCGGACCGTTCGGCACTGTCGTGCACCGTGGTCCCCCGCGCGACGGGTCCGCCGACACCCGGCCCACCGGGCCGCGGTCCCTCACGAGAGGACGGTCAGCGTGTCGCAGAACCCCTCGGGCGGTCCCCCCGTCCGCAAGACCTCGGGCGGGGTCAGCTACGCCCACGCCGATGCCAGCTACTTCGAGGAGCGGGGCCTCACCCGGCACGCCGGGGCCTGGTCCCTGTGGGCCCTCGGGGTGGCCGCCGTCATCTCCGGCGACTTCTCCGGCTGGAACCTCGGGATCGGTGAGGCCGGCTGGGGCGGCATGCTCATCGCCACCGTCGTCATCGGCCTCATGTACCTGCTCATGGTCTACTCCATCGCCGAGATGTCGGCGGCGATGCCCCACACCGGTGGCGCCTACTCGTTCGCCCGCTCCGCGATGGGACCGTGGGGCGGCTTCGTCACCGGACTCGCGGAGTCGATCGAGTACGTCATCACGACCGCCGTCGTCGGCGTCTTCGCCGGCACCTACGCGGACGCCATCACGGACGACCTCCTCGGGTTCTCGATGCCGCTGTGGCTGTGGGTCATCGTCTTCTACGTCATCTTCGTCGGGCTCAACTCGGCCGGGGCGGCCGCCTCGTTCAAGTTCGCGGTCGTCATCGCCATCGTCTCGCTCTCGGTGCTCGCGTTGTTCGCGGTCCTCGCCGTGACCTCCGGCAAGTTCGCCTGGAGCAACCTCTGGGACGTCGGCGACGGCAGCTTCCTGCCGTACGGCGCCGGTGGCGTCCTCGCCGCCCTGCCCTTCGCGATCTGGTTCTTCCTCGGCATCGAGGAGCTCCCCCTCGCGGCGGAGGAGACGCACACCCCGGCCCAGGACATCCCGCGCGGCTCCCTCATGGGCATGTTCACGCTGCTCGCCACCGCGTTCGTCGTCCTCGTCCTCAACCCCGGTGTCGTCGGTGCCGAGAAGATCTCCGGCAGCGGCGAGCCCATCCTCGACGGGTTCCGGGCGATCTTCCCGAACAGCAGCATCGCCTCGCTCCTCGCACTCTTCGCACTGGCCGGGCTCGTTGCGTCGTTCCAGGGCATCATGTTCGCCGCCGGGCGCAACCTGTACTCGCTCTCACGGGCCGGGTACTACCCGAAGGTCTTGTCCCTCACCGGGAGCCGCAAGGTGCCCTACATCGCACTGCTCGCCGGTGCGGCCATCGGCGTCCTGCTCGTCATCCTCCTCACCGCCCTGCGCAACACGCCGGGCGAGAGCTCCTACGACGCCACGATCGCGGTCGCGGGCCAGCTGCTCAACATCGCCGTCTTCGGAGCGGTCATCGCCTACGTCCTGCAGATGGTCGCCTTCGTCATGCTGCGCCAGCGATTCCCGAACGCCGAGCGGCCCTACCGCAGCCCGGTCGGCGTCCGTGGAGCGGTCGTGGCGGCGGTCATCGCCGGTGGGACGCTGGTCATCCTCCCGTTCAACCCCGACTACCGGTCCGTCGTGGTCGGCGTCGCGGTCTTCTTCGCGATCGGCCTCGCGTACTTCGCGATCCGGGGCCGGCACCACCTCGTCTTCTCCCCCGAGGAGGAGTACGCGATGTCCGGCGGGCTGCACGGTGCCCATCCGGACACCGAGGGCTACGACGTCACCGACCGCGAGGCCGACGCGGGTCACGGCGGCTGACGGGGCACGCCGGACGGCGGCCGGGAACGCAACGACGCCCCGGCCGCCGTCGGGCGTCCGGGGCGTCGCGAGACGTCGCCAGCCGGTGAGACCGGTCAGGCCAGGCGGGTCAGCCAGCCGTGGGTGTCCTCGGCGCGGCCGTACTGGACGTCGAGGAGGGCCGCACGGATCGCCCGGGTGACCTCGCCGCCCTCGTCCCCCGCGGTCGACGGAGCGTCGCCACCCTCCCAGCGGAGCTCACCGACGGGAGTGACCACGGCCGCCGTGCCGCACGCGAAGACCTCGCGGATGCTGCCGTCGCGGACCCCGTCCTTCCACTCCTCGATCGGGATGCGGCGCTCCTCGGGCTCGAGGCCGAGGTCCTTCGCGAGCTCGAGGATCGAGCTGCGGGTGACGCCCTCGAGGATGGTGCCGGTGAGCTCGGGGGTGACCAGGCGGTTGTCGTCGGTGACGAAGAAGAGGTTCATCCCGCCGAGCTCCTCGATGTAGGTGTGCGTCGCGGAGTCGAGGAAGACGGCCTGGTCGCACCCGTGCTCGATGCCTTCCATCTGGCCCGCGAGCGAGGACGCGTAGTTGCCGCCCGTCTTGGCGGCGCCGGTCCCACCGGCGCCGGCGCGCGCGTAGTTCTCGGAGATCCAGAGGGTCACCGGCTTCAGGCCCCGCGGGAAGTACGCACCGGCCGGGGAGGCGATGACCGAGTAGGTGACCTCGTTGGCCGGGCGCACGCCGAGGAAGGCCTCGGAGGCGTACATGAACGGGCGCAGGTAGAGGCTGGTCTCGCCGGTGCCGGAGGGGGGGACCCAGCCCGCGTCGACCTCGACCAGGGCCTTGAGCGAGGCGAGGAAGTCGTCGGTGGGGAGCTCGGGGAGGGCGAGGCGCCGCGCGCTGCGCTGCATCCGCTCGGCGTTGGCCTCGGGGCGGAAGGACCACACCGACCCGTCGGCGTGCCGGTACGCCTTGAGGCCCTCGAAGACCTCCTGGGCGTAGTGGAGCACGGCCGCGCTCGGCATCAGCGTGATCGGGCCGTACGGGTGCACGCGTGCGTCGTGCCAGCCCTCGCCCTTGGTCCAGGTGGCCGAGGCCATGTGGTCGGTGAAGTACACCCCGAAGCCGGGGTTGGCGAGGATCTCGGCGCGTCGCTCGTCGCTCGCGGGATCGGGACGACGGTGGACGTCGAAGGTCAGGCTCATGGGACGGGTCGGTCCTTTCCTCGGGGAGCGACAGTGCTCCCCGAAAGGCTACCGGGGGCGCGGCCGGGAGGACGCCGCTGCCCCGGCCGCCCCTCCGCAGCCCGCGGGTTTCTCGGGTGACCCGAGAAACCCCCGCTTCACCCGGGAAGCCTTCTCGGGTGAAGCGCGGCGATATCGGGTGACCCGATAAACCCGCAGGTGGCAGGCGACGGTGGGGCGGGGTGGGTGAGGTGGGGTCGGGAGTCAGAGGCGGGCGGCGATGGCGTCACCGATGGCGCTGGTGGAGCGGCGGGCGGTTCCCCGCTCGGCGAGGTCGGCGGCCACCGCCTGCTCCACTCGCGCCGCGGCGGCGTCGAGGCCGACGTGGCCGAGCAGCATCCCCACCGAGAGGATGGTCGCCGTCGGGTCGGCGACGCCGGTGCCCGCGATGTCCGGCGCCGAGCCGTGGACCGGCTCGAACATGCTCGGGAACCGGCGCTCGGGGTTGATGTTCCCGCTCGCGGCGAGCCCGATGCCGCCGGCGATCGCCGCCGCGATGTCGGTGATGATGTCGCCGAAGAGGTTGTCGGTCACGACGACGTCGAACCGTCCGGGGTCGGTCGCGAGGAAGATCGTCGCGGCGTCGACGTGCAGGTACGCGGTCTCGACGTCGGGGAACTCCGCCCCGACCTCCTCGACGGTGCGCCGCCACAGGTGGCCGGCGTGGGTGAGCACGTTGTGCTTGTGGACCAGGGTGAGGTGCCGACGCGGGCGGCCCTGGGCCCGGGCGAAGGCGTCGCGCACGACGCGCTCGACGCCGAATCGGGTGTTGACGCTGACCTCGGTGGCCACCTCGTGGGGGGTGCCGACGCGCAGCGCGCCGCCGTTGCCGACGTACGGCCCCTCGGTGCCCTCGCGCACGACGACGAAGTCGATGCCGCCCGGAGCCACGCGCTCGACGGCCAACGGCGACTCGACACCCGGGTAGAGCTTCGCCGGCCTGAGGTTGACGTAGTGCTCGAGGGCGAAACGCAGCGGGAGGAGGACGCCGCGCTCGAGGACACCACTCGGGACGCTCGGGTCCCCGATGGCGCCGAGCAGGATCGCGTCGTGGCCCGAGACCTCCGCGAGCACCGACGGCGGAAGGGTCTCCCCCGTGGCGTGCCAGCGGCGGGCCCCGAGGTCGTACTCGGTGGTCGTGACCTTGGGACCGTCGACGCCGACCGCGGCCTCGAGGACCTTGAGCCCCTCCGCGACGACCTCCGGGCCGATCCCGTCGCCGCCGATGACCGCGAGGTCGAGCGAGGTGGGGGCAGAGTCGTCGAGCGTGTCCGAGGCGTCGGTCATGGTGTCACTGTAGGGAGTTCGGTCCGGAATGCGGACGGCCGTCCCAACCCGTGGAAGGGTGGGACGGCCGCGGCGCAGGCGGTGGACGTCAGTCGTCGCTGTGCCCCTGGTCGCGCAGGTCCATCGACTCCTGGAGGGCCTGACGCGCCATCGTCGCCTCGTCGTACGTCGTCTCGGTGTTCATCGTCGTCTCGCTGTCCGCGGCCTCGGCCGCACGTCGTGGTGGAGAGGGTTCGGCGCTCGAGCCGGCGGTCCGTGCCGGCGAGCGGTCAGCGACGTCGCGGGGTCTCCGCGGCGAGGATGCTGACTACCGAGCCTCGCCGCGGCCGGGAATGAGGAGTACCACGAACCGCGTCATGCCCTCGACGATACGTGGACGTCCAACTACCCGTCATCCTGCTTCCACCATGTGGACGTCGTGGTCACCCGGATCCGCGCCACTCCCCCGCGCACACGACGGAATCCATGGCAGGAGCCGTCGGCGAGGGCGGCGAACCGTGGCGGGGCCATCCGCCACACGCCACACGCCGGATGACGCGGACGGCGGCCCGCCCCGGGAGGGTGGGCCGCCGTCCGGCGGAGCAGGGCGTCAGCCGAGGTTGACGACCCGGACCGTGTCGGCGCCGATCTCGCCGCCGATGGCGGTCACGACGTCCTCGGGGATCGCGTTGTCGACGGACAGGGCGACGAGCGCCTCCCCGGACTCGTCGTTGCGGGACACCTGCATCGCGGCGATGTTGACGTCGGCGTCGCCGAGCAGCTTGCCGAGCGCGCCGATGACGCCGGGGCGGTCGACGTAGGAGAAGAAGGCGAGGTGCCGGCTCAGCGGGAACTCGATGTCGAAGCCGTTGACGCCGATGATCTTCTGGACCATCTTCGGCCCCGTGAGGGTGCCGGCGACCGAGACCACGGTGCCGTCGGCGAGCGTGCCGTGCAGTGTGGTGACGTTCCGGAACTCCTCCGAGCTGGCGTCGGTGACCAGGCGCGACTCGCACCCGCGCTCCTTGGCGAGCAGCGGCGCGTTGACGTAGGTGACGGGGTCCTCGGTGACGTCGGTGAAGAGGCCCTTGAGCGCCGCGAGCTCCCAGATGGAGACGTCGTGCGCGGTGATCTCGCCGCGCACCTCGACGTCGAGCTGGACCGGCACCGAGCCGGCGATCGCGGTGAAGACGCGGCCGAGCTTCTCGACGAGGTCGATGCCAGGGCGGACCTCCTCGGCGACGGCACCGCCGGAGACGTTGACGGCGTCCGGCACGAGGTCGCCGCCGAGGGCGAGGCGCACCGACTTGGCGACGGCGACGCCCGCCTTCTCCTGGGCCTCGTCGGTCGAGGCCCCGAGGTGCGGGGTCACGACGACCGACTCGTGCTCGAACAGCGGGCTGTCGGTGCACGGCTCGGTCGCGAAGACGTCGAGCCCGGCGCCGGCGACCCGGCCGTCGGCGATCGCCTCGGCGAGGGCCTGCTCGTCGAGGACGCCACCGCGGGCCGCGTTGATGACCCGCACGGTGGGCTTGACCTTGGACAGCGCCTCCTTGCCGATGAGACCGAGCGTCTCGGGCGTCTTCGGCAGGTGGATGGTGATGAAGTCGGACTCGGCGAGCAGCTCGTCGAGGGTCACGAGGCGGGCGCCCAGCTGGCCGGCGCGCTGGACCGACACGTAGGGGTCGTAGGCGAGGATCTCGACGCCGAAGCCCTTGAGCCGTTCCGCGACGAGCTGGCCGATGCGGCCGAAGCCGACGATGCCGACCTTCTTCTCGAGCAGCTCGACGCCGCCGTACTTGCTGCGCTTCCAGGCACCGTTCTTCAGCGCCTCGTTGGCCGGCGCGATGTTGCGGGCGCAGGCCAGGAGCAGGCCGACCGCGAGCTCGGCGGCGGAGGTGATGTTGGACGTCGGGGCGTTGACGACCATGACGCCGGCCTTCGTCGCGGCGTCGACGTCGACGTTGTCCAGGCCGACGCCCGCGCGCGCGATGACCTTGAGGTGCTTCGCGGCGGCGATGGCCTCGGTGTCCATCTTCGTGGCGGACCGGATGAGGACGGCGTCGACGTCGGCGAGCGCCGGGAGCAGCTGGGAGCGGTCGGCGCCGTCGGTCTGGCGCACCTCGAAGTCGGGTCCGAGGGCGTCGATGGTGGCGGGCGAGAGCTCCTCGGCGATGAGGACGACGGGCTTGGTCACGAAGAGGTCCCTCTTTCCGTGCAGGTGGTGGGTCCGCCGTGGGCGGCGGCTGCCGTCGGCACGCCGCTGTGCCGGGTTTCCATGGTAGGTCCACGCCAGCATGTGGACACCGGTGACCATCATGTGATCCCGGCCGGGCGAACGCCCCCGGTCAGACCGGGTCCGCCGTCTCGCGGTCGAGCCGGCGCCGCAGCCACCGCGAGCCGAGCAGCACGAGGACCACGACCGCCCCCGACACGAGCAGCCACCACCACGGCACCCGGCCGAGGGCCGCGTCGACGACCGTGAGGCCGACCGTCGTGTAGAGGACCGCCCACAGCAGCGCGCCGAGCACGACGGCCGGGACGAAGCGGCGCAGCGGCATCCGGAGCAGCCCGGACGAGGCGTTGATCGCGCTCTGGAGCCCGACCGTGAGGAAGCCGAGCGTCACCGCGGGTGGACCCACACGGCGCACGAGGCGTTCGGCGCGGGCCACCCCGGGCCGCTCGAGGTGGTGGGCCCAGCGCGAGCGCGCTCCCCCGGCCCGCACCCCGCGACCCACCCAGTACGTGGCCGTCCCCCGGGCGAGGGCGCCCAGCCAGAACACGACGAGCACGACCCAGAAGGGCAAGCCGGCGACGAGGTCACGCATCCCGCCAGCCTAGGGCTGCCCACCCACCCGACCTTTCATGCTGGCGGCCGCGCGACACGCCGTCTGGACGGCGTGTCGCGCGGACCGCAGCATGAAAGGTCGGGAAATCAGCGGGCGGCGGACCCCTCGACGTAGTCGCTGTCGCGGTCGGTGTCGACCCAGGCCATGAGCTTGCGCAGCTCACGCCCGGTGCCCTCGATGGAGTGCGCGGCACCCTTGGCCCGCAGCTCCTTGAACTCCGGGGCCCCGGCGTCCTGGTCGTCGATGAAGCGCTTCGCGAACGCGCCGTTCTTGATGTCCTCGAGGACGGCCTTCATGTTGTCCTTGACGTGCGGGTCGATGACCCGGGGCCCGGACACGTAGTCGCCGTACTCGGCGGTGTCGGAGACCGACCAGCGCTGCTTGGCGATGCCGCCCTCGATCATGAGGTCGACGATGAGCTTGAGCTCGTGCAGGCACTCGAAGTACGCGACCTCGGGCTGGTAGCCCGCCTCGACGAGGGTCTCGAACCCGTACATGACGAGCTGCGAGGCGCCGCCGCACAGCACGGCCTGCTCGCCGAAGAGGTCGGTCTCGGTCTCCTCGGTGAAGGTCGTCCGGATGCCGCCGGCCCGCAGGCCTCCGATCGCCTTCGCGTACGACTTCGCGAGGTCCCACGCCGAGCCGGAGGCGTCCTGCTCGACCGCGAGCAGCACCGGCACGCCGCGACCGTCGACGAACTCACGACGGACGATGTGCCCGGGCCCCTTGGGGGCGACCATGAGCACGTCGGAGCCGGCCGGCGGCTGGATGTAGCCGAAGCGGATGTTGAAGCCGTGCCCGAAGAGCAGGGCGGCACCCTCGCGCATGTTCGGCTCGATCTCGGCGGCGTACAGGCCGCGCTGGACCTGGTCGGGCGTGAGGATGACGATGAGGTCGGCCTCGCTCACCGCGTCCGCGACGGACTGCACGGTGAGCCCCTCGGCCTCGGCCTTGGCGCGGCTCTTGCTGCCCTCGGCGAGGCCGACGCGGACGTCGACGCCGGAGTCGCGCAGGTTGAGGGCGTGCGCGTGGCCCTGGCTGCCGTAGCCGATGACCGCGACCTTGCGGCCCTGGATCACCGCCAGGTCGGCGTCGTCGTCGTAGAACATCTCGGCCATCGGGATCCGGCCTCTCCTTCGTCTCGGGAATGCTGCTGGGGTCTGCTCAGGACTCTAGGTGGTGCGGGCTCAGGCGCTCCGGAGTGCCCGGTCCGTGATCGACCGGGGCCCGCGGCCGATGGCGACCATCCCGGACTGGACGAGCTCGCGGACGCCGAACGGCTCGAGCACCTCGAGGAGCGCGGTGAGCTTCTCGGACGTGCCGGTGGCCTCGATGGTCAGCGACTCGGTCGCCACGTCGACGACCTTGGCGCGGAACATCTGCACGAACTCCAGGACCTGGCTGCGCGTCGCGGCCTCGGCCCGGACCTTGATGAGCATGACCTGGCGCTGGACGGCCGACCCGGGCTCGAGCTCGACGACCTTGAGCACCTCGACGAGCTTGTTGAGCTGCTTGGTCACCTGCTCGAGCGGGAGGTCCTCGACGTCGACGACGACGGTCATCCGGGAGACCTCGGCGTGCTCGGTCTCGCCGACGGCGAGGCTGTCGATGTTGAAACCGCGGCGGGAGAACAGGGCCGCGATCCGGGCCAGGACGCCGGGCTTGTTCTCGACGAGGACGGACAGGGTGTGCTTGGACATCGTCATCTCCTCACTGACCGTCGTGGTCGGCGTCGGTGGGCTGGGGGACCGCCTCGGACTCCTCGCGGTCCCACTGGGGCGCGGTGTCCCGGGCGACCTGGATCATGTCGTTGCTCACCCCGGCGGCCACCATCGGCCACACCATCGCGTCGCGGTGCACGACGAAGTCGACGACCACCGGGCGGTCGGTGACCTCCATCGCCTGCCGGATCGTCTCGTCGACGTCCTCCGGTCGCTCGCACCGCAGCCCGGCGCAGCCGTAGGCCTCGGCGAGCTTGACGAAGTCGGGCACGCGCGAGCCGACCGAGGTGTGGAGGTCGGTGTTCGAGTAGCGCTCGTTGTAGAAGAGGGTCTGCCACTGGCGGACCATCCCGAGCGAGCTGTTGTTGATGATCGCGACCTTGATCGGGATGTGGTTGATGACGCAGGTCGCGAGCTCCTGGTTGGTCATCTGGAAGCAGCCGTCGCCGTCGATGGCCCACACGGTGCGGTCGGGCTCGCCCACCTGGGCACCCATGGCCGCCGGCACCGAGTAGCCCATGGTGCCGAGGCCGCCGGAGTTGAGCCAGGAGTTGGGTCGCTCGTACTGGACGAACTGGGCCGCCCACATCTGGTGCTGGCCGACGCCCGCGACGTACACGGCCTCCGGGCCGGCGATGGCGCCCAGCCGCTCGATGACGTACTGCGGTGAGAGCGTGCCGTCCTCGGGCGAGGTGTACCCGAGCGGGAAGGTCTCCTTCCACCCCGCGACCCGCTGTCGCCACGCCGAGTAGTCACCCCCGTTCCCGGCCTCCATGTCGGCGTCCACGACCTCGGCGAGGTCGGTGATGACGGCCTTGCAGTCGCCGACGATCGGGACGTCGGCCTTCCGGTTCTTGCTGATCTCCGCCGGGTCGATGTCGGCGTGGATGACCTTGGCGTCGGGGGCGAACGTCGAGAGCTGGCCGGTGACGCGGTCGTCGAAGCGGGCGCCGAGGGTGATGAGGAGGTCGGCCTTCTGGAGACCGGTGACGGCCGCCACCGAGCCGTGCATCCCGGGCATCCCGAGGTGCAGCGGGTGGCTGTCCGGCAGCGCGCCCCGCGCCATGAGGGTCGTGACGACCGGGATCCGGGTCAGCTCGACGAAGCGCCGCAGCTCCTCGCTCGCCTCGGCGCGGATGACGCCGCCGCCGACGTAGAGGATGGGCCGCTCGGCGGCCGCGATGAGCCGTGCGGCCTCGCGGATCTGCTTGCCGTGTGGGCGGGTCACCGGGTGGTAGCCGGGCAGTGCGATCTTCGGGGGCCAGGAGAAGGTGGTGCGGGCCTGGAGCGCGTCCTTGGAGATGTCGACGAGCACCGGGCCGGGCCGCCCCGTGGAGGCGATGTGGAAGGCCTCGGCGATGACCCGCGGGATGTCGTCGGCGTCGGTGACGAGGTAGTTGTGCTTCGTGATCGGCATGGTGATGCCGCGGATGTCGGCCTCCTGGAAGGCGTCCGTGCCGATGGCCGCGGAGCTGACCTGGCCGGTGATGGCGACGATCGGCACCGAGTCCATGTGCGCGTCGGCGAGCGCGGTGACGAGGTTGGTGGCGCCCGGGCCGGAGGTGGCCATGCAGACGCCGACCCGGCCGGTGGCGGCCGCGTAGCCCTCCGCCGCGTGGCCGGCGCCCTGCTCGTGCCGGACGAGGATGTGGCGCACCTTGACCGAGTCGAGCAGCGGGTCGTAGGCGGGCAGGATCGCCCCGCCCGGGATGCCGAAGACGGTGTCGACCTCCATCGCCTCGAGCGAGAGGACGAGGCTCTGGGCGCCGGTGACGTCCACCGGCGACTTGGCCCGTGCCTGCTGGGCCACCTGGGCCGGGCTGGGGGCCGGGTGGAGGCTTGCCGGGGTCGCCGGTCGGGTCTCGCTCACGATGGGGTCACCGCTCTCTGGTCGCCGTGGGGGCTGGTCCGTGGTCCGCGCACAAAAAAACCCTCCAGTCCCGTGGCGGGACGACGGAGGGAGCGCGCCTGGCGTGAAGCGTCAGGCGCGCGGTCGAAGTACGAGGACTCGGGCCACGGGACAACTCTCGCCCCTGCCCCCGGGGGTGTCAACCGGCGAGACGGCCGGTCCCACGATCCGGGACCGTGACGTCGGACACGCCGGTCAGATCTGGGCGTGCGCGAGCCGGCCCAGCATCTCCGGGGCACGGCGGTCCAGGCGCCGCCCGCCGAGGACGATCCCGGCCGTCAGCAGCCCGAGACCGTACGCCGTGCCGACGACGAGGACGACCCACCGGCCGACCGGGCTGGCCGCCGTGAGGATCGCCGCCAGGACGACGGGCAGGACGAGGACGAAGGGTCCGACGAAGGAGATCATGGCCGTGAGGCAGCCCTGGGCCGCACCACCGGAGGACGCGGCGAACGGGTTCCCCCCGGTGCGGGGTGCCGTGCCGGGGAGCACCGCGCCGACGCCGACGGCGAGGCCGAGGCTCGCGAGGAACGAGGCGACGACGACGCTGAGCCACGGCACGACCGCGGTGATGACCCCGAGCCCCACGGAGATGCCGAAGGTCAGGACGAGGATCGGCCCGAAGACCACGGCCGACGCCAGGGTCCGGCCGAGGCGGTCCTCCCAGCCGCGGACGCCGGTGCTCACGTGCACCCACCACGCGGGCCCGTCGAACGCGAGGTCGTTCATCAGCGTGAGCCCGGCGAAGACGGCGAGCGTCACCACCCCGGCCCCCGCCATCCCGCCGGTGCCGGTGAGGACGGCCTGGACGACGAAGAACACCGGGAGCACCGCGGTGCGCAGCGCGATGCCGACGAGCCGGCTGTCGCGGTACCAGGCCCGGACCCTCCGCGCCGCGATGGTGGCCGCGGGGCTGCGGCCGAGGAGGACCGGGAGCAGCCGGGCCTGCCCGATCCGCTGCCCGCCGCTGCTCGTCATCGGCGAGGTGAGGGTGATCCCGAGCTGGCGCACCCACACGCGCCACAGCACGGCGACGAGGAGGACGGCGAGCGCCAGGTGGGCGACGGCGCTTCCCCACCGGCCCGTCGCGACGTCGTAGGGCAGGCCCCACGCCCAGCCGACCGGCGTCCAGCCGGCGACCCGCGCCGAGGCACCGGCGTCGAAGGTCGCGACGTCGAGGCCGACGGCGCCCGTGGTGAGCACGAGGTTGAGGGCGAGCGGGAGGAGGGTCACGAGGGAGACGACGGTGGCGCCGAGCACCCGGCCGCCTCGGGAGGTCATCACCCGCGCGAGCGCGCTCGTCACGGCCCGCGAGGCGAGGATCGCCGTCAGCGTGCCGAGCACCGCGGCGAGCAGGGCGGCCGGCAGGGCCACCGGGTGGCCCGTCCACGCGACCACCTGGGCGAGCGCCAGGAGCGAGAGCATCACGGCGGGGATGCCGGTGTAGGCGGCGGCGAGCAGCCCGCGGGCGAGCTCGTGGGCCCGCAGCGGGAGCACGGTGAACCGGGAGGGGTCGAGGACGTTGTCGACGCCGGCCGCGACGAGGCTGAGCACCAGCCACATGAGGGTGAACGTGGCGAAGAGCGGGACGGTGAGGGCGGTGAGCCGCAGCGGGCGGGCCGCGAGCAGCGCGATGCCGGGGCCGAGGACGCCGACCACGCCGAGCGCCACGAGACCGCCGACGATCGAGGAGGTGAGGTGCAGCGAGCTGCGCGCCATCGCGGTGCGCCACATCGTGACCCGCAGCCGGACGATGAGCCAGGTCATGGCCGGCCCCCCTCCGCGGTCGCCGGTGGGGTCAGCCGCCGAGCCACGTGAGCCCGTCCCCCGCGAGCTCCCCGGCCCCGACGAGCTCGAGGAACCGCTGGTGCAGCGACCCGCCCGTGGTGAGCGCCCCGACGGTGTCGTCGGCGAGGACCCGGCCCGCGGCGAACACGGCGACCCGGTCGCAGAGCCCCTCGACGAGCTCCATGACGTGGCTCGACATGACGACCGTCCCGCCGGTGGCGACGTAGCGCCGCAGGATGGTGCGGATCGCCTGGCCCGACACCGGGTCGACGGCCTCGAACGGCTCGTCGAGCACGAGGAGGCGGGGCGCGTGGATGAGCGCGGCGGCGAGGCTGATCTTCTTCACCATGCCCGCGCTGTAGTCGGCGACGACGGTGCGCGCGTCGTCGGCGAGGTCGAGGACGGCCAGCAGCTCCTCCGCCCGGGGCCGGCTGACCTCGACGGGCATCCGGCGCAGGTCGCCGACGTAGTGGAGCAGCTCGCGGCCGGAGAGCTGCTCGAAGAGCCGGAGCCCGTCCGGCGCGACCCCCATGACGGCCTTCGCGGCGGCGGGGTCGGCCCACACGTCGTGGCCGAGCACCCGCGCGGTCCCGCCGTCCGGGCGCAGCAGGCCGGTGGCCATCGACAGCGTCGTGGTCTTGCCGGCACCGTTCGGCCCGACGAGCCCGAACAGCGAGCCGCGCGGCACGCTGAGCGACAGCTCGTGCACGACGCGCCGCCCCCGGAACTCCTTGACGAGGCCGACCAGCTCGAGCGCCGGCCCCTCCCCCGTGGCATCAGTCACACACGGCTCCGGTGCTCGCGCTGCGGACGAGCTGCCGGTACTTGGCGAGGACGCCCCGGGTGTACTTCGGCTCGGGGTGGGTGACCCCCGCCGCGCGTCGGCGCTCCATCTCGGCGTCGTCGACGAGGAGGTCGAGGGTGCCGCTCGCGACGTCGAGGCGGATCGGGTCGCCGTCGCGCACGAACGCGATGGGCCCCTCGTCGACCGCCTCCGGGGCGACGTGACCGACGCACAGGCCGGTCGTGCCGCCGGAGAACCGCCCGTCGGTGAGGAGGAGGACGTCCTTGCCGAGGCCCGCGCCCTTGATGGCCCCGGTGACGGCGAGCATCTCCCGCATCCCCGGGCCGCCCTTGGGGCCCTCGTACCGGATGACGACGACGTCGCCGGCCCCGAGCGAGCCGTCCTCGACGGCGTCCATCGCGAGGCGCTCACCGTCGAAGACGCGAGCGGTCCCCTCGAAGACGTCGGAGTCGAACCCCGCCGACTTCACGACCGCCCCCTCCGGGGCCAGGGACCCCGTGAGGATGGTGATGCCGCCGGTGGCGTGGATCGGCTCGCGCATGGCGCGGACCACCTTGCCGTCGACGTCGGGCGGGGCGATGTCGGCGAGGTTCTCGGCCATCGTCTTCCCGGTGACCGTGAGGCAGTCCCCGTGCAGGAGACCGGCGTCGAGCAGGGCCCGCATGACGACGGGGACGCCGCCGACCCGGTCGACGTCGGTCATGACGTACGCCCCGAACGGCTTGACGTCGGCGAGGTGCGGCACCCTGGCCCCGACCCGGCGGAAGTCCTCGAGCGTGAGGTCGACGTCGGCCTCGTGGGCGATGGCGAGGAGGTGGAGCACGGCGTTGGTCGAGCCGCCGAAGGCCATGACGACGGCGATGGCGTTCTCGAACGCCTCCTTGGTCATGATGTCGCGCGCCGTGATGCCGCGGCGGAGCAGCTCGACGACCGCCTCGCCGGACTTGCGGGCGAACCCGTCGCGTCGACGGTCGGTGGCCGGCGGCGCGGCCGAGCCGGGCAGCGACATCCCCATCGCCTCGGCGACGGAGGCCATCGTGTTGGCGGTGTACATGCCACCGCAGGCGCCCTCGCCCGGGCAGATGGCGCGCTCGATGGCGTCGACGTCCTCGCGGCTCATGAGGCCGCGCGAGCAGGCGCCGACCGCCTCGAAGGCGTCGATGATCGTCACCGTCTTCTCGGTGCCGTCGGACATCTTGGCGATGCCGGGCAGGATCGAGCCGGCGTAGAGGAAGACCGAGGCCAGGTCGAGGCGGGCGGCGGCCATGAGCATCCCCGGGAGCGACTTGTCGCAGCCGGCGAGGAGCACCGAGCCGTCGAGCCGCTCGGCCATCATCACGGTCTCGACGGAGTCGGCGATGACCTCACGGCTGACGAGCGAGAAGTGCATCCCCTCGTGACCCATCGAGATGCCGTCGGAGACCGAGATCGTCCCGAACTCCAGGGGGTAGCCCCCGCCGGCGTGCACGCCGTCCTTGACGGCCTTCGCGAGCCGGTCGAGGGAGAGGTTGCACGGCGTGATCTCGTTCCACGAGCTCGCGACGCCGATCTGCGGCTTGGCGAAGTCGTCGTCCCCGAGTCCCACGGCGCGCAGCATCCCGCGCGCGGCGGTCTTCTCGAGGCCGTCGGTGACGTCGCGGCTGCGGGGCTTGATGTCGGGGGACGTCGTCATGCGGTCATCCTAGGTTCGCGACCGGCCGCGCGCCGGGGTGTCCCGTCGACTGGCCCCGATGAGTCCCGGATGGCCGCACGGTCGATCTGTCGAAAGTTTGTCGAATCTGCTGCATCCGCGGCCGGGGTCGGGCGGGAAGAAGGGGTGTCAGCACGACCACCCCCTTGGAAGGACCCATCATGCGACGCACCCTGGCCACCGTGGCCGCCCTGACCCTGGCCCTCACCGTCTCCGCCTGCGGGTCGGACGACACCGAGCCCGCCGACACCACCACCTCGACCACGAGCGCACCCACGAGCGAGGCCCCGAGCCCCAGCGAGGCCGCGGCCGCCGACATCGTCGACACCGCCGTCGCCGCCGGGAGCTTCACGACGCTCGCGACCGCCCTCGAGGCGGCCGGCCTGGTCGACACGCTCAAGGGCGACGGTCCGTTCACCGTCTTCGCCCCCACCGACGAGGCCTTCGCCGCGCTGCCCGACGGCGCGCTCGACGGGCTGCTCGCCGAGCCGAAGGGTGCCCTGACCGACGTCCTGACCTACCACGTCGTGCCCGGCAAGGTGATGGCCGCCGACGTCGTCGGTCTCGACGGCCAGAGCGTCGAGACCGTGCAGGGCGGCACGCTCACCGTCGGTGTGGACGGCAGCACCGTGACGCTCACCGACGCGGCCGGGGGCACCGTCACGGTGACCCAGACCGACATCGAGGCGAGCAACGGCGTCATCCACGTCATCGACGGCGTGCTCATGCCGACCAGCTGAGCGAGACACCCCAGGAGCCCCGGCCGCGAGGCCGGGGCTCCTGGCCGCGTCCGCGGCCGCGGGACTAGGCTCCTCCGCACACCCGTCGGCAGCGGAAGGACGATCTCGTGCGGCCGCTCCTGGCCATCATCGCGCTCGCACTCGGCGCCGCCCTGCACGTCGGCGCGGTCGACGGACCGACCGAGGACTTCATCGACCGTGAGATGCAGGCGTCCGGCGTGCCCGGCCTGGCCTACGCCGTCGTGGCCGACGGCGAGCCCCCCTCGGTGGGCGCCCGCGGTGTCGTGCGGATCGGGGGCGACACGCCGGTGACGGCGGACACCCCGTTCCTCATCGGGTCGATCTCCAAGAGCTTCACGGCCCTGGCCGTCATGCAGCTGGTCGAGGCGGGCCGGGTCGACCTCGACACCGAGGTGTCGCGCTACCTCGAACGCTTCTCGGGCCGCCCCGCCGGCGCCGTCACGATCCGCCAGCTCCTCAGCCACACGAGCGGCTTCTCCACCCTGCAGGGCAACTCCTCGCACACGGACACCGACGGCGGGAAGGACGAGCTGGCCCGGCGCGTCGACCAGCTGGCGGATCTCACGCCGGCGAACCCAGCCGGCGAGCAGTGGGAGTACTCGAACACCAACTACGAGATCCTCGGGCGGGTGGTCGAGGTCGTCAGCGGGCAGGAGTTCCAGACCTACGTCGCGCGGAACATCCTCGAGCCGGTCGGCATGGAGCACAGCTTCGTCGCCGACGGCGCGGTCCACGAGGAGATGGCGACCGGGCACCGGCCGTGGTTCGGCACGAAGCAGCCGCTCCCCGAGAACCGGACGCACCGCGGCACGGCGCCGCAGGGAGGGGTCGTCGCGAGCGCCAGGGACCTGGGGCGCTACCTCGAGATGATGATGAACGGCCGGGACGACGTGCTGAGCGCCGAGGGGAAGGCCCTGATGATGCGCCCGGCCAGCGCGGTCTCGCCCTTCTACGGCCTGGGCTGGTTCGTGGACCCGGGCAAGGGCACCGTGGGGCACTCGGGCACGAGCCCGGGGTACGAGTCGCTCGCCACGATGGTGCCGGCCGAGAGGACGGGGGCCGTCGTGCTGGTCAACGCGGGCAGCGGCCTGGGCTTCGGGGACACCAGCCGGCTCCGGGAGGGCATCACCGCGAGGGCGCTGGGCCTCGCCGACGACGGTGGCGGCTCGCGCCCGGCGCTCCAGGTGCTGTTCGTCTCCCTGGTGCTGCTGCCGGTCGGCTACCTGCTGAGCATGGTCTGGGCGTGGCGGCACCGGGCCGCGCTCCGCGCCAAGTCCGGGGCCTTCGGCCGGTTCAGCCTGTGGTTCCCGGTGCTCACCACGGGGGTCGCGGCCTGGGTCGTCCTCGACCTCGTGCCGCGCCTGGTCGGCGCCCCGCTCGGCACCCTGAGGCTGTTCCAGCCGGACCTCGCGCTGACCCTCGTGGCCGTCGCGGTGACGGGTGTGCTCTGGGCCGTGTTCCGGCTCGGGGTGGCCTCCATCGGCCGCTCGGCCCGCGCCTGAGGTGACGGCCTGCCGTCGGCGCGGCCCACGGGGTCAGAGGGCGAGGGTGCCGCGGGCGAGGCTGTCGCCGGAGTGCTGGGGCTTGTCGTCGAAGCCCTCGCGGGAGATGTCGACGATGACGTAGCCCTCGTCGATGAGCTCCTGCTCGATGGCGAACCGCTGGGTGCCCTCCCCCGGCCGCAGGACCCCGACGGACACCATCCGGGTGAGGTCGCGGTTGATGAGCCACACCTCGAGGTACCCGGTGCCCGGGTCGAGCGACGCGGTGCTCACGTCGAGGTCGAGGTGGCCGTCGACGCGCACGGCGTCCGCGGACCCCAGCGCGCTGCCGGTGTCGAGAGTGTCGAGCGAGGCACGGGCCAGGACCGTCGTCGGTTCCGGCACCGGTCCGTCGCCGTCGAGGGCGCCGCGACCCACGCCGCCGAGGACGATGCCCGCGGCGGCCGCCCCGACCAGCCACCACGCCGAGATCCGGGAGGTGCGTGCGCGGCGGCGGTCGGCGAGGTCGGTGACCGGCGGCGCGGACGTCTCGCCGAGCTCGGCGACGACGGCCGACCACACCCCCGGCGGTGCCGGGGTGAGCTCGGGAGCGCCCTCGCGAACGAGGCCGACGACCTCGCGCAGGTGCGTGAGCTCCTCGGAGCACCGGCGGCAGGCGCCCGCGTGCTGCGCGGCCTCGGGGTGCGACTCGGCCCCGGTCGCGAGGTCGACGAGCACGTCGTCGTCGGGGTGGGTGGTGGGCTCAGGGGACATCTCGGGTCACCTCCTCGAGGTGGGCTCGGAGCGAGGCCAGTCCGCGGCGGACGTGGCTCTTGACGGTACCCAGCGGGAGCTCGAGCCGGGCGGAGATCTCGTCGTGGGTCAGCTGCTCGACGACGGCGAGCCGGACGATGCTCGCGCGCGGTTCGCCGAGGCGGTCGAGGGCGTCGGCGAGCAGGAGCCGGGCGGCGAGCTGCTCATCCGGCGGCGGGGCGTGCTCCTCGACGCGGTCGGCGGTCGCGACCGCACCGAGGTCGCGGGCGGCACGCGAGCGCTGGGCGTGCAGGTCGGCGACCTTGTGCCGCGTGATGCCGACGAGCCAGCCCGGCACGCTCCCCCGGTCCGGACGCAGGGTGTGGCGACCGCGCCAGGCGGCGACGAAGACCTGCTGCGTGACGTCCTCGGCGTCGTGGTGGTTGCCGAGCGACCGCAGGGCCAGGGTGTGCACGAGCGAGGACCACCGGGAGTAGGCCTCCTCGAGCGCGCCCTGGTCGCCCTCCCGCAGGCGCAGGGCGAGGTCGGCGACCGTGGGGTCGTCCCGCTCGTCTGCTCGCACGCCCCTCACGATAGGCGTGAGTGCCCGCGCCACGGGAGCCGCCCGGCGCGGCAGGGTCGCCGGGGCCGGCCGCGACAGGGTCGCGCTCTGGGACACGGTCGGCTCCTTCCGGGGTCGTGGGCTCCCTCGGCGAGGGCCCTCAGTGGTGATTCGGTGCGAAGGCCCTCCGTGGATGCACCCCGTCTCACCCTGACGAGGCCCACACCCACGAGGTGCGGGTGTGGGCCTCGTCGACGGGTCAGAGGTCGAACGGGCGGAGGACGAAGACGATGCCGTGGGCGATCTGCTTGTTGCCCGCGTTGAGGTCCAGTGCTCGAGGGTTGAGGAAGGGGTCGACGTCGTTCCTGTCCTGGTCCCGCAAGTGGATGATCGGGATCCGGCGGTCGTAGACGCGGACACCGATGGTGCCGCCCTCGGCCGTCGTGAGGGTCGCCCGGTCGGCCTTGACGGCGTCCCGCTTCGTGATCGTCGCCCCGGGGACGACGTGGTAGAGCAGCACCTGCTCGATGGCGTCGACTCCGACGGCGTCGACGAGGGCCGTGAACACCTTGGCCTCCGTGGGGTACCACCTCTTCGTGAGGTCGCGCGCGAGCACCTGGAAGGCGCGGTCGTTGGGGATGAAGGCCGTGAGCGCAACGCTGCCGTCCGTGAGGACGCCCACCGCACTGTCCGGCTTGGCGTCGAGCACCGCGAGCACCGCCTCGGTGACGATGTCGTAGTCGTACCAGTTGCGGTCGAAGGTGTTGCCGTCCGCGGTGAGGACGGCCGCGAGGCTGCGCTCCCCCGTGGGGGCGGACCGGCCCTGGGCCATGGCGGACGGGGCGGCGAGTGCGGTGACGAGACCGAGGGCTGCGGCGGTGACGCCGAGGCGGCGGAGGTTCATCGGGGGGGTCCTCTCTCACGGTGGGGGCCGCGGCGCTGCGACCTACCCCTCCTTCGGTCGTCAGGGTCCCCACGGATGCACCCCGACGGCGCGAGGCCCGGACGTCGGTAGTCTTCAGGTCACGCAGTGACCCACCTGACGACAGGGACGGTGGCGCCCCTGCCGCCCGAGGTCGTCCACCCGTTGAAGGAGCTCCGGCCATGACCCGCTCCTCCGTCCTCGAAACCGTCTCCCGTGCGGTCGACGTCGCCCTCGACCGCACCGTCGTCCCGGGCTTCACGGCCCTCGGCCTCGCCGTGCGCCGCCGCCTCCCGGGCTGGCCGGCGGACCCACCGCCCGGGGCGCTCACCGGCCGGCACGTCGCCGTCACGGGCGCGACCTCCGGCCTCGGCCGACGGACCGCGCTCGACCTCGCGGCGCTCGGCGCCACCGTGCACCTCGTCGTGCGGGACACCGAGCGCGGTGAGGGCGTCGCCGCGGACGTCGACGCCGCGGTGGGGCGCGAGGGTGCGGCCCGCGTCTGGCGGTGCGACGTCGGCGACCTCGACTCCGTCCGGGGCTTCGCCGACGCCTTCCTCGCCGCGGACGTCCCCCTGCGAGGCCTCGTGCACAACGCCGGCGCCCTGCCCGCCGCCAGGACCGAGTCGGCCCAGGGACACGAGCTGACCCAGGCCCTGCACGTCCTCGGCCCCGTCCTCATGACCGAGCTGCTGCTGCCGTCCCTGGAGGCCGACGCGGGGCGCGTGGTGCTCGTGACCTCGGGGGGCATGTACACACAGGCCCTGCCGGCCGACGACCCCGAGTACCGCCGGGGGGCCTACAGCGGGTCGGTCGCGTACGCCCGGAGCAAGCGCGGCCAGGTCGAGCTCCTGCCGACCCTCACCGAGCGGTGGGCTCCGCGCGGGGTCACCGTCCACGCCACGCACCCCGGGTGGGCGAGCACGCCGGGGCTGGACTCCTCGCTGCCCCGCTTCTCGAAGGCGCTCCGTCCCGCCCTGCGCACGGACGCCGCCGGAGCCGACACCACCGTCTGGGTGGTCGCCACCGAGCCCGCGGTCGAGAGCGGCCGACTCTGGCACGACCGGCGAACACGACCGGAGCACGTGCGCTCCCGCACCCGGCCGGATGCCGGTGAGCGCGAACGGTACTGGGCGTGGGTTGCCGCCGCCGTCGGGATCACTCCCTGACGCTCAGGGAGTGGTCACTCCGCCCGGGCCACGTGGAAGCGCTCGAGGCTGGCGTCCCCGAAGGTGAGGTCCGACCACCGTCCCGCGTAGTGCAGCACGGCGATGCCGCACGTCGGGAAGCCCTCGGCGAGGGCTTGGTGCCCCTCGAGACTCCCCTCCCCGTCGGCCAGCAGCTCGGTGAGCGCCGGGATGCCCGGGGCGTGGCCGACGAGCATCACGATGTCGGCGTCGTCGTCGGCCTCGCGCACCACCTCGAGCAGGCCCTCGACCGAGGCGTTGTAGATCCGGCGGTCGTGGTGGACGTCGGCCTCGGGGCAGCCCGCGCTCCACACGGCCTCGCAGGTCTGCTTCGTGCGCTCGGACGTGCTGCAGAGGACCTCGTCGATCCCGATGCCGTGCTCGAGCAGCCAGCGGCCGGCCACCTCGGCATCGCGCCTGCCCCGACCGGTGAGCTCGCGTTCGTGGTCGGCGGCGCTTCCGTCCTGCTCGGCCTTCGCGTGCCGAAGGAGGATCAGCGTGCGGTCTCGGGCTGCGCGGGTCATGTTCCGATCATGCACCCGCCACCCCCGGCGGTCACCCCCGTCGTGACCAACCGGTCCCTTCGCCACGGCCGGTCCCCGTGGTGGGCCGTTTCCGCGCTGCAGGCCTGACGCACGAGGTCGGGTGGGATCAGGACTGGCCGAGCTTGTCCAGGATGATGCCGCGCGCGGTCGCGGCGTCGGCCTGACCGCGCATCTCCTTCATCACCTGGCCGATGAGCGCACCGACGGCCTGGACCTTGCCGTCGCGGATCTTGTCGGCGACGTCGGGGTGGGCCGCGATGACCGCATCGACGGCGGCCTCGAGGGCCCCGGTGTCCTGCACCAGCTCGAGCCCACGGGCGTCGGCGACCTCGGTGGGCGTGCCCTCGCCGTCGAGGACCCCCTCCCACGCCTGGCGCGCCATCGAGTCGTTGAGCCGACCACCGGTGACCAGACCCTCGAGCTCGACGACGTGTGCCGGGGTGACGCCGAGGCGCTCCGCGTAGGTGGGGACGTCCTCGCCCTCGGTGTTCGCGCGCCGCGCGACCTCGCCGGACCACCACTTGCGGGCGGCCCCCGGTGACGCGCCGGCCGCAACCGTCTCGCCGATGAGGTCGACGAGCCCGGCGTTCATCACGTCCCGCATCTCCAGGTCGCTGAACCCCCAGTCCGCCTGCAGCCGGCGGCGTCGCTCGGCCGGCGGCTCGGGCAGCGTCGCCCGCAGCGCCTCGACGGTCTCGCGCGTCGGGGCGACGGGGACGAGGTCGGGCTCGGGGAAGTACCGGTAGTCCTCGGCGTCGGACTTGACCCGCCCGGACGTCGTGATGCCGGTGTCCTCGTGCCAGTGCCGGGTCTCCTGCGTGACCGACCCGCCGCCGGAGAGGACGGCCGCGTGCCGGCCGACCTCGTACCGCACGGCCCGCTCGACCGAGCGCAGCGAGTTGACGTTCTTGGTCTCGGTGCGGGTGCCGAGCGTGCCGGACCCCGCGGGTGAGAGCGACAGGTTGACGTCGCAGCGCATCGAGCCCTGCTCCATCTTGACGTCGGAGACGCCCAGCGCCTTGAGCAGGTCGCGCAGCGCGGAGACGTACGCCTTGGCGACCTCGGGTGACCGCTCGCGGGTGCCGAGGATCGGCTTGGTGACGATCTCGATGAGCGGGATGCCGGCCCGGTTGTAGTCGACGAGGCTGTGCGTCGCCCCGTGGATGCGGCCGGTGGAGCCACCCACGTGGAGCGACTTCCCGGTGTCCTCCTCCATGTGGGCGCGCTCGATCTCGACCCGGTGCGTCGAGCCGTCGTCGAGCTCGACGTCGAGGTACCCCTCGAAGGCGATCGGCTCGTCGTACTGCGAGGTCTGGAAGTTCTTCGGCATGTCCGGGTAGAAGTAGTTCTTCCGGGCGAACCGGCACCACTCGGCGATGGAACAGCCCAGCGCAAGCCCGATCCGGATGGCCGACTCGACGGCCACCTCGTTGACGACCGGCAGCGCGCCGGGCAGGCCGAGGCACACCGGGCAGACCTGGGTGTTCGGCTCGGCGCCGAACTCGGTCGGGCAGCCGCAGAACATCTTCGTGTTCGTGCCGAGCTCGACGTGCACCTCGAGCCCCATCGCGGGGTCGAACGCCGCGAGGGCCTCCTCGAAGGAGAGCGTCGGCTCCGCGCCGGTGGTCGTCGTCATCGGGACACCTCCGTCAGCTCGGGCGCACGGCCCAGGATGGGGCCGCCCCAGGCGGCGGTCAGCCGGGCCTCGAGGGCGGCGCCGACCGAGTACAGCCGGTCGTCGGCCATCGCCGGCGCGAGCACCTGGAATCCGGCGGGCAGGCCGTCCTCGTCGGCCAGACCGCTCGGCACCGACAGCCCGGGGATGCCGGCGAGGTTCGCCGGGATCGTCGCGATGTCGTTGAGGTACATCGCCATCGGGTCGTCGAGCTTGTCGCCGAAGCGGAACGCCGTCGTCGGCGCGGTGGGGCTCACGAGGACGTCGGCGCTCTCGAACGCGGCGGCGAAGTCGTTCGCGATGAGGCGCCGCACCTTCTGCGCGGACCCGTAGTAGGCGTCGTAGTAGCCGGAGGACAGGGCGTAGGTGCCGAGGATGATGCGCCGCTTGACCTCGTCGCCGAACCCGGCGTCACGCGTGGCGGCCATCACCTGCTCCGCCGACGGGGCGTCGACGCCCTCGGGCGAGACCCGCAGGCCGTAGCGCATGGCGTCGAACTTGGCGAGGTTGCTGCTCGCCTCGCTCGGGAGGATGAGGTAGTACGCCGCGAGGGCGTAGGTGAAGCTCGGGCAGGACACCTCGACGACCTCGGCCCCGGCGTCGGTGAGGTGCCGGACGGCCTCGTCGAAGCGCGCCTGCACGCCGGGCTGGAAGCCCTCGCCGGTCAGCTCCCTGACGATGCCGATCCGCATCCCCGAGACGTCGGCCCGGCGGGCGGCCTCGACGACCGGCGGGACCGGAGCGTCGATGGAGGTGGAGTCCATCGGGTCGTGGCCGGCGATGACCTCGTGGAGCAGGGCGGAGTCCAGGACGGTACGCGAGCACGGGCCGGCCTGGTCGAGCGAGGACGCGAGCGCCACGAGCCCGTAGCGCGAGACGCCGCCGTACGTGGGCTTGGCCCCGACCGTGCCGGTGACCGCGGCCGGCTGGCGGATCGAGCCCCCGGTGTCGGTGCCGATCGCGAGCGGGGCCTGGAACGACCCGACGACCGAGGACGACCCGCCGCCCGAGCCCCCGGGGATCCGGTCGAGGTCCCACGGGTTGCGACTCGGCCCGTAGGCGCTGTGCTCGGTCGAGGAGCCCATCGCGAACTCGTCCATGTTCGTCTTGCCGAGGATGGGCATGCCGGCCGCGCGGAGGCGGGAGACCAGCGTCGCGTCGTACGGGGGCACCCAGCCCTGGAGGATCCTCGACCCGCACGTGGTCGGCAGGCCCTTGGTGGCCATGACGTCCTTGACCGCGATCGGGACCCCGGCGAGGGCGTGCAGGCCCTCCCCCGCGGCCCGACGGCGGTCGACGTCGTCGGCGGCGGCGAGCGCGCCGTCGGCGTCGACGTGGAGGTAGGAGTGCACGGCACCGTCGACGGCGGCCGTGCGGTCGAGCAGCGCCTGTGTCACCTCACGCGAGGAGACGGTGCCGGCGCCGAGCAGGTCGGTCAGCTCGGCGGCGGTGGCGCGGGTCAGGTCGGTGGTCACGATGGGGTCCTCAGGAGGTGCGGGAGCGACGGGTGGCGGACGCGCGGCCCGGTGTCACTCGTCGTCCAGGATGCGCGGGACGCTGAAGCGCTGCTGCTCGGAGTCCGGCGCACCGGCGAGCGCCTCCTCGGGTGTCAGGCAGGGCCGGACGACGTCGGGGCGGGTGACGTTGACGATCGGCATCGGGTGGCTCATCGGCTCGACGTCGGCGATGGGCGCCTGCTGCACGGTGGCCACCGCCTCGAGGATGACACCGAGCTCCCCGACCATCCGGTCGAGCTCGGCGTCGGAGAGGTCGATGCGGGCGAGTCCGGCGAGGTGCGCGACATCCGCACGGGTCAGGTCGGCCATGGCGGCCAGTCTATGGGTGCCGGGGACCGCGCTCGCCCCGGTCCCCGGCCCGCCCCGCCCGACACCCTGCGAGAATCGCGCGGTGCTCACGGACACCGCGTCGCTCCAGGCCGTCCTCGACGTCTGCGGGGTCTTCGTCTTCGCGCTCTCCGGGGCCCTCGTGGCCGTGCGGCGCGGGCTGGACCTCTTCGGCGTGCTCGTCCTCGCCTGGGTCGCGGGGCTCGGCGGCGGCATCATCCGCGACGTGTTCCTCGGGGTGACGCCCCCGGTGGCGGTCAGCGACTGGCGCCTCCTCGTGGCGGCGGTCCTCGCGGCGTCCCTCGTCTTCCTGCTGCACGGACGGTGGCAGGAGGCCTCCGTCGTGCAGGGCGGGCGCCGCCGCATCGTCTCGCGCGCCGTCCGCCTGCTCGACGCCGCCGGCCTCGCCCTCTTCGCCGTCAGCGGGGCGCTCGTGGCCCTCTCCCGGGACGCCGGGCCGCTCGCCGCCGTCCTCATCGGCGGCATCACGGCCGTCGGGGGCGGGATGCTGCGCGACGTCCTCGCCCGGCAGGTGCCCGAGGTGCTCCAGCGCGAGCTCTACGCCCTCCCCGCCCTCGCCGGGGCCGCCCTCGTCGTCGGCCTCGACCGCGCGGGGCTCCTCAGCGCGGCCACCGCCTGGGTCGCCGTGGCCCTGGTGTTCGCGACGCGGGTCGTCGCCGTGGCGCTCGACCTCAACGCACCGCGCGCCCTCCGCAGCGGCCCCTGACGCTCAGGACGCGTCGACCGGACCGAGCAGGCGCTCTCGTGAGTAGTCGTCGTGGACGAGCTCGGGTCGGCGTCGGGCCCACTCGCGGAGGACGGCCAGCGCAGTCGGCCACTCCCGCAGCGACTCCTCGACCTGCGCCACGACGGCCCCGCTGGGGTCGACGGCCTGGACCCGCGCGCCCCGGGTGGCCCGGCCGACCGTCGCGGGGGGCAGCGCGCGCAGCTCGCGCAGCGCGGAGACCGGTACCGACACCGCCCCGGGGCGGCGCTCGACCCGGTCGTTCGTCACGTCGAGGACGGTCCGGGCCGTGAGGAGCACCCATGCCGCGGGCGGGATGACGAGGACGAACAGGACGACGAGCACCCAGCCGACCGCAGCGGCGAGGAAGGGCGTGTCCTCCCCCGCCCCGTCGCGGACGAGCCCGACGAGGCCGATGACGCAGCCCACCCAGAAGGCGAGCATCACGGGCACGGCGGCGAAACGGGCCCACCCAGGGGCCCTGAGGACGACGCGCGAGGGGAGTTCTCCCCGTTGAGGGCTGGTCACCCCCTCAGTATGGTCTCGAGCCGAGGCGCCGCATCCGGGGGCCGCGCCACACCACAGAGAGGAACGGTCCGTGGGCTACGACGTCTCACCGGGCGACATCCGCCGCCACGCCAACCAGGTCGCGCCGCTCGCCACGCGGCTCGGGCACATGCAGGACGCCGGCTCGATCTCGGGCGACAGCTACGGGCTCCTCCTCCAGTGGCTCCCCGGCCTGTTCAACGCCGTCAACGGCGACGTCGAGGGTGCGCTGGGGCAGGTCGCGACGAACGCCGAGCAGGCCGTCAACGGCCTCCGGGCCATGGCCGACCAGTACGAGACCGACGACGCGAACGCCACCTGGCGCCTGAGGAGGGCCTACCCGTGACCGGCCCGAACCCCTATGCCGTCGCCGACACGGCGAGCTCACCGGACGGGACGACCTTCGGCATCCAGGAGGGGTCCGGCTGGACCTCCGGCGCCGGGATCATCGACAGCGGCCATGGCACGGTCACGGCGATCTGCGACGGGAACTGGGTCGACGCGGCGCTGAGCGGCGTCGCCCTCGTGCTCGACGCCGCCGCCACCGCCGCAGACCCCCTCGGCTCGGCGCTGGCCGCCGGCATCGGCTGGGTCATCGACCACCTCAACCCGATCAAGGGCTGGTTCGAGGAGGTCGCCGGCAACCCGGGCGGGGCGATCGCGCAGGCGCAGACCTGGGGCCTCATCAGCACCGACCTCACGCCGACGGCGCAGGACTGGTCGGCGAGCGCCGGCGGGCTGATCTCCCCGCAGTCCGGGCCTGCCGTCACCGCGTACCTCGGGTGGCAGGACGTGCACACCCAGGCCATCTCGGCCCTCGCGGGCGTCGCGGACGCGATGAAGACGGGCATCACGATCGCGGCCGGGATCACCGGCTTCGTGCACGGCTTCCTCCGCGACGTCCTCGCCCAGCTCGTCGGGGCGGCGCTCAGCTGGGTCGCCGAGGCCTTCCTGTCCTTCGGCACGCTCATCCCGTGGATCTGCGGCCAGATCGCGACCCGGGTCGCGGCCGTCACCGCGAAGTGCTCGACCTTCGTGACGGGCCTCGCGCGTTCCGGCAGCCGGCTCGGTGACCTGCTCGGCGCGCTCAGCACCTTCTCGGGTCGGCTGCTGCGCCTGCTCGACCGGGTCAAGACCAACCCCTCGCTGCACCGCCCCACCCCCCGGCACGCCGGCCCGCCCGGGGCGCCACCGGACATCCCCCCGTTCACGGTCCGGCCACCCGACGGGTGGAGCCCCGGGGGGCGCCACGAGCTGCCGCAGCCGAGCTTCCCCGAACACATGGGGGACGCCGTGCGCGGTGGGATCCGCGACACTCCCCACGGGGCGGCGACCACCGCCACCGACGCCGGCAAGAACGCCCACGAGGCCGGAACCGACCCCGACGAGTGAGGGGCGACCCTCAGCGGCGGAGCAGCCGGACCGCGTCGACGACGATCTGCAGCGGGTAGGCCGCGAGCGCCACGACGACGAAGGTCCACACGAGCCACCGGACGGCGAGGCCGCGGGTGCTGCGCCGTTCCGGGGCACGGAACGCGGCGAGGAAGTGCGAGCGCGCCAGCACGCCGTAGCGTCCGTCGGGCCGCTGCGCGAACGGGGTCCACCAGTCGCGGGTCCGCAGGCCCACGACGAGGCCGCGCAGCCAGGGCACGGCGAAGAGCAGCCAGATGCCGCCGAACAGGGCCAGCCCGAGCCCGGCCGGGACGAGGATGCCCGCGATCGGCTGCTCCGGCACGTCCGGCATGGCGTCTCCCCCCGTGGCCCTCGTCGGTGTCGGCACGAGGCTAGCCGAGGTGGGCGCGCACCACCCCGCGACGGCACACGGTGCGGGTTAGGCTCGGCCGCATGGATGCACGGGGGTACTCCACGCCCGAGGAGACGTTGGCGGCGATCGCGGCGGCCACCGCTGCGGCGGGGCCGCAGGCGGAGCGGGCGCGGACGTGGCAGCACGAGGTCGAGGCGCTCACCGCCACCGGGACGGCGGAGGCCGGGCGGGTCCGGGTCGTCGTCGACGTCCAGGGGATGGTCACCGGTCTCGCCGTCGGGGACGGCGTCGCCGCCCGCGGGGGGCGGGCCGTGACCGCCGCGGTCCGCACGGCGCTCCGGGCGGCCCAGGAGGGTGTCCGGGAACGGGCCGCCGCCTCGGCCGACGAGGCGTGGGGGGCGGGCTCGGCGACCGCCGCGGCCTTCCGCGCCGAGGTCGAGCGGGCGACACCGCTCGTCGAGGTCGAGCCGCCCGAGACCGACGGCCGGTCGATGCCCGGCGGCACCCCGCAGGGCCCGACGAACGGTGGCACCTGGTGAGCGGCGGGCAGCCGACTCCCGGCCCGGACCCGCACCTCTTCGAGGGCGACACCCCCGGGGCCGTCGAGCTCCAACGGCTCGTCGAGCAGGCACAGGCGGCGATGACGTGGCGCGCCTCGGTCGAGGCCCTGCGCGGCCGCGGTCGCTCGGAGGACGGGGTCGAGGTGGAGGTCAGCGCCTCCGGTGGCGTCGTCTCGGTGACGGTGCCGGATGCGGCCTGCACCGCCGGCGGCGAGGCCGCGGCCGGTCAGGTGCTCGACGCGGTGTTCGCCGCGCAGCAGGACCTCGCGGCGCAGCTGCGACGCTCGAGCATCGACCGCTTCGGCGAGGACTCGTCGTCCGCGCGGACCGTCGCCGCCTCGCTCGAGTCGCGGTTCGCCCGGGGCAGCGTCCTGCCCGACGACACCGACCTCCGGAGCGACGACCCGCGCTGAGCCGGGGCCCGGCCCGCGGCGACGCCCGCCGGGCACCAGCCGGTGGGACGGCGGCCCACCCGAGGTATCAGGGGCCCCACGAGCCCACTCCTCACCACGAGCGGCCAGACGGACTGGGGATCGGCCCGCCACGCTCGGAAGCGACACGTCATGCCCACGAAGAAGAGGAAGACCCCCACCCTGCCCGCCGCCGTGCGGGACCACCTCGCCGAGGTCCTCGGCAGCGAGACCCGGCTCGGCGCGAGCGCGGAGGGCAGGTTGCCCACGGGCGAGGCCGTCACCGTGTTCCACGCGGTCTCGGACGACCGCCCGAACGAGGTGGCCAGCGTCGTCCTCGGTGCCGACGGCACCCTCACGCCGTTGACCGAGCTCACCGCGGTCCTCGGCCACGACCCGTTCGTCCCGGTGTTCGACCCGCCCGTGCTCGGCATCCCGCCGACGCCGCGCGAGCCGGTGACCATCGACCCGAAGCGCAACGACTGGCGGCTCGACCAGTGCGACCGGCGCACCGAGAAGATCACCGTCACGGTGCCGCCCAACGGCACGACCCCGAAGGCCGACGTCTACCTGCTCGCCGACACGACCTTC
The DNA here is from genome assembly GCA_963843895.1 of uncultured Actinomycetota bacterium. Classification (GTDB taxonomy): domain Bacteria; phylum Actinomycetota; class Actinomycetes; order Actinomycetales; family Dermatophilaceae; genus Phycicoccus. The sequence goes on along the minus strand of CAWJME010000012.1, from coordinate 319,766 downwards.
AGCATGTTCCCGGTCATCGAGGCCGTGAAGGCCGGAGCCGACGCGATCCTCGCCGACCCCGCGCTCGCGGCGTTCGACGTCGCGTGGGGTGTCGGCAACTACCGCGACTTCCCGAACCCCGCCCCGAACTCGTACGCCTTCCAGCACCAGCTGAGCCCCACGACCGACACGACCACGGCGGCGACGGCGATCGGGACCTGGTCCGCCGGCGAGGGGGGCGACATCCCCGAGGGCCAGCTCTACGCCCTCCACGAGCTCGCGACGAACGGCGCCATCGGGTGGCGTCCGGACAGCAAGCGGATCGTCGTCTGGTTCGGGGACGCCCCGGGCCACGACCCGATCTGCACCGACCTCACCGGGCTCGGCGCGGCGATCACCGAGGCCTCGGCGACGGCAGACCTGACCGGCGCGGAGATCACGGTCGTCGCGGTGAGCACGACCACCGGGACCACCGATGCCCTCGACGGCGACCCGAACGCCGGCGTCACGGACTACGGCACCTGTGCGCCCGCGGGGGCCGCCGACCAGGCCACCCGGATCACGGCCGCCACCGGTGGTGAGCACCGCACCGGGGTGGACCCGGCGAGCATCGTCACGACGCTCTCCGAGCTCATCGCGGCCGCGGTCACCGCGACCGGCAACGTGCACCTCGTCGCCACCGGCGACACCGCCCAGTTCGTCGAGTCGATCACCCCGGCCGGGGGCTACGGTCCGCTCGCCGGTGACGAGACCCACGTGCTGACCTTCGAGGTCGTCTGGGTGGGGACCAAGGCGTGCGCGGAGCGCGACCAGGACTTCACCGGGACGATCGACGTCGTCGCCGACGGCGTCGTCGTCGCGAGCAAGCGGGTGCGCGTCGTCGTGCCGAGGTGCCGCTACCACTACGTCGTCGAGGTGGTCTGCGGCACGAGGCCGCCGACGGGTCGTGACAAGGACGACCACGACGACCACGACGACCACGACGACCACGACGGCGGTCACCACGACGACCACGACCGCCCCGAGGAGCGCGAGGGGGCCTGCGCGGTCGTGCCCGGGCGCTACGCCACCGCCGTGCTCATCGACAACCCGTCGACCTGCCCGGCCCGCATCGAGAAGCGCTTCGCGCCGCTCGTCGTCGACGGGAAGACGATCGGACGCGAGCCCGACGTCCAGCCGGCCCGGCGGTTCGCGAAGCTCGAGCTGCCCGCGGGGCACGCGACGATGGACGACTGCTGCGCGCTCGACGAGGCCGTCGACCACGGGAAGGGCCTGCTGCTCGGGGTGCTCGACATCGTCAGCGACCGGCCGCTCGAGGTGCGCGCCGTGCACACGGCCGACGGAGGACCCGGCTCGACCGGGGCGCCGTCGATCACCACCCGCCCGGTGGAGGCGCGCCGCGCCCCCTGACCGGGCACCCGCGTGACCCTCGGGTCACGCTCCGGGACGCGACCCGGCGGGCCGATTGCCGATCCGGGCCCGTCGGGTCGCTCCCGCACGCGGTGCCGTGCCGTCAGTCGGGGCTGCCGGTCTCGAGGAGGCGGGCGAACTGCGCCTCGTCGAGGACGGTGAGCCCGAGCTCGCGGGCCTTGGTCTCCTTCGTGCCGGCGTTGGCCCCGACGACGACGTAGTCGGTCTTCTTGGAGACCGACCCGGAGGCCTTGCCCCCGCGGGAGAGGATCGCCTCCTTGGTCTCGTCGCGGCTGAACCCGTCGAGCGACCCGGTGACGACGACGGTGAGCCCGGCGAGGGTCTGCTCGATGCTCTCGTCGCGCTCGTCCTCCATCCGCACCCCGTCGGCCGCCCACTGCTCGACGATCCGCAGGTGCCAGTCCGAGCCGTCACCGTCGAACCACTCGCGGACCGCCTCGGCGATGACCGGCCCGACCCCCTCGACGGCCGACAGCTCCTCGACGGTGGCCGCGCGCACCGCCTCCATCGACGCGAAGTGCTGCGCCAGCGCCCGCGCCGCGGTGGGCCCGACGTGCCGGATCGACAGGGCGACGAGCACTCGCCAGAGCGGCTGCTCCTTCGCGCTGGCGAGGTTGTCGACGAGCCGCTGCCCGTTCGCCGAGAGCACCCGGCCGTCGACCACGGCCTCCTCGGGGTCGGTCTTCTTCGCGGCACGCGTGTACAGCGGGACCCGCGCCACGTCGTCGGCGGTCAGGGTGAAGAGCATCGCCTCGCTCGGGCCACCGAGCTCGGGGTCGTCGAGGACGCCGGACTCCAGGAGGGCCGTGGAGCCCTCCCAACCGAGCGCCTCGATGTCGAAGCCACCCCGTCCGGCGAGGCTGAACAACCGCTCACGCAGCTGGCTCGGGCAGCTGCGCGAGTTGGGGCAGCGGATGTCCTTGTCGCCCTCCTTCTCGTAGGCGAGCGCGGTGCCGCAGCTGGGGCAGTGCGTGGGCATCTCGAAGGCGCGCTCGGTGCCGTCGCGCAGGGCGACGACCGGGCCGAGGATCTCGGGGATGACGTCGCCGGCCTTGCGCAGCACGATCGTGTCGCCGATGAGGACGCCCTTGCGGACCACCTCGTGGGCGTTGTGCAGTGTGGCCATCGAGACCGTCGAGCCCGCGACCGTGACCGGCTCCATGACCCCGAAGGGCGTGACCCGGCCGGTGCGGCCGACGTTGACCTGGATGTCGAGGAGCTTCGTGTTGACCTCCTCCGGCGGGTACTTGAACGCCATCGCCCAGCGCGGCGCGCGGCTCGTCGAGCCGAGCTGGCGCTGCACCGAGATCTCGTCGACCTTGACGACGACGCCGTCGATCTCGTGCTCGACGCTGTGCCGTTGCTCGCCGTAGCCGTCGACGAAGCCCTGGACCTCCTCGATGGTGTCGAGGACGCGGTAGTGGCTGCTCGTCGGGAGACCCCAGGCGTGGAGCAGGTCGTACGCCTCCGACTGCCGGGTGATGTCGAAGCCGCGGCGGGCCCCGATGCCGTGGACGAGCATCCGCAAGGGGCGGCTGGCGGTGACGCGGGGGTCCTTCTGCCGCAACGACCCCGCGGCCGCGTTGCGCGGGTTGGCGAACGGCGGCTTGCCGGCCTCGACGAGGCCCGCGTTGAGGTCGCCGAAGGCCTCGAGCGGGAAGAAGACCTCGCCGCGGATCTCGACGAGGGCCGGGACGTCGTCACCGTGCAGCTCGGTGGGGACGCCGTCGATGGTGCGCACGTTGAGCGTGACGTCCTCGCCGGTGCGCCCGTCGCCGCGCGTGAGGGCCCGGGTGAGCCGGCCGTCCTCGTAGAGCAGGTTGACCGCGAGGCCGTCGATCTTCAGCTCGCAGAGGTAGTGCAGCGTCGCTCCCCCGGAGTCGCGCTCGACCCGGGCGGCCCACGCCGCGAGCTCCTCGGCGGAGAAGGCGTTGTCGAGGCTGAGCATCCGCTCGAGGTGGTCGACGGCCTGGAAGTCCGTGGAGAAGACGGCGCCACCGACCTGCTGCGTGGGGCTGTCGGGGGTACGCAGGCTCGGGTGCGCCTCCTCGAGCGCGCCCAGCCGCTTCATCAGCGCGTCGTACTCGCCGTCGCTGACGGTCGGGGCGTCCTTGACGTGGTACGCGAACTGGTGGCCGCGGGCCTCCTCGGCGAGGTCCTGCCACTCGTGACGGACGTCGTCGGGGACGGCGTCGGCGGGCTCCTGCGCGGCGGGGTCGGTCGGGGTCTCGCTCACCCGCTCATCCTGCCGCACACCACCGACGGCGGGGTGGTCGTGGGCCGCCTCGTCAGGGCTGCGGCGGGTACGGCGGACGGGGTTCCGGTGCAGCCACGCCCGCGGCCGGCGCGTCGTCGCTCCGGTCGGCGACGACGGCGGCCACGCCCAGCCCGGACGCCGCCAGCGAGACCAGGGTGAGAACGCCCTGGAAGACCCCGGTCATGGCGTACCAGCCGTACGACCCGTAGAGGTTGGAGACGAGCATGAGCGTGAAGCCCGCCGACGCCAGCGCGGCGAGGAGGCCGAGGGCGAAGGAGAGCAGCGCCCAGGTGCGCCAGCGGCCGGTGGTCCGCATCCGGGCGACGAGCACGAGCCCGACTGCCGGCGGGACGACGTGGAGCAGCTGGACGGACTGGGCCAGAAGGCCGTAGACGGTGAACACCGGTCAGATTCCCCTTGCGACGACGTGCGGCCCCTCCGCTCGCGGCGAGCCTAGCCAGCCGGAGGGTGTGGTGTCCGGTGCCGCGCCACGAGGACGTCGCGGGTCACCTCGAGCTGGCCGAGGTGCTGGGCGAGCTCCTCGTAGACGTGCAGGAGCACGTCGCCCTGGGTGCCGACGGCGTCGTGGTCCGCCGGCGGGTTGTGCCGGCGGTTGCGCGGGGGCGGCGGCCCGGGCGTCGACGTGCAGGTCGGCGCGGCCCCGGTCGAGGAGACCCAGCGCGTCGCGGACGGTGCCGGTGGCCGTGAACTCGGCGTCGCGGTCACGCGGGACGACGATGCCGCGGTTGACCGTCCTCCCCCACCGTGCCATCACCCCGATGACGTGGGCGACGAGGGCGAACGCGCTGTTGGAGCCCGGTACCTCGTCGAGGCGGGCGTTGACGAGGTCGTCGCCGAGCTCGCGGCAGACGGCGGCGTACTGGTCGAGCGCGGCGTCACAGTAGGTGAGGTACTCCTCGACGGTGATCACGCCCGGGAGGCTACCGCCGGGTCAGGGCCCGACGGAGGCGGCGCACGGCCCACACCCCGAGGACCGGCCCCGCGATCAGGACCAGGACGACCACGGTGCCGACGACGACGTTCTCGCGGAACACCTCCGGGATGCTCGCCTGGTAGCCGCTGTCGATGCCCGAGAAGATGACGATGTTGACCGCGACGATCCCTCCCAGGACGGCGCCCGGGACCCCGCCGAGGAGGACGTCCAGGACCCACTCCCGAGCACCGCGCCCCGGACTGGAGGTCATGCCCTCATCCTCCTCGGCGACGGCGTGGGCGGCGCGTTCCTGTGCCGGACCTCACCGCCTCGGCGCAGGCGGGTCACGTCACCATGGCAGCAGCGCCCCACGCCGTCCCGGCGGTGGCTGAGCGAGTCATGAACCGTCCGGGACCGTGGCCTACGAGGACCTGTCAGCACCTGAGGGGGCTGACGTCCGCGAGGCGGCCGGGTGATCAGCGGGTCCATCGCCCAGGTACCGATGCATGACGTGAAGCCCCACCAGGCCGTGGCGTCGCGACCTGAACGCGTCGGGCACGGTCCCGACCACCCGGAACCCGAGGGCTTCCCAGAGCCGGACCGCCGCGTGGTTGGTCTCCACGACCGCGTTGAACTGCATGGCGGTGAATCCCTGGTCACGAGCCCAGTCGAGGACCCACTCGCCGAGGGCCCGTCCGACCCCTCGCCCCCGCGCACCGGGAGACACGACGAACGAAGCGGTGGCCACATGCGCACCGCGGCCGGGACGGTTGGGGCCGGACTTCGCGGAGCCGAGGACCGTTCCGTCGGTCTCGACCGCGACGACCGTCACCCCCGGGTGCCGTTCCTCCCACACGGAGCGAGCCGTGACCTCGTCCAGGGGTTCCGGGTACGCATAGGTCTCACCGTCACTGACGGTCTCGCGGAGCAGCCCCGCCACGGGTCCCCAGTCGGACTCCTCCACGCGTCGGATCAGCACCTCACGAGCCTATGCGCCGGGGCCCGACCCGGTGATCCGCCGAGGGGGTCGGGCAGCACCCGTCGCCGCAGTCGTCGGGTTCGTCGGTGCACGCGCAGTCTGCATCGGTGGCGGGCTGGCCGTGGGGTCGGGCTGGGCTGCAACAGCCTTCGCCTCGCCACGCGTCGCGGCCTTCCTTCACGGCAATGGCTGCGATGACGAGCCCGGCGATGGGGTCGGCCCAGGCCCAGCCGAGGGTGGCGTTGAGCACCAGACCGACGAGCAGGACCACCGACAGGTAGGCGCACAGCAGCGTCTGGGTGGAGTCGGCCACGACGGCGTTGGAGTCGAGGGCCTTCCCGGTGCGGCGCTGGGCCCGCGACAGGAGGGGCATCACGGCCAGGGAGGCAGCGGCCAGACCGATGCCGACGGGAGACCCGTCCGGGTTGTGGCTTCCGAGCAGGGTCCGCACCGACTCCACGGAGACGTACGCGGCCAGGACGAAGAACGACAGCGCCATGAGCCGGAGGGCTCGTCGTTCGCGGCTCTGGGGCAGCGGGTGTCGGAACTGCCACAGGATGATGGCGCCGCTGGAGACCTCGACGACGGAGTCGAGTCCGAACCCGACGAGCGCCACCGAGCCGGCCGCCACGCCGGCGCCGATGGCGATGACGGCCTCGACGACGTTGTAGGCCACCGATGCCGCTGCGAGCAGCTGGGCCCGACGCCCCAGGCGCGCTCGGTCGGCGACGCCCAGCGCGGGCAGGGGGTGCTGGTGCGCGCTCATCGTCCCCCGGACGGCGCGTCCGCCTCGACGCTCGGGCACACGGCTGCGGCGTCACCGGTGAGGTCGAGCAGGCGCTCGGCGGCGGCCAGCAGCTCGAGCACCGCAGGACCGTGGCTGATGGAGAAGACCGAGGCCCGACCTCGGGGACGGGACTCCACCAGTCCACACCCCCTGAGACAGGCCAGGTGTTTGGACACGGTGGACTGGGCCAACCCGAGATGGGCCGTGAGGTCGACGACGCGGTGGTCCCCGACGGTCAGGTGCCGCAGGATGACCAGCCGGTTCGGGTCGCTGAGACCGTGGAACAGCCGAGCCGCCGACCCCAGGCCCGCCGCCTCGAGGCGCGGCTCCGTTCCCGCCGGCGGCGCCGCACTCAGAATCGTCATTCGGCGATGATATCCCTGCGGGTGGACCCATCCACACGGAGGTGACCTGACCGCGCCGGGACGCGTTTCGTGCGAGCTGATGGCTGAACTGCGGAGGCGGCCCGCCGCGTCACCATCCGAGCTCGCGCAGCCGCGCGTCGCCGAGCCCGAAGTGATGACCCACCTCGTGAACGACCGTCCGCCGAACCTGCTCCACGACCTCGGCATCGTTGGTGCACACCGCGCAGATCGCGCGCCGGTAGATGGTGATCCGGTCGGGTAGGGCGCCGGCGTAGAACGCCGTGCGGCGCGTCAACGGCACTCCCTGGTAGAGCCCCAGGAGGCCGGCCGGGCCGTCATCGTGTTGCACGGTGACGGCGACGTTGCTCATGAGCTCGCCCAGCTCTCCGGGGATACCGTCGAGCGCCTCGCTCACCATCACCTCGAATGCCTCCGGACCGACGTCGACCATGTAGCCAGTGTCCAACCCGACGTCATGCCCGTCGCGACGAGGCATCCGCTTCCGCGGAATGACGGGACAGCAGGTCGCCCGCCCACGCACCTCGTCCCACGCAGCGATCTCGGCTGGGCTCATGCACCTTTGGTCGCGGTGCAGAGGAACACGCCGAACTCGCGGTCGCCCTTGAGGACGGTCGTCGCGTCAACGAACGTGACTTCGGCAAATCCGGCGTCGGCCAGCTGCTCGGCCAGGCGGTGCCTGTCGAATCCGTGATGCCCGTCGAAGTCGACCTTCTCGGCGTGGAAGGCGCCGTCGGGGTCCTCGTCGAGGTCCGCGATGGCCAGCCGACCGCCGTCGACGAGCAGGCCCGCCACGGACCGCAGCAGCCCATCCAGGTCCCGCACGTGATGCAACGCCATGGAGCTCCACACCACGTCATAGACGCCATCGAGCCGATCCGTCGTGAGGTCCGCCCGGACAGCGCGGAGTCGGGCGCTGAGTGCGGCCTGCTCGATCCGCTCCCGTGCCACCTGCACCATTCCGGTCGAAGGGTCGGTCACGAGAACAGAGCCGACCTGGTCGGAGAGCAAGATACTCAGCCGACCGGTGCCAGCGCCGACGTCGAGTGCGCTCATCCGAGGGCTGAGGTCCACGGCCTCCGCGATGGCCCGGGCCACCGCCACCTGCCGCTCCTCGTGGCCGGGGTCGTCATCCCATGTCGCCGCCTCGTCGTCGAAGCTCCTGTGTTCGTGCACGTGCTCGACCCTAGTCCCGGCGCTGCCAGCCCAGACCGGCCACCAGACGGTCGCACCGATGCGGTGAGTGAACAGAGGCGCGGGCGGCGGAGCGACCCGCTGTGACAGCAGCCCACACGCCCGCGGCGTGGGCGGTGAGGCACGGAACGCCGGGTGGTCGAGGTTGCGCGGGCGCGGACCGGGCAGGATGTGCCAGCCCCGGCTGGGGAGACGCAGCTGGCGTCGAGCGTCTGCTCACGTGTGTGCGTCGGTGAGGTCCCGCAGCAGCTTCAGTGCTCGGTCAGCCCTGTCGATCGGCACGAAGAGGTGGTCGTGGAAGTAGCCAGCCACGACGTTGCAGCTGATGCCTCCAGTGGCCAGTTTCCCAGCCACGGCTGCCGTGAGGCCGACGGCATCCAGCGATGAGTGGACGCGGAGGGTGATCATGGCCGCGATGTACTCGTAGGGGAGGCCAAGTCGGTCGGCTTGGTCCTGGTCGACCACGAGGGTCACCCCTTCCGCCTCGCGAACGAGCGCCACCGGATTGGCCGTCTTCGGCACCCCGGCGGTCGTCGTGAAGACGTACCGGCCCGGTTGCAGTTCTGGCTCCATGGTGCTGAGCAACGCCGCCAGATCTCTTTCACCGCTCATCCGGCCAACCTAACGCCCGTTCCGGACGCCCCTGTCTTCGTGAGGCGCTCGTCGGTGATCCGGTCGTCCGTATCGCCGAGACGCGGCGGTCAGACGCACCGATCGCAGGAGATGGCATCGGCCTGAGGCGCCCGGCTTGTCAGAGTGGGGAGACGTCGTAGTCCTGGATCTGGCGGGTGGTTTGGCTTCCGTCCTTGAGCGTGATGGTGACGTCGGGGTTGGGCGGGCCCCACTGCGGGATGAGGGAGGTAGCCCCAGGCCACCACGCCGCGAAGTAGCCGTCCTGAAGGCTGGCGTGCACCTGGGTGCCGTCAATGATGAAGGTCACCGCCGTGACGTCCGGGCCGGCCTTGCCGGTCACCTCGAACTCGGCGTTTCCGTTGTCGTCGGACTGGGGCCGGACACTGTTGGTGACCAGCCCCCCCGCGGGCGGGATCTGCGCCAAGGGTCCGGCGTAGCCGCCGCCGGTGACCTCGCGATCGGGACCGTTGTCGGTCATCAGGCAGGTGGCCTCGAATCCGTCGGGTGAGGTCAGCACCGTGTAGGCGAAGTTGCCGCGGATCTCGACCATGCGGACACGGAGGTCGTGCGGTTGTTCCTGCCACATCCGTGTCAGGCAGTCCTGTCCCCATCGGGCTTCCTCTTCTGGGGTGGCGATGCGAGGAGTGGCCGTCCAGGAGGCGTAGGCGTCCGGCGCCGCGAGAGATTGCACCAGCACCAGGACGCCGGCCGCGGCGGCGGCCGAGGCGGCGGCCGCCGACACCACTCGTCGCCGGCCCGCCGCCCCCGAGGGCGAGGTTGCTCCGCCGGAGGGTCGGGATGTGATGTGGGCCAGCACGGTGCGGGCCTTCGTTTCGTGGACCAGACCCTCAGGGATGTCACCGGCCGGGTCGATCCGCGACAGCTGCGTCTCGAGGCTCATCGTGTGCTCACTTCCTCGGTGTCCTTTGACGTGTATCTGGTGGTGTGCCCCGTAGCCCGCAGATGGGCGCTGAGCGCGCGGCGGGCACGGCTGAGCCGGATCCGGTAGGCAACCGGGGAAATCTGCAGCACCGCAGCGGCCTGAGCGCCGGTCAGCCCTTCCCAGCAGGTCAGGCTCAACGCCTCCTGGTGCCCTATGGACAACCGGTTCCACGCCGACGCCAGATCGGCCAGCGCCACCACGGTGTCCTCGTGCCCCCGGATCGGCACCTCGCCCTCGGGCGGCGCCACTGCGAGCAGATTCGCTCGGCGGTGGCTGGCCAGCACGAGGCGGCGCGCGATGCCGAACAGCCAAGCCCGAGCCTCGCCGACGTCACCTGGAAGGTCGTCCAAGCGACGCCACGCGATCGCGAAGGCTTCGGCGGCCACGTCCTCGGCCTCGGCTCGATCGACCCGTCGCGCCGCGAAGCGCACCAGATCGACGTACGTCGCCTCGAAGACATCGACGAAGTGCCGCTGTTGAACTCTCACATCACCCCATGTCTCCCGGGCCCGGAATGTTTCACACCATCTCTCAATCAGGCGACCGATGGGGGCGAGGAGGGCAGCCGCCGCACCCGGCGGCAAGCTCACGGCACCGCCACCTATGCGGCGCCTCCGCCAGTACCTGCGGGGAGCACGAGCGAGATCACCGCGCCGCCCTCGGGTGCGTTGGCGGCGCTCACCCGCCCGTGGTGTGCCTCGGCGACGGCCCGGACGATGGCCAGGCCGAGGCCCGTACCGGCGTGAGGACCAGAGCTGTGGAACTGCTCGAAGACCAGCGGCAGGTGATCGGGGGCGATCCCCATCCCGTCGTCGACGATCTCGACGAACACCTCACCCGCAGCGATGAGCCCGCGGAGCACGATCGACCCGTCCTCTTCGGTGTGACGGACAGCGTTCTCCACGGCGCTGTCGACCGCGACCTCCAGCCGTGACGGGTCCGCCCACACACGCAACGCGGGGCAATCGACGCTCCAGCGCCGGTTCGGGGCGCCCGCACGCCACCGCCGGGCGGTCCTCTCGAGCAGGGCAGCCAGGTCCACCTCCTCGGCATGGATCGAGTCCTCGTCGGACCGCGCCAGCGCCAGCAGGCGCGCGGCGATGCCCTCCAACTTGTCGAGCTCGTCGAGGACGACCTCGATGTCCTCGGCATCCGCGGCACCCTGCTGCTTCCTGCCGAGGACCTCGGTGAAGCCCCGCGCGACCGTGATGGGCGTGCGCAGCTCGTGGGAGGCGAACCGGACGAAGCGCCGTTGGCGCTCGCGGGCCAGGTGCTCGCTCTCGGCGAGCCGACGGGCATCGGCCGCCGCAGCCATCCTGCGGCGGACGTGCCAGACCATGACGAGGAACAGCAGCGCCATCAACGGGATCTCGGTGGTCTCCCCCCAGCCGATCTCACCGTTGCTCGCGCGCAACACGAGTGGTACTCCAGTCACCACGGTCACGGCGAGACAGGTCAACCACATCATCCGGAGTGACCAGGGCCGTAGGCCGTAGGCGACGGCCGTGCTGACCCAGACGAAGTGGAACGGGATCGTCTCAGCCCCGCCCACGACGTACATCAGGGCCGCATTGGCTCCGGCGAACGCGCCCCATGCGGGCAGCAGTAGGCGCTCATGCGCTAAAGCAGGAGTCCACATCGCGCACCGTCCGGATGCCCCACCAGTCGATCTTCGCGCGGAGACGTTCGACGCCGACGTCGGCTACGTTGCCGCCGGGACGTTGGAGGTCGAAGCGCATCATGCCGTCCCCCGGCTCGCGGGCGGAACTTCAGTGGGGGCCTGTGCCAGCTGGACGTCAACCCGGGCCAAGAGGTCGGCCAGGGCGAACGGCTTGGCCACGTAGTCCACCGCGCCCGCCCGCAGGCACTGCGCTCGCGCCTCGGGGTCGCCCAACGCCGACAGCACCAAGACCCGCGCTCGGCTGTTCCTCGACAGCAGCTCTCGGAGCACGGTGTGCCCGTTGATCCCGGGAAGAAGTAGGTCGAGGATCACCAGGTCGAAGTTGAAGGCCGCTGCCTTGAGCAGGGCCTCCTCACCGGTACTCGCCGTCTCGACGCCATGCCCCTGTGACACCAACACACGCGAGACGAGCTGCACGATCCGTGGCTCGTCGTCGACCACGAGCAGATGAGCCACACGCACCTCCCTGCAGGTCACGGTGTGGAGAAGCCCCCTCTTGGAGACCGTTCGGAGTGTATGGCAGATCCGCGACCGTGACGAGGGTCACGTTGTGGCCAGCATGCATCGGGATGGTGCGCTAGGGAGGCTGGGGCGCCGTCCAGCCGGGCGGACGTCAGACGACGTCCGGCAGCTGGGTGCGGAGACGGCGCGAGGGAGCACCTCGATCACTCACGATCCGGATGGCTGCCAAAACCATCGGGCCAGGGCCGAGATAGCCGTCGCGGAATGCGCGTCACGTCGGTCACCGAGCTCGAGTCCCCTGGATAGCAGCCCGTCCAACGACGCACGTCCGACTCGCGGCGAGGAGGCGCCGAGCGCCTCGGCGACTCGCGCCGCGTGCGTACGGACGAGGACGACAGGCCGGCGACCCCGCTACCGGTTCAGTGCCCGTCTCCCCGCGGGTGTCAGGCGGCCATCGGCTGCACGCCGCGCCGCGATGGTGAGGTTCCTCGGCGACGTCGTTCCAACGGCCGCCGAGGAGTGAACCTCTGCAGGTACGAGGTCTCATCGTGGGAACGACGGGTGCTCTCGCTCCACCCGTCGGCGATTCCGGCCTCCAACAGGTCGTGGACGCCGATCGAAGGCACAGCGCTTCCGGCCTCCTGCAGCTGGACCCAGCCTCCCGGATGACTCCCATGGTTCTCCGACAGCCAGGCCCACAGCTCCTCGACCGTGACGAAAGCGATGATCTCCGACCCGCTGACCATGCCCCTGACACCAGAACCGGACACTGAACAACAACCCTGTCGCCCGCGTCGGCAGGCGGCGAAGTGGGGCACGTCGAACGCGCGCACTTACTGGGTGTGTCCCTTTTGCCGTGCCAACGCGCTCGTCCGTCTCGACGAGCGGATACGCGGGCACTGCTGCATAGCGGGCGGAGGGCAGGATGAGCCCATGCGGACCTTCGATGAACTGGTCGCCGAGGCCGAATCGGCGGACATCACAGGCTGGGGCTTCGCGTGGCTCGATGGTCGCGCCACGGAGCAACGTCCACCTTGGGGATACTCGCGTCTGCTCGCCGACCGGCTGGCACGGGCCGCGTCCGCCCTGGACATCGACACCGGTGGCGGTGAAGTGGTCTCGGAGGCGTCCGTTCTGCCGGAGCGGATGTGCGTCACCGAGGCATGGCCGCCGAACGCGCAACGGGCGCGTGAGGTACTGGGCCCGCGAGGCGTCGAGGTGCACGAGACGAAGCAGGACCAGCCCCTGCCCTTCCCCGACGAGTCGTTCGACCTGGTGACGGCGCGGCACCCGGTGAGCCCGGACTGGTCAGAGATCCGGCGCGTGCTCGAGCCCAGCGGCCACTACTTCGCCCAGCACGTCGGCCCGGCCTCCGCGTTCGAGTTGATCGAGTTCTTCCTCGGCCCACTTCCCGAGCATCGGCACGGCCGAGACCCCCGTCGTGAGGTCGCACAGGCTGAGCAGGCGGGACTGACCGTCACAGACCTCCGCACGTCCCGCTGTCGCATGGAGTTCCTCGACGTCGGTGCGGTCGTCTGGGTGCTGCGCAAGTGCGTCTGGTGGGTCCCTGACTTCTCGGTCGACCGGTACCGGGCCAAGCTCGTGGAGCTGGACGACCTGATCCGGCACCGGGGGGGGTTCCTGGCACACTCAACGCGCCACCTCATCGAAGCTCAGCGGTAGGCCGCTCGCTCGACCGCTGCGTCGCGCTACACAGCCGGTCGGTGCGGCCGTGCTGCCACCCAGGCAACGGACAGGTCCCGCAGGACGGTGGCCACGCAAGCCACCTGGAGCCAGCCGGTAGCCGAGGAAGTGGTGTTCTCGAAGGACTTGGCCAGTCGGCGGCTGCGTCCGAGGCGTCCATGGGCAACCTCGACCCGCCAGGCATGCCGGATGGGTCGGAACACGGGCTGCTTGTCGTCCCACCCCACCCGTCGCACCTCGTAGCCGTGAAGGCGACCGAGCTGCGCGGCGGCCCGCGCCGTCACTCCCCGGTCCACGGAGACCAACTCCAACCGCCGGGCGACACCCTGCCCTGACAGGTGCTCGAGCATCAGTTCTGTGGTGACGTTCTCGTGCGCGGAAGCCGGCACCACCAGGGCCCCGACGGGGAGCCCTGTCACGTCGACGGCCAGCACCCGCTTCGCTCCCTTCGTGCGACCATACGGCCCACCCCGGTCGTGGAACGTGGCACCTCCATTGGACGAACCGCGCGCCAGGTGCGTGTCGATCACGACCATCGAGGGCGTCGCCTCTGCGCGGCCGCTGGCCTCGCGCGCTGCCGCATGAAGCACCGTGAGCGCGCGTGCCCACGTGCCGTTGCGCGACCACCGGCGAAACCGCGACCAGACCCGGGTCCACGCACCGAACGACTCCGGAACGTAGCGCCACTGGCATCCGGTCTGAGGGATGTAGAGCATCGCATCCACGACGCCGCGCAGGTCGTCCGCATGCTTCCGGCCCCGCTTTCCCGGCGCGTTGAACGCCGGCTCCAGGAGGTTCCACTGGTCGTCGGTGAGGTCACTTGGGTAGGACATGCCCCGCACAGTGATCACGAGCACCGCAGCCGCCATAGGGACACACCCGGTTAGGGCCGAGACGTCATCAGCCGCCCCCCAACGCGGGAGGATGTGCGGGTGTCCGTCGCCCTTCTGAACCCGGAGCAGGCCGCCTTCTTGCGCGCAGAGCCTCTGTCGTTCACACCGCTGACCGGGGCGGCCGGAACTGCCCCCGACGGTTTCTCCCGCCTTCACCGTTCTCGCCTGCTGACCCGCCGCGACTTCCAGGGCGCCACCTGCGACCTCTTCGAGTGGCGGATGCACTCAAACGCCGGGCTGCGGGTCGAGGCCTCGGACATCCCGCTGCACGAGGGCACCGTTGTGCGCATGCGATGGGGACTCGGCGCCTTCGCGCTCAGGATCCCCTGCCGCGTCCTGAAGATCATCAGCGAACCTACGCGCCGCGGGTTCATGTACGGAACCCTTCCCGGGCATCCGGAGGCTGGCCAGGAGCAGTTCCTACTCGAGCACCTCGACGACGAACGCATCAGCCTCACCATCGAGGCCTACTCCCGCCCAGCATCCACGCTTGCCAAGCTCGGCGGGCCGATCAGTGGCGCCGCCCAAGATCTGATGACGCGCCGATACCTGCGGGCCCTGGACCGCCTTGAGGCAGAACCCCTCCCTGAGCGGGCCGCCCGTCAGGCGGCGGAGTGCCGCACCTCTCCGTCCCGCCTCGGCCACCGGGTAGCACTTGGGTAAGACCGGAGTAGGATGAGGCTATGAAGCTCAGCATCAGCCTCCCGGATGAGGACGTCGCGGCACTGGATCGGTACGCCCGCCAGGCCGGCATCTCCAGCCGGTCCGCTGCCATCCAGCGGGCCATCCGGCTCCTCGCCCAGCCCGAGCTCGACGATGCCTATGCCGCTGCCTGGCAGGAATGGGAGGCTTCCGGCGACGCCGCGGCGTGGGAAGAGACCTCCGCCGACGGGCTCACCGATGCTCCGCGGTGAGATCCGCCTGGTCGACCTCGACCCGGCCCGCGACGCGGAAGCGAACAAGCGCCGCCCCGCCGTGATCGTCAGCAACGACCGAGCGAACGCCACCGCCGCCCGGCTCGGCCGCGGCGTGGTCACCATCGTCCCAGTCACCAGCAACCTGGCACGCGTCCACCCCTTCCAAGTCGCCCTGCCCGCCGAGCAGACCGGCCTGCGGCTGGACTCCAAGGCCCAGGCGGAACAGATCCGCTCGGTCTCGGTCGAACGCATCGGCTCACCGCTCGGACTCGTTCCAGCGCACCTGCTGGCGCAGCTGGACGATGCCTTGCGGCTACACCTTCAGATCTGACCCAGGTCCCCAACCCGCACGTTTGGCGGACAGTCCCGCCAGAAACACCGTTTGGCGGACAGTCCCGGCGTGTTCTGTTCACTCGACGGGGTGGAGCCGGGACAGCCCACTGTGGTGCCGGGAGGACGCGGCCGGGTGTCAGGCGGCGGGGAGGGTCCAATCGTCGTGGGTGAGGTCCGCCCACCAGGGGTCGTGGTCGGGGTCGTCGCCCCAGACCGGCGGTGGTGCCGGTGGCGGGGGTGGCGATTCCGTGAGGGCATGGTCGTAGGAGCCGTCGGTGAGGTCCCAGATGACGTGGCGGCCGTGGTCGTCGGGGGTGGTGTGGATGGTGGCGGTGAGGCGTCGTCGGTGGACGGTGGTGTGGTGGCGTTGGCAGAGCAGGGCGGCGTTGGTGGTGTCGGTGGGGCCGCCGTCGGCCCAGTGCCGGATGTGGTGGGCCTGGGTCCAGGCGGCGGGGGCGGTGCAGCCGGGCCAGGTGCAGGTGCGGTCGCGGAGCCAGAGGTGGCGGCGTTGGGCGCGGGTGAAGAGCCGGGCGACCCGCCCGACGGTCAGCGGTTCGCCGGCGGTGCCGAGGAGGTGGGGGACGAGGGTGGCGTCGCAGCCGAGGCGGCGGAGGGTCTCGGGGGCGAGCAGGGTGCCGGTGGCGCTCGAGCCGATGACCTCCCCGGCGCCGGTGGTGGCCTGTAGGTCGGTCAGGGCGATGGTGACGTGCAGGGTGGCCGCGGGCGCGGTGTCGGTCACGGCGGCGGCGGAGGAGGAGGCCCGGCAGACCTCGGTGAGGGCTTCGACGCGGCGCTGCCCGGCGGGGCGCAGGTCTGCCTGGCCGGTGTCCTCGTTCGGCGTGGGCGCGGACAGCGGCCCGATCGCGGCTTCGAGGGTGGCGGCCTGGTCGGGGGTCATCCACAGCTGGTACTCGGTCAGGTCCCCGGACTCCACGTGCGGCATCGACAGCCGCGCCGCCGGGGCCAGCCGGTCCTGGAGGTCGTCGAGGGCGCCGTGCTGGCCGTGGTCGGCCAGCAGCCGCGGCCGCAGCCGCCGCATCACCGACGGGCCCCACTCACGCGCGAGGTCCACCAGCGCGGTGGTCACGGTCGGGACGGCGTCCTCCCGCAGCAGCGGGCTGAGCCGGTCGACCTCCCGCAGCACCGCCGTCGCGGTCGAGGCCTCCAGCGCACCGGCCTCGACGGCGGACCAGACGATCCCCACCGGTGACCCCGGGTCCGGCGCCACGACCTCCAGCCCGGACCGCGTCCCCGTGACGTCGACCGCGAGCCTGGCCACCGGCGCCGCGCCGCCCTGCCGCAGCGACGGCGCGTGCTCCCGCACCCACCCGTGCACCTCACCACCGGAGCACTCACCCCGCCGGACCGCCTCCACCGCCACCGACACCCGCGCCGCCGACGCCCCGGCCGCGACCTCGTCGGCCAACCCCATCAGCTCGCCCAGCTCTCGACCCGACGCGGTCGCCAGCACCTCAC
Organism: uncultured Actinomycetota bacterium; assembly: GCA_963843895.1. Lineage (GTDB taxonomy): Bacteria > Actinomycetota > Actinomycetes > Actinomycetales > Dermatophilaceae > Phycicoccus. The sequence continues at coordinate 302,780 of CAWJME010000012.1, read as the reverse complement.
CCAGCCCCGTCAACGCCTCCCGCGCCGCCTCGAGCGCGGAGCGTCGCTCCGCGAGTGTGAGGGTCCCCCTGGCCATGCCCCATTCTATCGAACACACGTACGACACGGCAAGAGTTCCGCACGACGAACTTCATCCAGTTTGCCTCCACGACAGCGAGGTCCGCCTGCCCTCGACACGGCGCGATGTCGACGGAGTGCCGGCCCGGACAGGTCAGGGCGTGTCGAACGGGAGGCCGTTCGCGCCGTGCGAGGCATGGCGGGCGCAGTCACCGCTCTCCCCGGCGAGTGCCAGCTCATCCACCCGCGCCCCGTCCCCCTGGGACGCGGCGACGACTCCGAGGAGCCAGCACAGCTGGGGGTCTGCCGACCCGACGCCACCCCCCGAGGACACGTCGACCCGGCCCACCTGGCCCTCGAGCAGGTCGAACCGCGACTCCTGCCGCTGGTCGACGACGACGAGCGCCACGAGGAGCACGCCGATCATCACGAGTGCCTCGCCGAACCGTAGGGTCCGGCGCATCGGCGGCGTCTCGTCGTGGTCCATGGCCCCTCCTCACACGGTGCGGACATGCTCCCACCCCCGGGGCCGGGCACGCCACGACCCTGCAGCACGAGAGCCGCACCGTCCCTACGCCTCCACGTCGGCCCGACCTCCTCGAGTGGTCGGTCACCTTCGGTGAACACCCCGGCGACGAGGTCGATGAGCCTCGTCGACGGCCGCCACCTCGGCGATCCCGCCCCCTGGCGACGCAGACCTGGCTCGGCGGGTTCCCGCTCCCCCAGCGCGGCCTGGCGGCGGCGCACGGGGCGTTCGAGGCCTTCGACCCGACCCGGCACGTGTCGGCCGAGCGCCGGGGGGTGCCGACATGAGCACCGCCCCTCAGCGCTCCGCCGGCGTCGCACCGGTCAGGTCGGCGCGTGACCCGGCCGGGGGGTGGCGGTCCGCGGCCTGCGGAGGCGCTTGTCCACGGCGACCACCAGGCCGGCCAGGCCGGCGATCCCCAGGATGCGCAGCCACACGGCCCCACCGAGGGGAGCGGTGTCGAACAGGGTGTTCATGGCGGGTAGATAGGTGATCGCGCCCTGGGCCAGCGCCTGGACCGTCACGCCGATGATGACCCACCGGTTGGAGAACAGCCCCACCCGCCAGACCGGTTGGGTCAGGGAGCGGCAGCTGAACAGGTAGGCCGCCTCGACCGCCACGAACACGTTCATCGCCGCCGTCCGCGCCTCCGGCAGGGTGGCGCCGTTGCCGAGCTCCCACTCGAACAGCCACCACGACCCCGCGACGAGCAGCGCGGAGACCAGCAGGATCCGGGCCATCAGGGCACGGGTCAGCAAGGGCTCGTGCGGGTCGCGCGGGGGCCGCGACATGATCCCGGCCTCCTTCGGCTCGAAGGCCAGCATCAGGCCGAGCGCCACCGCGGTCGTCATGTTGATCCACAGGATCTGGGTCGGGAGGATCGGCAGGGCCGCGCCGAGCATGATGGCGACGAGGATCACCAGTCCCTCACCGATGTTCGTCGGCAGGGTCCACGTGATGAACTTCGTGAGGTTGTCGAAGACGCCGCGGCCCTCCTCGACCGCTGCCACGATGGTGGCGAAGTCGTCATCGGTGAGCACCATGTCGGCGGCGTCCTTGGCGACCTCGGTACCGCTCCGGCCCATGGCCACGCCGATCCCGGCCCGCCGCAGTGCCGGTGCGTCGTTGACCCCGTCGCCGGTCATCGCCACCACGTGGCCCCTGGACTGCAACGCCTCGACCAGGCGCAGCTTCTGCTCCGGCGAGACCCGGGCGAAGACCTTCGCCCGGTCCACGACCTCCGGGAACTCATCGCTGGGCACCCGGGTCAGGTCCGCACCGGTCAGCACGGCATCCCGGTCACCGTCGCGGAGCACGCCGACCTGACGGGCGATCGCCATGGCGGTCGCGACGTGGTCGCCGGTGATCATCTTCACCGCGATGCCTGCGGTGTGGCAGGCGGCGACCGAGTCGCTCGCCGCGCGGCGGGGCGGGTCGAGCATGGCGTGCAGGCCGGTGAGGACGAGGCCCTCGAGGAGGTCGCTCCCCTCGAACCGTGCCGGGTCGACGTCCTCGGTGAGCGCAACCGGACGCATGGCGGTCGCCAGGACGCGCAGCCCGCGGCCCGCCAGGTCCTCGGCCACGCGCAACACCTCGTCACGGTCCAGGGGGCCGGTTTCCCCCGAGGCCACCAGCTGCGCGGTGCACCTCCCCAGCACCCGTTCGGCCGCCCCCTTGACGAGGACGACATGGGCTCGGGGGTCGCTCGCCCGCGCATCCCGGTGCAGCGTGGCCATGAACTGCCGCTCGGAGCTGAACGGGACGGTCCCGACCCGGGGGAGGTCGCGCGCGACACCGCGCGGGCTCAGCCCTGCCTTCGCCGCCACCACCACCATGGCGCCCTCGGTGGGGTCTCCGACGAGCTCCCACGCTCCGTCCTGTTCGGCGAGGGTCGCGTCGGTGCACACGGCGGCGGTCCGCAGGGACCACCGCAGCGCCGCATGGAACTCGACGGCGACGGGCCGGCCGTCGGCGCCGGACAGCGACCCGGTGGGCGCGTACCCGGACCCGGTGACCTCGAAGAAGTCGCCCCCGGACCACAGGGTGCGCACCGTCATCTGGTTCTCGGTCAGCGTCCCGGTCTTGTCCGAGCAGATGACGGTGGTGCTGCCCAGCGTCTCGACCGCCGGCAGCCGTCGGATCACCGCCCGCCGCCGGGCCATCCGCGCCACGCCGATGGCCAACGTGATGGTCACCGCGGCGGGGAGGCCCTCGGGGATCGCGCCGACGGCCAGCGCGACGGCGGCGGTGAACGTCTCGACCGCATCCTGGCCGCGCCACAACCCGACCCCGAACGTGGCCCCGGCGAGCACGAGGATGCCGACGGTGAGGATCCGGCTGAACTCGGCGAGGTGCTCGGTCAGCGGTGTCGCCAGTGTCCGCGCGGCCCCGACGAGCCGGTGGATCTCGCCCAGCTCGGTGTCGCCTCCGGTGGCGCTGACGATGCCGGCACCGGTGCCCGTGGTCACCAGGGTGCCTGAGTAGGCCATGTTGCGCCGATCCGCCACGGGGGCGCCGTCGGGCAGCACGGTCTCGTCCTTGTCCACCGGGACCGACTCCCCGGTGAGGGCCGACTCGTCGATCCGCAGCTCGGTCACGCGCGTCAGCCGGAGGTCCGCGGGCACCTTGCCGCCGGCCTCGAGCAGGACGAGGTCGCCCGGGACCAGCTCCTCGGAGGAGACGATCCGCTCGCGTCCGTCGCGGACCACCGTGGCCTGGGTCCGCACCATGGAGCGCAGGCCCTCGAGCGCGGCCTCGGCCCGGGCCTCCTGGATGAAGCCCAACGCCGCGTTCACCAGGACCACGCCGAAGATCACGGAGGAGTCGACCCACTCACCGAGGAGCGCGGTGACCGCGCCTGCGGTGATGAGGACGTAGATGAGCGGATGGTGGAACTGGCTGAGGATCCGCATCAGGGGCCCGGGGCCGTGGAGCGCGGGCAGGACGTTGGGCCCGTACCTCGCGAGCCGGTCGCCGGCCCCCTGGCTGTCCAGCCCGCGGTGCAGGTCGGTCTCCAGCAACAGGACGACATCGTGCACCGCCAACCCGTGGTGCCCGGTCGTCGGAGGCGACGACCCGGCGGACGGGGTGCCGGGCACGACGGGACCCCGTGGGGTTCGACGCTCCGAGCCCATCGCCGAACCGCCTTTCCGAGGTGCCGATGCCCGTGGCGGGGCGGCCCGGACGGCCGCCACCGCCGGGCTCCCTTCAGGCTAGGCCGGTGGTGGCGTCGCGATCCTCGAAGAGGGACCAGTGTCACGGTGGCCATCGGGTCGGCCCTCCCCGGGCGCCGGCCGGCGAGGGACGGGCGCGGTCGGCCGGCTCCCCTGTCGAGCCTCTGGCGCGCCGGGTCCGATCCGGGCGAGGATGGGCCCAGCCCGTCACCGCAGCCGGACCCCCCAGGAGCCCCGATGACCAACCTCGCGACCAACCTCACGACGACTGCCGCCGAGCACGCGGAGAAGGACGCCCTGAGGGTGAGCGGGCAGGGTGTCACCTACGCGCAGCTGCACGGCATGGCCGCCAAGGTCGCCGGGACGCTGCGCGAGAACGGGATCCAGCCCGGGGACCGCGTGGCCGTCATCCTCCCCAACGTCCCGAGCTTCCCGGTCGTCTACTGGGGCATCCTGCTCGCGGGCGGCATCGTCGTGCCGATGAACCCGCTGCTCAAGGCCGGCGAGATCGACTACTTCTTCACCGACTCCGGCGCGAAGATCGCCTTCGTCTGGCCCGACTTCCTCGCGGAGGCCACGAAGGGGGCGGAGAACAGCGGCACCCGCATCGTCGAGACCGGCCCGATGGGCCCGAACGACTTCGAGGGCGGGGACCCGATCGCCGACCCGACGCCGCGCGAGGACGACGACACGGCGATCATCCTCTACACCTCGGGCACGACGGGTCGCCCCAAGGGTGCGGAGCTGACCCACCGCAACATCCACCTCAACGCGTTGCGCTCGGCCCAGGTCATCCAGACCATGACCTCCGACGACATCGTCATGGGCTGCCTGCCGCTGTTCCACGTCTTCGGGCTCGTCGTCGGGCTCAACGCCGCGACGATCTCCGGCGCCTCGCTCGCCCTGATCCCCCGCTTCGACCCGCAGGCGGCGATCGAGGTCATCGAGAAGGAGCGGGTGACGATCATGCAGGGCGTGCCGACGATGTACGCCGCCATCCTCAACCACCCGGAGTCGGACGGCATGGACGCCTCGTCGCTGCGCACCTGCGCCTCCGGCGGCTCGGCGATGCCGCTCGAGGTGATGCGCTCGTTCGAGGAGAAGTTCGGCTGCGTCATCCTCGAGGGCTACGGGCTGTCCGAGACCTCGCCGGTGGCGAGCTTCAACATGCCCGACCGGGAGCGCAAGCCCGGCACCATCGGCGTGGCCATCCCCGGCTGCGAGATGCGGTGCGTCGACCTCGACGGGAACGAGGTGCCGGTCGGCGAGGTCGGCGAGATCGCGATCCGCGGCGACAACGTCATGAAGGGCTACTGGAACAAGCCGGACGCCACGGCCGAGGCGATCCCCGACGGGTGGTTCCGCACCGGGGACCTCGCGACGATGGACGACGAGGGCTACTTCACGATCGTCGACCGCAAGAAGGACATGATCCTGCGCGGCGGGATGAACGTGTACCCGCGCGAGGTGGAGGAGGTCGTCTACACCCACCCCGACGTCCTCGAGGTCGCGGTCGTCGGCATCCCCGACGAGCTCTACGGCGAGCAGGTCGGGGCCGCGGTCGCGCTGCGCGAGGGCTCGACGGCGACGCCGGAGGACATCATCGCGTTCGCGAAGGAGCGCATCGCCGCCTACAAGTACCCGCGCACGGTGTGGGTGGTGGACGCCCTGCCGAAGGGTCCCACGGGCAAGATCCTCCGGCGTGAGGTCCACGCCCCGGCGGAGTGACCGGCCGACCGTGTCGGACGAGCACACCGCCGTCGGGGCGCACGCCCCGGTGGAGACCGAGGTCCGCACCGCCGACCTGTGGCGGGCGACCGGCCTCGGCCTGTCCGTCGTCTGGGGCGTCGTCCTGCTCCTCGTCGTCGGCTACGGCGCCCGCCTGACCTTCGCCCCGACCGCCGGCGACCCACCCGGCTTCGTCCGGCTGCTGCTGGCCCCGCTCTCGCTCGTCGCCCTCGCCCTGTTCGTCTGGGTGGCGGTGGCCGCCTGGCGCATCCAGGCCCGGCGCGCGGCCGGCTGGGACGCGGTCATCGTCATCGGCGGGCTGGCCGTCGCGAGTGGGGTGTTCGTCGCCGCCCCCTGGCGCTTCGACGGTGGCCCCGGCAAGGGCCTGACCCCCCTCAGCGTCGGGCTCGTCGTCCTCGGCGCCCTCTCGGTCGTCGCGGGCCTGCTCGCCCAGCGGTCGTGGCGGCGGGCGGCCGAGGCGCTCGAGGAGTCACACGCGGGCGGCGCGCTCCCGGGCCCGGGTGACGACGGCCTCGGGTGAGCGCGGGCTGCGGTTGACCACCCATGCAGCTCCGAGGACGACGGCGAAGCCGACGAGCTGCCACGTGCCGAGCCGCTCCCCCAGCACGAGGACGCCGAGGAGCACGGAGACGACCGGGATGAGGTAGGTGATCGTCGAGCCGACGACCGGCCCGGCGCCCCGCACCACGTCGAACTGCAGCACGTACGCGAAGCCCGTCCCGACGACCCCGAGGAGGAGCACGCTGGCCAGTGGCAGCCAGGCCGGCCCGTCGGCGGCGGGGACGTGAGCGGTGACGGACGCGAGCCCGCCCGGGGACGAGGCGGCCCAGCCGAGCGTCACCGGCACCATGAGCACGAGCCCCATGAGGAGGGTCGCCGAGGGCATGGCGAGCCCCCCGAGGTCGGCACCGGCGAGGAAGCGGCGGTTGTAGGTCCAGCCGAGGCCGTAGCTGGCCCCGCCGCCGAGCGCCATCGCGAAGCCGAGCAGGTCCGGCCCGGCGGTGGTCGTCCACGGCTGCATGATCGTCACGACCCCGACGAAGCCGATGCCGACCGCGACGAGCCGGCGCCCCGTGACGCGGGCACCCGGGAGGAGGGCGATCGTCGCGAGGACCGTGGCGATCGGCGTGGCCGCGTTGCCGATCCCCGCGAGGGCCGAGGAGATCCGGGTCTCGGAGAGCGCGAAGAGCGTGAACGGCAGGGTGGCCAGGAGGAACCCGCACACCACGAGGTGCCCCCAGGTGCGGGCGCCCGTGGGCAGCCGGCCGCCACCGAGCACGAGGAGGCCGGTGACGACGGCCGCGCCGGTGACGATCCGCAGGGCCGAGATCTGCACGGGCGCGAGCGACTCGAGCCCGACCTTCATGAGCAGGAAGCTCGACCCCCAGATGAGGACGAGCGCGACGAACTTGACCTGCCAGGGAACCCGCGGCTGCGACATCAGTGACCCACGTCCTCGAGGAGACGGCGCGCGGTGTCGAGCGCCGTCCGGAGAACGGTCCTGGCCCCCTCCGGTGTGAGTCCGGGCAGTCCACACGCCGGTGTGACGGCGAGTCCGCGGACCGTGTCGAGCCCGAGCCCGGCCCGCTCCAGCCCGTCGAGGAGGGTGCGTCGGGCCGCGGCGTCCGTCGTCGTGCCGTCGGTCGCGAGAACCCCGGCGAGGATGCCCGTCCCCGCCTCCAGGGTGGCCGCGACCGACTCCCAGCGCACCGGCGAGGCGTCGGTGAGGTCGAGGGCGAGCGACCCGGCCCCGGTCGACCGCAGCAGCGGCAGCGGGGCGCGGGGGTGGCAGGAGTGGACGACGGTCGGCCCGTCGTGCCGCCCGACCGCCTCGCGCAGCGTCGTCGCGACGACCTGCGGGTCGACCGCCCGCGCCCGCCCGTACCCGGACGCCGTCGGCAGCGTGCCCTCGAGCACGGGGTTGAGGGCGGGCTCGTCGAGCTGGAGCACCACCTCGGCCCCCGGGACGAGCCGTCGGACGTCGCTGACGTGGCCGGCCACCCCCTCGGCGAGGGACGCGGCGAGGTCGGCGACGGCACCGCGGTCGGTGAGCACGCGCTCCCCCCGGGTCAGCTCGAGGGTGGCGGCCAGCGTCCACGGCCCGCAGACCTGCACCTTGAGCGGGCCCTCGTACCCGTCGTAGGCCTCGGCGAGCTCGTCGAGGTCCTCGCGGAGCAGCGCGGCGGTGCGGGCGGCGTCGTGACCGGGACGGTCGACGAGCCGCCAGCCGCTCGGCTGGAGGTCGACGGCGAGGTCGACGAGCAGCCCGGCCGCCCGCCCGACCATGTCGGCACCCGGACCGCGGCCGGGCGTCTCCGGCAGGAAGGGGATGCCGATGCCGTCACCGTCGACGAGGAGGTCGCGGACGGTGCGGACCGCCTCACGCGTCGAGGTGCCCGGCCAGGACCCGATCCCGGTGGCGCGCACCCGTGCCGGTGCGCTCATCGCCGCCACCGCTCGACGAGCGCGGTGACCGAGGCGGGCACGGGCGCCCCGAGGTCGACCGCGTGCGGCGCCGGCTCGGGGTCGCCGGCGACCGTGCGGAACGGCACCACACCGGTCCAGGCGGTCGTCTCCTCGTCGGGGTCACCCGGCCCGCCGGAGCGGGCCTTGAGGACCCACCGCCCGTCGGTGATCGGCAGCGCCATCGCGAGGGTGGCGGTCTGCTCGCGGCGGGTCATCGGGCGCACCTCGGTCGTCCGCCCGGGGAGCAGACGCTCCGAGATGACGTCGAGGGCCCGCGTGCGGTCGGTGTCGTCGAGGGTGACGAGCTCGCCGTGGACCACCGCCGAGCGGTAGTTGGCGGAGGACTCGAAGGTCGTGTGGGCCACGACGAGGCCGTCGACGGACACGACGGTCAGGGCCGCGGGCGCGCCGGCCGCGACCTGGCGCAGCGCACCGGCGCCGGTCGAGCCGTGGAGCAGGATCCGGTCGCCGTCGCGCGCGAAGAGCATCGGGACGACCCACGGCCGGCCGTCGACGACCGTCGAGAGCGTGCCGGCGAGCACCTCGTCGAGGAGCGCGTCGAGGTCGGCCCGGTCCGCCGCGCCGCGCTCGGGCTTGCGGGTGAGCCGCTCGACGGGGGCGGACCCGCCGCCGTAGCCGCGGCCGGGGCACGGCGTCCCGCTCCGGACCCGCTCGGTCGCGGCTGGCGTCCGGCGCAGCGCCTCCCCCACCCGCGTCGGGCGCGGCATGAACTCGCCCCCGCAGCCGGGGCACCGCCGACCGAGGTGCTCGGCGCACCCGGTGCAGTAGGTGCACTCGAGGGAGCAGATGACGGCGCCCACGGCATCCGGGGGCAGGTCGAGGTCGCAGCACGCACAGCTGGGGAGCATCGCCAGGGTCACGCGCCCATCCTCTCTCACCGACTGGTCCACCCCGAAGAACCACTACCGCTCACTTCCGGGGGCCAGTATGGTCGATCCGTGCCCCGCACCGCCCCCACGGTCGAGCTCCATCTCGACCTCGCCGACGGACCGGCGCCGCTGCGCCACCGGCTGGCCGACGCGGTGGTCGGGGCCCTGCGCTCCGGGCGGCTCCGGCCGGGCGACACCCTCCCCTCGACCCGCGCGCTGGCGGCTGCCCTCGGCCTCTCGCGCGGCCCGGTCGTCGCGGCCTACGACGAGCTCGTCGCGGCCGGCTTCGTCGTGAGCCGGGCGGGTTCCGGCGCCCGGGTCGCCCCCGACGCGGACACCGCCGCCCGGGCGGGTGCCGCGAGCCACGTCCCGGACCCCGCCCCGCAGCGCCCACCCGTCGCGGCGACCGCCGACGGCGGCGCCCGGTTCGACCTGCGGCCGGGCCGCCCCGACACCGCCCTCGTCGACCGGACCGCGTGGCGGCGCGCGTGGCGTGACGTCGGCAGCACGCCGCCCGGCAACGACGCCGGCGAGCTCCCCCGTCACACCCGGCTCCGCGGCGTCCTCGCCGAGCACCTCCGGCGCAGTCGTGGGGTCGCGGTCGACCCGGAGGACCTCTTCGTCGTCCCCGGGGTCGGCGGCTCGCTCCGGGCACTCCCCGAGGCCTTCGGGCTCGTCGGCCGCCGGGTGGCCCTCGAGGACCCCGGCTACGTCGAGGCCTGGACCGCGTTCTCGGCGGAGGGCTCCCGGACCGTGCCGGTGGCGGTCGACGACGACGGGCTCGACCCCGAGACCCTGCCCGCGGGGTGCGCGGCCGTCTACGTCACGCCGTCGCACCAGTACCCCCTCGGGGCGCGGATGCCGGTGACGCGGCGGGTCGCGCTCCTGGAGTGGGCCCGCACCACCGGGGGCCTGGTCATCGAGGACGACTACGACGGCGAGTTCCGGTACGACGTCTCGCCGCTGCCCGCCCTCCGCTCGCTCCCCGGCGCCGCCGAGCACGTCGTGTACGTCGGGACCGCCTCGAAGCTGCTGGCCCCCTCGCTCCGCGTCGCGTGGGTCGCCGTGCCCCCGCGCCTGCGCGACCCGCTGCGCGTCGCCCTCGAGTCCCGCGGCCTCGCCGTCAACGAGCCCACCGGCCTCGCCCTCGCGGCGTTCGTCGAGTCCGGGGCGCTGTCGGCGCACCACGCCCGGGTGAGCCGCACCTACGCGGCACGGCGCGCGGCGCTCGTCGCGGCGGTCGAGCACCACCTCCCGGGCGCCGCCCTGGCCGGGGTCGACGCCGGGCTGCACGTCGTCCTCCGGCTCCCCGACGAGGTCGACGACCACGAGGCCACCGACCGTTGCCGCGCCGCCGGCGTCGCGGTGAGCCCGCTGTCGGCGTACGCCGTCGACTCCCCGGTGCGTGGCCTCGTGCTCTGCTACGCCGGGCTGCCGGAGAGCCGCGCCGACGACGCCGTCCGCCTCCTCGCGAGCGCCCTCCGGCCGGACGAGGCACCCCGGGGAGGCCGGTCATGACGTCACCCTCGCCCGAGGTGCGGCTGGCCGAGCTCGCGACGCGGTGGTCCTCGGCCCGTGACCTGCGCGCCGTGTTCGCCGACTGCTACCGGCTCATGACGGTCCGGCTCGGCGAGGGGGTGCGGGACGGGCTCTTCGAGGACGGACCGTGGGTCGCCCGGCTGCGCGACCGGTTCGCCGACTACTACTTCGACGCCCTCGACGCCTACGCCGGCGCCGAGGGGGCGCAGGACTGCCCCCGGACGTGGCAGGTCGCCCTCGACGCCTGCGCCCGCCCCGGGTGCCACCCGCTCGAGGCCCTGCTCCTCGGCATCAACGCGCACATCAACCACGACCTGGCCCTCGCCCTCGTCGACGTGCTCGACGACTGGGACGGTCTCGACGCGGGCGCTCGGACCCGCCGGCGCCGCGACCACGACCGGGTCAACACCGTGATCCGGTCGACGACCGACGAGGTGCAGGCCACCGTCGTCGCCGGGTGGTCCCCCGCGGCGACCCGCCTCGACACCCTCCTCGGGCGGCTCGACGAGTGGGCCTTCGGCGAGGTGGTCGAGCGCTGGCGCACCCAGGTGTGGGACGACGCCATGGCGCTGCTCGCCGCGCCCGAGGCCGAGCGGCCCGCCCTCGCGGCACGCATCGACACCCGCGCCCACCGCCTCGCGGGCCTCATCGGCCTCGCTCCCGGCTGAGCCCCCGGCCCCCGGACGCGACGACGCCCCGGACCGGTGGTCCGGGGCGTCGCGTACGGCGTCAGAGCACGTCGTGGCCGGGGTGCGGCTCGCTCGGGATGGTCCCGAGGCGGCCGGCCTGGAAGTCCTCGAAGGCCTGGACGAGCTCGGCGCGGGTGTTCATGACGAACGGGCCGTACGCCGCGACGGGCTCGCGGATCGGGCGCCCGCCCATGATGTAGAGGTCCATGCTCGGGCTGCGCGACTCCTGGCTCTCGTCGGCCCCGACCTCGATGACGTCGCCACCGCCGAGGACCGCGAGCTGCCCCATCCGCAGGGGGCGGCGGTCCGGCCCGACCGAGCCCTTCCCGTTGAGGGCGTAGACGAGCGCGTTGTAGCCGGGGTCCCAGGGCAGGCGGACCCGCGCGCCCGGGGCGACCGTCGCGTGGAGCACGGTGATCGGGGTGTGGGTGATGCCGGGGCCCTGGTGACCGTCGAGCTCGCCGGCGATGACGCGCACGAGCGCACCCCCGTCGGGGCTCGAGAGCAGTGCGACCTCGCCGCCGCGGATGTCCTGGTACCGCGGGGGCGACATCTTCTGCGAGGCCGGGAGGTTGACCCACAGCTGCAGGCCGTGGAAGAGGCCGCCGGACTGCACGAGCGACTCCGGGGGCACCTCGATGTGCAGCAGGCCGGAACCCGCCGTCATCCACTGGGTGTCACCGTTGGTGATGACCCCGCCGCCACCTTGGGAGTCCTGGTGCACGAAGGTGCCGTCGATGATGTAGGTGACGGTCTCGAAGCCGCGGTGCGGGTGCCACGCGGTGCCCTTGGGCTCGCCCGGGGCGTACTCGACCTCCCCCATCTGGTCCATGTGGATGAACGGGTCGAGCGCGGCGAGGTCGACCCCGGCGAAGGCGCGGCGCACCGGGAAGCCCTCACCCTCGACGCCCTGCGGTGCGGTGGTGACCGACCGCACGGGGCGGGACACGGCCTCGGCGGTGGGCTGGGAGACCCTCGGGAGGGTCAGGATGTTCTCGACGGTCACGGCTGGCATGTCGCTCACGCTCCTTGCTGGTCATCCTCCGCGGTGGAGGCTCGCCACGTCCAACGATAGTTGATCATTCAACATTCCGCGCGGCGGGCAGCGCCGGTCAGCGGGGGGCCGACGCGTGCTCGATGCAGGTGCTCGCCCCCGGCCGCGCCTCGAGCCGGCCCTCCCCGATCGGGCGACCGCACACCTCGCACCGGCCGTAGCTGCCGTCGGCCACGCGCTCCGCGGCCCGGTCGAGCTCGGCGAGGTGCTCGCGGGCACGCGCGGTGAGCGAGGCCAGCTGGGACCGCTCGTACGCGATGGTCTGCCCCTCCGGGTCGTGCTCGTCGTCGGCGTTGGAGTCCCGGGACGCGTCGACCATCCCCACCATGTCGCGCTCCATCGCCGCGACCCGGCCGAGGAGCTCCGCACGCTCGTCCGCGATCCGCGCGGCGGCCGCACGGAGTGCGTCGTCCCCGGGACCCGTGGACACCGGGCTCACGCGGAGCGCGAGGTCGCGGTGATCGTCGCGGACCCCACGACCCGGCTCCCGTCGTAGAGGACCACCGACTGGCCCGGCGCGACCCCGCGCACGCGCTCGGCGAGCCGCACCCGCACCGTGTCGTCCTCGACGCGCGCCGTGGCAGGCACCTCCTCGCCGTGGGCGCGCACCTGGGCCCCGACGCGCACCTCACCGACCGGCACCGGCCCGCACCACCGCAGGTGGGCGCCCTCCACGACGTCGACCCCGAGCAGGTCGGCGGTGCCGATGACGACCCGGTTGCGGGGCGCGTCGATCTCGACGACGTAGCGCGGGTCGCCGTCGAGGCGGGAGCGGTCGACACCCAGCCCGCGCCGCTGCCCCACCGTGAACCCGTGGGTGCCGGCGTGCTCGCCGACGACCTCACCGGAGACGGCGTCGACGAGCTCACCGGGCCGCTCCCCCAGCCGCCCCGCGAGGAAGCCGCGGGTGTCGCCGTCGGGGATGAAGCAGATGTCGTGGCTGTCCGGCTTCCGCGCGACCGAGAAGCCGCGCTCGGCGGCCTCCTCGCGCACCCGCGACTTCAGGGAGTCGCCGAGCGGGAAGAACGACCGGGCCAGCTGGTCGGCGTCGAGCACGCCGAGGACGTAGGACTGGTCCTTCGCCGGGTCGACGGCACGGTGCAGCTCGCGGCCGTCGGGGCCGTCGACGACCTGCGCGTAGTGCCCGGTCGCGACGGCGTCGAACCCCAGCGCGACGGCCTTGTCGAGCAGCCCCGCGAACTTGATCTTCTCGTTGCAGCGCAGGCAGGGGTTCGGGGTGCGGCCCGCGGCGTACTCGGAGACGAAGTCCTCGACGACCTCGCGCTCGAAGCGGGAGGCGAGGTCCCAGACGTAGAAGGGGATGCCGAGCCGGTCGGCCACCCGGCGGGCGTCCCCGGCGTCCTCGATCGTGCAGCACCCGCGCGCCGACTCGCGCAGCGTCGCGGCGGACCGGGACAGGGCCAGGTGCACGCCGACGACGTCGTGCCCGGCGTCGATCATCCGGGCGGCGGCGACGGCGGAGTCGACCCCACCGGACATCGCGGCGACGACGCGCATCAGAGCAGCCCCCCGGCCCTCCGCGCCCGGGCGACGACACCCGGGAGTGCGGCGACGAAGGCGTCGACGTCGGCGTCGGTCGAGGTGTGCCCGAGGGTCAGCCGCAGCGCGCCGCGGGCCTCGGCCTCGGTGTGCCCCATCGCGAGGAGGACGTGGCTCGGCTGCGGCACCCCGGCCTGGCACGCCGAGCCGGTGCTGCACTCGACCCCGGACGCGTCGAGCAGGTACAGGAGCGAGTCGCCCTCGCACCCGGGCACGAGCAGGTGCGCGTTCCCGGGGAGGCGGCCGAGTCCGTCGCCGGCCCTCCAGCACCCGCTGACGGTGATGCCGAGGCCCAGCGCCAGGGTCTCCTCGACGAGCCGGTCGCGCAGCGCGAGGACGCGCTTGGCCTCGACGTCGCGCACGGCGACGGTCTCGTCGAGGGCGACCGCGAACGCGTGGATGGCCGCGACGTCGAGGGTGCCGCTGCGGACCTGTCGTTCCTGGCCGCCGCCGTGCAGCTGCGGCACGAGGACGGCGTCGCGGCGGGCGAGCAGCGCCCCCACCCCCATCGGGCCGCCGACCTTGTGCGCGGTGACCGACATGAGGTCGGCACCGGAGTCGTCGAACCGGAGCGGGAGGTGCGACAGCGCCTGGATCGCGTCGGTGTGGAAGGGCACGCCGTGCTCGCGGGCCACGGCGGCGAGCTCGGCCACCGGCTGCACGGTGCCGACCTCGTTGTTGGCCCACATGACGCTCACCACCGCCGCCTCGTCGCCGTGCTCGGCGAGGACCGCCCGCAGGTCGTCGACGCCGATGTGGCCGCAGCGGTCCGGCTCGAGCCACGAGACCGACGCGCCGCGGGACTCGACGAGGAACTCGACGGGGTCGAGGACCGCGTGGTGCTCGATGCCGCTCGCGACGATCCGGGTGCGGCGCGGGTCGGCGTCCCGCCGGGCGGCCCAGGTGCCCTTGACGGCGAGGTTGTCGGCCTCGGTGCCCCCGGAGGTGAAGACCACCTCGGAGGGCCGGGACCCGAGCGCGGCGGCGATCCGCTCGCGCGACTCCTCGACGACCTTGCGCGCCGCGCGCCCCGCCGTGTGCAGCGACGAGGCGTTGCCCACCCGCCCGGCCGACTCGACGAACGCCTCGACCGCCGCGGGCAGCATCGGCGTGGTCGCCGCGTGGTCGAGGTAGTGGGTCACGAGGTGCGAGTCTACGTTTCGTCGGCGGGCCACAGGCCCGCGCGGTCAGCCGGGGAACAGGCAGAACGGGTGCCCCGCCGGGTCGGCGAGGACGTAGAGCGGCTCGTCGGGGTCGTCGGTCCGGTCCAGGAGCAGCCGTGCCCCGAGGGCCTCCGCGCGGGCGCGCTGCCGCTCGAGGTCCTCGGCGTCCTCGACGGTGAGGTCCAGGTGGAGCTGCATCGGCACGTCATGGGCGGGCCAGGTGGTGGGCGTCAGCTCGGGCACCTCCTGGACGGCGAGGCAGCGCGTGCCGTCGGCGGCGGTCAGGACGAGCCAGTCGGCGTCGTCGGCCTCCCCGGGGGCCGGTGGTTCGTCGCCCGGGCGGTACACGAGGCCGAGCAGCTGCCGGTAGAACTCGGCGAGCGTCCGCACGTCGGTGGTGTCGAGCACCGTGTGCAGCAGGCGTGGCGTCATGGGCTTCGCACGTCCCCTCCGGTCTTTCACCCCACCGTAACCTCGCGCCACCCCCCCGCGAACGTGTGTGAACACGCCGGTGATCTCCGGCGTGTTCACACACGTTCCTGGTGAAGAACGACCTCGTGCTCAGCCCTTGCGCTTCTTGACCTCGCTCGTGGCCTGCGGCAGCACCGAGAAGAGGTCACCGACGACGCCGAAGTCGACGAGCTCGAAGATCGGCGCCTCCTCGTCCTTGTTGACGGCGACGATCGTCTTGCTCGTCTGCATGCCGGCGCGGTGCTGGATGGCACCGGAGATGCCCGCCGCGACGTAGAGCTGCGGCGAGACCTGCTTGCCGGTCTGGCCCACCTGGTTGCTGTGCGGGTACCAGCCGGCGTCGACGGCGGCCCGGCTCGCGCCGACGGCGGCGCCGAGGCTGTCGGCGAACTCCTCGACCGGGCCGAAGTCACCACCGGTCCCGCGACCGCCGGAGACCACGATCGCGGCCTCGGTGAGCTCGGGGCGCCCGGTGGCCTTCTTGGGCTGCGCGTCGGTGATCCGCGCGGCCTTCGCGGCGTCGCTGATCGTCACCTCGACGGCCTCGACGGCAGCGGCCTCGGGCGCGGCCTCGATGGCGGCGGAGTTCGGCTTGACGCAGATGATCGGCGTCCCCGTGGTCACCCTGGCCGTGACCGTGTAGGACCCGGCGAAGACCGACTGGGTGGTCTCCGGGCCGTCGTCGCCCTGCCGCACGTCGACGGCGTCGGTGATGAGGCCGGAGCCGGTCTTGATGGCGAGCCGGGCGGCGATCTCCTTGCCGGCAGCGTTGCTCGGGATGAGGACCGCCGCGGGAGAGGTCTTCTCGATGAGCTGCGCGAGCACCTCGGCCTGCGGGGCCACGAGGAACGGGGCGACGTCACCGTCGTCGACGGCGTACACCTTGTGGGCGCCGTACTTGGCGTAGGTCTTCTGCGCGGCCTCGGCGCCGGGGCCGATGTGGACGGCGGAGGGCTCGCCGAGACGGCGGGCGAAGGTCAGCAGCTCGGCGGTCGCCTTGCGCAGGCGCCCCCCGGCGTGGTCGGCGAGGACGAGTACTTCAGCCATGTGTCTGTGCTCCTGGTCTCGTGGCGGCCGTCAGAGGAACTTCTGGGCGCTGAGGAACTCGGCGAGCTTCGTGCCGCCGTCCCCCTCGTCGGTGACGATCTGGCCCTGGTCGCGCGGCGGCCGCTTGGCGAACGCGACGACCGAGGTCCACGCGGCGTCGAGGCCGACGTCACCGGCGTCGATGCCGAGGTCGGCGAGCGACCACGTCTCGACCGGCTTCTTCTTCGCGGCCATGATCCCCTTGAAGGAGGGGTAGCGCGGCTCGTTGATCTGGTCGGTGACCGAGACCAGGGCGGGCAGCGCGGCCTCGATGGTCTCGGAGGCGGTGTCGCCGTCGCGGCGGATGGTGACCGTGCCGTCGCCGACCGTGAGCTCGGAGGCGTAGGTGACCTGCGGCAGGCCGAGGCGCTCGGCCATCATCGCGGGGACGACGCCCATGATCCCGTCGGTCGAGGACATGCCGGTGAGCACGAGCTCGGGGCTGCCGTCGGTGGCCTTCTTCACGGCCTCGGCGAGGACGAGCGAGGTGGCGACGGCGTCGGAGCCGTGCAGTGCGTCGTCGAGGACGTGGACGCCCTTGTGCGCGCCCATCTGCAGGGACTTCTTGATCGCGTCGGCGGCGGCCTCGGGGCCGACCGTCACGACGGTGACCTCACCCTCGCCCGCGGCCTCGACGATCTTCAGGGCCTCCTCGACGGCGTACTCGTCGAGCTCGGAGAGCAGTCCGTCGACGGCACCGCGGTCGACGGTGTTGTCGGACTCCTGGAACGTCCGCTCGGACTGGGCGTCCGGGACGTACTTGACGCAGACGACGATGTTCATGCGTGCCTCGTCCTCTTTCCTTCGGTCGGCGGTCTCGCACCGGGGGTGCCCGGCGCACATCGCCGTCCATCCTCTCAGCCGGTGAGCGCTCGTTCACCACCCACCGGGCGTGACGGTCACCACCCCCCGAGCGGGAATCCGCCCGGCCCGCGCGCGGGCGTCTGACAGGATCGGTGCCGTGGGCAGCGAGGACGAGGTGGGTCGCGGCACGGTGCGCCGCACGGTCGGGCCGCTCGGCGACCCGGAGACGGTCGGCTGGTGGGAGACCCTGTGGCGCCCGTTCTGGGCGCTGCCCGCCGCGATCCTCGGCGTCACCGTCGTGGCCGGGGCCGCCATCCCCCGCGTCGACGAGCACCTGCTCGGGGACGTCGTCTACCTCTTCGGCGGCAACGCCGACTCCGCCCGCAGCCTGCTGAGCACGATCGCGAGCGCCATGATCTCCGTGACCGGCCTCGTCTTCTCGATCACGATGGTCGTCATGCAGCTGGCGAGCAGCCAGTTCACGCCCCGGCTGCTCGGCAGCTTCCTCGGCAGCCGCGTCGTCCAGGTGACCCTCGGTGTCTTCACCGCGTCGTTCGTCTTCGCCCTCATGGTGCTCCGGGACGTGCGCGCGGGCGACAGCCCCTTCGTGCCCCGGCTCTCGGTGACGCTGGCCTTCGCCCTGGTCATGGCGAGCGTCGGCCTCTTCCTCGCGTTCATCCACCACATCACCGACTCCATCCAGGTGACCGAGGTCGTCGACCGGGTCGCCGTCAGCACCGTGCGCTCCCTCGAGCGGGGGTCGGACGCCGAGTGGGACGACACCTCCGCCGTGCCGCCGTCGTGGTCCCAGCAGCCCGGGCCGTCGGTGCGGGTGACGACCGGGGAGCGGCACGGCGTCGTCCAGCGGATCCACTACTCGCACCTCGTGACGTGCGCCGAGCGGGCCGGGGTGGTCATCGAGCTCGTGACGCGGGCCGGTGAGGTGCGCCACCGCGGGCAGGAGCTCGCCGTGGTCCACGGGGCGCACGCCGACGACGACGTCGTCGACGCCGTGCGGGAGGCCTTCGGCCTCGGCGGGGAGCGCACCATGCAGCAGGACCCGGAGTTCGGGCTGCGCCAGCTCGTCGACATCGCGGAACGTGCCCTCTCCCCCGGCATCAACGACCCGACGACGGCGGTCCAGGTCCTCGACGAGCTGCACCGCATCCTGCGGGTCGCCGCGATCCGGCCGGACCGCTCCGCCTACATCGTCGACGGCGCGGGGGTCGTGCGGGTCGTGGACCGGCCGCCGACGTTCGCCGGGATGCTCGACCTCGCGGTCGACGAGATCGCCCACTACGGCGCGGACACCCTCCAGGTACCGCGCCGGATCGAGGCGCTCCTCGACGACCTCGAGCGGATGGCGCGCACCGAGCACGCCGCGACGGTCACCGCGAAGCGGGCCGACCTCCGGGCGCGCCACGGTGGCCGCCACCAGGCCGGCGAGGCCTGAGCCCGGCCCCGGAACCGGCGGGTTTCTCGGGTCACCCGATACACCCGCGCGAGCCGGTGGCTCAGGCGCCCTCGAAGGTCGCCTTGCCCGGACCCTTCTCGACGAAGCTGCGCATGCCGGTGGCGCGGTCCTTCGTGGCGAAGAGCGCCGAGAAGAGCATCCGCTCGATCTCCAGGCCGCTCTCGAGGTCGACCTCGACCCCACGGTCGATGGCCTCCTTGGCGGCGCGCAGCGCGTAGGACGGACCGCCGACGTAGCGGCCGACCATCTCGCGGGCGGCGTCGTAGACCTCGCCCGCCGGGACGACCCGGTCGACGAGCCCGATGGCGAGCGCCTCCTCGGCCCCGACGAAGCGGCCGGAGAACACGAGGTCCTTGGCCTTCGCCGGCCCGACGAGACGCGCGAGCCGCTGGGTGCCACCGGCGCCGGGGATGATGCCGAGCAGGATCTCGGGCTGGCCGAGCCTCGCGTCGTCGGCGGCGACCCGCCAGTCGCACGCGAGCGCCACCTCGCAGCCGCCGCCGAGCGCGTACCCGGTGACCGCTGCCACCGTCGGCTTCGGCAGGCGGGCGAGCGCCCGGGTGAAGTCCTGCAGGAGCGCGGAGTGGTCGACCATGTCGGTGTACGACATCGTCTCCATCTCCTTGATGTCCGCGCCGGCGGCGAAGACCTTCTCGCCGCCGTAGACGATGACGGCGGAGACGTCGTCGCGCTCGGCGGCCTCGCGGCAGGCGGCGATGAGCCCCACCTGGATCTCGGCGTTGAGCGCGTTCATCGGCGGCCGGTCGAGGCGGATCGTGCCGATGCCGCCGTCCACGTCGAGGCGGACGAGGTCGGTCACTGCTCCTCCCCGGTGGGCCGGCCGGTCTCGGGGTCGATGCCGAGGACCCGCTGGTGCCACAGGTGCACCGCGGAGAGGACCACCTGGATGGAGACCTGGGTGAGCGTGCTGAGGTCCGCACCCGGGGTCACGACGTGCTCGCCGGTGACGACGAGCGTCGTCCCCGCGAGCCCCGTCTTCACGTGGTTCATGTGGAGGTTGATCTCGTTGCACGTCTCGTGGAGCTTGAGCCGGTCGCCGGCCAGCTCGTCCTGGATCTGCCACTGGCCGAAGAGGCGCATGATCTCGACGTCGCCCTCGGTGCACCGCACGAAGAGCTGCTGGTCGTTGGCGGAGAAGGCCACGTCGCCGTCACCGTCGATGTTCGGCGCGAGGCCCAGGTCGACGAGGACGTCGAGGACGCGGCCGCGCAGCGGGTGCTCGTCGGCGGGCGGGGGGAAGTTGGGCAGGGAGGTCGGATCCGTCATGGCCACCACCGTATCGACCGCCGGGGGCCGCCGGCGGGTCGCGGGGGGTGCCGGCCGCGGCCGGCGCTGGGCCGGGACTCGCCATGGTGGCGGATTCAGTAGTACATTCCGGTCAGACACGCGGGATGGTGCGTCGGTTCGCTTCTAGGCGACGGATTCCGTCATCCCACGACCCCCAGGAGAACGACGATGACCGCGACCGAGACCTCTGCTCGCTCCCACCCGGCCCACGACCCGGCCACCTACCGCCGGCTGCCCGGGACGAGCCGGCCCGTCGACCCCGACCGCGTCGAGGCGCTCCTCGCCCAGGAGTGGGACCGCTTCACCGCGAGCACCCCGGCCTCCGGCGAGCACAACACCCGGGCGAGCCACACCCTCCCGCTCGGTGTCACCTCCTCCTTCCAGCACTGGGACCCCTACCCCGTCTCGGTCGCCTCGGCGCGCGGGGCCTGGCTCACCGACGTCGACGGCCGACGGATGCTCGACCTCTCGATGGGCTTCGGCGCGATGCTCGTGGGCCACCTCAACCCCGTGGTCGTCGAGCACGTGCAGCGCGCCCTCACCGAGACCGGGACGCTGTTCGTCACCCCCTCCCCCCAGGCCACCGAGATGAGCGAGCGGTTCTGCGCGCGCTTCGGCATGGACATGGTCCGGTTCACGAACTCCGGCACCGAGTCGCTGATGTACGCGATCCGCGCCGCCCGTGCCTACACCCACCGCAAGGCCGTCGTGAAGATCGAGGGCGGCTACCACGGCGGCTACGACGCCCTCCAGGTCTCGGTCAAGCCCGACCTCGCCGACATCGGGCCCGCGGACGCGCCGATCCCCGAGGTCCCCTTCGACGTCGAGGCGGGCACCGTCCACGTCGTGCCCTACAACGACCTCGCGCGCCTCGAGGCGGTCCTCGCCGAGCACGGCCACGACGTGGCCGTCATGGTCATCGAGCCGGTCGTCGAGAACCTCTCGATCGTCGTGCCCGACGCCGGCTACCTCGCCGGGGTCCGGGAGGCCTGCGACCGCCACGGCGTCGTCCTCCTCTTCGACGAGGTGAAGACCGGCCTCACCGCCGGGTACGCGGGCGCCGCCCAGCGGCTCGGGGTGCAGCCCGACCTCATCACCCTCGCCAAGAGCATCGGCGGCGGCCTGCCCCTCGCCGCCTTCGGTGGGAAGCGCGAGGTGATGGAGGTCGTCGTCGACGGACGGATGGCCCACTTCGGCACCTACAACGGCAACCCGCTCGTCATGGCGGCGGCCAAGGCCGTCGACGAGATCTGCACGAAGGAGGCGCTCGACGCGGTCGAGGCGATCAACGTCCGCGCGCTCTCGGCGATCGACGACGTCATCGACGCCTACGCCCTCCCGGCGCACACCGTCGGGCTCGGCACCAAGGGCTGCGTCACGTGGTCCACCACCCCGGTCCGCAACTACCGCGACTACAAGGCCACCGACTTCGCCCTCGCCGAGCTGTCCTGGCTCTGGGGCGTCAACCGCAACATCCTCACCCCGCCCGGTCTGGACGAGCAGTGGCTCGTGTCGCTCGCCCACACCGACGACGACATGGGACTGCTCGTCGAGCACGTCACCGAGCTCGCCCGGGCGCTGCGCGCCTGAGCCGCGCGTCGATGCCCGAGTCGCTCCGGTGCCGGCGCGGGGGCGGCTAGGGTCGGCGCATGCCGACCCGGTACCCCCCGACCCCACCCGGGTCGGCCGCCCGTGACCTGCCTCCCCCGCCGGGCGTCACGCTCCTCCCGGGTGGCGCCGACGTCGCCGTCTACGCGGGCCACGCCGACGGCGTCGAGGTGTGCCTCTTCGAGGCGGGCGACCCGACGGGCGAGAGCGAGCGGCGGGTCAGGCTCGAGGAGCGGGCCCACGGCTGGTGGTTCGGCCTCGTCCCGGGCATGGTGGCCGGCCAGCGCTACGGCCTCCGGGTCGAGGGCCCGTGGGAGCCCGAGCGCGGCCTGCTGCACAACCCGGCCAAGCTGCTCGTCGACCCCTACGCGGGGGCGCTCGAGGGCGGGGTGACCTGGGGTCCGGAGGTGTACGGGCACCTCGTCGACGACGCGTGGCTGGGCGACCTCGAGGCCCGCTCGACCCTCGACAGCCGGGGGAACGTGCCGCGGGGCGTCGTCGTCGACCACGCCTTCGACTGGGGCGACGACCGTCCCCCGAGGCACTCGCGCAGCGAGACCCTCGTCTACGAGGCGCACGTCCGCAACCAGACGATGCTCCACCCGGGGGTGCCCGAGCCCCTGCGCGGCACGTACGCCGGACTGGCGCACCCCGCCTCCCTCGAGCACCTCACCTCGCTCGGGGTGACGGCGGTCGAGCTGCTGCCGGTGCACGCCTTCACGCACGAGCCGCACCTCGTCCGGCGGGGGCTGACCAACCACTGGGGCTACAACACCCTCGGCTTCATGGCGCCCCACGCCCCGTACGCCGCGGCCCGCGACCCGCAGGGCGCGGTCGACGAGGTCAAGGGCATGGTCAAGCTGCTCCACGAGGCCGGGCTCGAGGTGATCCTCGACGTCGTCTACAACCACACGGCCGAGCAGGGCCGCGCCGGCGCCACCCTGTCCTGGCGCGGTCTCGACCAGCGCGCCTACTACCGGCTCGACGAGCGCGGCCGCGACATCGACGTCACCGGCTGCGGCAACACCCTCGACCTGCGCCACCCCGTCGTCTGCCGGATGGTCCTCGACAGCCTCCGGCACTGGGTGCGGGAGTACCACGTCGACGGGTTCCGCTTCGACCTCGCCGTGGCGCTCGGCCGCGGGCGCGGCGACGAGTACGACCCCGACCACCCGTTCCTCGTGGCGCTGCGCACCGACCCCGTGCTGTCCCGCGTCACGCTCGTCGCGGAGCCGTGGGACCTCGGGATGCACGGGTGGCGCACCGGCCAGTTCCCGCCGCCCTTCCTCGAGTGGAACGACCGCTTCCGCGACACCGCCCGGCGGTTCTGGGTCGGCGACGTGCGGGCCCAGGCCGACGGCCACCGCGGCCACGACGCCCGCGAGCTCGCGACCCGGCTCACCGGCTCGCGCGACCTCTTCGGCGTGCGGGACCGCGGCCCCACCGCCTCGGTCAACTTCGTCACCGCCCACGACGGCTTCACCCTCGCCGACCTCGTGTCCTACGACCACAAGCACAACGAGGCCAACCGGGAGGACAACCGGGACGGCTCGAACGGCAACTCCTCGTGGAACCACGGCACCGAGGGCCCGAGCGACGACCCGGCGGTCCTCGGCGCGCGCACCCGGGCCCTGCGCAACCTGCTCGGGACGCTGCTCCTCTCGGCCGGGGTCCCGATGCTCACCGCGGGCGACGAGCTGGGCCGCACCCAGGGCGGCAACAACAACCCGTACTGCCAGGACAACGAGATCTCCTGGGTCGACTGGCAGCTCGCGCCGTGGCAGCAGGACCTGCTCGCGACGGCGCGGCACCTCGTGGCGCTGCGCCGGGCGATGCCCGCGCTGCGCCAGCGGAGCTGGCTCACCGGCCGCCCCGTCGACGAGGACGGCACCCTCGACGTCCAGTGGTACGCCGGGGACGGCCACCCGATGGGCGACCGTTGGCACGGCGAGGGCACGCGTGTGCTCCAGATGGCGCTCGCACCTCCCCACGAGGCCGACGACGGGGCCCTCGTCGTCGTCAACGGGTCCGCCGACCCGGTGGCGGTGACCCTCCCCGCCGGCCCGGTCGCCTACCGGCTCGCGTGGGACAGCGCCGAGGACCGCCCCGCCCCCCCGACCCCGGCCGAGCCGGGCGCCGAGGTGACCCTCGCCCCGGCCTCGATGCGCGTCTACGCGGCCTCCTGAGGCCCGGGACCGGCCCTGCGCGGACGCCTCCGCGTCCTCACGGCACCGTCACGGCGCAGGGTCCCGAGGAGGGGCCTCGCCCGGCCTACACTGGCCCGAAACGGCGGGTCCGCGAGCGTGCGGGCCGCTGCGGGAGGGGTGCCCCCGCCGGAGACGGCACCATGTGAGGAGCATGTCCAGCATGACCGCGACCACGACCAGCCCCACGGGCTTCGAGCCGCTCGACCCCGCCATCCGCGAGCAGTACGACCGCGACGGGTTCGTCGTGATCAAGGGCGCCCTCCCCGAGGAGGACCGCGCCTACTTCGAGGACGCCGTCGACCGGATCTACGCCGAGGAGGAGGCCGCCGGCGAGCTCCGCCCCGACCGGTCGATCCACGTCATGGGCTGGCTGCACAAGGACCCGCGCTTCCCCGAGCTGCTCACCTGGCCGACGACCTTCCCCTACATCTGGGGGAACATGGGCTGGAACATCTACACCCACCACAACCACATCGACGTCAACCCCCCGAAGGACGAGCCGCCCTTCTGGAACTGGCACCAGGACGGCTACCGGCAGAACTCCGACATCGACATGGACGTCCGACCGATGTTCATGACCAAGATCTGCTATGCCCTCACCGACCTCTCCGAGCCGGGCTACGGCAACACCAAGGTCATCCCCGGCAGCCACAAGGACAACACCCTCGCCGGGCGGCCCGAGAAGCCGGGCGACCCGATCATCGAGCCCGACGGCGCCGTCGAGGTGTGCCTCGAGCCGGGCGACGCGTTCATCTTCGACCGCCGCCTCTGGCACAGCCGCTCGATGAACAAGAGCGAGCGCATCCGCAAGCTGATGTTCATCGGCTACACCTACCGCTGGATCCGCCCGCTCGACGAGGCCGTCGCCGACCAGGACTCCGAGTGGTTCAAGAACCTGTCGCCGCTGCACCAGCAGCTGCTCGGCTACGGCCCCGACCACGCGTCGTTCTGGGGCATCAAGCAGAGCGGCTGGATCGACGACGAGATCCCGCTGCGCGCCGAGCTCAAGCAGCGCGGCCTGCTCGACCGCGCCATCCCCTACCTGCGCTGACGCCGCTCAGTCCCGGGCGAGCCGGCCGGCGCGGGCCACGCGCTGGAGGAGGATCACGGTGAGGACGCCGACGACGGTGGTCGCGAGCCGGCCGAGGAGCACGAGGAGTCCGGCCCCCACGAGGGCACCGACGACGGCGAGGAGGCCGAGGCCGAGCAGCACGTAGGCCCCGGTGCGCAGGCGGCTCGCCCACCGCCGCGTCTCCTCGTCGTCGGCGGCCGCCGTCTCGAGCAGCCCCTCGCACAGCTGGTGGACGACGACCGCGAGCACGAGGGTGTCCAGGACGAGGGAGACGATCCCGACCCCGAGGTTGAGGTAGAGCAGCGGGGTCCCCGTGACGAGCGCCACGACGACGCCCGCTCCGGCCGCCGCGCGGGCGGTGAGGAACGGGCGCGCGACGGCGCCACCGAGCCCGACGACGAGCCACACGTACCCCACCGCGTCGGGAAGCACGTCCCACCCGCCGAGCGGCAGGTCGAGGACGACGACGAGCAGGCCCCACGCGGCCCAGGTGAATCGCTGCACGGGTGAACCCTAGGCGCAGCGGCCCGGTCAGTGGGTCGGGTTCCGCCCGGCGGCACCATCGGGTAGACAGGCGGTCGTGACGGCTCACGACCTCGGACGCCTGGCCCAGGGCGCGATCTACCGGGCGGGCTCCTTCGGGCGGCGTCCCGCCGTGCCCACCGACGGCGCGCGCCTCGAGGCCGCCGCCGAGAAGGTGATGTCACGCCGCGGCTTCGCCTACGTGGCCGGCTCGGCGGGCAGCGAGTCCACGGCGGACGCCAACCGGACCGCGTTCGAGCGGTGGCGGGTCCTCCCCCGGATGCTCGTCGACACCAGCGAGCGCGACCTCGCGGTCGACCTCCTGGGCCGCCGGCACCCCAGCCCGCTCCTCGTCTCCCCGGTCGGGGTGCTCTCGGCCGCCCACCGGGACGCCGACCTCGCGGTGGCCCGGGGCGCCCGGTCGCAGGGCGTCACGCCGGTGCTCAGCACCCAGGCGTCGGTGCCGATGGAGACCGTCGCGGCCGCGCTCGGGGGCAGCGGCTTCTGGTACCAGCTGTACTGGAGCCGTGACGACGACCTCGCCGCGTCCCTCGTCGGCCGCGCCGAGGCGTGTGGCGCCGAGGCGCTCGTCGTCACGCTCGACACCGCCTTCCTCGGCTGGCGTCCCCGCGACCTCGACCTCGGGCACCTCCCGTTCGCCCGGGGTGAGGGCATCGCGCAGTACACCTCCGACCCGGTCTTCCGCCGGCTCGTCGAGGGGCGGCTCGCCGCCGCACCGTCCGCCGAGCCCGACCCGCGGCCCCGGCCCACCCCGGCCGCCGTACGCACCCTCCTCGCGATGAGCCGCAACCACCCGGGCTCCACCCGCGAGAACGTCGGCTCCCCGGCCCCCCGGGCCGCCGTCGAGACCTTCCTCGACGTGTTCTCCCGCCCCGCGCTCACGTGGGAGGACCTGCCGCGCCTCCGTGCGATGACGAGCCTGCCGGTCGTCCTCAAGGGGATCCTCCACCCCGACGACGCCGCCCGCGCCGTCGACGAGGGGGTCGACGCCGTCTGGGTCTCGAACCACGGTGGCCGTCAGGTCGACCGCTCGGTCGGCGCGCTCGACGCCCTCCCCGGTGTCGTCGACGCGGTGCGCTCCCGGGGGTCGGCCACCCCGGTGCTCTTCGACTCGGGCGTCCGGACGGGCGCCGACGCCTTCGTGGCCCTCGCGCTCGGCGCGACCGCGGTCGGGATCGGGCGCCCGCACGTCTACGGGCTGGCGCTGGCCGGGGAGGCAGGCGTCGCCGAGGTGCTCCGCAACCTCCTCGCCGAGCTCGACCTCACGATGGCCCTCACCGGGTGCCGGACGGTCGCCGACCTCACCCGCGAGCGCCTCGTCGCCGCCACGTCGCCCTGACCGACACGGACGGGCGGGCCCACCCGACCGGATGTGCGTAGCCTGTCCTGCGCACCGTCGTCGCTGCGCCCTCTCCGAACCCTCGCCGCCGAAGGACGAGTCCCGATGACCGATACCCACCACCCCGCTGCCGTCGTGTCCGACGAGTCCCCCTCGATGGACGTCCGGCAGATCGGCCCCGCCTTCCGGAGCACCCACCCGATGGCCTCGGGTCCCGTCGTGCAGCCGCCACCCACCGTCGACGGCTTCGTCGCGGAGTTCCTCGCCGAGCTCAACTACGGCCAGGGCGTGCTGCTCTCCCGCTCCTCGGTCAACGACCAGTACCTGGCACTGGCCCGCACGGTCCGCCGCTACCTCATGGCCGACTGGCTCGAGACCGGTGCGCGCCGGCGGCAGTCGCAGCAGAAGACGATCGGCTACCTCTCCGCCGAGTACCTCCTCGGCCGCCAGCTGGGCAACAACCTCCTCGCGACCAACCTCCAGGACATCGCCGAGGTGGC
Organism: uncultured Actinomycetota bacterium; assembly: GCA_963843895.1. Taxonomy (GTDB): domain Bacteria; phylum Actinomycetota; class Actinomycetes; order Actinomycetales; family Dermatophilaceae; genus Phycicoccus. Next base: position 275,502 of record CAWJME010000012.1, on the reverse strand, counting down.
GATGGCCCAGTGCGGCATCGACGTCTCGACGCTGCGGGCCCAGGAGGTCGAGCCGGGCCTCGGCAACGGTGGCCTCGGCCGGCTCGCGGCGTGCTTCGTCGACTCCCTCGCGACGATGGACGTGCGCTGCATCGGCTACGGGATCCGCTACGAGTACGGCATCTTCCGGCAGACCTTCGAGGACGACCGGCAGGTCGAGGTCCCCGACTCCTGGCTCTCGCTGGGCAACCCGTGGGAGTTCCCGCACCCCGAGCGGCAGGTGCTCGTGCACTTCGGCGGCCACACCGAGACCGAGACCGACGACGACGGTCGCGAGCGCACCACGTGGGTCCCCGACTGGGACGTCCTGGGCGTGCCCTACCACTACATGGTCCCCGGCCACCGGAACGGGGTCGTCAACACCCTGCGGCTGTGGAGCGCCGGGGCGACCCAGGCGTTCGACCTCCAGATCTTCAACTCCGGCGACTACGCCGAGGCCGTGCGCGCCCAGACCTTCGCCGAGAACATCTCCAAGGTGCTCTACCCGGAGGACTCCACGCCCCAGGGCAAGGAGCTGCGCCTGCAGCAGCAGTACTTCTTCGTCGCCTGCTCCCTCCACGACTTCATCGACAACACCCTCCCGGCCGACTTCGACCTGCGCCGGCTCCCCGAGCGGATCATCTTCCAGCTCAACGACACCCACCCGGTCATCGCGATCCCCGAGCTGATGCGGATCCTCGTCGACCGCAAGGGTTTCGAGTGGGACGAGGCCTGGGAGATCACGAAGCAGTGCTTCGCGTACACGTGCCACACGCTGCTGCCGGAGGCGCTCGAGGTGTGGTCCGCCGAGCTCCTCGGCCGGCTCCTGCCGCGGCACCTCGAGATCATCTACCGCATCAACGAGGAGTTCCTCGAGGAGGTGCGCGAGGCGTTCCCGGGCGACGAGATGCTCGCCCGGCGGATGTCGATCATCGCCGAGCACCCGGAGCGTTCGGTCCGGATGGCCTACCTGGCCACGGTCGCGGGGTCCAAGGTCAACGGCGTCGCCGAGCTGCACAGCCAGCTGCTGCGCGACAAGGTCCTGCCGGACTTCTCGCGGATGTGGCCGGAGAAGTTCACCAACGTCACGAACGGGATCACCCCGCGCCGCTTCGTGCGGCTCGCGAACCGGCGGCTGTCGGACCTGGTCACCGACACGATCGGCGAGGGCTGGGTCACCGACCTGGACCGGCTCAGCGAGCTCGAGCCGTACGCCGACGACGCCGGCTTCCGTGAGGAGTTCCGCCGGGTCAAGCAGTCGAACAAGGAGCGGCTCCACGAGCTCCTGCTCGTGCGCGACGGGTTCGACCTGCCGCGCGACGCGATGCTCGACGTCATGGTCAAGCGCCTGCACGAGTACAAGCGCCAGAGCCTCAAGCTGCTCCACATCGTCTCGATGTACGACGACATCGTCTCCGGCCGCGTCCCCGCCGACGAGGTGACGCCCCGGACCTTCGTCTTCGGTGCGAAGGCCGCCCCGGGCTACCACCTGGCGAAGGAGACCATCTTCCTCATCAACTCGGTCGCCCGGGTCGTCAACGCCGACCCGCTCGTCGCGGGCCGGCTCTCGGTGGCCTTCCCGGCCAACTACAACGTGACGCTCGCCGAGAAGCTCATCCCCGCGGCGGACCTCTCGGAGCAGATCTCGCTCGCGGGCAAGGAGGCATCCGGGACCGGCAACATGAAGTTCGCCCTCAACGGCGCGCTGACCATCGGCACCGACGACGGCGCGAACGTCGAGATCCGGCGCCTCGTCGGCGACGACCACTTCTTCCTCTTCGGGATGAGCGAGCCCGAGGTGGCCGACCTCGCGGCGCGCGGGTACACCCCGTCGGACCACTACGCCTCGAACCCGCGGCTGCGGAGCACGATCGACCTGCTGGCGAGCGGCCACTTCACCGGCGGCGACCGGCAGGCCGTCGCACCGGTCATCGACAACCTGCTCCACCAGGACTCGTTCATGGCCCTCGCCGACTTCCAGTCCTACCTCGACGCCCAGGCCCGGGTCGACGCCGCGTACGCCGACCCCGACGCGTGGTCGCGGTCCGCCATCCTCAACGTCGCGCGGTCCGGCTACTTCTCCTCGGACCGCTCGATGCGCGACTACCTCGACCGGATCTGGCACGCCTGAGCAGCGTCGGACGGTGCAGCCGGGACTGCGGGGTTCGCGACTGTCCGTGTAGGTTCGGTGAGGTGAGTGACGCCCCCCACACCGCCCCTCCGCAGGTTCCGATCGGACGGATCCCCGTCCTCGACGTCAGACCGGTCGTCGACCACGGCGACCGGCCCGCCAAGGCCGTCGTCGACGAGGAGTTCGAGGTGTCGGCCACCGTGTTCCGCGAGGGTCACGACGCCGTCAACGCCACGCTCGTCCTCACCGACCCCGAGGGCGTCTCCCGGCACCTGCCGATGACGTGCACCAACCCCGGGCTCAACACGTGGGTCGCTCGGGTCGCCGCCGACCGCACCGGCTGGTGGTCCTACCGCGTCGAGGGCTGGTCGGACCCCTACGGCACCTGGGAGCACGACGCGACGATCAAGGTGCAGGCCGACGTCGACACCGAGATGATGCTCGAGGAGGGCGCCCGCGTCCTCGAGCGTGCCGTCGACGAGGTCGAGCGGACCGCCGAGCAGGAGCAGGTCCTCATCGACGCCGTCACGACGCTGCGCGACACGACGCGGCCGGCCGTCGTGCGGCTCAAGGCGGGCACCGACGCCTCCGTCGAGGACGAGCTCGGCGCCCGGCCGCTGCGCGACATGCTCTCCCCCACGCGCGAGTACGCACTGCTCGTCGAGCGCGAGCGCGCCCTCGTCGGGGCCTGGTACGAGCTCTTCCCGCGCAGCGAGGGGGCCCGCTACGACGCGGCCGAGCACCGCTGGGTCAGCGGCACGCTCCGCACGGCCGCCGAGCGGCTCCCCGCCATCGCCGACATGGGCTTCGACGTCGTCTACCTCACCCCGGTCCACCCGATCGGCCAGGCCGCCAAGAAGGGTCCGAACAACACCCTCGACGCCCGCCCCGAGGACCCGGGCAGCCCCTACGCCATCGGGTCCCCCGACGGCGGCCACGACGCGATCCACCCCGACCTCGGGGACTTCGACGACTTCGACGCGTTCGTCGCCGAGGCCGAGCGGCTGGGCCTGGAGGTCGCGATGGACCTCGCGCTCCAGTGCTCCCCCGACCACCCGTGGGTCGCCGAGCACCCGGAGTGGTTCACCACCCGGGCCGACGGCACCATCGCGTACGCCGAGAACCCCCCGAAGAAGTACCAGGACATCTACCCGGTCAACTTCGACAACGACCCCGCCGGCATCTACGCGGAGGTCCGCCGGGTGGTCCAGGTGTGGATCGACCACGGCGTGAAGATCTTCCGGGTCGACAACCCGCACACCAAGCCGGTCGAGTTCTGGCAGTGGCTCATCGCCGACGTCGCGAAGGACCACCCCGAGGTCATCTGGCTCGCGGAGGCGTTCACCCAGCCCGCGATGATGCACACGCTCGGCAAGGTCGGCTTCCAGCAGAGCTACACCTACTACGCCTGGCGCAACACGGCCGAGGAGATCGAGGAGTACCTCACCGAGCTCTCCGGCGAGGCCGCCGCGTACATGCGTCCCTCGTTCTGGCCGACGACGCACGACATCCTCACGCCCTACATGCAGTTCGGTGGTCCGGCGGCGTGGAAGGTCCGTTCCGCCCTCGCCGCGACCCTCGTGCCGACGTACGGCATCTACGCCGGCTACGAGCTGATGGAGCACGTCGCCCGCCCCGGCGCCGAGGAGCAGATCGACAACGAGAAGTACGAGTTCAAGGACCGCCGCTGGGCCGACTACGAGCCGGGCGGCCCCCGGGAGGGCCAGTCGCTGGCCGGCTGGCTGACCCGGCTCAACGAGATCCGCCGCGAGCACCCGGCGCTGCACCGGCTCCGGAACATCCGCTTCCACGAGGTCGACGACGAGAACTTCGTCGCCTACTCCAAGCGGCGCACCCTGACCGACGGCACCCACGACCTCGTGCTCGTCGTCGCGAACCTCGACCCGCACTCGACCCGCGCCACGACGCTCCGGCTCGACATGGCCGCCCTCGGCTTCGACCCCGGCGACTCCATCGAGGCCCACGACCTGCTGAGCGACCAGCGCTGGGTCTGGCAGCGCGACGTCTACGTGCGGCTCGGCCCCGAGGTCGAACCGTGCCACATCGTGTCCCTGAGGAGGCCCTGGTGACCGCCATCCCGGGCATGGGGCACAGCATGCCCGGGCTCGGCATGAACCAGCCGGGTCTGCGCCACGACCCCGAGTGGTTCCGCACCGCCGTCTTCTACGAGGTGCTCGTGCGCGCCTTCGGCGACTCCACCGGGTCCGGTGAGGGCGACTTCGCGGGCATCATCAACCGCCTCGACTACCTCCAGTGGCTCGGCGTCGACTGCCTCTGGCTGCCGCCGTTCTACGCGAGCCCGCTGCGCGACGGCGGCTACGACATCTCGGACTACACCCAGGTGCTGCCGGAGTTCGGGACCCTCCCCGAGTTCCGCGAGCTCATCACGCAGGCCCACGCCCGCGGCATCCGGATCGTCACCGACCTCGTGATGAACCACACGAGCGACCAGCACCCGTGGTTCCAGGCCTCGCGCAGCGACCCGGAGGGCCCGTACGGCGACTTCTACGTGTGGTCCGACACCGACGACAAGTACACCGACGCACGGATCATCTTCATCGACACCGAGACCTCGAACTGGACGTTCGACCCGATCCGCCGGCAGTTCTTCTGGCACCGGTTCTTCGGCCACCAGCCCGACCTCAACTTCGAGAACCCCGCCGTCCACGAGGCGATCTACGACGTCGTCCGGTTCTGGATGGACATGGGGATCGACGGGTTCCGGCTCGACGCGGTCCCGTACCTCTTCGAGGAGGAGGGGCACAACTGCGAGAACCACCCGAAGACGCACGAGTTCCTCGCGAGCCTGCGCGCCATGGTCGACGCCGAGTACCCGGGGCGGATCCTCATCGCCGAGGCGAACCAGCCGCCACGCGACGTCGTCGACTACTACGGCACCGAGGACGCCCCCGAGTGCCAGATGTGCTTCCACTTCCCCGTGATGCCGATGCTCTACTACGCCCTGCGCGAGGAGACCGCGGCCCCGATCATCGACGTCCTCGCCGACACCCCGGCGATCCCGCCGGGCACGCAGTGGGGCACCTTCCTGCGCAACCACGACGAGCTCACCCTCGAGATGGTCACGCCGGAGCAGCGGGCGGCGATGTACGGCTGGTACGCCCCGGACCCGCGGATGCGGGCCAACGTCGGCATCCGCCGCCGGCTCGCCCCGCTGCTCGACAACAGCCGCCCCGAGTACGAGCTGATCCACGCGTTGCTGCTCTCGCTGCCCGGCTCGCCGTGCCTCTACTACGGCGACGAGATCGGGATGGGCGACAACATCTGGCTCGAGGACCGCGACGCCGTCCGCACCCCGATGCAGTGGACGCCCGACCGCAACGCGGGCTTCTCCACCGCCGACCCCGGCAAGCTCTACCTGCCGGTCATCCAGTCGCTCGTCTACCACCACAACCACGTCAACGTCGAGGCGCAGATGGCCTCGGGCTCCTCGCGCCTGCACTGGGTGCGCGGGATGCTCGCCGTGCGCCGGGAGCACCCGGTGTTCGGCCTCGGCGACTTCGACGTCTGCGCCTCCACGCACGACCGGGTGCTCGCCTACACCCGCATCGACCGCCGCGACCGCGATGTCGAGGACCGGTCGGCGCGGGCCGTGCTGTGCATCAACAACCTCTCCGCCCGGCCGCAGGCCACCACGCTCACGCTGCCCGAGGAGCTCGCCGGGTGGCAGACCCGCGACCTCTTCGGCGGCACCGGCTTCCCGGACGTCGGCCCGGACGGCACGCTGAGCGTCACGCTCGGCTCGCGTGACTTCTTCTGGCTCGCCGTGGACCCGCCGGTCGGCGGTGAGCATGGCTGAGATCCACACCGGCGCCTCCCTCACCCCCGGCAAGCTCGAGCTGCTCGAGGAGTGGATGGGGAGCCAGCGCTGGTACGCCGCGAAGGGCCGCCGGCCGCACCTGCGGCGGCTCGCGACGTGGCGGCTCGACGACCCCGCCGGCGAGGTGGGCGTCGAGACGCTCGTCGTCGCCGACGAGTCGGGCGACGGGACCGTCGTCTACCAGGTCCCGCTCACCTACCGGGGAGAGCCCCTGGCCTCGGCGGACCACGCCCTCGTCGGGACGACGGAGCACTCGGTGCTCGGGCGGCGCTGGGTCTACGACGCCCCGCACGACCCGGTGTACGCCACCCAGCTCCTCGAGCTGGTCCAGGGCCGGGTGCCGGCGGCGTCGGCGGCCCTGTCCGACGCGGTGGACGAGTCCGTCACCGGTGTGCCGCAGCCGAGCTGGACGGCACCCGTCCACGTGCGCACGTCCCGGGTGCTCACCGGCGAACAGTCCAACACCTCCGTCATCCTCGACACCGAGACCGACGACGGCGCCCACCTGCCGCTCATCGTCAAGATCTTCCGCATGCTCTCCCCGGGCGAGAACCCCGACGTCGTGCTCCAGGGTGCGCTCGTCGACGCCGGCTCGCGGCGGGTGCCGGCGGTCGTCGGTGCCGTCACCGGAGCCTGGCCGCACCCGACGCCCGAGGGCGACCGGCCCGCCACCGGCCACCTCGCCTTCGTCCAGGAGTTCCTGCCGGGCGTCGAGGACGCGTGGCGGGTGGCGCTCCGGGCCGCCGAGGAGGGCACCGACTTCAGCGGGCCGGCGCGCGAGCTCGGTGCGGCGACCGCCGAGGTGCACCGGGTCCTCGCGGACGCCCTCGGCTCCACCCCGACGCAGGCGGAGCACGTCGACGCCATCCTCGCCGGCATGCGGACCCGGCTCGACGCCGCCGTCGACGCCGTCCCGGAGCTCGAGACGGCCCGCCCGGCCGTGGAGTCGGTCCTCGCCGACGCCGAGGCGGCCGCCTGGCCGGACCTCCAGCGCATCCACGGCGACTACCACCTCGGGCAGGTGCTGCACTCGGCCGACCGCGGCTGGGTGCTCCTCGACTTCGAGGGCGAGCCGCTGCGCCCCCTCGACGAGCGTTCCCTCCCGGACCAGTGGCTCCGCGACGTCGCCGGGATGCTCCGGAGCGTCGACTACGTGGGGGGCACCCGGGAGCAGGTCGTCGGGCACTCGGCCCGCACCTGGGTCGCCGCCACCCAGCAGGCCTTCCTCGACGGCTACGCGGCCGAGGCCGGGGAGGACCCCCGCGACCGCGGTGCCGTCCTCGCGGCCTTCGAGCTCGACAAGGCCCTCTACGAGGTCGTCTACGAGGCCCGCAACCGCCCCGCGTGGGTCGCCATCCCCCTCGGGGCCGTCCGACGCCTCACCGACCGCTTCTCCCCCGCCCCCTCGCAAGGAGATCTCTCGTGACCGCCACTCCCAGCCCCGAGGTCGGGGGCGCCATCACCGCCCTCCTCCAGGGTCGCCACCAGCAGCCGCACGACCTCCTCGGACAGCACCTCGAACCGGGCGGGCTCCGCATCCGGGTCGTGCGCCCGATGGCCGGCTCGGTCCGGGTCCGCTTCGAGGACGGTGAGCTCCTGGACCTCGCCCACGAGGCCGAGGGGGTGTGGACCGGTGTGCGTGCCGACGCCACCCGGACCATGGACTACCGGCTGCTCGTCGCCTGGGGCGACGGCATCGAGCACGAGCAGGACGACCCCTACCGCTTCGCCCCCACCCTCGGCGAGGTCGACCTCCACCTCGTCGGCGAGGGCCGTCACGAGCAGCTGTGGACCGTCCTCGGGGCCCGCATCCGGGAGTACGACGGGCCGATGGGCGCCGTGAGCGGCGTCTCGTTCGCCGTCTGGGCGCCGCGGGCCAAGGCGGTCCGCGTGGTCGGCGACTTCAACGGCTGGGACGGCCGGGTGCACCCGATGCGGATGGTCGGCTCGAGCGGCGTCTGGGAGCTCTTCGTGCCCGGTGTCGGTGTCGGCGACGTCTACAAGTTCGAGATCCGCGGCGCCGACGACGTGGTGCGCACCAAGGCCGACCCGATGGCCCGCCGCACCGAGTGCCCGCCGCGGACCGGCTCCGTCGTCGACGACTCCACCCACGAGTGGGCCGACGCCGCCTGGATGACCGACCGCGCCACCCGGAACCCGCACGAGGGCCCGATGAGCGTCTACGAGGTCCACCTCGGCTCGTGGCGCCAGGGCCTGACCTACACCGAGCTGGCCGAGCACCTCGTCAACTACGTCTCCGACCTCGGGTTCACCCACGTCGAGCTGCTCCCGGTCATGGAGCACCCGTACGGGCCGTCGTGGGGCTACCAGGTCACCGGCTACTACGCCCCGACCGCCCGCTTCGGCACTCCCGACGAGTTCAAGTACCTCGTCGACGCCCTGCACCGGGCCGGCATCGGGGTCCTCCTCGACTGGGTGCCCGGGCACTTCCCGCGCGACGAGTTCGCCCTGGCCCGCTTCGACGGGCTGCCGCTCTACGAGCACCCGGACCCGCGCCGCGGCGACCAGCCCGACTGGGGCACCCACGTCTTCGACTTCGGCCGGCTCGAGGTCCGCAACTTCCTCGTCGCCAACGCCATCTACTGGCTCGAGGAGTTCCACATCGACGGCCTGCGGGTCGACGCCGTGGCCTCGATGCTCTACCTCGACTACTCCCGCCGCGACGGCGAGTGGATCCCCAACGTCCACGGCGGCCGGGAGCACCTCGAGGCGATCGGGCTGCTCCAGGAGGCGAACGCGACGGCCTACAAGCGCGTCCCCGGCATCGTCACCATCGCCGAGGAGTCGACCTCGTGGCCGGGGGTCACCAAGCCGACGAGCACCGGGGGCCTCGGGTTCGGCCTGAAGTGGAACATGGGCTGGATGAACGACACCCTCCGCTACCTGCAGGAGGAGCCGGTCCACCGCCAGTACCACCACAACCTCCTGACCTTCTCGCTGATGTACGCGTTCAGCGAGAACTTCGTGCTGCCCATCAGCCACGACGAGGTCGTCCACGGCAAGGGCTCGCTGCTCACGAAGATCCCCGGCGACCGTCCCGAGCAGCTCGCGACGCTCCGGTCCTTCCTCGCGTACATGTGGAGCCACCCGGGCAAGCAGCTGCTCTTCATGGGCTGCGAGTTCGCCCAGCCGCAGGAGTGGGCCGACGGTCGCTCCCTCGAGTGGTGGCTGCTCGACCACGCCGCCCACTACCGGGTGCACAACCTCGTCAAGCAGCTCAACGCGCTGTACCGCGAGCACCCGGCGCTGTGGGCCCTGGACGCCCAGCCGGCGGGCTTCCGCTGGCTCGACGCCGACGACAACACCGGCAACCTGCTGTCGTACCTGCGCCACGAGCGGGCCGACGGGACCGGCGACGTCGTCGCCACCGTCGTCAACTACAGCGGCGAGGACAAGGAGTGGGTGCGCGTCGGCGTGCCGCGCTCCGGGCAGTGGGAGGTCGTCCTCGACACGAGCGGCTACGACGAGGTGAGCTCGCCGAGCCAGGCCGGCGCCGTCCTCGAGGCCGAGGCGACCCCGTGGAACGACCAGCCCTTCTCGGTGACCGTCCGGGTCGCCCGGCTCTCGACGCTCTACCTCGTGCCGGTGCCCGGCACGGAGAAGCCGGCGACCGAGCTGAGCCTCTGACCCGCTGCTGACCCACGGCCCTCGCACGGGGCCCGGCGGGAGCGATCCTGCCGGGCCCCGCGCGTCGTGGGCGGGACGTCAGACCCCGTGCGCCGCGAGCATCGTCCGACCCGGGTCGAGCCGCTCCCGAGCCGCCTCGAGCCGGGTCAGCACCTCGGGGGCGTGGAAGCGTGCCGGGTCGACCCGGCGCTCCGCGAAGGTGGGCAGGAGGGTGGGCACCGCCCACGGGGCGAGGGCCCGGACGACGGCGAAGGCGGCGGCCCGACCCGCCACGACCGCCGCGGGTTCCGGGGCGACGGCGACGGCGAGCAGCGCGTGGTCCGCCGCGAGCGCCGCGAGCGCGCCGGCCCCCTCGGGCACCCGCGCCAGCGCTCCCCCGAGCTGGCGCAGCTCGGCGAACATCAGGCCCGAGCGGGTCCCGGGCCCGACCTGACCGAGGAACGTCTCGAGCGCGGCGTCGTCGAGCGGGCCGAGCAGGGCGTGGTCACCGACCACGGGCACCGGGGTGGGCGGGTCCATGTGCACGGCGAGCAGCCCGGCGGCCGGCATCCGGCCCATCGTGTCGACCTCCGGCGCGAGCGCCCGCAGCGGCGCGAGCAGCTCCGCGGCCCGGTCGTCGTCCTCGAGGATCGCGCCGTCGACGACGACGACGTCCCGACCGGAGAGGAACGGCGGCAGCTCGGGCAGGGGCGGGAAGCTCATGATGCGCAGCGAGGTGGTCACCGACTCCGGCACCGTCGCGGTCCAGTCGCGCCAGGCGCGCAGCACCTCGGGCGACCGCTCGCGGTCCCAGAGGAGCATGCCCGCGACGACGTCGGCGTACGGCAGCAGGTCGATCTCGACGGCGACGACGACGCCGAGGGAGGCACCGCCACCCCGGACGGCGTGGAACAGCTCCTCGTCGTCCGCGTCGACGCGGCGCAGCGTGCCGTCCGGGAGGACGACCTCGAGCGCACGGACGGTGTTGACGGCCAGCCCGTGCCGGCGTCCGTAGAACGACAGCCCGCCACCGAGGAGGTAGCCGACGACCCCGATGTCGGGGGCGCTCCCGTGCGGCGCGGCCAGGCCGTGCGCCGCGGCCGCCTCGACGACCGCGTCCCACGTCGTCCCGCCGAGCACCCTCGCGGTGCGGCGTTCCGGGTCGACCGTGACGCCGGTGAGGGCCGAGAGCCTGACGAGGACGGCGCCGGCGAGCCCCTGCTCCCCCAGCGGGCCCGCACCGTGCCCGGTGGTCTGCGGGGCCACCCGCAGGCCCGCGGCGGTCGCGGCCCGGACCACGTCGACGACCTCGTCGACGGTGCGCGGGAGCGCGACGGCCTCGGGGCGCAGGTCGACGGACAGGTTCCACGGGGTGCGGGCCCGGTCGTACCCCGGGTCGTCGGGGAGGTGGACCTCGCACCGGTCGCGGAGGTCGTGCAACGCCGTGGCATCCGGCGCGGGGGTCGTGGCGGTCATCTGAGGGCCTCTCGAGGGTGGTGGGAGCCCGGGCGGAACGCCGCGGGCGACGACGACCACGGTCCCCGGCAGGCCCGGCGACGCACCATCCCCGGGTCGCGGGGACCTCACCCCACGGACGTCTGGGGGTGCCCTCCCCCACGAAACTGGGATGTACCGGCCGGGCCTGGGGCTCCATACTCTGACGATGGCCAGGGGACTCACCGCGGCGCGGGTGCGCCAGGACGTCGACGTCGTCGCGCGGGCCGGCCTCAACCTCGGTGAGTTCCTCGAGGAGGCGGTGGACTCGCTCCGCCGGGCCGTCTGGTGGGACGCGGCCTGCGTCGGGACCCACGACCCCGGCACCGTCCTGCTCACGAGCGCCCACAAGTACGGGCACCTCGCCGGCGTCGACAGCCACGACCTCGAGTTCGGGGCCCTGGAGTACGGCACCGTCGAGCCCACCGCCTTCACCGAGCTCTCCCGCGCCGAGGTCCCGGCGGCCGGCGTCCACCTCGCGACCGGCGGCCAGGTGGAGCGGTCGCACCGCATGGCCAGCTTCATGCGACCGCACTTCGGCTTCGCCGACGAGGCCCGGATGTGCTTCCGGGACGGCGGACTGGCCTGGGGCACCCTCGCCCTCTTCCGCGGCGACGACGCCGGGCCCTTCGGCCCGGACGAGGTCGAGTTCCTCGCCTCGCTCTCGACCCCGTTCGCCCGAGGCGTGCGCACGGGGCTGCTCGCCCGGCTCGCGGACGCCCCCACGCCGCCCCGCGCGGGCGGCCCCGGGGTGGTCATCGTCGATGCGGCCGACGAGATCGTCCGGATGACCCACGGCACGCAGGAGCGCCTCGAGGACCTGCGTCGCGGCGCGGTGGACGGCAACCCCCTGGTCCCGCTGTACGCCCTCGTCGGCGCCGCGCGGCGCTACGGGCGCGGCGAGGTCCCGGAGCCGCCGCGCAGCCGGATCCGCGGCGCCAGCGGGATGTGGCTCGTCCTGCACGCGGCACCGCTCGTGGGGCGGGACGGAGCGGTCGGCGAGGTGGCCGTGACCATCGAGGAGGCGCGGCCGCCGGAGATCGTCGGCCTCGTCGTCGCGGCGTTCGGGCTGACCCCCCGTGAGCGGGACGTGACCCAGCTCGTGCTCCAGGGCGTCGACACCCGCGAGATCTCGGCCACCCTGCACCTGTCGACGTGGACGGTCCAGGACCACCTGAAGTCGATCTTCGACAAGGCCGGGGTCCGCTCCCGCCGGGAGCTGACCTCCCGGGTCTACTTCGACCAGTACGTGCCACGGATGGGCCGGGAGATCGCGCCCGGTGGCTGGTTCGCCTGACCGGGGCGCCGCGTCGGCACGCGACACGACCCGGCGGGGACCGGTCCCACCGGGTCGCTCGCGCGGCCGCTCAGATGAAGAGCAGCTGCGCGCCGTCCGTGATCTCGATGAAGTCGCTCGCCGAGATGATCGCCTCGACGCCGTCGTAGAGGTCGTCCTCGCCGACGTGGTTCATGTCGGCCGACATCCGGCAGGCCCAGAGGTGGACCCCGGAGCCGACGAGCATCTCCATGAACTCGGGCACGTCGGGGACGTCGAGGTCGGCGATCTGCTTCTTCATCATCTTCGTCGCCATGTTCGTCGCGCCGGGGAGGGCGCCGAGCATGTGGTGCACGCCCATGCCCGTGTGACCGGGCGGGTGCATCGCGGTGTTGCCGACGAAGCTGAACTTCAGGTCGTCCATCGTCGACTTCATGATCATGTCGAAGCCCCAGAAGGTGAAGAACATGTGGGTCTCGACGCCCTCGCCGACGGCGGCGTTGGCGAGGATCAGGCCCGGGTAGGCCATGTCGAGGTTGCCCTTGGAGCAGATGATCGCGAGCTTTCGGCCCGAGCTCTCCGGCTCGTCGAACGAGGGGACGACGGCCGGGGCGGCGTCGGTGGTGGTCATGGCACTCTCCTGGAGCTGGTGGTGGTGGGTGGGGTCGGACGTCAGACGCAGCCCTTGGGCTTGGGCAGCCCGGAGACGTACGCCATCTTCTTGGCGGGCTTGCCGGGGAAGAGCGCGAACAGCGACTTGACCGGGGTACCGGTCTGGGTCGAGACCCGGCGCAGCGTGGCGGTCTCGCCCTGGGCCGCGTAGTCCTCCCGGAGGAAGTTGATGATGGTCCAGTGCGCGTCCGTGAGCTCGAGTCCGATGAGCTTGGCGAGCTCCTGGGCGAGCTCCTCGGTCCACTGGTCGGGCTGGGTGAGGAAGCCCTCGTCGTTGACCTCGACCTGGTAGCCGGCGATCGTCGTGGCGGTCATGGTGTGTCGTCCTTTCGGGGGTGGTTCAGGCTTTCGGGGGTGTTCAGGCGGGGTTCTTGCCGGACATCGACATCTCGGCCGGGAGGCCGAGCGGGCGACCGGGGAGGAGGGCGTTCCAGTAGATGTGGCGGAACGCGAGCTTCCCGAGGTGGTTGGCCCGGGACTCGCCGAGGAGGGTCATCGGCCCGACCTTGGGGAGCGGGAAGGTGCCGGTGAGCGGCTCGGTGTCGTAGTTGAAGTCGAGGAGGAGGGCCTTGCCGTGCCCCGACTCGACGAAGCAGTTCGCGTGGCCGTCGAAGCTGTGGGTCATCGGGCGTCCGGCGATGTGCTCGAGGAAGTTGTCGACGAAGATGTCCACCGAGAAGTGGGCGACCGAGCCGGCCTTGCTCGTGGGGATGTTGCTGGCGTCGCCGAGGGCGAAGACGTCGTCCAGGCCGTCCGCGAGGAACGTGTGCTTGTCGACCGGGACGTAGTTGAGCTCGTCCCCGAGCCCGGAGGCCGCGACGAAGTCGGCGCCCATGTTGAGCGGGACCGTCACGAGCTGGTCGTAGGCCACCTCGCGCTCGTCGAAGGACACGAGGACCTTGCGGTCCTGGTCGATCCGCTCGATCATGAAGTCGGGCTCGACGGTGATGTTCTTCTCCTCGAGCAGGCCGCCGAGGGTGCGGCTCGCGACGGGCTTGGTGAACGCGCCGTCGAGCGGGGTGACGAAGACGAGCTCGGTCTGGTCGCGCAGGCCGCGCTGGCGCAGCCAGTCGTCGGCGAGGAAGGTGAACTCCAGGGGGGCGACGGGGCACTTGATCGGCAGCTCGGTGATGTGCACGACGAGCCGTCCGCCGGTGAACCGGTCGAGCTGGTCGCGCAGGGCGACCGCGCCCTCGTACGTGTAGAACTCGCCGACCTCCTTGTGCCACTGCGGGCCGAGGGTGCCCTCGGTCTGGTCGGGGCGCGGGGTGGTTCCCGTCGCGATGACGAGCTGGTCGTAGGGCAGGACCCGGCCGCCGCCGAGGTGGACCTCGTGCGCGGCGGTGTCGACGCGCTCGATCTCGGCCATGACGAGCTGGACGCCGTCGTGGACGAAGCGCCGCGTCGTCTTGCGGATCTGGTCGGGGGCGTTGAGGCCGAAGGGGATGAAGAGGTAGCCGGGCTGGTAGTCGTGCACGTCGTCCTTGTCGACGACGGTGATCGACCACTCGTCCGCGGGGAGGCGTCGGCGGAGCTTGTTGACGATCATCGTCCCCGCGGTTCCTGCGCCGAGGACCACCAGGTTCTTCGTTGGGTTCATACCTCATTACTACACCAAGTAGTAGTCTCTCCGGTACCCCTAGGGGCATATCGGGGTGTGATCCTCGGAACACTCCTCCTGTACCGGCGGCCGCGGCCTCTGCGAGGATCGAGCGCATGACCTCCTCGCGCGCCGGACAGCCCGCCCAGCCCTCCGACCTCGTCGACGTCGCGGCGCTGGTCACCGCCTACTACACGCGCGAGCCCGATCCGGAGAACCTCGACGAGCAGGTGGCCTTCGGGACGTCCGGGCACCGCGGGTCGAGCCTGAAGACCTCGTTCAACGAGGCACACATCCTCGCCACGACCCAGGCGATCTGCGACTACCGCCGCGAGCAGGGCTACGACGGACCACTGTTCATCGGCCGCGACACCCACGGCCTCTCCGAGCCGGCGTGGTCGAGCGCGCTCGAGGTCCTCGTCGCCAACGACGTCACCGTGCTCGTCGACGCCGCCGACCGCTACACGCCGACGCCGGCGGTGTCGCACGCCATCCTCGTGGCGAACCGCGGGAAGGTCTCCGGCGTCTCCGACATGCCGGCCGGGCGCGGGCTCGCGGACGGCATCGTCGTCACGCCCTCGCACAACCCGCCCTCGGACGGTGGCTTCAAGTACAACCCGCCGCACGGCGGCCCGGCCGACTCCGACGCGACGAAGGTCATCGCCGCGGCCGCCAACGCCTACATCCGCGCGGGGCTCGACGGGGTGAAGCGGGTGCCGTTCGCCCGGGCCCGCGCCGCGGTGCAGTCCTACGACTTCCTCGGCACCTACGTCGACGACCTCCCGAGCGTCCTCGACATCGACGCCATCCGGTCGGCGGGGGTCCGGATCGGCGCCGACCCGCTGGGCGGTGCGGCCGTCGACTACTGGGGCGCCATCGCCGAGCGGCACCGCCTCGACCTCACCGTCGTCAACCCGCTCGTGGACGCCACCTGGCGGTTCATGACGCTCGACTGGGACGGCAGGATCCGGATGGACTGCTCGTCCCCGTCGGCGATGGCCTCGCTCATCGAGCGGCGCGACCAGTTCGACGTCGCGACGGGCAACGACGCCGACAGCGACCGGCACGGCATCGTCACCCCGGACGCCGGGCTGATGAACCCCAACCACTACCTCTCGGTCGCCATCCAGTACCTCTACGGCGGTGCGCGGCCGGACTGGCGCGCCGACGGGTTCATCGGCAAGACCCTCGTGTCGAGCTCGATGATCGACCGGGTCGCCGAGGACCTCGGCCGCACGCTCGTCGAGGTGCCGGTCGGCTTCAAGTGGTTCGTCCCGGGGCTGCTCGACGGCTCCGGCCCGTTCGGTGGCGAGGAGTCGGCCGGGGCGTCGTTCCTGCGGCGGGACGGCTCGGTCTGGACGACCGACAAGGACGGCATCCTGCTCGCGCTGCTCGCCTCCGAGATCATCGCGACGACCGGCAAGTCCCCCTCGCAGCTCTACGGCGAGCTGACCGCCCGGCACGGCGAGCCGGCCTACGCCCGCATCGACGCACCCGCGAACCGCGACGAGAAGGCGAAGCTCGCGGCCCTCTCCCCCGGTGACGTGTCGGCCGAGTCCCTTGCCGGGGAGCCGATCACCGCCAAGCTCACCGAGGCGCCCGGCAACGGCGCGGCCATCGGCGGGCTGAAGGTCGTCACCGAGTCGGCGTGGTTCGCCGCCCGTCCGTCCGGGACCGAGGACGTCTACAAGATCTACGCCGAGTCCTTCCGGGGCGCCGACCACCTCGCTCAGGTCCAGGCCGAGGCCAAGGACGTGGTGACCGCCGCCCTCGGCGGCTGAGCCGGTCCGACTCAGACGACCGCGGACCTCGCGCCGTCCGGGGACTCCGAGCGCAGGATGCCCATCCGCACGATGTCCTCGTACGCACCCCTGACCCAGGCGTGCTGGCGCTGCCGCCCCTCGATCACGAAGCCCGCCTTCTCGTAGGCGCGGATCGCGGCGACGTTCGACTCGATCGCCTGCAGGTGGATCCGGCGCAGGTTGTGACGCACGAACCCGAACCGGACGAGCTGGATGATCGCCGCCGTGCCGATGCCGCGACCCCGGGCGTTCCGTTCCAGGGCGATCCCCGCCTCGGCGTGTCGGGCGAGCAGGTCGAGGTCGAACAGCGTCGCGATGCCGACAGCGGTGCCGTCGACGTCGATGACGAGGGACACGGCGGCCTCGGGGCCGTCGTCCCCGGCAGCGCGCGCGAGCCGGGCGTCGAACCGGTCCCTGGTCAACGGGCGCGGCGCCTTCGGCGTTCGCTCCTCCCAGGTGTCCAGGTCGGCGGCGACCTCGAACAGCAGGTCGAGGTCGTCGTCGGTGCGTGGTCGCAGCGACACGATCGGTGTGGAGGGCACAGCGAGGACACTACGTCCGCCCCGGCGGTCGCACCTCCGGGTTTTCGCCAGCGAGGCCCGCTCCCCCCGGGAAGCCCGCACTTCGCAGGGGAACCCTTCCCGGGTGGAGCGCGGGTTTCTCGGGTGACCCGAGAAACCCGCCGGGGCGGGATCAGTCGCCGGCGGCGCGCGCGAGCCGGGCCTGCTCGTCGGACAGCCACATCCCGATCAGCCCGCCGAAGTGCGCCTCGAAGCGGTCCCACTCCTGCGGCGGGTAGGTCTGCTGGACGGTCGAGGTGAGCAGCCGCCGGAAGTCCTCGCTCGCCACCCACTCGAGGACCATCTCGTCGACGTGGGCGAGCGTGGTGTCGCAGAACTCCCGGTAGCGCTCGGTCTCGAAGTAGTCGTCGGCCAGGGACTGGTAGCCCGCCAGCCGCCCCTGGTGGTCGAGCGACGGGTCGTCGGCGACGGCGAACCACGGGTCGGTGTCGACCTGGGTGCGGGGGCGCCGACCGGTCACGACGCAGTAGGTGCTCCAGCGCAGCAGTGCGCTCATCGCCCACGGGAAGTAGTAGTGCAGCGAGGTGACCGCGACGTCGGGGCAGGCGTTCGCGTAGTCGATCGGGTAGACGACCCCGTCCTTGACGAGCATCTCGCAGGAGTTGAACTCCCACCGGAAGAAGGCGTTGACGGTCTGGCTCGTCGTGAGCACCTCACGGCCGACCTCGTCGGAGAGGAAGCCGTGGGAGACGGTGTACCGGTCGTGCATCGGCTGGTCGGGCTGGAACTTCATGACCATCGTCTCGGGGCCGATGGTCAGCGACCGGGCGAAGTGCTCGAAGTCCGGCACCGACGCCTGCAGGTGCATGAGCATCTCGCCGGAGTCGTCGTAGGAGTGGTGCAGGCCGTCCCGGTCCTTGACCTGGCTCACGCCGCGCCAGCCACCGCCGTCGAAGGGCTTCATGTAGAGCGGGTAGCCGAGCTCGTCGGCGATCTTCTCGAGGTCGAACTCCCGGTTGTACTTGGCCGAGGTGTAGGCCCACCGCGCGTTGTCGACGGGGTTCTTGTAGGGGACGAGCACGGTCTCGGGCACGTTGAAGCCGAGCCGCATCAGGGCGCAGTACGCGGAGTGCTTCTCCATCGACTGGAAGGTGAACGGGCTGTTCAGGAGGTACACGTCGTCCATGAGCGCGACCTTCTTGAGCCACTCGCGCGGGTGGTAGTACCAGTGGGCGAGGCGGTCGATGACGAGCTCCTGCCTCGCCGGGTCCCGGAGGTTGAACGGCTCGATCGTCATCCGCTCGGTCGTCACGGTGTGCTCGGTGCCGTCGGGGGCCCGGAGCACCCCGAGCCGGCGCGCGAGGGACTCGAAGGCGGTCGGCCAGTCCTCCTCGGCGCCGAGCAGCAGGCCCACGGGGTGGTCGGTCGGAGCGGGCACGGGGGTGTCCTTTCGTCAGACGAAACGGGGCAGGTGGTGGGCGAGCTGGCGGGACCACCACGGCCAGTCGTGGGCACTGTCGTGACCCCAGACGTCGAGCTCGTGGCGGATCCCCTGGCGGGAGAGCACCTCGGCGAACTCCCGGGTGGCCGGGAGCGAGCGGGTGGGTGAGATCTCGAACGGCCCCTCCCCCACGACGAGGAGCAGGGAGACGCGCGAGCGGAGCCAGTCGAGGTGGCCGCCCTCGGCATGCGCGACGTACGCGGCGGGGTTGGCGAAGTACGTGGCGTCGCCGACCTCCCCCCAGGCGTTCCACGTCGTGGGGTCGTAGTTCCCGGAGAGCCCGATGGCGAGCGGCACGACGTCGGCCCGGGTCAGGGCGAGGTGGACGGCGTGGTACGCCCCGAGGGAGGGCCCGACCGCGATGACGTCGCTCGACCCGCCGGTCTCGCCCCGCACCCACGGGAGCACCGCCTCGGAGAGCCACGCCACGTAGGCCCCGCCGCGCCGGGCCCGCTCCTCGGTGGGCAGCGAGGTGTCCGACCACGACCACCCGTCGAGCGAGTCGACGCAGAACAGGCTCACCCGGCCGGCCTCGACGAGGGGGCGCACCGCGTCGAGCATCCCGTTGCCCTCGGCGTCACGGGCGGACCCTGCCTCGGACGGGAAGAGGAGGACGGGCCGACCCCAGTGGCCGTACCGGACCACCTCGAGGGCGGCGTCGTGCCCGGGGACCCCGAGCCGGACGCTGCGCTGCTCCATGCGACAGGACCCTAGCGGCGGGTCAGTGGTCGGCGCCCTCCCACGACCAGACGGACCGCAGCACGCCCGTGAGCGTGGGGTCGAGGGAGTCCCGCCACGCGGTGTAGTTGTGCAGGTCGCCGACCTCGCGGTAGCGCACGTCGTGGCCGGCCCGGGTCAGCGCGGTGGCCATGTCCCGGTTGTTCGCCGCGTTCTCCTCGAGCGCGCCGCAGGTCATCCCGACGACGAGAGGGTGCTCGGCGTGGCGCATGTCCAGGACCGACTGCACGCTGCGCGAGATCCGCCCGAAGTAGCGGTAGCCGCTCTCGGAGTGGTCGTGGCGCACCTGGAAGAACGAGCCGGACTGCGCCACGACCCCGCCGACGCGCGGGGCCGCGAGCAGCCCGAGCAGCAGCGCGGTGAGCCCCCCGAGGCTGGCACCCACGACGACCACGGGGCGCTCCACCGCGTAGCGCGCGCCGAGCCGGTCGAGCCCGGCCTCCGCGACGGTCCGCAGGTACTTGGGCGACCCGGAGTACCAGGCGTCCCGCATCACGGGGTGGGCCAGCGCCACCCGGTGCGGCGGCAGGAGGCCGGCCGCGACGAGCGCCGCCGAGTAGCGGGTCACCGAGGCCAGCAGGTCGTACTCGGGGCCGTCGTGGACGAGGAGCAGCGGCGCGGGGACGTCGGGAGGGAGGTCGACGGGTGACCAGACGCTGACCGGCACGGCGTCGGTCGTCTCCCCTTCGAGGTGCATGGGGTCCAACCGCCCCTCGACGACCGGCGCCTCGAGCCACCAGGGCGCCTCGTACCCGGGCAGCTCGAGCACGGACCGGTGCCCGAACGCCGTCGCCACCGTGAGCGGGTTGTCCGGGTCGAGCACGGTCTCCGTGTGCGTCCCGCGGTGCACGGTGAAGCGGTACTCGAGTCGGTCGAGCCCCGGCCGGGGCAGGTCGAGAACCCACCCGTCGTCCGTGGACGCCAAGGCTCGCGGACCGGCCACGACGGGGTCGCAGTCGAGCGAGACCGCGGTGACGGAGGGGTCGCCGGGGGCGTACCGGAACCGGACGCGCGCGTCGACGATCGTCGGGGCCACCGTCAGAAGAGGGCGCTCATGAGGGCGGTCCGGCCCTTGCGGACCCGCTCGTCCTGGTTGCCCACGACCGCGAAGAGCTCGAGCAGGTGGGTGCGTGCGCGGTCCCGGTCGTCGCCGGACGTCGTCCGGACCAGGTCGAGCAGCCGGGTGAACGCGTCCTCGACGTGCCCGCCGAGGACGTCGAGGTCGGCGACGACGACCGCCGCGTCGACGTCCTCGGGGTCGGCCGCCGCGGCCGCGCGGGCTGCGGTGAGGTCGACCCCGGCGGTGCGCTCCATGAGGTGGACCTGGGCCAACCCGAGCCGCGCGTCCTCGTCGCGCTCGTCCTGGGCGAGGGCCCGCTCGTAGGCGGCGGCCGCTGCCGCGAGGTCACCGCGCTCGATCGCGTCGTAGGCCTCCTGGTGCAGCGGCGGGAGCTCGTCGGAGTCCTCCTCGCCCTCGGCACCCGGCACCGGGCCGAGGTCGACCCGCCCCGTGATGCCGTTCTGGATCGCGGCCTGGAGGAGCTGGTCGACGGCCTGGCCGACCTGCTGCTCGTCGGCGATCCCGGGAAAGAGCGGCACCGGCTGGCCCTGGAGCAGGCCGAACGTCGCGGGCACCGTGGCCTGCCCGAAGGCCTGCACGAGGATCGGCTGGAAGGCCTGCAGCAGCTCCGGGTGGCCGGTGAGGTCCGCCGTGAGCACGAGGACCCGCCCCTCCTGGCGCGCCGCCACCCGGGCGACGGTGTCGACGAGCTGGCGGGTCTGGGGGTGGCCCGAGGACCACAGCACGAGCAGGCCGGCCACCTGGACGGTGCGGGTCAGCGCCTGCTGGAGGTTCTCCGGCGTCACCTCGACGACGAGCCCCTCCGGGACGGCGGTTGCTCCCGGGCCCTCGGGGCGGGGGGCGACGGCACCGGGCAGTCCGCCACCGCTGGTGGCGGCGCCGGGGGTCGTCATCGCGGTGACGGCGGTCAGGTCGACGGCACCACGGGTGCCGGCGGGGTCGGGTGTCTGCGTCATGGGGCGATTCTCCCGTAGTCCGGAGGTGCGGTGGTCCCGGGGGTCACGAGCCCTTGCCCGACACGAGCAGCTCGCTCGCGCCGATGGCCGTGACGTCACCTTGGGTGGGCACGACGAGCACGACCGGCTCGAGGCTCGTGAGGGTGACGGACTTCTGGACCTTGCTCTTCCCGACGAGCGAGGCGTAGCGCTTGGGCAGCACGAGCTCCTTGGCGCCCGCACGGACGGTGATGGTGTCCGCGCGCCGCATCAGCCCGAAGACGACGACCCCCCCGTCCGCGAGGCGGAAGGCGACGGCGTCGTCGAGGTCGGGAGTGTGCTTCTGCGTGAAGGTGGCGAGCTTGCCGAGGGCCTTGGCCTGCACGGCCGCCGAGTCGGTCAGGGCCGTGGCGAACGGGTCGTCGATCGAGACCGACGCCGGCGCCTTCTTGGGTGCGGGTCGCGCCAGGGCGGCGGCGTAGGACCCGAAGGCCTTGGCCGGGGTCAGGACCAGCCCGGCGCCGTCGTCGACGCCGACGAACGGGGCGCCGGTGCCCTCCGAGCCGAGAGCCGGCAGCTCGGCGCCCGCGAGCATCGGCACCGACGCCGTGAGGTGGAACGGCTCCTCCGGCGTGCGCGACACCATCACGTGCAGGTAGCGCGTGCTCGTCGCCTGGTCCAGGGTCGTCGCGAGGATGGCCCGCGGCCACGTCCGGCCCCGGGACTGGGCCAGGACCGTGGGCTCGGGCTCCTTGGCGAGCTCGCCGGCGACGTTCGTCGCCGCGCCCCGGGCCGCGGCGGCGTCGGCGTAGGTCAGGGCGTCGCCACGCAGCACCTCCGCGCGGGCCGCGTGGCCCTTGTCGCCCTTCGCCTCGGCGGTGGCCTGCTGCGCCGCGAGCAGCCGGCTCGCGATGGCCGTCGCGCCGTCGGTGTCGAGGGGGGCCGCGGCCGGTGCCTCCGTGGGCGCCGGGTGCAGACCGACGAGGGTGTCGGTCACGCCGCAGCCGGCGGTCGCGAGGGCGAGCACCGTGGCGGCGACGGCGGTGGCGAGACGTCGGGTCGTGGCGCTCATCGGGCCACCTCCTGGTCGGCGGTGGTCGGGGGGGCCTCGGCGGCGGACGGCGCCGGGGCGCGGCGCCGGTGGGGCCACAGCATGACCACGCCGGCGACGAGGAGGAAGAGGCCCACGAGCGCCGCGACGACGGACTCGACGAACCAGGTCTTGTCGACGACCCGCACCGTCAGCGAGGTGATGTCGCCGTCGAGGGCCGTGACGACGAGCGTCTCCGGGGCATCGGCCTGCTCGACCGTGAGGCTCACCGGCCCCTCGGCGTCGTCCTGGAGCCGCCAGAGGTCCGCGACCCCGAGGCTCGCCGCCTCCCCCGAGCCCCGGGCGGCCGTCGTGAGCCGCCAGTCGCGGACGGCGACCCCGGTGACCTCGGTGTGCTGGGCGTCCCCGAGGACGGCCCGCGCGTCGGAGGGGTTCGCGAGCGCCATCCAGAGGGAACCGCCGCTCGACGGTGTCGCCGTCACGACGACGTCGGCGTCGACCCGGTTGAGGACGTCCGGGCTGATGACCACCGGCCGGCCGGCCGCCGGCCGGGTGGTGAACTCGGCCGTCCCGGCGCCACCGAGGTGGACGGCGAACCACACGCCGAGCACGGTGAGGGCGAGCCCGCCGAGGGCGAGCAGCGCACCGGCGACGCGCGTGATGATCCTGAGCATGGGGTGGGGTTCCTTCGGTCCGGGGCCTCCGGCACTGGGGGTCCGGGGCACGAGGCGTACCCTCCACGATGACAAACGCCCGGGCACTGCGACAAATCCCCGTCCTCAGGGAGTGAAGTCGCGAGCCCCCACGCGCACCTCGCGCAACAGGGAGAACAGCAGTTCGTGCTGGTCGGGCCCGAGCATGTCGAGACCGAAGTCGGCGTGCTCGAGATCGGCGGTGACCGCCTCCATGGCCTCCCTGCCGGCGTCCGTGATCACCGCGAAGGCCCCGCGCCGGTCGGCGGGGTTGGGCACCCGCTCGACGAGGCCCTGGGCGACGAGACGCTGGACGATGTTCGTCGCGCTCGTCGGGTGGACCATGAGCCGCTCGCCGATCTTGGACATCGACAGCCGCCCGTCGCGGCTGAAGGTCAGGAGGACGAGCGCCTCGTACCGGGCGAAGGTGAGGCCGTGGCGCCCGGCGATGGCGTCGAAGCGGGCCAGGAGGAGCTGCTGGACCCGCATCAGGGAGGTGGCGCTGGCCATCGAGGCGGCGCGCGACCCCTCACCCCACCGCTCCACCCACAGCTGCCGCGCCCGTTCGATGGGGTCGAAGGGGAGTCGGACCGGCTCGCTCACGTCCCGCACGGTAGCGCGTGCCCCCGCGTGGCGTGTGTGCGTCTCGTGCCGCCTGTCCCTAGCGTATGGGGGGTGATCGGCTCGAGAACGGTGGCCTGGCGCGCCCACGAGGCTGTGCTGTTCGACCTCGACGGCGTCCTGACGCCCACCGCCGTGGTGCACATGGCGGCCTGGGCGGAGCTGTTCGGCTCCTACCTCGCGGGGGTCGACCGGACCCGCCCGGGGTTCGAGGACGCCGACACCTCGCCGTACACCGAGGGCGACTACTACGCACACGTCGACGGCAAGCCGCGCTACGAGGGGGTCGCCGACCTCCTGGCGGCCCGCCGCATCACCCTCCCCGAGGGCACGCCGGCCGACCCGCCCTCGGCCGAGACCGTGTGCGGCCTCGGCAACCGCAAGAACGACACGTTCACCGCGGTGCTGGAGCGCGACGGGGTCACCCCCTACCCCGGCTCGGTCGCCCTCCTGGACCACCTGCGCGACCTCGGGGTGCCGCTCGCCGTCGTCTCGTCCTCCGCGAACGCCCCGGCGGTGCTGGCCGCCGCCGGCCTCACCGACCGCTTCGTCACGGTCGTCGACGGCCGGGTCGCCGCCGCGCTGGGCCTCCCCGGCAAGCCCGAACCCGACACCTTCCTCCACGCCGCCCGGGAGTGCGGCGCCGCACCCGGGTCGGCGGTGGTCGTCGAGGACGCCGTCTCGGGCGTGCGGGCGGGGGCCGCCGGCGGCTTCGGACTCGTCATCGGGGTCGACCGGGGGGCCGGTGAGGCCGCCCTGCGCGACGCGGGGGCCCATCTCGTCGTCGACGACCTCGCGGACCTCGCATGAGGGCCACCCCGGCGGGCCCGGACCCGCTCGACCGGACCCGCTTCCCGGTCGACCCCTGGCGACTCGTCGAGCGCGAGCCCTCGACCGACGACCTCGGCGTCACCGAGACCCTCTTCGCCGTCGCCAACGGCTACATCGGCCTGCGGGCGAACCCGGAGGAGGGCCGGGAGGTCCACGAGCACGGCAGCTTCGTCAACGGGTTCCACGAGACGTGGGAGATCCGCCACGCCGAGGCCGCCTACGGTTTCGCCCGCACCGGCCAGACCATCGTCAACGTGCCCGACGCGAAGCTGATGAAGCTCTACGTCGACGACGAGCCGCTCGTCATCGGCATGGCCGACCTCGAGCACTACGAACGAAGCCTCGACTTCCACGACGGCATCCTGCGGCGCTCCCTGGTGTGGCGGACACCCGCCGGCAAGCGGGTCCGGGTGGACTCGACCCGAATGGTGTCGATGACGGAACGCCACGTGGTCGTGATGACCCTCGAGGTGACGATGCTGACCGGCGACGCCCCGCTCGTCGTCTCCTCCCAGCTGCTCAACCGTCAGGACGGCGAGGACGAGTACCACGCGCCGGCCCAGGCGAAGGTCGCGGTGGCCGACCCCCGCAAGGCCGGGACGTTCGACGGGCGGGTGCTCCTGCCCCGACTCGCCTCCGCGGACGCCGACCGCCTCGCGCTGGGCTATCGGTGCGCCAACTCGGGGATGACCGTCGCAGTGATGGCCGACCACTCGGTGGCGACACCCGACCCGTACGAGGTGGTCACCCGCTCCGCCGACGACGTCGCGAAGGCGGTCTACCGGGTCGAGGCCCGGGAGGGCCACACGCTGCGCGTCGAGAAGCTCGTGGCCTACCACAGCTCGCGCACCCTGCCCGTGCGCGAGCTCGCCGACCGCTGCCAGCGCACCCTCGACCGCGCCGGAGCCCATGCCGTGGCCACCCACCACGGTCGTCAGCGCGAGTGGTACGACGACTTCTGGGCTGCCAGCGACGTCGAGATCGACACCCGCAACCCCCACGGACCGGCGCTCCAGCAGGCGGTGCGCTTCAACCTGGTGTCGCTGGCGCAGGCGACGGCGCGCGCCGACCAGCAGGGCGTGCCGGCCAAGGGTGTCACCGGGTCGGGCTACGAGGGCCACTACTTCTGGGACAGCGAGGTGTACGTCGCGCCCTTCCTCACCTACACCCAGCCCGGGTCCTGCCGGAACCTCCTCCTCTTCCGCAGCCGGATCCTTCCCGCCGCGCGCGAGCGCGCCCGGGAGATGTCCATGCGCGGCGCCCTCTTCCCGTGGCGGACGATCAACGGCGAGGAGGCCTCGGCGTACTACGCGGCCGGGACCGCCCAGGTGCACATCGACGCCGACATCGCCCATGCCCTCTCGCAGTACGTCGCCGCCACCGACGACGTCGGGTTCCTGCTGCGTGACGGCCTGGCCGTCCTCATCGGGACCGCCCGCCTCTACGCCGGCCTGGGGTTCTGGCGCAGCAACGGCACACCGAGCTTCCACATCCACGGCGTGACCGGCCCCGACGAGTACACGACGGTGGTCAACAACAACCTCTTCACCAACGTCATGGCACGGCTCAACCTCGAGCAGGCGGTGGACGCCGTGGCACGGGTGCGGTCCGAGCACCCCGAGGAGTGGGCCCGGATCGCCGCTCGGCTCTCGGTGAGGGACGACGAGGTCGCCGAGTGGACGCGGTGCGCCGCCGGGATGCACATCCCCTTCGACGAGGGCCTCGGCATCCACCCGCAGGACGACCTGTTCCTCGACCGGGAGGTGTGGGACCTCAGCCGGACCCCCTCGACGTCCCGCCCGCTGCTGCTGCACTACCACCCCCTCGTCATCTACCGCTTCCAGGTGCTCAAGCAGGCCGACGTCGTCCTCGCGATGTTCCTCGCGGGCGACCGCTTCACCGCCGAGGACAAGCGCGAGAACTTCGAGTACTACGACCCGATCACCACCGGGGACTCGAGCCTCTCGGCCGTCGTGCAGTCCGTGGTCGCCGCCGAGGTCGGGTACCACGAGGTCGCCCTCCAGTACTTCCACGAGGCCCTCTACGTCGACCTCGCGAACCTCCACGAGAACACCGTCGACGGGCTGCACGTCGCCTCGGCCGGCGGGGTCTGGGCCACCCTGGTCAACGGGTTCGGCGGGATGCGCGACCACGGCGGAATGCTGCGGTTCGACCCGCGGCTGCCCGACGGGTGGGAGGCCCTGAGCTTCCGCCTCACCTGGCGCGGGACACGGATCCGGGTGCGGCTCACCGGGGCCGAGGTCTCCTTCGTCGTCGAGGACGGCGAGGCCCCGGTCCGCGTCGAGGTACGCGGTCAGGAGCTGTCCGTGGCGCCCGGGCCGGCGGTCTCGGTCCCGCTCGCCGACCAGGGGCCCCGCATCGACGGTCTCCTCGGGCAGCGGCCGAAGACCGGTGGCATTCGCGCCGACGGCAGCACCATCACCGCCGGCGTGCCCGACCCGATCCCGGTCGAGGAGGTCGAGCCCGCCGACGCGCTGCTCAACGACTCGTCGAGCTGAGGTCCTCACCCGGTGACTCGCCGACGGCCGCCACGAGGCGGTCGGCGGCGGACCACGGGTCGGTCCGCCCGTCGACGACCTCGGCCGCCAGCACCTCGATCCGGTCCCGCCCGGAGAGCCCCCCGACCCGGGCGCGCAGGGCCCCGAGCGCGATCGCCTCGAGCTCCTGCCCGGCGCGCCGCAGCCGCCGGGCGCGCAGGCCGCGCTCGCCGAGCCACTGCCGGTGCGCCTCGACGGCGTCGACGAGGTCGTCCAGGCCGACGCCCGAGGTCGCGACCGTGCGGACCACCGGTGGGCGCCAGGCACCCTCGTCCCGCTCGGCGAGGTCGACCACGTGCCGCAGGTCGCGGCTCGTGCCGGAGGCACCCTCGCGGTCGGCCTTGTTGACGACGAGGACGTCGGCCACCTCGAGGAGGCCGGCCTTCGCCGCCTGGACCCCGTCGCCCGCGCCGGGTGCGACGAGGACGACGGTCGTGTCGGCGGTCCCGGCGACCTCGACCTCGCTCTGCCCCACCCCGACCGTCTCGAGGAGGACCACGTCGCAGCCGGCGGCGTCGAACACGCGCAGCGCCTGGGGGGCCGCTCCCGAGAGCCCGCCGAGGTGGCCGCGCGAGGCCATGGAGCGGATGTAGACCCCGTCGTCGGCGGCGTGCTCCGACATCCGGATCCGGTCGCCGAGCAGGGCGCCACCGGAGAACGGCGACGACGGGTCGACCGCGAGCACCCCGACCCGCAGCCCCCGCGCGCGGTACGCGCCGACGAGGGCGTTCGTGGTCGTCGACTTGCCGACCCCCGGCGCACCGGTGAGCCCGACGACGTGGGCCCGGCCGGTGTCGGGGGCGAGCGCCGCCATCACCTCGCGCAGCGCGGGGTGGGCGTCCTCGACGAGCGAGATCAACCGGGCGACGGCGCGCGGACTCCCCTCCCGCGCCGAGGCGACGAGGGAGGGGACGTCGACATCGCGGGCCGCGGCCAGCGGGTCAGTCCTGCGCCGGGACCCTGACGACGAGCGCGTCGCCCTGTCCGCCGCCGCCGCAGAGCGCCGCGGCCCCGACACCGCCGCCGCGCCGCTTGAGCTCCAGGGCGAGGTGGAGCGTGATGCGGGCGCCGGACATGCCGATCGGGTGGCCGAGGGCGATGGCACCGCCGTTGACGTTGACCTTCTCCGGGTCGATGCCGAGCTCCTTCGTCGAGGCGAGCCCGACGGCGGCGAACGCCTCGTTGATCTCGACGAGGTCGAGGTCGGCGGGCGAGAGGCCCTCTCGCTCACAGGCCTTCGCGATGGCGTGCGCCGGCTGGCTCTGGAGGGTGGAGTCGGGGCCGGCGACGACGCCGTGCGCACCGATCTCGGCCAGCCACTCGAGGCCGAGCTCCTCGGCGCGGGACTTCTTCATGACGACGACCGCGCAGGCGCCGTCGCTGATCTGCGACGCGGAACCGGCGGTGATCGTGCCCTCCCGGCTGAACGCGGGACGAAGCCCCGAGAGCGACTCGGCGGTGGTGTCGGCGCGGATGCCCTCGTCGGTCCGGAACTCGACCGGGTCACCCTTGCGCTGCGGGATCGAGACGGTGACGACCTCGTCGTCGAAGAACCCGTCCTTCCACGCGCGCGCGGCGAGCTGGTGGCTGCGGGCCGAGAACTCGTCCTGCTGCTGGCGGGTGAACGCGATGTCGCCGGTGTTGGCGCTCTCGGTGAGCAGGCCCATGGCCTGGTCGGTGAACGCGTCCCACAGGCCGTCCTGGGCCATGTGGTCGTGCATCGTCACGTCGCCGTACTTGAAGCCGTCGCGGCTCTTCTCGAGCAGGTGCGGCGCGTTCGTCATCGACTCCTGGCCGCCCGCGACGACCACGTCGAACTCGCCCGCGCGGATCAGCTGGTCGGCGAGCGCGATGGCGTCGATCCCGGAGAGGCAGACCTTGTTGATCGTCAGGGCGGGCACGCTCATCGGGATGCCGGCCTTGTTCGCGGCCTGGCGGGCGGGGATCTGGCCCTCCCCCGCCGTGAGCACCTGGCCCATGATCACGTAGTCGACGCTCGCGGGGTCGACCCCGGACTTCTCGAGCGCCCCCTTGATGGCGAATCCGCCCAGGTCGGAGCCGCTGAAGCCCTTGAGCGAGCCGCTCATCCGCCCCATCGGGGTGCGGGCGCCGGCGACGATGACGGTCGGGTCGGTGGACATGCAGGGCCTCCGGATCGAGTGCGTGGGGAATCGCCTCGATGGTAGACCGCGGCCCCCGACGCTGCCGACCCCAGCACACGGTGACGCTGGCCACGCCCGGGCGTGCTCGGGACGTGGTGGCGTCATGCTGGGGCCGTGGGCCGCTCCGAGCTCCTCCGCCGGTGGGTCCTCGCCAACGCGGTCGGCGAGACCCTCGGGCTCGGGGCCACCGGTGTGCTCACGTGGCTCGTCGTCGGCCGGGTCGGTGAACCCGCTGCCGTGGGGGCCGCCCTCGTGCTGTTCGTCCTCGTGGTGCTCAGCGGGACGGTCGAGGCGACCGTCGTGGGGCTCCTGCAGCACCTCGCGGTCCGACCCTGGCTGCCCGACCTCGGCCGGGGCGCGTGGTGGCGGGCCACGCTGTGGGGGGCGCTCACGGCCTACGCGCTGGGCTACCTGCCGTCGACCGTCATGAGCCTCATGGCCCCTGAGCGTGACGGAGCACCGGTGGCGGAACCGCCGCAGGGGCTCGTCGTGCTCGCCGCCGCGGGGCTCGGCCTCGTCGCGGGCGCGGTGCTGGCGTCGGCACAGACGCTCGTGCTCCGGCACCACGTCGCGCGGGCCCGACGGTGGGTGGCGGCCAACATGCTGGCGTGGGCGGTGGGGATGCCGATGCTCTTCGTCGGCATGGACCTCGCGTTCCGTGACGGCGGGCTCGCGCGCACCGCTGCGGTGATCGTCGCGACGCTGGTCTCCACCGGGGCCGTCGTCGGTGTGATCAACGGCTCCTTCCTCGCGAGGATGCTCCTCCCTAGGCTGGATGCATGACGCCTGCGCCCACCTCGGACCTGTTCACCGCCATCGACCACGTCGGCGTCGCCGTCCGGGACCTCGATCAGGCCATCGCCTTCTACGAGAGCACCTACGGGATGCGCCTGCTCCACGAGGAGACCAACGAGGAGCAGGGGGTCCGCGAGGCGATGATGGCCGTGGGCGACTCCGGCTCGTGCATCCAGCTGCTCGCTCCCCTCTCGGAGGAGTCGACGATCGCGAAGTTCCTCGAGCGCAGCGGGCCCGGCATCCAGCAGCTCGCGTACCGGGTCGAGGACCTCGACGCCGTGTGCGCCACGCTCCGCGAGCGCGGGATGCGGCTGCTCTACGAGGCACCCAGGCGGGGGACGAGCGACTCCCGGGTCAACTTCGTCCACCCCAAGGACGCCGGCGGCATCCTCGTCGAGCTCGTCGAGCCGGCAGGCGGCTCCGGCCACTGAGGTCGGCGCGGGTCAGCCGATCCCGACGATCGCCGTGAAGCCCTGCCAGCCGCTGCCGACCTGACGACCGGGAGCGGCCCACCCTCCCCGCCCGTTCCCGCTGTACAGCATCAACCGACCGTCCGCGCGGCGCGCCATGACGTCCGCGTGCCCGTCGCCGTCGAAGTCGCCGATGCCGGTCAGGGCCGTGAACACCTGCCAGCCGCTGCCGACCTGACGACCCGGAGCGGCCCACCCTCCCCGCCCGTTCCCGCTGTACAGCATCAGCCGACCGTCCGTGCGGCGCGCGATGACGTCCGCGTTCCCGTCGCCGTCGAAGTCGCCCGTGGACAGCACGGCGGTGAAGACCTGCCACCCGCGCCCGACGCGAACTCGCGTCTGGTGGCCGGAGGAGCCGGGGTACAGCCACAGGTTGCCCGCCGTGTCGCTGGCCAGGACGTCGCTGAGCCGGTCACCGTCGAAGTCCCCGAGGCCGGAGACCACGGTCGAGCCGGGGAGGACGAGCGACAGCGGCTCACCCGGAGCGCCGAAGCCCCCCGTGCCGTTGCCGGGGTAGAGGTACATCTGGTTCGCGTCACCGCGCGCCATGAGGTCGCGGCGCAGGTCGCCGGTGTGGTCCCCGATGCTGACGATGGCACTGAACCGGTTCCAGCCCGATCCCACCACCACACCCGGTGCGGCCCACCCGCCCCGTCCGTTCCCGCGGTACAGCACGAGCTTGCCCGCCGCGTTGCGGGCCAGCACGTCGGGGGCCCCGTCCCCCGTGAAGTCGGTGGGCGCCGGGTCCACCTCGACCCGGACCGTGGGCGTCCGGCGGGACGGCCGCGGCACGGGCAGCGGGGCGGACTCCAGATAGACGTCTCGCGGTCCGGACCGGTCGAAGGTCACGGTGAACGACTCCGTGGAGTCGGTCGGGCACGGACGGACGCTGCAGATCCGCGCGGCCAGGATCTCGTCGGTGGCGGCGTCGCGCAGGACCCAGGAGGTGATCTCGCCGTATGTCGTCGCGACGTGGGCCGTGAACGTCCCGGGACGCCCCGCGGTGAGGCGGTCGGGCACCGAGACCCACTCCATGACGGCGGTGGGGAGCACCGTGACCGAGGTCTCGACGGACTCGGTGAGTCCGCGGTTGTCGGTGACGACGAACCGCAGCACCCGCAGCCCCGGCTCGAGCACGACCGGGACCTTCAGCGACACCGCACGCCAGGAGCCCTGGTCCGCCTGGGTCAGCGTGCTCTCTGCGAGCAGGACGCCGTCCGCGTAGGTGCGCACCCGGGCGGGCCAGGTGTTCAGGACGGCCGGGTCGTAGACGTAGGGAAGGGTGGTCGCCGTCAGGGCGAGCTGGTCGTCGCCGATCGACCCCCCGAGGTCCGGAGGGAGGAGCCTGAACCCCCGGGCGACCATGACGTCGAAGGGAGTGCTCGCGCTGCGCATGCCCCGGCTGTCCAGGACGCTGACATCGATGTTGCGCGGCCCCTCGGCCCACCCGCTCGTGTCCGCCGTGACCACCCAGGGGCCGCCCGGGGCCGACGGCGGCACGACCGTCAGGTCCTCGGAGCCGGTCCGAGCGGCCACCCCGACCACCGTGGCGTCGGCAGCCGTCGCCGCGGCGGTCACCTCGAAGCGCAGGGCGTCGCCCACCGTGACGCGACCGTCGACCTCCGCCCGCGTCGCTCCGAGGGCGTCGGTCGCCAGGGTGGGCCGGCCGTTGCCGACCTCCACGAGCGCCGTGGCGCCGGGGAAGGACAGACCTCCGGCCTCGACCTGGACCCTGACCCGCTGCTGGCCGTCGTCGACCTGTGCCGACGTCCCGCTCGAGCGGTACGTGGGCCAGGGGCTGCTCGTCGTGTCGACCGTGAACGACGGCGTGCACGTCTCCGTGCAGGTGACGGTCTTGCGGGCGACCGAGCGGTCACCCAGCGAGCCCCAGTAGGTGAGCCGGGTCTGGCCGGCGGGCATCGTGACGTGGAAGGTGACCGTGACCGTCCCCGAGACCGCGGAGGCGGGCTCGGGAGCCAGGATCGTGACGCCGGGAGGCTCGGAGGCCGACGCCCGGGCGCCGGGGAGGACCGCACCCACGACGGCGAGCAGCAGCGTCACCAGAACGGACAGAGACCGGGCCACGGACGTCCCCTCGATCGAGCCACGACGAGCTCGATCCGGCCGTCGCGCAGATGCTAGTTCGGGAGGACCCGGTCCGTGGGCGAAATCGCCCTGGTCGGACCGCCGCCACTCCCCGACCGGTCCGCGGCCACGAGGAGCGGCAGGAGCACGAGGGCCACGAAGGCCGGGATGACCAGGCCCGAGTCGTTGACGGCGAACGCCACCACGCCCATGACGGCGGAGCCCCGCAGCACCATGCGCCCGGTCCGCGAGGGGCGCCAGCCCGTGCGCCAGAGCACCACGGCCAGGAGGGCGGCCGCGACGGTCACGACGAGCAGGGGCGCCACCCCGAGGTTCTCGATGTTCTGGGCCAGCTTGCGCCCGACCACGCGGGCCGCGCCGCCCTCGACGACGGTCTGCACGAACTCCCCGAGATGGGTGCGGGCCGACGGCGGGCGGAGCCAGTCGAGCACGGCGACCCCGACCGTGACCACCCCGGCGCCGAGGACCGCCAGCACCACCCGCGCGGGCGTCAGGCGCACCCCGGAGGCCGCCGCGAGGACGACCAGCCCCCCGAGCAGCAGTCCGGGCGGGCCGCCGAAGTCGGCGCCGTAGGAGGGGTGGGCCTCGAGGGCCAGCGCGAGGGCGAGCACGAGCCCCGCGAGGGACAGGGCGAGCGGCCGGCGCAGCCGGGCGGTGGTCGCGACCCCCGTGACGACGACGAGCACCGCCACGCCGTAGAGGGCGAAGCTCGTGTTGCCCAGGCCGTAGAACCGGCCCCCCACGGTGGGGTTCTGCCCGAAGACGGAGGCCAGCTGCAGCCCGGAGCCGGCGAGCACGTCCCCGGCCAGCACGGCCAGGGTGACGGCGGCGACGACCCCGAGTGCGCCGAGCGGTACCCGGGCGCGCGCCGCGAGCGCGGCCGCCGTCATCAGGGCGAGGACCACGGCCAGGGTCGCGGAGAACGCGAGCGCCGGGGCGCCGGCGTCCCACCACGGGACGAGGTTGGCCACGAAGGTGGCGGCCGGGACGCTCGCGACGGCGGTCCCCGCGCCGACGAGCCACGAGGGGAGCTCGGCCCCCGGCCCCCGGCGACGGCGCAGGACCGCCGTGACGACGCACCACAGCGCGAAGGCGGCCGCGAGCCAACCCGTGACCTGGGGGCTCACCGAGCGCAGCGTCAGCGCGCGGACCTCGAAACCCACGCGGTCCGCGACCCGGTCCGCGGTGGGCGCGTCGTCGGCCTCCACCGTGACCGGTCGCCCGGTGAGGTCCGCGGTGTCGGCGCCGGCCCGCTCGAGGAGCGTCGCCGTGAGGTCCTGGAGCTGGACGAGGCCCGGCTGGCGGGTCGAGGGCGACGTGAGCAGCCCCGGCACCACCCCCGGTCCGCTCGCGACCAGTGCCCGGGGCGCGACGGCGGAGTCGCCGTCGGCCACCCCCGCCACGAGCAGCAACGCGTCGGGGGCGGTGGTCTCGGCCCCGGCGACGGCGACGTCGAGCTCCTCGAGGGACCGTGCCCGCAGCTCGGGCTCCTCGGGGAGGGTGCCTCCGTCGACGAGGACGACGGGACAGGAGTACCGCCCCGGGACGGTCGGTGGCGGCAGGACCCGGCCGTCCGGCCCGGCCGCGCCGATCGCCGCACCCGGCCCGACGGCCTCGACGCAGGTGCCCGCCGCCCGCAGGCGGTCCGCGAGCGTCCCCGGCCGCGCGTCGTACGAGTCGGCACGGGCGGCGGCGAGGTAGTCCTGCCAGCGCGGCACGACCGCGTCGTCGCCGACGACACCCGGCTCGGCGCACGGGCCGGGCAGGTCGGCGGCCCGGCGGCCGGCCGACAGGGTCAGCCACCCGTCGACCGGGCACGACCGCGACCGGACGGACCGGACGGTGAGCGAGGCGACCGCCCCCTCCTCCGCGAGCCGCCAGAGCGTCGGGGTCGCCACCGGGTCGATGTCCGACCACGACAGCCCCGGCGCGCCGACGAGGACGACCGGACGGGGCTCCGCCGCGGCCGCCGGTCCCGCCGGGGCGAGGAGCGCGGCGAGCCCGAGGAGGGCCGCGCCGAGCAGCCGCCGGCCCCTCACGCGGTCACCAGCTCGTGCCGGGCGATGACGACGAGGGCCGCCGTCCACGCGAGCGGGGCGACGGCGGCGGGACGTCCGTCGTGGAGCACCTTCTCCGGGAGCGAGCCAGCGTCGGTCCGGTGCCGCCCGAGCCAGCCGAGCAGCTCCTCGGCCTTCGTGGGGAACCCGGTGGCGGCCCAGGCGGCCGCGAACAGTGCGGTCTCGGGCGTCCAGCTGATGCCGTCCTCCTTCCACCCGGCACCCGGCGCCAGACCGCCGGCCGGGCGGGTCATCGCGGTCTGGGCGCGGTCCACCGCCTGGAGCACCTCGAGGGCGGGGTCGGGAGGGCCGATGGGGGCGACGAGGAAGGTCACCGCGGCATCGGGAGCCTGACCGCCGAGCAGGCGCGGGTAGCCGTCCGGCGCGAAGTGCGCGTGGACCTGCTCGGCGAGGGCCTCGCCAGCCCGCGACGTCCGGTCGCGCAGGGCCATCTCTCCCACGTGGCCCAGGACGTCGGTGGCCGCACGCAGGCCGGCGAGCACCGCGGACGCCGTGCCGAGGGTGAGCCGGTCCTCGACGAGCTCCCAGTAGTCCGAGGACGGCGGGGGCAGCCCGCTGCCGGCATCACGCGAGGCGAGCAGCCGCCGGGTGCTGAGCACGATCATCGGTCGCAGCGGCGCGAGCAGGGCCGGGGCCCGGTCCGGGGCGTGGGTGGCGAGCTGGGCCGCCGCCCAGAGCACCCAGCCCGAGCCGTCGAGCTGCGGGAGCCGGTCGTCCGGCGCGAGGCCGGTGCGTACGTCGTAGCGGGCCTCGAACCAGCCGTCGGCGCGCTGGACGGACTGGAGGAAGGCGAGCTGCGCCGCCGCCTCCTCCGCACGGCCGAGCCGGGCCAGCGCCGCGACGACGAAGGCGACGTCGCGGGGCCACGCGTACCGCCAGCGCGGGCTCCATCCGGCGACCGCCACGGGCAGGCCCACCGTCAGGGCCCGCAGGTCGAGCAGCGCGGAACGGAGCAGCCCGTCGTCCTCGACGCGCGCCACCCACGGGGCCGCCCCCTCGAGCCAGGCCTGCTCGTCCTCGACGAGCGGCGAGCGGTGCGGGCTCGCGGCGAGCACCCGGGTGTGGGGCACGAGGTCGTCGGGGCGGCCGGCGGGCACGAGCTCGCGGACGCCCGGCGCGGAGAAGGCGACGGTCTCGCTGTAGAGCGGGAGCTCGGCATGCCGGGCCGCATCGAGCGCGAGCGCCCCGGCGGCCCCGCCACCGAGGACCAGCCCCCCGCCACCGAGGAGCAGGCCACGGCGGCTCACGGGGGCGGGACTCACCCCGGAACGGTATCCCGGCGGGTGATGCCTCGTCGGGCGTCGTCGTGAGCAGGGTCACGGGTGACTGCCGTCTCAGGAGGTACCGGTGGGTAGGTCCGGACAGTAGGTTCCCGGGCAGGTGTCCCCCCAGTCCCCGCCGAAGGAGCACGACCCCATGGAGCAGATCCGCGAGGCCATCCTCTCCGGTGACCGCAGCCCCGAGACCTACACCGGGCTGGCCGTCCCCGAGTCCTACCGCGGTGCCACCGTGCACAAGGACGAGGTGTCCATGTTCGAGGGCCTCCCGACGAAGGAGAAGGACCCGCGCCGGTCGCTCCACATCGACGAGGTCCCCGTCCCCGAGCTCGCTCCGGGCGAGGCCCTCGTCGCCGTGATGGCCAGCGCGATCAACTACAACACCGTCTGGACCTCGATCTTCGAGCCGGTCTCGACCTTCGGCTTCCTCGAGCGCTACGGGCGGATGTCGGAGTTCTCCAAGCGGCACGACCTGCCGTACCACGTCGTCGGCTCCGACCTCGCCGGCGTCATCCTGCGCACCGGCCCCGGGGTCACCAAGTGGAAGCCCGGGACCGAGGTCGTCGCGCACTGCCTGTCCGTCGAGCTCGAGGACGCCGAGGGCCACGACGACACGATGATGGACCCGCAGCAGCGGATCTGGGGCTTCGAGACGAACTTCGGCGGCCTCGCCGAGCTCGCCATCGTCAAGGCGAACCAGCTGATGCCCAAGCCCGGGCACCTGTCCTGGGAGGAGGCGGCCTCGCCCGGACTGGTCAACTCCACCGCCTACCGACAGCTCATCTCACGCAACGGCGCGCGGATGAAGCTCGGCGACCGCGTCCTCGTCTGGGGCGCCTCCGGGGGCCTCGGCAGCTACGCGACGCAGATGGCCCTCGCCGGCGGGGCGACCCCCATCTGCGTCGTCTCCTCACCGGAGAAGGCCGCGATCTGCCGCGCGATGGGCGCCGAGCTCATCATCGACCGCTCCGCCGAGGACTACCGGTTCTGGAACGAGGACGGCACGGCCCAGGACCCGAAGGAGTGGCAGCGCCTCGGCAAGAAGATCCGCGAGCTCACCGGGGGCCACGACGTCGACATCGTCTTCGAGCACCCGGGCCGCGAGACCTTCGGCGCCAGCGTCTACGTCGCCCGCAAGGGCGGCACGATCGTCACGTGCGCCTCGACCTCGGGCTACCTGCACGAGTACGACAACCGCTAC
Source organism: uncultured Actinomycetota bacterium (assembly GCA_963843895.1). Classification (GTDB taxonomy): domain Bacteria; phylum Actinomycetota; class Actinomycetes; order Actinomycetales; family Dermatophilaceae; genus Phycicoccus. The sequence goes on along the minus strand of CAWJME010000012.1, from coordinate 238,405 downwards.
CTCTGGATGAACCTCAAGCGGATCGTCTCCAGCCACTTCGCGAACTACCGCGAGGCGTGGGAGGCCAACGACCTCGTCGCCCGCGGCATCGTCCACCCGACGCTCTCGAAGACCTACCGCCTCGACGAGGTCGGCCAGGCCGCCCTCGACGTGCACCGCAACGCCCACCAGGGCAAGGTCGGCGTCCTCACCCTCGCTCCCGAGGCCGGTCTCGGGGTCAGCGACCCGGAGAAGCGGGCCCGGTTCGAGGGCGAGATCAACCGCTTCCGCGACGCCTGACCCGCACCCGCCGGACCACCCCTCCCCGGCCCACGCCCGCGGCTAGGGTGTGGGCCGGAGGTACGAGTGAGGGTGTCGACGCTGTGGGGTCCGGTCGAGCGGTGGGGTGACTACCGCCGCCGGCAGCGTGCTGCGCTCGAGGAGAGCAACCGCATCGACGCCGACCTGCTGCCCCCCGCCGCGACCGACGAGAGCCCGCCGACCGCTCCGGAGGACGACGCGCCGCGGCCTCCGCACGAGGATGCCGCACCCGGTGGCGGTCCGGACCCGTCGGGGGTGTTCGGCGTCGTCGGCCAGCCGCTCAACCGGCACAGCCCCTTCTACCTCGGGTTCTTCGGCGCGAGCGGCGCCATGCTCGCGTTCGGCCTGTGGACCAGCCTCGGCCGGCTCACGACGACCATCACCCTCCTGCTCGTCTCGTTCTTCCTGGCCCTCGCCCTCAACCCCCTCGTCGACCGGCTCGTCGCGAACCGGATGCGGCGTGGGAGTGCCGTCGGCCTCGTGTTCTCGGGCCTGATGGTCGTCTTCGTGCTCATCGGGTTCCTCGTCGTCCCGCCCGTGGTCTCGCAGGGCACCGCGCTCGTGGCCCAGGCACCCCAGTACGTCCAGGACCTCCTCGACACCCGGTGGGTCCGCGACGTCGACCAGCACTACAACGTGCTGGCCCGGCTCCAGCAGGAGCTCACCACCCGGCTCACCGACCAGACGTTCATCGAGGGGGTCCTCGGGGGGATCCTCGGGGCGGGGCGGGCGGTGCTCAGCGGCGTCTTCCAGGTCCTCACCGTCCTCGTGCTGACGCTCTACCTGCTCGCCTCGCTCCCGCGCGTCAAGAGCGCCGCCTACGCCCTGGTCCCCGCCAGCCGCCGCGGACGGTTCGTCGCGCTCTCCGAGGAGATCATGCGGCGCGTCGGCTCGTACGCCATCGGCCAGGTGACGATCGCCGCCCTCAACGCCGTGATGTCGTGGATCATGATGACGATCGTCGGCATCCCGTACGCGGCGGTGCTGGCGGTGAGCGTGGGGATGCTCGGCCTGGTCCCCATGGTCGGCGCGACGCTCGGGGCGAGCCTGGTCTCCCTCGTCGCCTTCTTCGACGAGCCGAAGAAGGCCCTCATCGCGATCTCCTACTACGTCGTCTACCAGCAGCTCGAGAACTACGTGCTCGCGCCCCGGGTCATGCAGCGCACGGTCTCCGTCCCCGGCACCGTGACGGTCGTGGCGGTCCTCGCGGGCGGGGCGCTGCTCGGGGTGCTCGGGGCCCTGCTCGCGATCCCGGTGGCGGCCGGGCTGCTGCTCATCTACGAAGAGGTCCTCGTCCCGCGCCAGCACCAGGCGTAGCCGGACCCCGACCACCGGCAACGTGTGTGAACACGCCGGGAGATCCCGGCGTGTTCACACACGTTCGGGATGGCGTGCCTCACGGACGGGCACCCCAGCACCGGGTGTGCCAGTGCCGCCGCTCCTGCACCCCGCCGACCCCCGACGCGGGCCAGGCGACGACGTGCGGCGTCCCGACGGGGATGCCGTGGTGGCAGCCCGGGCACACGTACTCGCGGCTCGATGTCGCCCCCGTCAGCCGCCGCACGTGCCACGGCCGGCCGCGCCACTGCTCGGTCGCGACCTCCGTGGAGGCACCGAGGGGGCGGGAGTCGAGGTCGCGCCGGCGGCGGTTGGAACGGGGCACCGCACCAGTCTCCCGGCTCAGCCCCGGACCCGCTCGGACCGGGGGTCGTAGGGCGGCCGCAGCGTGACGGTCGCCGGGTGGCGGGTCCCGGCGACGTCGACCTCCCAGTGCCCCGCCTCGAGCCACTCGCGGGTGACCGGGCCGCCGGCCCCCACCGAGGCGATGCCGACCGCTGCCCCGACGGTCCACCCGTACGAGCCGGAGCGGACGTCGCCGACCGCGACCCCGTCGCGGAGCAGGACCTCGCCGTGGAAGAGCAACGGCTCCGGGTCGCCGAGGACGACGGAGACGAGCCGGTGGTGCGGTGTCCCCCGCTCCTTGGCGGCCACGGTGGCCTCGCGCCCGACGAACCCGCCCGGCTTGTCGAGCGCGACCGCGAAGCCGAGCCCCGCCGACCACACGTCGTCGGTGTTGTCGAGGTCGTGGCCGAAGTCGCGGTAGCCCTTCTCGAGCCGCAGGCTGCCGAGGGCCGCGAGGCCGACGGGACGGAGCCCGTGCGGCGCCCCGGCGTCGTGCAGGGCGTCCCAGACGGCCCCGGCGTCCTCGGCCCCGACGTACAGCTCCCAGCCGAGCTCCCCGACGTAGGTGACCCGGACGGCGAGGACGTCCGCACCGGCGAGCCGGACCCGCCGGGCGTCGCGGAAGGCGAACCCGTCGGCGGACCAGTCCGCCCCCGGCGCGCAGGCGGCGAGGACCTCCCGGGACGCCGGCCCCTGGAGGCTGAGCAGCGCGAGCTCCTCGGTCATGTCCACGACGGTCGCGTCGGCGTCGCCGAGCGCCCGGCGCAGCATCCCCGTGACTCGCCCGTGGGCCGTGTCGGAGGCGACGACGAGCAGGTCGTCGGCCGCGAGGCGGGTCACCGTGACGTCGGCGTCCACCCCGCCGTCCTCGCCGAGCCACTGCGTGTAGGTGATCCGCCCGTCGACCGACAGGTCGCCGGCGGAGAGCCGGTCGAGGACCGCGAGCGCGTCCGGCCCCCGCACGGCCAGCGTGCTCATGAACGACATGTCGAAGAGACCGCACGCCTCGCGGACCGCCCGGTGCTCGGCCTCCCAGTGCGTGAACCACGGCGCGCGACCCCAGGTGGGCTCGGCGGCGGGCTCCTCCCCCGGACCCGCGTACCAGGCGGCGGACTCCCACCCCGACACGTCGCGGAGGTACGCACCGGCCCCCACCAGCCGGTCGTGGACCGGCGAGCGGAAGACGCCCCGGGAGGACGCGAGCTGGACCCCCGGCGTGTGCGCGGCGTAGACCGTCCCGAGCACCTCGGCGGTGCGCTCGGCACGGTGCCGCGGGTCGAGCTGCCAGTCGCGGAAGCGGGCGACGTCGATCCCGGTGACGTCGACGTCCGGCCGCCCCGAGAGCACCCAGTGCGCGACGATCCGACCGAGCCCGCCGGCCGAGAGGATGCCGACCGAGTTGAGCCCGGCGCAGACGAAGTACCCGTGGACGCCCGGTGCCTCCCCCACCGCCGGGGAGAGGTCCGGGGTGAACGACTCGGGTCCGCAGAAGAAGGTGCGGATGCCCGCGGTCTCCACGACCGGCACCCGGCTCATCGCCTTCTCGACGAAGGGCGCGACGCGGTCGGTGTCCGGGGGCAGGGTGCCGAACGAGAAGTCCGGCGGGATGCCGTCGACCTTCCAGGCGGCGGCGCGCGGCTCGAAGAGGCCGACCATCATGCCGCCACCCTCCTCGCGGTAGTAGCCGTAGGACGCCGGGTCCTCGAAGACGGGGGCGTCCGGGCTCATCCCGTCGATCGGCTCGGTGACGAGGTAGTAGTGCTCGGCGGCCTGGTTCGGGACGACGACGCCGTTGCGCCCGGCGAGCTCGCGGGCCCACATCCCCGCGGCGTTGACGACGACGTCGCACTCGACCCGCCCCCGGTCGGTGACGACGGCGGTCACCTCCTCGACGGCGCCCCGCGGCCGGGTCTCCACGGACTCCACCCGCACCCCCTCGACGACCCGCACACCGAGCGCGCGGGCCCCCTTGGCGAGCGCCATCGTCAGGTCCACGGGGTTGACCCGCCCGTCCCCGGGGACGTGGAAGCCGCCCACGAGGTCGTCGGTGCGGGCCAGCGGGAAGAGGTCGGCCATCTCGGCCGGGGAGACCTCCTCGACCTCCAGGCCGAGGCGTCGCTGGAAGATGGCCACCCGCCGGTACTCCTCGAGCCGGTCCCGGTCCGCGGCGGCCTCGACGAGACCCACCGGCTTGAAGCCGGTCGACTGCCCGGTCTCGGCCTCGAGCCGGGCGTAGAGGTCGCGCGACTCCAGCCGCAGCCGGGTGCTCGTCTCGCTGAAGGAGCCGAAGCAGGTCATCAGCCCGGCCGCGTGCCACGTCGTGCCCGAGGTGAGGCGGTCGCGCTCGAGGACGACGACGTCGGTCTCCCCGGCGTGCGCCAGGTGGTACGCGACGGAGGCCCCGATGACGCCGCCACCGACGACGACGACGCGGGCTCGGGAGGGCAGCGGGGTGGCGGGGCTCATCCGTCCGACCCTACTGACGCGGCGCCGTCCGTCCCAGCCGCGGCCCCCGGTTCAGGCGTACGTGCGGAAGCCGCGGCCGCTCTTGCGCCCGAGGTAGCCCGCCGTCACGAGGTGCTCGAGCAGCGGGGCGGGCGCGAAGCCGCGCTCCCGGAACTCGACGTAGAGCTCGCGCTCGATGGCGAGGGAGACGTCGAGCCCGACGACGTCGAGCAGCTCGAAGGGCCCCATCGGCAGGCCGCACCCGGTCTTCATCGCGGTGTCGATGTCGTCGGCCGTCGCGTAGTTCGCCTCGAGCATCTTCACGGCGTCGTTGAGGTACGGGAAGAGCAGCGCGTTGACGATGAAGCCGCTGCGGTCCGCGCACGTGACGGCGACCTTGCCGACCTTGGCGCAGAGGTCCTGGACGGTCGCGAGGACCTCGGGGGCCGTCGTCACGGTGTGGACGACCTCGACGAGCTTCATGACCGCGGCCGGGTTGAAGAAGTGCATCCCGATGACGTCCTGCGGGCGCTCGGTGACCTTGGCGCAGTCGATGATCGGGAGGGAGGAGGTGGTGGTCGCGAGGACCGCCCCCGGCTTGCAGATGCGGTCGAGGTCACGGAAGAGGTCCTGCTTCACGGCGAGGTCCTCGGCGACCGCCTCGACGACGAGGTCGACGTCGGCGAGCGCCTCGCGGCCGGTGGCCCCGGCGACCCGGCCGAGCAGCGCGTCGGCGGCGGCCTGGTCCATCCGGCCCTTCTCGACCGCCCGGGCACAGCTGCGGCCGAGGGCGGTCACGACCGCGGCGACCTTCTCCTCCGAGCGCGCGACGAAGGTGACGGGGTACCCGGACCGGGCGAAGACCTCGATGATGCCGGTCGCCATCGTGCCGCTGCCGACGACCCCGACGGTGGCGATGTCGCGCAGCGCGACCCCGGCCGGCACACCGGCCGCGGGCGTCTGCGCGTCCGGCACGACCTCCGGGGACCCCGGCTCGGCGTAGGTGTAGAAGCCGCGACCCGACTTCCGGCCGAGCAGCCCGGCGCTGACCATCTGCTTGATGATCGGGCTCGGGGCGTGGAGGCGGTCACGGCCCTGCTTGTACATCGTGTCGAGGATCTCGTAGGCGGTGTCGAGCCCGATGAGGTCGAGCAGCTGGAGTGGCCCCATCGGGTAGCCGCAGCCGAACCGCATCGCGGCGTCGAGGTCCTCGCGCGTCGCGTAGCGGCTCTCGTACATCGACACCGCGTGGTTGAGGTAGCCGAAGAGCAGGCGGTTGGCGATGAACCCGGCCTTGTCGCCGACGATGACCGGCTTCTTGCCGAGCCGCTCGGCGAGGGCCTTGACGTCCTCGAAGACGTCGTCGGCGGTGATCACCGTGCGGATGACCTCGACGAACTGGAGCACCGGCGCCGGGTTGAAGAAGTGCATGCCGACGACCCGCTTGGGGTTGCTCGTCGCGACGGCGATCTCGGTGACCGGGAGCGAGGAGGTGTTCGTCGCGAGCACCGCATCCGCAGAGACGATCCTGTCGAGCCGGCCGAAGATCTCCTTCTTCAGCTCGAGGCTCTCCGGGACGGCCTCCACGACGAGCTGGCAGCCCGCGAGGTCCGCGAGGTCGGTCGTGAAGGTGACCCTCGCGTGGAGGGCGTCGTGCTGCTCCTGCGTCATCTTCTCGCGACGCAGCGCACGGCCGGTGCTCCCGGCGAGGATCTCGCGGCCGTGGGCCACCCCGGCCTCGTCGACGTCGACGGCGAGGACGTCGATGCCGTTGCGGGCGAACACCTCCACGATCCCCGCGCCCATCGTGCCGAGTCCGATCACACCCACACTGGTGAAGTCACGCGTCATGGCGGCGATCCTTCCAGAGCGCCCGGCGAGCCACGAGGGCGTGGCGGCGTGATGCTGCTTACCCGCGGTCCTCCCCCGCGTGGGCGGTGGACGTGAGACCCGTCACCAGTCGATGCCGGAGGCCACGAGCTCGGCCTCGAGCCCGAGCCGGGCACGGGGGTCGAGCGGCAGCAGCCCGATGGGGGTGGGCACGTCGGCGTGGGTGCACAGCTGGACGAGCACGTGGTCGTACGCGGCGCGGCCGGCGGCGAGCCGGGCGGCCGGGTGGGGCTGGCAGGCCTCCTCGATCCGGCGTACCTCGGCCGCGAGCCGCCGCAGCTCGAGGGCGAGGAGCACGGCGGGGACGGGCTCGGGGCGGCGGCGGGCCACGAAGCCCACCCGCTCCAGGCCGTCGACGAGCCCGGCCAGCCGCGCACCGCACCACCTCACGGGTCGCCGGGCCGAACGCAGCAGGCGTGGTGGGCGGCCTCCGGCGAGCCAGCGGAGGCCCTCGAAGCCGACGAGGTACACGGCGCCGGGCAGCGCGATGAGCAGCATCGCCATCAGGGCTGCCCTCATCGGCCTCACCTCACCGTCCAGTGTGCGCCCGCCGCCCCCGGCCGGGCAACCATCCGGAGTGCCCCGGTCTGTAGGGTTCTGCGACGTGCGGATGGTCATCGCGACGTGCTCGGTCGACTACGAGGGGCGCCTGACGGCGCACCTGCCCCTCGCGACCCGTCTCCTCCTCGTCAAGGCGGACGGCTCCGTGCTCGTCCACTCCGACGGCGGCTCGTACAAGCCGCTCAACTGGATGTCCCCGCCGTGCGCGATGGCCGAGGTCGAGCCGGACGAGACCGAGGCCGCCGAGGGCGTGAGCGCCGTCTGGGTCGTCCAGCACGCGAAGTCCGAGGACCGCCTCCGCGTCCGCCTCCACGAGGTCCACCACGACACCGCCCACGACCTCGGCCTCGACCCCGGCCTCGTCAAGGACGGCGTCGAGGCCCACCTCCAGAAGCTCCTCGCGCAGCACATCACGACCCTCGGCGACGGGTACACCCTGAGCCGCCGCGAGTACATGACGGCGATCGGACCGGTCGACATCCTCTGCCGCGACGCCGCCGGCCGGCACGTCGCCGTGGAGATCAAGCGCCGCGGCGAGATCGACGGCGTCGAGCAGCTGACCCGCTACCTCGAGCTGATGAACCGCGACCCGCACCTCGCCCCGGTCACCGGCGTCTTCGCCGCCCAGGTCATCAAGCCGCAGGCGCGCACCCTCGCCGAGGACCGCGGGATCCGGTGCGTCGTCCTCGACTACGACGCCCTGCGCGGAGTCGACGACAGCGAGCACCGGCTCTTCTGAGCCCCGGCCGTTTGCCCGGCCCCGACCCCGGGTAGGCCTCGAGGGACCGCACATCCCCGTTCGAGAGGACACCATGACCAGCACCACCGGCACGTCCCGCAAGGTCGCCTTCCTCGTCGCGATGGAGGGCATCGAGCAGGTCGAGCTCACCGAGCCGTGGAAGGCCGTCGAGGAGGCCGGGCACGAGCCGGTCCTCGTCTCGACGGACACCGGCGAGGTCCAGGCCTTCAACCACCTCGACAAGGGCGACACCTTCCCGGTCGACGTCACCGTCTCCGAGGCCGAGGTGGGCGACTACGCGGCCCTCGTGCTTCCCGGCGGCGTGGCCAACCCGGACGCCCTGCGCACCGAGGCCGACGCCGTCTCCTTCGTCCGCACCTTCCTCGAGTCGGGCAAGCCGGTCGCGGCGATCTGCCACGCGCCGTGGACGCTCGTCGAGGCCGACGTCGTGCGCGACCGCACCCTCACCTCGTGGCCGAGCCTGCAGACCGACCTGCGCAACGCGGGTGCCACCTGGGAGGACCGCGAGCTCGTCATCGACGACAACCTCATCACGAGCCGCAACCCCGACGACCTCCCGGCGTTCACGAGGGCCCTCACCGAGGCCCTCGGCGGCTGAGCCGGGCGCCCCGGGTCAGTCCCCGGCGGGCACCGTGACCGGATCGAGGCCGCGGGAGGCGCGGATGACGTCGACGAAGCGCGCCATGATCTCGGTGAGCCCGAAGTCCTTCGGCGTGAACACCTCGGCCACGCCGAGCTCCTTGAGCCGGACCGCGTCGGCCTCCGGGATGATGCCGCCGACGATGACCGGCACGTCAGCGGCCCCCGCCGCCCGCATCCGCTCGAGCACCTCGGGGACCAGCTCCATGTGCGACCCCGACAGGATCGAGATGCCGACGAGGTGGACGTCCTCGGCCACGGCGGCGCCGACGATCTGCTCCGGGGTGAGCCGGATGCCCTGGTAGACGACCTCGAAGCCGGCGTCCCGCGCCCGGACGGCGACCTGCTCGGCGCCGTTGGAGTGCCCGTCGAGCCCCGGCTTGCCGACGAGGACGCGAAGGGTCTCCCCCAGCTCCTCCCCGGTGGCACGGACGAGCTCGCGCACCCGGGTCAGGGCCGCGGTCCCCGCTCCGGCGCCGACGGAACCGCTGACGCCGGTGGGCGCCCGGAACTCCCCGAACACCTCGCGCAGCGCCCCGGACCACTCGCCGGTCGTGAGGCCCGCGCGGGCGCACTCGAGGGTGGCCGGCATGAGGTTGGTGTCGCTGGCGGCGTCGGCACGCAGCCGGGCGAGGGCCGCGGCGGCCCGCTCCCGGCGCTCGGGGTCGGCGTCGCGCTCCTCGCGCCAGGCCCGGACCGCGGCGACGGCGGCCGCCTCGACCCCGGGGTCGACGGTCTGGATCGCGGTCGTGAGGTCGGCGGTCAGCGGGTTCGGCTCGGTGCTCTCGAAGCGGTTGACGCCGACGACGACCTCCTCGCCGGCCTCGATCCGGGCGCGTCGCCGCGCGTGCGACGACACGAGCTCGGACTTCATGTACCCGCCCTCGACGGCGGGCACCGTTCCGCCCATCGCCCGGACCCGGTCGATCTCGGCGCGCGCCCCCTCGACGAGCTCGGCGACCTTGGCCTCGACGACGACGGACCCCTCGAACAGGTCGTCGTACTCGAGCAGGTCGGACTCGTAGGCCAGGACCTGCTGGATCCGCAGCGACCACTGCTGGTCCCACGGACGCGGGAGGCCGAGGGCCTCGTTCCAGGCCGGCAGCTGGACGGCGCGGGCGCGGGCGTCCTTGGACAGGGTCACCGCGAGCATCTCGAGGACGATCCGCTGGACGTTGTTCTCGGGCTGGGCCTCGGTGAGGCCGAGCGAGTTGACCTGCACGCCGTAGCGGAACCGCCGGTGGCGGGGGTCCTGGACCCCGTACCGCTCGAGGGTGATCTCGTCCCAGAGCCGGACGAAGGCCCGCATCTTGCACATCTCCTCGACGAACCGGACGCCGGCGTTGACGAAGAAGGAGATCCGGGCCACGACCTCCCCGAAGCGCTCCGCGGGCACCTGCCCCGAGTCGCGGACCGCGTCGAGGACGGCGATCGCGGTCGACATCGCGTAGGCGATCTCCTGCACCGGCGTCGCGCCGGCCTCCTGGAGGTGGTAGCTGCAGATGTTCGTCGGGTTCCACCGCGGGATCTCCGCCACGGTGTAGGCGACCATGTCGGTGATCAGCCGCATCGAGGGCGCCGGCGGGAACGCGTAGGTCCCCCGCGAGAGGTACTCCTTGATGATGTCGTTCTGGGTCGTCCCCGCGAGGGCCCGCACCGCCTCGGCCGGGTCCTCGCCCGCGGCCTCGGCCTGCTCCTCGGCGACGACCTGGTAGAGCGCGAGCAGCCACATCGCGGTCGCGTTGATCGTCATCGAGGTGTTCATCGAGGCGAGCGGGATGTCCTCGAAGAGGGCGCGCATGTCGCCGACGTGGCTGACCGGGACGCCGACCTTCCCGACCTCGCCCCGGGCGAGCGGGTGGTCGGGGTCGTAGCCGGTCTGGGTCGGCAGGTCGAAGGCCACCGAGAGCCCGGTCTGGCCCTTCTCGAGGTTGCGCCGGTAGAGGGCGTTGCTCGCGGCCGCGCTCGAGTGGCCGGCGTAGGTCCGCATCACCCACGGGCGGTCGCGCTCGGGGCGCGCGGCGGCGCTGGTCTCGGACATGGCCGGAACGCTAGCCGCGAGCCCTCACCACGGGTAGGTCATCGCACGGTGAGAGTGCCCACACGTGAGCCGCGCCACCGCCAGGGGTCAGACGGCTCCGGCGAGCGCGGCGGGGGCGCTGAGGAGGCCGTGCTGGCGGACCCGGACCAGCAGCCGGCGGGTCCGGTCGTCGGCGGCGACGATCCGCAGCGGGCGACCCGCGCGGTGCGCGCGCCGTCGGACCTCGACGAGGAGGCCGAGCGCGCTCGCGTCGCGGATCTCGATGCCGGCGAGGTCGAGCAGCAGGGGGCCGGTGCCCGTCGCGACCATCCGGTGCAGGTCGAGCCGGACGTCGGCGACGCCGCGGGCGTCGAGGCGCCCGGACAGCACGAGGACCACCCCGGTCTCGTCGGTGTGCTCGGTCATCGTCACGGCGTGAGGCCCCCGGTCGGACACGTCGTTCCCCTTTCCACGGCATCGTGTGCCCCTATGGACGCACGAGAGGGCCGTCCTGATACGCCCCGGCCGGTAAAGGTTTGGCAAATTCACGACATTGGCACCTTCCTGCCACCGCGGGGGTCCCTCCGGGCGTCTGTCAGGCTGTGCCCATGGTCAACCTCACCCGGATCTACACCCGGACCGGCGACGACGGGTCCACGGCCCTCGGCGACCTCAGCCGCACCCGCAAGACCGACCTCCGCCTCGCCGCCTACGCCGATGCCAACGAGGCGAACGCCGCCCTCGGCGTGGCCGTGGCCTGCGGCGACCTCCCCGACGACGTCCGGGCCGTCCTCCTCCGCGTGCAGAACGACCTGTTCGACGTCGGAGCCGACCTCGCGACCCCGCTCCAGGCGACCTACGAGTACCCGCCGCTGCGGGTCAAGGACGAGTGGGTCGCCGAGCTCGAGGCCGACTGCGACCGCTACCTCGCCCCGCTCGAGAAGCTGCGGTCGTTCATCCTCCCGGGTGGCACGCCGGGGAGCGCCCACCTGCACCAGGCGCTCACCGTCGTCCGCCGGGCCGAGCGCTCGACCTGGGCGGCCATCGAGGCCTACGGCACCGAGCCCGGCACCGCCCGTGGCGAGGGCGGGGTCAACCCGACGACGGCCACCTACCTCAACCGGCTCTCGGACCTGCTCTTCGTCCTCGCCCGCTCGGCCAACGTCGACGCCGGGGGCGACGTCCTCTGGGCGCCCGGCGGCGGCCGGGAGGCCGCCCCGGAGCGCTAGGCGACGTTGACGTTGTACCCGGGCGGGCTGGACTCCAGCCACGCACGCACGGCCGTGTAGGCGGCCGGGACGAACGCGAACTCGCACGTGCGCCCCGCGGCGCTCCCGCTGACGGCCACCGGCTCGGCGAGGCCGGGGATGACGTCCGAGGTGGGGTGCGGCGTCGCGAGCCGCACCTCACCCCGCAGCCAGGACACCTCGGGCCGCAGCGAGGGTCCGCCGATGCTGAACCACTCGAACCGCTCGGCGCCCAGGCGGGCCAGCCCGAGCCTCCAGCGGGACCCGGCGTCGTCCCGGCGCGCGCACAGCATGACCGGCCGGCCGTCCCCCGAGATGTAGCGACGGCGCGCCCACACGAAGGTGAGCGCGCCGACGACGAGGACGACGACGAGGGCGAGGACGAGCTCGGAGACAGCCAGTGCGTCCATCCGAAGCCCGTCCCCGCCCCGGTTCGTCAGGAACCCATGCCGGAGGCGTCCACCGTCTCGGCGACGATCGTCACGCGGTCGTGGTCGACGGACATGAACCCGCCGTCCACGGTCGCGGACTTCCAGCCACCGGCGTTGATCCGCACCTCACCCTCGGCGAGGATGACCAGGGTCGGCTGGTGACCCGGCAGCACGCCGAGGTCACCCTCCATCGACCGGGCGCTGACCTGGCTGGCCTCTCCCTCCCAGACCTTGCGGTCGGCGGCGACGAGCTCGACCTGGAGGGCCATCAGAGGTTCTTCTGGATCTCGGCCCACTGGCGCTCGACGTCGTCGAGGCCACCGCACATGAAGAACGCCTGCTCACCGACGTGGTCGTAGTCGCCGTCGCAGATCTTCGTGAACGCCTCGATGGTGTCGGCGAGCGAGACCGTCGAGCCCTCGATGCCCGTGAACTGCTTCGCGACGTAGGTGTTCTGCGACAGGAAGCGCTGGATGCGACGGGCCCGGTTGACGAGGATCTTGTCCTCCTCGGAGAGCTCGTCGATCCCGAGGATCGCGATGATGTCCTGCAGCTCCTTGTTGCGCTGGAGGATCTGCTTGACGCGGACCGCGGTCTCGTAGTGCTCGGTGGAGATGTAGCGGCGGTCGAGGATCCGGCTCGTCGAGGTGAGCGGGTCCACGGCCGGGTAGATGCCGAGCGAGGCGATCTCGCGCGAGAGCTCGGTCGTCGCGTCGAGGTGGGCGAAGGTGGTCGCCGGCGCCGGGTCGGTGTAGTCGTCCGCGGGGACGTAGATCGCCTGCATCGAGGTGATCGAGTGCCCACGGGTCGAGGTGATCCGCTCCTGGAGGGTGCCCATCTCGTCGGCCAGCGTCGGCTGGTAGCCGACCGCCGACGGCATGCGACCGAGGAGGGTCGAGACCTCCTGGCCGGCCTGGGTGAACCGGAAGATGTTGTCGATGAACAGGAGCACGTCCTGGCCCTGGACGTCGCGGAAGTACTCCGCCATCGTCAGCGCCGACAGGGCGACGCGCAGGCGGGTGCCCGGCGGCTCGTCCATCTGGCCGAAGACGAGGGCGGTCTGGCCGAGGACGCCGGCCTCCTCCATCTCGACCATGAGGTCGTTGCCCTCACGGGTGCGCTCACCGACACCGGCGAACACCGAGACACCACCGTGGTCGCGGGCGACACGGGCGATCATCTCCTGGATGAGGACGGTCTTGCCGACACCCGCACCGCCGAAGAGGCCGATCTTGCCGCCGAGGACGTAGGGCGTGAGCAGGTCGATGACCTTGATGCCGGTCTCGAACATCTGCGTCTTGGACTCGAGCTGGTCGAAGGCCGGGGCCTTGCGGTGGATGCCCCAGCGCTCCTTGACGTCGAGGGTCTCGCCGGGCTCGAGGTTGAGGCACACGCCGGTCGTGTTGAACACGTGACCGAGCGTGACGTCCCCGACGGGCACGGTGATCGGCCCGCCGCTGTCCTTGACGGCGGTGCCGCGGACGAGGCCGTCGGTGGGCTGCAGCGAGATCGCGCGCACCATGTTGTCGCCGATGTGCTGGGCGACCTCGAGGTTCAGCGTGTTGGTCTCACCACCGAGCTCGACCTCGGTCGTCAGCAGGTTGTACTGCTCGGGCATCGCGTCGACGGGGAACTCGACGTCGACGACCGGGCCGGTGATCCGGGAAATCCGACCGATACCGCCGGTGGCGGCGGCCTCGCTCGTCTCGGTGACAGTGGCAGTCATGGTCTCTCTCTCACTTGCTCTCGGACAGCGCCGTGGCGCCGCCGACGATTTCGCTGATCTCTTGGGTGATCTCGGCCTGGCGCGCCTGGTTGTGGAGGCGGGTGTACTTCTTGATGAGCTCCTCGGCGTTGTCCGTCGCCGACTTCATCGCCCGCTGGCGGGCGGCGAGCTCGGAGGCGGCCGCCATGAGCATGCAGTTGAACAACCGGGCGGTGACGTACTTCGGGAGGAGCGCGTCGAGCACCTGCGCGGCACCCGGCTCGAACTCGTACAGCGGCAGGAGGTCCTCCTCGGCGGGGGCCTCCTCGCCCTCGACGACCTCGAGCGGGAGCAGCCGGATGACCTCGGGCTCCTGGGTGACCATCGACACGAAGCGCGTGAAGACCACGTGGACCTCGTCGACCCCACCCTCGGCGGTGTCGGTCGTGAAGTCGGCGACGAGCCGCTCCCCCACCTCGCGGGCGGTGTCGAAGCTCGGCTTCTCGGAGTTGCCGCTCCACTCCGCCGCGAACTCACGACGGCGGAACGTGTAGAACGCGATCGCCTTGCGGCCCATGAGGTACGGGACGACCTCCTTGCCCTCCTCGCGGAGGCGGGCGACGAGCCGCTCGCTCTCCTTGAGGACGGAGGAGCTGTACGCACCGGCGAGGCCACGGTCGGAGGTCATGATGAGGACCGCCGCGCGGCGGACGTCCTCCTTCTCCGAGGTGAGCGGGTGGTCCTCGTTGGAGAAGGTCGCGACCGCCGAGACCGCACGGGTCAGCGCCCGCGCGTACGGCGTCGACTCCCGGACGGCCTGCTGGGCCTTGACGACGCGCGAGGCCGCCATGAGCTCCATGGCCCGGGTGATCTTCTTCGTCGCACTGACGGCCCGGATGCGCTGCCGGTACTCCCGGATCTGCGCTCCCATGTGTTCCCGCCTTTCGTGGTGTCTGCTCGGTGGACGCGGCTCAGCGCTTCTGCTTGACGATCTGCTCCTGGTCGGAGTCCAGGGCGTCGGCCCCGTCCTGCTCCTCGGAGCCGACCTGGATGCCGGTGTCGCCCGAGCCGTCGAACTGCTTGGACTTGAAGGAGTCGACCTCGGCCTCGAGCGCCTGCTCGGTGCTCTCCTCGAACTTGCCGGTCTCCCGGATCGCCGCGAGCAGGTCGGCCTTGGTCCGCCGCAGGTGGTCGAGGAACTCGGCCTCGAAGCGGCGGACGTCCTCGACCGCGATGCTGTCGAGCTTGCCCGTCGTGCCCATCCAGATGGAGACGACCTGCTCCTCGACCGGGTACGGCGACGCCTGCGGCTGCTTGAGCAGCTCGACGAGGCGGGCGCCCTTCGCGAGCTGGGCGCGCGAGGCGGGGTCGAGGTCGGACGCGAACATCGCGAACGCCTCGAGGGCACGGAACTGCGCGAGGTCGAGCTTGAGCCGGCCCGCCACCGACTTCATCGCCTTGATCTGCGCGGCACCACCGACACGCGACACCGAGACGCCCACGTCGATCGCCGGGCGGACGTTGGCGTTGAACAGGTCGGCCTGGAGGTAGATCTGGCCGTCGGTGATCGAGATGACGTTGGTCGGGATGTACGCCGAGACGTCGCCGGCCTTGGTCTCGATGATCGGCAGGCCGGTCATCGAGCCGTGCCCGAGGTCGTCGGAGAGCTTCGCGCAGCGCTCGAGCAGCCGGCTGTGCAGGTAGAAGACGTCGCCCGGGTAGGCCTCGCGGCCCGGCGGACGGCGCAGCAGGAGGGAGACGGCGCGGTAGGCCTCGGCCTGCTTGGACAGGTCGTCGAAGACGATCAGGACGTGCTTGCCCTGGTACATCCAGTGCTGGCCGATGGCCGAGCCGGTGTAGGGGGCGAGGTACTTGAAGCCCGCGGAGTCGGACGCCGGAGCGGCGACGATGGTCGTGTACTCCATCGCGCCGGCCTCCTCGAGGGTGCCGCGGACCGCGGCGATCGTCGAACCCTTCTGGCCGATCGCGACGTAGATGCAGCGGACCTGCTTGTCCGGGTCACCCGTCTCCCAGAACTCCTTCTGGTTGATGATCGTGTCGACCGCGACCGTGGTCTTGCCCGTCTGGCGGTCACCGATGATCAGCTGGCGCTGGCCGCGGCCGATCGGGGTCATCGCGTCGACGGCCTTGAGGCCGGTCTGCATCGGCTCGTGGACCGACTTGCGCTGGACGACCGTGGGGGCCTGCAGCTCGAGGGCGCGACGCTCCTCGGAGACGATGTCGCCCATGCCGTCGATCGGCGTGCCCAGCGGGTCGATGACGCGACCGAGGAAGTTGTCGCCGACGGGGACCGAGAGGACCTCGCCGGTGCGCTTGACCTCCTGGCCCTCCTCGATGGCGGAGTAGTCACCGAGGACGACGACGCCGATCTCGTGGACGTCGAGGTTCAGCGCGAGGCCGAGCGTGCCGTCCTCGAACTGGAGCAGCTCGTTGGTCATGGCCGAGGGCAGGCCCTCGACGTGCGCGATGCCGTCACCGGCATCGGTGACGCGTCCGACCTCCTCGCGGGACGCGGCGCCCGGCTCGTAGGAGCGCACGTAGCTGTCCAGCGCGTCCCGGATCTCGTCCGGACGGATCGAGAGCTCCGTCATGTGTGATCTTCTCCTCGGTCACCGGCCCCATGTGGGCCGAAGTTCTGGGTGGGTGGTGCGTGTTCTGTTGGGTGCCGCGGGCGGCGGGTCAGCCCCCGGCGACGTGCCTGCGCGCCTCGTCGAGGCGGCGGAGCACGGTGCCGTCGACGACCTCGTCGCCGACCTGGACCCGGATGCCGCCCATGACCGTGGGGTCCTGGACGACCTGGAGCGTGACGGACTTGCCGTAGTGCTGCTCGAGTGCGCTGCGCAGGCGGGCCCGCTGCTGCTCACTCAGGTGGACGGCGGCCGTGACGAGCGCGGTGAGCTCGTCACGACGGCGCGCCGCGAGGGTCAGGTAGCTCTCCATGACCCGGTCGAGCCGGCGGCCGCGCGGGACGCGGACGGCCTGCTCGGCGAGCCGGATGGTCTCCGGGGCCGCCTTGCCCTCGAGCAGCGACCGGACGAGTCCGGCCTTGCCCTCGGCGTCGGTGTTGCGGCTCGAGAGGGTGTCCCGCAGCCCGGGGTCGGCCGCGATGATCCGCTCGAAGCGGAACAGCTCGTCCTCGACCCGGTCGATCCGGCCCTCGCGCTCGGCCCCCGAGAGCAGCGCCTGGACGGCGAGGCTCTCGAGCATGTCGCCGAGGTCGCGCTCGGCGGCCCAGCGCTGGCCGGTGACGGTCGTGAGCAGCCCGAGGGCGGCGTCGCCGACCTTGCCCCCGAAGAGGGAACGGGCCAGACCGGCCTTGGCGTCCTTCTCCCGCGACGGGTCCGCGAGGGCGCGGCGCAGCGAGGCGGTGCCCTCGACGACGCCGGTCACCGCGAAGAGCTCGTCGGCCAGCGCACCACCGGTGGCGCCGCCCGCGAGGGCCGCGTCGAGGGCCTCCTGGGACGCGCGGGCGGCACCGCGGGACGAACCACGCATCAGGCGTCCTGCCCGGCCGGTGCGACCTTCTCCGGGCGAACCTCTCCCGACTCGAGGTCGGCGAGGAAGCGGTCGACGATGCCCTTCTGGCGCACCTCGTCCTCGAGGGACTCCCCGACGATCTTGCTCGCGAGGGTGGTCGACAGGGCGCCGACCTCCTGCCGGAGCTGGACGACCGCCTGCTGGCGCTCGGCCTCGACCTGGCGCTTGGCCGCCTCCGTGATGCGGGTCGCCTCGGCCTGGGCCTGGGAACGCATCTCGGCGACGATCTGGGCGCCCTGCTCGCGGGCGGCCTCTCGGAGCTCGTTGGCCTCGTGGCGGGCCTCGGCGAGCTGGGCGGTGTACTGCTCGAGCGCGGCCTTGGCCTCGGCCTGGGCCTGCTCCGCCTGCTGCATGCCGCCCTCGATGGCCGCGGCGCGCTCCTCGTAGAGCTCCTCGAGGCGGGGCACGACCTTCGACTTGTACAGCCAGTACAGGATGGCGAAGGAGATGACCCCGATGATCATCTCGGCGGGGTGCGGCAGCAGCGGGAAGCCGGAGGGGTAACCGGTGGTCTCCCCCTCGGCGGCGACCAGGGATGCGAGGTACACGTCGCGTCCTATCTGTTGGAGCTCGAGCGGTGGGCGGACGAGGTGGGCGTCAGCCCTGGAAGACGAAGGCGAAGACGAGACCGAGGATGGCCAGCGCCTCCGTGATCGCCATGCCGGTGAAGGCGATGGTCTGGAGCATGCCGCGGGCCTCCGGCTGGCGAGCCACACCGTTGATGTAGGCGGCGAAGATCAGACCGACACCGATGCCGGGGCCGATCGCGGCGAGGCCGTAGCCGAGGTAGGCGATGTCGCCAGTCATGTCACAGTTCCTTTCGGTGGCGCCGGGCCTGTCCCGGCGTCGGGATGGAGCGGGGTCGTGCTACCGGACGGTGCCGGGGGTCAGTGGTGCTCGCTCACCGCGTCGCTGATGTACAGCGCGGCGAGCAGGGTGAAGATGAACGCCTGGAGGAACTCGATGAGGAGCTCGAAGAACGTCATCGCGATGGAGAAGCCGAAGGACAGCACCCCGGAGAACCTCAGGAAGAGGTTGTCCCCGTGGAGCAGCAGGTACTCGCCGCCGATGATGAAGACGAGGAGCATCAGGTGGCCCGCGAGCATGTTGCCGAACAGTCGCAGGGCGAGCGTCAGCGGGCGGATCACGAAGTACGTGAGGAACTCGAGGACGAAGAGGATCGGTCGGAGCCAGCCCGGCAGCCCCGGGGGGATGAGCGACTTCAGGTACGGCAGGACGCCGTGCTTCCGGCGGATCGCGACGGTGTGGTAGACGACGTAGACGATCAGCGTGAGCACGATCGGGATGCCGACCCGGCTCATCGTCGGGAACTGCACGAAGGGCACGATCCCGAAGAGGTTGTTCACGAGGATGAGCGTGAAGAGGGTGAGCAGCAGCGGGACGAACTGGAGGAAGTCCTTGCTCCCGATGATGTCCCGGCCGATCGTGTTCCGGACGAAGTTGTAGCTGCCCTCGACGAGGAACTGGTTCTTGCTCGGGACGACGGTGAGCTTGCGGGTCGCGCCGACGTAGAACCACGCGAGCAGGCCCACCGAGAGGAGGAGGACCAGGCCCGGGCGGGTCAGCGTGAAGGCGCTGTCGCCGCCGATGAGCGGCCACCAGAAGTCCTTGACGCCGGGGGTCTCGAAGCCACCCTCGCCTCCAGCGGCGGGGGCGACGGCGACGGGCAGCCAGCTAGCGGAGACCACGGTCGGGCTCACACCTTCTCCTCGGGGATGTCACGGGCGCCGACGACGGGCGCCCGGGTGGACTCGACGTACGCTACCCGACCCTCGCAGGTGCCCGCGACGGCGGGACCCGGGCCTCCGGCGATGCTCATCGCCCCTGCTCCGGGCTGGTCGCGGGCTCGTCGTAGACGGGCAACCGGGCGTTGCGCACGGCCCGGTAGGCGAATGCCTGCCAGGCGATGGTGACCACGAGCGCCGTCACCGCGAGCGCCGTGCCGTCGAGCCACGACGCGCTCCGGAAGGCGATGAAGAACACCAGGAGCGCCATGATCTGGCCGAGGTAGACGGCCATCGCGACGGCGAAGAAGGCGTGCGGGCTGGCGCTGCGGACGAGACGGCTCAGCAGCAGCATGCCGGAGACGTAGAAGGCGACGGAGACCGCGAGCCCGAGCAGGGCCCCCGCGATCGAGTCGGCGCCCCGTGCCACGGCGAGGACGACGACGGCGACGACCCCGGCGAGCGTGGCCGGGAGCATGGCCCCCCGCAGCATGACCGCGAACGGCGCGCCGGGGCCGGCGGGGGCGTTCTCGGTGCGGTCGGTCATCTGCGATCGGCCTCTTCGGTGGTCGTGGCGGAGGGGCTCCGTGACGGCTTGTGAAAGTTATCACAAGCGCTACCGGGCGGCAAAGTCGCTGGTCAGACCCGTCGGGCGAGGACGACCCAGATGGTCCTGACGATGATCTCCAGGTCGAGCACCGGGGACCAGTTGACGAGGTACTGGAGGTCGTAGCCCAGCTTGTACTCCGCGTCCGTGTGGTAGCGGCCGTGGATCTGGGCCAGACCGGTCAGCCCCGGGGGCACCTCGTGGCGGCGGGTGTACCCCGCGATCTCCTGCTCGAAGCCGGCGGTGAGCTCGGGGCGCTCCGGGCGAGGCCCGACGACCGACATCCGGCCGGTGAGGATGTGCAGGATCTGCGGCAGCTCGTCCGCGCGCGTCGCCCTGACCCACCGACACGCCGGGATCACCCGCGGGTCCCCGTGCGCCGACAGCTGGACCCCGGCCGCCTCGGCGTCGGTCCGCATGGTCCGGAACTTCACCATCTCGAAGGTCTCTCCCCCGGCCCCGACCCGGGTCTGCCGGAAGAGCAGCGGTCGGCCGACGACCGCGAGCTGGTGCAGCGCCACGACCCCGAGCAGCAGCAGCCACACCGGTGCCGTGACGACGACGAGGAGCAGGTCGAGCAGCCGCTTGAAGTGCCGTTGGGAGGCCGCCATGGTCTGCGGCAGGAGGAGGACGAACGGGAGCCCGGCGACCTCCCGGAGCCGGTCGAGCCCGAACAGCGTCTCGCGACCCCCCACCCGGAGCAGCACGGTGACGTCGAGCCGGTCCAGCCGCCCGATCGTCCGCGGGTACCAGAGGTCGAGCCAGGCGCTGGACAGGAGCAGGACGTCGGTGGCGTTGGTCCGCTCGGCGACCTCGACGATGGTGTGGGGGTCGTCGACCTCGGCGACGACCCGCAGGACCGACCCGTTGACCACGACGTGGTCGCGCGCCAGCTCGATGTCCTGACGGGTCCCGGCGAGGAGCACCCGCGGCGGCCCCTCCCGACGGGTCCGCAGCCAGTGCACGACCGTGCGGTTGACGGCGACGACGACCGCCGCGAGGACGATGACGACGAGGAGGTTGCCGATGGGGAACGGCAGCACCCGCTCGGTGAGGGAGGAGCCCCGCTGGCGTGCGAAGCCGCTGAGCAGGAGGTTGAGCAGCGCGACGAAGCTCCCGGCTGCCAGCGAGAGGCGTGCGGCGTGCGCCAGCACCCCCGCTGCCCCCAGCCGGGGCTCGCGCTCGTACAGGCCCCCGAAGTAGAACGCCACGAGGAAGATGAGCGCCGAGACCGCGAAGGACAGCGCGTACTGCTCGGGGGTGTAGGGGGGCGGCGCCTGCCACCCGAACCGGACCAGCATCGACCCGACCATGAGGCCGAGGACGGCGAGGCCGTCGAGGAGCATGACGAGCCGGAACCCCCGGCGGTTCAGCCGGGTGAGCAGGCGCGGCTCCGGCTGGCTCGCGGGCGAGGGTTCGGACACGGGTGGGGTGGCTCCTGGTGCCTCAGGCGGTCGGGCGCGGGTACGCCGGGAAGGCTTCGACGAGCCCGGTGACCTGCGCCCGGACCTCGCGCGAGACGGCGTGGTCGGGGTCGGCGTCGCCGTCGACCACGGCCCGTGCGATGAGGCCGGCGATGGTGCGCATCTCGTCCGAGCCCATCCCCTGCGTCGTGACGCACGGCGTGCCGACCCGGATGCCCGAGGCGATGCTCGGCTTCTGCGGGTCGAAGGGGATCGCGTTCTTGTTGAGGGTGATCCCCGCCGCGTCCGCGCGGGCCTCGGCGTCCGCGCCGGTGACGAGGACGCCCTGCAGGTCGTGGAGGGAGAGGTGGGTGTCGGTGCCACCGGTGGTCGGCCGGATGCCGTGCTCGCCGAGCGTCTCGGCGAGGACCGCCGCATTGGCCACGACCTGGCGGGTGTAGGCGGCGTACTCGGGGGTCGCGCACTCCTTGAAGTTGACCGCCTTCGCCGCGATCGAGTGCATCTGCGGGCCGCCCTGCATCATCGGGAAGACGGCCTTGTCGATGGCCTTGGCGTGCTCCTCGCGGCAGACGATGCCGCCGGAGCGGGGGCCCCGCAGCACCTTGTGCGTCGTGAACGAGACGACGTCGGCGTGCGGCACCGGGCTGGGGATCGCCCCGCCGGCGACGAGGCCGATGAAGTGCGCGGCATCGACCCAGAAGATCGCACCGACCTCGTCGGCGATGGCGCGGAAGCGCGCGAAGTCGATGAGGCGCGGGATGGCGGAGCCCCCGGCGAGGATGACCTTCGGCCGGTGCTCGCGCGCGAGCCGCTCGACCTGGTCGTAGTCGATGTCCTCGGTGTCCTTGTCGACCCCGTAGTGCACCGCGTCGAACCACTTGCCCGAGAACGAGACCTTCGAGCCGTGGGTGAGGTGCCCGCCGTGCGGGAGGCTCATCGCGAGGAGGGTGTCGCCGGGTGACAGGAAGGCACCGTAGACGGCCTGGTTGGCGCTCGCGCCGGAGTGCGGCTGGACGTTGGCGTGGTCGGCGCCGAACAGCTCCTTGCAGCGCGTGATGGCCAAGGTCTCGGCGATGTCGACCTCGCTGCACCCCCCGTAGTACCGACGACCCGGGTAGCCCTCGGCGTACTTGTTCGACAGCGTCGACCCGAGGGCGGTGAGCACCTCGGGGCTGGAGAAGTTCTCGCTCGCGATGAGCTGGAGCCCCCCGCGGAGCCGACCGAGCTCGGAGAGGAGCACGCCCGCGATCTCGGGGTCGAACGCCGCCAGGGCGTCGTAGTCGGATCCGTAGAACGTGTCAGTCATCGGCGCTGGTCTCCCGCGGCTCGTCCTGGGTGGGTGCGTCGGTCTCGGCACCCGCGCCGGTGTGCTCGGCGCCCGTCAACTCTAGGGCGTCGCCCCGCGCCCGCTCGACGACGTCCATCACGTCCTCCTCCGAGAGGGCCCCGAGCCGCAGGATGCGGGGCTCGTCGCGGGTGCAGTCGACGATGGTCGAGGCGAGGCCGCCGGTGCTGGGACCGCCGTCGAGGTAGAACTCGACGCTCGCCCCGAGCTGGGTCGCGGCCTCCACGACCGTGCGGCTCGCCGGGTACCCGTGCCGGTTGGCGCTGCTCACCGCCATCGGGCCGACCTCGCGCAGC
This sequence comes from uncultured Actinomycetota bacterium, assembly GCA_963843895.1. GTDB lineage: Bacteria > Actinomycetota > Actinomycetes > Actinomycetales > Dermatophilaceae > Phycicoccus. The sequence goes on along the minus strand of CAWJME010000012.1, from coordinate 215,749 downwards.
AGAGCGAGCGCGACCTCGTCGTCCGGCATCCGCAGCGCGACCGTGCCACCGGTGTCACCGAGGTCCCACGCGAGGGAGGGCTGGGCCCGCAGGACGACGGTGAGCGGCCCCGGCCAGTACGCCCCGATGAGGGCGCGGGCGTACTCGGGCACCTCGGTCGCGAGCCCCTCGACGGTGCGTGCGTCGGGGACGAGCACGGGCGGCGGCATGTCGGGGCCGCGGCCCTTGGCGTCGAGCAGGTCGCGGACGGCGTCCGCGCTGAAGGCGTCCGCCCCGACCCCGTAGACGGTGTCGGTGGGCAGGACGACGAGGCGACCCCGACGGACCCCCTCGGCGACCTTCGGGAGCGCGTCGGCCCGCCCCGTCTCGGTGGTGCAGTCGAAGACCGGGCTCATGGGGGCCAGCCTAGGCCGCGTCGACCGGTCGGCCCGCCGGCGGCACACCGACGCGCGGGGCCCCTAGTGTCGGGTGACACGCGGGCGAGAACCGCCCGCTCCCGAGGAACACGAGAGGTGACCCATGCGTGGTTCCGGTCTCATCTGGACCATCGTCGGCGTGCTGTTGATCATCGCGCTGCTGATGTTCATCCTCGGCCGCGTCTGACGGCCACGCCCGGCGGCCGGTCGAGAGGCGGCCGGTCGAGAGGCGGCCGGTCGATCGCGGCGGCCCTAGCGCGAGCTCGGGGCCCGCACGGCGACGGTGACCCGGGGCCGTCCGGTGAGGTCCGGGTGGTCGACGACCCCGACCCAGTCGCCGGTCGCGCGGAGGCGGTCCGGCAGGGTGGCGCCCTGGGTGTCGGCGTGCTCCATGACGAGCACACCCCCGTCCCGCAGGAGGGTGGCCGCCCGGGCCGCGACCGCGACCGGGACCGCCAGCCCGTCGGCCGAGCGCCCGTAGAGCGCGACCTCGGGGTCGTGCTCCCGGACCTCGACGTCCAGCGGCACGGCGCCGTCGGGGATGTAGGGCGGGTTGCTCACGACGACGTCGACCGCGCCCTCGAGGTCCTCGAACGCGGTCGTCGCGTCGCCGAGGCGGACGTCGACGTCGAGCCCGAGCCGGTCCCGGTTGGCCACCGCCCAGCCGTGGGCGAGCTCCGAGAGCTCGACGGCATGGACCCTTGCCCGCGGCAGCTCGTCCCTGACCGCGAGCGCAATGGCGCCCGACCCGGTGCAGAGGTCGACGACGACGGGCTCCGCCGACGCCGCGGCCGCCTCGATCGCGAACCCGGCGACGACCTCGGTCTCGGGGCGGGGCACGAAGACCCCCGGCCCGACGGCGAGGGTGAGCCGACGGAACGGGGCGCGTCCCGTGAGGTGCTGGAGCGGGACCCGCGTCCGCCGCGCCTCGACGAGCTCCTCGTACCGGGCCACGTCCCGCTCCGCGACCGGGGTACGCATCACCCTCCGCAGCCGGACCTCCCCGGCGTCCACCCCGAGGACGAACGCGGCGAGCTCGACGGCGTCGGCCTCGGGCGACGGGACGGCGGCGTGGGCGAGGACCTCCCGGCCCCTCGCGACGAGGACGTCGAGGGTGCTCGCGCTCATCGGTCGGCGATCGCGGCGAGCCGGGCGTCCTCGTCGGCGTCGACGCACGACTGGACCACGGGGTCGAGGTCGCCGTCGAGCACGGCGTCGAGGTGGTGCGACTTGTAGCCCGTCCGGTGGTCGCTGATCCGGTTCTCGGGGTAGTTGTACGTGCGGATCCGCTCGGACCGGTCGACGGTGCGCACCTGGCTGGAGCGCGCGTCGTTGTCGGCCGCACGCCGCTCGTCCATCGCCATCTGGTGCAGGCGCGCGCGGAGCACCCGAAGGGCTGCCTCGCGGTTCTGCAGCTGGCTCTTCTCGTTCTGGCACGACACGACGACGCCGGTGGGCAGGTGCGTGATCCGGACGGCGGAGTCCGTGGTGTTGACGCTCTGCCCCCCCGGCCCGCTGGAGCGGAAGACGTCGACGCGCAGGTCGTTCGGGTCGATCGAGACCTCGACCTCCTCGGCCTCGGGCATGACCCACACGCCGGCCGCCGAGGTGTGGATGCGGCCCTGGCTCTCGGTGACCGGCACCCGCTGCACCCGGTGGACGCCCCCCTCGAACTTCAGGCGGGCCCACGGCGCCTCGCCGGGCCGCGGCGTCCCCCGGGACTTCACCGCGACCTTGACGTCCTTGTACCCGCCGAGGTCGGACTCGGTGGCGTCGAGGACCTCGGTGCGCCAGCCCCGGCGCTCGGCGTGGCGGAGGTACATCCGCAGCAGGTCGGCCGCGAAGAGGGCGGACTCCTCACCGCCCTCGCCCGCCTTCACCTCGAGGATGACGTCGCGGTCGTCCTCGGGGTCACGCGGGACGAGGAGCCGCCGCAGGCGGGACTCGGCGTCGGCGACGGCGGCCTCGAGGGCCGGGACCTCGGCCGCGAACGCCTCGTCCTCGGCGGCCAGCTCCCGGGCCGCGCCGAGGTCGTCGCGGGCCGCCACCCAGGCGCGGTGCGCGGCGACGGTCGGCCCGAGGGCCGCGTAGCGCTTGCCGACCTCGCGGCTGCGCTCGGGGTCGGAGGCGACGGCCGGGTCGGCCATCTGCCGCTCCAGGGCGGCGTGCTCGGCGACGAGCGCCTCGGCGGACTCGAGCACGGCGGCCTCCGGTGGGGGTGGGGTGGACGGACGGACGCGACGCGCCGGCCCACCTCAGGAGGAGGCGGACCGGCGCGTCGGGGGTGCTACTTGGCGGCCTTCTTGCCGTAGCGGGCCTCGAACCGGGCCACGCGGCCACCGGTGTCGAGGATCTTCTGCTTGCCCGTGTAGAACGGGTGGCAGTTGGAGCACACCTCGGCGCGGATGGTGCCGTCGGCGGCGGTGCTCCGCGTGGTGAACGTGTTGCCACAGGTGCAGGTGACCGTGGTCTCCCCGTAGCTGGGGTGGATGTCCTTCTTCACGATGTCTCTCCCTTGGATGTCTCCGGGTCGGCGGGCCCAGCACCGTGCTGCAAGCCCTCTGGCGCCCCGCCTGCGACCCTCGTGGGGAGGCCGCTCAGGAAACGCGTCTGTGCCGTGAACCGGTCCAGCGCTCAAGTGTGCCAGAGCAGGCACACGGTGACCTAAACCGCTCGGGCCGCCGCCGCATTCCCGGGCGGCGGGGCGACCGGTACCGCCGGGAACCGCAGCCGGACGGTGGTCCCGCGGCCCTCCGCCGAGCTGAACGCGACCTCGCCGCCGTGCCGCTCCACGACCCCGCGCACGATCGCCAGCCCGAGTCCCGTCCCGGGGATCGCCGCAGCGGTCGCGTTGCCCGCACGGAAGAACCGGTCGCAGAGCCGCTCGAGGTCGTCCCCGGGGATGCCGATGCCGGTGTCGGCCACCTCCACGACGACCGCGCCGCCGGTGGCGCGGGCGCCGAGGACCACCGACCCCCCGCTGGGCGTGAACTTCAGCGCGTTGCCGAGGACGTTGAGGAGCGCCCGCTCGAGCTGGCCGGCGTGGCCGTGGACACCGAGCGGCCCGACGGCCGAGGTGACCAGCTCGACCCCGGCGGCCTCGGCGGTCGGGCGCAGCAGCTCGACGCAGGTGGTCAGGAGCGCCCCGAGGTCGACGGGCCCCGGGTCGCCCCGCAGGCCGGCGGTCTCCATCCGGTTGAGGACGAGGAGGTCCTCGATCAGCCCGCGCAGCCGGTCGGAGTTGCGCTCGATGACGTCGAGCGCCGCCGCCTGGTCGGGGGTCACCGCGCCGAGGTCCCCGTCCCGGATGATCTCGAGGTACCCCCCGATGGACGTGAGCGGCGTCCGCAGCTCGTGGCTCACCGTCGCGAGGAAGGTGTCCTTGTGCTCGTCGAGCGCCCGCAGCTCGCGCACCTGGAGGTCCTGCACCTCGAGGAGCCGCTGCTGGACGATGGCCTGGGCCATGATCGCGGAGAGCTGCTCGACCGCACGTACCTCGTGGTCGGGCCAGGGTCGCGGCCGGTCGACCGTGATGCAGGCGAGCAGGCCGAGCTGGCGGTCGGTCGCCCCGACGGGCACGAGGAGCAGCCCGTGCGCGTCGGCGAAGCGGCGGAGCTCGCCCACGACGGCGTCCTGACGGGTCCCCGGGGCGAAGAGGTCGGGCACGACGCGGCTGGACCCGTGGAGCAGGTCGTGCGAGACCGGCTGCACGAGGGAGACCAGCTCGGGGGGCGGCGGGGGCAGCGCGTCGACGTCGGCGCCGTGCCACTGTTCCCACCGGCGCAGGTGCTGGTCGGAGTCCAGGGTCATCAGGACGACCCGGTCCACCCGCAGCTCCTCACCGAGCCGGGAGCAGGCCAGCCGGAGCGACCCCGAGAGGTCCGGTGAGCAGTGGAGGGTGCGCGCCATGTCGAGCGCGAGCTGGTGGAGCCGCAGCGCCTCGGCCTGCTCGACGGCGAGCGCGTCGTGGGCGCCCGCGAGGGCCACCAGGTCCTTGGTCAGGCGGGTCTCGACGGTGCGGGCGGCCCCGGCGACGAGGGCACTGCCCACGACCGCCGCGAGCGCGACGAGGAGGACGGCTCGCGGTGAGGCCCCGGGCCGCACCGCGAGCCACGCCGCGGTGGCGGTCACCGGCACGGTCGTCAGCGCGACGGCGGTGAGGACGCGCAGCCTCGTCGCGACCGGGGGGACGTGGGGCGCGGGGCGGTCGCTCACGTGGTCCCCTCCTCGAACCCGGCCCGGGTCATGACGCCCCAGACCTGTTGACGGCCGCGCAGGCTCGCCCACCAGCCCTCGAGGCGCCACCACACCGTCATCTGCCGGTAGCCGACGTTCTCGAAGACGGTGGCGGCCACGCCGATGGCGAGGTCGCGCCAGCGGTCGTAGCGGTGGAAGGCCCACTCCTCCACCGACATCGCGGCGAGGGTGACGACGATGGCGTAACCGTAGGCGACGAGCAGCAACAGGATGGCGTACCGCACGTTGACGGCGTCGAAGACCAGCCCGAGCGGGACGACGACGATCCCGACGATCTCGAGGAGCGGGGCGAAGAGCTCGAAGACCCAGTAGTACGGGAGGCCGAGCCACCCGACCCGTCCGTAGCGCCGCCGGAAGAGCATCCCCCGATAGGCCCAGAGGGTCTCCCAGAGCCCCCGGTGCCAGCGCGTGCGCTGCCGGCGCAGGACCGCCAGCGTCGTCGGGACCTCGGTCCAGCAGACCGGCTCCGGCACGAAGACCATGCGGTACTCCCGGCGCGCGTCCCGCATCATCCGGTGCACGCGCAGGCAGAGCTCGAAGTCCTCGCCGATGCTGTCGGGGTCCAGGCCGCCCGCGGCGATGACGACGTCGCGGCGGTAGACGCCGAAGGCCCCGCTGATGAGGAGCAGCGTGCCGATCGAGGCCCACCCGGTGCGGCCGATGAGGAAGCTCCGGAGGTACTCCATGACCTGGGCCCGGGCCAGCCACGACCCCGGCATCTGGAGGCGGACCAGCCGGCCCGCCATCACCTTGCTGCCGTTGACGGCCCGGACGGTGCCTCCCGCGCCGACGACCCGGTTGGGGTCGTCGATGAACGGCTGGGTCACGCGCACGAGGGCGTCCGGCTCGAGGATGGAGTCGGCGTCGATGATGGCGACGATGGGCAGGCGGGCGGCGTTGATGCCGACGTTGATCGCCTCGGAACGACCGGAGTTCGTCTTGGACACCACGAGCAGCGGGGTGTGGCCGTTGCGGGGGACGAGGACGTCCCGGAGCTCGGCGCGTACGGGGATCTCCCCGGTCGGGCGGGCCGGCACCGGGACGAGGTCGAACGCCTCGGTGAGCACGTCGAGCATCCCGTCCGTGCTGCCGTCGTCGACGACGACCACCTCGTGCTGCGGGTAGCGGAGCGCGAGCAGTGCCCGGACCGAGGTGACGATGAGGGACGCCTCGTTGTAGGCGGGGACGAGGACGGAGACCCCGGGCGCCATCTCCCCCGCGGTCATCTCGCGCCGGGTCTCCTTCTCCCGCATGTGCCTCCGGAACCCCGAGGCCGCGAGGAGCACCAGGGCGAGGTAGGAGGAGTTGATGAGGACGAAGTACGTGAACACGAACGGTGCGGTGACGGCGAAGAACGCCTCGAGCGCGGCTCGCCCGGCGTCGTGCACCTCCGGCCAGGTCACACCGCCACCCCCGTGAGCCGGGCGTGGGTCAGGACCGCACCGGCCGCCGGCAGGTGCGCGTGCTCGGCGAGCGCGGCTCGCCCCACCGGCCCGAGGGCGATGAGGGATCGTGCCGCGGCCTCCGACACCTGGGACATCGGGTCGGCGAGGAGCCGGACGAGGACCGGCACGGCCTGGGCGAGGCCGAGGTCGCCCAGCGCCTCGGCCGCGGCGCGGCGCAGCTGTTGGGGGTGGTAGCGCACGGTGGCCCCGGCGATCGCCCCGATGTCGGCGGGTCGTCCGACGCGCCCCAGCGCGGCGACGGCGGTGGACGCGACCGTGACGTCGTCGTCGGTCTCGACCAGCCGCACCAGCGCGGCGGCGGCCGACCGCACCCCGCCGAGCCCGCACAGGTGCGCGGCGACGGTCCGGGCACGGGGCGACCCCTCCTCGAGCGCCCACAGCAGGGCCTCCCCGACGTCGTGGCCCATGCCGAGCAGCGCCTCGGCGGCATCCCCGACGTGGACCCCCTCGAGCCGCAGGGCGTGGAGCAGGGGGCGCGCGGCACGAGGGTCCCCGATCCGGCCCACGGTGCGAGCCGCCTGGGCGCGGACCCTGGCCGAGCGGTCCTCGAGCGCGGCGACGGCGACGTCGGTCCCCCGCCAGTCGCGGCACCGGCCGATGAGGTGCAGGGCCCGCTCCCGGCGGACCGGCGACCAGCTCGTCGCGTCACCCTCGGCCCGGTCCAGGGCACCGTGGGCCCGGAGCAGGTCGACGAGCCGGTCGGCCGCGTCGCCGCGCACCTTGCCGAGCAGGGTCACCACGACCTCGTCGAGGTCGCGGCGGGTCCGCCCGGTCGTCGCGGAGAGCGCGGCGAGGGCCTCACCGTCATCGGTGTCCTCGCCCGTGGCGACGAGGAGCACCAGCTCGCGCAGCGGCGCGACGCGTCGTTCAGCCGCCCGCTGGCGGACGGTGCGGTGGACCTTGATCCACACGATGGCCAGCGCCATGGCGAGGCAGGCCGTCGTGAGAGCCAGTCCGGAGACGGCGACGAAGCCGCCGATGCTCATCGTCGCGGTCTACCGAGCACGCCGTTGACGCGGTGGACCAGCTCACGAGGGCTGAAGGGCTTGACGACGTAGTCATCGGCCCCGACGGCGAACCCGGCGTCGACGTCGGCGTCACGCGCGCGGGCACTGAGCATGAGCACGGGCAGGTGCACCTTCGAGTGCTCCCGGATCTTGAGGAGGACGTCGATGCCGGACAGGCCCGGCATCATGACGTCGAGGACCATCGCGTCCGGCGGGTCGGCGACGAAGACGTCCCAGGCCTCGAGCCCGTCGCCGACGCAGACGACCTCGAAGCCGGCCTGGGCGAGCTTGAACTGGACGAGGTCACGGATGTCCGCGTCGTCGTCGGCGACGAGGACCCGTGGAGCGCGCGCGGTGTCCACCGGACTCCTCTCGCCGTCGGTCACCCTCGCGGGTGGATCATGGACCGGGCCGAATCTAGGAACGCCACGCCGGGTCCGCACCGGTTCCAGGGTGAATGGTGTCCGAACGGTGGAGTTCGTCCTCACCCGCTCAGCGAGGCCGACCGGGCCCGACCGCGCGGGTACCGTCGCGGGATGAGGTACGGAGCAGTCATCCCCTGGGCCACCGAGCGCGAGTTCTCCGAGCTCGCCGCCGCGGCCGAGCAGGCCGGGTGGGACATGGTCCTGACGTGGGAGTCGGTGTGGGGCCAGGACGCGTGGGCCACCCTCGCCGCGGCCGCGATGACCACGCAGCGGGTCCGCCTCGGCACCCTGCTCACCCCGGCGTCCCGGTACCGGCCGTGGGACCTCGCGTCGCGCGTCGGGTCGGTCGACCGGCTGTCCGGCGGCAGGGTGACACTCGGCGTGGGTCTCGGTGCACTGCACGACAACTGGCTCGCGTTCGAGCCGGACGAGGGTCGGGCCGTCCGCGCGGGCAAGCTCGACGAGGGCCTCGCCGTCTACGCCGGGCTCCTCGCCGGGCAGCCGTTCGAGTTCTCGGGCGAGCACTGGGCGGCGCGGCCGGTCACCGAGATGGTCCCCCCTCCGCCGGTCCAGTCGCCGCACCCGCCGGTGTGGTGCGTCGGGGCGCTGGTCCCCGGCGGGCACCGCCAGCGCTCGCTCGAGCGTGCCGCCCGGTGGCAGGGAGTGCTGCCCGCCGTCGTCGGGGCCGAGGGCCACTCCGGGCTGACACCGGACGCCCTCCGCGAGGTCGTCGACCGGATCGGGGCGCTGCGGGCCGAGGCGGGCCGGTCCATGGAGGGCTACGACGTCGTCGTCGAGGGCGACAGCCACGGCGGCTTCGGCCACGTCCGGCCCCCGCTCGACCCGTGGGCCGCCGCGGGCGCCACCTGGTGGGTGGAGTCCTGGTGGGACCTCCCGGACGACGGGGCCGGCCGCGCGGAGCTGCGCCGCCGCCTCGAGCTCGGGCCCCCACGGTGACGGCGGAACCGGTCGTCCGCGAGGCGACCCGTGACGACGCCGAGGCCCTCGTCGAGCTCCGGGCGCTGATGTTCGAGGCGATGGGCACGGACCCGTCGGCGCTGGAGGACCCCGCGTGGCGGCTGTCGGCCCGCGACTGGTTCGTCGACCGCGTCGGCTCCCCCGGCGTCCGTCTCGTCGTCGCGGAGGCGGAGGGCCGGGTGGTGGCGAGCGCCGTCGGTGAGGTGACGGCGCTCATCCCCGGGCCGAGCACCCCCAACGGGTCCGTCGGGCTGGTCTCGAACGTGGCCACGCTGCCCGACCACCGCGGTCGCGGCCTGGCCGCCGCGTGCACCGACGACCTGCTCGACTGGTTCGCCGAGCGCACCGACGTCACCCGGCTCGACCTCTTCGCCACGGCGGCCGGCGCGCGGATCTACGCCCCGCGCGGCTTCACGGCCGGCGCCTTCCCCGCGATGCGCCGGCCCGTGCCCCGCCCCTGACCCCCTGCACCCCGTCGAGTGAACCGAACACGCCGCCCGGCCCGAGGGCGAGGCGGCGTGTTCTGTTCGGTCGACGGGTGGGACGTCAGTCGTCGCCCTCGTCGTCGAGCTTGATCGAGCTCGTCTGCTGGATCTGCACGAGGAACTCGTAGTTGCTCTTGGTCTTCTTGAGCCGGTCCAGCAGCAGCTCGATGCCCTGCTGGGAGTCGAGCGCGGCGAGGACGCGGCGCAGCTTCCACATGATCTTCAGCTCGTCCGGCGCGAGGAGGATCTCCTCGCGGCGGGTACCCGAGTTGTTGACGTCGACCGCGGGGAAGATCCGCCGGTTGGCCAGGCCCCGGTCGAGCTTGAGCTCCATGTTGCCGGTGCCCTTGAACTCCTCGAAGATCACCTCGTCCATCCGGGAGCCGGTCTCGACGAGCGCGGTCGCGAGGATGGTGAGCGAGCCGCCGTCCTCGATGTTCCGGGCGGCGCCGAAGAACTTCTTCGGCGGGTACAGCGCGGCCGAGTCGACGCCCCCGGAGAGGATGCGCCCGCTCGCCGGGGCGGCGAGGTTGTAGGCGCGCCCCAGCTTGGTGATCGAGTCGAGGAGGACGACGACGTCGTGCCCCATCTCGACGAGGCGCTTGGCCCGCTCGATCGCCAGCTCGGCGACCGTCGTGTGGTCCTCGGCCGGGCGGTCGAAGGTCGAGGAGATGACCTCGCCCTTGACGGCCCGCTGCATGTCGGTGACCTCCTCGGGCCGCTCGTCGACGAGGACGACCATGAGGTGGCACTCGGGGTTGTTCGTCGTGATCGCGTTGGCGATGGCCTGCATGACCATCGTCTTGCCGGCCTTCGCCGGGGCGACGATGAGGCCGCGCTGGCCCTTGCCGATCGGGGCGACGAGGTCGATGATCCGCGTCGTGACGATGCTCTGCTCGGTCTCCAGGCGCAGGCGGTCCTGGGGGTAGAGCGGGGTCAGCTTGCCGAACTCCGGGCGGCGGCGGGCGTCGTCCGGGGCCATCGCGTTGACCGTCTCGAGCCGCGCGAGCGGGGTGTACTTCATCCGGTTGTTGCGCGACCCGACGGTCTGCTGCTGCGGCTCCTCGCCCTCGCGGGCCGCCTTGATCGAGCCGGTGACCGCGTCACCCTTGCGCAGCCCGTGGCGCTTGACGATCTGCATCGGGACGTAGATGTCGCTCGAGCCGGGGAGGTAGCCCGTGGTGCGCACGAAGGCGTAGTTGTCGAGGATGTCGAGGATGCCCGCCACGGGGACGAGCACGTCGTCGTCGTGGACCTGGACCTGTGGCTCGTGCTCCGCGGGCGAGGTCCCACCGTCCTGCGGCGTGGGGCGACGCTTGTCGCGGTTGCGCCCGCGGTTGCGGCGCCGGCGGCCCCGGCCGCTGCCGTCCTCGTCGTCCTGGCGGTTCTGGCTGTCGCGGTTCTGGCTGTCGCGGTTCTGGTCCGGCTGGCCGCCCTGCGCATCCTGTCGGTCGCTGCGGTCGCGGCGCTGCTGCTCGCGGTCCTCACGGTCGCGGCCCAGCTGCTCGCGGTCCTCGCGGTCACCGCGGTCGCGGCGGTCACGCCGCTGCTGCTCGCGGTCGCCGCGGTCACGGCCCTGCGGCTCGCCGGACCCACGTCGCTGCTCGCCGCCGTCGTCGCCCCGGGGGGCGTCGTCGCGGGGGGCGTCGTCGCGCGGCCCGGACTCGCGGGGCTGACGGGCCTCACGGCGCGGTCGCTCCTCGGAGGCCGGCCCGCTCTCACCGTTCTGGCGGGCGCGGATGGCGGCGACGAGGTCGCCCTTGCGCATCTTGGCGGTGCCGTCGATGCCCATGCTCGAGGCAAGGCCCTGCAGCTCGGCGAGCCGCATGGCGGAGAGGGCGCCGGAACGGCGCGCTCCCCCGGCCGGAGCCGAGGCCTCGAGGGTGGTGGTGTCTGTCACGAAGGATCCTTCCCCTCGTTCGTGGACCGGCTCGAAGCGCCGGTCTGGTGGAAGAGTCCACGCCCGGGCGGCAGCCACGAGGGCTGCTTCACTGCCAAAGGGGGCGTGGGGGGCGTTCCGCCGCAGGCAACGGGTCTGAGAACCCGGCATCGGCTGCGGACGCGAGGTCAACACTACCACCGCCGACCCGAGCCGCAGGCCGCAACGCGGGGTTCCCGGGTCAGCCCTCGGAGACCACCGTGAGGTCCGCTCCCCGTTCAGGGATACCGGGGGCGAGCACACGCCATCCGTCCGGGGCGTGGCGTCGCACCGCACCCACCCGGTCGCGCAGGGTCAGGACGAGAACCGACGGGCCGGCTCCCGAGATGACCGCCGCGTGGCCCTCGGCGCGGAGGGTGTCGACGAGTGCCATCGACGCCGGGTACGAGCCCCGGCGGGCCTCCTGGTGGAGCCAGTCGCGGGTCGCCTCGACGAGGTGCTCGGGGGCGGCCCCGACGGAGTGCGCGAGCAGGGCGGCACGGGCCGAGTTCGCGGCGGCGTCGGCGAGGCGCACCTGCTGGGGCAGCACGGACCGCGCTCGGGCGGTGGAGAGCTGGGTCTCGGGGGCGAAGACGACGGGCTCGAGCTCCGGGTGCACGGGCAGCCGCACCGTCGTGGTGCCGGAGACCTCGGTCCAGGAGAGCGTGACGCCGCCGAAGATGCTCGCCGAGGCGTTGTCGGGGTGCCCCTCGAGACGTGCCGCCAGCGAGTTGGCGGCGTCGAGGTCGACCCCGCTCCCCCGGCCGGACGACACCGCGTGCAGCCCGAGCGCCGCGACGATGCCGGTGACGATGGCGGTGGCCGACGAGCCCATCCCCCGTCCGTGGGGGACGGCGTTGCGGCACTCGAGGTGGAGGCCCTCCGGTGGCGTGACGCCCGCCTCGGACCAGGCGGCCCGCATCGCGCGGTGGACGAGGTGGGTCTCGTCCAGGGGCACGGCACCTGCACCCTCCCCCTCGACCTCGACGACGAGCCCCGGCGCCTGCGTGACGCTCGCCCGGCAGCGGTCCCAGACACCGAGGGCACAGCCGATGGAGTCGAACCCCGGGCCGAGGTTCGCGCTGCTCGCCGGGACGCGCACCTCGACGGCGACCCCGGGCCGCAGCACGGCGCTCACCTCACCCCTCGAGCCCGAGCGCCGCCGCGACGGAGAACGCGTCGACCGGTACGCGCACCGGCTCGACGTCGGCGCCGTCGGCGGTCCGCAGCGCCCACTGGGGGTCCTTGAGCCCGTGTCCGGTGACGGTGCACACGATCGTCGCGTCCCGGGGCACCCGGCCGGCCCGGTGCATCTTGAGGAGCCCGGCGATGCTCGCGGCGGAGCCGGGCTCGACGAAGATCCCCTCGGTCGAGGACAGCAGCCGGTGCGCCTCGAGGATCTCGTCGTCGGTGACCATGTCGATGAGGCCGCCCGACTCGTCGCGCGCGGCCTCCGCCTGCCGCCAGGAGGCCGGGTTGCCGATGCGGATCGCCGTGGCGATGGTCTCCGGCTCGTCGACGGGGTGACCGAGGACGATGGGCGCTGCCCCGGCCGCCTGGAAGCCCCACATCCGGGGGCGCCGCGTCGCCACCGGTTCGAGCACCTGGCCGCCGAGACCCTTCGTGGCAGAGGCGTACTCGGAGTAGCCCCGCCAGTAGGCGGTGATGTTGCCGGCGTTGCCGACGGGGAGGACATGGATGTCCGGCGCGTCACCGAGCGCGTCGACCACCTCGAAGGCCGCGGTCTTCTGCCCCTCGATCCGCGCCGGGTTGACCGAGTTGACGAGCTCGACGGGGTAGGACTCGGCGAGCTTGCGCGCCACCGTGAGGCAGTCGTCGAAGTTGCCCTCGACCTGGATCAGGGTGGCGCCGTGGGCGATCGCCTGGCTCAGCTTGCCCATGGCGATCTTGCCGTCCGGGACGAGCACGGCACACGTCATCCCTGCCTTGACGGCGTAGGCCGCGGCGCTGGCGCTCGTGTTGCCGGTGCTCGCGCAGATGACCGCCCGGGCCCCGGCGAGCTTCGCGGCGGAGATCGCGGCCGTCATCCCGCGGTCCTTGAAGGACGCCGTCGGGTTGAGGCCCTCGTACTTGACGAGGACGTTCGCGCCCGTGGTCTCGGACAGCTTCTCGCACGGGATGAGCGGCGTGCCGCCCTCGTGGAGGGTCACGACCGGGGCGCCGGCCAGGCTCGGGAGGCGGTCGGCGTACTCACGGATCACTCCGCGCCACTGGTGCGCCACGGCTCAGGTCCCTTCCACGCGCATGACGGAGACGACGTCGTCGACCGCGTCGAGCGCCGCGAGGGCGTCGACGGTCGCCGCGAGCGCGGCGTCGCGCGCGCGGTGGGTCACGATGATCAGCTTCGCCCGGCCCTCGTCCTCGGGCCGCGCCTGCTGGCGGACGGTCTCGATGGAGACCCCCTGCTCGGCGAAGGCGGCGGCGACCTGTGCGAGCACGCCCGGACGGTCGGCGACGTCGAGGCTGATGTGGTACCTCGTGACGGCCTGGCCCAGGTCGACGACGGGGAGGTCGGCGTAGGCGGACTCCCCCGGCCCGCGCCCTCCGGCGACCCGGTGGCGGGCGACCGCGACGACGTCACCGAGGACGGCGGACGCGGTGGGGTCACCGCCGGCACCGCGCCCGTAGAACATCAGCTCTCCGGCGGCCTCGGCCTCGACGAACACCGCGTTGAACGCCTCGCGCACGCTCGCGAGGGGGTGCGAGCGCGGCACCATCGCCGGGTGGACGCGCACGCTCACGGCGTCGGCGCCGTCGGAGGTGACGCGTTCGCAGATGGCGAGCAGCTTGACGACGCAGTCGTTCTCGCGCGCCGCACGGATGTCGGCCGCCGTCACCTCGGTGATGCCCTCGCGGTGGACGTCGGCCGCCGAGACCCGGGTGTGGAAGGCCATGCTCGCGAGGATCGCGGCCTTGGCCGCGGCGTCGAAGCCCTCGATGTCGGCGGTGGGGTCGGCCTCGGCGTACCCGAGTGCCTGGGCCTCCTCGACGGTCTCGGCGAAGCCGGCGCCGGTGGCGTCCATCTTGTCGAGGACGAAGTTGGTCGTCCCGTTGACGATGCCCATGACCTTGCGGACGTGGTCGCCGGCCAGCGACTCCTGGACCGGGCGCAGGATCGGGATGGCGCCGGCGACCGCGGCCTCGTAGTAGACGTCGACGCCGTGCGCGGCGGCCGCCTCGAAGAGCGTGGGTCCGTCCTCGGCGATCAGCGCCTTGTTCGCGGAGACGACGGACGCGCCGTGCTCCATGGCGCGCAGGATCAGGCCGCGGGCGGGGTCGATGCCGCCGATGACCTCGATGACGACGTCGGCCCGCGTGACGAGCTCGTCGGCGTCGGAGGTGAAGAGCGAGGGGTCCACCGGCACGTCCGGGCGCGGGCGCTGGGGGCGGCGCACGGCGATGCCGACGATCTCGAGGCGGGCACCGGCCCGCGCGGCGAGGTCGTCGGCCTGCTCGACGAGCATGCGGACGACGGCGGACCCGACGACGCCGCAGCCGAGCAGGGCGACGCGCAGGGGGGCACCGGGTGGGTGGGCCATGGCGGCTGGGGTCTCCTCGGTCTCGGGGCTCACGCGTCCGCCACGTCGAGGGCGAGCAGGTCGTCGATCGTCTCACGACGGACGAGGACGCGGCTCTCGCCTCCACGCACGGCGACGACGGGCGGGCGGGGCGTGTGGTTGTACTGGCTGGAGAGGCTGCGGCAGTAGGCGCCGGTGCCGGGCACCGCGATGAGGTCCCCGGGACGGACGTCACCCGGGAGGTACTCGTCGAGGACGACGATGTCTCCGCTCTCGCAGTGCTTCCCCACGACACGGGCGAGCACGGGCTCGGCGCTCGAGCGGCGGTTCGCGAGGGTGCACGAGTAGTCGGCCTCGTAGAGCGCCGGGCGGGCGTTGTCGCTCATCCCCCCGTCGACCGAGACGTAGGTGCGCGCGTGCCCGCCCCCGAGGTCGACCCGCTTGACGGTGCCGACCTCGTAGAGGGTGAAGGTGCTGGGCCCGACGATCGCGCGACCCGGCTCGACGGAGACCCGCGGCACGCGCGTGGTGTCGCCGTCACCGAGGATCGTGAACTCGCGCTCGACGATGTCGGCCATCGCGTCGGCGAGGACGTCGGGCGGGAGCGGGGTGTGCTGCGAGGTGTACGCGATGCCGTAGCCCCCGCCGAGGTCGATCTCGGGCAGGGAGACGCCGTGCTCGGTCTCGACGGCGGCGTGCAGGCCGACGAGCCGGTGGACCGCGGCCTCGAAGCCGGCGGTGTCGAAGATCTGGCTGCCGATGTGGCTGTGCAGCCCGAGGAGCTCGACCTCCCCCGGGTGGGCGATGAGGCGTGCCACGGCCTCCATCGCACGTCCACCCGTCAGGCTGAACCCGAACTTCTGGTCCTCGTGCCCCGTGGCGATGAACTCGTGGGTGTGCGCCTCGACCCCGACGGTGACCCGCACCATCACCGGGGCGCGGACCCCGAGCTCGCCCGCGAGGGCCACGAGGCGGTCGATCTCGTCGAAGGAGTCGACGACGATCCGGCCGACTCCGTACTCGAGGGCCGCCCGTAGCTCATCGACGGTCTTGTTGTTGCCGTGGAACGCGATGCGCTCCGGAGGGAAGGCGACGCGCTGCGCGACCGCGAGCTCACCCCGGCTGCAGACGTCGAGGTGCAGCCCCTCCTCGTCGACCCAGCGCGCGACCGCGGTGCAGAGGAACGCCTTGCCGGCGTAGTACACGTCCGCGCCGCCGAACCGCTCGAACGAGGCGGCGAAGGCGTCACGGAACGCCCCTGCGCGGGAGCGGAAGTCGTCCTCGTCGAGGACGTAGGCGGCGGTGCCGTGACGCTCCGCGAGTGACTCGACGTCGAGCCCTGCGACGGTCAGCCGGCCCGCGTCGTCCCGGCCGACGGACGCCGCCCAGAGCTGGGGCAGCAGCTCCATGACGTCGGTGGGGTACGGCAGGTAGAGCGGGGGTCCACCGTAGCCCTCGGCGTGGAGGGCGCCGGCCTCGTGGGCGCGCATGGGTCAGCCCCTCACATCCGGTCGGGGGCGCTGACGCCGAGGAGGTCGAGCCCGTTGGCGAGGACCTGGCGGGTGGCGTCGTTGAGCCAGAGGCGGGTCCGGTGGAGGTCCGTCACCTCCTCCTGGGCGTTCTGGGGCCGGACGCGGCAGGTGTCGTACCACTTGTGGAAGCGGGCGGCGAGCTCCTCGAGGTAGCGGGCCACCCGGTGCGGCTCGCGCAGGTGGGCCGCCTGGGCCACGACCCGGGGGAAGTCGCCGAGCGCCGCGAGCAGTGCCGACTCGGTGGGGTCGACGAGCAGCGAGGCGTCGAAGCCGTCGGCGCGCTCGACCCCGTCCTCGCCCGCCAGACGGGACACGTTCGCCGTCCGGGCGTGCGCGTACTGGACGTAGAACACGGGGTTGTCGTTGGTCTGCTTGCGCAGCTCCTCGCCGTCGAGCGAGAGGGGGCTGTCGGCGGGGTAGCGCGCGAGGGAGTAGCGGATCGCGTCGGTGCCGATCCACTCGATGAGCTCGTCCATGTAGATCGCGTTGCCGCGCCGCTTGCCCATCCGCTCGCCGGCGATGTTCACCAGCTGCCCGATGAGCACCTCGATGTTCTCGTCGGGGTCGTCGCCGGCGCAGGCGGCGATCGCCTTGAGCCGGTTGACGTAGCCGTGGTGGTCGGCGCCGAGCAGGTAGATCTTCTCGGGGAACCCGCGGTCCTTCTTGCTGAGGTAGTAGGCGGCGTCGGCGGCGAAGTAGGTGGGCTCACCGTTGGCCCGGATGAGCACGCGGTCCTTGTCGTCGGTGAAGTCGGTGGTGCGCAGCCAGACCGCGCCGTCCCGGTCGAAGACGTGGCCCTGCTCGCGGAGCCGCTCGACGGCCTGCTCGACCGCCCGGGCGTCATGCAGCTGCTGCTCGCTGAACCACACGTCGAAGTGCACCCCGAAGCTCTCCAGGGTCCGCCGGATCGCGGCGAGCTGGAGCCGGTACCCGAGGTCGCGGGCCACGGCGGACGCCTCGTCGGCGGGGAGGTCGAGCAGGTCGGGGCGTTCGGCCAGCGCCCGGCGGCCGAGCTCGGTGACGTACTCGCCGGGGTACCCGCCCTCGGGCACCTCCTCACCCCGGAGCCGGGCGATGATCGAGGCGCCGAACTTGTCCATCTGGGCACCGGCGTCGTTGATGTAGTACTCGGTGCTCACCTCGGCACCGGAGGCCCGCAGCAGCCGGGCCAGGGCGTCGCCGAGCGCGGCCCAGCGGGTGTGGCCGATGTGCAGGTCGCCGGTGGGGTTGCCCGAGATGAACTCGAGGTTGATGACGTGCCCGGCCTCGGAGTCGTTGCGCCCGAAGGCCACCCCCGCCTCGACGATGGCGCGGGCGAGCTCACCGGCGGATGCGGCGTCGAGGGTGATGTTGAGGAAGCCGGGCCCCGCGACGTCGACCGCCTTGACGCCGTCGATCGCCCCGAGCCGGCCGGCGAGGGCGGTGGCGACGTCGCGCGGTGACATGCCGGCGCCCTTGGCCAGCTGGAGGGCGATGTTGGTCGACCAGTCGCCGTGGTCGCGGTTCCTCGGGCGCTCCACCCGGACCTCGTCCGGCACCGTGACGGCGAGGTCACCGGAGGCGACGGCGGACTGGAGGGCACCGCGAATCGCGGCCGAGAGCTCTTCGGGGGTCACCCGCCCCAGTCTACGGACGCCGTCCGGCGCCTCGACCGCCTGCCGCGAGGCGTGAGACGGTCGCGACGACCTCGTCGGGGTCGAACGGCTTGCTCACGTACGCGTCGAAGCCGGCGCCGCTCACCTCGGGGCTCTGGAGGTCGGTGGCGGTCGCCGTGATGAGCACCACCGGCACGGGGTCGAGGCGGCGGTGCGAACGGATCGCGGCGATGGCCCACCAGCCGTCGTAGGGGCTCATCTGGGAGTCCAGGAGGATGACGTCCGGGCGCGCGAGCGAGACGTCGATGAGCCGCGCCATCGCCTCGCGGCCGTCGACGGCCTCCTCGACGACGAAGCCGGCCAGCTCGAGGTTGATCCTGAGCAGCGTCCTGATCGCCTCGGTGTCGTCACACACCAGGACGAGGGACGCGGCCCCGGGGTCCTCCGTCCCGGATTGCATGATGCCAAGCCTAGGCTGCTAGCCTCTCCCAGCGCCGCGAAACGCTCGCGACGCGGGTCAGTCGGCCCCCGTAGCTCAGGGGATAGAGCACCGCCCTCCGGAGGCGGGAGCGCAGGTTCGAATCCTGCCGGGGGCACCAGTCGAAGCGGCCCGGTCCGATCGCGCAGAGCGCGTGGGGAGCGGGCCGCTTCCGCGTCCTGGACGCGTGGACGCGGCTGCACCTGCAGCCGCGTCCACGCGTCCACGCGTCCACGCGTATCGAGCCCCGGGTTCGGGTGGGCGCCCGGACGGATGCGGCGGTGGCCCGACGTCTCCGACGCCCCTGCGTCGAGCCTGGCCCTCCCCTCGCGCCTGCACCTGCTGCTCCACCCGGGAAGCCCGCGCTTCACCCGGGAAGGCTTCCGGGGTGAAGCGCGGGGTTATCGGGTGACCCGAGAAAGCCGCAGGGCCCGGGAGCCGCCCACCCCGGGGTGGCGGTCAGCGCTGCGAGGCGTCCGAGACCTCGCCGACGAGCTCCTCGATGACGTCCTCGAGGAAGACGACCCCGATCACGGTGCCGTCGTCGGCGACGACCCGGGCCACGTGCGACCCGCTGTCCTGCATCGTCTGCAGCACCGACTCGACCTCGTCGCCGTGCCGCACGGTCGCCAGCCGGCGGACCCGCTTGGCCGGCACCGGCTCGTGCCGCTCCGCGTCGTCGGCGTAGAGGACGTCCTTGAGGTGGAGGTACCCGGAGAGGTCCCCCGCCCCGTCCACGACGGGGTACCGCGAGTACCCGTGCTTCGCGACGAGCCGCTCGACGTCCAGCGGGGTGGCCCCCGGGGACACCGTCACGAGCGCGTCGAGGCGGACGCCGACGTCCCCGGCGTCCTTGTCGCTGAACTCCAGCGCCGCCCCGAGCCGTTCGTAGTCGTGCGCGCCGACCAGCCCCTCGTGGCGGGACTCGTCGAGGATGTGCGCGACCTCCTCGGCCGTGAACGCCGACGACACCTCGTCCTTGGGCTCGACGCCGAAGAGCCGGATCGCGGCCTTGGAGAGCCGGTCCATCGCGTGGATGACGGGGGCGACGACCCGCGAGACCGCGACGAGCGGCGGCACGAGCACCACGGCGGCGCGTTCCGGCCGGGCGATGGAGATGTTCTTGGGGATCATCTCGCCGTAGACGACGTGGAGGAACACGACGATGGTCAGCGCCACGAAGAGCGCGACGGCGTCGGCGACGACCTCGGAGAGGCCGAGGCTCTCGACCACCGGAACGAAGGCGTGGTGCAGCGCCGCCTCGGACACGGCACCGAGCAGGACCGAGCAGACGGTGATGCCGAGCTGGGCCGTCGCGAGGAGCAGCCCCGTCCGCTGGAGCGCGTCGAGGGCCACCTGCGCACCCCGGCTCCCGCCCTCGGCGAGCGGCTCGAGCTGGCTGCGCCGGGCCGACATCGCGGCGAACTCGGCGCCGACGAAGAACGCGTTGGCCGCGAGCAGCACGAGGGTGATGAGGACGGTGCTCATGCCTGGTCCTCCTCGTCGGCCGGGGCCGGCGGGTTGACGGGGCGCACGGGCAGGAGCCGGATCCGGTCGACCCGGTGCCCCTCCATGTCGACGACGCGGGCGGTCCAGCCGTCGATGACGACCTCGTCGCCGACCTCCGGGACGCGCCCCAGGGCGGCCATGACGTACCCGCCGACGGTTTCGTACGCGGGCCCCTCGGGCACCTCGACGCCGACGCGGGAGCGCACCTCGTCGGGCCGCCACAGGCCGGGGACGGTCCACGACCCATCGGGCATCCGGCGACCCGTGGTCTGGCCGCGGTCGTGCTCGTCGCTCACCTCGCCGACGATCTCCTCGACGAGGTCCTCGAGCGTGACCACCCCCGAGGTGCCGCCGTACTCGTCGACGACGACCGCCAGCTGCATCCCGCTGCCGCGCAGCCGGACGAGGAGCGGGTCGAGGCGCAGGGTCTCCGGGATGAACACGGCGTCGACCATCAGCGCCGAGACCGGCACGTCCGGGCGTCGCTCGAACGGCACGGCGATCGCCTTCTTGACGTGGACGATGCCGTCGACGTCGTCCCAGTCCGCGCCGACGACGGGGAAGCGCGAGTGGCCGGTGTGCCGGGCGAGCGAGACGAGGTCGGCGGCGGTCGCGGTCCGCTCGATCGAGGTCGCCCGCGAGCGCGGCGTCATGACGTCGGCGGCGGTCTGGTCCGCGAACCCGAGCGACGCGGTGACGAGACGGGCGGTCCCGCGGTCGAGGGTGCCCGCCTCGGCGGAGGTTCGGACGAGCGAGGCCAGCTCGGCGGGGCTGCGGGCCGCGGAGAGCTCCTCCTGGGGCTCGACACCGAGGGCACGCAGCGTCCGGTTGGCGACCCCGTTGAGCACGGCGATGAGGGGCTTGGCAGCGACCCCGAACCACCGCACGGGCCCCGCGGACACCTTGGCGGTGGCCATCGGCAGCGACACCGCGAGGGTCTTGGGGATCATCTCGCCGACGATCATCGAGAAGACGGTCGCGATGAGCATCGCGAGCACCGAGCCCACCGACGACGCCGCGCCCGAGGAGAGCCCGGTCCTGGAGAGCGGCCCCGAGAGCAGCTCGCCGATCGAGGGACTCGCGATGAAGCCGAGGACCAGCGTGGTCAGCGTGATGCCGACCTGGCACGCGGAGAGCTGGGTGGAGAGCCGGCGGTGCGACGTGAGCACGGAGCGTGCCCCGGGCTCGCCGGCGTCGACCGCGCGCTGCACGGCGGGCCGGTCGAGGGCGACGAGCGAGAACTCGGCCGCGACGAAGAGAGCGGTGCCGACCGTGAGGACGACGCCGAGGAGCAGGAGGAGCCAGGGGGTCATCGGAGGCCAGGGTGAGGAGGGTGCATGACCGGACCAGCCTACGGGCGTCCGGCCCGCCGGCGTGGCCCGCTCCACCGCGGGACGGAGGGCGGGGTCCACCGGGGGGTTGACCCTGACGTCGCGGGAGGCTGCGAGGATCGGCCGCATGAGCAGGAGAAGCACACGATGACGCCCACGACAGCCCCGGCCCGCGACGGTCTGATCCGCATCGACGGCCTGACGAAGCGCTTCGGGGACTTCACCGCCGTCGACGACCTGAGCTTCGAGGTCGAGCCGGGCCGGATCACCGGGTTCCTCGGCCCGAACGGAGCGGGCAAGACGACGACCCTCCGGATGCTGCTCGGGCTGATCCGCCCGAGCAGTGGCACCGCGACCATCGGCGGTCGGAGCTACGTCGACCTCCCCCACCCCCTCGCCACGGTCGGAGCGGCGCTCGAGGCGACGAACTTCCACCCCGGCCGCAGCGGCCGCGACCACCTGCTCGTCCTGGCCGACACCGCAGGACTGCCCGCGTCGCGCGTCGACGAGCTGCTCGAGCTCACCGGCATCCCGGCTGCGGCCCGCAAGCGCGCAGGCGGCTACAGCATGGGGATGCGGCAGCGGCTGGGCCTCGCGGCGGCGCTCCTCGGGGACCCCGAGGTCCTCGTCCTCGACGAGCCGTCCAACGGCCTCGACCCCGAGGGCATCCGGTGGCTGCGAGGGTTCCTCAAGCACCTCGCGGGGCAGGGCAAGACCATCCTCATCTCGAGCCACCTGCTCCAGGAGGTCGCCCAGACGGTGGACGACGTCGTCATCATCGCCAACGGGCGCCTGGTCCGGGCCGGGACGATGGCCGACCTCGAGGGCAGTCCGGGGGCGCTCGTGCGGACCAGCGACCCGCAGGCCCTCGCCGGCGCCCTGCGCGTCGCCGACGTGACGAGCACCCTCCACGAGGACGGCTCGCTCGTCGCCGACACCACCGACCTGCGCCTCGTCGGCGACGTCGCCCTCCGCGCCGGCCTGCCCGTCTACGGGCTGGAGCCCAAGCGAGCCGACCTCGAGGACCTCTACTTCTCGGTGACGGAGGGGACCAACCGCAACCTCGGCGACGCCGCCGTCACCGTGCCGGCCGGGGCTCCGGTCGGTCGAGATGCCATCACCGGGCAGGAAGGGGCGAACCTGTGATCCGCGCGATCCGCAGCGAGTACCGCAAGTTCTTCAGCACGAGGTTGTGGTGGGGCATGGCCATCGCGATCGTCGCGTCGGGTGCCGCGTTCGCCACCCTCTTCGGCTTCCTGCTCACGAGCGACGCCGCGCGGAACCCCGAGGCGGGGGTGCCGACGGGCGACGCGACCCAGATCGCGAGCACCGTCTACACGGGTGGCCTGTCGATCGGCTACCTGCTGCTGCTGACGATCGGGGTCCTGCAGATCGGATCGGAGTACCGGCACAAGACCATCTCGGCCACCTTCCTCGCCACCCCCAAGCGCCTGCGCGCGATGCTGGCCAAGGTCGTGGCGCTGCTCGGTATCGGCGCCATGTACGGCCTGCTCAGCCTCGTCGGGTCGGTGAGCGTGGGCGCGATCGTGCTCGGTGCCCGCGGCCAGGACGCCTTCCCGTCGACCACGATCGTGCGGACGCTGGCGCTCAGCCTGCTCGTGCTCGGCCTGTGGGCGCTCATCGGGCTGGGCATCGGGATCCTCATCCCCAACCAGGTCGCGGCGCTGCTCATCGGTGTCGGCGCGGCCTGGATCGTCGAGCCGCTGATCGGCTTCGCGATGTCCTTCTGGGAGTTCGGCCGCGAGCACATCGCCCAGTTCCTCCCGACGTCGGCCACCAACGCGATCGTCAACGCCGTCTCGAACAGCCCGAACGAGGTGCGCCTCGAGTGGTGGGGCGGGGCCCTGGTGCTGGCGGCCTACGCAGCCGTCCTGGCCGGGTTCGGCATCTGGCGAACCACCCGGGCCGACGTCTCCTGAGGCAGACGGGGGGCGGCGACGGCGACCGGTGGGGCTCTCCCACCGGTCGCCGCGCGTTCCGGACCACTCGGCGTGCGGCGACACGGTCACCTCCCGCGCGTAATAGGCTGGACGTCAACCCCCACGACGCCCCCAGACGAGCCGATGAAAGAGGCGCATAGCCCGTGGCCGAGCAGTCCCCGTCCAGCGACCCCCTGACCGCATTCGGACCCAACGAGTGGCTGGTCGACGAGCTGTACGAGCAGTACCGACGGGACAAGAACAGCGTCGACAAGGCGTGGTGGAGCTTCTTCGAGGACTACGTCCCCGGCCAGGGCCAGCACGGGCCCGCCAACGGCGCCGCCGCGTCCACCGGAGCCAACGGCACCTCCGGCGAGCCGGCGGCCGAGGAGAAGGCAGAGCCGAAGCAGGCCGAGCCGAAGCAGGCCGAGCCGAAGCAGGCCGAGCCGAAGCAGGCCGAGCCGAAGCAGGCCGAGCACCACCTCGACCGAGGCGAAGAAGGCCGACGAGCCCGAGGCGAAGAAGGCCGACGAGCCCGAGCCGGACGGGAAGCAGGAGGAGGCCAAGCCCGCCACCCCGATGCCGCGGGAGCCGCAGGCGCCGAAGCAGACCGGCCCGCTCGAGGAGTCCCGCTCGCAGCCCATCCGCGGTGCCGGCGCCCGCGTCGTGACGAACATGGAGTCCTCGCTCGAGGTCCCGACGGCCACCTCGGTGCGTGCGGTCCCGGCGAAGCTGCTCGTCGACAACCGGATCGTCATCAACAACCACCTCGCCCGCAGCCGCGGCGGCAAGGTGAGCTTCACCCACGTCATCGGCTACGCCCTCGTCAAGGCCCTCGCCGTCATGCCCGAGATGAACAACGGCTTCGGGCACGACGAGAAGGGCAAGCCGGTCCTCATCACGCCGTCGCACGTCAACCTCGGCATCGCCATCGACCTCGCGAAGCCCGACGGCACCCGCCAGCTCCTCGTCCCGTCGATCAAGGCGGCCGAGACGATGGACTTCGCGCACTTCTGGACGGCCTACGAGGACGTCATCAAGAAGGCCCGCGGCGGCAAGCTGACCGTCGAGGACTTCCAGGGCACCACCCTCTCGCTCACCAACCCCGGCACCATCGGCACCGTGCACTCGGTGCCGCGCCTCATGGCCGGCCAGGGCGCGATCATCGGCGTCGGCGCGATGGACTACCCCGCCGAGTGGCAGGGCGCGAGCGCGGAGACCATCGACCGCAACGCGGTGAGCAAGATCCTCACCCTCACGAGCACCTACGACCACCGGATCATCCAGGGCGCCCAGTCCGGCGACTTCCTGCGCATCGTCCACGGACTGCTGCTCGGCGACCAGGGCTTCTACGACGAGATCTTCGAGAGCCTGCGGATCCCCTACGAGCCGATCCGCTGGGTCCAGGACGTCTCCGCGACCCACGACGAGGACATCAACAAGGTCGCCCGGGTCCAGGAGCTCATCCACGCCTACCGCGTCCGCGGCCACCTCATGGCCGACACCGACCCGCTCGAGTACAAGCAGCGCCGCCACCCCGACCTCGACATCACGAACCACGGCCTGACCCTCTGGGACCTCGACCGCTACTTCGCCACCGGTGGCTTCGGCGGCGAGCCCTTCCTCAAGCTCCGCAAGATCCTCGGCGTCCTGCGTGACTCGTACTGCCGCACCGTCGGCGTCGAGTACATGCACATCCAGGACCCCGAGCAGCGTCGCTGGATCCAGGACAAGGTCGAGGTCGGCTACGCCAAGACCACCCGCGAGGAGCAGCTGCGGATCCTCCGCCGGCTCAACGCGGCCGAGGCGTTCGAGACCTTCCTCCAGACGAAGTTCGTCGGCCAGAAGCGCTTCTCCCTCGAGGGCGGCGAGTCCGTCATCGCCCTGATGGACCGCATCCTGTCGCGCGCCGCCGAGGACGAGCTCGACGAGGTGTGCATCGGGATGCCCCACCGCGGGCGCCTCAACGTCCTCGCGAACATCGCCGGCAAGTCCTACGGCCAGATCTTCCGCGAGTTCGAGGGCAAGCAGGACCCCCGCTCGGTCCAGGGTTCCGGTGACGTCAAGTACCACCTCGGTACCGAGGGCGAGTTCACCGCCGAGTCGGGCGCGACGACCAAGGTCTACCTCGCGGCGAACCCGTCGCACCTCGAGGCGGTCAACCCGGTGCTCGAGGGCATCGTGCGCGCCAAGCAGGACCGGCTCAACCTCGCCGGCGAGGACTTCACGGTCCTCCCGGTGCTCATGCACGGCGACGCCGCCTTCGCGGGCCAGGGGGTCGTGGCCGAGACCCTCAACCTCAGCCAGCTCCGCGGGTACCGCACCGGCGGCACGGTCCACCTCGTCATCAACAACCAGGTCGGCTTCACCACCTCGCCGAGCAGCTCGCGCTCCTCGACGTACTCCACCGACGTCGCGCGGATGATCCAGGCGCCGATCTTCCACGTCAACGGTGACGACCCGGAGGCCTGCGTGCGGGTCGCCGAGCTCGCGTACGAGTTCCGCAAGGAGTTCCGCAAGGACGTCGTCATCGACATGGTCTGCTACCGCCGACGCGGCCACAACGAGGGCGACGACCCGTCGATGACCCAGCCCCTCATGTACAACCTCATCGAGGCCAAGCGCAGCGTCCGCAAGCTCTACACGGAGGCGCTCATCGGTCGCGGCGACATCACCGTCGACGACGCCGAGGCCGCGCTGCGCGACTACCAGCAGCAGCTGGAGCGGGTCTTCGTCGAGACCAAGGAGGCACTGAAGTCCGCGGAACGGGACGCCGCGTCGGGTCGCAGCGACACCGGGTCCGGCCTCGAGCCGCCGGCCGCGCAGGCGCCGTACGCCGACCGGACCACCCACTCGGCCTCCGACACCGCCATCAGCACCGAGACCCTCCACCACATCGGCGACGCCTTCGCGACGCCGCCGCCCGGGTTCACCGTGCACCCCAAGCTGCGCCAGATGCTCGACAAGCGGGCCGCCAGCACCCGCGAGGGTGGCATCGACTGGGGCACCGCCGAGCTGCTCGCGTTCGGCTCGCTCCTCATGGAGGGCACGCCCGTCCGGCTCGCCGGGCAGGACAGCCGCCGCGGCACCTTCGTCCAGCGGCACGCGGTCCTCATCGACAAGGAGAACGCCTCCGAGTGGACGCCCCTGCTCTACCTCGGGCAGGGCCAGGCGAAGTTCTGGGTCTACGACAGCCTGCTGTCGGAGTTCGCGGCGATGGGCTTCGAGTACGGCTACTCGGTCGAGCGCCCGGACGCCCTCGTGCTGTGGGAGGCCCAGTTCGGGGACTTCTTCAACGGGGCGCAGACGATCATCGACGAGTTCATCAGCAGCGGTGAGCAGAAGTGGGGCCAGCGCTCCTCGGTGGTCCTGCTCCTCCCCCACGGCTACGAGGGCCAGGGTCCGGACCACTCCAGCGGCCGGATCGAGCGCTTCCTCACGATGTGCGCCGAGGGCAACATGACCGTCGCCTACCCCTCGACGCCGGCGTCGTACTTCCATCTCCTGCGCCGCCAGGCGTACGCGCGGCCGCGCAAGCCGCTCATCGTCTTCACCCCGAAGTCGATGCTGCGCCTCAAGGCGGCCGCCAGCGCCGCGGAGGACTTCACGACGGGCCCGTTCCGCCCGGTCCTGCCCGACCGCGCCGGCGCCACGGAGGGCACGGTCACCCGCGTCCTCCTCGCCGCCGGCAAGGCCGTCTGGGACCTCGAGGCCGAGCGCGAGAAGCGCTCGGACACGACCACCGCCATCCTGCGCCTCGAGCAGTACTACCCGGTCCCCGGGGCGGAGCTCGCCAAGGCCCTCGCGCACTACCCCGAGGCCGAGGTGGTCGTCGTCCAGGACGAGCCCGAGAACATGGGCGCCTGGCCGTTCCTGGCCCTCAACCTGCCCGAGGCGCTCGCCGCGCACGGCGAGGAGCGCCGCATCCGGGTCGTGTCCCGGCCGCGGTCGGCCTCCCCCGCCGCGGGGTCCACCAAGCAGCACCAGGCGGAGCAGGCCGACCTCGTCGCCCGCGCCTTCGACAGGTGAGGCCGACGCGCCGGTAGGCTCACGGCGTGTACTTCACGGACCGCGGGATCGAGGAGCTCCAGACGCGGCGGGGGGACGAGGAGGTCACCCTCGACTGGCTCGCGGAGCAGCTGAGGACCTTCGTGGACCTCAACCCCGAGTTCGAGGTCCCCGTGGAGCGGCTGGCCACCTGGCTGGCACGACTGGACGACGAGGACGAGTGAGAGAGGCCATGGCCGACGAGCAGACCGGGGACGACGTGTCGACCCCGATCGAGTTCCGCCCGAGCGCGGAGGCGGCCGTCATCCCCGACGGTCCGCGCGACCTCGCGCTGGTCTTCCTCGGCGCGTCGCTCGTCGCGGGGATCGGGGACCCCAAGGGCCAGGGCTGGGTGACCCGGGTCGTCGGGCGCACCCAGCACCCCGACCTCACGGTCAACGCCTACAACCTCGGGGTCCGGGGCGACACCTCCGCGGAGCTCCTCGAGCGGTGGGCCTCCGAGGTCCCCCGGCGCTGGGTGGGCCGCACCGAGCGCCGCCTCGTCGTGTCCGTCGGCACGAGCGACATCCTCCGTGGCGTCACCCTCGCCCGACACCGGCTCAACCTCGCCAACCTCCTCGACGACGCCGCGAGCCAGGGGGTCGCCACCTTCGTCGTGAGCCCGCCGCCGTCCGACGACGACGAGCTCAACGCCCGCCTCGAGGTGCTCGTCGACGCCCAGGCCGACGTCTGCGCCCGGCGCGGCGTCCCGTTCGTCGACTGCTACGCCCCGCTGCTCGGGCACGACCAGTGGCGCACCGACCTCGCCGCCTCCCGGGTCCCCCAGCACCCGGGGCAGGCCGGCTACGGCCTCATCGCCTGGCTCGTCCTGCACAACGGCTGGACCGAGTGGCTGCAGATCGGCTGACCGCCGCCGAGCTCCGCGAGCGCCTCGCCGCGGGTCCCGTCGTGCTCGACGGCGGCCTGTCGACGGCCCTCGAGGAGCGCGGCCACGACCTGTCGACCAGCCTGTGGTCCGCCCGGCTGGTGCGGGAGCGCCCGGACGAGGTCGTCGCGGCCCACCGTGGGTTCGTCGACGCCGGCGCCGACGTCGTCATCTCGGCGTCGTACCAGATGTCCCACCCGGGGTACCGCGCGGCGGGGCGGACGGACGCCGAGTGCGACGCCGACCTGGCCGCCTCGGTCGACCTGGCGCGGCAGGCGGCCGGGGCGCGTGCGCTCGTGGCGGCATCGGTGGGGCCCTACGGTGCGCACCTCGCGGACGGCTCCGAGTACACCGGCTACCCCCACGTCGGCCGAACCGCGTTGCGCGACTTCCATGCCCGGCGCCTGGAGCGACTCGTCGAGGCGGGCCCCGACCTCGTCGCGTGCGAGACCCTCCCCGAGGTGCGCGAGGCCGAGGTGCTCGCCGGGCTCATGGCGGAGGTCGCGCCCGGGGTGCCGTACTGGATCTCGTACTCGGCGACCAGCGGGGGACGCCTCACCGGCGGGGCGCCCT
Organism: uncultured Actinomycetota bacterium; assembly: GCA_963843895.1. Taxonomy (GTDB): domain Bacteria; phylum Actinomycetota; class Actinomycetes; order Actinomycetales; family Dermatophilaceae; genus Phycicoccus. The sequence goes on along the minus strand of CAWJME010000012.1, from coordinate 187,367 downwards.
TCTCCGAGGCCGCGACGGTCCCGACCGGGGCCTGCGTGGCGGTGGGGGTCAACTGCACCGCGCCCGCCCTCGTCGACGAGCTCCTCGAGGCCGCGACCGCCACCGTCCCGTTCGTCGTGTACCCGAACAGCGGGGCCGCCTACGACCCCGAGGGCAAGACCTGGACCGATGCCGGTACGCCGGTCTTCTCCGCCGCCACGGTGCGTGGGTGGGCGGACCGCGGCGCCCGGCTCGTCGGTGGCTGCTGTGGCACGTCCGCGGCGGGGGTGGCCGCCGTGGCGGCGGCGCTCAGGCCGCGACGAACTCCCTGACCAGGGCGGCGAACCGCTCCGGGTCGTCGAGGTGGGGGAAGTGCCCGGACCCCTGGAAGAGCTCGACCCGACAGCCCTCGATGGAGGCGGCCGCCGAGGTGGCGTGCGAGGCCGGGATCATCCGGTCCCGGGTCCCCCAGACGACGAGGGTGGGCAGCCGGCGCGCCTCGGGAAGGTAGTCGTGGGCCGTGACGCTCTGCCCACCCGGGTCGATGACCGCACGCGTCGTCGCGAGGAAGGCCCGGCGGGTGTCGGCGTCCCCGAGCGAGGTGAACCCGCGCCACACCTCCGAGAGGTCCGGCCCGGGCCGCAACCCGAGGGCGCCGAGCGCGCGTCCGGTCGAGGAGATCCGGTCGCGGACCCAGCCGGAGGCGATGACCGGCAGCACCCACTCGGCGCCGGGCAGGGTCGCCGACCGGAGCAGCGGGCTCACCTCCCGGCCCAGACCGCCGCTGGAGACGAGGATGAGCCGGTCGACGCGGTCGGGGAAGAGGTAGGCGAAGACCATCGCGATGCCCCCGCCGAGCGAGTGGCCCACGAGGGTGACCCGCTCGACCTCGAGCCGGTCGAGGAGGTCGCGCAACGTGCCCGCGTGGGCGCCGAGCGAGTAGTCGCCCAGCGGCTTGTCGGACTCGCCGTGGCCGAACAGGTCCGGGACGAGCACGCGGTGGTCGTCGTCGAGCAGGTCGACGAGGTGGGCCCACTGGCGCTGCGAGCCGAGGATCCCGTGGATGAACAGCAGGACCGGGCCGCTGCCGCTGTCGGTGAAGGAGAAGCTGTGGCCGTGCAGGGTCACCGTCTGCTCGGTGGTCGTCGCGCTCACGAGCGCTCCTCGGGTGGCCGGATGGGGTGTCGTCCCCATGTTACCGCTCGGTAGCCCACGTGGGGCCCACGTGTGGCGCCGTGCACACGCGGCTCAGACGGTGAAGACGACCTTCCCGGCCACCTGGCCCTCGGCCATCCGCGCGAAGCCGTCGCGGGCGTCGGCCAGCGGCATCGTGGAGTCCACGAGCGGCTCGATCCCGGCGTCGACGACGAACCGTGCGAGGCGCTCGAGCTCGTCCCGGGTGCCCATCGTCGACCCGATGACGCGCAGCTGCTTGAAGAAGATCTTCGTCAGCTCGGCCTTGGCCGGGGCGTCGCCCGACGTCGCGCCGCAGATGACGACGGCCCCTCCGGGCCGCAGGCTGTTGATGCTGTGCGACCAGGTCGCGGCGCCGACGGTCTCCATCACGGCGTCGACGCGCTCCGGCAGGCGCTCACCGCTGCCGAAGGCGCGGTCCGCGCCGAGCGCCAGCGCGGCCTCGCCCTTGGCCTCGTCGCGGCTGGTCACCCACATCCGCAGGCCGGCCGCCGAGCCCAGCTGGACCAGGGCCGTCGCCACGCCCCCGGCGGCGCCCTGGACGAGGACGGTGCCCCCGGGCTGGACCCCGGAGTTCGTGAAGAGCATCCGGTAGGCGGTGAGCCAGGCGGTGGGGAGGCAGGCGGCGTGTTCCCAGGACAGCCCCTCCGGCTTCGGGACGAGGTTGCGCGTCGGCACGGCGACGAGCTCGGCGAGCGTGCCGTCGTGGACCTCGGAGAGGAGGCTGCGCTTCGGGTCGAGGGTCTCGTCACCGGTCCAGCCCGGGGAGGCGATGACGGCGTGGACGAGCACCTCGGCACCGTCCTCGGTGACGCCCGCGCCGTCGCAGCCGAGCACCATCGGGAGCCGGTCGGCCGGCAGGCCGACCCCGCGCAGCGACCACACGTCGTGGTGGTTGAGGGCGGCGGCGCGCAGCCGCACGGTGGTCCACCCGTCGGGGGCCTGCGGGTCCGGTCGTTCGGCGACCTCGAGACCGCTCAGCGGGTCGTCGGCGGACTGGGACTTCGCGTAGGCGGCGAGCATGTCCCGACCCTACCGACCGGCGCCGCCGAGGAGAGTGGGGGCGGCGCGGTGGAGTGCGTCACGCCAGTCCGGGAGGGGCTCGAGGCCGGCAGCGCCCCACATGTCGTGGGCGAGGACGCTGTACGCCGGACGGGGCGCCGGCAGGGGGTAGTCGCTGGTCGCGATGGGGCGCACGCGGTCGGGGTCGAGGCCGAGCTCCTCGAGGACGGCCCGGGCCAGGCCGTGCCATGACGTCTCGCCCGCGTTGGTCGCGTGCCAGATCCCGTGGGGCGCGTCGGACTCGACGATCCGGGCGATGCCGTCCGCGAGGTCGCGGGTCCACGTCGGCTGGCCGATCTGGTCGGCGACGAACCCGAAGGACTCCCGCTCCCGCGCCAGCCTCGCCACCGTCGCGGGGATGCTGCGCCCGTGGGCGCCGTACAGCCACGCCGTGCGCACCACCCACGAGCGCGGGCACTCGGCGCGCACCGCCCACTCCCCCGCGGCCTTGGTGCGGCCGTAGGCCGACGTCGGCGCGACCGGGGCGTCGGCCGCGTAGGGCCGGGTTCCGTCGCCGGCCACGACGTAGTCCGTCGACACCTGGACGAGGGAGGCGCCGGCGGCGGTGACCGCACGGGCGAGGTTGGCGGCACCGACCGCGTTGACGGCGAACGCCGTCGGCTCGTCGGCCTCGGCGGCGTCGACGGCCGTGTACGCCGCGCAGTTGACGACGACGTCGTGGCCGGCGACCGCGGCGGTGCACTGAACCGGGTCGAGGATGTCGAGGGCGGGCAGGTCGGCCCCCTCGACCTCGTGCCCGCGCTCCCGGAGCACCTCGACGAGGTCGGTGCCGAGCATCCCCGCCGCCCCCACCACGAGCCAGGTCGCCATCAGCGGCTGAGCACCTGCTGGGTCAGGGCGTACTTGGCCTCGGTGGCGTCCTTCTGCGGGCGCCACCAGGCCTCGTTCGCGCGGTACCAGTCGATCGTCGCGGCGAGGCCGTCGCGGAACGTGTCGTAGCGCGGGGTCCATCCCAGCTCGCGGCGCAGCTTGCCGGAGTCGATGGCGTAGCGCCGGTCGTGGCCGGCCCGGTCGGTCACGTGGTCGTAGTCGTCGGGGTCCCGGCCCATCAGCTCGAGGACCATCGCGACGACGTCGCGGTTGGTGACCTCGCCGTCGGCCCCGATGAGGTAGGTCTCACCGACCCGGCCGCCGTCGACGATCGTCCAGACGGCGTCGTTGTGGTCGTCGACGTGGATCCAGTCGCGCACGTTGAGGCCATCGCCGTACAGCTTGGGTCGCACGCCGTCGAAGAGGTTCGTGACCTGGCGCGGGATGAACTTCTCGACGTGCTGGCGGGGTCCGTAGTTGTTCGAGCAGTTCGAGAGCGTGGCCCGCAGCCCGAAGGAGCGGACCCACGCGCGGACGAGGAGGTCCGAGCCCGCCTTCGTCGCCGAGTACGGCGAGCTCGGCAGGTAGGGGGTGTCCTCGGTGAAGCGGGCAGGATCCTCGAGGTCGAGGTCGCCGTAGACCTCGTCGGTGGAGATGTGGTGGTAGCGCACGTCGTGGCGGCGCACCGCCTCGAGGAGGGTGAACGTGCCGACGAGGTTGGTCCGCACGAACGGGCTGGGGTCGGCGAGCGAGTTGTCGTTGTGCGACTCGGCGGCGAAGTGCACGACGACGTCGGCGGCGGCGACGAGCGGCTCGACGACGGCGGCGTCGGCCACGTCCCCCTCGACGAAGCGCACCCGGTCGAGCACCCCGTCGAGGGAGGTCAGCGACCCCGCGTAGGTCAGGGCGTCGAGGACCGTCACCTCGACCTCCGGACGCGTCTGCAGCGTGCGGTGGACGAAGTTGCTGCCGATGAACCCGGCGCCTCCGGTGACGAGGACCCTCATGCGGCAAGGCTACTGTCCGGTGCCGCCGGGGCGTGGCCGTTACGCTCGGGCCCCATGAAGGGCATCGTCCTCGCCGGGGGATCCGGCACGCGGCTGCACCCCATCACGATGGGGATCTCCAAGCAGCTCATGCCGGTCTACGACAAGCCGATGGTCTACTACCCGCTCTCGACCCTGATGATGGCCGGGATCCGTGAGGTCCTGGTCATCACGACTCCCGAGGACGTCGAGCAGTTCCAGCGCCTCCTCGGCGACGGGTCGCGCTGGGGCATCGAGCTCTCGTACGCCGTCCAGCCGCGCCCGGAGGGCCTGGCGCAGGCCTTCGTCATCGGGGCGGACTTCATCGGCGACGACTCCGTCGCCCTCGTGCTCGGCGACAACATCTTCCACGGCACCGGCCTCGGCACCGCCCTGCGGCGCCTCACCGACGTGCGCGGGGGCCACATCTTCGCGTACCACGTGAGCAACCCGACCGCCTACGGCGTCGTCGAGTTCGCCGACGACGGCACGGTCCTGTCGATCGAGGAGAAGCCCGAGCACCCGAAGAGCGACTTCGCCGTGCCGGGCCTGTACTTCTACGACAACGACGTCGTCGAGATCGCCCGGGGGCTGGTCCCGAGCGAGCGCGGGGAGCTCGAGATCACGGCCGTCAACGACGAGTACCTGCGCCGCGGGCGCCTCACCGTGACCGTCCTCCCCCGTGGCACCGCCTGGCTCGACACGGGCACCTTCAAGGGCCTCATGGACGCCAGCCAGTTCGTGCACGTCGTCGAGGCCCGGCAGGGCTACAAGGTCGGCTGCGTCGAGGAGATCGCCTGGCGCGCCGGCTGGATCGACGACGACCGCTTCCGGCAGCTCGGGGACCAGCTCGCGAAGTCGGGCTACGGCAGCTACCTCCACGCCTGCCTCGCGCGCGGACGGGACGGCCAGTGACGGAGGTCGAGCCGCTCGGCATCGCGGGTGCCTACGTCGTCACGCCCCGCCAGCACCGCGACGACCGGGGGGTGTTCCTCGAGTCCTTCCGGGGCGACCTCCTCGCGGAGCACCTCGGCCACCGCCCCGACGTCGTGCAGACCAACGTGTCGGTCTCGTCGCGGGGCACGGTGCGCGGCATCCACCTCGCCGACGTCCCCCCGGGGCAGGCGAAGTACGTGACGGCGACCGCGGGGTCGCTGCTCGACGTCGTCGTCGACCTCCGGACCGGCTCACCCACCTTCGGACGGTGGGAGTCGGTCCTCCTGGACGCCGTCGACCGGCGCGCGGTCTACCTGGCCGAGGGGCTCGGCCACGGGTTCTGCGCGCTCGAGGACGGCACGACGGCCGTGTACCTGTGCACCGCGGCGTACGACCCCGTCGCCGAGCACGGCATCCACCCGCTCGACCCCGACCTCGGCATCGAGTGGCCGCTCGGGCCGGGGCCCCTGCTCTCCCCCAAGGACGCCGAGGCACCGACCCTGGCGCAGGCCCTCGAGTCCGGACGCCTCCCGACCTGGGAGGCCTGCCGCGCCCACGCGGCAGCGCTCGCTCAGCGCCGGAACTGAGCCTCCCAGCGGACGATCGAGCGAGCGGCCAGGTCGATCTGGCGGGCCATCCGCTCGAAGGCCTTCCCACCGCGCCCGTACGGGTCCTCCACCTCGGTGACCCGCTGCGGGAGCGCGCGCAGGGCGGTGAGCAGCTCCGGGAGCGCCCGCCAGCGTCCACGCACCTCCTTGGCCCCGACGTCGGCGAGCAGGTCCGGCCAGGCGTACTGCGCGCCGACCTGCTCGAGCGCGGCGGCGAGGTCGAGCATCCCGAGGGTCCGGCGGTGCACTGCCGGGGCCTCCTCGAGGACCAGCTCACGGTGGCGGTCCGACATCACGAGGACGAGGTCCTGCTCGCCGAGCAGCCGTGCGGACACGGTGCGCGCCGTCGCGTCGTCGTGCTCCACGCCCTTCTCCTCGAGCATGCGGCGCGACCCCGGGTCCATCGGGCGCCCGACGAGCGCGTGCGTCCCGGCACTGGACACCTCGAACGCACCGGGCCGCGCCCATCCGAGCCCGTCGGCGAGCAGGGCTGCGGCGTAGGGGGACCGACAGATGTTCCCGGTGCACACGGTGAGCAGCCGGACCGGCTGGGCGGCGTCCGGGGCGGGAGTCGGGTCGACGGTCATGGCGACCGCCAGCCTAGGTCACCGCTGACCGGTCGCGCGGCCCCGAGCCACCGGCGCGAGGGCACGCACCGCGTCCGCGACCGCGTCGGCGACGCCCGGGTCGAAGACCGAGGGCACGATGCGGTCGACGGTCGGGTGCTCGACCAGGCCGGCGATCGCCCGTGCCGCCGCGAGCTTCATCGCCTCGGTGATCTGGCTCGCGCCGGCATCGAGCGCCCCCCGGAAGATGCCCGGGAAGGCGAGGACGTTGTTGATCTGGTTCGGGAAGTCCGAGCGCCCCGTCGCCACGACCGCGGCGTGTCGGTGCGCCACGTCGGGGTGCACCTCGGGCGTGGGGTTCGCGAGCGCGAACACGATGCCGCCCGGAGCCATCGCGGCCACCTGCTCCTCGGGCACCGTGCCCCCCGACACGCCGATGTAGCAGTCCGCCCCTTCGAGGGCCGTCCCCAGCAACCCGGTGAGCCCCCGCGGGTTCGTCGACACCGCGAGGCGCTGCTTGTGATCCGAGAGGTCCTCGCGCGAGGGGTGCACGATCCCCCGGGAGTCGCAGACGACGACGTCGCGCACCCCGGCCCGCTGGAGCAGCCGCGTCACCGCGACCCCGGCCGCCCCCGCGCCGGCCACGACGACCCGCAGGTCCTCGAGGCGGCGGTCGAGCACGCGCACGGCGTTGTGCAGGCCGGCCAGCACGACGATCGCCGTGCCGTGCTGGTCGTCGTGGAAGACCGGGATGTCGAGGCGTTCCTTGAGCTGCTCCTCGATGTCGAAGCAGCGGGGCGCGGAGATGTCCTCGAGGTTGATCCCGCCGTAGCTCGGAGCGATCCTGGCGATCGCCTCCACGAGCTCCTCCACCGTCCCGGTCTCCATGACGACGGGCACGGCGTCGATCCCGGCGAAGTGCTTGAAGAGGACGGCCTTGCCCTCCATGACGGGCATCGCCCCGAGCGGGCCGATGTCACCCAGGCCGAGGACCGCGGTGCCGTCGCTGATCACGGCCACGGTGTTGCCCCGCGCCGTGTAGCGCGTGGACAGCGACGGGTCGGCCGCGATGGCGAGCGACACCTCGGCGACGCCCGGCGTGTAGAGGAGCGAGAGGTCCTCTCGCCCCCGGAGGGGCTGGGTCGCGTGTACACCGAGCTTCCCGCCCTCGTGAGCACGGAAGACCGGGCTCTCGGGGTCGAAGGAGGGAAGGACGGGTGACGCGGACACGGGGGCTCCTCGGGGGACGACATCACGTGCCGACGCGGCGGCGCGTGGGGGGGTGGTGCGGCCCGAGGAGGGGTACGTCTCGGTCGTCGCGGGGCGGGGGTGGCCGCCGGGAGGTCATCATCATGGCACAGCACCGACCTCGTGCCGAGGGGTCCCCGTGTGACGCACGTCGCCCGGTGGCAGGATCGACCGGTGTTCCTCCCCCTCCCCGCCCTGGTCCGGGTGCACGGCCGCTCGATGCTCCCGACCTACCGCGACGGTGACCTCCTGCTCGTGGTCCGGGGCATCCGCCCGCGGCCCGGCCGGGCCCACGTGGTGCGGCTCCCCCCGGAGCCCACGGGGCGCCCACGACCCCTGTCCGTCAAGCGCGTGACCGGGCCCGACCCCGACGCCCCGGGGCGCTGGTGGGTGGACTCGGACAACCCGGCGGAGGGGGTCACCTCCTTCGACGTCGGGTCCCTCGCCGGGGCCGACGTCCTGGCCGTGGTCGCCGGCCTCGTGTGGCGTCGGCTGGGGTAGGTTGACAAGGACCGCACCGTCCCCACACACCACGAGGAGTGACACATGCTGTCCCTGTTCCGCATCACCGACGTCTCGGCCCACTGCGACCTCCCGTGCGGCGTCTACGACCCCGCCCAGGCCCGCATCGAGGCCGAGTCGGTCAAGGCGATCATCGCCAAGGTCGCGGACAACGACGACCCCGACTTCCGGGTCCGCGCGATGATCATCAAGGAGCAGCGCTCCGAGCTCGTCAAGCACCACCTGTGGGTGCTGTGGACCGACTACTTCAAGCCCCCGCACTTCGAGAAGTACCCCCAGCTGCACACCCTCTTCAACGAGGCCACGAAGCTGGCGGGCGCGGCCGGCACGAAGGGTGAGTTCGACGCGGCGAAGGCCGACGAGCTGCTCGCGAAGATCGACGAGATCGCGACGATCTTCGCCGAGACCAAGAAGGGCTGAGCCGCAGCGCTCCCCCGTCGACGGCGGGCGTCCCCACGGGGGCGCCCGCCGTCGGCGTCCCCCGCGGCGTCAGAGACCGGGCACGGTGACGACGTACGCCTCGCCGGTCCCCGCGAGGTGGACCGGGCCCTCGTCTGCGGGGAGGAAGGCGGACTCGACGTTCCCGAGCCGCAGCTCGCCCCGGCGGGAGGACAGCACGAGGTCGCCGCGCAGGCAGAAGACCAGCCGCGGGCCGACGGAGCCGGGGACCTCCCGCCCGGGAGTGACCCGGTGCAGGAGGAAGCAGTCGGACGCGCTCGGGAAGACCTCGACGCCCTCCGCGAGCGTCCGGGGCGCCCCCGCGACGCCGTCGGCCTCCGGGTCGACGATCCGGAGGAGCTCGGGGACGTTGACCTCCTTGGACGTCAGGCCCGCGCGGACCACGTTGTCGGAGTTGGCGAGCACCTCGATCCCGAGTCCTCCGACGTAGGAGTGCAGCACGCCCGCGGCGACGTCGATGTACTCGCCCGGGCGCAGCACGCGGTGGTGCATGAGGAGCAGCACGACGAGCCCGATGTCGTCGGGGTGCATCTCGGCCACCTCGACGACGGCGGCCGCGGCCGCGCCGATCTCGTCGGGCTCCTCCGCGAGCCGCACGCAGCCCGCGACCACCTCGCGGGCCAGCCCCGTCACCTCGTCGGCCGGCGTCGCGAGCACCGCCCGGAGCACCTCGTGGACGGGGTCGGCGGCGCCCCGCGCCTCCTCGACGGCCCTGGTCAGGCGCGGGACGTCGAGCCGGCGGGCGATCTCGCGCACCTCGGCGGCGTCGCGCATCCCCACGAACACCTCGAAGGGCGCGATGGCCAGGAGCAGCTCCGGCTTCGCGGAGTCGTCGACGTAGACGGAGTCACCGGTGCTCGCGCGCAGGGCCCGGGCCTGGTCGGCGCTCGGGTGCACCTGGATCGAGATGGCGCGCCCCGGGGCGAGCACCTTGAGCAGGAAGGGCAGCCGGGCCCCGTGGCGCTCGACGCAGGCATCGCCGAGCTCGCGCGCCGGGTCGGCCGCGACGACCGCGGCGAGGTGGGGAGAGCCGGGACGGTCGGTACCCGCGGGCCCGCTCTCGTGCGCACCCATCCACAGCTCGGACTCGGGCAGTGCCGCCGGGATGGGGCGCCCCTGGAGGCTGGCGATGGCGACGTGGGACCCCCAGGCGTCGTTGAAGACGACGGGCGACAAGCGGTCCACAGGGTCCTTTTCGGCTCTCGGTGACGGGTTCAGAACTCTAGCGGGGCGGGTACGCGGCGGTCCTCGACCCGCCCCACGGAGACGTCCTCGACGACCCGGTGGAGCGCGTCGACGACGTCGGGGTCGTACTCGTAGCCCAGGCCCAGGAGCAGTCGCTCCATGGCGGCCGCGACGGCCTCCGGGTCTGAAGACCCCTGCGTGAGGTCCTCGAACGCGTTGGCGCACTTGATGATCCGACTGGCGAGCGGCACCTCCTCCCCCAGCTCGCGCACGAGCCGGTACGGGGTGGTCTGGCCCTCGACGTACGCCGCGACGTCGTCGAGCGTCTCGGCCCGCCGGATGATGCGACCACCCTCCGCCGCGATGTCCCGCTGGTCCGCCGGCGCCGCGAGCAGGGTGGCACCGTCCGGGATCGGTTCGACGAGGGAGATCTGGCCGAGGTCGTGGAGGAGGGCGGCGTACTCGAGGTCGCGGAGGTGGTTGAGGTCGAGACCGAGGACCCGGCCGACCCGCACGGACAGCTGCGCGACGCGCTCCGCGTGGTGGACCGGGGTGTACCCGCCGTACTCGGTGAGGTGCGACAGGGTCGCGACGAGCTGGCGGTTGGTGGCGCGGTTGCGGGTGTACTGACGCACGGCCGCGTAGGCCATCGCGAGCGGCACGAGCGCGACCGGCAGGGACAGCAGCCCGAGCACCGGCGCCATGAGCGCCACCATCGGCCCGGTCACCACGACGGCGGCGGTCAGCGGAGCGGCCTCACCGATCTCGTCACGGACCGCGGCGGACCACGGGGTCCGCTGCCGCTCGGAGCGCACCGCCGCGACGAGGACGATCTCGACGAGCATCCCCACGGCCGCGACGGTGGCCATCCCGAGCGCGACGACCCCCCGCGACACGGTGGCGTCGGACTGGGCGGCCCAGAACGGCACCTGACCCCAGTCGCGCGCCAGGTGCGCGGCGAGCGCGACGGCCACGATCCGGGCGGCCAGCTCCGGCGTGCCCGCGGGTTGGCGCCTCAGCCGCCGGAGCACGGCGGCCGCGACGAGGCCGGTGCTCACGACGAGGACGACGAGGCCCCCACCGATGTCGAAGGTCGGTTCTCCCGCGATCGGACCGAGGAAGACGGCCGCCATGGCCGACGCCGACGACAGCGGCGCGGTCTCGCGACCGCTCGGCATCCTGACCCGGGCCAGCTCGCCGGCGGCGACGAGACCGACGATGACCACCAGGGTGCGGTCGTGGGTCACGAGCAGGGCCGGGAGGGACCGCCCGCTGACGACCAGGCCCTGGAGCACGGCGACGACGCCGAGGAGGATGACCCCCGTCACGAACGGACCGGTCCGACGGAACACCGCGGTCATGCCTGGGGCACAGCCTCGGACCGGCGGGCCAGGGCGTGGTCGAGGGCTCGGACGAGGGCGGGGTCGGCCGCGGCGCGGTCGGCCAGGACGTCGCGGGCGTGGGCCGGGGCGTACAGGGGACCGGAGGGGGTGCCGACCTGGGTCAGCAGGTCGTAGGCGTCGGCGAGCGCCACGATGCGGGCCGGGAGCGGGCTCGCCGAGCCGCCGGCCAGCGCCGAGCGGTGTCGGCGGATGGGGTCCAGGGCGCCCCCGAGGAACCCGAGGTCCCCGAGGATCAGGGCTCCGCGCTCGGCGTAGTCGTCGCCTGCGTCCGGGTCGGTGAGGTCGAGGTGGCGCACGAGCGGCGTCGGGAGGCTCGTCTGCCCGACGTCGTGCAGCATCCCCGCGACCCGGGTGTCGGCGACCTGCCGTGGCGTGAGGCCGAGGTGCTCGGCCATGTGCTCGCTCAGCTCGGCGACGCGCGCGCTGTGGCCCGCGAGGTGGGGGGCCTTGGCCTCGACGGCCGCGACGAGCACCTCGAGGGCGCGCTGCTGGCCCCGGAGCTCCTCGGCGTGCTGCCGGTAGGCCCACTGCGCGACGAAGAGCGGCGCCAGGACGATGACGGTGGCGACCGGACCCAGCCCCGCCGGCTTCCAGAGGACGACGAGGATCAGCGCGATGACGCCGTAGCCGATGTACGCGAGTCCGGTGCCGCGCAGGACCGAGAGCATCTGGTGGCGCATCGGAACGCCCTCCGCGACGCGCACGACGCCCGCGAGGGCCAGCAGGTTGACGACCGCCTGGGCCACGTCGGCGACGAGCAGCGGCAGGGCCAGTCCGAGGACGAGGCCGCTGACGTCGACGAGGCGGGACGGGTCGGTGGTCCCCCCGACGAGGAGGAAGGCGACACCGCCGGCCGCTCCGTGGAGCGAGAACTGCGCGGCGTTGAAGACGCGGTTGCGCAGGAGCAGCCGACGCCCCTGGGACATGCCCAGCACGGCACCGACGACGGCGACGCCGGCCGGCCCGACGATGGCCTGGCTCGCCAGCAGGACCACGCTCGACAGCGAGACGCGGACCCGCCCCTCGATGACGGCGTCGGGCAGGACGACGTGCAGCAGCGCGAGCAGGACGAAGACCCCCAGCGCCGGCACGTCGGGGAGCCCGTACCGCGCCTGGGACACCACGCCGAGGCCGACGGCGAGGGCCGCGACGACCGCGATGTACGCGGTCGTCGCGGCCCAGCGAGGATCTCGACCCGGAGGCTTCCGGGTCACCAGCGTCCCCGGGTCGTGGTCAGTTGCCCCAGCCCCAGCTGAGGGTCGCCGAGGTGGGCGCCTTGACGTCGGTCTGAGCCGCCGAGGCGGACGTGGCCCCCACCGTCGTGAGAGCGGCGAGGAGAGCGGCGATGGCGAGAGTACGGAACGTGCGCATGATGTGTCCTTCCAGAGGGTGATATGGCCCCAGCCCAGGCTCTCCGGGGCGGCCGGGGTCAGGCGAATTCTTTCATGCCGAGCGGTGTGCCACAATCACAGTGGCACCACATGCCGTCCGCGTGTCGCGTGCCGACATGAAACTCACGACGAGAGGCTCCCATGAGCAAGCGCGCCCGCAAGCGTCGCTCGCGCAAGGGCAACAAGGCCAACCACGGCCGTCGCCCCAACGCCTGAGCGGACATCCCGACGACGAACGGGCCCGGAGTGCAGATGCACTCCGGGCCCGTTCGTCGTGGCTGCGCCGGTCAGTCGTCGACCTCGAGGCGCACGGTCGTGATCCGTTGGACCACCTGCATGCGGACCGTGGCCGGCGCGGGCTCGTCGGTGCAGGAGCGCTTGACGACCTGCTTGACCGCGGCGTCGAGGTCGTGCTCGGCGAGGCACGGTCGGCACTCCGCGAGGTGCGTGGCCACCCGCCGGACCTCCTCCGGGCTCATCTCGCCGTCGAGGTACTCGTAGATGTGGAGCAGGACCTCGGAGCAGTCGCTGTGGCCCTGGTGCTCGGCGTGTCCCATCAGTCCTCCTCCGCTCCGACGAGGCCGCGTTCGCGCGCGTAGCCGGTGAGCAGCGACCGGAGCTGGCGGCGCCCGCGGTGCAGGCGGGACATCACGGTGCCGATCGGGGTGCCCATGATCTCGGCGATCTCCTTGTAGGCGAAGCCCTCGACGTCGGCGAGGTACACGGCCATCCGGAAGTCCTCGGGCAGCTCCTGGAGGGCGCGGGTCACCTCGGTGTCGGGCAGGTGCTCGAGCGCCTGGGCCTCCGCCGACTTCAGGCCCGCCGACGTGTGCGACTCGGCCCGGGCCAGCTGGTAGTCCTCGACGTCGGAGCTGTCCGACTGCTGCGGCTCCCGCTGCTTCTTGCGGTACGTGTTGATGTAGGTGTTCGTGAGGATGCGGTACATCCAGGCCCGCAGGTTCGTGCCCGGCTTGTACTGGTGGAAGGCGGCGTAGGCCTTCGCGTACGTCTCCTGGAGGAGGTCCTCGGCGTCCGCGGGGTTGCGGGTCGTGCGCATCGCGGCGGCGTACAGCTGGTCGAGCAGGGGCAGCGCCTCGCGCTCGAAGCGCGCCTGGCGTTCCGCGGTGGTCTCGGTGGCGAGGTCGACCTCGACCGAGGCCTCCTCGAGTGGTGTCTGGGGGGTGCTCATCGCCTCCCAGCCTAGCCGGGCCCGAGGACGGGTCGAGGTGTCGAGGACGAACACGAGACAGGCGCCTTCTCTCGGGGACGGGTGACACGGCTGCCAACGCCCGTCGGGCCGCGGACATTCCGCTCAGGACCGGGCGAGCACCCCGCGGAGGGCCGCGAGGGCGGCGAGCGCGACCTCGCCCGAGGACGCCTCGAGGGAGTGCGCCCCCGGCACCTCGGTCAGGGAGGCGAGGCCGGGGAGGACGGACCGCACCTCGGCGGGGGTGCCGAAGGGGTCGGTCCGCCCCTGGACCACGTGCACGGGGAGGCCGTCACCGGCCGGGGCGGCGAGCTCGTCCGCGCGGGAGCGTTCCGGTCGCCCCGGCGGGTGGAGCGGGAACGAGAGCGCCAGCACGGCGACGGCCCCGACGGCGGAGGCCGTGCGGCAGGCCACGCGGGCGCCCGCACTCCGCCCGCCGACGACCAGGGGCCCCACCCCGTCCACCGTCTCGAGGACCGCGCGCCAGGCGGGGTCGAGCGACGCCGGGCCGGGCCCGACCCGCCGCCCGGCGACCCGCCACGGCTGGTCGACGAGGACGACGCGCCACCCCTCCCCCACGGCGGCGTCACGCACCGCCACGACGTCCTCGGTCCACCGCAGACCCCCGGCGCCGTGCCCGAGGACCAGCGTGCCCACCGGCGGGCGGTCCGGTGCCGTGGTGCTCGCGCGGGCCGGACCCGCGGACGTCGGGACGAGGCGTTCGCTCACCGGGGCCCCCCGATGACCTCGCCGGTCATCGGGTCGACGACGCCGACGAGCTCCTCGGGGGGCGCCGGCTCGAGGAGCTGCGGCCCGTTCGACCGGTTGCTGCTCACCGCCCGCGAGACCGGGTGCGCGGTGAAGCGGCCGGGCGGGTGCGCGGCGAGCACGTCGGCGACGTCGTCGGGCCCCGTCGCCGGGTCGAGCCACCGCGCCCAGTCCTCCGCCTCGACGACGAGCGGCTGCCGGTCGTGGATGCGGTCGAGCCCCGGCTCGGCCGGTCCGGTCACGACGGTGAACGTCGTCAGCCAGGCCAGCGGGTCGTCGGCGTCGACGACGGCCGGGTCCCGCCAGAACTCGTAGAGACCGGCCATCGCCGCGCTCGCCCCGTCGGCGCGCTCGGTGAAGAACGGCTGCTTGCGCGGCCTTCCCCGGTCGTCGAGCGCCGTCGGCGACGCCTGCCACTCGTACCAGCCGCGTGCGGGCACGAGGCAGCGCCGGGCCGCGAGCGCCTTGGCGAACGCCGGCTTGGACGCGACCGACTCGACCCGGGCGTTGATCATCCGGACGCCGCCCTTGGGGTCCTTGGACCAGCTGGGCACGAGCCCCCACGTGAGCAGCCGGAGCTGGCGGGCCGGGGGCGCCGACCGGTCCTCCCGGGGTGCCCGCGTCAGCACGACGGGGGCCTGCTTGGTCGGGGCCATGTTGTGGTCCGGGCGGCCCGGGGGCGGCTCCTGCGGGTTGACGAGGATGCTGCGCCCGGGCTCGGAGGTGAGGTCCCGGTCGACCTCGAACTCCAGGACCAGCTCGTCGGGGTTGGCCGTCGCGGCGTAGCGCCCACACATGGTGCTCAGGCTACGCACGGTCACCGCGACCAACTACGGTAGGGAGGGAGGTCCTGACCAGCAGGAACCCCGACCCGGAGGTACCGGATGTCCGTGGTGCGCCGCATCGCCCGACCGCTGCTCGCATCGATGTTCGTCGTCGATGGCGTCGACCAGCTCAAGCACCCGTCGGCCCGCTCCGACGCCGCCCGCCCGGTGGTCGAGCGGATCGCGCCCGTGCTGGGGCTCCCCGAGGACACCGAGCTCCTCGTGCGCGCGAACGGTGTCGTCATGGTCTGCGCCGGCACGATGCTCGCGCTCGGTCGTTTCCCCCGCGTGTCCGCGGGCGTGCTCGCCGCCTCCCTGGTCCCGACGACGGTCGCGGCCCACCCGTACTGGCGCGAGGAGGACCCCGCCGCCCGTGCCGAGCAGCGGGGCCATCTCCTGAAGAACCTCGGCCTGCTCGGGGGGCTGCTGCTCGCGGCCGTCGACACCGAGGGCCGCCCCGGGCTCGCCTACCGCGCCCACCTCGCCGGCGAGAGCGTCCAGCGCGCGGCGCGCACCACCCGCCGCGAGGCACGGCACCTGGCCCACACGGCCACCACCGAGGCCCGGCTCAAGGCGGCCCAGGCGCAGCATGCCTTCTCCTGACTGGCCCGCTCCCACCGCACTCGGCCCGGTCCGCGCCCGCGTCGTCCTCCCCGGCAGCAAGTCGCTGACCAACCGCTATCTCGTGCTCGCCGCGATCGCCGGTGACGTCTCCCGCCTGCGGGCCCCGCTGCGCTCGCGCGACACCCTGCTCATGGCCGGCGCGCTGCGCAGCCTGGGCGTGAGCGTCGAGGACGTCGACGACGGCGACTGGCTCGTCACCCCCGCCCCCCTCGTCGGCGGCGGCTCCGTCGACTGCGGGCTGGCGGGCAACGTCATGCGGTTCGTACCTCCCCTGGCGGGGCTCGCCGACGGCCCGGTCCGCTTCGACGGCGACGAGGGCGCCCGGCGCCGCCCGATGGCCCCCGTGCTCGACGCCCTGCGCGGGCTCGGGGTGGAGGTCGACGACGAGGGCCGCGGTGGCCTGCCCTTCACGGTGCACGGCCGCGGGTCGGTCCGCGGCGGCACGGTGACGATCGACGCCTCGGCCTCCTCGCAGTTCGTCTCCGGCCTGCTGCTGTCGGCCGCGCGGTTCGACGAGGGCGTCACGGTCCGCCACGTCGGCACCGCCGTCCCGAGCCTCCCGCACATCGAGATGACGGTCGAGACGCTGCGCGACGCCGGTGTCGTCGTCGACGACGCGGACCGTCACACCTGGCGGGTCGAGCCGAGCGAGGTCAACGCCCTCGACGTCCAGGTCGAACCCGACCTGTCGAACGCCGCGCAGTTCCTCGCCGCCGCCCTCGTCACCGGGGGCACCGTGCACGTCCCCGGGTGGCCCCAGTACACGACGCAGGGCGGGGACTTCATCCGCGACGTCCTCGACATGATGGGCGCCGAGGTCGTCCTCGACCGTTCGGGTCTCACCGTGTCTCGGGCGGCGACGGCATCCTCGGCGTCGACGTCGACCTGCACGACTCCAGCGAGCTCACTCCGGTCGTCGCGGCCCTCACGGCGCTGGCCGACGGGCCCAGCATCATCCGCGGGGTCTCCCACATCCGGGGGCACGAGACCGACCGGCTCGCAGCCCTGCGCACCGAGCTGGGGTCCCTCGGGGCCGACGTCGAGGAGACCGCCGACGGGCTTCACGTCCGGCCGAGACCGTTGCACGGCACCCTGTTCCACACCTACGCCGACCACCGCATGGTGATGGCCGGCGCGGTCCTCGGCCTCGCCGTCCCCGGGGTCGTCGTCGAGGACGTCGACACCGTCGCCAAGACCATGCCCGAGTTCACCGCGCTGTGGGACCGCATGCTCCACGAGCGAGTGACCGCGGACGCCTGATGGCGAGGTCGAGCCGGGACTACGACGAGTCCGACGTCCGCATCCGTCCCAACCGGCGCGGGTCGCGCCCCCGGACCAAGGAACGCCCCGCCCATGCCGATGCCGTGTCCGGCCGCGTCCTCGGGGTCGACCGCGGGCGGTACCGCGTGCTGGTCGGCGACGGGGCCGACCGCCGCGACGTCACGGCGATGCGGGCCCGCGAGCTCGGCCGCAAGGGGATCGTCGTCGGCGACGAGGTCCACCTCGTCGGCGACGCCACCGGCGCCGAGGGCAGCCTGGCCCGCATCGTGCGGGTCGGCGAGCGGCGGACCCTGCTACGCCGCACGGCCGACGACACCGACACCGTGGAGCGGGTGCTCGTCGCCAACGCCGACCAGCTCGTCGTCGTCTCCGCCCTCGCCAACCCCGAACCCCGCCCGCGCCTCATCGACCGCTGCCTCGTCGCGGCGTACGACGCCGGGATGGAGCCGATCCTCGTCCTCACCAAGGCCGACCTCGCCGACCCGGGCCCCTTCCTCGAGCACTACGCCCCGCTGGCGGTGCGTCACGTCGTGACGCACCGGGGCCCGGAGGGCATCGCGGGTCTGGACGCGGTCCGCGACGCCCTCAGCGGGCGCGTCAGCGTCCTCGTGGGGCACTCCGGGGTCGGCAAGTCCACCCTCGTCAACGCGCTGGTCCCCGACGCCCTGCGCGCCACGGGGGTCGTCAACGACGTCACGGGTCGGGGCCGGCACACGTCGTCCTCGGCGGTCGCCCTCCCCCTGCCGGACGACGACGGCTGGGTCGTCGACACCCCGGGGGTGCGCTCCTTCGGGCTGGCCCACGTGGACCCGACCCGGATCATCCACCACTTCCCGGACCTCGAGCCGGGCACCGCGCAGTGCCCCCGCGGCTGCACCCACGACGAGGAGGAGTGCGCCCTCGACGCGTGGGTCGCGAGCGGGTCCGCCGGGTCGGCCGGGCCGTCCCGGCTCGAGTCGCTGCGCCGGCTGCTCCGGACGCGGACGGCCGCGGGCGAGGACTGAGCCCCGACCCGCGGCCGTCAGCCGTGGACACCCGTCAGCGCGGGTGGTCCTTGGGGTCCTCGATCAGGAGGCTGGGGTCCGCCTCGCGGTCCCGAGGCGGGTGCATGTCCTCCGCGCGCTCCGCGGTCGAGCGGTCCGGTGAGTCGAGCGTCTCCCCGCCGCCGAGGCCGGATCCGGCGTCGGAGAGCCCCTCGACGTCCGGGGTCGCGAACCTCGTGTCGGGCGCGCGACCGCTGACGTCCTTGGTCTCGACGATGACCCGCGCCTCGGCGAAGTGGCACGCCGAGGGGTGCTCGCCCTGCCCGTCTTCGCGCAGCTCGAGCTCGGGCTCGACCGTCCTGCAGACGTCCTGGGCCTTCCAGCACCGGGTGTGGAAGCGGCAGCCCGTGGGCGGGTTGGCCGGGGACGGCACGTCACCGACGAGCACGATCTGCTCGCGCTTTCCGCGCAACGTCGGGTCGGGTACGGGCACCGCGGAGAGCAGGGCCTGCGTGTACGGGTGCGTCGGGCGCGAGTAGATCTCGTCCTCCTCACCGAGCTCGGCCATCCGGCCGAGGTACATGACCCCGACCCGGTCGGAGATGTGCCGCACGACCGACAGGTCGTGCGCGATGAACAGGTAGGCCAGCCCGAGCTCCTTCTGGAGCTTCTCCATGAGGTTGATGACCTGGGCCTGCACCGAGACGTCGAGCGCCGAGACCGGCTCGTCGCAGACGAGCACCTTCGGGTTGAGCGCGATGCCCCGGGCGATGCCGATGCGCTGCCGCTGGCCCCCGGAGAACTGGTGCGGGTAGCGGTTGATGTGCTCGGGGTTGAGCCCGACGAGGTCGAGGAGCTCCTGGACGCGCTTGCGGCGCCCGCCCTTCGGCACGACGTCCGGGTGGATCTGGAACGGCTCACCGACGATGTCGCCGACGGTCATCCGCGGGTTGAGCGAGGTGTAGGGGTCCTGGAAGACGATCTGGATGTCGCGCCGCAGCCGCCGGGTCTCCCGCGCCGAGGCGCCGGACCAGTCCTGCCCCTCGAAGACCACGCTGCCCGAGGTCGGTTCCTCGAGGCGCATGAGCAGCCGCCCGAGGGTGGACTTGCCGCACCCGGACTCGCCGACGATGCCGAGGGTCTCGCCCTTGTGCAGGTCGAACGAGACCCCGTCGACCGCCTTGACCTGCCCCGCCACCCGGCGGAGCACACCCTTGCGGATCGGGTAGTGCTTGACCAGGTTGTGCGCACTGAGAACGACCTCAGGCATCGATGACCTCCTCGGCGAAGTGGCAGGCCGACATCCGGCCGGGGACGATCTCGCGCAGCGCGGGCCGGTCGGTGCGGCAGATGTCCCGGGCGATGCGGCAGCGCGGGTTGAACGGGCAGCCCGGCGGGATCCGCATGAGGTTCGGCGGCAGGCCGCCGATCGCCGCGAGGGTCTGGCCCTTCTGGTCCAGGCGCGGGATCGACTCCAGCAGCCCACGCGTGTACGGGTGTGCCGGTGAGGCGTAGAGGTCGAGCACCTCGGCCTTCTCGACGAGGCGACCCGCGTACATCACGGCGATGCGGTCGGCGACGTCGGCGACGACGCCGAGGTCGTGGGTGATGAGGATGAGCCCCATCTGGCGCTCCTCCTGCAGCTCCTCGAGCAGGGCCATGATCTGCGCCTGCACGGTGACGTCGAGAGCCGTCGTCGGCTCGTCGGCGATGAGCACCGCCGGGTCGAGGGCGATGGCCATCGCGATCATGATGCGCTGGCGCATACCGCCCGAGAACTGGTGCGGGTAGGCCTTGACGCGCTCGCGCGCGGCCGGGATCTGCACCCGCTCCATGAGCCGGATCGCCTGCTCCAGCGCGTCGGACTTGTTCATCCCGCGGTGGATCCGGAACATCTCCGCGATCTGCCAGCCGACCGGGAAGACCGGGTTCAGCGAGGAGAGCGCGTCCTGGAAGATCATCGAGACCTCGGGGCCGCGGGTCTTGCGCCGCTGCTCCTCCGGCATCGTCAGCAGGTCGTGCCCGCAGTACCGGATGTGTCCGCTCGGGATGACCGCCGGCGGCATGTCGAGGATGCCCATGATCGCCTGGGCGGTGACCGACTTGCCGGACCCGGACTCGCCGAGGATCGCCAGGGACTCGCCCTGGCTCAGCTCGAACGAGACGCCGTTGATCGCCGTCGCGACGCCGTCGGGGGTGTGGAACTCGACGTAGAGGTCCTCGACCTCGAGCAGCACCCCGTCCTGGGGCTCGTAGCGGACCTCGCCGTCGGGGGTCGTGAGTGTGGTGTCCTGAACCGTCATGGCCTCTCCCTCACCGGTTCTTCGGGTCGAGGGCGTCGCGGACCACGTCGCCGAGCATGATGAACGCCAGCACTGCCAGGGAGAGGAAGAGGCTGGGGAAGAACAGCATGTGCGGGGTGGTGCGCAGGCCGACGATCGCCGAGCTGATGTCGATGCCCCAGGAGATGGCCGGGGCCTGCAGGCCGATCCCGAGGAAGGACAGGGTCGCCTCCGCCGCGATGTACGCACCGAGGTTGATCGTCGCGACGACGATCATCGGGGCGAGCGCGTTCGGGAGGATGTGCGAGCGGATGACCCGGAGCGGGCTCGCGCCGAGGGCACGTGCCGCCTGGACGTAGTCGTTGGGCTTGACCTGGATGACGCTGCTGCGCATCAGGCGGGCCAGGCTCGGCCACCCGAGCACGACGAGCGCGAGGACCACCTTGAGGACCACCAGCAGGTAGTTGTTGTTGAAGAAGTCCGGCAGCGAGACGAGGAAGATGATCGCGCCGAGCAGCAGCGGGATCGCGAAGAAGACGTCGCCGATGCGCGAGAGGAGCGAGTCGACCCAGCCGCCGAGGTAGCCCGACATGATGCCGATGAACCCGCCGACGAGGACCGTGCCGGTCGTCGTGAAGAGGCCCACGAGGATCGAGGCGCGGGCACCGTAGATGCACCGGGCGTAGATGTCGTAGCCCTGGAAGTCGCGACCGAACCACGTGCCGTCGCCGGGCTTGGAGCGGGACTCGGCGAGGTTCGCGAAGGTGGGGTCGGTCTTGGTGAACAGGCCAGGCCAGACGGCCATGAGCACGAACACGGCGATCATCGTCGCCGAGATCCAGAACATCGGGTTGCGGCGCATCGCACGCCACGCGTCGGAGGTGAGCGATCGCTCCTCGCCGACGTCGTCGGGGTCGTGCGGGTCGACGACGCCGGGGTCTTCGGTGATGGCGGTGTCAGTCATGGCTGATCCTCGGGTCCAGCAGTCCGTACAGGAGGTCGACGATGAGGTTGACGACGAGGTAGACGATGACGAGCACCGTCACCGCGCCCACGACGGACACGCCGTCGCGCGAGCGAATGGAGCGGAAGATGAAGTTGCCGACGCCCGGGATGTTGAAGATGCTCTCCGTGACGATGGCACCGCCGAGCAGGGCCCCGAAGTCGAACCCGATGAAGGTGACGACGGGGATCAACGAGTTGCGCAGCGCGTGCAACCCGTAGGCACGACGCTTGGTCAGGCCCTTGGAGATCGCGGTGCGGACGTAGTCCGAGCGCAGGTTCTCGACGAGGTTGGTCCGGGTGAGCCGCGCCACGTAGGCGACGGACAGCGACCCGAGCACCATCGCAGGCAGGAGGAGCTGGTAGACCGTCGCCTCGCCCGAGGTGACGGTGACCGGGAAGAGGCCCCACTTGACGCCGAGGAAGTACTGCGCGAGACCGCCGATGACGAAGACGGGGATCGAGATCACGACCAGCGTCGAGACGAGGACCAGGTTGTCGAGGAAGCCACCTCGTCGGATCCCGGTGAGCACGCCGGCGAGGATGCCGATGAAGGTCTCGAAGAGGATCGCCATGACACCGAGCTTCGCGGTGACCGGGTAGCGCTGCTTCAGCTGGTCGGAGACCTTGATGTTGTTGTAGGTCTCACCGAAGTCGCCCTGGGCGAGCTTGAAGACGTACTTCCCGTACTGCACGGGCAGCGGGTCGTTGAGGTTGTACTTCTTCTCGAAGGCGGCCGCATAGGCCGGGGGGCAGGGCCGCTCCCCGCACTTGCCGGCGAGCGGGTCGCCCGGCAGCGCGAAGACCATGGCGAAGATGAGGAACGTCGCTCCAAGGATCACCGGGATCATCTGCAGAACGCGTCTGACGATGTAAGTGCCCACGTCACCTCCCTGGTGTCTCGGGCCGTCGGCCCGGTGGGGCGACGGCGGGTGGGGTTGCCGGGACGAACCTATTCCATGGGGCGGGCCGGCGGTAGCCGCGGCCCCCGGCGCGCCGCGAGACCGCCCCGCACGGCCGTCGGCCTGCCAGCGGGTGCTGACAGGCCGACGGCGTGCGGAGGTTGTGGGCCGTCAGGCCCGCGACCTCACTTGACGGAGACCGACGTGTAGTCGACCGTCCCGAACGCGGTGATCTTCACACCGCTGATCTTGTCGGACCAGCCCATGGTGGTCTTCCGGTAGTACATCGGGATCGCCGGCATGTCGTCCTTGAGGATCGCCTCGGCCTGCTGGTACAGGCCGTTCGCGTCCGCTTCGGGCGCAGCTGCCGCCTCGTTGATGAGCTTGTCGAACTCCGGGTTGGAGTACTTGCCGTCGTTCGACGACGCACCGGTCTTGTAGAGCGGGGCGAGGAAGTTCTCGATCGACGGGTAGTCCATCTGCCAGCCGGTGCGGAACATGCCCTTCATCTTGCCGTCCTTGATCTGGCTGCGGAAGGTCGCGAAGTCGACGACACCGGTCGCGACGCAGTCGACGCCGAGCGCCTGCTTGATGCTGTTGCAGGTGGCCTCGGTCCACTCCTTGTGGCCGCCGTCCGCGTTGTAGGACAGGGTGATCTTGTCACCCTTGAAGCCGCCGGCCTCGTCGAGCTTGGCCTTGGCCTTCGCCGGGTCGTAGACGCAGAACTCGCCGCACTGGTCGGCCTTGTAGCCGTCGACGACCGGTGAGACCCAGCCGGTGGCCGGGACCTTCGTGTTGTTGAAGATCTGCTTGTTGATCGTCTCGCGGTCGATCGCCATCGAGATGGCCTGACGGACCTTGGGGTCGGCGTAGTTCGGGTCGACCTTGTCCGGTGCGAAGGTGACGGTGTCGATGACGCCGGTCTCCTTCTGGGTGTTGCGGTCAGGCAGGTCGGTCTTGTACTTGTCGTCGATCAGGGCGCTGGCCGGGATCGACGTGACGATGTCCAGGTTGTTCGCGAGGACGTCGTTGTAGGCCGGGTCGAGCTCCTGGTAGATCTTGAAGGTGATCTTGTCGACCTTGCCGGGCCAGTCGCCCTTGTAGTCGGGGTTCTTCGAGAGAACCATCGACTGCTCCTTGTTCCAGGAGTCGAGCTTGTACGGGCCGGAGCCGACCGGCTTGTCGCCGAAGGCCTTGGGGTCGCTGAAGAACACGTCCGGGAGGGCCGCGAAGGCGGAGTACCCGAGGCGGACGGGGAGGTTCGAGACCTTCTCGGTGGTCTTGATGGTGAAGGTGTAGTCGTCGACCACGGCGAGACCGGAGAGCTTCTCGCTCTTGGCCTTGCCGGCGCCGGCGCAGGGGTCCTCGCCGTCACCGGTGCACTGGAGGTCGCCGAAGCCCTCGACGGGCTCGAAGAAGTAGCCGTTGTACATGCCGTTCGGCGCGTACGCGGCGTAGTTCCACGCGTCGACGAAGTTCTTCGCCTTGATGTCGGTGCCGTCGTGGAACTTCAGGCCCTGCTTGACCTTGACCGTGAAGTTCTGGTTGTCCGTCGTCTCGATGGACTCGGCCTGGTCGTTCTCGGGCTTGGCGGTCTCGGCGTCGTAGTGGACGAGCTTCGAGAAGACCTGGTCGAGCACGTCGCCGCCACAGGTCTCACCCGTGTTCTGCGGGACGAGCGGGTTCTGCGGGTTGCAGCCGTAGACGGTGATCTCGCCACCGTCCTTGCCGCCCGCGGCCGAGCTCTCGCCGCCACCGCTGTCCCCGCTGCCACAACCGGCAGCGAGCAGAGCGACGGCGGACATGGCCGCAACGGCGACCGTGCGAGCAGTTCCTCGCATGGATGTCCTCCTACGTGAAGTGGTCACACCATCCGGTGTCGGATGGTCTTCTCCGAGGGGTGACCCGGTCGGGTGCACCTCTGTTGGCATCGCCCTCCGGCGTGCCCGGCCCACACAACACCACCGGAGGCGGCGGAGGGAAGTTCCACGACGGGCTGAGACCCGATTGTGACCGAAGTGCTACCGACTCGACGCCGGGGCCGGAAGATCTTCGGCGCGCGTCGGGCGAGCCGGTACGGTGAGGCGCGTGCCCGGCTACGACGACGACCTCCGCCTCGCCCACGTCCTCGCCGACGCGGTCGAGCGGATCACCGTGGAGCGGTTCCGGGCCGAGGACCTGCACGTCGAGACCAAGCCGGACCTCACCCTCGTCACCGACGCCGACCGCGACGCCGAGGAGCTCGTCCGGTCCCAGCTCAAGCGGACCCGTCCCCGCGACGCCGTGATCGGCGAGGAGATGCCCCCGACCGGGTCCAGCCCCCGCCAGTGGGTCATCGACCCGATCGACGGCACCCACAACTTCGTCCGGGGCGTCCCCGTGTGGGCGACCCTCATCGGCCTCGTCGACGACGGCGTCCCGGTGATCGGGCTGGTCGCCGCCCCGGCCCTCGGTCGGCGCTGGTGGGCCACGACGGGGTCCGGCGCCTGGGCGGGGCGCAGCCTCACGAGCGCCCGGCGCCTCCACGTCTCGGGGGTGTCCTCCCTCGCGGACGCCTCGCTGTCGCTCTCGAGCACGACGTCGTGGGACGACATCGGCCGGCTCGACGCCGTCCTCGCCCTGGCGCGCGCGTGCTGGCGGCAGCGCGCCTACGGCGACTTCTGGTCGTACATGCTCCTCGCCGAGGGGGCCGTCGACATCGCCGCCGAGCCCGAGCTCTCGCTCCACGACATGGTCGCCCTCGTCCCGATCGTCAGCGAGGCCGGCGGGCGCTTCACCTCGCTCGACGGGGTCGACGGGCCCTTCGGCGGGAACGCGGTGGCGACGAACGGGCTGCTCCACGACGAGGTCCTCGCCCGGCTGGGCAGCAGCGGTCGCCCATCGGCCGTGCCCTCCGGCGACTAGAAGAGCTCCCCCTGGTCGGCCTCGGTGGCCACCCCCTCGAGGCGGAGCAGCAGGGCCTTGCGCTCCAGCCCGCCCGCGTAGCCGGTGAGCGTCCCGTCGCTCCCGACGACGCGGTGGCACGGCAGCACGACGGGGATCGGGTTCGCGCCGTTCGCCGCTCCGACCGCCCGTGAGGCGCCGGGCGGCAGCCCGAGACCGGCCGCGATCCGGCCGTAGGTGGTCGTGGTCCCCCAGGGCACCTCGGCGAGCGCCGCCCACACCCGGAGCTGGAACTCCGTGCCCCGGGGCCGCAGCGGCAGGTCGAAGACGCGGCGGCGGCCGGCGAAGTACTCATCGAGCTGTGCGCGGGTGTCCCGCAGGACCTGCGAGCCCTCCCGGAGGGTTCCCGGGGTGCCGTCGGCGGGCGCGTCGAACCGGATGGCCACGAGCTGACCGCCGCGCTCCAGCAGCTCGAGCCGTCCGACCGGGGAGGAGACGACGAGGGAGGTCACCCCCGGCGGGTCAGCGGCCAACGGTGGTCACCGGCCCCGGCACCCGCCCCTCGAGCGTGGGGACGACGGACGCGGCGTCGCCGACGAGGACGACGGTCCACTCCCCCGTCGCCGTCCGGCGGTACGCGTCGTCGAGGTCGTCCCGCGTCAGGGCGGAGACGGCGGCGAGGTTGGTCGTCGTGAAGTCGAGCGGCAGGCCCTCCAGGGCCAGGGCCGCGGTCTCGTCGGCGACGGCGTCCGCCGTGGCGTAGCGCCCGGGCGCCGTCTTGGCGACGAAGTCGACCCCGGTCCGCAGCTCGGTGTCGGTGAACCCGTCGCGGGCGCCGTCGAGGATCCCGAGCAGGATCTCCACGGCCTCACCGGTCACCTCGGAGCGCACCGAGCCGGACGTGACGAACGACCCCCCGGCCACCCGCGGCCGGAAGGAGCAGCGGACGCCGTACGTGTAGCCCTTCTCCTCGCGCAGGACCGCGTCGAGCCGGGCGTTCGGCGACCCCCCGACGACGAACGAGACGACGGGGTGCGGGGCCCAGCCGTGGGGCGTGGACCGGTCCGGACCGGGGGTGGCGACGACGAGCTCGGTCTGCACCGCGCCCGGACGGTCGACGACGACGACGCGCGTGCGGTCGGCGGCGGGCGCCGGCGCGACGGGTGCCGGGGGCGCCACGTGCCGGGGCGCCTCCCACTCCCCGAGCGAGGAGGTGAGGAGCTCCAGGGCCGGGACCCCGGTGAGGTCTCCGGCGAGCACGACGGTGGCTCCGCGCGGACCCACGGTGAGCGCGTGGTGCTCGGCGACGTCGTCGCGGGTGATGCGCGAGATCGTCTCGACGCTGCCCGCCGCCGGACGTGAGGCGCGGTCGGCGGGGTCCCACATCGTGCGGGCCAGCTCGCGGTGCGCGCGGTGGGCGGCCGAGGCCCGCTCCTGCTCGATCTCGGCGAGCCGGCTGCGCAGCATGCGGCGGACCTCACCGTCGGGGAAGACCGGCCGGGCCAGCGCCGACGTGAGCAGGTGCCCGGCCGTGGCCAGGTGCGCCTGGGGGACGTCGACGTCGACGAGGAGGCCGCCGTCGGACACCCCGGCCCCGATGGCCATCCCGTGCCGCTCGAGCAGCTCGGCGAACTCCTCGGGGTCGTGGTCGCGCGTGCCCTCGTCGAGCAGCCGGGCGGTCATCGACGACAGGCCCTCGAGGTGTCGGGGCTCGGCGGCGAGGGAGCTCGGCACGACGACGCGCAGCGACAGGACGTACTGGCCCGGCAGGTCGTGGAGCAGCAACCGCAGCCCGTTGGGCAGGACGTGCTCCTCGACCTCGGGGAACGCCCACGGTGCCGGCGGCAGGACGGCGGGACGGGTGCTCACGCGACCGCCTCCTCGCCGGCGGCGGCGTCCCGCGACAGGTACGCGACCACCGCCCGGCTCTCGGGGCGCAGCCACCGTCGCGTGGCGTCGACGACCCGCTCGGCGGTCACCGCGCGGACCCGGTCGAGGTGGGTGTTGACGACCTCGGGGTCGTCGTGGAGCAGCGTGTACCGGCTGATGAGGTCCGCCCGCTCCTCCTGGGACGCCAGGGCGCTGAGCCAGGCCCGCTCGGACTGTGCGATGGACGCCTCCAGCTCGGCGGTGGTCGGGCCGTCCTGGGCGAGGCGCTCGAGCTCCTCGACGAGCACCGTCTCGAGCTCGTCGGGGTCGGCGCCCGGCGCGACGTCGAGGACGGCGAAGCCGAGGGAGACACCGTCGACGAGACCCCACACGGTGGCGTGCACCCCGACCGCGGTCTGCTCGCGGCGGACGAGCCGGCGCACGAGCCGCGAGCTCGACAGCCCGCCGAGGCAGTCCAGGGCCACCGTGGCGGCGTCGAGGTCGTCGGTGCCGTCGACCGGGAGGCGGAAGGCGACGTGCAACCGGTCGTTGGGGACGTCCTCGCGGCGCTCGACCCGGACCGGGGCCGGGAGCGGCTCGAGCTGCGGCAGGTCGGGGCGCCGGGGCTCGGCGCGGGCGACCAGGGGACCGAAGTGGCGCTCGACGAGGGCGAACCCGAGGTCGGGCTCGATGTCGCCGCACAGGGTGAGCACCGTGTTGTCCGGCGCGTAGTGGCGACGGAAGAAGGCGTGGACGTCCTCGAGGCTCGCGGCGTCGAGGTCCTCCATCGACCCGATGGTCGGGTGGTGGTACGGGTGCCCCTCGGGGAACACCGTGGCGTAGATGTCGATGAGCGCGTTGCCGTACGGCTGGTTGTCGTACCGCTGCCGCTTCTCCTCCTTGACGACGTCGCGCTGGTTGTCGAGGTTCTTCTGGGTCACGGCGTCGAGGAGGTGGCCGTGCCGGTCCGCCTCGAGCCACAGCGCCAGCTCGAGGGCGCCGGTCGGGACGGTCTCGAAGTAGTTCGTCCGGTCGAACCACGTCGTCGCGTTGAGCCGCGCGCCCTCGGCCATCAGCGCGTCGAAGTGCTCGCCGCTGCGGACCTCACGCGAACCCTGGAACATCAGGTGCTCGAAGAGGTGGGCGAACCCGGTGCGCCCCGGCTGCTCGTGGCGGGACCCCACGCCGACCCAGAGGTTGGCGGTGACGTTCGGGACGGTGTGGTCGGGCGACACCACGACGCGCAGCCCGTTGGGCAGCGTGCGGCGGTGGATCGGGTAGTCGAGCGGCATGGAGGCACCCTACGGTCCGTCACCACCGCTCGCCCGGAGCTCCGGG
Source organism: uncultured Actinomycetota bacterium (assembly GCA_963843895.1). Taxonomy (GTDB): domain Bacteria; phylum Actinomycetota; class Actinomycetes; order Actinomycetales; family Dermatophilaceae; genus Phycicoccus. Next base: position 158,995 of record CAWJME010000012.1, on the reverse strand, counting down.
CGATCAGCCGGCGTCGCGCAGGTCCTGTCCGGTGCGCTGCATCGCCCGTCGCCCGAAGACCTGCTGGACGGTCGACACCCGCTCGGAGCGCCCGCGCCCGAGGAAGCTCACCGCCCAGTGCAGCAGGGTGGTCACCCGGTGCTTGAAGCCGATGATGTAGACGAGGTGGATCCCGAGCCACAGCAGCCAGGCGAAGAACCCGTGGAAGCGCAGCTTCCCGATCGAGGCGACGGCGCTGAACCGCGACACGGTCGCCATCGACCCCTTGTCGACGTACTCGAACGCGCCCTGGGAAGGCTGGCCGTCGAGCCGCCGGGCGATCTCCTTCGCCGCGAACCGCGACCCCTGGATGGCGACCTGCGCGACGCCGGGGAGGTCGTCGAGCGCCATCATGTCGCCGACGACGAAGACCTCCGGGTGCCCGGGGAGGGTGAGGTCGGCGTCCACGCGCACCCGTCCGGCGCGGTCGACCTCGGCCTCGGACTGCTCGGCGAGCTGCGCGCCGAGCGGGCTCGCCTGCACCCCGGCCGCCCACACCTTGGTGAGGGTCCCGAGACGGGTCCGGGAGCCGTCGGGCTCGGTGAACTCGATGGACTCCTCGTCGACGTCGGTGACCATGGAGCCGAGCCTGACCTCCACGCCCATCTCCTCGAGGCGGGCCTTGGCCGCGCCCCCGAGCCGCTCGCCGAACGTCGGCAGCACCGTGTCGGCCCCGTCGAGGAGGATGATCCGCGCCTGCCGGGGGTCGATCCGCCGGAAGTCGTGCGTGAGGGTCCGGTTCGCGAGCTCGGCGATCTGCCCGGCCATCTCGACACCGGTCGGACCGGCGCCGACGACGACGAAGGTCAGGGCCCGGGCGGCGTCCCGCGGGTCGTCGGTGGCCTCGGCGATCTCGAACGCACCGAAGATCCGGCCCCGCAGCTCGAGCGCGTCGTCGACGGACTTCATGCCGGGAGCGAACTCCGCGAAGTGGTCGTTGCCGAACCAGGACTGCCCGGACCCGGCCGCCACGAGCAGGCTGTCGTACGGGGTGACGCTGGTGCGACCGAGCAGCTCGGAGGTCACCGTGCGTGCCTCGAGGTCGATGTGCGTCACCTCCCCGAGGACGACGCGGGCGTTCTTCTGGCGCGCCAGCACCTCTCGGGTGCTGGGCGCGACCTCTCCCTCGGAGAGGATGCCGGTCGCCACCTGGTAGAGCAGCGGCTGGAACAGGTGGTGTGCGGTCTTCGCGACGAGGGTGATCTCGACGTCGTCGCGGCGCTTGAGGGCCTGGGTGCCGAAGAGGCCCCCGAAACCCGACCCGATGACGACGACGCGGTGCTTGCGGCCTGGGGTGGTGGTCACGTGAGGTGCAACCGACGCGGCCGCCCGGATAATCCGCGGCGGCCGCGCGCACGGACGGCTCGACGAGAAGGGCCCTGACCGACTGCCGCCGGTCAGGGCCCTTCTGCTTCGTAGCGGGGGCAGGATTTGAACCTGCGACCTCCGGGTTATGAGCCCGGCGAGCTACCGAGCTGCTCCACCCCGCGTCGTGGTGAGTCACGGTCCGGGGACCGCGCTCGGTATGTCCCCGAGGTTACGCGACGTCGGGCCCCGGACTCAAATCGACTACCCCCCGCTCGCCGACGGGGTCGGTGACGGAGTCGGGCCGGGCGCCGTCGTGGGCACCGCGGTCCCCAGCTGCCCGGCGAGCTGCTGGGCCTTCTGGATGGCTGCCGCGAGCCGCTGCTGGGCCTCGCCGTAGGCCGTGAAGTCGCTCTTGCTCAGGGCTTCCTGGCCTGCGGCATAGGCAGACTGGATGTCCGCGATGGCCGCCGCGAGCTGCTGCTCGAGCGTGCTGTTCGGCTGGTCCGGCGTCGTCGGCGTGGTCGGCGTCGTCGGCGTGGTCGGCGTGCCTCCGCCGTCGCCGGCCTCTCCGCCGAAGAGCCCGGCGATCGCCTGCTCCACCGTGTCACCCCAGGCGACGTTGGTCCCGAAGACCGCCACCGTCACCTTGTTCTGGGGGAAGGAGCCGGACCCTCCCGAGGCCTGCACGTAGAGGGGCTGGACGTAGAACATCCGCCCCTGCAGGGGGAACGACAGCAGGTTGCCGAAGGTCAGCTGCTTGCCGGAGCCGGAGTTGTTGGTGATGTACTGCGCGAGGTTGAGCGGCTCGGCGGCGTTCTGCGAGCGGGCCGTGGAGTTCTGGATCTGGTTGATCACCTGCCCCGGCCCGGACGGCGTCGTCGCGCCGTACTCGAGCAGCCGGAGGGTGCCGTACCCCTCCCCCGGTTTGCCCGCCTCGTTGCCGGCATCGGCGTCGACGGCGAGCAGGCCACGGAGGATCTCGCGGCCGGCCTCGTTGTTCGACGCGGGCACGAAGGGCGTCGTGATCGAGAACGCCGCGGCCTTCTCCCCCGGCATCGCGATCGACTGGAACACGACGGGCTGGTCCTGGGCCGGCTGCGCCGGGTCGCGCGGGACCCGCCACTTGTCGGAGGCCGTGAAGAAGTCGCCCGGGTTCGTGACGTGGTACTCGGTGAGCAGCTGGCGCTGGACCTTGATGAGGTCCTGCGGGTAGCGGATGTGCGACATCAGGTCGCCGGAGATCTCCGAGATCGGACGGACCGACCCGGGGAAGGCCTTGGACCAGGCCTTGAGGATGGGGTCGTTCACGTCCCAGCCGTAGAGCTTCACCGAGCCGTCGGACGCGTCGACCGTCGCCTTGACGGCGTTCCGCACGTAGTTGACCTCACCGGCGCCGACCGAGATGACGTTCGATCGCTGGGTCACCGAGTCCGACGTCGCGTCCGCGAGGTCGAGCAGGCGGCTGTTGGGGTAGTTCGCGGAGGTCGTGAAGCCGTCGACGATCCACTGCACCCGTCCCTCGACGACCGCCGGGTAGACGTTGCCGTCGAGCCGGAGCCAGGGCGCGACGCGCTCGACACGCTCGGTGGGAGTGCGGTGGTCGAGGATCCGCGAGCTGGAGTTCACGGCGTCGGAGAGGAGGAAGTTCGCCTCCCGGTACTTCACCGCGTAGGCGAGGCGGCGCACCATCGAGCCGATCTCGACGCCGCCGTCCTCCTGGTAGGTGTTGTTGACGGCGACGTCACCCTCACTACCCGCCGGGTAGTCGAACTCGCGGGGCTGGGCGCCCGCCTCGGCGCCGACGACGGAGTACGACGGCGACAGCTCCCCGAAGTAGATCCGGGGCTCGTACTCGCCGAGCGAGCTGCGCCCGCCGCCCTCGAAGAACACCGGGTCGCCCTCGGCGGTCCTCCGGTTGCCGTAGGCGGCGTAGAAGCCGTAGCCGTGCGTGTAGATCGTGTGGTCGTTGAGCCAGTTGCGCTGGCTGTCGGGGAGCCCGGCGAGGTTGACCTCGCGGACGGCGACGACGGCGTCGTTGGTCTGGCCGTCGATCGTGTACCGGTCGACGTCGAGGGTGTCCGGGAACGCGTAGTAGTCGCGCTGACCCTCGAGCTGGCGGAACGTGGGCGCGACGACGTTCGGGTCGATGATGCGCACGCCCGGGATCGCCGATGCGTCCTTGCGCAGGGCCGCGTTGTCCTCGGTGGCCGGCGGGGAGGGGTTCTGGATCCGCTCGACCCGGTCGAGACCGAACGCGGCGTTCGTGGCCGCGATGTTGCGTCCGATGTAGGTGGCCTCGAGCGTCTTCGCGGACGGGCGCACCTTGAGCGACTGGATGAGCGCGGGGTAGGCGGCGCCCGCGACGATCGCGGTGACGACGAGCAGCCCGACGCCGAGCACGGGCAGCCGCCAGCTGCGGCTCCAGATCGCGGCGAGGAAGAAGCCGGCGCACATCACGGCCGCCACCGCGAGGATCGCCTTCGTCGGGAGGACCGCGTTGGCGTCGGTGTACGTGATGCCCGTGAGCAGCGAGCCCTTCTGCGTCGAGAGCGAGTAGCGGTCGAGCCAGTAGGACGCGGCCCGGGTCAGGGCGATGAGGGCCCCGAGGATGCCGAGGTGCACGTAGGCGGCGCGGGTCGAGGGGCCGCGGCCGGGCAGCTGGAGGCCCCCGTAGACGTAGTGCGTGAACGCCCCGGCGATGAACGCGAGGACGAGGACGACCGTGAGGAAGCTCACGAGGAAGTTCAGCCACGGCAGGGTGAACACGAAGAAGCCCACGTCGAGGTCGAACTGGGGGTCCTTGACACCGAACGGCTCGCCGTTGACCCACAGGAGGTAGGTGCGCCAGGCGCCCATCGACCCCGACCCGGCGAGCAGGCCCAGGACGACGGGGATGGCGATGACCGCGACCCGGCGCAGCGGCTCGATGGCCTGGCGGTACTGCTCGAGGACCTGCTGGGCCGGGGTGACCGGCACGTAGATCGGACGGGTCCGGTACGCGGCCACGAGCGAGGCGGCGACGCCCCCACCGGTGATCACCGCGGCGAGGACGAAGATGACGAGCTTCGTCGTCAGCTCCTTGACGAAGACCCCGCGGAACCCGACGGAGTCGTACCACCAGACGTCGGTCAGCAGGTCGGCCGCGATGCCGCCCACGACCGCGAGGCCGACGAGGACGAGCGCGGTGGGCAGCAGGGGCCCGCGCCGGCGCGGCGCGCCCCCCGTGGGACGCGCGCCCGCGCCTCCGTCGCCGTCGGGGCGCCCGGCGCCCTCGTCGGGACCGTTGGGTCCGTCGAACCAGTCCGAGCGACTCACAGCTCTCCTCGTCCCGTGTGCCGGGATCGTCGTGCGGAAGTGGGGTGTCAACCTACCCCGCACTCCTGAACGCGCGGGCGGGCCCCGGTGTCCCGGGTGCACCCGGTGCCCCGTGCGGCACCATGGAGCCCGTGAGCCAGCAACCGCGACCCGTCACCGACCCGCTGACCCTCGCCGCCCTCGACACCGAGCGGCACGTGGCCCGATCCGGCTGGGACCAGCCCGTGCGGCTCTTCGCGCTCGTGCCGACGTCCGACCTCGTCGGCCGCGAACCGCAGCTCGCCGAGGGCCTCGCCACCCACGACGCCGCCGACGGGGCGCTCTCGGCCGTCGAGCAGGACGAGCTCCCCGAGGCCGACGGCCTCGAGGACCTGCTCGCCCGGATCGCGTGGCCCGAGGAGGTGAGCGGGTGCGCCCTCGCCGTCGAGCGGGTCGTCCTCCCCCCGGACGCCGAGCACGACCTGCCGGAGGACGCGCAGGAGGCGGTCCGGGCGGTCGCGGACCACCCGGGGCGCGAGGACGTCCGGCTCCTCGTCGCCGTCACCCGCGACGGCGCGGCGCGGTGCCTGCTGCGACAGCGCTCCCACGACAGCGACGACCGGGTCGCGCTCGGCGAGGACATCGCCCCCGGCCTCGTCCACGCCCTGCGCGCGACCTTCGAGTAGTCGGGCCGCCCCTCGGCGAGGGCTCAGCCGCAGGTGGGCAGCCCGGCGGTGTTGCCGGCGGCGATCCCCTCGACGGCCGCGAGCGCGTCGTCGAACGAGGTGACCTTGAGGAGCGTCATGCCGTCGGGGACGTGCCCGAGGGCGTCCGAGCAGTCACCCTGGGGCGAGAGGAACCACTGGGCGCCGGCCTGCCGCGCGCCGACCATCTTCTGCCGGATCCCGCTGATCGGGCCGACCGAGCCGTCGTCCTCGATCGTCCCGGTGCCCGCGATGCGTCGGCCTCCCGTGAGCGCCCCGGGGGTGAGCGTGTCGTAGATCGCGAGGCTGAACATCAGCCCGGCCGAGGGGCCCCCGACCTGACCCGTGTTGAGCGTGACCGTCACGGGGAGGTCGTAGTCGGTGCGGAGCAGGACGCCGATGACGGCCGTCCCCCCGGAGTCGCCGGTCCGCACGGTGAGGGTCTTCTCGGTGCCGTCGCGGCGGACCACGACCGTGACGTCCTCCCCCGGCTGGTGCGCCTGGACGGCCTCGCGGACCGCCGTGCTGTCGGTGGCGACGCGGCCGTCGACGCTCACGAGCACGTCGTCCTTCTCGAGGATCCCCTCGGACGGGCCGCCCGCCGGGACGTCGGCGATGGCGACGTGCGTCGTCACGGTGCGCCCGAGCGCGCGCAGCGCCGTCGCGGCGGCGACGACCTGGGACTCGCTCATCATCTCGGCGTTGGCCGCCTCGACCTGGGCCGGCGACGCGTCCTCCGGGAAGTAGGCGCTCTCGGGGGCCGCGTCGACGTCGTCGCGCAGCCAGGCCTCGAAGAGGTCGTAGACGGTGACGGTCCGGCCGGGCCCACCGTCGAAGGCCACCGTCGTGAAGTCGAGCGCCCCCTCGGTGGGGTAGGTCTTGGCCCCCTCGACCGAGAGGACGGGGGTGCCGTCGACCGAGCCCAGGACGTTGGTGGCCGGCCCCGGCGAGAGGACGACGTACGGCAGCCCGACGAACGTCAGGCCGGCGGCGAGGACGACGAGGAGGAAGGTGGCGGTGAGCATCCCGGCCGCGAACCGCCCGGGGCGGTGGGGATGGCGCGGCGGCCCGGTGGTGGCGGCACCGTCGAGGCGCAGTCCCTCGGGGGCGCTGCTCACGGCATCCCCACCCACTCGGCGGAGCCGTCGCCCAGGTGCTGGTGCTTCCAGATCGGGGTGCGTGCCTTGAGCGTGTCGATGACCGCGCGGCAGGCGTCGAAGGCCTGCCCCCGGTGCGGTGCGGCCGCGGCGACGACGACGGCGAGGTCGCCGACCTCCAGGGTGCCCGTGCGGTGGACCGCCGCGACCCGGAGCGCCTCGGAGGACGCGAGGACCTCCTCGCAGACGGCGCGCATGGTCTCCACGGCGGTGGGGTGCGCGGAGTACTCGAGGCCGGTCACCGAGTCCCCGTGGTCGTGGTCGCGGACGACCCCGACGAACAGGGAGACACCTCCGCACTCGGGGTGGCGGACGGCGGCGAGCGCCTCGTCGACGGACAGCGGCGCGTCGCGCACGGCGACGAGCGCGACCGCGGCGTCATCGGTGGCCATGGAGCTCCTCGGGGATCGGCCGTCGGAACGATTCGCGGGCGGCCGTGGTTGGGTAGAACAGGACGACATCCTCTCACCCGACCCCGAGGAGAACGGCCGTGGCCGAGCACGCCGACGACGACGAGACCCCCGACCTCCCCCCGGAGCTCGAGCAGGTCCTGCGGGGCCTCACCGGTGGCGGCGAGATCGACCCGCAGCTCCTCGCGATGGTCCGCGGGATGGGCCTGGACCAGATCGACCCGCAGATGCTCCAGATGGTCATGGGCCAGGTGCAGGCGATGTTCGCCACCCCGGCGGGCGACTCGACCGTCGACGCGACGCTCGCCACCGACACCGCGCGCAAGACGGTCGCGGCCGCCGGTGACACCCTCGCCTCCGAGGCCGACCGGCGCGCCGCCGCGGAGGCCGTCCAGGTCGCCGGGCTGTGGCTCGACGCCGTGACCGACCTCTCCGCCGGGGCGCTGCGCGGCACCGCCTGGAGCGGCGCCGAGTGGGTCGAGGCGACGATGCCGGTGTGGACCGGGCTCGTCGAGCCGGTCGCCGAGGGGGTCACCGACGCGGTGACCGAGGCGCTGGCCAGCCAGCTGCGGGACCTGCCCGAGGGGGCGCTCCCGGCGGGCATGTCGGGGATGCTCGACCAGGCCGGGCCGATGCTGCGCAGGATGCACGGGTCGATGTTCTCGCTCCAGCTCGGCCAGGGCGTCGGGTCCCTCGCGGGTGAGGTGGTCACCGGGTGCGAGGTCTCGCTGCCCCTCGTCCCGGCCCCCGACGTCGTCCTCATGCCGACCGCGGTCCGCGAGCTCGCGGCGGGGCTCGAGGTCGACGAGCCCCAGGCCCGGCTCCACCTCGCGGTCCGCGAGGTCGCCCGGATGCGGCTCTTCGGGGCCGTCCCGTGGCTCTCGGCCGGCCTGCTCGCCGCCGTCCGCGACTACGCCGGCGACATCACCCTCGACACCGACGGCATCGAGGAGGCGGTCCGCTCCATCGACCCCTCGGACCCGCAGGCGGTGCAGGAGGCCCTGCAGGGGCGGATGTTCGCGCCGCAGCACTCCCCCGCCCAGGTCGCCGCCCTCGGTCGCCTCGAGACCCTCCTCGCCCTCGTCGAGGGCTGGGTGGACGTCGTCACCGAGCGGGCGGTCGCCGGGCACCTCCCCGCTGCCGACGCCCTCGGCGAGGCGGTCCGCCGCCGCCGGGCCTCCGGCGGCCCCGCCGAGAAGGCCTTCGAGGCGCTCGTCGGGCTGGAGCTGCGCCCCCGCAGGCTCCGGGACGCCGCCAACCTCTTCCGCGCCCTCGAGGAGTCCCGCGGGGCCGGCGCGCGCGACGCCGCGTGGCGCCACCCCGACCTCGCGCCGTCCGCCGCGGACCTCGACGACCCGCTCGGGTACGTCGAGCGCGCCGGCGAGCCCGTGCCCGACGACCTCGATGCCGAGCTCGACGCGCTGCTGCGCGACGAGGGAGACCGGTGACGCCGGGCGCCGACGTCGCCCGCTCCTTCGCCCACCTCCACGCCGACGCCGTGCGGGTGCTCGACCGGTGGTCCGCCCCGGACGCCGGCCAGGACGGGCTGCGCCGGGCGTACCTCGCGTTCCTGGCGTCCCGCCCGGAGGGGGTCGCCAAGGCGGGGCCGCCCGAGCACCTCACCGCCTCGTGCCTCGTCCTCGACGGCGCCGGCGACCGCGTCCTGCTGACCCACCACCGGCGCGCTCGGCAGTGGTTCCAGTTCGGGGGCCACCTCGAGCCGGGCGACGCCTCGCTGTGGGCGGCGTCCCGCCGCGAGGCCCGCGAGGAGTCGGGCATCGCGACGCTCGACCCGCTCCCGGTCCCGGTGCAGCTCGACCGGCACACCCTCGCGGGCGACTTCGGGCACTGCCGCGAGCACCTCGACGTCCGGTTCGCCGCCGTGGCGCCGGAGGGCGTCGGCCCCCGGGTCAGCGAGGAGTCGCTCGACGTGCGCTGGTGGCCCGTGGGCGACCTGCCGCCCGGAACCCGGGCCGAGCTCTCACCCCTCGTCGCCCTCGCCCGCCGGGCCCTCGGGCTCCTCTGACGGGGGCATGCCGGAGGCGTGCGCGAGCCCGTCGAGGAAGCCGCGCGCGCGCTCCAGCCGGGGGTAGGACCCGAGCAGCCGCCAGAACGCGGGACCGTGCCCGGCGACGAGCAGGTGCGCGAGCTCGTGGAGGAGGACGTAGTCGAGGACGTGCCCGGGAACGTCCTCGAGCCGGTCCGAGACCCGGATCGTCCCCTCGGTGGGGGTGCACGAGGCCCAGCGCTTCTCCATCGTCGAGACCCACCGGACGCTCTGCGGGCGGGCGTGGCCCCCGAGGTAGCGGTCCGAGAGGCGGGCCGCGCGGGCCGCGAGCGCGTCGTCTCCCACCGGGCGGCGGCTCTCGCCGCGGGCCAGCCGGAGCAGCATCCGGTCGACCCAGCGCGCCTCCTCGGCGGCGGAGAACGAGGCCGGGATGAGCACGACGGTGCGACCGCCGTCGCGGTAGGCGCTCACCGTGCGGCGGCGCCTCCTGCTGCGACGGACCTCGACGTCCGGCCTGGCCACGGACCCGACTCTACGACGCGGGGGTGCGGATGTGACGGATGGTGCGCCCGTGACGTGCGTGCCGGGAATCGCCACACGGCACCGCGTGGCCGGGGGGCACGGACCCCCCACGTGGCTACTGTGTGAACGTCCAGGCCGCCCCCGTGCGGCACACGATGTCCGGCACCGGGTCCCCGACGCCGGCGGCAAGGAGAGCGTCGATGGCTGACGAGACGTACAAGGGCGAGTTCTACTGCGTCAAGTGCAAGGAGAAGCGCGAGGCCGAGGGGAAGGTCGTCGTGTCCGAGAACGGGCGGCGGATGGCCAAGGGCCAGTGCCCCGTCTGCGGCACCAACCTCAACCGCATCCTCGGCAAGGCCTGAGCCACCGAGTCCCGAACGGACGGCCCCGGACCCTCGTGGTCCGGGGCCGTCGTCGTGCGGGCCCGTCGTCGGCCGGGGCTGTGGACGACGACGGCGGCGGGCGGGCCCGGAGCGGCAGGATGTCCGGGAGCCGACCGACGAGGGGGTGCGCATGGGCACCGAGCACCGACACGTCGTCGTCGACGGGTGGGGGCCGGTGGCGGAGGAGACCACCGCCCAGCTGCGGCGCTGCCGGGTCTCGGTCCGCGCGGGGGCGCACGCGGCCGACGCCGCCGAGCTCGACGTCACGGCCGGCGGGGACCCGCCCGCCGCCCTCGTCCTCGTCGCCGAGGCCGACGAGCCCACGTGGCGCACCGCGCCGTCGCTCGGGGCCCCGTGGCACGTTCGAGGCGTCCCGCTGCTCCCGGTGTCCGGCGGTGGGGGCACGGTCGCCGTCGGGCCGCTCGTCGTCCCCGGACGCACCCCGTGCCTCGGATGCGTGGCCGGGACGGTCCCCCCGCCGGGCCCGCGCGCCGCCGGACCCGGCACCGTGGTCCTGGCCGCCGCGGTCGCCGTCGTCACGACCCTGACCGTGCTCGCCGGCGACCTCTCGCTCGGGGGGCTCTCGACCGAGATCGGAGCCGACGGGACCTCCGTCCTGCACAGGGTCTGGACCTCCCGGCCCGGGTGCCGGTGCGCGTCGGTGAGAATGGCGGGGTGAGCGAGCGCGAGCGAGACATCCCCGGGTCCTCCATCGCGCGCGCCGCCCGGTTGGCCGGGCTGCCCCTCGGGCACGCCGGACGGGCCGCGCTCGGGGTCGGCAAGCGGGTCGGCGGACGCCCTGCCGAGGCGGTCGCCGCCGAGCTCCAGGCCCGCACGGCCGAGCAGCTCTTCTCCGTCCTCGGGCAGCTCAAGGGCGGCGCCATGAAGTTCGGGCAGGCGCTGTCGGTCATGGAGGCCGCGATGCCCGAGGAGGTCGCCGCCCCCTACCGCGCCACGCTCACCCGGCTGCAGGAGTCGGGGCCGCCGATGGGGGCCGACCGGGTCCACGCCATCCTCGCCCACGAGCTCGGACCCCGGTGGGCGAGCACGAAGCTCGTCGAGTTCGACGACGTCCCGGCCGCTGCCGCGTCGATCGGCCAGGTCCACCGCGGCGTCTGGCGCGACGGTCGCGAGGTGGCCGTCAAGATCCAGTACCCGGGTGCGGGCAAGGCCCTCCTGTCGGACCTCAACCAGATCTCCCGGGTCGCCCGGGTCGCCGGGTCGTGGGTGCCCGGCATGGACATCAAGCCGATCATGGACGAGCTGCGGGCGCGGATGTCCGAGGAGCTCGACTACGCCCTGGAGGCCAAGCACCAGCGGCACTTCGCCCGCGCGTTCCGCGACGACGACGACGTCCTCGTCCCGGACGTCCTCGTCGAGTCCCCACAGGTGCTCGTCACCGAGTGGGTCGACGGGACCCCGCTCGCGCGGATCATCGCCGAGGGGACGCAGGAGGAGCGCGACGAGGCCGCCACGCTCTACCTCGAGTTCCAGCTCCGCTCCCCCACACGGGCCCGGCTGCTGCACGCCGACCCGCACCCCGGGAACTTCCGGGTCACCCCGGACGGGCGCCTCGGGGTGCTCGACTTCGGCGCGGTCAACCGTCTTCCCGACGGCTTCCCGCCGGAGATGGGGGCCATCCTCACGGCGGCGCTCGCCGGCGACGGCGAGGAGCTCGTCCACGTGCTGCGGACGGCGGGCTTCGTCAAGCCCGGCATCGACATCGACCCCGACGGGCTCGTCGAGTACCTCGAGCCGCTCGTCGAACCGATGCTCCACGAGCGGTTCACCCCGACGCGCACGTGGCTGCGGGGTGCGGCCGCGACGATCCAGGACCCCCGGCGCCCGCAGTTCCTCGTCGGCCTCAAGCTCAACCTCCCCCCGGCCTACCTGCTCATCCACCGGGTCTGGCTCGGCGGCATCGGCGTGCTCAGCCAGGTCGGTGGGACGGTGCCGCTGCGGGAGATGATCTGCGCCTACCTGCCGGGCGTCGACGAGTCCCGGCTCCCGCCGGACCCGGACGCCTGAGGCGGCTCACCACCAGGACGGGTCGAGCTTGCCCTCGATGCTGCGCAGGTGGCGTCGGCTGCACGTGTCGCAGGTCCACACCTCACGGCCGTTCTCGGTGCCGCGGCTCCAGGTGAGCCGGGCGCGGGCCGCCGCCTCGCCGTCGGCCGGCGTGCTCCCGCAGGTGGCGCACACCGGGACCGCGGACCCGCCCTCCCCCGGCTCGGGTGCCACCGTCAGGCCCCCGCCGTCGCGGCCGCCTTGGCGGCCTTCTTGAAGTCCCGCACCTTCTGCAGCGACTCGGGGTCGACGACGTCCGCCACCGACCGGAACGCACCGGTCTCGGCGTAGGCGCCGCAGGCCGCCGCCCAGCCCTCCGGTCGCACGCCGAGCTGCTTGCCGAGCAGCGCGGCGAAGATCCGGGCCTTCTGGTCGCCGAAGCCGGGCAGCGCCTTGAGGCGCGCGACGAGCTCGCGCCCGGAGGTCGCGGTGCTCCACAGCGTGCTCGCGTCGCCGTCGTACTCGTCGCGGACCACGGTGGCGAGCGCCTGGATCCGGCCGGCCATCGAGCGGCCGTACCGGTGCACGGCGGGCGGGGTCGCGCAGAGGTCGGCGAACGCCTCCGGCTCGGCCGCGGCGAGGGCCGCCGGGTCGAGCGTGCCGAAGCGCTCGAGGACCTTGGCCGGGCCGGCGAAGGCCCGCTCCATCGGGAACTGCTGGTCCAGGAGCATCCCGCACAGGAGGGCGAACGGGTCCTCCGAGAGCACCCGGTCGGCGGCGGGGTCCTGGGCGATCGTCAGCGCGGCCATGGGGCCAGCGTAGCCAGCACGCTGGCCGCCACGGCGCGCCAGAAGTCCCGCTCGCGCAGGACCGGACCGGGCACCGCCCCCGACGTGGCGTCGGGGGCGGTGCGGTCGGCGGTGTCCGCTCCGATCGTCATCGGACGACGTGGTGGACGACCGCACGCATCTGCTCGCGGTTCGCCGCCTCGCGCTCCTGGCGCTGCATCTCGTGGACGCGGCGCTGGTGCACGACGCGACGGACCTGCTGCATCCGTCGGTGGTACATGACGTTCTCCTTCATGGTGTGCTGGATGTCTCGGGTGGTCGCGGCCCTCAGGCGGCGACGTCGGACTTGCGGGGACGGCCCCGCGGACGCTTCCGCGCCACGATGACGCCCTGGACGAAGAGCTCGCCGCCCCAGACGCCCCACGGCTCGCGCCGCTCGAGGGCTCCGGCGAGGCAGCTCTCCCGGACCGGGCAGGTCCGGCAGAGGGCCTTGGCGAACTCGACGCCGTCCGGGGTGTCGGCGAACCACAGCTCGGCGTCGTTCTCACGGCACGGAACTCCCTCGCCGACGGTGACGGCGCTCTCGCGCCGGTCGAGCAGGTCGGTCAGCTGCATCTGTCGATCACCTCCGTTCGTGGTGCGCCGGGTGTGGCGCGGGGGCTGGGGTGGGCGGTCGCGGTGGCTCCGCTCGCTCCTGGTCATCACTGGTGGTCCTCGGGTGTCGGGTGGTGCGGGGTGGTCTGGGGTGTGTCCGGGTGGGGACACGAGAAAGGCCGCGGATCCCTGGGGGGGATCCGCGGCCTCGAGGTGGTGGCTACCTGGTGCTAGACAGGTGGCCCCTCGAGGCGTGGGTACACGGACCCCGTGGTCGGGACGGTGGCGCCGAAGGCGGCGACGCGGTCACGCGTGCCGATGCCGGCTGCGGACACAGTGCGCCCCTGGACCCGACCGAGATCGACCGCGTGGGCGGTGTTGGAGCCGTACCAGACGGCGCCGGAGGTCGGGCAGGCAGCGGCGATCGCCGTCGTGCCGGTGGTCGACATGGTCTTCTCCATCGGTCCAACCCTCCTTCGCGGTCCCGGTCGTCTGCACGCGCCCGGACGGGCACGCGAGGTGATGCCCGACAACTGTAGGGCCGCCCCAGAATCGGTGGCAACGGCTTTATCCGGACGGGGGGCCGAACGCCCGCCCTCAGGGCACCGAAATCAGTTGTGGCTCAGGCGTTCTGTGCCTCGGAAAAATTCTTGACAATTGCCAGGACGGCGTCCCCGAAGCGCTCCAGCTTGGCGGGCCCGACGCCCGTGATCCGCGACAGTGCGCGGGTGTCGGCGGGCTCGCGCTCGGCGATGGCCGTGAGCGTCGCGTCGGTGAAGACGACGTAGGCCGGGACGTCGAGCTCGCGAGCGGTCTCGAGCCGCCACCCGCGCAGCTCCTCGAAGAGCTGCTCGTCCATCGTCGGTGGGCACGCGGTGCAGCGCCCGATGGTCCGCTCCTTGGCCGTGGCCAGGCCCCCACCGCAGACGCGGCACACCGAGGGCGCCGCGGCGCGCTCCTTGGCCGAGACCTTGCGGCGCCGCGGCTGGCTGCGGGCGGCCGCCCCGAGGACGGACTCGGTGCCGTCGAGGAAGCGGGACGGGCGGCGGGTGCCCTTGGCGCCGGGGGTGCGGGCCCGCGAGTAGGACAGGACGAGGCGGTCGCGGGCCCGGGTGACCCCGACGTAGAGCAGCCGGCGCTCCTCCTCGATCTCCTCGGGGGTCTCCGCCATCGAGATGGGCATCAGCCCGTCGGAGCAGCCGACGAGGAAGACGGTGCCCCACTCGAGGCCCTTCGCGGCGTGGAGCGAGGCGAGGGTGACGCCCTGGACGGTCGGTGCGTGCTGGGCGGCGGCCCGCTCCTCGAGCTCGCGCACGAAGGCGGGCAGGCGGGCCTCGGGGTCGGTGGCGACGAGGTCGTCGGAGAGGGCGGCGAGCGCCGCGAGGGACTCCCAGCGCTCGCGGGCAGCACCGCCGGAGGAGGGGGCCTCGCGCGTCCAGCCGGCCCCGAGGAGCACGTCGCGCACGAGGTCGGGCAGGGGCACCTCGCCGTCGTCGGACCGCGCCGCTCCTCGCATGAGGATGATGGCGTCGCGGACCTCCTTGCGCGAGAAGAAGCGCTCGCCGCCCCGGACGAGGTAGGGGATGCCCCGCTCGGCGAGCGCCGCCTCGAACTGCTCGCTCTGCCCGTTGGTGCGGAAGAGCACCGCGACCTCGGACGGCTGGGTGCCCGCCTCGACGAGTGCCGCGATGCGCGAGGCGACGTGGTCCGCCTCGGCGGGGTCGTCGTCGGCGACGTGCAGCTCGGGGGCGTCGCCGTCGTCGCGCTGGGCGCGCAGCTCGACCGATCCGGCGCGCCGGCCGCCGCCCGGGCTGCGCAGCACGAGGTTGGCCAGCCCCACGACCTGGGGCGTGGAGCGGTAGTTGCGCACCAGCTCGACGACGCGGGCGCCCGGGTGCCTGGTGCGGAAGCCGAGCAGGTGCTCGGGCGAGGCCCCCGTGAAGCTGTAGATGGTCTGGGCCGGGTCGCCGACGACGCACACGTCGTCACGGTCCCCGAGCCAGAGGTCGAGCAGGGTCTGCTGGAGCCGGTTGACGTCCTGGTACTCGTCGACGACGAAGTGCCGGTACTGGCTGCGCACCGCCCGGGCCACCTGGTCGTGCTCGCCGAGGATGCCGGCGGTGAGGAGCAGGACGTCCTCGAAGTCGATGACGCCCCGGTCGGACTTGACGTCCTCGTAGGTGGCGAGCAGGCGGGCCATCGCCGTGGCGTCGAGGCCGCCCGGGGGCTCGCGCCGGGCCCGGGCGGCGGCCGCCGCGTAGGTGTCGGGGGTGAGCATCGACACCTTGGCCCACTCGATCTCGGCGGCGAGGTCGCGCAGGGCCGGGGAGTCGAGGCGCAGTCGGAGCCGGCCGCCTGCCTCGGCGACGGCGCTCACCTTGTGCGGCATCACCTCGGGCGCGGCGCCGCCGACGGCCTGCGGCCAGAAGTAGTGCAGCTGGCGCAGCGCCGCGGCGTGGAAGGTGCGGGCCTGGACCCCGCCGACCCCGAGGTCGCGCAGCCGGGTCCGCATCTCGCCCGCCGCCCGCGCCGTGAAGGTGACGGCGAGGACCCGCTGGGGCTGGTAGGCCCCCGAGAGCACGCCGTAGGCGATGCGGTGGGTGATCGCCCGGGTCTTGCCGGTGCCCGCCCCCGCGAGGACGCACATCGGCCCGAGCGGGTGCGCGGCGACCTCGCGCTGCTCGGGGTCGAGGGCGTCGAGGACGTCGTCGGCGCCGGGGTGCACGGGGAGGATGGACATCGGGTCGATCCTAGGTCGCGGCCCCGACGCCCGGTCGGTCGGGAAGGATCGGGCCGGACCCGCTGTTGTCGGTGGCATGAGTACCAAGGCACCGGCCCCCGGCACCGTGACGATGTTCTCGACGGCGTGGTGCGGCTTCTGCCGCCGCCTCAAGTCGCAGATGCAGCGTGAGGGCATCGAGTTCACCGAGGTCGACATCGAGCGCAAGCCCGACGCCGCGGACTTCGTGATGATGGTCAACGGCGGCAACCAGACCGTCCCGACCATCCTCTTCCCCGACGGCTCCGCCGCGACGAACCCCTCGGTCGCCGAGGTGCGCACCCGGCTCGGCTGAGCTCCTCAGCGCAGGCCGGCGACGTCGGGGGCCTCCACCCGCCCGCCGTACCAGTGCTCGACCAGGCGGCGGGCGATGGAGACCCGCCCGGGCACGACGAGTGAGCCGTCCTCGATGGCAGCGACGAGCTCGTCCCGGGTGAACCAGCGCGCCTCGGCGATCTCGCTCTCCTGCAGCCGGAGCTCGGTCGTGCGGGTCCGCGCCGTGAAGCCGACCATGAGCGAGGAGGGGAACGGCCACGGCTGGTCCCCGAGGTACGTGATGTCCTCGACGTCGATCCCGACCTCCTCGGCGACCTCTCGCGCGACGGCCGCGGCCAGGGTCTCCCCCGGCTCGACGAAGCCCGCGAGCACCGACATCCCCCGGCTGCGGAAACCGCGTCCCCGGGCGAGGAGCAGCCGGTCGTCGGCGTCGACCACGGCCATGATGACCGCGACGTCGGTGCGGGGGTAGTGCTCGCTGCCGTCGGCCGGGCACTGCCGGACCCAGCCGGCCAGCACGGGGACGGTCGGCCGGCCGCAGCGCGGGCAGAAGCCGTGGTGGCGGTGCCAGTTGGCCAGCGCGAGCGTCGTCGCGAAGAGGGACGCCCCGAGGTCGTCGAGCCGGGCCCCCACCTGGCGCAGGGTCCGCAGCCCCTCGCCGGGCTCCTCGCCCTCGGGGAGCTCCTCGACCACGCCGAGGTGGTGCACCCCTCCCGCCTCGCCGAGGTACACGACGAGGTGGTCCGCGTCGGCGGGCACGGGCGCCCCGAGGACCACCGTGACCCCGCCGGCCTCGTCCTCTCGGACGGGCGCGGCGTCACGGCGGAGGCGGAACACCCGGGTCGCGGGGTCCGCGAGGAGCCGGGTGAGCAGGGCGGGGTCGGAGCGCAGTTCGCCGTGGCGGTCGAGGGAGCGCCGGGTCAGGGCGACATCGGGAAGAGATCGGTCGGCGCGGAGCACGGTTCCCAGCCTAGGCGGCGGTCACGGCATACCGTGGGGCCCGTGGACCGCAGCCCCTCCTTCCTCGCCGCGCTGGC
The DNA here is from genome assembly GCA_963843895.1 of uncultured Actinomycetota bacterium. Taxonomy (GTDB): domain Bacteria; phylum Actinomycetota; class Actinomycetes; order Actinomycetales; family Dermatophilaceae; genus Phycicoccus. Next base: position 141,689 of record CAWJME010000012.1, on the reverse strand, counting down.
CAGTGCCGCCGTACCCGGACTGGACCCGGTGAGCGTCGAGGCCCTGCCCAGCACCCCGGCCCAGTCCTTCGACGTCGCGTTCGTCGAGGACCAGGAGCACCGGCGCTGGGTGGTCCGGGTGCCGCGCACCGAGGTCGCGGGCGCCGAGATGGACCGCGCGGTCGCCCTGCTCGGCCTGCTGGCCCGCCGGCTCCCCTTCGCCGTCCCCGCACCCAAGGGCTTCGTGGCCCTGGCGTCCGGGGGCCGCGCCGCCGTCTACCCCTTCCTGCCGGGCCACCCCCTCGATCTCGGTGCTCTGCCGCCCGGTCCCGGCCTGGCCGCCGAGCTCGGCCGCGCCCTCGCGGCCCTCCACAACACCGACCCGGCCCTCTTCGAGGAGGCCGGGCTCCCGATGTACGACGCCGACGCCTACCGGACCCGTCGGCTCGCCGAGCTCGACCGGGCGGCCGGGACCGGCAGGGTGCCGACGGCTCTCCTGACCCGCTGGGAGGGTGCCCTCGAGGACGTCACCCTGTGGCGGTTCGCCGCGACCCCGACCCACGGCGACCTGACCGGCGAGGAGGTGCTCGCGGTCTTCGACGACGAGCGGGACTCCTCGACCGGCCGGGTCAAGGCCGTCACCGGGTGGGAGGACGCCAAGGTGGCCGACCCCGCCGACGACTTCGCCGCGCTCGTCGCCGAGGCCTCGTCCGAGGCCGTCGAGACCGTCCTCGAGGCCTACTCGCACGCCCGCGTGGAGCGCCCCGACGCGAACCTCCTCGTCCGGGCGCGGCTCGGCGCCGAGCTGAGGATGTTGTCGACCCTCATGGGCGCCCTGGCCCGCAAGGACAGCGCCGCGGTCGAGGTGCTCTCGACCCGGCTGAGGCGGCTCGACGACGAGGTCCACGCCGCCGAGGACTCCGGCGACGACGACTACCGCAACACCTCCCTCGCCCCGGTGGCGGTGCGCACCCGCCCGGCGCCGCCGCCGGCGCTGGTGGTCGACGAGGACGACGACGACCAGCTTCCCGAGGTCGAGCGCGGCGAACGGCCCGGCTGGCTCGATGCCGAGGACGACGACGCCGCAGGCTCCGACGACGTCAGCGGGCCACACCGAGGACTCGGCTGACCTCCTCCTCGTCCGGGAGGTCCGGCCACAGGGTCTCTCCGGTCGCGGCGTGGAAGAACGCCCCGCGCACCCGCTCCGGGGCCACCCCACGCAGCCGCGCCCACGCGAGGCGGTAGGCCGCGAGCTGGAGCGCGCGGGCCCGCGCCCGCGCGCCGGAGGCGGGGGCCCCGGTCTTCCAGTCGACGACGACCCACCCGGGCGCGCCGTCCGGGCCGAGCTCCTCGAACACCGCGTCGATCCGGCCGCGGACCGCGATGCCGTCGAGGACGGTCTCGACGCTCGTCTCGACCTCGACCGGCGTGCGTCCGGCCCACTCGGAGGCGAGGAAGGCCTCCCGCAGCGTCGTGAGGTCGGCCTCTCCCGGGTCCTCGTCGGCGGACCCGGGGAGGGCGTCGACGTCGACGATCGCGGCGCGGGCGTAGTGCTCCTCGACCCACGCGTGGAAGGCCGTGCCGCGGCGGGCGGCGAGGGCCGGTGGGGTGGGCATGGGGCGGCGCAGACGGCTCGTGAACGCCTCGGCGTCCTCGGCGAGGGCGACGAGCGAGGAGGTCGACAGGTGCGGTGGCAGCTCGACCGTGACGTCGCCGCCGCGGCGCCGGGCGGCGCGCTCGTCGAGCAGGAGGCGGACCTCGTCGTCCCAGCGAGACCCTGCCGCGGCCTCGTCCGGTGGTTCCTCGATCGCGGCGCGCACGGCCGCCGCCGGGGCCTCGAGCCGCTCGCGCCGACCCGCCCGCTCGGCCTCCGGCCAGGGCACCCCGGCCACGTCGGCGGTGCGAGGGTTCTCCGGCGCGGGGCCGTCGACCGGCGGGAGGTCGACCCACGGACCGGGAGCGAGGGCGAGCCCGGCCCCCCGGACCTCCTCGAGGAACCGTGAGGTGACCCGTGGGGTGCTCGCGCTCCCCCAGACGTGGGCGGTGAGCAGGAGGTCGGTGCGGGCGCGGGTGACCGCGACGTAGGCCAGCCGCCGCTCCTCCCGGATGCCGTGGTCGGCGCCCTCCTCGAGGAAGCGCTCGTGGGCGGTCGCGACGTCGTCCCAGTCGGCGAGCTCGCGCCACGGGAGGCGGGGCAGGCCGTCGGCGTCGCCGCGCAGGTCGTACGGCAGGCTCGCGAGCCCGGTGAGCCAGCCGCGACCCTTGGGTGCCGCGTGCGCCCACCGGCCCTCCTCGACCTTGGTGCGGGTGCTCGAGTGGTTGGGGAAGGAGGCCTCGACGAGTCCCGGGATGGCGACGACGTCCCACTCCAGCCCCTTGGCGGCGTGCACCGTCATCACCTGCACGGCGTCCGGACGGGCCTCGACCCAGCCGAGGTCGAGCCCGCGTTCCTCGTCGACCGCGGCGTCGAGCCACGCGAGGAAGCCGCCGAGCGATGAGCGGTCGGCGCTCGCGGAGAAGCTCGCGGCGACGTCGGCGAAGGCGTCGAGGTGGGCGCGGGCGGCGCCGGGGCTCCATCCGGGGCGGGCGAGCACCTCGACGTCGAGCCCGAGGGCGGTCTCGGCCTCGGAGGCGAGCTCGGCGAGCCCGAGCCCGGTGAGCGAGCGCAGGCGGCGCACCGCGGCGGCCAGGCCGGCGAGCCGCTCGAGGGCGACCGGCGAGATCCGCTGGCCGTCGTCGCCCACCCAGGCGGCCGGGGGCAGGTCGTCGAGGGCCTCGACGATGCTCACCCGCTCGCTCGCGTCGGGCGCGAGGTCGGCCCCGCGGCGCCGGCGGGGCTGGCCGACGCGCGCCCACTCCCCCAGCCCGTCGAGGTCGGCCGCGCCGAGCCGGCAGGACGGCCCGGTGAGCAGCCGCATCAGGTGGTCGCCCCGGGTGGGGTCCTGGACGACCCAGAGCAGCGCCACGAGGTCGGCCACCTCGGGGGTGTGCAGCAGGCCGCCGAGACCCACGACCTCGTGGGGGATGCCGCGCTCCTCCAGCGCCTCGATGACGGGGGCGAACTGGGAGCGCTTGCGGCACAGCACCGCCGCCGTGGCGCGACCGGGCATCCCGCGCCGGTGGCGCAGCCACTCCGCGACGTGGGCGGCCTCCTCCTCGAAGGTGGCGAGCCGGGCGACGGAGACGTGCCCACGGCCCGCGCCGGGGCGGCCGGTGAGCGATTCGACGGGGACCCGCGAGGTGGCCGTGAGGGGCGCGGCGACGTGGTTCGCCACGTCGAGGACGGCGTGGTCGTTGCGCCAGCTCGTCGAGAGCGGCCGCACGGTGGCGGGCTCGGGGTCGGCGAAGTCGACGCGGAAGCGGTCGAGCGTGGTGGAGGAGGCACCGCGCCACCCGTAGATGGACTGGTGCGGGTCGCCGACGGCCGTGACGGGGACGGGCTCGCCCGGCACGACGAACAGGTGGCGCAGGAGCTGGAGCTGGGCCTCCGAGGTGTCCTGGAACTCGTCGAGGAGGACGGCCCGGTAGCGCGCCCGCTCGCCGCGACCGACCTCGGGGACGCTCGAGGCGATGCGTGCCGCGAGCGCCATCTGGTCGGCGAAGTCCATCGCGTCGCGCGCGCGCTTCAGCTCGGCGTAGCGGGCGAGCAGCGGGACGACGGCGCGGCGCTCCCGCAGCACGGTGAGGGCGTCGCGCACCGGAGCGGGGTAGGCACGGCGCCGGGACTGCCCCCTGGGGACGGACTCGAGGGTCTCGATGACGGTGTCGAGGTGCGCGGCGAGGGTGTCGGTGTCGACGAGGTGCTCGGCGAGCTCGCCGGAGAGGTCGACGAGGGCGGTCGTCACGGTGGACTCGGCCTTCTCGACCCCGGTCATGTCGCCGTCCCACGACGTGACCGCCTCGTGCGCGAACTGCCACGCGGCGGCCTCGCTGAGCAGGCGGCTCTCGGACTCGACCCCGAGCCGCAGCCCGTGCTCGCGGACGATGCCCGCGGCGTACGAGTGGTAGGTGGAGACCGTGGGGCCGTCGTCGAGGACCGCGGCGCCGTCCTCGGTGCGCGGGGTCCACAGCCCGGCCTCGCGGAGGGTGGCGAGCCGGGAGGTGAGCCGTTCCGAGAGCTCGCCCGCGGCCTTGCGCGTGAAGGTGAGCCCGAGCACCTCGTCGGGTTCGACGAACCCGTTGGCGACGAGCCAGACGACCCGGGCGGCCATCGTCTCGGTCTTGCCCGACCCGGCGCCGGCGACGACGAGGAGCGGTCGCAGCGGCGCCTCGATGACGCGCGCCTGCTCCTCGGTGGGCGCGTACTCCTGGCCGAGGGCCCGGGCGAGGTCGGCGGCCGTCCAGCGCACGGCCGTGCTCGTGCTGCTCACAGTCGCCTCCCCTCCTCGCGGGCCGGGCAGGACGACTGGAGCTGGCAGGCCCCGCACCACGAGCCGGGGGTCGCCGTGAAGCGGGCCGCGCCCATCGCGTCGGCGGTGGTCGCCACGAGGTCGGCCGCCCAGTCCGGCTCGGGGTCGTCGGCGAGCGGTGGCTGGGCCTGGAGGGTCGTGGAGGCGTTCGCGGCCCGGCCGAGCTGGAGGAGGGCCGCGCCGCCGGAGACGGTGCCGTGGGCCGCGAGGCCGCCGGCCTCGACGGCCAGCTGGTAGGCGCCGAGCTGCCCGTGGCGCGCCACCTCGCCCGCGCTCGGTTTGCTCGCGCCGGTCTTGAGGTCGACGACCCGGACCCGGCCGTGGGCATCGACCTCGACGCGGTCGACGCGTCCGGTGACGACGGCCCGGCCGAGCGCGACCCGCATCGACTCCTCGGAGGCGGCCCGGCGCCAGCCCGCGGCGTCCGCCTCGCGCACGTAGGTGGCGAGCCGGTCGGTCATCGCCCGGGCGCGGCCGAGGTCGCGCCGGGAGAGCCAGCCGGGGGGCAGGCCGAGCCGGCCCCAGCGGGCCTCGAGCTCGGCGGCGTAGGTGGCGGCGTCGGTGTCGCCGAGGTCGTGGGCGACCTCGTGGACGAGGGTGCCGATGTCCTGCGCACCGACCGAGGGCCCCTCGCCGCCGGACGCCCGCAGAGCCCACTGGAGGCCGCAACGGGTGAACCGGTCGATGGCCGAGGGCGACACGGTGACCGGCACGTCGGGGGCGCGGCGAGGCCGGTCGTCGGTGGTGCCACGCAGCGCCCACCACTGGGCCGGGTCGGCGCCGGGGACGTGGTCGCGGGCCAGGCGGGCGAGCGTCGTCACGGCGGCGGCCCGCTCGGCGGGGGTGCCGGTGACGAGCTCGCGGCGGAGCTCGGCGACGAGGCCGGGAAGGGTCATCGGGCGGGGGACGTCGGTGAACGGGCGGGGCCCGGCGAGGGGGTCGACGACGTCGAGGTACGGCGAGGGCTGGTCCTCCTCGCTGCGCACGGCGGTCACGACGACGCGGCAGCGGGCGCGGGTCAGCGCCACGTGGAAGAGGCGGGTCTCGTCGTGGCGGACCTGGGCCCGGGCCGCCCGGACGTCGCCGCCCCGCCCCGTGACGACGTCCACGAGCTCGGCCGACCCGAGGAGCGAGCCCCGCAGGCGCAGGTCGGGCCAGGCGCCCTCCTGGACCCCGGCCACGACGACGAGGTCCCACTCGCGACCGGCCGACGCGGCGGCGGTGAGCAGGGCGACCGACTCCCCCTCGGGTGCCCGGGCCACGAGGCTGTCGCCGGCGACGTCCTGGCCGAGGAGGTGGTCGAGGAAGCCCGACGGGGCCGAGCCGGGGAGCCGGTCGGTGTAGCGACCCGCGGCGTCGAAGAGGCCGAGGACCGCATCGAGGTCGCGGTCGGCGCGCCGGCCCGCGGCGCCCCCGGCGAGGGCGGTCTCCCGCCAGGGGTCGGCGAGGCCGCTCGCGGACCACATCCGCCAGAGCACCTCCTCGATCCCGGCGTCCTCCGCGAGGGCGCCGGTGGCCGCGCGGAGGACGCGGCCGACGCGTCGGGCGGGTGCGGACTCGGGGCCGACCCGGTCGAGGGCGGCCGGGGTGAGGACCGCCTCGGTGAGGAGCTCCTCGCTGGGGCGTCCGCCGCCCGCGTCGAGCTCGACGCGCCGCAGGGCGCGACGCAGCCGGCGGAGCAGCACGGCGTCGGCGCCGCCGAGCGGGGAGGTGAGCACCTCGACGACGTCGTCGGGGTCGAGGTGCTCCTCGCCGGCCGCGACGTCGAGGGCGATGCGCAGGAGGGTGAGGAAGGGGCGGACGGCGGGCTCGTCGCGGACCGGCAGGTCGGCGGTCGCCGTGCCGACGGGCACGCCTGCACCCCGGAGCACGCGCCGCAACGTGGCCGTGCGTGAGCCACCGCGGACGACGACGGCCATCCGCGACCACGGGAGGCCGTCGAGCAGGTGGGCGCGTCGGAGCTGCCCGGCGACGAAGGCGGCCTCCTGCGCGGCGGTGCGGAGCAGGTGGACGTCGACGGTGCCGGACCCGGGAGCAGGGACGGGGCGGCGGTGGTGGGCACCCGCGACGACGCCGATGTGGTCGACGACGCGGTTCGCGGCGTCCTGGACCGTTGCCACACAGCGGTGCCCGCTGCGCAGGACGATGGTCGGAGCGTCCGGCCACCCGGTGTCGACGAGGCGCGGATCGGCCCCGCGGAAGGTCTGGGTGGCGCCGTCCGGGTCGCCGAGCAGGACGAGGCCGACAGCGCCGTCCCCGGCCACCGTGCGCAACAGGCGGAGGGCGGCGGGGGTGAGCTCCTGGGCGTCGTCGACGACGACGAGCCGGAGGCGTGCCCGGAGCCGGTCGAGGGAGTCCGGGTCGTCCTCGAGGTGGTCGGCGGCCGCGCCGAGGACCCACGCCGGGTCGAACGCGCCAGGAGCGGACAGCGCGGTGACCTCGTCGTACTCGCGGAGGACCGCAGCGGCGGCCACCCACTCGGGGCGGTCGTGGCGGCGTCCGAGGTCGGCGAGGTCGTCGGGCTCGACCCCGAGCTCGACGGCGCGCATCAGCAGGTCGCGCAGCTCGCCGCGGAAGGTGCGGGTGGGCAGGGCGAGGCGGACGGACTCGGGCCACGGCGGCGCCGCGGTGTCCCCCGCCGCATGGCCGCCGAGCAGCTCGGCGAGGACGACGTCCTGCTCGGGGCCGCTGAGCAGCCGGGGGGCGGGGTCGCCGCGCAGTGCGGCGGCCTCGCGCAGGACCCCGAACCCGAACGACTGGTGGGTGCGGGCGAGTGGAGTGGTCGTCGTGCCCCCGACGCGGGCGGTGAGCGCGTCCCGGAGGCGCGCCGCGGCCAGCCGGGTGGGCGCGAGGACGAGGCACTCGTCGGCGCGCACCGTGCCGGCGAGGACGCGGGTCGCGACGACCTCGACCGCAGTGGTCGAGCGCCCGGTGCCCGGCGCGCCGAGGACACGCAGCACCGGGCCGCGATGTTCGACGGCGGCCTGCTGCTCCGGGTCGAGGACGGGCGGATCGCCCACCTCGAGGCGGGGACGGGTCAGCACGAGCACGTCCGCGATTCCATCACGCGTCCCCGACAGCGAGGCCCGGGACCACGGCGGTGCGGGCAGATCGGCTTGCCGGACCTGCCGGGCCAGCCATAGCGTCCCGGTGTCGCCGACGGACCGGGAGGACCCCATGGGCGTTCGCCTCGAGGCACTGTGCACCGGCGCGCGGGACCCCTTCGACCTCGCCCGGTTCTGGTCGGGGGTGCTCCGTTGGCCGGTGGTGGAGGACCCACTGGGGGCGGCGGTCGAACCCACCGACGACACGGGGTTCCGGCTCCGGTGGCTGCCGAGCAGCGCCCCGAGGGCGGGCGCCAACGTGTTCCACCTCGACCTCAACCCGTCCTCCCGGGCGGAGCAGGACGAGACCGTGGAGCGTGCGCTGGCCCTCGGAGCGAGCCACCTGGACGTCGGGCAGCGGCCCGAGGAGGGGCACGTCGTGCTCGCGGATCCGGAGGGGAACGAGTTCTGTGTCGGAGGGCCGGGCAACGGGTTCCTTGCGGACTGCGGCTTCCTCGGAGCGCTCTCGGGGGACGGTACGCACGCGGTCGGCCAGTTCTGGAGCGCCGCCCTCGCGTGGCCCTTGGTGTGGGACCAGGACGAGGAGACCGCGGTCCGATCGCCGCGCGGCGGCCCGAAGGTGACGTGGGGCGGGCCTCCGCTCGCGTCACGGTCCGGCCGAAGCCGGGTTCACCTCGACCTCGCGGTCGAGCCCGGCAGCTCCCTGGCCGAGGAACGGGCGCGGCTTCTCGGGCTGGGGGCCCGGCCGGGCGGCACCCCTCAGAGTCCGTTCCACGGAGTCGTCCTCCTCGACCCGGACGGCACCGAGCTCTGCCTCGACCCACCCCGCTGACCGACCCCGGCGACGTCGCGGTGCTGGGGTTGGGTGGTGCGGGTGCGGCCGGTGGTGGAGATCCAGGTGATGGTGCCGTCGGGGGTCGATCGTGTAGCGCCAGCGGCCGGTCTGTTTCATCCGGTGGTGGCGTCGGCAGAGGCCGGCGAGGTTGGCGGGTGTGGTGGGGCCGTCGGGCCAGGGTCGGGTGTGGTCGAGGTCGGTGTGGTCGGCGGGTCGGGTGCAGCCCCACATGCGGCAGGTGCCGTCGCGGGTGGTGACGAGCTCGCGCATCGCCGCCGGTGGCCGGTAGGCGTTGGCGGTGTGGGAGGCGAGGGTGCCGGTGTGGGCGTCGAGGACGGCGCGGGCGACGTCGAGGGGGAGGGTCTTCAGGAGTCCGGCGACGGTGTGGGGTTCGACCCAGCCGAGCCCGGCGAGCCGGGTGCCGGAGACCGCGCAGCCGTCACTGACCGGGTGGACGACGGTGGCGAGGTCACCCGCGGTCTCGGGGCTCATCTCGACCCAGGACAGCTCCTCGCGGGAGGCGGGGGTGAGGTCCCCGAGCCGGACGAGCTCGCCGGTGTCGTGGTCGACGACGGTGTCGTCGTCGCCACGGTCGTACCGGACCCGCGTCGTCTCGCCGTTCGCGGCCGGTTCCGGCCCCGGCGCACCGGTGACGACGGGCACCCCGAGGGTGACCTTCGCGGTGACGTGCACGTTGCGCAGCAGCAGGTCCCCGAAGGCGTCCGCCCGCGCCTCCGGCACGAAGGTCAGCGAGTCGTCCATCGGCGCGGTACTCCCCGGCAAGGCTCTCCACGGCCGACCACGCGGCAGCACTGGTCGCGGTCGGAAGCGACGCGAACCACTCCGTCAGACCGTCGACGCCGGGCCGGACCTCCACGGTCCGGCACTTCCGGGTCTTCGCGGCGTGGGCGGCGACCTGGTCCGCGGCGACCCGCGCCGCCACCGCCCGTGCGGCACTGCGTGACCCGGGCCGGGTCCATCGCCGCCAACCGCGGCGCGAGCTCGGCATCCACCCGCAGGCACGCGTCCACGTCGAGCCCGGCACACGCCTCGACCACCTTGTGCGCCGAGGACACCGGAAGGTCCCCCGAGAGCACCAGGTCACGCGTGGCCGGGAACCGCTCACCCAGCGCGGCACCGAGCGCGGCCTTCCGACCCGCCAGCCCCTCCGTCACCCCCGTCGCGAGACTCATCTCCGCCGCGGCCATCGCATCCACGTACCCCACCGGGTGCACCCGCTCCCACGGACCCGACTCGTGCATCGTCGTCTCGACCCGGGCACCCCACGCCCCGAGCACCGCGACCAGACCGTCCGCGCAGTTCGCGACCGCCTGCGCCTCCCCGGCGAGCTCGAACGCCTCCACCGGACCCAACCCGCGCCCCTCCGCGGCGACCTCACGCGCCACCACCGCGCACCCCTCACGCAGCGCCGCGATGCGGCTGCTGAGCTGCCCCCTGTCCATGCCTCATCGTACCGAACACCCGTTCGATACGCAAGCACTTCTCCACAGCTGTTCGCCTACAGCAGAGCCGGGTTGGGCCGCGTACACGAACTGACACATTCGTCGATTCGTGACCACCGGGGGCGGTGCCGAGGCTCAGGCGACGAGACTCGGGCGACGCGGCTCAGGACCCGAGCAGAGAGACCGTCGCCGGGTCCGCCTCACCGTCGAAGAACTTCTCGAGCACCGCCCGGAAGGGGCCGTCCCCGTCGGCCCCGGCCGCCAGCGCGAACAGCGTCATCGACGACCGCAGCTTCACGGCGTCGATGCCACCGAGCACCGCGACCGGGTCCGCCCCGTCGAGCGAGAGCAACGCCTCGACGCACTCGCGCAACCGACCCCCGAGCACCGGGTGCGCAAGGTACGCACGGGCCTCCCCCACCCCGTCCACCCCGTAGAACTGCGCGGTCGGGCTCCGCCCCAGTCCGGTCACCTGCGGGAGGACGAACCACATCCAGTGCGACCGCTTCCGCCCGGCCCTCAGCTCGGCCAGCGCCCGCTCGTACGTGCCACCCTCGTCCTGCGCCGTGACGAAACGGCCGAGATCGTTCTCCTGCACCGGAACCCCTCTCAGTACGTCGGGACCGACGGGTCCACCTCGCGCGACCAGGCGAGCACCCCGCCGGTCACGTCCACGGCATCCACGCCACGGGCCCGGAGCAGGTCGACCGCCTCCGCCGACCGCACTCCCGACTTGCAGTACACGTAGACCCGCCCACCGGCCCCCGGCACGTCCCCGCCGTCGCGCACGAGGGCGACAGGGTGCAGCACCGACCCCGGGATCTCCGCGACGTCCCGCTCCCCCGGCTCCCGGACGTCAAGGAGGATGAAATCCGCTGCGCCGGAGCCTCGCTCGCCCAGCAACCGCGCCAGCTCGCCAACGCCCACCGTGGGCCGCGACGCCACGTCCGCCGGCACCGCCCCCTCCGACCCCTCCGGCCCCGTCCTGCCACCTGCCTCGCGCGCCGTCGCCCACCCGAGCGGACGCGTCCCGTCCGCCCCGGTGCCACAGACCGCGCACGCCGGGTCGCGCCGCACGGGTACCGCGTCCCACGTCTGGCGCAGCGCGTCGTGCACGAGCAGCCTCCCGACGAGCACCTCCCCGATGCCCGTGACGAGCTTGACGGCCTCCGTCGCCATGACCGCCCCGACGGACGCGCACACGGCACCGAGCACCCCACCGACGGCGCAGGACGGCACGGCGTCGGGCGGCGGCTGGGACGGGAAGACGCACGCGTAGCAGGGCCCCTCCCCCGCCCACCACACCGACACCTGGCCGTCGAAGCGGTACACCGACCCCCACACGTGGGGGATGCCGAGCCGCGCGCAGGCGTCACCCACGAGGTAGCGGGTGGGGAAGTTGTCGGCGCCGTCGAGGACGAGGTCGTAGTCGGCGAGCACGTCCATCGCCGTCACCGCGTCGAGCCGGTCGCGGTGCCTGACCACCACCGTCTCGGGGGAGATCGCCGCGACCGACTCGGCGGCCGAGTCGACCTTCGCCCGCCCCACGTCGGCCACCCCGTGCACGACCTGGCGCTGGAGGTTCGTCGCCTCGACCACGTCGTCGTCGACGACGCCGATCGTCCCGACCCCGGCGGCCGCGAGGTACAGCAGCGCCGGCGACCCGAGCCCCCCGGCGCCGACGACGAGCACCCGCGCCGCCCGCAGCCGACGCTGCCCCTCGAGTCCGAGGTCCGGGAGCAGCAGGTGCCGGGCGTAGCGGGTCCGCTCCGCGGCGCTCAGCTCGGGACCCGGCGGGACCAGCGGGGGTCGTGCCATGCCCGGAACCTAACACCGAGGCGGGCCACGCTCCCCGGTCCGGGGCTACCCGTCCGTAGGATGGCGATGACCCACTCCCGCGGAGGACCCATGAGCACCAGCACCACGACCGCCCGCAGCCCGCGCATGCCGCGCAGCGAGCGCCGCGCCCAGCTGCTCGAGGCCGCCCAGGCCGTCTTCGTCCAGTCCGGCTACCACGCGGCCGCGATGGACGAGATCGCCGAGCGCGCCGGTGTCTCGAAGCCGGTCCTCTACCAGCACTTCCCGGGCAAGCTCGACCTCTACCTCGCCCTGCTCGACACGCACTGCGACACCCTCGAGCAGCTCGTCCGGAGCGCCCTCGAGGCCACCGACGGCGACAACGAGGTGCGTGTCCAGGCCACGGTGGCCGCCTACTTCGCCTTCGTGACGCAGGAGGACGCCGCGTTCCGGATGGTCTTCGAGTCCGACCTCACGAGCGTGCCCCAGGTGCGGGCCCGCCTCGACGCCGTCGAGCTCGCCTGCGCCGAGGCGATCGCCGAGGTCATCGCCGAGGACACCGGCGCCGACGACGAGCGTGCGCTGCTCCTCGGATCCGCCCTCGCCGGCATGGCCCAGGTCGCGGCCCGGCACTGGCTGGCCCAGGACGGGGACATCCCGGAGGCCGAGGCGGCCCGCACGATCAGCACCCTCGCGTGGCGCGGCCTCGGGTCGTTCCCCAAGGTCGGCGGCTGAGCCCTCAGCGAACACGGCCCCGGGGCGGAACAGCGGGCCCACCCGCCGGGTTAGCCTGAGCGCGAAACCACTCCCCGTCGCGGGGCCACCCCCCGCGACCTGACGCGAAAGGTGCGTGCCCCGTGGAGGTCACCATCGGTGTCCAGAACGTCGCCCGCGAGCTCACCGTCGAGACCGACGCCACCGCGGCCGAGGTCAACAAGGCCGTCGACGCCGCGCTCGCCTCGTCGGAGGGCGTCCTCCGGCTCACCGACACCAAGGGCCGCACGGTGCTCGTGCCGGGCCGCGCGGTCGGCTGGGTCCAGGTCGGGGAGTCCGAGAAGGGCAAGGTCGGCTTCGGCAAGACGAGCTGAGCGGCGGCGCCCGTCGGCTGCGTCCCACCGCGCCACGGCATCGCGCTGACCTGCGGCGATGCTCGTCGGTCGGTCGCGCTGTCGAAGGTTTGACCGCAGTCTGCGGACCGTCTACCGTCATCGGCGCACCGGGCCACCCGGAGCCCGCACCCAGCCCATGCCGGGTGCGGAACGGAGCAACTGTTCCGGGGCCCCAGCCGCCCCAGAAGGAGACACCGTGTCCATCATCGGCTCGATCATCGCCGGCATCATCGTCGGCATCATCGCCCGCCTCGTCCTCCCCGGACGTCAGGCCATCAGCTGGCTCATGACGATCGTCCTCGGCGTCGTCGGCGCCCTCCTCGGCTGGGTCATCGCCGGCGCCCTCGGCGTCCAGACGACGGACGGGGTCGACTGGCTCCGCTGGATCATCTCGGTCATCGTCGCCGCCGTGCTCATCGTGGGCTACGAGCGCTTCACCGCGTCGCGCAAGGTCTGACCGAGCGCACGCAGCACGAGGCCCCCGCCGGAACCCGGCGGGGGCCTCGTCGCGTCCGAGGGCGGTCAGGCGTCCAGGCCCATCCGGGTCATCCGGCGCTGGTGGTTGTCGGTGAGCCGGGTGAACATCCGTCCCACCTCGCCGAGGTCCACCCCGCCGCCGACGAGGAGGACGGTCATGGCGTCCCGCTCGACCGCCACGGCCTGGGCCTGGGAGAGGGCCTCCCCGAGCAGCCGGCGCCCCCACAGCGCGAGCCGCCCGCCCGCGGTCCGGTCGGTGTGGATCGTGTCGCGGACGATCCCGACGACGAAGTCGGCGTGCCCCTCGTCGTCGAGAGCGCTCTGCATGACGGCGCGGGTCTCGTCGTCGACGAAGGCCGACATCTCGCGGTAGAAGTCCTTGGCGATGCCCTCACCGACGTAGGCCTTGACGAGCCCCTCGAGCCATCCCCGGGGCCGGGTGCGCTCGTGGAAGGCCGCGATCGGGGCGACGAAGGGGGCCATCGCCGCCTCGGGGTCGATCCCGCGCCCCCGCATGTGCTCGGCGAGGTGCTGGTAGCGGAGGTAGTCGGTGGTCGCGAGCTGCCCCATCCGGGACTTCAGCGAGAGCGTCGGGGCGAGGTCGCAGTCCACGGCCATCCGGATGAACGCCGTCAGCTCGCCGTAGGCCAGCACCCCGAGGAGGTCGACGACCGCGGCGTCGGCGGGCGGCGCGGGCGGGGTCTGGGGCGGGTCCTGGTCCATGGGATCGGAGCCTAACGCTACGATCTGAGGGTCCATGGTGCCCGGTCGGCACGTAGTGAGTGACCTTGCCGGGCGAGCGCCAGGCGTCCCACGACGCCGCGATCGCCCTCGAAGACCCCCGATCGGCCCGCAGCTCCTGCGCTGGTGCGCCTCGCGCGCCTGCCGACCGGAAGAGAACCTCCATGACCGACGTCGCTGACGCCACCACCACCCCGGACGAGGCCCCGACGGCCCCCGCCGTGCCCGAGCCGACCTTCGCCGACTTCCCGATCCACGCCGACATCGTCGCCGCGCTCGCCGAGCACCACATCACGACCCCGTTCCCGATCCAGGCGATGACGCTGCCGGTGGCCCTCGGCGGCCACGACATCATCGGCCAGGCCAAGACGGGCACCGGCAAGACCCTCGGCTTCGGCATCCCGATCCTCAACCGCGTCGTCGCCCCGGGCGACGCCGGCTTCGCCGACCTCCCGACCGCCGGCAAGCCGCAGGCCCTCGCCGTGGCCCCGACCCGCGAGCTCGCCGTGCAGGTCTCGGGCGACCTCGAGCGCGCCGGGAAGAAGCGCGGCATCCGCGTCCTCACCGTCTACGGCGGCCGCGCCTACGAGCCCCAGGTCGAGGCGCTGCGCCGCGGCGTCGAGGTCGTCGTCGGCACCCCGGGCCGGCTCATCGACCTCGCCCAGCAGGGCCACCTCGACCTCGGCAACGCCCGCATCGTCGTGCTCGACGAGGCCGACGAGATGCTCGACCTCGGCTTCCTGCCGGACGTCGAGAAGATCCTCGCGATGACCCCCGCCGGCCGGCAGACGATGCTCTTCTCGGCGACCATGCCGGGGGCCGTCGTCACCCTGGCGCGGCGCTACATGAACCAGCCGACCCACATCCGCGCGATGGGCGACGACCAGGAGAACGCGCACACGGTCAAGGCCGTCGAGCAGTTCGTCTACCGCGCCCACGCGATGGACAAGGTCGAGATGCTCGCCCGCATGCTCCAGGCCAAGGACCGCGGCCTGACCATCATCTTCAGTCGCACCAAGCGCACGGCCGCGAAGGTGGCCGACGACCTCGCCGAGCGCGGGTTCGCCGCGGCCGCGATCCACGGCGACCTCGGCCAGGGGGCGCGCGAGCAGGCCCTCCGGGCGTTCCGCAACGGCAAGGTCGACATCCTCGTCGCCACCGACGTCGCGGCCCGTGGCATCGACGTCGACAACGTCACCCACGTCATCAACTACCAGTGCCCCGAGGACGAGAAGACCTACCTGCACCGCATCGGTCGCACCGCCCGCGCGGGCAACACCGGCATCGCGGTCACCTTCGTCGACTGGGACGACCTGCACCGCTGGGGCATGATCAACAAGGTCCTCGACCTCGGGATGCCCGAGCCCGTCGAGACCTACTCCTCGTCGCCGCACCTGTACTCCGACCTCGACATCCCCGAGGGCTCCAAGGGCCGTCTGCCCCGCGCGCAGCGCACCCGGGCCGGCCTGGAGGCCGAGGAGCTCGAGGACCTCGGCGAGACCGGCAAGTCCGGCGGCCGCGGCGGGCCGGGCCGGGGCGACCGGGGGCGTGGCCGCGGCGACCGCCCGGAGGGACGCGGCGGGGCACGACCGGACTCCCGGGGCGACCGTCCCGCCGAGGGCGGGGACCGGCCGCGCCGGAGCCGCAACCGCCGCCGCACGCGTGGCGGCAACCCGGCGGGCGAGGGCGCCCAGGGCTGAGGCCCTCGCAGGTTCAAGCGCCCCCACAGGACGATCGCACGCTGAGACGACACGTCGGCAGCGTCGGGCTGCTCTTCGCGAGCATCGGCACGGCCGTCCGTCGTCCGGGCTCAGCCCGTGGGGGTGATGGTGCTCGTGTCGATGACGTACCGGTAGCGCACCTTGGAGCCGACGACCTTGTCGTACGCCTCGTCGACCTCGTCGGCCGAGATGACCTCGACGGTGGCGCCGATGCCGTGCTCGGCGCAGAAGTCGAGCATCTCCTGGGTGCCCTTGATGCCGCCGATGTTCGAGCCGGCGAGGATCTTGTCGCCGCCGATCAGCGAGCCGAAGTGGACCGACTGCGGGTTCTCGGGCAGGCCGACGTTGACGAACGCCCCGAACGGCCTGAGCAGCCGCAGGTAGCTGTCGACCGGCAGGTCCGCCGAGACGGTGCAGACGATGAGGTCGAAGGCGCCCTTGAGCTCGCTCCACGTCGAGTCCTCGCTCGTCGCGCGGTAGTCGGAGGCGCCGAACGCCTTCCCGTCCTCGGCCTTGGAGGTCGACTGGGAGAGCACGGTGACGTCGGCGCCCATCGCGGCGGCGATCTTCACGGCCATGTGGCCGAGCCCGCCCATCCCGACGACGGCGACCTTCTTGCCCGGGCCGGCGCCCCAGCGCGTGAGCGGGGTGTAGACGGTGATCCCGGCGCAGAGCAGCGGCGCCGCCTCGTCGAGCGCGATGCCGTCGGGGATGCCGAGGGTGAAGCGCTCGCTGACGACGATCTCCTGGCTGTAGCCGCCGAGGGCCTCCTCGCCGTCGTAGTTCTGGCCGTTGTAGGTCGGGACCGAGCCGCGCTCGCAGAAGTTCTCCTGGTCGGCGCGGCACATCGCGCACTCGCCGCAGGAGTCGACCATGCAGCCGACGCCGACGCGGTCGCCGACCGCGAACTTCGTGACGGCGGAACCCACGTCGGTGACGGTCCCGGCGATCTCGTGGCCGGGGACCATCGGGAAGCGCGCGGTGCCCCATTCCTCGCGAGCCTGGTGGATGTCGCTGTGGCAGATGCCGGCGTAGGCGACGGCGATACGCACGTCGTCGGGGCGCAGGTCGCGCCGCTCGATCGTGCCCTGTCGGAAGGGGCCCTTGGCCTCGTCGACGATGATGGCGGGGATGGTGGAGGTCATTGCCTCACGATAGGCAACCGGCCCCGCGGGAGACGACTCGGAGCGACCCGTTCCCCGGTGAGGGTTCTCACCCGGGCCCGGGGGAATGGTCAGAGCTGCTCGAGCAGCCCCGCGGCGACCTCGCGGTAGGCCGTGGCGCCCTTGCTGCTGCGCGCGGTCGCGAGGATCGAGCGCCCCACCGCCGGGGCCTCGGCGAAGCGCACCGTCTTGGGGATCGGCGGGCTGAGGACGGGGAGGCCGTACCGGCCCCCGACGTCCTCGAGGACCTCGCGGGAGTGCGTGCTGCGACCGTCGTAGAGGGTCGGCAGGATGCCGATGACCTTGAGCTTCTTGTTGAGGATCTTCTTGACGTCGGCGACCGTGTCGAGGAGCTGGCCGACGCCGCGGTGGCTGAGCATCTCGCACGGCATCGGGACGATGAGCCCCTGCGCGGCGGTCAGGGCGTTGAGGGTGAGCACCCCGAGGCTCGGCGAGCAGTCGAGGAGGATGACGTCGTAGTCGCGACGGACCGCGTCGAGCGCACCCTGGAGGACGTACTCGCGGGCGGGCTTGCCGAGGAGCACCGCCTCGGCGCCGGCGAGCTCGATCGAGCTGGGGACGAGGTCCACCCCGTCCTCGCACTCGTGGACGACGTCGGCGAGGTCGACGCCCCCGACGAGGACGTCGTGGATCGAGGCCTCGACGGAGTCCGGGTCGACGCCGAGGCTGAAGGTGAGGCAGGCCTGGGGGTCGAGGTCGACGAGGAGCACGCGCTTGCCGGCCTCTGCGAACGCCGCCCCGAGGGACGCGACCGAGGTCGTCTTCGCGACGCCGCCCTTCTGGTTGGCGAGGGCGATGATCGTGGCCTTGCGCTTCGGCGCCATCAGGCGTGCCTTTCGGGTGGTGCCGCGGGGACGCGGCGATTCTCTCATCCGGTCAGGGCTGGCCCGACGCGAGGACGTGGTGGCGGAACTTCTCGGCCGACGGGAGCAGGGGACGACCCTCGAGCCAGGCGAGACCGACCTCGCGGTGGGCCTCGGGGTCGGTCAGGGGCACGAGGCGCGTCCGGGCGAACGTCGTCGGGACCGGGAGCCCCTGGGCCGGCACGACCGCCACGCCGACTCCGGCGGCCACGAACCCCCGGATCGTCGGAAGGTCCTCGGCCTCCATCGCGACGGCGGGCACGAACCCCGCTGCGGCGCAGAGCTCGAGCGTCTGGCGGCGCATGCCCGACGGAGGCGCGCGCAGCACGAACGGTTCACCGGCGACCTCCGAGAGGGAGACGGCGTCCCGCCGGGCGAGGGGGTGGCCGAGGGCGACCGCCAGGACCAGCGGCTCGACGAGGAGCCGTTGCCAGAGGATGCCCTGGCCGGCCACCCGGGCCGCCGTCAGCTCGAGGTCGGCCCGGCGGGTGACGAGCTCGGTCGAGACCCGACCGTCCTCCCCGACCGCCGTCCGCTCCACGATGATCCGCACGCGCGGGTGCTCGCGGCGGAAGGACCCGACGAGGGTCGGGACCAGCCAGCTCCCGAGGCTCAGCGGGAACGCCAGGGTCACCACCCCGCTCTCGGGGTCGACGAGCTCACCCACGGCGGCGAGCCCGTCGTCGAGGCTGTTGACGAGCGCGTCGACGTGGCGCTTGAACGCCGCCCCGGCGTGGGTCATCCGCAGCACCCGCCCCTGCCGGTGGAGCAGCGCGGTGCCGACCTCGCGCTCGAGGCGGGCCAGGGCGCGCGAGACACCGGACTGGCTGACGCCGAAGACGTCGCTCACCTCGGTGACCGTGTAGCCGTCGGCGACGAGCTGGAACCAGCGGAGGGCGTCAGTGTCCATTCCATGACGATAGTGCAAGTGTCATATGTGCGGATTTCATTGGACGCATGGGTACCACGCGGCTGACACTGGACGCATGCCGAACACCACCGCCCTCTGGACCAACGTCAAGGACGAGCTGCGGGAGCGCCGCGAACGCCGCGCCGCCTACCGCTCGCTGCGCGCCGACCTCGCCCACTACCGCACCCCGGCGGAGATCGAGGACCTCCTCGTCGCCGTCGACACCCAGGACGCCCAGGGCTCCGGCGTCGCCGAGGCCCCCGTCATCCGGGCCATCCTCCAGGAGAACCTCCAGGACTACTACGCGACCCAGTCCCCGATCCGTCGCGTCGTCGGCCTCTGACCGGCCGAGACCCCCGCGCCACCCGGCGCACCCCGAGCCCCCGCGGCCGCGACGAGGACCCCCTCCGTCGACGAGCGCGGGGGCTCCTCGGCGTCTCGGGGCCGGATGCTGGCGCCGGGGTCGGGGGGGCCCTACGCTGGGCCCTCTGGTGCGTATGACGAGACAGGTTGCCCCATGAGCAACGAGCTGCCGACCGTCGCGCTTGCCCGGCTGCTCGACGGCGCGCGGTACGAGGTGATGCCCACGCCCTCGGTCGCGGAGTCGGTCGCCCGGCACGTGCCCACCTCGGTCCCGGTCACGGTCACCGCCGCGACCGGCAAGGGCCTCGAGGCCACCCTCCAGGTGACGACGGAGCTGACCGGCGCGGGGTACTGCGTGGTCCCTCACCTCGCCGCCCGCATGGTGAGCGGCCGCTCCGAGCTGGAGGAGATCGTCGCCCGGCTCGCCGACGCCGGTGTCACGGGCGTGTTCGTCCCGGGCGGCGACGCCGACCCGCCGGCCGGGGACTACACCTCGGCCCTCGACCTGCTCCGCGACCTCGACGAACTCGGGCACCCGTTCACGATGGTCGGCATCACGGGCTACCCCGAGTCGCACCCGACCATCGACGACGACGTCACCGTCCAGTCGATGTGGGACAAGCGCCGCTACGCGACCCAGATCGTCTCGAACATGACCTTCGACGCAGAGCACCTGGGGACGTGGTGCGAGCGCGTGCGGCGCCGCGGCGTCACCCTCCCCCTCGTCGTCGGCGTCCCCGGCCCCGTCGAGCGGACCAAGCTCCTCGGGATGGCGGGCAAGATCGGTGTGGGCGAGTCGCTCCGGTTCCTGCGCAAGCAGAAGTCCGTGTTCGCCCGCATCGCCGCGCCAGGCTTCTCGACCGACCGCTTCGTCCACCGTGTCGCCGCCCTCGCCGCGAACCCGGCGCTCGGCATCGCGGGCCTGCACGTGTTCACGTTCAACCAGGTCGAGGTCATCGAGGCGTGGCGGCAGCGGATGCTCGAGGAGACGGTGGCGGCCCGCCGCCGCCCGTGACGAGCGCCGCCAGGGCGCGCTCGAGCCCGCCCGGCCCCGTCGAGCGCACCTCCAGCGGGAGTCCGATGCGCTCGGCCGCCGCCTGCGCGAGGGTCCGCAGCTCGGCCCGTTCGGCGGGGTCGGTGGTCTGCACGAGCCACACGACGCGGGTGTAGTGCCGGAAGTAGTCGTCGCGGAGGTCCGGGTGGCGGTCGAGCCCGAGCTCGTGGATCACGGTGCGCGCGAACGACCTCACGAGGAAGTCGGTGAGCAGGTAGGTGCCCGGCTCCGCGGTCGACAGCTCCTCGACCACCGACGCGCCGGCGTAGAGGTCGTAGCAGTGCAGCCCGGGCAGCCGCTGCACTCCCAGGCGGCCACACACCTCGTCCAGCGCACCGTACGTGCCGCAGTCGGCGTAACCGACCACCACCCGGTCATACCGGCTCCGGAGCGCCGTCACCAGCGCCTCGACCTCCCCCGCGATCCGCTCGGGGCGGTTGTGCAACAGGGGCGGGAGCGGATGCACGTCGAGCGGCCAGCCGTGCCGGTCGGCCGCCTCGGCCGCCGGCTGGGCCAGGGCGCCGCACGCGACGAGGGCCACCCGCCCCGCCGTCGGCCGCTCAGCCGGGGAACGCGAGCTGGTCGACGAAGCGGTCGTTGAAGTCCGGGCGGTCGGAGAGCTCGACATAGCGCACCTCCTCGAGCAGGGCGTCGGCACCGGCGCGCTCGCGCGCCGAGAGCAGGACCATCTTCGCGCCCTCCCCCGCGACGTTGCCCGCGGAGACGATGCGCAGGACCGGCAGCCGGGGCACCAGCCCGATCCGGACCGCCGACGCCGGGGACAGGTAGGAGCCGAACGACCCGGCGAGCAGCACCTGCTGGATGTCGGAGGCCTCGAGCCCGAGCTCCTCGAGGAGGAGGGACCAGCCCGTCGAGATCGCGGCCTTGGCGAACTGCAGCTCGCGGACGTCGCGCTGCGAGAGGTAGACCGTCTCCGCGGGCGGCGCGTCCGGTGCGGACCGGTGGAGGACGAAGACCCGCTCGCCGTCGCGCACCGTGGTCAGCCGGTCGGCGAGGGCCGGCGCCACGGTGGCCGCGACCTCCTCGGGGACGAACCGGCCGGAGGCGTCGAGCAGGCCGACCCGCGCCAGCTCGGCCACCGCGTCGACGAGCCCGGAGCCGCACAGGCCGCGCGCCTCGACGTCGCCGATGACCCCGAGGGCGACGGCGTCGGTCGGGTCGGCGGCGGTCGGGTCGAGGCGGACCACCTCGACCGCGCCGTCGGACGCGCGCATGCCGCAGCGGATCGCCCCGCCCTCGAAGGCCGGCCCGGCGGGGGCGGCCGTCGTCACGATGCGCTCGCCGTCGGTGAGGGCGATCTCGCAGTTGGTCCCGACGTCGATGAAGACGCGCACGCGCTTGTCGCGGTCGAGGCCGCTCGCGAGCATCCCGGCGACGATGTCGCCCCCGACGTAGGCCCCGAGCGAGGGGAACACGACCACCCGGGCGCCGGGGTGCAGGGTGAGCCCGACCTCGGCGGCCCGCAGCACCGGCCAGGCGGCGGTCACCTGGACGAAGGGCGCCACGCCGATCGGCTCGGGGTCGACCCCGAGGAGCAGCGCGGTCATCGTCGCGTTGCCCGCGACCGCCACCTCGTAGACCCCTGCGGGGTCGACCGAGCCCTCGGCGCACACCTCGGCGGCGAGCTCGGCCAGGGTCTCCCGGGCCAGCGCGGTCAGCCTGCCCAGCGCGGCCGGGTCCATCATCGTGGCGCTGATCCGGGTGATGACGTCGCCGCCGAAGGGCTGCTGGCGGTTGAGCACCGACGCCACGGCGACGGGTGTCCCCGTCTCGAGGTCGAGCAGGGTGGCCACGACGGTCGTCGTGCCGAGGTCGTAGGCGATGGCGTGTCGGTGCCCGGTGGTGTCCCCCGGCTCCACGTCGACCAGTGCCTCGTCGACGACCACCGCGGTGACCTTGAAGTCGTTCTGTCGCAGCACGGTCGGCAGTCGGCGGAGGGCGTACAGGTCCGGCTCCAGGGTGAGGTCGTCGACCGCGTCGCGGAGCCGGGCCAGGTCGGTGCGCTGGTCCGCGAGGGTCGGCTCGGTGAGCTCGACGTACCGCTTCTGCACCGCCGGGCGCAGGATGACCTGGCGCCCGACCCCGACCGTCGAGGCCTTGGGCCGCGTGACGAGTGGCGGCACCTCGACGCCGAGGTCGTGGGTCGCCCGGACGAGGCACGCGAGGCGCCACCCGCCCTCGATCTGCTCGTCGGTGAAGGTGCGCAGGTCGTGGCGAGTCACCGGGGCGGACCCCGCGGTGACCCGCACGCAGCACTTGCGGCAGGTCCCGTGGCCGCCGCACGTCGAGTCGACGGCGATGCCGTTCCACGAGGCGGCGTCGAACACCGACACCCCCGGGGGCACCCGGACCGTGCGGTCCGCCGGGCTGAAGGTCAGGGTGACCCGACCGGTGCCGGCGTGCGGGTCCTCGGGCTCCCCGTCGATGGGGGGCGGCGGCTCGAGCAGCCCCTCGCGGCGCAATCCCTCGACGACGTCGTCGAACGGCGTCCCGGGGCCCCGGTCCTCGGTCACGGGCCGCCCGCGGCGGCCTCCGCCGCCTGACGCGCCCGGTGTGTGGCGATCCACGACATGCCCCACTCGTCGTTCCCGAGGAGGAGGTCCGCGGCGCGGACGGCGTCGACGACCTGCGGCGTGCGAGCATCCATGATCGCGCTCGTCATCCCTGCGCCCATCGCGAGCGGCAGCCACGCGGAGTTGATCGCGTGCCGCCCGGGCATCC
Source organism: uncultured Actinomycetota bacterium (assembly GCA_963843895.1). Lineage (GTDB taxonomy): Bacteria > Actinomycetota > Actinomycetes > Actinomycetales > Dermatophilaceae > Phycicoccus. Next base: position 118,977 of record CAWJME010000012.1, on the reverse strand, counting down.
CGAAGCTGACGTTGGAGGCGCCACACGTCGTGTTGAGGCCCCACCGCTCGCGGATGCCGCGGATCGTCGCGAGTGTCTCGCGCCCCACCGTGGAGTCGGCGCCGATCGGCATGGCGAGCGGGTCGATGACGATGTCCTCGATGGCGATGCCGTACTCCTCGGTGGCGACCCGGACGATCTTCTCGGTGAGGAGCAGCCGCTTCTCGGCCTCCATCGGGATCTCGTCCTCGTCGTTGGGCAGGGCCACGACCGCGGCGTCGTACTTCTTGACGAGCGGCAGCACCGCCGCGAGCCGGTCGTCCTCGGCGGTGATCGAGTTGACCAGCGCGCGCCCCCGGTACGCGGCCAGCCCCGCCTCCAGGGCCTCGACGACCGAGGAGTCGATGCAGATCGGCAGGTCGGTGAGCTCCTGGACGAGGGTGATCGCCTTGACGAGGAGCTCGGCCTCGTCGGTGAGCGGCACCCCCATGTTGATGTCGAGCACGTCGGCGCCACCGGCGACCTGGGAGGCGACGTCCTTGGCGATGATCGAGAGGTCACCCGCGCGCAGGGCGGTCTGGAGCACCGGCCGACCGGTGGGGTTGATCCGCTCGCCGATGATGCAGAAGGGCCGGTCCGCGCCGAGGACGACCTCCTTGGTCGCCGAGCGAAGGACGGTGTGCCGCAGCGGTGCGCTCATGCGGGGACCCGGGCCCGGCGCTCCTGGAGCAGGGCCTTGGCCTTCTTGACGGTGGCGGAGGCGTCGGAGGCGTAGCCGTCGGCGCCGACGGCGTCCGCGTACTCCTGGGTGACCGGAGCCCCGCCGACCATGACGATGACCGTGTCGCGCAGGCCCGCCTTCTCGAGGGCGTTCATGTTCGCCTTGAACATCGGCATCGTGGTCGTGAGGAACGCCGAGAACCCGACGATGTCGGGCTGGTGCTCCTCGATGGCGGCGACGAACTTCTCCGGCGCCACCTGGACCCCGAGGTCGATCACCTCGAACCCGGCGCCCTCGAGCATGATGTTCACGAGGTTCTTGCCGATGTCGTGGACGTCTCCCTTCACCGTGCCCATGAGGAAGCGTCCGATCGTCTGGACGCCGGTGTCGGCGAGCAGCGGCCGCAGCACCTCCATCGACCCGGCCATCGCGCGGCCGGCGATGAGCATCTCGGGGACGAAGAAGTCGCCGCGCTCGAAGCGGGCGCCGACCTCCTCGAGCGCCGGGATGAGCGACTCGAAGAGCAGCGTCCCCGGCATCATCTCCAGGGCGAGCGCCTGGTGGGTGAGGTCGAGCACCGCGGGGGCGTTGCCGACGAGGGTCTCGTCGTACATCGCCTTGAGGATGTCGTCGGGGGTCATGCCGCACCTTCCTGTGGGTGGTCCTCGAGCCGGGCCGAGAGGGCCGCGGCGTGGGTGGCGACGAGGGCGCCGGTCGACGCGAGGACGTCGGCCAGGCGGGAGGTCGGTCCCGAGATGCCGAGGGCCGCGACCACGACGCCGCGCGCGCGGACCGGGGCCGAGACGCCGGTGAGCCCGGGCTCGAGCTCGTCGACGGTCGTCGCGTAGCCGGCCCGCCGGATGCCCGGGAGCTGGGCGGCGAGCTCGGCGCCCGAGGTGACGGCGGCGGCGGTGGGGCCGTCGAGGTGACCCGGCGGCACCGTCAGGGCCCCGTACGCGTAGAGGACCTTGCCGAGCGCGGAGCAGTGGGCGGGCACGTCGGTGCCGACCCAGTCGCGCGAGCCGAGGTAGTAGGCGGCGTCCACCTGCGCGACCTGGACCACCGTGCCGCGCCGGGCCACGCCGAGGTTCACCGTCTCCCCGGTCTGCTCCCCGAGCTCGCGCATCGTCGGGCCGGCGACCTCGGCGAGCACACCGTCACCGGAGCGGCGGGTGGCGTAGAGGTCGAAGAGCGGGCCCGGCGCCCAGGCGCCGGCGTCGTCGCGGGCGAGCAGGTCGGCGCGCTCGAGGGCCGCGAGCAGCCGTGACGTCGTGGACCGTGCCAGGCCGGCGGCGTCGGCCAGGGCCGCGGCGGTGACCGGACCATCGCCGCGGACGACGCGCGCGATGAGGTCGGCGGCCCGGTCGATCGACTGGGTGCCGGTGCTCGGGCTCGACGCGCTCACGCGGGGTCCTCCTCGGCGGCCCGGCTCGGGCCGATGGTTGCTCATGATGTGGAACTGGTCGCCCCACATGATGAGGCTAGGATGTGACCCGGCTCACCGTCAACGACGACCCGCTCCCCGGAGGCCAGATGTTCACGAACCGGATGCCCCGCTACGAGATCCTCTCGGCCGACGCGATGGCCCAGCTCGACACGGCCTGGCGCCGGCTGGTCACCGAGATCGGGGTCGAGTTCATGAGCGAGCGTGCGCTCGCGTTGTTCCGCGAGGCCGGGCAACGGGTCGAGGAGAACACCGTCTTCCTCGACCCGGACTTCCTTCTGGAGCAGGCGGCCAAGGCCCCGCGGGAGTTCGACGTGCAGGCCCGCAACGCCGAGCGCAGCATCCACATCGGGGGCGACTCGATGGCTTTCGGCGCCGTCTACGGGCCGCCGTTCGTCCGCGACGGCGACATCCGGCGCGACGGCACCATGGACGACTACCGCAGCTTCGCGAAGCTGTCGCAGTCGTTCGCCGTGCTCGACTCCGCGGGCGGTGTCGTCTGCGAGCCGAACGACGCCCCCCTCGACTCGCGCCACCTCGACATGACGCTGGCCCTGATGACCCTCACCGACAAGGTGTTCATGGGCAACGTCGTGTCCGGCGAGAACGCCCGCGACGTCATCGCGATGTCCGAGATCCTCTTCGGCGGGCGCGCCGCGATCGAGGCCACGCCCACCTCGATCAGCCTCATCAACTGCAACTCCCCGCTCCGCTGGGACGACCGGATGCTCGACGCCCTCTTCGAGTACGCCGAGGCCGCGCAGCCGGTCGTCCTCACCCCGTTCATCCTCATGGGCGCGATGTCCCCGGTCACCATCCCGGCGGCGCTCGTCCAGCAGATCGCCGAAGCACTGTCCGGGATCGCCCTCGCGCAGCTCATCCGGCCCGGGTGCCCGGTGATCTTCGGGTCGTTCCTCTCCAACATCGACATGCAGTCGGGCTCACCGACGTTCGGCACGCCCGAGTCCGGGATCGGCCTGCTGTGCACCGGCCAGATCGCCCGGCACTTCGGCCTCCCGTTCCGCACGGGAGGCGGGCTCACCTCGTCGCAGGTCCCCGACGCCCAGGCGGGCTACGAGGCGCTGATGACGCTCATGCCGACCTTCCTCGCGGGTGCCAACTGGGTGATGCACAGCGCCGGCTGGCTCGAGGGCGGGCTCGTCGCCGGGTTCGAGAAGTTCGTCATCGACTGCCAGCTCGTCGAGATGCTCCAGCACGAGTTCACCCCGCTCGAGATCGACGAGGGCTCGCTCGCCTTCGACGCCCACCAGGAGGTCGGCCACGGCGGCCACTTCCTCGGGTCGATGCACACGATGGAGCGCTTTCGTACCTGCTTCTACCGGCCGTTCCTCAACTCGTCGGAGAACTACGAGCGGTGGATGCGGAACGGGGCCCAGGACACCGCGACCCGTGCGGCCGCCATCTGGCGGCAGAAGCTCGAGGAGTACGAGCAGCCGCCGCTCGACGACGCCGTGCGCGAGGAGCTCGAGGCCTTCGTCGTCCGCCGGCGCCGAGAGCTCGGGGACTGACCGACCCTCCGCGGCGGGGGCTAGAAACCCACGCCTCGGCCCGGGTCGGGGCCACCGGTGACGCCCTCCCAGCCACTGGAGCCCTTGACGTGCTCGGACGGCGGGAGCGCCGAGCGGTTGGGGTCGTAGGTCAGCGAGGGGTCGGGCCTGCGCGTCAGGTCGCGGACCACGATCGCGACGACGAGCACGGCGACCACGATCAGGACGACGGCGAACCACATGAGGTCACCTCACCTTCCCGGACCGAGGGGACATCGGTCCACCGTCAGGATAACGACGGCAACCCGTCGGCGTCAGACCTGTCATCTCGACGAGCGGGAGGAACCGGCACCGCTCGCTCAGTCCACTGCGGCCCCATCGTTCAGGAACCACAGGCAGTCCGCCGCGGGCTCGCACCACTGCCCGCCCCGGTTCGGCGCGAGCGGGGCGAGCACCGGGAGCGCTGACCGTTCCATCACGGTGAGGCTGGGCGCCTCCCCGTAGGGCAGGGGACAGCGGGTCTCCACGAGCACCGGGTCGGCGAACGCGACACCGAGCTCGGCGGGGACCGGCCACACCGCCGACTCCCGGAGCGCGCAGGCCCGGACGAGGGACTCCTCGTCGCGAGTGCTGCGCACCTCCTGCCCGGTGTCGAGCGTGTAGACGATGTCCGTGGCGGTCACCGTGATGCCCGCCACCGGGTTCTGCGCGGTATCTGGCTGGTTCATGTCCGTGTAGTCGCCGATCGGGTCCCCGACCAGCGTCTCGCCGAGCGGCAGCTCCAGGCACTGCTCGTCGGCGGCGGTGCACTGGACGATCGGCCCCCGCTCCTGCGGGTCCCACGGCTTGACGGCGATCACCTGGGTGCTCTCGTAGCCGCCGGCGTTCCAGATCACCGGGTCGCTGACCTGCAAGGAGCCCAGGACCAGCGGTTCCTGTCCCAGCGTGAGGGCCTGGGTCTCGGCCTTGAACGGGCCCGAGCCCTCACTGTCCACGACGTTCACGCGTTCCACGACGGTCCGGGTCGCGGCGGTCTCGCCGTCGAGCACGAAGAGCACCGTGTCGCCCGCGATCCGCACCACGAGACGCTGCGCCCCGTCGGCGCTGAGAGCGGCGAAGCCCCCCGGGACCTCCTCCGCGCGCGGGTCGGCCCACTGCTCGGTGGTCGGGACCAGCGCTCCGTACACGCCGTCGTCCACTGCGTGCAGGTACGGCCGTCCGCAGCCGGCAGCCGTCAGCAGCAGGACGACGACCGCTCCCCATGCCACCTGTGCTCGTCCCACGGCCTGCACCTTCTTCGGTACGAGCCTACTCCCGGATCCGGGTGCGGCCGCACCGCCCGCCTCGTCCTCTGTTGCGCCCTTCGCTACGGTTGCGCCATGCGCACCACGGGACGGGACGGCGGCAGCACGGTCCAGTCCGTCGACCGGGCGGTGACGATCCTCGAGCTGCTCGCCCTCCACGGCCAGGCGGGCATCACCCAGCTGGCCCACGAGCTCGGGGTGCACAAGTCCACCGCCAGCCGGCTCGTCGCCGCGCTGGAACGGCGCCGCCTGGTCGAGCAGGTCGAGGAGCGCGGGCGCTACCGGCTCGGCGTGGGCGTCCTCAAGCTCGCCGGCGCCACGAGCGCCCGGCTGGACCTCGTCCAGGAGGCCCGGCCCGCGGTCCGGCGGCTGGCCTCGGAGACGGGGGAGACGGTCAACCTCGCGGTGCTGTCCGGCGGTGCGGCGCTCTACGTCGACCAGGTCTCCGGGGCCGCGAACCTCTCGTCGTACAACTGGGTCGGCCAGCACATCCCGCTGCACGCGACGAGCAACGGCAAGGTGCTCGTGAGCGAGCTCCCGGAGCCCGAGCTGACGCGCGCCCTCGGGGAGCTGACCGGCTTCACCCCGTCGACGGTCACCGACCGCGGGACCCTCGACGCCCAGCTCACCGAGGTCCGCGAGCGCGGGTGGGCGGTGGCCACCGACGAGCTCGACGTCGGCCTCACCGCGGTCGCCGCACCGGTGCGCGACGCCCACGGGGACGTCGTCGCCTCGCTGAGCGTCTCCGGGCCCACGTTCCGGTTCGGCGCGACCCGGGTGGCGGAGGTCGCGGCGCTCGTGAGCGCCGCGTCGGCGGAGGTCTCCGGGCGGCTCGCGCACGGTCCCACCGAGCACTGACCCACCCCGGCTGCGCCCCCGCCGCGCCCCACCGCCCGGCGCGGACAGGTCCTTGGCACGGCGCGGGGGCTCTGCCATGCTGGACGCATCCTGTTGCACGATGAGCGTCGTGTTGCGCATCGCGCACCGCGGTCGCCTGGAAGGACCCGGTCATGGCCGCACTCCCCGCCTCCGCCCGCTGCGTCGTCATCGGGGCGGGCATCGTCGGGAACGCCCTCGTCCACCACCTCGCCGAGCTCGGCTGGACCGACATCGTCCAGCTCGACAAGGGCCCGTTGCCGAACCCCGGCGGGTCGACCGGACACGCGAGCAACTTCATCTTCCCGGTCGACCACTCCCGGGAGTTCGCCGACATCACCCTCGACTCGGTCCGCCAGTACGAGGAGCTGGGCGTCTTCACGCAGTCCGGCGGCTACGAGGTGGCGCGCACCGAGGAGCGGATGGAGGAGCTGCGCCGCCGGATGAGCAGCGCCAAGGCGTGGGGCATCCCCGCCGAGCTGGTGACCCCCGAGCAGGTCGCCGAGAAGGTGCCCTTCCTCGACCCGAGCGTGATCATCGGCGCCGCGTGGTTCCCGACGGTCGGCGTCGTCGACAGCCTCCGAGCCGGCACCATCTTCCGCGAGCGCGCCGTCGAGCGTGGGGCGCTCACGACCGTCCCGAACGTCGAGGTCACCGGGATGGAGGTCGTCGACGGCCGGATCCGCGCCGTCGAGACGAACCGGGGCCGGATCGAGGCCGACACCGTCGTCGTCGCCTGCGGCGTGTGGAGCCCGAAGATCGCCCGGATGGCCGGCGCGCACATCCCGCTCACCCCGGCGGTGCACCAGATGATCTCGGTCGGACCGTGCGAGGTGCTCGCGGAGCAGCCCGGCGAGATCAGCTTCCCGATCGTCCGCGACATGGACACCTTCTGCTACGAGCGCCAGCACGGCTCCGACATGGAGGTCGGCTCGTACGCCCACCGCCCGATCCTCTGGGACCCCGAGGACATCCCCTCGATCGAGCAGGCCAAGCTCTCCCCCACCGAGATGCCGTTCACCGAGGACGACTTCGACCCCCAGCTCGAGCAGGCCCTCGAGCTGATGCCCGAGCTGCTCGGCGACGAGCGTGCCGAGATCCGCTACGCCATCAACGGGCTGCTCTCGCTCACCCCCGACGGCTACCCGATCCTCGGTGAGACCCCCGAGGTCAAGGGCCTGTGGTCGGCCGCGGCCGTCTGGATCAAGGAGGGCCCCGGCACCGCCCGCGCCGTCGCCGAGTGGATGACCCACGGGAACCCCGAGATCGACCTCGGGCACAGCGACATCGCCCGCTTCCACCCGCACCAGCGCACCCGCGCCCACGTCAGGGCACGCACCTCCGAGGCGTTCAACAAGACCTACGGCATCGTCCACCCGGGCGAGCAGTGGTCGAGCAACCGCAACGTCCGGCTCGCGCCGATGCACGCCTCGCAGCAGGACCTCGGCGCCGTGTTCTTCGAGACCGCCGGCTGGGAGCGCCCGCACTGGTACGGGTCCAACGCCCACCTCGTCGAGGAGTACGGCGACGCGTGCATGCCGCGCGAGCACGAGTGGGACGCCCGCTGGTGGAGCCCGGTCATCAACGCCGAGCACCTGCGGATGCGCGAGGCCGCCGGGCTCGTCGACCTCTCGGCGTTCGCGATCTTCGACGTCGTCGGGCCGCGCGCGCTCGAGGCCGTCCAGCGGATCATCGTCGCCCAGGCCGACGTGCGCATCGGGCGGGTCGTCTACACCCCCGTCCTCGACGAGCGCGGCGGCTTCCGCTCCGACCTCACCGTCATGCGCCTGGCCCACGACCGGTTCCGCGTCGTCACCGGCGGCGCCCACGGCATGGCCGACAAGAAGTGGTTCGCCGACCGGATGCCCGACGACGGCGGCGCGGTCGTCGTCGACCTCACCTCCAGCTGGACGACCATCGGCCTCTGGGGCCCGCGAGCCCTCGACATCCTGTCGTCGGTCACCGACGCCGACATCACTCCCGCCGGCCTCGGCTTCGGCAGCTGCCGGGAGATCGAGGTCGGTGGCCTGCACGTCCTCGCCTCCCGCATCTCCTACGTCGGGGAGTTCGGCTGGGAGCTCTACACCCCGATGGAGGCCGGGGCCGCACTGTGGGCCCGGCTGCTCGAGGCCGGGACGCCGCACGGGATGGTCCCGGTCGGCATCGGCGTCTACGGCACCACCGGCCGCCTCGAGAAGGGCTACCGCGCCTACGGCACCGAGCTCGACACCGAGCGCACCCTCATGGAGACCGGCATGTCCCGGGCGAAGTGGAAGGACCAGGACTTCCTCGGCAAGGACGCCGTGCTCGCCCAGGCGGGCGAACCCCCGAAGACGGTGCTCTGCTCCCTGACCGTCGACGACCACACCTCCGCGAGCGGGATGAAGCGCTACATGCTCGGCGGCGAGCCGATCCTCACCCGGGACGGCGGGACGCTCACCGACGGCCACGGCCGGCACCCCTACGTCACGACCGCCGGGTCCGCCCCGAGCCTCGGCAAGCACGTCCTCATGGCGTTCCTGCCGCCGGACGCGGCGGTGCTCGGCACCGAGCTGGCCGTCTCCTACATGGAGGAGCTGTACCCGGTGACCGTGGCCGCGGTGGACGCGACGCCCCTGTTCGACCCCGGGAACGAGCGGATCCGGGGGCTCGCGTGAGCAACGTCCTCGTCTGTGTCAAGCGGGTGCCGGACCCCACCGGCGAGGTCGTCCTCACCACCGACGGGATGCGCGTCGACGGCCGGTTCGCCGGCTACACGACGAGCCCGCACGAGGAGGCCGCCGTCGCCCTGGCCGTCGCGGTCGCCGAGGCCACCGAGGGCACCGTGACCGTGCTGTCGGTCGGCCCACAGGAGAGCATCGAGCAGATCCGCGCCGCGCTGGCCGTCGGCGGCACCGACGGCATCCTCGTCGAGGCCGACTCCGACCTGCTCGGTCCCGCCGACGTCGCCGCAGCGATCGCCGAGGCGGTGCAGGACCGGCAGGCCGCGGGCACGACGTACGACCTCGTCCTCCTCGGCAACGATGCCGCCGACACCGGCGACTTCCAGGTGGGGGTGCGGCTCTCGTACCTGCTCGACCGCCCGGTCGTGGCGGGCATCCAGACGGTCACGGTCGACGGCGACGTCGCGACACTGCACGGCGAGGGCCCGGAGGGCACCGAGGTGTACGAGGTGACGCTGCCCGCCGTCGCCACCGTCCTGGAGGGCGGCGTCACCCCGCGCTACCCCAGCGTCATGGGCCGGATGCGGGCGAAGAAGGCCGAGGTCGAGACCCGCACGTGGTCCGGCAGCCCCGTGGGGTCGGGGCGCGAGGCGCTCGTCGTCCCGGAGCCGCCGCCCAGCCAGGTGACCGTCCTCGGTGAGGGCGCCGCCGCCGCGCCGGCCCTCGTCGCGGTGCTCCGCGAGCTCAAGGTGGTGCACGGATGAGCGTGCTCGTGCTCGTCGAGGTCGAGGAGGGCCGGGCCGCGCTCGTGTCCCGGGAGGCGCTGACCTTCGCCCGCACCCTGGGCGCCGGCGACGTGCACGCGGTCGTCGTCGGGGCGGCCGCCGACGCGACCGTCGCGGACTGCCGGGACGCCGGGGTCGCCGTGGTCCACGAGGCGGTCGACCGGGCGCTCGAGCGTTACGCGGCAGCGGCCTGGGCCGCGGTCGTCGAGGCCGCCGGACGGGCCGCCCGGGCCGACCTCGTCATCGCCCCCGGCACCGGGCGGGGCAACGAGGTGCTCGCGCACGTCGCCGCCCGGCGGGGCCTGCAGATGGCCGCGAACGTGGTGTCCGTGACGTCGCTCGCCCCGCTCGTCGTCGAGCGCCAGGTGGTCGGTGGCTCGGCGCTCGAACGGGCCACCGTCTCGAGCCGGGTCCGGCTGCTGACCATGGCCGGCCATGCGGTCGAGCCCTCCCCCGCGACGACACCCGGCGAGGCGCGGGTCTCGCCACTGGCCGTCACCGTGGACCCACGTGACCTGCGGGCCCAGGTGGTGCGGGTGGAGCACCGCGCGAAGGGCGACACCGCCGGGCTCGCCGGCGCCCGCGTGGTCGTCGGCGCCGGCCGTGGGGCGGGTGGACCGGACGGTTTCGCTGCGGTGGACGCGTTGGCGGAGCGGCTCGGGGGCTCGGTGGGGGTCTCGCGCGTCGTCACCTCGCTCGGCTGGCGGCCGCACCACGAGCAGGTGGGCCAGACCGGGTCCCGGATCGCACCCGACCTCTACCTCGCGTGCGGCATCTCCGGCTCCATCCAGCACTGGGCCGGGTGCGCGTCGAGCCGGACGATCATCGCCGTGAACACCGACCCCGAGGCGCCGATGGTGACCAAGGCCGACTACGCGGTGATCGGCGACATGCACGAGATCCTGCCCGCAGTGCTGGACGAGCTCGGCTGAGCGGACCACCGGCGACCGGCCCGGCGTCAGTGGTCGTCGAGCGCGGCCCAGTCGGACTTCTCGGGCCCCGCGGCCTGCCCCTCGGGGCAGTGGGCTCGCAGGTCGCACCACCCGCACAGCGGCCCGGTGACCGCCGGGAACATCGTCGACTCCGCGCCGTGCCGCGCGTGGTCGGCGTCGGCACGGCGCGCGTCCCGCATGATCGAGCGGGCGCGCTCGACGTGCCGCCCGATGGACTCCCCCGTGTGCTCGTGGGCGGCGATGGTCCCCGACGGCACGTGGTGCAGCTCGACGCGGCGCACCGGCCGGCGGAACATCTTCCACACGGCGGCGGCGTACAGGGCCATCGGCAGGGAGGTGCGTGCCTCGTCCTCGGTGGAGACCTGCCGGGAGGTCTTGTAGTCGACGACGACGAGCTCGCCGTCGCGGTCGTCGAGCCGGTCGATGCGGCCCTGGATGCGCAGGTCGTCGCTGACGAACGAGACCGTGCGCTCGATGCCGATGGGCCGGGGCGTCGGGCCGGCGGCCTCGAGGTACGCGGCGACGGCCTCGCGCATCCGGGCCCTGAACCGCCGGGACTGGTCGCCGTCGCGGAACCCGACGTCGATCCAGGCCTTCTCGACGAGTCGGCCCCCCGCCTCGGGGGTCTGCTCGGGCTGGTCCCAGACGTCGCGCAGGGCGTTGTGCACGGCGATGCCGAGCGAGGTGTGCGCCCGCTGCGGCCGCGCCGGGGGCCGCGGCCGGTCGAGGTAGGCCATCCGGTAGCGGCGCGGGCAGTCGAGGAAGGTGAGCAGCTTGCTCGGGCTGCCACCCCACAGCGGCTCGGGCATGCCCGGGAACGCCGCCTGCCGCGGCCCCGCCTGCTCCCCCGTCGTCGTCACGTCCTCGACGGTAGCGGCTGCCACCGACGGGGCCGCCCACCCGTCCCCGGGGCGCGTCGCGGGGTGGCACACTGGCCGGGCCATGGCCATCTCCTCCTTCGACCTGTTCTCCGTGGGCATCGGGCCCTCGAGCTCCCACACCGTCGGCCCGATGCGGGCCGCACACACCTTCGTCTCCGGGCTCCGGGACGACGGGCTGCTCGACCGCGTGGGCCGCGTCCGGGGCGAGCTGTTCGGCTCGCTCGGCGCCACCGGTCACGGCCACGGCTCGCTGAAGGCCGTGCTCCTCGGCCTCGAGGGCGAGGCGCCCGAGAGCACCGACCCCCGAGCCGCCGACGGCCGGGTCGACGAGGTCCGCACCTCCGGCACCCTCCGCCTCGGCGGCACCCACGACGTCGCGTGCGACCCCGACGCCGACGTGCTGCTCCACCGTCGCGCGACCCTCCCGTTCCACAGCAACGGGATGCGCTTCACCGCCTGGTCCTCGGCCTCGCCGGCCGAGGACGAGGAGCCCCTTCGCACGCGCGAGTACTACTCCGTCGGCGGGGGGTTCGTCCTCGACGAGGACGAGGTCGGGCAGGGCGAGATCGTGCCCGACGACACCCCGGTGCGCTACCCCTTCACGACGGGCGGCGAGCTGCTCGCCCGGTGCGAGGAGTCCGGCCTCCCGGTGAGCGGCGTGATGATGGCGAACGAGACGTCGTGGCGCAGCGAGGCCGAGGTCCGCGCCGGCCTGCTCCACCTGTGGGCGGTGATGCAGGAGTGCGTCGACAACGGCTGCGCGACCGAGGGGGTGCTGCCGGGCGGCCTCAAGGTCCAGCGACGGGCTCCCCGCCTCGCCGGTCAGCTCCGCGACGAGCACCCCGGCGACCCGCTCGCCGCGATGGACTGGGTGACCCTCTACGCACTCGCCGTCAACGAGGAGAACGCCTCCGGGGGGCGCATCGTCACGGCCCCGACCAACGGGGCGGCGGGCATCATCCCGGCGGTCCTGCACTACTACCGGCGCTTCGTCCCCGGCGCCGACGACGACGGCGTGGTGCGCTTCCTCCTGACCGCGGCCGCCATCGGCACGCTCTACAAGCTCAACGCCTCCATCTCCGGCGCCGAGGTCGGCTGCCAGGGCGAGGTGGGCTCGGCCTGCTCGATGGCGGCCGGCGCGCTCACCGAGGTGCTCGGCGGCACCCCGAAGCAGGTCGAGAACGCCGCGGAGATCGGCATCGAGCACAACCTCGGCCTCACCTGCGACCCCGTCGGCGGGCTCGTGCAGATCCCCTGCATCGAGCGCAACGCGGTGGCCTCGGTCAAGGCGATCACCGCGGCCCGCATCGCCCTGCGCGGTGACGGCACGAACGTCGTCTCCCTCGACAAGGCCATCAAGACGATGCGCGACACCGGCCGCGACATGAAGGTGAAGTACAAGGAGACCGCGCGAGGCGGCCTCGCCGTCAACGTCATCGAGTGCTGACCCAGCCGACGCGACGTCCCGGCAGCACGCCGGGGTCCGTGCCTCAGTAGCGGAAGATCGCCGCGACCTCGCTGCCGGGGACCACGGTCTCCGACGTCGCGTACACCTGGCCGCGCGCGGCGAGCGTCGCCACGGCCGCGGTGTCGACCTGCTCGCACCCGGCGAAGCGCTCGTCGGCCCCGAGGGCGACGACGGCCGGCTCTCCGTCCGCGGCCTGCTCCCAGCACCACGGGTCGGTCCGGACGAACAGCGTCTCGACCCGCCCCTGGGCCGCCGCCTCGACGACGTCCGGCAGGATGCCGGAGGCGCGACCGGCGCCCACCAGCGCGTGGAACCGGTCGATCTCCCGACCCCGCTCAGCACGCAGCCGCTGCTCGACGAGGGGCCAGGCCAGATCGTGGAGCTGCACGGGCTCGAGCTGGTCGGGGTTGTGCTCGACCGCCTCGTCGAGGACGTGGTGGTAGGTGTTCACCTCACGGTAGGGCCCCACGAGCTGGTCGAGCCCGACGAGGACCATCGGGGCGGTCTCGGCCGCGAGCACGTCGTGCAGACCTCCGGCGACCGCACGGAGGAAACGCACCACCTCGTCCTTCTTGAGGTGCCGGTCACCGGCGCCGTGCCCGTAGAAGACCGCGGGACCCCCGCGGCCCGCCGTGCCCGCGGGCCGGGCCATCGTGTCCGACCGTGGTTCGGCCGGCTCCACGGCGTCACCGAGACTCGTGGGAAAGCCGTTGAGCGGCACCGGGTCCACCGTGCTGCGGCTGCCCTCCAGGAGGCGCACGTCGCGTTGGCTGAGGGCGAGCACCAGGAAGCGCTCGTCGCCGCTCAGGAGGCGGAGGGTCGGGCCCAGCACGGGACGGTCACCGACGGTGGCGAGCTCGGGCATCGGGGCCGCGACGCGGTAGGTCCGGTTGCCGTCGGGGCGCAGGAACATGACCAGACCGTCGCTCATGTAGCGCCAGGCCATCGGGTCCTCGAGCAGCTCGTGCGCCGGGGCGAGCAGGGCGTCGACCTCGGGTGCCCGGCGGTCCCGGCGCAGGATCGAGTCGACACCGGCGACGAGGTTCTTCCAGCGCAGGCGGTCGGCCTCGATGCCCTCACCGACACGATGGGTCGGGAGGAAGAGCGAGACGTACACGCCGTCCGGCCCCGGCTGCGCGAGGGACTCGAGCTCGGTGCGGGTCAACAGGTCCACGATTGGCCTCCCGATCGGTTGCGCCACCTCCACCATAGGCGTAGCGGTCAGTCCGCCGCCCGGCCCTGCGTGGTGGCGCCACCTGCGGACAGGAAGCGCTTGACGCCCGGACCGGCCCCCCGCAAGGGTGGACCATCTGTCTCCCCCACCCCCGACGGATCGGACGCGCCATGGGCGACCTGTACATCGACGGCTCCTGGGTCGACGCCGCCGCAGGTGGCCGGCGCACCATCGTCTGCCCCGCCGACGGCACGCTCGTCGGCGAGGTCGACGAGGCCGACGAGACCGACACCCTCCGTGCCATCACGGCCGCCCGCCGGGCCGCCGACGACGGGAGGTGGCGCGACACCCCACCCACCGAGCGCGCCGCGGCCGTGGGCCGCATCGCCGACATCCTCGAGCGCGACACCGACGAGATCGCCCGCGCCGAGGCCCTCGACACCGGCAAGCGCTTCGCCGAGGGGCAGATGGACGTCGCCGATGTCGTCAGCGTCTTCCGCCACTACGCGGGCAAGGGCGAGGACGTCGAGAGCCCGCGCAGCGTCGACCCCGGCCAGTCCGGCATCGTCAGCCGTGTCGACCGCGAGCCGATCGGTGTCTGCTCCCTCATCACCCCGTGGAACTACCCTCTGCTCCAGGCGAGCTGGAAGGTGGCCCCCTGCCTGCTGGCGGGCAACACGTTCGTCCTCAAGCCGAGCGAGATCACCCCGCACTCGACGATCCTCATGCTCCGCGCCATCGAGGAGGCGGGCGTCCCGGCCGGGGTCGCCAACCTCGTCCTCGGCACCGGGCCCGGGTGCGCCGCACCGATGTCCACGGACCCGCGCGTCGACATGGTCTCGTTCACCGGCAGCCTCGCGGTCGGCAAGCACCTCATGGCCGAGGCGTCGAAGACCGTGAAGCGCATCGCCCTCGAGCTCGGCGGCAAGAACCCCAACATCGTCTTCGCCGACGCCCCCCGCGAGGCCGCGATCGACAACGCGATGACGGCCGTCTTCCTCCATTCCGGGCAGGTCTGCTCCGCCGGGGCCCGGCTTCTCGTCGAGGAGTCCTGCGCCGAGGAGGTCGTCGACACCATCGTCGAGCGGGCGGCGAGCATCCGGATGGGACCGCCGTTCGACGAGGACGCCCAGACCGGCTCGCTGACCAGTGCCGAGCACCTCGCAAAGGTCGAGGACTACGTCGCGAAGGGCATCGCCGAGGGCGCCCGGCTGCGCTGCGGCGGCGCCCGACCCGACGACGACCCGGCCCTCGCGAACGGCTACTACTACCTGCCCACCGTCCTCGACCGGTGCTCGCTCGACATGCACGTCGTCCAGGAGGAGTCGTTCGGGCCCGTGCTCACCGTCGAGACCTTCCGCACCGAGGAGGAGGCCGTCGAGCTCGCCAACGGCACCATCTACGGGCTCGCCGGAGCGGTGTGGACCTCGGACCCGGCGCGGGCCCAGCGCGTCGCGCGCCGGCTGCGCCTCGGCACCGTCTGGATCAACGACTACCACCCGTACGTCGCCCCCGCCGAGTGGGGCGGGCACAAGCAGTCCGGCATCGGCCGCGAGCTCGGCGAGCTCGGCCTCGAGGAGTACCAGGAGATGAAGCACGTGTGGGAGAACACCGACCCGGCACCGACGGGGTGGTTCTCGTGAGCCGCCTCGCCGAGGCCGCGGAACGCGTCGCGGCCACGGCGGCCGGCCTGCGCGACCGGACGACGATGGCCGAGGTCCCCGACCAGGTGGACGTCGTCGTCGTGGGCGGCGGCAGCGCGGGCTCCGTCATCGCGAACCGCCTCTCCGCCGACCCCGGCACGTCGGTGCTGGTCCTGGAGGCCGGCCGCTCCGACTACCGGATCGACCCGTTCATCCACATGCCCGCCGCCCTGCCGTTCCCCATCGGCAGCCGGTTCTACGACTGGCAGTACGAGTCCGAGCCCGAGCCGCACATGAACGGCCGGAAGGTCTACCACGCGCGCGGCAAGGTGCTCGGCGGCTCGAGCTCCATCAACGGGATGATCTTCCAGCGCGGCAACCCCCGCGACTACGAACGGTGGGGCGCCGACGAGGGCATGGACACCTGGGACTACGCCCACTGCCTGCCCTACTTCAAGAAGATGGAGACCTGCGTCGCCGGCGCCGACGAGTGGCGCGGAGGCGACGGGCCGCTCCGCATGGAGCGCGGCCCCGCCACCAACCCGCTCTTCGGCGCGTTCTTCGAGGCGGCCGAGCAGGCGGGCCATCCCCGCACCACGGATGTCAACGGCTACCGGCAGGAGGGGTTCGCCCCCTTCGACCGCAACGTCTCCCGCGGACGGCGGCTCTCGGCGGCCCGCGCGTACCTCCACCCGGTCATCGACCGGCCCAACCTCCACGTGCGCACCCTGGCCCTCACGACGCGCGTCCTCTTCGAGGGCACCCGCGCCGTCGGAGTCGAGTACTCGGCCTTCGGCCGACGGCACACGGTCCGCGCCGGGGAGGTGATCCTCTGTGGTGGCGCGATCAACACCCCGCAGCTGCTCCAGCTCTCCGGCGTCGGCGACCCCGAGCTGCTCCGCCCACTCGGCATCGACGTCGTGTCCGGGCTGCGCGGGGTGGGCGAGAACCTCCAGGACCACCTCGAGGTCTACATCCAGCACGCCTGCACGCAGCCGGTGTCGATCGCCCCGGGGCTCGCGTACAAGAACCGGCCCAAGCTCGCCGCCGACTGGCTCTTCTTCCGCAAGGGGCTCGGTGCGACGAACCACTTCGAGGGCGGGGGGTTCGTCCGGAGCAACGAGGACGTCGACTACCCCAACCTCATGTTCCACTTCCTGCCCATCGCGATCCGGTACGACGGCTCGAGCCCGATCGAGGGGCACGGGTACCAGGTGCACATCGGCCCGATGTACTCCGACGCCCGCGGCACCTGCCGGATCCGCAGCGCCGACCCGCGGATGAAGCCCGCCCTGCTCTTCAACTACCTCTCCACCGACCAGGACCGCCGCGAGTGGGTCGAGGCCGTGCGGGTGACCCGCGAGATCATGTCCCAGCCGGCCCTCGCCCCCTACGACGGCGGCGAGATCTCCCCCGGCCCGCAGGTCGAGACCGACGAGCAGATCCTCGACTGGGTCCGCGACGACGCCGAGACCGCGCTGCACCCCAGCTGCACGGCGCGGATGGGCGTCGACGACCTCTCCGTCCTCGACCCCCTGACGATGGAGGTGTACGGCACCGAGGGGCTGCGCGTCGTCGACGCGTCCGCGATGCCGTACGTGACCAACGGGAACATCTACGCCCCGGTGATGATGCTCGCCGAGAAGGCCGCCGACCTCATCACCGGCGCGACGCCCCTGCCCCCGTCGGACGCGCCCTGGTACGACCTGCGCGCCGGCAGCCCGCTCGACCCGCCCGCCCGTTCCTGACCGACCGCCGTCCCGTCGCCGAGGAGAGAACATGACCACCACCGACGCCCCACCCGCGGAGGACACCACGCCGCCCCCGGTCGGTCCGCGCTTCCTCGGCGGCCCCCCCGTCCGGATGCCGGTGTTCGTCGCCTCGCTGGCGGGAGTGCTGGTCATGGCCGCCTGGGCACTGATCAGCCCATCGTCCGCTGAGAGCGGGCTCGGGACGGTGACGGGCTGGGTCACGGAGTGGTTCGGGTGGTTCTACGTCCTCCTCGCCACGGCCGTCCTCGTCTTCGTCATCTCGCTCGGGGTGTCGCGGTACGGGCACGTCCGCCTCGGCCCGGACCACTCCCGGCCGGAGTTCTCGACCTTCGCGTGGGCCTCGATGCTCTTCGCCGCGGGCATCGGGACCGACGTGATGTTCTACTCCGTCGTCGAACCCGCGACGCAGTACATGGCGCCCCCCGCCGGAGGGGCGGCCCCCGAGTCGGTCGAGGCCGCCCGCGAGGCGACGGTGTGGACGCTGTTCCACTACGGCATCACGGGGTGGGGCATGTACGCGCTGATGGGCCTGGCCCTCGGCTACTTCTGCTACCGCCGCAACCTGCCGCTGGCGGTCCGCTCCGCGCTGGCGCCGGTCCTCGGCAAGCGGATCGGGGGGCCGCTCGGCCACGCCGTCGACACCGCGGCCGTCCTCGGGACGATCTTCGGCGTGGCGACCTCCCTCGGCATCGGCGTGGTCTTCCTCAACGTCGGCCTCAACGTCCTCTTCGGCGTGAGCATCGGCACCGGCGCCCAGATCGGGCTGGCCGTCCTCGCCGTCGTCATGGCCGCGATCTCGGCGACGACCGGCGTCGACAAGGGCATCCGCTTCCTGTCCCAGCTCAACGTGATCCTCGCGCTCGGCCTCGCCGCCTGGGTCCTCGTCACGGGCAAGACCGCGCTGCTCCTCAACGCCACGGTCGCCAACGTCGGCGACTTCGTCCGCACCTTCCCGGCGAAGACGATGGAGACCTTCCCGTTCGTCGACAACGCCGAGTGGATGGGCTACTGGACGCTCTTCTTCTGGGCCTGGTGGGTCGCGTGGGCCTCGTTCGTCGGCCTCTTCCTCGCGCGCATCTCGCGGGGGCGCACCATCCGGCAGTTCGTCGCGGGGACGCTGATCATCCCGTTCCTCTACATCGTCATGTGGATCTCGATCTTCGGGAACGCCGCGATCGAACGGATCCGCGGCGGCGACACCACGTTCGCCGAGACCGCGCAGGACTTCACCGGGGTCGGCTTCTACGACCTGCTGTCCGGGTACCCCGCCGGCAAGGTCGTCATCGGGCTCGCCTTCTTCGTCGGCCTGCTCTTCTACGTCACCTCGGCGGACTCCGGGGCGCTCGTCATGGCCAACCTCACGAGCCG
This sequence comes from uncultured Actinomycetota bacterium, assembly GCA_963843895.1. Lineage (GTDB taxonomy): Bacteria > Actinomycetota > Actinomycetes > Actinomycetales > Dermatophilaceae > Phycicoccus. The sequence goes on along the minus strand of CAWJME010000012.1, from coordinate 100,438 downwards.
GCTCGGCTCCATCACCGAGGACGCCGCGCCCTGGCTGCGCATCACCTGGGCGGCGGCCACCGGCCTGCTGACCATCGCGATGCTGCTCGTCGGCGGCATCGTCGCGCTCCAGTACGCGACGATCATCTTCGGCCTGCCGTTCGCCCTCGTGCTCGTCCTCGTCATGGTCGGGCTGGCGCGGGCACTGCGTGTCGAGGGCCGGCGGGCGGACAGCCGCGACCACACGATGCACGCCCTCATCTCCGCCCGCAGCGCCTCCCCCAGGGAGGAGCGGTCCACCACGTGGAAGTCGCGCCTGGCCCGGGCGACGAACTTCGTCGACCGCCAGGACGCCCTCGAGCACCTCGGCACGGTCGTGGCACCCGCGCTGGCCGAGGTCGCCGAGGAGCTGTGCCGGCACGACGTCGAGACGGCGTGCGACGTCGACCTGGACGGCGAGACGCCGTCGGTGGTCCTGAGCACGCCCGGGGAGGACCCGCCGTTCGTCTACCGCGTCGCGCTCGAGATGTGCCCGGTCCCGACCTACGGCGGCCGGATGATCCAGAGCCGTGACACCTACGCCCGGCTCGAGGTGCACCTCGCCGACGGCGGCCAGGGCTACGACGTCATGGGCTACGGCCACGCGCAGCTCATCCACGACTGCCTCGACCACTACGAGCGGCACCTGGAGTTCCTCCGGCTGGCGGAGCCCGCGACGAGCTGACCCGCGGGCCCGCCCCGCTCAGGAGGCGAGGTTCCCGACCGCGCCGAGCGGCTCCGGGAAGGCCCGCACCGTCGCCGGGGTCGCGAGGTAGGCGCCGACGAGGCGCGCGCCACCCCGGCGGCAGCCGTCGAGCACCACCTCGTGCCACGCCCTGTCGACGTCGGTCAGCAGGACCGAGCCGTCGCGCCCCCGCGCGAAGAGCACGGCCCCGTCGTCGGCGGCGACCATCCGCGCGAGCTGCACGAGGAAGCCGCGCATCGCCTCGGGGTCGGCGTCGTCGGTCACGTCGCCGACGACGCACGGCTGGACCAGCCGGAGCTCGGCATCGAGCAGGAGCAGGCACACGCAGCCGGCGAGTCGGTCGGCGTGGCTCACGACGAGGTCGACGACGTCGGCGGCGAGGCCGGAGTCGTCGAGGGGCAGGTGGGTCCACGTCTCGGGGAGGTTCTCGAAGGTCATGCCGGGCAGCCTGCCCGGATCCCCGCGACCGACCGCGGGCTTTTCCACAGCCTTCGGCGTCGGTTCTCGGGTGGTCGCCCGAGCCGCCGTCTCGGCACCCGGCTCTGCGAGAGTGGGTCGATGGCCCTCGACGACGCCCACGCCCGCCCTGCCGGCACCGACGACGCCACCGTCGCGGCCCTCGGCAAGCTCTCCGAGGCCCTCGAGGTCGTCGAGGAGGCCCGGGGCCACCTCTACGCCTTCCACCGACGCTGCGGCACCGCCGACCTCACCCTCGGGGAGGCCGTCGACCAGCTGCGGGAGGCCGGCCACACCGAGCTCGCCGACCGGGTCGAGACCGAGCTGGTCGGCCGCAACATCCTCGCGGGGCGCTGGTCGTTCCAGGTCGTCGAGGAGTACGACGACGGCTACTACACCGCGTTCCGCGAGCACGAGCGGGCTGCGCGCGAGGAGCTGATGGCGGGGCGCCGGCACGTCTTCGAGGCCGAGATGAAGGACGACCGCCGCACCTCGGGGCACCCCGGCCACGCCGCGACCCCCGGGGACGGCTCGCGCGGCTGACCCTCGAGCGGAGGTATCACCGAGGCGGCGCGGCGCTCCTCACGGCATGAAGATGATCACGCTCGGAATCGCCCAATCCCTCACCCCGCGCGACTGGACCCGGGAGCAGCAGCGCCGCCGCGAGCGCCCGCCGCGCACCGTGGTCGTCCGGCTGCCGCGGCTGCACCTTCCCCACGTGCACCTTTCCCACGTGCACCTGCCGCACCTGCACGCCCGCCACCGCGCGCACTGACGCGGCTCAGCTGAAGACGACCGTCCGGGTCCCGTTGAGCAGGATCCGCGACTCGCAGTGCCAGCGCACGGCCCGGGCGAGGACGCGCGACTCGACCTCCTCGCCCGCGCGCACGAGGTCCTCGGGCGTCATGCGGTGGTCGGCGCGCACGACGTCCTGCTCGATGATCGGCCCCTCGTCGAGGTCCGGCGTCACGTAGTGGGCGGTGGCCCCGACCCGCTTGACGCCCCGTTCGAACGCCTGGTGGTAGGGCTTGGCGCCCTTGAACGACGGCAGGAACGAGTGGTGGATGTTGATGACCCGCCCGGAGAGGTCGGACGCCAACGCGTCCGAGAGCACCTGCATGTAGCGGGCCAGCACGACGAGGTCGACGTCGTGCTCGGCGACGATCTCCCGCAGCCGCTCCTCGGCCTCCTCCTTGGTGTCGCCGGTGACCGGCACGTGGTGGAACGGGATGCCGTACGAGCGCACGAGCGGCCCGAGGTCCTCGTGGTTCGACACGACCGCGGGGATCGCGAGGTTGAGCGCGCCCGAGCGCCAGCGGAAGAGCAGGTCGTTGAGGCAGTGGCCGAACCGGCTGACCATGATGAGCGCGCGGTACGGCTCGCGGGCGTCACGGACCGTCCACTCCATCTCGTACCGCGTCGCCACCGGCTCGACGAGCGCGCGCCAGCCCTCGGCTCCCGGGTCCTGGGCCCCCGCCGAGAAGCGGATCCGCATGAAGAACTGGTCGGTGCGGACGTCGTCGAACTGCTGGCTCTCCTCGATGTTCGCGTCGTGCTCGAAGAGCAGCGTCGTGACGGTCGCGACGATGCCGCGGCGGTCGGGGCAGGAGAGGAGGAGGACGTACTCGGCCCGGGGCTGGTCTGACACGCCGTCACCGTACGCCGTCAGCCGACCGGCGTGCCCTCGCCTCTCGCGAACGCGATGACGGCGTTGGCGACCATCTGCACGGCGATGGCCGACAGGAGCAGACCCGCGATGCGGGTGAGCAGGACGATGCCGCTGTCCTTGAGGAGCCGGGCGAGCGGGGTCGCGAACCGGAAGACGAGATACACGACGAGGAGCGCGGCGGTGAGCGCGGCCGCGACGGCGACGATGCCCCCCGCGTCGTCCGCCCGCTGGACGGCGAGCATCGTGGCGACGATGGCCCCCGGACCCGCGAGCAGCGGCGTCCCGAGCGGCACGAGGGCCACGTTGACCCCGGCGTCCGCGAGCGACTCGGACTCGGCGCCCGTGAGCAGCTGGAGCGCCACGACGAGCAGGAGCAACCCACCCGCAGCCTGGAGCGCCGGCAGGCTGATGCCGAGGTAGTCGAGGATCTGCTGCCCGAAGACCGCGAAGGACGCGATGACCCCGAGCGCGACGAGGCTCGCGCGCCGCGCCGCGGAGGCCTTCTGCTTCTGGGTCAGCGGGCCGGTCAGGGCGAGGAAGATCGGGATCGCCCCGGGTGGGTCGAGGATGACGACGAGGGTGACGAAGGTCGTCGTGAAGGCGGACAGGTCGAACCAGCTCACGGCCGGACCACCTCGGTCCCGCGGCCCATCGCCTCGATGGCCGCGAGCACCTCGGGATGTGTCGTGTTCTCCCCCAAGCGGTTCTGCTTTCCGGCTCCGTGGTAGTCACTCGACCCGGTGACGAGGAGGCCCAGCGCGCCCGCGAGGTCGGTGAGGTGGCGGACGTCGTCGTCCACGTGGTCGCGGTGCATCACCTCGAGCCCCGCGAGGCCGGCGGCCGCGAGCTCCTCGATGAGGTCGTCGCCGACGGTGCCGGTACGGGTGCGCGACGACGGGTGCGCGACGACCGGGACGCCGCCCGCGGCGCGCACCACCTCGACCGCGCGCACCGGGTCGGGTGCGTAGTGCGCCACGTAGTAGGGACTGGCGTCGCCGAGCCAGCGGTCGAACGCCTCGTCGCGGTGCTCGACGACGCCGGCCCGCACGAGCGCGTCGGCGATGTGCGGACGCCCGGCCGTGGCGCCCTCCCCCACCTCGGCGCGGACCGCCTCGACGGACACCGGGATGCCGTCGGCCGCCATCCGCCCGACCATCCGGTCGAGCCGGCTGTCCCTGCTCACCCGCGACCGTTCGAGCTCCGCGACGAGCGCCGGGTGCCCGGGGTCGGGCAGGTACGCGAGCAGGTGCACGCTCTGGTGGTCGCGCGCGCACGACACCTCGATGCCCGGCACGAGGACCAGGCCGGTGTCGGCCGCCGCGGCCGACGCCTCGGCCCAGCCGAGCGTGGTGTCGTGGTCGGTGATCGCGAGCGCCTCCAGACCGGCCGCCACCGCGGCCGCGACGAGGGCCGCCGGGGCCTCGGTGCCGTCACTGGCCGACGAGTGGGTGTGCAGGTCGATCACACCGGAAGCGTAGTGGGGCGCAAGAGTCCCCGGCGCGCGACGGCTGGGTCGCGGCGATGGCTCCGGGTCAGCCGTCGGTCGGCGCCGGCCCCGCCCAGTTCCGGTCGGGCTGGGGCACCGGGCGACCGGGCTGCTCGCCGCCGCGGGCCTGAAGGTAGCTCTCCTTCGGCACCATGACCTTGCGGCGGAAGATGCAGACGACCTTGCCGTCCTGGTTGTAGCCGATCGTCTCGACGTGGACGACCCCGCGGTCGTCCTTGCTCGTGCTCTCCCACTTGTCGAGGACGGTCGTCTGGCCGTAGAGGGTGTCGCCGTGGAAGGTCGGGGCGACGTGGCGCAGGCTCTCGATCTCGAGGTTCGCGATCGCCTTGCCGCTGACGTCGGGCACGCTCATGCCGAGCAGGATCGAGTACACGTAGTTGCCGACGACGACGTTCCTCCCGAACTGGGTGGTCTCCTCGGCGTAGTGGCTGTCGAGGTGCAGCGGGTGGTGGTTCATCGTCAGCAGGCAGAAGAGGTGGTCGTCGTACTCGGTGACGGTCTTGCCGGGCCAGTGCTTGTACGTCGCGCCGACCTCGAACTCCTCGTAGCTGCGCCCGAACTGCACGTCTGGTCTCCTCGGTCCTCGTCGCGGCGGCCGGCCCGCCCGCGGTGCCGCCCATCCTCGCGCGCCGGGCGCCCGTGCCCAACCCGTCCGGGGCGTGCCCTTCCCCACACCCGCCGGGACCGTCGGGTCCTAGGCTCGGGGTATGGCGGACTTCATCGGCGCGGTCGACCAGGGCACGACGAGCACCCGGTTCATGGTGTTCGACCACGACGGGCAGGAGGTGGCCAAGCACCAGCTCGAGCACGAGCAGGTCCTCCCCCGGGCGGGATGGGTGGAGCACAACCCGCTCGAGATCTGGGACCGCACCCAGACCGTCATCGGCTCCGCGCTGACGAGGGCCGGCATCTCCACCTCGGACCTCGCCGCCATCGGGGTCACGAACCAGCGCGAGTCCGCGTTCGTCTGGGACCGGCGCACCGGACGCCCGTTCCACAACGCCATCGTCTGGCAGGACACCCGCACCGCCACCATCGCGAGGGCGCTGGACGCCGACGGCCGCGGCGACGTCATCCGCGAGAAGGCCGGGCTGCCCCCTGCGACGTACTTCTCGGCGGGCAAGGTGCAGTGGCTCCTCGAGAACGTCGACGGCCTGCGGGAGGCCGCGGAGCGCGGCGACGCGATCTTCGGCACGTCCGACACCTGGGTCATCTGGAACCTCACCGGCGGCCCGGACGGCGGGCGCCACGTCACGGACGTGACGAACGCGAGCCGCACCATGCTCATGGACCTGCGCACCCTCGACTGGGACGACGAGCTGCTCGGGTTCTTCGGCATCCCGCGGTCGATGCTGCCGAGCATCCACCCCAGCAGCCACCCCGACGCGTTCGGGGAGACCTCCGGGCAGCGCGGCACGAGCGCGGTCCCGATCACCGGCGTCCTCGGGGACCAGCAGGCCGCCACCGTCGGGCAGGTCTGCTTCGAGCCGGGCGAGGCGAAGAACACCTACGGCACCGGCAACTTCCTCCTCCTCAACACCGGCGAGGAGCTGGTCCGCAGCCAGAACGGCCTGCTGACGACGGTCGCGTACCAGTTCGGCGACGCCAAGCCGGTGTACGCGCTCGAGGGCTCGATCGCCGTGACCGGCAGCGCCGTCCAGTGGCTGCGCGACCAGCTCGGCATCATCAGCGGCGCCTCCGAGGTCGAGCGCCTCGCCGCCCAGGTCGAGGACACCGGCGGGGTGTACTTCGTCCCGGCGTTCAGCGGGCTCTTCGCGCCCTACTGGCGCAGCGACGCCCGCGGAGCCATCGTCGGGCTGTCCCGGTTCAACACCAACGCCCACCTGGCCAGGGCGACCCTCGAGGCCATCTGCTACCAGTCCCGCGACGTCGCGGACGCGATGACGGCCGACTCGGGCGTCGAGATCACCTGTCTCAAGGTCGACGGCGGCGTCACCCAGAACTCGCTGTGCATGCAGCTCCAGGCGGACATCCTCGGCGTCCCGGTCTCCCGCCCGGTCGTCGCGGAGACGACGGCCCTGGGGGCGGCGTACGCGGCGGGCCTGGCCACCGGGTTCTGGGGCGACACCGGCGAGCTGCGGGAGAACTGGGCCGAGGACCGTCGGTGGGAACCGACCTGGTCCGAGGAGCAGCGCCGCGACGGCTACGCGGGCTGGAAGAAGGCCGTGGAGCGCACCCTCGACTGGGTCGAGGACTGACTCAGCCGCCCCACCGCACCGGCGGGCCGTGGTGCTCGCAGGTGCCCAGCACCTCGCCGTCGAGCTCGATGACGGGCAGGCCACCGGCGGAGGTGTCCGGCGGCGGCTCCCCGTCCGGGGTCCACGGGTGCTCCATCGCGACGTGGGCGACGGGCATCCGGTCGCGGGCGGAGGCGACCGCCGCCTCCATGGCTCGCGACTCCTCCCGCGGCCAGTACAGCCGGGTCACCGAGTGCCACACGACCGTGAGCACGTCGTCGTCGACCGGGTCGGCGAGCCGCTCGGTGACCCACTCCGCCGCCCGTGCCCGGTCGACGGCGACCGGGGTCTCGCGCAGCGCCGCCACCGCGCCCTCGAGCCGGGAGTGCCGCTCGAGCATCCAGGGCCAGACGAAGGAACGCAGGTGGTCGGCGCCCTCGTCCGTCGTCGCGTCCACGGGGGCGACGTCGCACCCGCGCCGGTCGACGACCTCGAACGCCTCCGGCGCGAAGCCGGCGGCCCCGCACCCGTCGACGAGCATCGGCGCATCCCCCGGCCCGGCGGCCCACCCGTCCCCGACGAACCGGTACCGGTCGACGAGAAGGCCCAGCCCGGCCGAGGCGCCGGGCTCGAGCAGCCGCACCCGGCGCAGGCCGGTGCGCCGCACCGCCTCGGACAGCCCGACGAGCAGGGCCACGGTGCGCGCCGGCTCGTTGGTCTGCGGGGCCTCGGTCAGCGCCTCGTGCAGCTCCTCGACGTGTGCGGCGAGCACCGGCCGGACGGCGGCCCACGCCTCCTCGGGGTCGGCGTCGCCGCCGAGCGCGGGGTAGAAGGGCACGAGCTGGGGGGCGTCCCCGCGCAGGACGATGCGGTACAGCCCCGCGAGCAGCCGGAGCTGCGGGAACTGCCGCGCCTCGGTGTCCTCCCAGCCCGAGAGGAGCTCGCGGGTGATCCCGCCGACGTCCCAGTCGTCGGCCATCTCCTCGAGCAGGACGCCGTACAGGTGGTCGCGGTGGCCGAAGTGGCCCCGTAGCCGGTCCGGGAGCGTCGTCGTCCCTTGCGTCACGGCAGCACACCGCCGACGACTCCGCGGACGGCGTCGAGGAGCGAGCCGGAGGGGCTCGGGGTGGCGCTGGGGGTGGGGCTGGGCGAGGCGGTCCCGGACGAGGTGGGCGTCGGGGACGACGTGGGCGTCGGGCTGGTCGACCCGCTGGGCGATGGGCTCGGGTCGGCGCTGCGGGCCGCACTGGGGGACGCGGACGCGCTCGGCGCCGGCGAGGGTGCGTCGGCGCTCGTCGGCGGGGCGGGCTCGGGTGCCCCACCGGGGGGCGACGCGGTGCGCCGGGCAGCGCGCGAGGCTCGCTCCGGGCCTACGGGCCGCTGTGCGGTCGGCTCCGGGCCGGGGCCGCGCGTCGTGTGCGACACCTCGGGGGTCGGCGCGGCCCACGGCGACACGTCGGAGGTCCCGTCGACCAGGGACGTGGCGAGGACACCGGACGCGAGGACCGCCGACGCCCCCACGGCGAGCGCCCGGGGTCCGCGGCGGCGGGGTGCACTGTGCTTGCCCATCCGAGGAGTGTCGCAACGGGGACCACGGGGCCGCAAACGGCAGCACCGCATGGTGCCCGGGCCCGCACCCACCCGTGGCAGCATGGGCGGGTGAGTGAGGAACAGAAGCAGGCCGACAACCGCGCCCGGGCGACCACCGACGAGCTGCGCGCGTTCATCCGCGAGGACTGGGCGCCGCGGCGCCCCACGGTCACCGGCCCCTCGCCCGCCGCCGAGCACGCGGCGGCCCGGCGCGCGGTCCTCAGTGCCGCCTTCCCCAAGCAGCGGCTGGTCATCCCGGCGGGAGGCCTCAAGGTGCGCAGCAACGACAGCGACTACGTCTTCCGGCCGCACACCGCGTTCGCGTACCTCACCGGACTCGGGGCCGACCGTGAGCCCGACGCCGTCCTCGTGCTCGAGCCCCTCGAGCAGGGGGGCCACGAGGCGGTCCTCTACTTCCGCCCGCTCGCCGACCGCGACAGCGACGAGTTCTTCGCGGACGCCCGGTACGGCGAGTTCTGGGTCGGCGCCCGCCCCACCATCGAGGACCTCGAGCTCGAGCTCGGACTCACCGCCCGGCACGTCGACGGGCTCGTCGACGCCGTCGCGAAGGATGCCGGCCAGCTCACCGTGCGCCTCGTTCGGGACGCCGACCGCGAGCTGACCGCGCGGCTCGATGCCGCCCGGGTCGAGAACGGGGCCGTCGAGGAGGAGCTCGCCGAGTCCGACGAGGTGCTGGCCCACGCGGTCTCGCACCTGCGCATCCGCAAGGACGAGTACGAGGTCGAGCAGATGCGCGCCGCGGTCGCGGCGACCCACGAGGGCTTCGAGGCGATGGTCGCGGCACTGCCCGAGGCCGTCACGAAGGGCCGCGGGGAGCGCTGGCTCGAGGGCGTGTTCGCCCTCACCGCCCGCCACCGCGGCAACGGCGTCGGCTACGACTCGATCTGCGCCGCCGGCGACCACGCGAACACCCTCCACTGGATCAAGAACACGGGCGACGTCACGGAGGGCGATCTCGTCCTCATCGACGCGGGGGTCGAGGTCGACACCCTCTACACGGCGGACATCACCCGCACCCTCCCCGTCGACGGCACCTTCACCGACGCGCAGCGCGAGGTGTACGACGCGGTCTATGCGGCGCAGGAGGCGGGCATCGCGGCCGTGAAGCCCGGCAACAAGTTCAGCGACGTCCACGCGGCCGCCATCCGGGTCATCGCCGAGCACCTCCACGCGTGGGGCCTTCTCCCGGAGGGCGTCTCGGTCGAGGACACGCTCGACAAGGAGCACGGCCAGTACCACCGCCGCTGGATGGTGCACGGCACGTCGCACCACCTCGGCCTCGACGTCCACGACTGCGCCCTCGCCACCCGCGAGGAGTACATGGACGCAGAGCTGAAGCCGGGGATGATCCTCACCGTCGAGCCGGGCCTGTACTTCAAGGCCGACGACCTCAAGGCGCCGGAACGCTTCCGCGGCATCGGCGTGCGGATCGAGGACGACGTGCTCGTCACCGAGGACGGCTGCGAGAACCTCTCCGACGCGATGCCCCGCAGCGCCGACGACGTCGAGGCCTGGGCCGCTCGGCTCCAGGGCCGCTGACCCGGGGCCGCTGACCCGGGGCCGCTCAGCGGCGGTCGAGGACGACCTCGAGGCCGAGTGCGCGCTCGACCCCCGCCGCCTCGCCCGCCCCGCCGAGGATCATCGTCAGCAGGTCGCGAGGCGCCGGGAAGTCGTCCGGCAACGCGGCGTTGTAGGCCTCGTGCGCCTCGAGCGAGTGCACGGCGGCCTCGAAGTGCTCGCCCGTGACGTCGACGAAGTGCGTGGCCTCCGGGGACCCGGCGACGACGAAGGTCCGCACCCCGCCCCACGGCTCGAGACCCTCGTCCACGAGGTCACGGTGCAGCCAGCGGTTGCCGGCGTCGGCCACGGCGTCCAGGGTCGCGAGGCCGACGGCGCGGTGGTCGGCCTGGTTGACCATGCCCGGGCCGAAGCGGTCGGCCCACAGCTGGCCGACGACGAGGTCCGGCTGGTGGCGGCGGATGGCCGCCGCGATCTCACGACGCAGCGGCACCCCGTACTCGACCGACCCGTCGCTCCAGCCGGCGAACTCGACGGACTCGACCCCGACCCGGCGGGCGCTCTCGCGCTCCTCGTCCTCGCGGACCCGAGCGGCCTCCTCGGGGTCCATCGTGTCGATCCCGGCCTCGCCGCGCGTCAGGAGGAAGTACGCGACCGTCGCGCCCTCACCGACCCAACGGTGCACCGCGGCGGCCGTGCCGTACTCGATGTCGTCCGGGTGCGCGACGACGCAGAGGACGGAGGAGAACGGTCCCTCGAGGGGCTGCAGGGCGCGGCGGTGGTCTCCCATGCCCCGACATAGACCCGGTAAGCCCGCGAAAACCCCCGCAGCCGAACAGATCCCGCTCGCTCGGCCACCAGCCTTCGACGACCGTAGCCGGGGGTGGCCCCGTCGCGCAACATGCGGTAGGACTGTCGTTACCGGACCGCGACGCTGCGGCGACGTGGTGCACTCATTCGCCGAGGGAGCCGAGATGACGCACACCACACGACGTCGACGGGCCGGGATGTGGGCCGCGGCCCTCGCCACAGCGGCCCTGACCCTCACGGGGTGCCTGCAGAACCCCAACCCCACGGGAGGGGCCGGCGGTGGCGGGTTGTCCGGCTTCGTCGACGGGGGGAGCGCCGACGGCGACAAGCAGGTGACCATCCTCGGGGCGTTCGGCGGCGCGGAGGCCGACGCCTTCAACGCCTCGCTCGAGAAGTTCTTCGGCGGACAGCCGGCATCCGGGTCCAGTACACGCCGGACCAGGACTTCACGACGACGATCAAGCAGAAGGTCAACTCCGGAGATGCCCCCGACATCGGCCTCTTCCCGCAGCCGGGTGGCCTCCTCGAGTTCGCGGCGCAGAACAAGGTCAACCCGATCGACGTCTACCTCGACTACGACAAGCTCGACTCCACGCTCGTGCCCGGGTCTGCTGGAGTCGGCCCGCTACAACGGCCGCGTCTACGGCGCTCCGATGAGGCTCGCCGTCAAGAGCCTGGTCTGGTACCCCAAGCCGAGCCTACGAGGACGCCGGGTACTCGACCGAGCCGTCGACCATCCAGGACCTGCAGCAGACCGCCGAGGGGATCAGGTCCGCGGGCAGCGCCGTGGTGCATGGGCTGGGAGTCCGACCAGGCCACCGGCGGGGTCGGCACCGACTGGATCGAGGAGCTCGTCCTGCGCATGTGGGGACCGGACGTCTACGACCAGTGGACCTCGCACCAGATCCCGTTCAACGACAAGCGGATCGTCCAGTCCTTCGACGAGTTCGCGAGGGTGGCCAAGGCCGACGGCATGGTGCTCGGCGGAGCACAGGGAATCCTCAACACGGCGTTCGGCGAGGCGATGAACCCCGCCTTCGCGGCCCCCCCGAAGTGCTACCTCATGCGGCAGGGCAACTTCGCCACCGGGTTCCTCCCCGCAGACGTCCAGGCCGACCTGGACCAGAAGGTCGGCATCTTCGTCTACCCACCGTTCCAGGGCGGCTACGAGGGCCAGGGCGATCCTCGGTGGCGGCGACATCGCCGGGCTCTTCAACGGCAACGACGAGGACGCGAAGAAGGTCATGGAGTTCATCACGTCCGACCAGTTCGGCGCCGAGTGGGCCCGCACCGGCGGGTGGCTCTCGCCGCACAAGAGCTTCGACCAGGCCAACTACCCGAACGAGACGACCCGGCAGATGGCCCAGATCGTCGTCGACGCCGACGTCTTCCGCTTCGACGGCTCCGACCTCATGCCCAAGGAGGTCGGGTCCGGGACCTTCTGGACCGGGATGGTCGAGTGGATGAGCGGGAAGTCCTCCCAGGAGGTGGCCGACGAGATCGAGGCCTCCTGGCCCGAGCAGGCGGCCCAGCAGTGAGCACCGCGACGGCACCCATCGGGACCGAACCTCCCGGCACCACCCACGACACGGAGGTGCGCGGACCCGAGGAGGGTGGCGGTGGCCGAGCACAGCCCCTGCGCATCCTCGTCGGCGTCGTCGGGATGGCGCTCGTCGTCTGGTTCGTCGCGAACCTCTTCCTGGCACTGCGCCTTCTACCCGGAGTGGTTCCTCGACAGCAAGCCCGTCATCGGTGCCATCGCGCTCGTCGCCGGTGTCGGCGGCGCGGCACTGCTCTTCTACTTCCTCAACGTGTTCGTCGAGGCCCTGCCGCGCAGGCTCTCGGACGGGCTCATCCCCTACGTCTTCCTCGTGCCGTCGCTCGCGTTCATCGGCCTGATGCTCGTCTACCCCACCGTGCAGACGGTGAACTACTCGTTCGCGAACGCCGACAGCACCGCCTACGTGGGGTTCGCCAACTACCGGGCGATCTTCTCCGACAGCACGTTCTGGCAGTCGATCCTCAACAACGTCCTGTGGATCGCCGTGGTCCCGGCGGTGACGGTCGTCTTCGGGGTCATCGTGGCGGTCCTCGGGGACCGGCTGAGCACCCAGGGCGAGAAGGTGGCGAAGAGCTTCATCTTCCTGCCGATGGCGATCTCGTTCGTCGGCGCCTCGGCCATCTGGGGCCTCATCTACGCCTTCGACAACCCCGGCTCCACCCAGACCGGCCTGCTCAACGCCATCTGGACCGGCCTCGGGGGCGAGCCCCAGGCCTGGCTCAACATCTCGACGGGACGCCTGAACTCGTTCCTTCATGATGGTGATCCTCATCTGGCTCCAGGTCGGGTTCGCCATGATCCTGCTGTCGTCGGCGATCAAGGGCGTCCCGGAGGACACCATCGAGGCCGCCCGGATCGACGGCGCGGGCGAGGTCCAGATCTTCTTCCAGGTGATCATCCCGCAGATCAAGGGCACGATCATCACGGTCTTCATCACCGTGCTCATCCTCGTGCTCAAGGTCTTCGACATCGTGTACGTCCTGACCAACGGGCGCTTCGAGTCCAACGTCATCGCGAACCTGTTCTTCAACGAGCTGTTCGCCAACAGCCAGGCGGGGCGGGCCACGGCGATCGTCGTCGTCCTCCTCATCGCGGTCATCCCCGTGCTGATCTACCAGGTGCGTCACTTCCGGGCCGAGGAGGCCAACCGATGAGCGGCCGTGCGCTGATGAAGGACGGGAGGCCCCGCAGCCTCTTCTCGATCGTGACGATGACGGTCCTCGTCGTCCTGTGGACGATCCCCACGCTCGGCCTGCTCGTCACCTCGTTCCGGACCCGGGACGCCGCGGCGTCGACGGGGTGGTGGTCGACCCTGTTCAACCCCGGCGACGCCGGGTTCACCCCGTCGAACTACCAGCGGGTGTTCGAGGGGAACGACATCGGGACCGGGCTGCTCAACAGCGTCATCGTGGCGATCCCCGCGACGATCCTGCCGATCATGTTCGCCGCCTTCGCCGCGTACGCGTTCACGTTCATGGACTTCCGCGGCAAGGACGTGCTCTTCATCGTCGTCGTCGGCCTCCTCGTGGTGCCGATCCAGGTGGCGTTCCAGCCGATGCTCGACGTGCTCGGCCCTCGCGGGCTCGGCATCTCGGGCCAGTTCATCGCGGTGTGGCTGCTGCACACCGGGTTCGGCATGCCGCTCGCGGTGTACACCTTGCGCAACTACATGGCCACCCTGCCCGTGAGCGTCGTCGAGTCGGCCAAGGTCGACGGGTGCAGCCACTACCAGACGTTCTGGAAGCTCGTCGCCCCCATGTCCGTCCCGGCGATCGCGGCCTTCGCGACCCTCCAGTTCCTGTGGGTCTGGAACGACCTGCTCATCGCGAAGCTGTTCCTCAGCTCCGGCAACTCGACGGTGATCGTCCAGGTGCAGCAGCTGCTCGGGACGCAGGGCCAGGGCAAGGAGCTGCTCACCGCGGCGGCCTTCGTGTCCATGGTCATCCCGATGATCGTCTTCTTCGCGCTCCAGCGGTTCTTCGTCCGCGGCCTCACGTCGGGAGCGGTCAAGGGCTGACCCCGGGGTGGTCCCGCCGGTCAGCCGGTCGGCGGGGCCTCCTGCGGCTCCGAGGTGTGTTCGGCCATGCGGGCGCGCTCCTCCTCCTGGGCGCGCCGGACCTGCTCCTGCGCGGCCTTCATCGGGTCCATCTGGGTGAGCAGCTCACGGCCCCGCGCGACGTGCTTGTGCTCGCAGAGCACCTCGTACTTCGCGGCCACGACCTGGCTCACGCTCGTGAAGTCACGGTGGCCCTGGGTGAGTCGGTAGCCGACCGTGGCCCAGATGGACCCGAAGACGGCGCCGAACACGACGGTCGCGAGGACGCTCACCAGGTTGAAGCCGGTGGGGTCGAAGACGGCGAGGATGGTGCCGACGAAGAGCCCGAGCCACATGCCGGAGAGGGCTCCGGCGCCGATGACCCGGCCCTGAGTGAGTCGTCCGGTGACGCGTTCGAGCTGCTTGAGGTCGGTCCCGACGATCAGGAGGTCCTGGACCGGGAACTCGTGGTCCGAGAGGTAGTCGACGGCCTTCTGCGCCTCCTCGTAGGAGTCGTGGACCCCGAGGGACATCGGGTACTCCAGCGACAAGGCGGCGCGCAGGCCCGGGCGCATCGGCTGGCTGCTCATGCCTCCAGTGTCCCACCGCCGGCTGGGAGCCGGCTGGACGGGGGCTGGACGGCCTACGTGGCCTTGTAGTCCTCGAGGAGGCGCCGCCCGATGATCATCTTCTGGATCTCGGCCGTCCCCTCGCCGATGAGGAGCATCGGGGCCTCCCGGTAGAGCCGCTCGATCTCGTACTCCTTGGAGTACCCGTAGCCCCCGTGGATCCGGAAGGACTGCTCGACGACGTTCGCGCAGTTCTCCGAGGCGAGGTACTTCGCCATCCCGGCCTCGAGGTCGTTGCGCTGGCCGGCGTCCTTGAGCCGGGCCGCCTTGACCATCATCTGGTGGCTCGCCTCCACCTTCGTCGCCATGTCGGCGAGGCGGAAGAGGATGCCCTGGTGCTCGGCGATCTTCTTGCCGAAGGTCTCGCGCTGCTGGCTGTAGGCGATGCCCAGCTCGAAGGCCCGGCGCGAGAGGCCGCAGGCGCGGGCGGCGACGTTGACGCGCCCCACCTCGACCCCGTCCATCATCTGGTAGAAGCCCTTGCCGGGGACGCCGCCGAGGACCTGGGCGTCGGTGGTGCGGTGGCCGTCGAAGATCAGCTCGGTGGTGTCGACGCCCTTGTAGCCCATCTTGTCGATCTTGCCGGGGACGGTGACGCCCTGGGCGGTCTCGCCGAAGCCGGACTCCTTGTCGATGAGGAAGGTCGTCATGTTCTTGTACGGGCTGTCGCTCTCGCCGAGGTCGCTGCGCACGAGCACCGCGACGAGGTTGGCCGAGCCACCGTTGGTCAGCCACATCTTCTGGCCGGTGATCACCCACTCCTCGCCGTCGCGGACGGCCTTGGTGCGGATCGCCGCGACGTCGGAGCCGAGCCCCGGCTCGGACATGGAGAAGGCGCCGCGGACCTCACCGGTCGCCATCCGCGGCAGGTAGCGCTGCTTCTGCTCGTCGGTGCCGTGCTGGAGGATCATGTAGGCGACGATGAAGTGGGTGTTGATGATGCCGCTGACGCTCATCCAGCCGCGGGCGATCTCCTCGACGACGAGCGCGTAGGTGAGGAGGGACTCCCCCAGCCCGCCGTACTCCTCGGGGATCATCAGCCCGAAGATCCCCATCTGCTTCATGCCCTCGACGATCTCCGTCGGGTACTCGTCCTTGTGCTCCAGCTCGGTGGCGACGGGGAGGATCTGCTCGTCGACGAACTCGCGGACGAGCTTGATGAGCTCGTGCTGCTCCTCGGTGAGACCGTCGGTGGTCTGGAGTCGGGACATGCGCGGGTACCGCCTTCGCGTGGGTCGGTCGGGATCGGCTTCCGAGTATGCCGGGGCCGCGGCCTCAGGAACGTCCAGGCGGTGTGAGTCCCCCCACCGTCGCCGGATCCGCGGGTCAGGTCGTCGCCGCGCGCGAGCGCGCAAGGCGGCGCCAGATCCACGTGGCGGGCACGCGCCGCCCGGTCGCCGCGTACTCGACGGCGGCGTCGCTGTAGAGCACCTCGCGCAACAGCGCCCGGCCGGACGGCCCGCAGTACAGCATCAGCTCGTCGCCCGGCCGCAACGGGGTGGCGCCGTCGGGGAACGGGACGACGTCGCCATCGCGCACCAGCGCCGCCACGACGACGGGCAGGTGGCGCTCGCGGTTCTCGGGATCGCGGGTGAGGTCGGCGACGGTCAGCTCGCGGTGACCGAGCCAGTCGACGACGGCCGGGGCCTCGCGGGGGTCGAGCGCGAGCATCGAGGGCACCGGCGAGTAGTGCCCGCACCGCGTCTCCAGCACGTCGAGCACCCGACCGGCCCATTCGTCGTCCTGGTGCATCGCGTGCTCGACGAGGTCCCACGCGTGCGGCGTGATCACGCGCGTCAGGCACTCGCGCGCCACGACGTCCGCCGGGAAGAACACCATGTCCGGGGCGAAGCTGCGGATCAGGGCCCGTGAGGTCGTGTGCACCTGGCGCAGGCAGAGCAGCACCTCGGGATGGGCCCGGCGCAAGTGCGCCGCGATCGCGAGGTTCGCGGTGTCGGTCGACGTCGCCACGACGCAGCCGACGGCCCCCGTGACGTCGGGCGGGGTCCCGTCGGGCTCGGCGAACCGCACCTCGAAGCCGGCCCGGGTGAGGTCATGGGCGACCTGGTCGCGGAACTCCCCCACGGCACACACCGTCCACGTCCCCGTCTCCACCGGCTCGCGGGACTCGCGGACCTCGGCGCTCGTCGGGCTGGTCAGCCACACGACGAGCTGCCACACCGTCGGCCGCCGGAGGTGCAGCACGAGGTAGTCGCCGAAGCGGTCCGCCGGGTTGATGACGGCGGACGGGTCGAACTCGGCCATCCGCTCCTCGGCCGCCCGCGTCGACGCCCGGGCGATGACCGGCACGTCGGGGTGCAGCAGCGCCACGGCCTGGAGCACGGCGAGGTTGACATCGTCGTCGTCGGTCAGGGCCAGCACCCCCCGGCAGTTGTCCAGACCGAGGCCGGCGAGCCCCAGGACGACCGGGTCGTGCGCGTCCCCCACCAGCCCGGGGATGTCGCTCCACGTCTCGCTGACCTCGAGCAGGTCGATCCGTGCCTTCCGCGCGTCCACGGCGACGCAGCGCTGGTCGAGGGCGTCGAGGCGCAGGCTGACCCGTCGCCCGGACTCGCCGAAGCCGGCAAGGAGGTAGAACGGCTCGCGGACGCGGCGGACCCGGCGGCGGAACCGCTGGACCGTGCGGGCGGCGGTGAAGCCCTCGTCCTGGGAGAGGGCCAGGAGCGTGGTGACCGCGTACGCCCAGCCGATCACGGTGGCGTAGAACATGAACGTCACCCACAGCCGCTGGCCGGTGGAGAACGGGTACGGCAGCTCGCCGAAGCCGATCGTCGTGGCCGTGTAGCTCATGACGTAGAACGACTCGAAGATGCTCAGCCGGTACGGCGCACCCGCCCCGTCGACGCCGACCGTGGCACTGAGCCCGACCACGGAGACCGTGAACACCGCGACGAGCCACAGCAGGGGCGGGCGCATCCGCCGCAGCATGAGGAAGATGACGTCCGTGGACGTCGCCGTGGGTACCGGGACCTCCCGCCGCCGCAGGCTTCCGCGCCGGCGGGAGACGACGGCCGCGACGATCGGGCTGATCACGGTTCCGCGCCCCCTCACCGCCGGTGGGCGGCGAGGGTCTCTCCGACGAGCAGGGCGAGCGAGACGATGTTCGCGAGGAGTGCGCCTCCGGAGAGGGAGACCACCGAGCTCATCGCGTGGACGCCGATCTTTTCCTCGCCCGAGCTGACGGCGATCCACACGACGGTCGCCGCGATGAGCTGGATCGCGGCGACGAGGCTGGTCGACAGGTGGATCGCCCCGATCTGGGTGCGGTCCCCGAACTTGAGGATGACGGCGATGACGTTGACGACCACGGCGGCGTAGAGCTCGTAGATGTTGTGCGCCCGGACGTCGGTCATGTCGCCGATGAAGAAGCCGAAGTTGAGGGTGGCCGCCAGCACCACGAAGAAGCCGAAGACGACCTTCTCCATGTTCATGTGGCGACGATACCGACCCCCGCAACCCCGACCCCGACCCAGCGCCACGGGCCACACGGTGCCGACCGGAAACAGCTGGCGCGCGCACCGGCCCGTGGGGCACGCTGGTGAGGCAGCGCGGTGGAGCCGCGTGCCGACCCGCCGCCGACGCGGCGCAGGTGCCCCGAACGCGTGGAGGAGGACCCGATGTCAATGACCGTCACGGGCCGGACCCGGCCCCAGTTCCCCCACCCCGCACAGGAGCACCACGTTGGCACACCAGCCGTTCCACCTGCCGGAGAAGCAGGCAGCCTTCTCCACCGGCACCTCACCTGACGCCCCGCCCGAGGGCGAGCGCTGGTCCTCCTGGGACGGCGCGACCCACGGCCCCAAGCCGCGCCCCGGCTGGGTCGTCACCGCCCTGGGTGCCGTCGACGTCGACCTCGGCGTCCTCAAGACCGGCAAGGAGGCCGACGTCCACGTCGTCCGCCGCTGGGTCCCCGGCAGCGACCGGGTCACGACGATGGCCGCCAAGCGCTACCGCAGCGGCGACCACCGCCTGTTCCACCGGGACGCCGGCTACCTCGAGGGTCGCCGGGTCCGCAAGAGCCGGGAGATGCGGGCGATGGCGCGCCGCACCGACTTCGGCAAGCAGATGATCGCCGGCCAGTGGGCGGCGGCCGAGTTCGACGCCCTCGGCAGGCTCTGGGAGCTGGGCCTCCCCGTCCCCTACCCCGTCCAGCTCGACGAGGCCGAGATGCTCATGGAGTTCGTCGGCAGCACCGACGGGGCCACCCCGGTGGCCGCGCCGCGCCTCGTCCACCACCGCCCGGCGCCGGACCTGCTCGAGGACCTCTTCGAGCAGCTGCGCACGGTGATGCTCACCCTGGCGCACCACGGCTGGGCGCACGGCGACCTCAGCCCGTACAACGTCCTCGTCCACGAGGAACGGCTCGTCCTCATCGACTGGCCGCAGGTCGTCGACGTCATCGGCAACCCGCAGGGGTTCGACTTCCTCGAGCGGGACGCCCTGACGATGGCGACGTGGTTCCAGCGCAAGGGGCTGGAGCATCGACGGCGGTGAGCTCGTCGCCGATCTCGTCGCCGAGGCCACGAGCCGGTTCTGACCCCCTAGGGTCTGGGGATGCCGACGAAGCCCCCCGCCCTCGCCGAGCCCACCGTCCCGGACCCGATGGAGGCCCCACCGCTGCGGTGGGGCGTCCTCGGACCCGGCGGCATCGCCAACGTCTTCGCCTCCGCCGTGCGCGAGGGCACCCGCTCGGAGGTCGTCGCGGTCGGCTCCCGGTCGGCCGACCGGGCCAGCGTCTTCGCGCGGCGCCACGGCGCCGCCCGCTCGTACGGGTCGTACGAGGCGCTCGTCGCGGACGACGGCGTGGACGCCGTCTACGTCGCGTCACCGCACAGCGAGCACCGCGAGCACGCCCTGCTGGCCCTGTCGGCCGGGAAGCCCGTCCTCGTCGAGAAGGCCTTCGCGCGCAACCTCGCGGAGGCCGACGACGTGCTCGACGCGGCGCGCGACGCCGGCCTGCTCGCCGCCGAGGCGATGTGGAGCCGCTACCTGCCGCAGTACGACGTCGTCCGCCGCACGGTCGAGGCCGGGACGCTCGGCGACCTCGTCCTCGTCCAGGCCGACCACGGCCAGCGGCTGTGGCCGGACGGCCCGCAGCGCCTCGCCGACCCCGCCCTCGCCGGCGGCGCCCTGCTCGACCTCGGCGTCTACCCGCATCGCCTTCGCCGACCACGTCCTCGGCGCGCTCGACGGCGTCGCCGCGCGCGGCACGCTCAGCCCCGAGGGCGTCGACGTGACGGTCGGGGTCACCGGTCGCAGCGGTGACACCCTCGCCCGGATGACGTGCACGATGGCCGCCGCCACGGCGTGCGCGGCCACCGTCGCGGGAACGGCGGGCCGGATCGAGATGAGCACCCGGTTCTACGGCCTGGGGTCGACCCTGCGGCTCGTCGGCCCCCGACGACACCGTCCTCGACACGTGGGAGCCGGCGTCGCGGGAGCACGGGTTCCGCTACGAGGTCGCCGAGGTGGCACGGGCGGTCGGAGAGGGTCGCACCGAGACGTGGTCGGTGCCGTGGGAGGCCACCCGCCGGGTCATGGCGGTCATGGACGGGGTCCGTGGTCAGGTCGGCGTCGTCTACCCGGGAGAATGACGCACATGGGATCGGTACACCTGTGGATGCGACACGAGACGCGCTCGACCGAGCGACGCGCCCCGCTCACCCCCAGCGACGCCGCACGGCTCGTCGCGGACGGGGCGACGGTCACCGTCGAGGAGTCCCCACAGCGGGTCTTCGGGGCCGAGGCCTACCGCGCCGGTGGCTGCCGGGTCGTGCCCGCGGACTCCTGGCCGGACGCCCCGGAGGACGCCCACGTCCTCGGCATCAAGGAGCTCCCGGCCGCCCCGGACGCCCTGCGGCACCGCCACATCTTCTTCGGCCACGCGTACAAGGGCCAGGAGGGGGCGGGCGACCTGCTGCGCCGGTTCGCCGACGGCGGTGGCGCGCTGCTCGACCTCGAGTACCTCACGGCGCACGGCCGCCGCGTCATCGCCTTCGGGTACTGGGCCGGGTACGTCGGTGCCTCGCTCGGCCTCCTCGCGTCCGCCGGGAGGCTCGACGCACCGCTGCGACCGATGGAGCGGGCCGAGCTCGACGCGCTCGTCGCCGCGGCGCGCCCGGAACCGGTGCGTGCGCTCGTCGTCGGGGCCCTGGGGCGCAGCGGCCGCGGCGCCGTCGACGCCCTCACCGGCGCGGGCGCGGCGCCGACCGCCTGGGACCGCCGCCAGACGGCGACCCTCGACCGCGGCGCCCTCCGCGCCCACGACCTCCTCGTCAACTGCGTCCTGTCGACCGTGCCGCAGCCTCCGTTCGTCGGCCCCGAGGACCTGGACGCCGAGCGCGCCCTGCGGGTGGTCGCCGACGTCACGTGCGACGTCACCTCGGAGCACAACCTCATCCCGGTGAACACCGCGATCACGAGCTGGGAGGAGCCCGCGCGACGGGTCGCCGAGGACCCCCGTCCTCGACGTCATCGCGGTCGACAACCTGCCGTCGCTGCTGCCCCGTGAGGCCAGCACGGCCTTCTCGGCCGACCTCGTGCGGCTCGTCCCCGAGCTGGCGGGGCTGCGGGGCCCGTGGGCCGAGGCGCGCCGCGCCTTCGAGGCCGCGCAGGCCACCCGCGACACCCGGGACTGACCGCACTGACCGCGCCCACCCCCGCTCGCGCGGGTCACCGGACGCGGACGCGCGCCCCGATCGGCATGAGGCCCTCGGCCCAGATCATGTTCATGGCGGCGTTGCTCAGCCGGGCGCAGCCGTGCGAGGCCGGGTACGGCGGGATGTTCGGCGACCCGTGGACCGCCCAGCCGCGGTAGAAGTACTTCGGCCGCCACAGCGCGCCGAGCGCACTGTCGTCGGGCCCGTCGACCTGGCGGAAGACGGCGAAGGTGCCGCGCGGCGTGGTCGCGACGGCCTGGTGCCCGGCCGAGGACGTGTACGTCTCGCCGCTGCCGGTCGAGGTGTTGAGGATGACCGTGGGCTTCCCGCCCCGCACGACCATGAGGACCTGGCGGTCGAGGTCGATCTCGATGCCGCTGCCCGACAGCGTCGCCGACGGGCGCGCGCCGCGGTCGAGCGCCGCGCGGGTCTTCGGCCCGACGACCCCGTCGCGGGAGATGCCGGCGGACTTCTGGAGGGCGAAGACGGCCTGCTGCGTCAGCGACCCGAAGCTGCCGTCGGGCGCTCCCGAGCCAGTAGCCGAGCTCGGAGAGCCGCTGCTGGACCGCGAGCACGTCCTTGCCCCTGTCGCCGTAGCGGAGGGAGGCGGGCGCCTTGGGCGGCTCCGGCGTGGCGGTGGCGGGGTGTCGCGCTCGGGGTGGCGGAGGGCGTGGGGTGCTCGACGGGGACGGCGTGCTCGACGGGGAGGGGGTGCCGGAGACGCTGGGCGAGGCCGAGGCCGAGGCCGACGGCGACCCGGACGCCGAGGGGGCCGGGGCGGCCGGCGGGGCGCCGGCGCTCGTGCCGGTCCAGCGGTCGAGCTGGGCACAGCCGGCCAGCGCCGTCGTGGCGACGAGCGCCAGCGCGGCCACCGCGGCTCCGCGCGCGGTCGTGGTCCTCATTCGGTGTCCCCCGGTCGACGTGTCGTTGGACCTCCACGAGACGTCATCGGGGCCGCCGGACGCAAATCGGCGCGCCCTGCCGTGACCGCATCGTTGTGCGGGGTCGCGGCTCAGGACCGCGCCCGGACCACCTCGTGGGTCGCCAGGACGCGGCGGGCGACCTCGACGTGGAGGTTCTCGACCATCCGCCCGTCGTGGGTGACCACGCCGCTCCCGGCGCCGGCCTCCCAGGCCTCGAGGATCCCTCGGGCGTCCTCGACCTCGGCCTCGGACGGGGCGAAGACGGCGTTGCACGGACCGACCTGGCCGGGGTGGATGAGGGTCTTGCCGTCGAAGCCGAGGTCGCGGCCCTGCCGGCACTCCTCCTCGAAGCCGTCGAGGTCCCTCACGTCGTTGTACACGCCGTCGAGGACGGCCACCCCGGCGTCCCGCGCGGCGAGGACGGCGAGCGCGAGGGAGGTCAGCAGCGGGGCCCGTCCGGGGACGAAGCGGGCGCGCAGCTCCTTGACGAGGTCGTTGGTGCCGAGCACGAGCACGGCGAGCCGGTCGGACGCGGCCGCGATCTCGCGCGCGTCGAGGATCGCGGCCGGGGTCTCGACCATCGCCCACAGCCGGGTGCGGTCGGGGGCGCCGTGCCGCTCCATCGCCGCGACGAGGCTCCGGACCTCCTCGGCCGAACCGACCTTCGGGACGACGACCGCGTCCGGGCCTGCGGCGCACGCCGCCTCGAGGTCGGCGTCGTGCCAGCTGGGTGCCGAGCCCGTTGACGCGGATCGTGACCTCGCGGTGGCCGTACTCGCCGGACGACGCTGCGGTGCAGGCGTTCTCGCGGGCGGCCTCCTTGGCGTCCGGCGCGACCGCGTCCTCGAGGTCGAGGATGAGCCCGTCGACCGGCAGGCTCTTGGCCTTCTCGAGCGCGCGCTCGTTGCTGCTCGGCATGTAGAGCACCGAGCGACGGGGGGTGTAGTGCTCGCTCACGCCTGCCCCTCCCCCACCGGGGCGTAGAGCTCGGCGAGCTCGGGGTCGTTCGCGGAGAGCCGGTCGGCGAGCTCGAGGATGACGAGGCACTGCTTGAGGCTGGCGTCGTCCTCCATCTTCCCGTCGAGCATCACCGCACCTGTGCCGTCGCCCATCGCCTCCTTGACCCGGCGCGCGTGGGCGACGTCGGCGGCCGAGGGGCTGAACACCTTCTTGGCGATGGCGATCTGGACCGGGTGCAGCGTCCACGTCCCGACGCAGCCGAGGAGGAAGGCGTTGCGGAACTGGTCCTCGCAGGCGACGACGTCCGCGATGTCGCCGAACGGGCCGTAGTACGGGAGGATCCCGTGCATCGCGCAGGCGTCGACCATCCGGGCGATCGTGTAGTGCCAGAGGTCCTGCTGGTAGGTGGGCCGGTCTCCCTGGATGTCCCCGTCCACCGGGTCCTGGCGGACGAGGTAGCCGGGGTGGCCGCCCCCGACGCGCGTGGTCTTCATCCGCCGGTCGGCGGCGAGGTCGGCCGGGCCCGAGGCTGATGCCCTGCATCCGCGGGCTGGCCCCGGCGATGGCCTCGACGTTGGCCATCCCCCGGGCGGTCTCGAGGATGGCGTGGACGAGGATCGGCCGGGCGAGGCCGGCCCGGGCCTCGAGCTGGGCGAGGAGCCGGTCGACGTAGTGGATGTCCTCGGGACCCTGGACCTTGGGGACCATGACGACGTCGAGGCGGTCGCCGATCTCGGTGACGAGGGTCGTGAGGTCCTCGAGGACCCACGGGCTGTCGAGGGCGTTGACCCGCGTCCAGAGCTGGGTGTGCTCGCCGAGGTCGGTGGCCTTCGCGATGTCGACGAGGCCGGCTCTGGCGGCCTCCTTGTTCTCGGCCTTCACGGCGTCCTCGAGGTTGCCGAGGAGGACGTCGACGGTCCCGACCATGTCCGGCACCTTGGCGGCCATCTTCGGGTTGCTCGGGTCGAAGAAGTGGATCATCCGGGACGGCCGCGCCGGCACCTCGCGCAGCGGCAGCGGGGCGCCGACGGCGAGGGGGGCGAAGAAGTCCTTGGCGCTGCGCATCATCGAGCCTTCCGAGGCGGGTGCACGGTCGGGTCGGACGCTAGCAGCGGGAGGCGGGGCCGACGCATGAGCCACGTCACGTGTGACGGACGCCGCCTCGCCCACCGGGCTCGGCCCCCGCCTCCCCCCGCGCTGCGACCGCCGCGGCGAGCTGGTCGACCGCCTGCTCGATGACGTGCGTCGGCGCCGCCACGGTCATCCGCGCGAACCCCGCCCCCTCGCGGCCGAACCAGTGACCGGGGCTCAGCGCCAGCCCCGCCGCCGAGGCGAGCCAGGCCGGGATCTCGCGGACGTCCAGGTCGAGTCGCCGGAGGTCGAGCCAGGCGAGGTACGTGCCCTCCACGGGCAGGAGACCAACCTGCTCGGGAAGGCGGGACCGGAGCAGCTCGACGTTGTGCCCCACCAGGTCCAGGAAGCCGTCGAACCACGGGCCGCCGAGGCGGTAGGCGGTGTCGAAGGCGGCGAGACCGAAGACGTTGTTGCGGGTCAGGTGCAGCTGGGAGCTCCTCGCCTCGAACCGGTCGGCGGCGTCGTGGTCATCGGTCACCAGGACCGTGTCGCACACCCCGGCGAGCCCGAACGTCTTGACGGGTCCGTGGGCCGCGGCCCAGCGGACGTCCACGCCGCGGGCGGCCTCGGCGAAGGGGACGAAGCGGTGGGGTGGCAGGACGACGTCGGCGTGGATCTCGTCCGAGACGACGAAGACGTCGTGCGCCGCGCAGATCTCCGCGACCTGCCGGAGCTCCTCGCGGGTCCAGACCCGGCCCACGGGGTTGTGCGGGTTGCACAGGACGAGCATCCGGGTGGTGGGTTCGGCCGCCCGAGCGGCGAGGTCGTCGAGGTCCATCCGGTACCCGGCCGGGGTGAGGCTGAGCGGGTTGCGCACCGGCACCCGCCCGAGCGCCGTGACGATCGGCTTGAAGTCGGTGAAGACGGGCGGCTGGAGGACCACACCCTCACCCGGGGAGGTCAGCGCCTCGACCAGCACCCCGATCGATGTCCCGACACTGGGGCTGACAACGGTGCGCAGTCCGCCGCCCGCCCACCCGTGGCGTGCCGTCATCCACTGCCAGAAGGCGTCGACGAGGGACCCGGGCCGCGTCTCGTACCCGTACCAGCCCGTGCCCGCCCGCTGTGTCAGCACCTCCACGACCTCCGGGGCCAGGTCGACGCCGGGCTCGGCGATCCACAGCGGGAGGAGGTCGGCGCGGGTCCCGAAGTGGCGCTCGAAAGCCTCGGGGTCGCTCGACTGGGGGTGGCCGCGCCAGACGGCCGCCGGAGAGGGGTTCGTCATCATCAGCCTCCTGCCTCGGCCCCGGCGGCGTGCCGGCACCCTGGCGCGCGCCCAGCCTAGTGGCGGGTCCGTGCCTCCCCGGCGCGGTGCGCGCAGCGGCGTAGGATCGCCTCCCCGCACCGAGGAGGTCGTCGAGGTCATGCCCCCCGACACGCGCACCGACGCCGAGCCCATCGGGTTCCAGGCCGAGCTCGTCACCATCGAGCACACCTGCCTCGTGCGCCTGCCGCAGGCCGCGAGCGCGGCGCTCCCGTCGCGCGGCCAGGTGGCCGTGCACGCGACACTCGACGGCCACGCGTTCGACACCGTCGTCGAGCCGGACGGCCGCCGGGGTCACTGGATCCGCGTCGGCGCCCCTCTCCAGGAGGCAGCCGGGGTCGGGCCCGGCGACACCGCCTCGCTGAGCCTCGAGGTGGCGGCGGACTGGCCGGAACCGGACGTCCCGGAGGACCTCGCCACCGCCCTCGCCGAGGCCCCCGGGAGCATCCGCGAGACGTGGGAGGACATCACCCCCATGGCACGGTGGGAGTGGGTCCGCTGGGTCGGGGCGACGAGGAACCCCGAGACGCGGGAGCGCCGGGTCGAGGTGAGCATCTCGAAGATGGACCACGGGAAGCGGCGCCCGTGCTGCTTCGACCTGTCGTCCTGCACCGACCCGGACCTCGCGAGGAGCGGCCGGCTGCGCGAGCCCTCCTAGGGGACGCGAGGGCCGGGTGAGGCGGCGCGGGTCAGGCCGGCACCCGGAGCCGGGCCGCCGGTGTGCCCACGTGGCGGAAGGCGTCGCTGGTGTCGACGTCGACCTCGACGCCGCGCTGGAACAGCAGGATGATGTCGGACCCCCCGAACTGGAAGTAGCCGAACTCGGCCCCCTTGGACAGCTCGGACCCTGCCGAGGCGGTCAGGACCACGGACGCGACGTGCGACATGCCGACCGGGACCACCCCGACGAGGCCGATGTCACCCTCCGGGCGGCCGGCGGTGTCGAGGACGAACACCCCGCGGGTCTGGAAGAACTCGTAGCCCGACTGGGCACGGTCCATGGAGACGAAGCGGCCGTCCTCGACGTCGACCTGCATGTAGACCTGCCCCTGGACCACCCGGGACTCGGCGACCCGGCCCGCGACGGGGACGTGGAAGCGGTGGTAGGCCGAGGGCGGGAGCATGGAGTGGAGGAACGTGCCACCGGCGAAGGCGTCCGCGTGGGGACTGTCGGTGAGCAGCTCGGGGATGCGGCCGTAGGTGGCGGTGTCCTTGACCCGGGTCCTCGGGATGGCGGAGTCGTCGCCGATCCGGAAGGTCTGCTCGTAGCTGGAGTCGGCCGGGCAGGCGACGGTCAGGTTGTCGGCGGGGTCGGCGACCGGGCGCAGCCCCGGGTTGAGCTGTCGTGCGAAGAACTGGTTGAAGGTCTGCCACCCGCTGGGCATGTTGGGCCGACCCCCGACGAGGGACTCCTCGACGGTGTACTGCGGCGCGTCCTCGAGGAAGGACGCGAGAACCTCCTCGTCGAAGGACTCCGGGGTGTCGAGGAACTCCCCCCAGGTGTTCGCGAACTCCGTGAGCCACCGGCGCAGCGCCGGGGACCTCTCGGCCGCCCGGTGGCCGGCATCGCCGACCGGTTGGTCGATGATCCAGAAGAAGTGCGCCAGCCGGTCGCTGACCTCCTGCGCGTCCCGCTGCCGCGCCGACCCGCTGGACCAGGCCTCGCTCCGCGACTGGCGGGGAACCCACCGCGCGAAACCCGCGAGGTAGTCGACGTACTCGCTGATGGTGCGCGGCCATGCCAGCGCGTCGACGAGCGAGGACTCGAGCTCACGGGGGGCCCGGTCGGCAGCCTGCTCGAGAGAACCCTCGAGGATCTCGGCGAGGCCGTCCTCTCGCGACAACAGCGCTCGCAGCGACTCGTCGATGTGTGTCCGGTCGTTCTGCATGAATGGCTCCTTCCGAGACTTCCGGGATGGCCTCCGCCCACCGTAACAGCAGGCCCGGGGCTCGGTGGGGTTGCGCCGCAGCCCGATCCGGCTTGAGGGCGAGAAGCACGGAGCTCAGGAGGGGCGCGTCCGCTGGGTCCGGTGCTGGGGTTCGGTGGTGCGGGTGTGGCCGGTGGTGGAGATCCAGGTGATGGTGCCGTCGGGGGTCATCGTGTAGCGCCAGCGGCCGGTCTGTTTCATCCGGTGGTGGCGTCGGCAGAGGCCGGCGAGGTTGGCGGGTGTGGTGGGGCCGTCGGGCCAGGGTCGGGTGTGGTCGAGGTCGGTGTGGTCGGCGGGTCGGGTGCAGCCCCACATACGGCAGGTGCCGTCGCGGGTGGTGACGAACTCGCGCATCGCTCTGGTGGCCGGTACGCCGTCGGCGGTGTGGGAGGCGAGGGTGCCGGTGTCGGCGTCGAGGACGGCGCGGGCGACGTCGAGGGGCAGGGTCTTCAGGAGTCCGGCGACGGTGTGGGGTTCGACCCAGCCGAGGCCGGCGAGCCGGGTGCCGGAGACCGCGCAGCCGTCACTGACCGGGTGGACGACGGTGGCGGCGTCACCCGCGGTCTCGGGGCTCATCTCGACCCAGGACAGCTCCTCGCGGGAGGCGGGGGTGAGGTCCCCGAGCCGGACCAGTTCGCCGGTGTCGTGGTCGACGACCGTGTCGTCGTCGCCACGGTCGTACCGGACCCGCGTCGTCTCGCCGTTCGCGGTCCGGTTCCGGCACGGGCACACCGGTCACGACGGGCACTCCGAGGGTGACCTTCGCGGTGACGTGCACGTTGCGCAGCAGCAGGTCCCCGAAGGCGTCCGCCCGCGCCTCGGAGAGGGTGAGCGAGTCGTCCATCGCGCGGTACTCCCCGGCAAGGCTCTCCACGGCCGACCACGCGGCCGCCGAGGTCGCGGTCGGCAGCGACGCGAACCACTCCGTCAACCCGTCCACCCCGGCCCGGACCTCCACCGTCCGGCACCTGCGGGTCTTCGCGGCGTGCGCGGCGACCTGGTCCGCGGCCACCCGCGCCGCCACCGCCCGTGCGGAAGACGTGACCCGGGCCGGGATCCATCGCCGCCAACCGCGGCGCGAGGTCGGCATCCACCGCGAGGCACGCGTCGACGTCGAGCCCGGCGCACGCCTCGACCACCTTGTGCGCCGAGGACACCGGAAGGTCCCCCGACAGGACGAGATCGCGGGTGGCCGGGAAGCGCTCACCCAACGCGGCACCGAGCGCTGCCTTCCGACCCGCCAGCCCCTCCGTCACCCCCGTCGCCAAACTCATCTCCGCCGCGGCCATCGCATCGACGTACCCCACCGGGTGGACCCGCTCCCACGGACCCGACTCGTGCATCGTCGTCTCCACCCGAGCACCCCACGCCCCGAGCACCGCGACCAGACCGTCCGCGCAGTTCGCGACCGCCTGCGCCTCCCCAGCGACCTCGAACGCCTCCACCGCACCGAGCCCGCGACCGCCTCCGCGGCGACCTCACGAGCCACCACCGCGCACCCCTCACGCAGCGCCGCGATGCGACCGCTGAGCTGCCCCCTGTCCATGCCCCATCGTACCGAACACCCGTTCGATACGCAAGCATTTCTCGACAGGTGTTCGGCTACAGCAGAACCGGGTTGGGCCGCGTCCACGAAGTGAAACAGTCGTCGGATGTGGGGCACCGGCGCGCCTCAGACGAGCGCGTACGGCGCCTCCGACGAGCGCCCCTGGAAGGAGAGGATGTTCGGGTTGACCACCCGGCCCTCCCGGATCTCGATCGCGCGCGACACGGTCTCGTTCGCGTCCCACCCGGACGCCCCCTCGAGCACCGGGCGCAGGAAGGGGATGAGCGCGGAGCTGTTCTCCCAGGTGGCCGAGTTCCACAGGTACGACGGACTGTGGTCGACGGCGTAGTAGAGGACGTTCGGGCCCACGACGAAGCTCGGCTCGTCGAACGACGTCGGGCGCGCCCACTCGAAGCCCATGCCGAGGTCGCACGACACGTCGACGACGACGCTCCCCGGCCGGAAGGCGTCGAGGTCGGCCGTGCGCAGGTAGACCAGCGGGTCGGCGGTGTCCTGGAGCGTGCAGTTGACGACGATGTCGTTCTCCGCGAGGTACGCGGGCAGCGGTTCGCGCCCACGCTCGGTGATGACGTGGCCGGGCTCCCCGCCCCGCGGAAGCCGGTCGAAGTGCCGGATCCGCACCGAGTGGATCGGCGCACCCACGGCCGCCACCTGCCGGTGCGTCAGGACCGCCACCTCGGTCACGCCGTGCGCGTTGAGCGCCGTGACCGCCCCGCGGGCCGTGGCGCCGAAGCCGATCACCACCGCGCTGAGGCGCCGCCCGTAGTTCCCCGTCAGGCCGGCGAGCTCGAGCGCGTGGAGCACCGAGCAGTACCCGGCGAGCTCGTTGTTCGCGTGGAAGACGTGCAGGCCCACCGCGCCGTCGCTCGTCCAGTGGTTCATCGCCTCGAACGCGATGAGCGTGAGCCGGCGGTCGATCGCGAGCTGGGTGAGCGCGGCGTCCTGGACACAGTGCGGCCAGCCCCACAGCACCTGACCGGGCGAGAGTGCCGCGACGTCCTCGTGCTGCGGCTTGGGCAGGAGGACGACGTCGGAGTCGGCCAACAGCTCTTCGCGCGAGGCGAACCCGGCGACGTGCTCCGCGAGCGAGGCGTCGGAGGCACCGAACCGCTCCCCGTAGCCGTGCTCGAGGGTGATGCGTGCGCGCAGGTCCGGGTCGAGCCGAGCCAGGTGCTCCGGGTGCAGTGGCAGCCGGTGCTCGTTCTCCTTGGCCGACGACGCGATGACACCGAGCCCCAGGAGCGTCACTTCTTCTTGGGCGGGTGAATGGTGTCGGAGAAGGACACGTCGGCGCCCTTGCGCTTCTCGGCGCGCTTCTCCTTGATGGACTTCCCGGACTTCTTGGACATGTTCTGCCGCGGCGACTTGTCGCTCATGGGGGCATCTCTCTGAGAGGAAGCCTGGACGGCTCCGTCCCCCGAGACTACGCCCCTGCGCGCGCTCCCGGTCGGGCCCGAGCGTGTGGGAGAGTGCGGGGCATGACGGAGGAGGCACCCGACACCCCGGCCGTCGACGTCACGCGCCTCGTCACCGAGGCCGCGACGAAGTCCGGCCTCCTCTGGGTCCACGTCCCCGGTGGGCAGACCCACCCCGTGTGGCACGTCTGGCACGACGACGGTGACGAGCGCGGCACCGGCCCGGCCGCCTACGTCGTCTCGGGCCCCGGCGAGCAGCACCTCCCCTGGCTCCCCGAAGAGGTCGAGCTCGTCCTCCGCAGCAAGGACTCCGGTGGCCGCCTCCTCACGATGCCGGCCACCGCCCGCGAGCTCGAACCGGGCTCGCAGCCGTGGGACGCCGCGGTCGAGCTGCTCCGCCCCGCACGGCTCAACGCCACCGGCGACGTCGCGCAGCGGTGGCGCGAGGGGTGCACGATCCACGTCCTCACCCCGCACGGCCGCCCGGTGGAGTCTCCCGGCCACTACGACGCCGCGTCCGGCGCCGCGCCGGTGCGTCCGGCACCGCCGACGACCACCGGCTGGCGCCCGTGGCACTGGCGCGGCCGGGCCGGAGCCCGCCGCAACACGACCCGCTGAGCGTGGGCCCCACGGCCCGCGACGGATAGCCTGTCGGTCGTGAGCACGCCGACCCGCGCCTTCGTCGGCCGCCTGGCCGAGCTGGACGTCTTCGACCCCCTCGGTGACAAGGTCGGCCGGGTCCGCGACGTCGTCGTCACCTTCAGCGCCAGCCGCAGCCGCCCCCGGGCCATCGGACTCGTCGTCGAGGTCCCCGGGCGACGCCGCGTCTTCGTCCCGATGACCCGGGTCACCTCGGTCGAGGGCGGTCAGGTCATCACGACCGGGCTCGTCAACATGCGCCGCTTCGAGCAGCGTCCCAACGAGACCCTCGTCGTCGCCGAGCTCTTCGAGCGGCAGGTGCAGGTCCGCGGCGACTCCGGCGACATCGTCACCGCCACCGTCCAGGACGTCGGCATCGAGCAGCTCGGACCCCGGGGCTGGGCCGTCACCCGCGCGGCCGTCCGGCTCTCCGCCTCCCGCCCGGGGCGCCTCGGCATCGGCCGGCGGCGCGGCGAGACGTTCGTCGCCCCCATCGAGGACGTCAAGGGCCTGCGCGACCCGAGCGAGGGCCAGGGCGCCGCGCGCCTCCTCGAGACCTACGAGGACCTCAAGCCCGCCGACCTCGCCGAGGTGATCCACGACCTCTCCCCGCAACGCCGGGCCGAGGTCGCCGCCGTCCTCGCCGACGAGCGCCTCGCGGACGTCATCGAGGAGCTCCCGGGCGACGACCAGGTCGAGATCCTCGTCGGCCTCGAGGTCGCCCGCGCCGCCGACGTCCTCGAGGCGATGGAGCCCGACGACGCCGCCGACCTCCTCTCCGAGCTGCCCGACGAGCGTCGCGAGGAGCTGCTCCAGCGGATGCAGCCCGACGAGGCCGCCGACTTGCGGCGCCTGCTCACCTACGACGAGAACACCGCCGGTGGCCTCATGACCACCGAGCCGGTGATCCTCGGGCCCGAGGCCTCGATCGCCGAGGCCCTCGCGGTCGTGCGTCGCCAGGAGCTCTCGACGGCGCTGGCCACCACCGTCTTCGTCTGCCGCCCGCCCCTCGAGACCCCCACCGGCAAGTTCCTCGGCATCGTCCACCTCCAACGGCTGCTGCGCGAGCCCCCGCACAACCCGGTCGGCGGCATCATCGACAAGGACGTCGAGCCGCTCCTCCCGACCGCCAGCCTCGGCCAGGTGACCCGGATGCTCGCCACCTACGACCTCGTCGGCATGCCGATCGTCGACGAGAACGGAGCGCTCGTGGGGGCCGTCACCGTCGACGACGTGCTCGACCACATCCTCCCCGAGGACTGGCGCGAGGAACGCCACGACGTCGTCGCCCCCAAGGAGGTGACCAGTGGCTGAGCGCGACCGCCGAGCGCGCATCGACCAACCCCGGGAGGTCTCGCGGCGGCGGCTGCAGGTGCCGGTGGTCTTCACCGAGGAGGCCTTCGGGATCATCTCCGAGAAGTTCGCCCGGTTCATGGGCACCGCGTACTTCCTCATCGGGATGACCGTCTTCGTCGCGGTCTGGCTGCTCTGGAACTCCGTCGCGCCGGCCGATCTGCGGTTCGACCCCTACGCGTTCATCTTCCTCACCCTGATGCTCAGCCTGCAGGCCTCGTACGCGGCCCCGCTCATCCTGTTGGCCCAGAACCGGCAGGCCGACCGCGACCGCGTGGCCCTCGAGCAGGACCGCTCCCGCGACGAGCGGAACCTCGCCGACACCGAGTTCCTCACCCGCGAGGTGGCCGCCCTCCGCATCGCCATGCGTGACACGGCGACCCGCGACTTCGTCCGCAGCGAGCTGCGCGACCTCCTCGACGAGATGGAGGAGCGCGGGCTGTCGGTGGTGCGGGAGGTCACCGACGACGGGGGCGAGGTCGGCGACGGCGCCGAGCCGACCTAGACTCGGGGTATGCCGCAGGTCAGCCCCGACGCCCTCCACGCCGCCCTCGAGACGGTCATCGACCCAGAGATCCGCAAGCCCGTCACCGAGCTCGGGATGGTCGGCGACCTCAGCTGCGACGACGACGGGCGGGTGGCCGTCACCATCCTCCTCACCGTGGCCGCGTGCCCGCTCAAGGACACCCTCACGAAGGACACCACCGCGGCCCTGACGAAGGTCGAGGGCGTCACCGCCGTCGACGTCACCCTCGGGGTGATGAGCGACGAGCAGCGCAACGAGCTGAAGATCACGCTGCGCGGCGGCACCCCGGAGCGCGAGATCCCCTTCGCCCAGCCCGGGTCCCTGACCCGCGTGTACGCCGTCGCGTCCGGCAAGGGCGGCGTGGGCAAGTCGTCGGTCACCGCCAACCTCGCCGCCTCGCTGGCCGCAGACGGGCTCTCGGTCGGCGTCGTCGACGCCGACATCTACGGCTTCTCGATCCCCCGGATGCTCGGGGTCGAGCGCAAGCCCACCCAGGTCGACGACATGATCATGCCGCCGGTCAGCCACGGGGTGCGCGTCATCTCGATCGGGATGTTCGTCCCGGGCAACCAGCCCGTCGTGTGGCGCGGCCCGATGCTCCACCGGGCGCTGCAGCAGTTCCTCGGCGACGTCTTCTGGGGCGACCTCGACGTCCTCCTCCTCGACCTGCCGCCGGGCACCGGTGACATCGCGATCTCCGTCGCCCAGCTCATCCCGGGTGCGGAGATCCTCGTCGTCACGACACCACAGCAGGCGGCCGCCGAGGTGGCCGAGCGGGCCGGATCGATCGCGCTGCAGACCCACCAGCGGCTCGCCGGCGTCATCGAGAACATGAGCTGGCTCGAGCTGCCCGACGGCTCGCGCCAGGAGATCTTCGGCTCCGGTGGGGGCCGCGAGGTGGCCGAGTCGCTCTCGCGCTCGATCGGCGCGGACGTGCCGCTGCTCGGGCAGATCCCCCTCGACACCCGGTTGCGCATCGGCGCCGACGAGGGCACCCCGGTGGTCCTCGGCGAGCCGGACTCCCCGGCCGCGGTGGCCCTGCGCGGCATCGCCAAGGGTCTTGCGACCCGCTCGCGTGGCCTCGCCGGCCGCTCGCTCGGCCTCTCCCCCGTCGGCCGCTGACGCGCCGGCGGACCGCTCAGGTCGCGTCGACGTCGTAGGGCGTCGGACGGGCCGGGTCGAACTCCTGCGGGGCCGACCACGGCGCGAAGCCCGCGGGGCCGTCCCCGGGGCCGAGGTGGGCCGCGTCGACCTCCCGGGAGTCCCCCGCTGCGCCGCTGCCGACGGCAGCGGCGGTGGAGCCCGCGACGGCCGCGGCGGCTGCCGTGCTCTTGCGGATGCGAGCGGCGTCACGCACGGAGTCGATCTCGCCGCGGACCGGCGCGATGGCCTCGTCGAGCGGCTCCAGCAGCGCCTCGCGCACGATCCGGCGCGGGTCGTACTGCCGCGGGTCGTACTGCCGCCAGTCGATGTCCTCGTACTCGGGTCCGAGCTGGTCGCGCAGCTGGTCCTTGGCGCCCTCGGCCATCACCCGGAGCTGCCGGATGCCCCGGGCCAGCTTCGCGGCGTACTCCGGCAGCTTGTCGGGACCGAGGACGAAGACCGCGATGAGCGCGAGGAGGATGATCTCCCATCCGTTCACGCCGAACACCGCGTCACACCCCTTCCGCCAGGCACCTCGCCGCGTCGGGTCACTCCGACCCCTGGAGGACCATGGTGACATCCCGCGTCGTGCCCCCGCGACGGATGGTCAGGTCCACCGAGTCCCCCACCTTGCGGGCCCGGATCTTCACGACGAACTCGCCGCTGTCGGAGATCGGGCTGCCCTCGAAGGAGAGGATGACGTCGCCGGCCCGCAGCCCCGCGGTGTCGGCCGGACCACCGGGGTTGACGGCCGGCTGCCCGTTCGGGCCCTCGTCGGCGATGCGCACGCCCTCGCCGTCGTAGCCGGTGTCGAGGTAGACCCCGATGACGGGGTGCTCGGCCTTGCCGGTCTCGATGAGCTGCTCGACGGTCGTGGCCACCTGGTCGCTGGGGATCGCGAAGCCGACCCCGATGTTCCCGCTCTGCCCGCCGATCGAGCTCCCCGAGACGCGGGCGATCGCCGAGTTCACCCCGATGACCTGCCCCTGCATGTCGAGGAGCGGGCCCCCGGAGTTGCCCGGGTTGATCGCGGCGTCGGTCTGGATGGCGTTGATGAAGGACTGGTCGTCCTGGCCGCCGCCCGGCGTCACCGGCCGGTCGAGCGCGCTGACGATGCCGCTCGTCACCGTGGAGTCCAGGCCGAGGGGTGCCCCCACCGCGATGACCTGGTCACCGACGACGACGTCGGCGGAGCGGCCGAGCGCGAGGGGGTCGAGGGTGGCTCCCTCGACCTTGACGACGGCGAGGTCGTAGGAGGCGTCCCGCCCGATGACCTTGCCGGACACCTGGGTCCCGTTGGACAGCACGACGGTGATGGTGTCGGAGTTCCCGGCGCCCGCCACCACGTGGTTGTTGGTCACGACGTGGCCCTGGTCGTCGTACACCCAGCCGGAGCCGGTGGCCC
This sequence comes from uncultured Actinomycetota bacterium, assembly GCA_963843895.1. Classification (GTDB taxonomy): domain Bacteria; phylum Actinomycetota; class Actinomycetes; order Actinomycetales; family Dermatophilaceae; genus Phycicoccus. Next base: position 64,783 of record CAWJME010000012.1, on the reverse strand, counting down.
CGCCGTCGGCGCCCTCGACCCGGAGCGTGACGACGCTCGGCAGGGTGTTCGCGGCGATGTTGGCGATCGACCCCTCCGGCCGGGTCGTGGCACCCGGACCGGGAGTCGGGGCGCCGGAGGTCGTGGACCGCGTCGCCGGCTGGGTCCCGCGGTCGGCGAGGTAGCCCCCGACGACCCCGCCGGCGGTCCCCGCGAGGAGCGCACTGGCCACCGCCACGCCGACGAGGGAGCCCCACCCCGGCCCACGGCGACCGGCGGGCTCGGGCGCGGACAGCGGGGACGCGGGGCCGACCGGGGGCTGGGTCGGCGGGGCCGACCAGGACCCGCTGATCGGCTCGTACGGCGGTGCAGCCGGCGGGGCGGCCGGCGGTGCGGGGTACTCGGTGGTGACCTCGGACCCGCCCGCAGCGGCCCACACCGGCTCGGCCTCCGTCGGCGCGTCCTCGGCACCCCGGTCCCACGGCTGCCAGTGCTCGTCCCCGGGCTGCCGTTCGCTCATGGCGTCGATTCTGCCTGCTCCACCCCGGGTGCGGGCGCAGTGGCCCCCGGCGTCCACCGGACGGGCAGCAGCGCGGCGCTCCCCGGGGCGGCGGGCCGCGCCACCGGGGGCGTCGCGGTCCCCGGGACGGCCGCCGGGCGCTGGACGACGGGGGCACCGCCGACGGTGAGGCTCCAGGCCGCCGCCGCCGACACCCCGGCCGCCGCCGCCGCGACGACGGTGGCCCGCAGGGCGCTCCGGTGGCACGGGGGGTCGCTCGGCGCGAGGAGCGGGAGCGGCTCGGGGCCACCGGCCGGACGCGGCACCGCGGCCACCTCGCGCCCGAGGGCCAGGAGGGTGGTCCGCAGGTCGCCCGGCATCGACGGGCCACCGGCGAGCGCCTCGCGGAGCCGACGCTCCTGCCGCACCGCCGCACAGCACAGCTCGCACGCCACGAGGTGGTGCTCCCAGGCGTTGCGACGAGCACCGTCGAGCCGCCCGGCGGCGTACTCGGAGAGCTCGTCGTCGAGGCAGCGGACGGAGGGGCGAGCGGTCACACGGCCCCCGCTGCCGGACGCCGGACGATCGGCCCCCGACGTCGTGACGGGGTCACCTCCGCCCGCGGGCTGGGCGCCCGGTGGGCGAGCGTCTCCCGCAGCTGGGCGCGGCCGCGGTGGATCCGCGAGCGGACGGTGCCGAGCTTGATGCCGAGGGTCGCCGCGACCTCCTCGTACGAGAGGCCCTCGATGTCGCAGAGCACGACGGCGGCCCGGAAGTCCGGCGACAGGGCGTCGAGCGCGCGCTGGACGTCGTCGTCGAGGTGGGTGTCGGCGAAGGTCTGCTCGGGGCCGCTGCCGCGGCTCGGGAGGCGCGCGGCCGCCTCGTCGGACAGCGCGTCGAAGCGGATCCGCTGCTTGCGGCGCATCTTGTCGAGGAAGACGTTCGTCGTGATGCGGTGCAGCCACCCCTCGAAGGTGCCCGGCTGGTACGTGTGCAGCGACCGGAACACCCGGACGAAGACGTCCTGGGTGAGGTCCTCCGCGTCGTGGACGTTGCCGGTGAGGCGGTACGCGAGGCGGTAGACGCGGGCGGAGTGCTCCTCGACGACCTCCTCCCAGGTGGGCGGGACCCAGGCCTGCCCGGCGGTGCCGCGCGCGGCGTCCTCCGTGGTCGTCATCGGCTCGTCCCTCACCAGGCTGCTCATGTCACCCATCGATACGCGTCGTGGCCGTGAATTGTTCCCGGGAAGCCTGAACGTCCGCTGGGAATCGGTGGCACGCCGACCCGGACGCGGCGCACTAGGGTTGCCGCCATGAGCGGACTGAAGCCGGCCAGCTGGTCCTACGCCGAGGACTTCGTTCCCGAGCCGGAGGCCCAGGAGGCCGCCCGGCGCCGGGGCGTCGAGCTCGGCGCGGCCACCCCTGTGGGCACCGGCGCGGGCGCGGTCCTCCGGCTGCTCGCGGCCGCGGTCGGCGCCCGTCACGTCCTCGAGGTCGGTACCGGGGCGGGCACGTCGGGGCTGTGGCTGCTCGCGGGGATGCCGGAGGACGGCGTGCTCACGACGATCGACGTCTCCGCCGAGCACCAGCGGCTCGCGCGCCAGGCGTACTCGGAGGCCGGTTACCCCACCCAGCGCACCCGCGTCATCACCGGTGCGGCCGCCGAGGTCCTGCCCCGGATGGCCGACGGCGGCTACGACATGGTGCACGTCGACGCCGACAAGGACACCTACCCCACGTACGTCGAGCACGCGGTGCGGCTGCTGCGGCCCGGCGGGATCCTCGCCGTCGACAACATGCTGTGGCACGACCGGGTCGCCGACCCCGCCGCCCGTGACGCCACGACCTCGACGCTGCGCGACCTCGGCAAGTCCCTGCGCGACCACGACGACCTCGTGACGGCGCTGCTGCCGGTCAGTGACGGCGTGCTCGTCGCGGTCCGCCGCTGAGCGGGGTTCCGGCGCCGGTCAGCTGACGGACGGCCCGGCCCCACGGCGGAAGCCGGCCGGGCCCTCGGCGATCGCGACGACCTCCCACTCCTCGACGAGGACCGGGGGCGAGCCGATGAGCCGGCTCCCCGGGGAGGTCGCCGCGCTCGGCTCGAAGTCCTCCCGGAAGTGCAGCCGCTCCTGCTCGCTGTCGAAGACGTAGGTGCCCTCGAACCACTCCCCCTCGCGCATCCGCCAGGTCTTGAAGGCGAGCCCGTCGAGGAACATGAAGCGCGCGATCGAGGTGCCGACGACGTACTCGCGCAGCTCCTCGGCCACCCCGTCGGGCGCCTCCTCGAGCGACCAGCGCACCGTCAGTCCGTATCCGGCGTTCATCCCATCTCCTCCAGCCAGCGCAGCAGCAGTCGTGTCCCGAACCCGGTGCCCCCCATGGCGTTGACACCGGCGTCGACCTCCGAGCGACCGGTCCCCGCGATGTCGAGGTGCGCCCAGCGGCGCCGCCCGACGAACTCGCGGAGGAAGAGTGCCGCCGTGACGGCACCGCCACCGACCCCGGGGGCGATGTGGGTGAGGTCGGCGACGTCGGAGTCGAGGGCTCGACGGTAGGTGTCCGCGAGCGGCATCGGCCACACCGTCTCACCAGTCGTCTCCCCGGCGGCGACGAGCGCGTCCGCCAGGGCGGTGTCGGTGGCGAAGACGGGCGCCATCACCCGCCCCAGGGCGATGCGGGCCGCCCCGGTGAGGGTCGCGACGTCGAGGAGGACGTCGGGGTCGAGGTGCTCGTCGGCGTACGCCAGGGCGTCGGCCATGACGATCCTGCCCTCGGCATCGGTGTTGCCGATCTCGACGGTCGTGCCGCCGTACTGGGTGACGACGTCGCCCGGACGGTACGCGGCACCGTCGACGGCGTTCTCGGCGAGCGCGAGGAGGCCGGTGACCCGGATCGGCACCCCGAGCTCGGCGCAGGCCACGAGGACGGAGAGCACGACCGCCGCCCCGGACATGTCGGTCTTCATCCCGAGCATGCCGTCGGACGGCTTGACCTGCAGGCCGCCGGTGTCGAAGGTGATGCCCTTGCCCACGAGGACGACGCGCGGGGTCCTCGGCGTCGCCCCGGCGGGGGTGTGGTCGAGACGGACCAGCCGTGGCGGCGTGGCCGAGCCCTGTCCGACGGCGAGCAGCCCGCCGAAGCCCTCCCGACGCAGCGCCTTCTCGTCCCACACGGTGGCGACGAGGCCGGTGCGCCGGGCGAGGCGCTCGGCGATGCCGGCCAGCCAGGCGGGGTTCTCGGTGTTCGCGGGGGTCAGGGCCAGACCGCGGGCCCGGAGCTGGGCCGTGGACGCGGTGACCGCCGCGGCGACGGTCGCCGCCCCGTCCGCGAGGTCGGTGACGACCAGCGACGTGCCGGCGGGCACGGGGCCGGCGACCGGGCCCGCGGAGGTCCAGCGTGGCGCCCCGGTGCCGCCGAGCACCGCGCCCTCGACCCAGGCGGTCAGCGCGGGCCCCGTCGCTCCCCCGACGGCGTGGACGGCGGCGGCCCGCCCCCGGCAGGCCCGGCCGACCGCCGCGCCGGCGGAGCGCCACGCCGCCGGTGAGCCGTCGCCGACCCCGGCGAGGAGGACGCGGCGGACGGGGTGCGCGCCGGGCCGTAGCGGCACGTCGGCGAGGCTGCCGGCCGCGGTCGCCGGCTCGTGGGTGGCGAGGAGGTCGTCCGGGTCCACGCCCACGGCGGTCAGGGCGGCGAGCGTGGCGGCCCCCGGCCCGTCGTCACCGAGGGACACCGCGAGGATGCGGTCCGGGCCGGCACCGACGAGGGCCGCCGGGAGCCCGTCGGCGACGGACCAGGTGGAGACGGGTGGGTCGAGGAGCACGGCGTCACGAGGCACCCGAGGACCCTAACGGGCCGGGACGCGGGCGGGGCCCCCACCGGTGTCGGTGGGGGCCCCGCCCGCGGGTCGGCCCGAGGTCAGTTCAGGCCCTCGCAGTTGTCGATGGCCACACCCAGGGCCCGGACCTCGTCCGGGGTCATCTCGACGACGAGCCGTCCGCCACCCTCGAGGGGCATGCGCAGCACGATGCCACGACCTTCCTTGGTGACCTCGAGCGGGCCGTCACCCGTCCTCGGCTTCATTGCCGCCATGGCGTGTTTCCCTTCCTCTGCGCGGCAGCGAGGGTCGCGCCGCGAAGCGGTCCGGCGCCGGACCGCCAGACGTAGGCCCCCATTATCGCGTAGGGCTCGGACCTCACGAAATCCGAACCGCGAGGTCACGGGGGAAAGGACCCCCACGGCGTGTACGTGAGGAGGCTGCAGGTCCACCACGTGATGCCCCCGAGGAGGACGAGGACCACGACCCCGACGCGCCGCTTCCAGTGCGGCACGACCTGCTGGCCGTTCGCGGTGCGCATGGCGACCGACGCGAGCAGGGCCGCCAGCGGCATGTCGAGCAGGAGGAAGCGCCACATCGAGGTGATCGGCCGGACCACCGCGAAGAGGAAGACCGGGTAGGCCAGCGCCCACGCCCGCATCTCCAGGCTCAGCCACCGGCCGTGCCGACCGAGCACGAGGGCGACGTAGGTGCCGGCGAGGGCGACGAGGACGACCACCCCGAAGAGCCCCTTGGACTCCCAGGCCCACTGGAACCACAGGACGAAGGGTCCGTCCGCGGGCTTCTGCCCCCACGCCGCCTGGACGTCGAAGAAGGCGGTCGGCACGCCGGTGGCCACCCCCGCGACGACGGGCCAGGCCACCGCGCTGACACCGAGGGCACCGAGCATCGCCACGGCACCGACCCGCTGGCCCGCGATGGGTCGCCGGCCGGCCGCCCGGTCCTCCCGCCACCGGGCGACGAGGTGGATGAGGACGGCGATGCCGAGGGCGGGCGCGACGCCCCGGGTGAACCCGATCGGGACGGCCAGGGCGGCGACGAGGAGGTACTGGCGTCGCACCAGGACGAGGAGGGCCCCGGCGACGAGGGCCACCGCGAGCGCCTCCGTGTAGGGCTTGAGCATCACCGACGTCGTGGGGTAGAAGCACCACAGGCATGCGGCGACGAGCGCCAGCCGCTCCCGCTGCGGTTGCCGGGCCGCGTGGTAGCTGCTCCGGAAGAGGGCGTGGATGAGGACCACCGCCACCGCGCCGAGGACGAGGTTGACCAGGGCCCCGGCGACGGCGAAGGGCAGTCCCGTGACCATGACGGCCTTCACGAGGTACGGGTAGAGCGGGTAGAACGCCCAGGCGCTGTAGGTGACCCGGCCGGTGTCCGCATCCACGGGCAGCGGCACGGGGTAGCCGTCCTCGACGATCCGCTGGTACCAGACGCCGTCCCAGAGCCCGATGACGTCGCCGACGGTGGGGTCGGGGTGTCCGACGCCCGCGGGGTTCTGGAACCACGTGGCGGCGACCCAGATCGCGGCGAGCGAGACGACGCGCGAGAGCGCGTAGACGACGAGCACGGTGAGCACAGGGCGCCCGAGGGCCCGACCGGCCAGCTCGTGGCGCCCGCGCGAGGTGAGCAGCCGGCGCAGCACCGAGCCGCCGACCGGGGCCGCCTCGGCGGCCGCGTCGGGGGGTGGTGCGACGTCGGCGCTCACCCGGTCACCTCCCGCACGTCCCAGAGGTACACCCCGCCGAGCCGCTGCGGCTCACCGAACACGCTCGCGAGGGAGGACCGCAGGGCCGCCGCCGCCGGACGGTCCTGCGGGAGCACGATGGCATCGACCCGCCCGGCGCGCAGGTCCTCGACGAACCCGGCGCGCTCGGTGGGGCCGGGAGGCAGCGGGACGTCCGCGAGGGCGACCTCGGCGAGCCAGGTGCTCAGCCCGGTCGGGGAGGCCCCGTACTGACCGCCCCGCGCCGGCGTGCCGTCGGGTCCGACGAAGTAGCCGGCGACGACGGGGAAGCCCCACCGGGCCGCCGCCTGCCACTCGAGGGCACGCGCGTCGGCCACGTTCGGGGGTGGCGCGGCGAGCACGGACCCGCCCTCGTCGACGTGGTCACGCCACATCCCCTCGGTGAAGAAGGCCGGCACCGCCGGGCGGGGGTCGACGACGAGCGGGGTCGGGACGACCGGGAGCAGCGCGAGCACCCCCACGGCGAGGCCCAGTGCGAGGCCGGGCCCGCGGACCCCGACGTACCGGTCGACCGCACGGCGCACCCCCTCGACACCCAGCGCCAGGAGCACCCCGAGGGCGGGCAGCGCGACGAGCGCGAACCGGGTCGGCAGGACGTTCTCGACGACCGGCACCTTCTCGAGCAGCGCCCACGGGCCCGGCATCCCGACCGGGACGCCGTGGAGGGTGACCTCCTCCCCCAGCGAGAGCCAGCAGGTGACGACGACGACGACCGCGAGCGCCCGCACGACCACGCTGCGCCGGAGGAGCACCACGGTGGCCGCGGCCGCGACCCAGAGGGGGATGCCGAAGAAGGAGTTCTCCTCGGTGCGGTTCATCGACAGCGCGGCGGACGCCCACGGGTCCGCGCCGACGGTTCGGGTGGCCCGCCCCCACAGCTGGGCGAGGTCGTTCCCGGCCGGGGGGTGCCAGATCGAGGCGTAGCTCTGCGGCCCGAAGAACTGCCACCACAGGGGGAGGCCCACCAGGGCGAGGGCGACGAGTCCCGCGACGCCGAGCCCGGTGGCGAGCGGACGGACCCGCACCCGGCGGTGCGCCACGAGGACGGCGCCCCCGGCGAGGACCCCCACCGCCGTGAGCAGGAGGACCTCCTCGCCGATGAGGACCTGCCACGCCACGAGCAGTCCGAGGACGACGCCGTCACGCACCGGGCGCCGGCCCCCGGCGAGGCGCAGGAGGCGGTCGAGGACCAGTGGCACGAGGGCCTGGACGACGAAGTTGGGGTGTCCGTTCGCGTGGCTGACCATGCCCGGTCCGAAGCCCGCGAGCGCCCCGGCGAGGAGGGCCGCCAGCGGGTGGACGGCGAGGCGGCGCCGGACCAGCCAGTACCAGGCGGACGCGGTGAGGGTCAGGCCGAGCAGCTCGACGACGGCGAAGGTGACCTGCGGCCCCGCGAGGAGGGTGAGCGGGGTCAGCGGGACACCGAGCCCGAGGACGGCCGCGTTGGCCATGAGGTTGACCCCGGCGGGGAAGTTCTGGAGGTCGCTCGCGAGCGGGTTGGCGAACGTCGCGAGGTTGTGGGCGGTGGCGCCGAAGTACCACTCGAAGGCCTGCTGGTCCTGGACGCCCTGCGAGAGGTAGCCGGTGTGCACGGCGCCGAGGAGGTGCATCGTCACGTAGGCCGCGACACCGAGGTAGGCCAGGGGTGCGAGGAGGTCGGCGAGCGCCAGCGGCGCGGGGCGTCCGGCAACCGGGTCGGGACCGGCTGCCGGACGGTGTCGAGGGGGCGGCTCGTCCTCCGGCTCCGCGGGCGCGGGTCGGGTGGGACCGGGCGGGCGGTCGACGGTGGCGGACGGGTCGGTGGACGCGGCCGGTCCGTCGCGGGTGTCCCCGCGGAGCCGGCCGATCTCCGCGTCGTGGGCGGCGACCCGGGCCTCGAGCCGGTCGAGCACGTCGTCCACCTGGTCCATCCGGTACCCCCGGAACGCGAGCCGGAAGGTCGGGTGGTCGGGGTCGGCGGGGACGGCCACGGGGCGATCCCGGCCGAGCCGCCAGGCACCGGCCACGAGGACGGCGACCGCACCGGCCGCGGCGAGCAACGTCCACGTCACGAGCGGCTCACCCCGTGGCGGGACTCGGCCGCCGCGACGAGGCCGTCGACCACGCGGCCGAAGAGGAGCGGGCCGAGGCGGTCGCCCACCGGCGTGGTGAGCCGGCGCAGGCCGGGGAGCCACAGCTCCTCGGTCCAGACGACGCGGGAGCCCGCACCGTCGTCCTCGACGCGGATGTCGGCCCAACCGCGCAGGAACCACCCGGTCTTGACGAGGCGCAGCCGGCGGCCGGGGTCGAGGGCCGTGACGAGCATCCGGTCGGCCCCTGCCACGGGACCGAGCCGGGTCACCGCGGCGACCTCCGACCCCAGGGCCAGGCCGCCCGCGGGGACGGTGACCTCGGTGAGCGGCACGTGCCGGGTGTGCTCCGGCAGGTCGGTGACCACGGCCCACACCACCGCGCGGGGCAGGGGGGTCGAGCGGCGGACGGTGAAGGCCATCAGTCCTCCCGGGCCCGCAGCTCGGCGAGCTCGCGCTCCCGGTCGGCGAGGGCCTCGCGCAGTGCCTCGAGCCGGTCGTCGACGTCGGTCATGCGGTAGCCCCGGGCGGCGGTGTCGAACCGCACGACGTCGACGTCCGCGGCGTCCGGGTCCTCGGGCAGGCCGTGGTCGGGGGTCGAGGTGACCGCGTCGGCGAGCGGGTCGACGGCCACGCGCCCGCTCGCGACCGCGAGCACGGCGAGGACGAGGACCACCGCGACGAGGGACAGGAGGACGGGAACCACGGCCCGATCCTACGGTCCGGACGCGGGGCTACTCGGGGTGCGTGGGGAGCGTGGGGAGCGTGGCCACTCCCCGTCCCGCCCTGTGGTCGGCCTCGACGACGACGCGGACCGCCTCGTGGACGTCGTCGGTGACCGTGATCAGCGCGAGGTCCTTCTCGCTGATCGTCCCCTGTGCCGTGGCGGTACCCCGGAGCCAGTCGATGAGGCCGCCCCAGTAGCTGGTCCCGACGAGCACGATGGGGAAGCTCGTCACCTTCTGGGTCTGGACCAGGGTGACCGCCTCGAACAGCTCGTCGAGGGTGCCGAAGCCTCCGGGCAGCACGATGAAGCCGCACGCGTACTTGACGAACATCGTCTTGCGGGCGAAGAAGTACCGGAAGTTGACCCCGAGGTCGACGTGCTCGTTGAGCCCCGCCTCGAAGGGCAGCTCGATGCCGAGCCCGACCGAGGTGCCGCCGGCCTCGAGCGCACCCTTGTTCGCGGCCTCCATGGCGCCGGGCCCGCCGCCGGTGATCACGGCGTAGCCGGCCTCGACCAGCGCACGGCCCACCTCCTCGCCGAGAGCGTACTCCGGCGCGTCGGTCCGGGTGCGGGCCGAGCCGAAGACGCTCACCGCGGGCCCCAGCTCGGCGAGCGCGCCGAAGCCGTTGACGAACTCGGACTGGATCCGCATGACCCGCCACGGGTCGGTGTGCAGCCAGTCGACGGAGCCGCGGGAGTCCAGGAGCCGCTGGTCGGTCGTCGAGCGCGGAACCCGCGACCGGCGCATGACGACGGGACCCTGGTGGTAGTCCCGGTCCCCCCGGCGCGACGGGGCGGGCTCGGGCGAGGTCGGAGTCTCCACGGCGTGCAGCCTATGCCGCGCCGGACCCGTCAGCCGAGCCAGCGGAGCATGGCCGCCTCGCAGCGCACGTACTGCTCGACCGGGCACCGCTCCTCGTCGTGGTGGGCGAGGTTGGGGTCGCCGGGGCCGAAGTTCACCGCGGCGATGCCCATCGCGGAGAACCGGGCGACGTCGGTCCAGCCCTGCTTGGCGACGACCGGGAGCCCGAGGGCCTCGACGAAGGCCTGCGCGGCGGGGAGGTCGAGCCCGGGGCGAGCCCCGCCCGCATTGTCGACGACGTCGACGGAGAACCCGGAGAACAGCTCGCGGACGTGGTCCGCCGCCTCCTCCGGCGTCACCGAGGGCGCGTAGCGGTAGTTGACGGTCACCTCGCACCGGTCCGGGATGACGTTGCCGGCGATGCCGCCGGAGACGGCGACGGCGTTCATCGCCTCGTGGTACTCGAGCCCGTCGACGGTGCGCGTGACGGTGCGGTACGCGGCGAGCCGGGTCAGCACCTCCGCCGCGTCGTGGATCGCGTTGTGCCCGTTCCAGGGCCTCGCCGAGTGTGCCGCGACGCCCTTGGTCGACACGACGGCCCGCAGGGTCCCCTTGCAGCCCCCCTCCACGACGGCGTCGGTCGGCTCGAGCAGCACGGCGAAGTCGGCGTCCTCGATGAGGTCGGGGCGCTGCTGCTGCACGTGGAGCAGCCCGTTGAACCGCTCGTCGATCTCCTCGCCCTCGTAGAAGACATAGGTGACGTCGCGGCTCGGCTCCGCCAGCTCGTGCGCGACGCGGAGCATGACCGCGACGCCCCCCTTCATGTCCACGGTCCCCCGCCCCCACAGGGTGTCCTCCCCCGGTCCGTCGACCCGCCAGGTCGGCAGGTTGGCGGGCTCGGTCGTGAGCGGCACGGTGTCGAGGTGGCCGGCGAGGACCACCCGCTCGGCGCGGCCCAGGGCGGTGCGCGCGACGACGGTGTGGCCGAGGCGGGTCACCTCGAGCCGCCCCAGGGCGCGCAGCGCGGCCTCGACGGCGTCGGCGAGCAGGGCCTCGTCGAGGCTCACCGACTCGATGTCGCAGAGGGCGGCAGTGAGGCTCGTGACGTCCGCGCCGAGGTCGAGGGAGGGGGTGCTCGTGGCCATGTCGACCACCCTAGTGAGGCACCGGGCGTGGTCCGGACCGCCCACGGACCCCCCGTAAACTCGACGCCATGACGCGCACCGCCTGGGGGCACGGCCTCCTGACCCGCACGCACGACGGCACCGTCCTCGACGCCTGGTACCCGGCCCCCGCGCTCGGGGAGCCCGACGGGTCCGCCGTCCCCGACGACCTCGCCGCCCTCGTCGGCGACGACGACGTCCGGCGGGTCACGCGGGAGGCGGTCACGGTCTCCGTCGACCTCGACGCCGCCCCGGCCACGACCGAGGACGCCTACCTGCGGCTGCACCTCCTCTCGCACCGGGTCGTCGCGCCGAACACCATCGACCTCGACGGCCTCTTCGGCGTCCTGCCGAACGTCGTGTGGACCACCCAGGGCCCGTGCGCCGTCGACGGTTTCGAGATGACGCGCGCCCGGATGCGCGCCCGTGGGCCGGTCCAGGTGCTCGCGGTCGACAAGTTCCCCCGGATGGTCGACTACGTCGTGCCCGCGGGCGTCCGCATCGGCGACGCCGACCGGGTCCGGCTCGGCGCCCACCTCGCCACCGGCACGACGGTGATGCACGAGGGCTTCGTGAACTTCAACGCCGGGACCCTCGGCAGCTCCATGGTCGAGGGCCGGATCAGCCAGGGCGTCGTCGTCGGCGACGGCTCGGACATCGGCGGGGGCGCCTCGACGATGGGCACGCTCTCGGGCGGTGGCACGGAACGCGTGAGCATCGGCGAGCGTTGTCTGCTCGGAGCCGAGTCCGGGCTCGGCATCGCCCTCGGTGACGACTGCGTCGTCGAGGCGGGGCTGTACCTCACGGCCGGCACCAAGGTCACGCTGCCGGACGGCACGGTCACCAAGGCGCGCGAGCTGTCCGGACAGTCCAACCTGCTGTTCCTGCGCCACTCGGTGACCGGCACGGTCGAGGCCCGTCCGCGGGACGGGCACGGCATCGTGCTCAACTCCGCCCTGCACGCCAACGACTGACCGCCCGCACCGACCCTCAGCACCCACCACCGGAGGTCCACCCATGCCGCGCTCGTCCCGGGGCTCCGTGGTGCTCGCGGAGAGCCGGCCCCGTTCCCGGGGCCGCCGCCGCGTCGCCGCCCTGCTGGCCCTGGTCGTCGTCGCGGTCGTCGGGGTGGGCGGCTACCTGGGCGTCGGCCACCTCCTCCACGCCGTCTCCGGCGAGCAGTGCCGGGTCACCGCTGCCGGCTCCACCTACCGCTGGGCCCCGGACCAGGCGAGCAACGCCGCCGCGATCACCGCCATCGCGGTCAAGCGGGGGCTCCCCCCGCGCGCCGCCTCCATCGCCATCGCCACCGCGATGCAGGAGTCCAAGGTCCGCAACGTGCGCTTCGGCGACCGCGACTCCCTCGGCCTGTTCCAGCAGCGCCCCTCGCAGGGCTGGGGCACCGCCGAGCAGATCCTCGACCCCGAGTACTCGACGAACACGTTCTACGACGCCCTCGTCAAGGTCGACGGCTACGCCTCGATGGACATCGCGGTCGCGGCGCAGGCGGTCCAGCGCTCAGCGGCCGGCGACGCGTACGCACAGCACGAGGGCCAGGCCCGCGCGACGGCGTCGGTGCTGTCGGGGCAGACCCACGCCGGCATCGGCTGCGCCCTGCGCGACCCGACGACGCCGGGTGACGCGCAGGCCCTCGCGGCCCTGCTCGAGAAGGACTTCGGCATCCGGGGGTCGGTCGACGCCACCCGGGTGACGGTCCGGGCGCCTTCGCAGGACCTCGCATGGGGCGTCGCCTCGTGGGCCGTCGCCCGCGCCGGCGACACCGGCGTCACCGATGTCGCGACGAACGGCGTCACGTGGACCCGCTCGATGGAGGACTCCGCCTTCACGTGGTCCACCGGCGGGTCGGCCGGCGCGCAGGACGTCGTCATCGACCTCGGCTGACCCCCGGCTTTCCCGACTTCTCATGCCGGCGTGCGCCCGACACGCCGGTCAGGCCGCCTCCCGCGCGGACCGGGGCAGTAGGAGTGCGGGCGCACAGCGGCAGTCCTCCAGGGCAGTCCCGCAGACGCCGCAGCTGAACTCCGCCCGGCACGGCCCGGTCGGCCGCGCCGCGCGCACCCGGGCGCTCAGCTCTCCCGGCGCCCGCAGGTCGCTCGGGCCCCATCGCACGACCCCGAGGCCGACGTCGCGCAGCCGGTCGGCCCGGACCGATGCCGCGATGAGCCGGTCGACGACAGCCTGCTCCGAGGTGTCGGCCCCGTCGAGCCCCCGGAACTTGGCGACGCCGTCCGCCTCGCCGACGACCCGCAGTCCGCGCCAGAGGTTGTCGACCCGCCCGAGGAACGCGCCGCTCGCGCGGTCCCGCACCACGACCTGCGGCAGCGGCAACGGAAGCCACCCGTCGAGGACCGCGACCGATGCGGACTCCAGCCACGACTCCCGCCGCCCGTCGACGACCCCGATCCCCCAGCGCGCGGTGCGCACCCCCGGCCATCGGGCTTGCGCGGTCCGCACCGCCACGAGCTCTGCAGGCTCGACACCACGGCGGACCACGGCGTCGGCGATGGCGAGCCCGTCCATCCGCGGCAGCACCCGGAGGCAGTCGACCGCGGTCCTGGCGAGCGAGGTGACGCGCACCCCGCCCACCTCGGTCGTGAGCCGGTCGGGCAGACCGGAACGCTGCAGCCGCACCCACGCGGCGTCGTCACCGACGGCGCGCTCCTTGTCGCAGGTGAGGACGACGGCGTCGTGGAGGAAGCGCGGGCTCGGCAAGCCGTGCAGCAGCGCCGCCGACGCGTGACTGACGACGGCCCCGCTGTACCTGGACTCGGCATGGCGGGCGAGCGCCACGTGCCGCTCGTCGCGGCCGGCGAGGCGCCAGCACAAGGCGTCGGCGAAGAGCCGCGGAGCCACCTCGACGACGTCGGGTGCGGCCACCCGCCGGTGGAACTGGTGGCGCGTCCACCCGGCGCGCATCGCGTCGCGTCGGTCGAACGCGAGCGGCAACGGGTCGAGGGAGAGCACCCCCGGACCGTGGCACCGCCGCGGTCGGGCGCACCTGCCTCGACGTCAGGTTGTGGACGACCGAGCGCCGGAACCGGGCCTGTGGACGACGCTCGCGCCGCCGGCGACTCCCCCACTTCTCATGCCAGCGTCCGCGTCGACACCGCCGGAAACGGCGTGTCGCGCGGACGCGAGCATGAGAAGTCGGGAAGCCCGTGGGGGTGGGGGCGGGGTCAGCGCTGGTCGAGCGGCACGTAGTCGCGCTCGCCCTCGCCGGTGTACACCTGGCGCGGGCGGCCGATCTTCGTCGTGGGGTCCTGGATCATCTCGCGCCACTGCGCGATCCAGCCGGGGACCCGGCCGAGGGCGAAGAGGACCGTGAACATCCGGGTCGGGAAGCCCATCGACTTGTAGATCAGGCCCGTGTAGAAGTCGACGTTCGGGTAGAGCTTGCGCTCGATGAAGTAGTCGTCCGCGAGGGCGATCTCCTCGAGCCGCATCGCGATCTCGAGCAGCTCGTCGCCGCCGGAGGTCTTCGCGAGGATGTCGTGGGCGGTGTCCTTGATGATCGCCGCACGCGGGTCGTAGTTCTTGTAGACCCGGTGGCCGAAGCCCATGAGCCGGACGCCGTCCTCCTTGTCCTTGACCTTCTTCATGAACTCGTCGGTGGAGTACTCGGCGCCCTGGATCTTCTCGAGCATCTCGAGGACGGCCTGGTTGGCGCCGCCGTGCAGCGGGCCGAACAGCGCGTTGATGCCGGCCGAGACGGACGCGAAGAGGTTGGCCTGCGAGGAGCCCACGAGGCGCACCGTCGAGGTGGAGCAGTTCTGCTCGTGGTCGGCGTGGAGGATGAGCAGCAGCTCGACCGCCTTGACGATGTCGGGGTCGACCTCGTAGTCGGTGGCCGGCACGCCGAAGGTCATCCGCAGGAAGTTCTCGACGAGGCTCAGGCTGTTGTCCGGGTAGAGCAGCGGCTGGCCGATCGACTTCTTGTAGGCGTACGCCGCGATCGTCGGGAGCTTCGCGAGCAGCCGGATCGTCGAGATCTCGACCTGCTCCGGGTCGAACGGGTCGAGGCTGTCCTGGTAGAAGGTCGAGAGCGCCGACACCGCGGAGGACAGCACGGGCATCGGGTGCGCGTCGCGCGGGAAGCCCTGGAAGAAGCCCTTGAGGTCCTCGTGGAGCATCGTGTGCTCGCGGACCCGGTGCTCGAAGTCGGAGAGCTCGGCCGGTGTCGGGAGCGCGCCGTAGATGAGCAGGAAGGAGGTCTCGAGGAAGCTCGAGCTCTTCGCGAGCTGCTCGATCGGGTAGCCGCGGTAGCGGAGGATGCCCGCGTCGCCGTCGATGTAGGTGATGGCGCTCGTGCAGCTGGCGGTGTTCGTGAAGCCGGCGTCGAGGGTGACGTTCCCGGTCTCCTTGAGCAGCGACGAGATGTCGTAGCCGCCGTTTCCCTCGGTCGCCGGGACGAGGGACAGGTCGAGCTGCTTGCCCGCAGCGTGGAGGGTGGCTCCGTCGGTCATGTCGCGATCCTTGGGGGTTCGTGGGGGCTCGGACTTCCTTTCGACCCTACCCGCCGGTCACCGGCCGGTGAAACGCGGCCGACGTGAGATTGGACGCTCCGGTCAGGCCAGGCGACGGGCGGCCGCCGCGACCCGCTCGTCGCTCGCGGTGAGGGCGATGCGCACGTGCTCGCGGCCCGCCGCACCGTAGAACGCCCCCGGTGCCACGAGGATGCCCCGGTCGGCCAGCCGCTCGACCGTGCGGCGGCTGTCCTCCCCTGCCGTCGCCCACAGGTAGAGGCCCGCCTCGGAGTCCTCGACCCGCAACCCGAACGCCTCGACGGCGGGACGCAGCACGGCACGACGCGCCGCGTACCGGGCCTTCTGGGCCTCGACGTGCCCGGCGTCGCCGAGGGCGGCGAGCATCGCCCGCTGCACCGGCCAGGGCACGATCATCCCCGCGTGCTTGCGCACCTCGAGCAGCTGCTGGACGAGCGCCGGATCGCCGGCGACGAAGGCGGCGCGGTACCCCGCGAGGTTGGACTGCTTGGAGAGCGAGTAGACGCTGAGCAGCCCCTCGTGCGAGTCGCCGCAGACCCGGGGGTCCAGGATCGAGGGGGTCGTCGGAGGCTCGCGGGAGCCCTCGGCCCGCTCGCGCCAGTCGAGCTCGGCATAGCACTCGTCGGAGGCCACGACGACGCCGTGCTCGCGGGCCCACGACACGACCTTGGCGAGGTGCGCGACCCCGAGCACCTTGCCGGTCGGGTTCCCGGGAGTGTTGAGCCACAACAACTTCGGCGTCGTGGCTGCCGTCAGCGGCCCGAGGGCGGTCAGCGAGTCGACGGCCATCGGCACGGTCCGCGCCAGCCGGGCGCCGACGTCGTACGTCGGGTAGGCGACGCGGGGGAACGCCACGACGTCGCCCTCCCCCAGCCCGAGGAGCGTGGGGAGCCAGGCGACCAGCTCCTTGGACCCGATCGTGGGGAGGACGCCGGCCGGGTCGACCCCGGGCACGCCGCGCCGGGCCGCGAACCAGACCGCCACGGCCTCGCGCAGGTCGGGCGTCCCGTACGTCTGCGGGTAGCCGGGGGCGTCGGAGGCCTCGACGAGCGCCCGGCGGACCACCTCGGGCGTGGGGTCGACCGGGGTGCCGACGGACAGGTCGACGATGCCGCGGCCGGCGTCGCCCTCGAGGTCGGGGTCGGAGAAGGCACTCGCCCGCGCCCGGGCGGGCGCGAGCGAGTCCCAGGGGAAGTCGGGGAGCCGGAGCACCTACTCGTCGTGCTCCTGCGGCGGCAGGTCGGCGATGATCGGGTGGTCCTTCGGGATGACGCCGAGCTTCGCGGCGCCGCCCGGGCTGCCGAGGTCGTCGAAGAACTCGACGTTGGCCTTGTAGTACTCGGCCCACTGCTCCGGCACGTCGTCCTCGTAGTAGATCGCCTCGACCGGGCAGACCGGCTCGCAGGCGCCGCAGTCGACGCACTCGTCGGGGTGGATGTAGAGGCTGCGCTCACCCTCGTAGATGCAGTCGACGGGGCACTCCTCGATGCAGGCCTTGTCCTTCAGGTCCACACAGGGCTGCGCGATCACGTACGTCATGGCGCCAATACTATGCGGGTCATGGAGGCTCCGACGTCCGGGTCCGCTGCCCTTCCGCCGGTGGGTGCACGCGTCGTGGTGCGGCACCGGCTGCCCGCCCCGGACCCGTTGACCGGCGCCTCGCTGACCGACGTCGTGGGCGACCTCGTCGAGGTCCGCGACGACCGCCTCGTCGTCCGGAGCCGGCGCGGCGTGGTCGAGGTGCCGCGGCACGCGGTCACGGCCGTCAAGGAGGTCCCACCGGCACCGTCCCGCCGCGGGGCGCCCCACCTCGCTCTGTCCGTCGAGGACCTCCAACGGGTCATGGTCGGCGCGTGGCCGGCCCCCGACACCTCGCAGCTCGGCGAGTGGCTGCTGCGCGCCGCCGACGGGTTCACCCAGCGCGCCAACTCGGTGATGACGGCCGGCGACCCGGGCCTGGCCCTCCCGGCGGCGGTCGAGGCGGTCGAGGCCTGGTACGCCGCGCGGGGCCGCCCCGCGATGCTCACCCTCGCGGGGCCGGTCGGGTTCGACCTCACCGCCGACCCGCTCGGCGCGGAGCTGCTCGACCGCGGCTACGCGACGCGCGTGCCGACCACGACGCTCACGGCGTCGACGGCCGCTGTCGTCGCATCCGTGCGCAGCGCACCCGCGGCCGGCCTCCGCGTCACGACCCGGACCACCCTCGAGGAGTCCTGGCTCACGGCCTACCGCGGCTACCGCGAGGCACCGGACGGCCCGGCGCGGGCCGTCCTCACCGGGTCACCCGAGCAGGTCTTCGTGAGCGCCACGGACGCGACCGGCGAGGTCGTCGGCATCGGGCGCCTCGGCCTCGCCGCGGCGTGGGGCGGCGTCGCCGCGATGTGGGTGGCCCCGACGGCGCGTCGGCGCGGGCTGGCCACCGTCCTGCTCGGCGCACTCGCCGGCGAGGCGGCGCGTCGGGGCGTGGCCTCCCTCCACCTGCAGACCGACGGCGACAACGACGGCGCCCTGGCGTTCTACCGCGGGGCCGGCTTCGTGCGGCACCACGAGTACGTGACCGTGCGGCAGCCCTGACCCGTCCGGCTCAGCCGGAGGACTTCGTGCAGGTCACGTCGTCCTCGGCGTCGTACCGCGTCGTGAAGGTCTGCTTCTTGACGACCTTGCCGCCCGCCCGGAAGATCCGCCCGACGTCGACCGTGAAGCCGACGGTGGGGTTCTGCGGCTTGCACGTCGCGCTGTCGTCGGTGATCTTCTTCGGCTGGACGATGGCGTAGCGCGCGCTCTTGGTGGCCTCGACGTCGTACTTCTTCGTGCCGTAGTACGTGACGGTGATCGACGTGTCGGTCGTCGTGACCTCCATGAGGATCCCGCCGTCGAGGGTGTTGGTCCACTTGTTGTGCAGGTCCGGCCACGAGATCGTCGCCTCCCGCCCCTCGGGGTAGCGGGAGATGTAGAACGAGTGCGGCTGCCAGGCGTCGAGCTGGACGCCGGCGAAGAACGAGGCGTTGAAGATCGTCGTCGACACCTGGGAGATGCCGCCGCCGTAGCTCTCCGCGAGCCGCCCGTACCGGATGATGCCGGCCTTGACGTAGCCCTTCGCCGCGGTCCGCTCGCCGAGCACGCCGTTCATGCTGAACTGCTCCCCCGGCGGGATGTAGGTGCCGTTGATGATCGACGCCGCGAGCTTGATGTTGTGCACGCGTGCCTGCCCGGCCTGGTAGTAGGTCGTGAAGCTCGAGATCTTCTCCTTCGGGAGGGTCTTCTTCGCGACCTCGGTCGTGAACTCGGGCTGGACCTCCTTCGTCGTCACGGTCGCAGTCCGCTCCGTCGAGGAGATGGCCGCCCAGACCGCGGCCGAGATCGACGCGTCGTCGAGGGCGACGCCCGCCGCACTCGGGGCGACCTTGGGGGTGCGGCCGGTGAACGTCACGACGGCGTCCTTCGGTGCCACCTCGGCGCCGGCCTCGGTGGCGGCCGCGTGCACCAGGGCCCGCAGCTTCTCGTCGTCGGCCCGCGGGGTGATGGTGCCGTCGTCGGCAGGGCTGAGCACGACCGCCGGCACGAAGTCCGCGGGGGCGAGCTCGAAGCTCTTCCCGTTCGCCTCGACGGTCACCGGAGCCGACACCGCCACGGCGGCGAACTCGTCGCGCACCCGCTCCAGCTCGGCGGTCGTGACCTTCGCCGGCACGGTCTCGGCGACGACCTCGACGGTGTCCTGGGCCGGCCACCAGCGTCGGACGGCGGCGGCGGTGCGCTCGAGGTCGGTGCGTGTCCCCTTGACGGGCGCGGTGTACGTGACCTTCCCGCCCTCGAGGGAGAGCGCCCCCTCCTGCGGCTGCGCGTCGAGCGTCTCCCGGGCGGTCTCGAGCGCCGCCCCGAACGCGGCGTCGTCGACGGTGACCACGGCCGGCTGGTCGCCGCCGCCGACCACGTGCCGCCACAGGTCCGCCGGGGCCAGGGTGAAGCCGGTCAGCGCCCGGACGGTGGCCGGGACGTCGACCGCGAGACCGGAGTCCGCCGGGTCGAGCTCGGCCTCGCCCGCCGGCGAGGTCAGCGTCAGCGGCTCGTCCGCACCGTCGCCGACGGCGCGCTCGAGAGTGGTGCGGGCCACGTCGGCGGTCTGCCCGCCGACGTCGACACCGGCGACGGTCATGCCGCGGGGCACACGGTCACCGAACCACCACGCCGCACCCCCGTAGAGGGCCGCGAGGAGCAGCACCGTCCCGGCGACCACGGCGGGCCACCGGCGCGGGCCCGGGGCGGGGTCCTCCCACACCGGCTCCTCCCACCGGGCGTCCTCGAGCGGCCCCGCGCTCATGCGATGCTCCCGTAGCGGCCGCGGTAGTGGACGAGGGCGGGCCCGACCGTGTCGGGCACCGTGATGTCGAGCACCTCGCCGACGACGATCACGTGGTCCCCCGCCGTGTGCACCGCGGTGGTCCGGCACTCGAGCTGGGTCAGCGCGCCGTCGAGCAGGGCGACCCCGGTGTGCTCGCCCCGGCGGAACTCGGCCCGGTCGAGCTGGCCGTGGAGCGGGCGTCCGCGGGTGGCGAACCACTCCGAGAGGGGCCGCTGGTCGGCCGCGAGGACGCTGACGCCCCACACCCCGGCCCCGACGACGGCGTCGTGGAAGCGGCTCTCGGTCTCGACGCACGCGAGCACGAGGAGGGGCTCGAGGGACACCGAGGTGACGGTGTCGGCGGTCATCGCGTGGTCGTGGCCCTCGTGCGTGGTCGTCAGCACGCTGACGCCCTGGACGAGTCGGCCCATCGCCTGCCGGAAGACGGCGGGGTCGAGCTCGCTCATGCGGCACCTCCGGGGACGGGCCGGCCGGTGACCGGGTCGAGCCGGGCGTAGCCCTCCCGGCCGGCGAGCCGGAAGACGTGGCGGTTGGACAGGGCGTACCAGCCGTCATCGACGACGACCTGCGTGGCGTGGGCCTCCAGGGCCCGGGCCTGGACGGGCAGCACGCCGGGGTCGAGGACCGCATGGGTGACGACCTCGTCCGGGACGACGTTCGCGGCGTAGGGGCTGCCCTCACCGGGGACCACCCAGCCGGCGCCCGCCGGTACGTGCGCGGCCAGCCACGCCGCGTCCTCGGTGGCCCAGGAGAGCGGGGTCAGCGTGCCGAGCACCGGGACGCCCCGGGTGGCGGCGGCGGCGCGGGTGGCCTCGTGCGTGCGGACGTGGTCGGGGTGCCCGTAGCCACCGCCGGCGTCGTAGGTGACGACGACGTCCGGGCGGACCTCGTCGAGGACGGCCCCCACGGCGGCCGCGGCCGCCGGGAGCGGTACGGCGGCCCAGGCTCGCGGGTGCGCCGCCGCGGCGGAGCCGGCCATCCCCGAGTCGCGGTGGGCCGGCTCACCCCGCTCGTCGGGGGCACCCAGCAGGTGGTGGGTGGCCCCGAGGACGGACGTGGCCGCGGCGAGCTCGCCGCGACGGTGCCGGGCGAGGGCCGGGCCGTCCCCCTCGAGGTGGGCCAGTGCGGGCGGGATCACCTCGCCCTCCTCACCGAGGGTGCAGGTGAGGACGTGCACCTCGTCGCCGCGCGCCACGTGGTGCGCGATGGCGACCCCGGTCGTCAGGGTCTCGTCGTCGGGGTGGGCGTGGACGAAGAGCAGCCGGGCCGGGCCCGGCCCGGTCACGACGTCGTCGAGGAGGCCCTTCACGAGACCACCGCGATGTCGGCGAACTCGACGACCCCGCCGAGGACGCTGTTCGCGGACAGGTTGCGCACGTCGGACCCGGCGACGTAGAGGCCGCGCCGCTCGGCCAGCCCGATGTACGCGCCCTGCTGGAGCAGCCTCCGGTCGACGTCGGCCCAGCCCCGTTCGCGGGCCTCGCGGTCCGCCACGGCCGAGGTCTTGGTCATCTGCTCGTCGAGCTCGGTACTCGTGAAGTACCCGTAGTCGCGGCCCGGTCCGGCCTTGGTGACGTTGATCGTGCTGTCGAACAGCGGCGGAAGCACCGTCGAGCCCGAGGCCCAGGCCGGCGCCCAGTTCGACCAGAACACGTCGATGCCCTTGGCCTTGGTCGGGTCGGCGATCGTCGAGAAGTAGTCCTCGGTGATCGGCTTCGTCGTCGGCTCGAACCCGGCCTGCTGCCACCCCGCCACGAGCGCCGCGATCGCCTTGTCGGAGGTCGGGTCGGAGCGGTAGGCGATGGTGAACTTCACCGGCGTGCTGACGCCCGCCTCCGCGAGGAGGGCCTTGGCGCGCGCGGCGTCGCCACGGAGCCCGGCGGCCACCGGGTCGTCGTCGTGGGAGGCCGGCAGCGCCCGCGGCAGCAGCGAGATGGCCGGGTCCGCGGCGGTGTCACCGCCGATCGCCGTGACGTAGGCGTCGCGGTTCGTCGACGCCGCGAGGGCGAGCCGCACCTTCTCGTCCGCGAAGACCGTGCTGCGGACGTTGGGCACGAGGTAGTCGACGACGCCGGTCAGCGGGTTGACCGAGCGTTCCTCGAGGCTCTGGACCGCCGTGATGTGCTGCTGGATCGCCGGGGGGGCCGAGCCCAGCGACACCGAGACCCGCCCGGTCGCGTTGTCCGCCATGACCTGCTGCGCCACGGCCTGGGTGTCGAGTCCCTCCTGGTAGTGGATCTCGTCCGGGTAGGCCTTGCGCACCGGGTCGCTGTCCGCGGACCAGTGCGGGTTGCGCACGAAGGTCCCGCCCCGGCCCTTCTCCCACGTCCCCCGGAGCATGTAGGGCCCGGCGCTGAAGACGTCGTAGGTGCCCTCGCTCCCCCGGTCGACGGACTCCTTGACCGGACCGAAGGCCGGCTGGGTGAGCATCTCGTTGAAGTCGCCGACCGGGGTGCTCAGGGTGAAGGTGATCGTCGACCCGTCGCAGCTCACGGCCTTGTCGAACGCCGCCTGCCCCGCCTCGGCCGCCTTGCCGGTGGCGTACGGCCCGGAGTAGGTGCTCGTGCCGTCCGCGTTACGTGGGACCGCGAGGACGGCGAGGGCATCGGTCGGGCCGCCGGTGACCTCGGTCGTCGCGAAGGTCCGTGAGATGCCGTACGCGACGTCCTCGCAGGTCACGGGACTGCCGTCCTGCCACTTCACCCCGTCGCGCAGGGTGAAGGTCCAGGTCTTGAGGTCCTTGCCGGGGGTGCCGGTGTCCGTCGCGAGGTCGCCGACGAGCGTGGTCTGGCCGTCGGGGTCGGTCGTCGGCGCGTAGGCGGTGAGGGTGCGGGCGAACACCCGGCCCGCGAACGCCATGTCGGACCGGGAGGCGATGCGCTGCGGGTCCCAGGACGACACCGGGCCGAGGGACAGGGCGTTGATCCGGCCGCCCCGGGTGTCGACCCGGTCACCGACCGCCGACGAGGGCAGGGTGTCCGGGGTCGGCTCCGCACCGCGCTGGCGGACGACGACCACGCCGACGGCGACGAGGGCCGCCACGAGCACGCCGGCGAGCAGGGCGAACCGCAGCGGCCGCCGCTTCTGCCGGGCCCGGCGCCGCGCCGAGCGGCTGGGGGCAGGGTCGGGGGTCGCGCGGTGGGAGCGTCGGTCGTCTGGCGTCATGCCGTGCGGTCAGCCCCTCCTCGCGCGGGCCGCGCTGCGGGCGCGCAGGGTCTGGTCGAGCTCCACCTTGCGGATGCGCACGGCCTCCGGGGTCACCTCGACGCACTCGTCCTCCCGGCAGAACTCGAGGGACTGCTCGAGGGAGAGCGCCCGCGGCGGCGCGAGCCGCTCGAGGACGTCGGCCCCCGCGGAGCGCACGTTGGTGAGCTTCTTCTCCTTGGTGATGTTCACGTCCATGTCGTCGACGCGGGAGTTCTCGCCGACGATCATCCCCTCGTACACCTCGGTGGTCGGCGGGATGAAGAGCGTCCCCCGCTCCTGGAGGTTCGCCATCGCGTAGGCGGTGGCCGCACCGGACCGGTCCGAGACGAGGCTGCCGCTGATCCGGGTCGAGATGTCGCCGAGCCACGGCTCGTAGCCCTCGAAGACGTGGTTGGCGATCCCGGTGCCGCGGGTGTCGGTGAGGAACTGGGTGCGGAAGCCGATGAGCCCGCGCGAGGGCACGAGGTAGTCCATCCGGACCCACCCGGTGCCGTGGTTGGTCATCTGCTCCATCCGGCCCTTGCGGGCGGCGAGCAGCTGGGTGATGGCCCCGAGGTACTCCTCGGGGGTGTCGATGGTGACCCGCTCGACCGGCTCGTGCACCTTGCCGTCGACCTCGCGGGTGACGACGACCGGCTTGCCGACGGTCAGCTCGTA
Organism: uncultured Actinomycetota bacterium; assembly: GCA_963843895.1. Classification (GTDB taxonomy): domain Bacteria; phylum Actinomycetota; class Actinomycetes; order Actinomycetales; family Dermatophilaceae; genus Phycicoccus. The sequence goes on along the minus strand of CAWJME010000012.1, from coordinate 41,219 downwards.
GCCCTCGCGGCGCATCTGCTCGACGAGGATCGCCAGCGCGAGCTCCCCGCGGCCCTGGACCTCCCAGGCGTCGGGACGCTCGGTGGGGAGCACCCGCATCGAGACGTTGCCGACCAGCTCACGGTCGAGGCGGTCCTTGACCAGGCGCGCGGTGACCTTGGCGCCCTTGACCCGCCCGGCCATCGGGCTGGTGTTGATGCCGATGGTCATCGAGATGGCGGGCTCGTCGACGGTGATGAGCGGCAGCGGCCGCGGGTCGTCGGCGTCGGCGAGGGTCTCGCCGATCGTGATCTCCGGGATGCCGGCGACGGCGATGATGTCGCCGGGCCCGGCCTGCTCGGCCGGACGGCGCTCGAGCGCCTCGGTCATGAGCAGCTCGGTGATCTTGACCGTGGAGATCGACCCGTCGCGGCGACACCAGGCCACCTGCTGGCCCTTGCGGATCGTGCCGTTGTGGACGCGCAGCAGGGCGAGGCGGCCGAGGAAGTTCGAGGCGTCGAGGTTCGTGACGTGCGCCTGGAGCGGGGCCTCGGAGTCGTACGTCGGCGCCGGGATCGTCTCGATGATCGTGCGGAACAGCGGCTCGAGGTCGTCCCCGTCGGGCAGCGCGCCGTCGGCCGGACGGGTCAGGGAGGCGATCCCGGCCTTCGCCGACGCGTAGACCACGGGGAAGTCGAGCTGGTCCTGGTGGTGCTCGGCGTCGACGAGCAGGTCCATGAAGAGCTCGTACACCTCGTCGACGACCTCGGCGATGCGGGCGTCGGGACGGTCGACCTTGTTGATGCACAGGACGACGGGCATCTTGAGGGCGAGGGCCTTGCGGAGCACGAACCGGGTCTGCGGCAGCGGGCCCTCGCTGGCGTCGACGAGGAGGACGACACCGTCGACCATCGACAGGCCGCGCTCGACCTCGCCGCCGAAGTCGGCGTGGCCGGGGGTGTCGATGATGTTGATCGTCATGCCGTCGGTGAGGCCGGCGTCGACCGCGGCCTTCCCGGCGTAGTGGACGGCGGTGTTCTTCGCGAGGATCGTGATGCCCTTCTCGCGCTCGAGGTCACCGCTGTCCATCGCCCGGTCGGCGATGTGGTCGTGCTCGCCGAAGGCTCCGGACTGCCAGAGCATCTTGTCGACCAGCGTGGTCTTTCCGTGGTCGACGTGCGCGACGATGGCGACGTTACGAAGGTCGTCGCGGCGGGAGACAGACATGCGCACCAGTCTCTCAGGGATCGGCCTCCCCACCGAATCGTGCCCCGCGCGTGGCGAGAGGGGTCTCACCCGCAAGGTCTGCGGGCGGCTTCGGTCTCACTTGGATAACCACTCGCGGTGATCCGGTGCGGGAGGCGATTTTGCCACTAGGGTCCTCCGCATCCGTGGACGGGACGGTCCCAACCGACCGTGCACGGACACTCGGGCGCCCAACCCGGACGCCGCGAGCGATCGCAGACCCAAGCGAGGTTCACACTGATGACACTCAAGCGCACGGCGCCCCTCGTCCTGATGACGGCGGCCGCCCTGAGCATGACGGCGTGCGCCCAGTCCGAGCGCGACACCTCGGGCGACGGCGGCAGCGGGAGCGCCGACCTCAAGGACACCTTCACCTTCGGCGCCGCCGGCGCCCCGAAGCTGTTCGACCCGCTGTACGCCACGGACGGCGAGACCTTCCGTGTCACCCGGCAGATCCACTCCGGCCTGCTCGGGGTCAAGCCCGGCACCGCGGACATCCAGCCCGAGCTCGCCGAGAGCTGGGAGCCCTCCGAGGACGGCCTCAGCTGGACCTTCAAGCTCCGCCAGGGCGTGAAGTTCAGCGACGGCGAGCCGTTCAACGCCGATGCGGTCTGCTACAACATGGAGCGGATGTTCGACCAGAAGGGCGCCGGCCAGCAGGCCGCCGAGTACTGGACGTACTTCTTCGGCTCCTTCAAGGACGACCCGTCGAACTCGCTCTACAAGTCGTGCGAGGCCAAGGACGAGAACACCGCGGTCATCGACATCACGCGGACGACGTCGAGCTTCCCGACCATCCTGTCGCTCGACTCCTTCTCGATGCAGTCCCCCAAGGCCCTCGAGGCCGGTGACGCGAACAACGTCCAGGCCCAGGGTGACGGCTTCACCTACCCCGCGTACTCGCAGAACCCGGTGGGTGTCGGTCCGTACAAGCTCGAGAAGTACGACGAGGCCAACAAGACGGTCACGCTCGTCGCGAACGACACGTACTACGGCGACCCGCCGAAGACCAAGACGCTCGTCTTCAAGATCATCCCCGACGAGAGCACCCGCCGACAGGAGCTGCAGGCCGGCTCGATCGACGGCTACGACCTGCCGAACCCGGTCGACTGGAAGGGCCTCGAGGACGCCGGCAACAAGGTCGAGGTCCGCCCGGCGTTCAACGTGCTCTACATGGGCCTGAACCCCGAGCACAACCCGAAGCTCAAGGACCTCAAGGTCCGCCAGGCCCTCGCCTACGCCCTCAACCGGGACCAGATGGTCAAGAGCCAGCTGCCCGAGGGCGCCACGGTGGCCTCGCAGTTCATGCCCGAGGCGGTCGCCGGGTACAACAAGGAGCTCCAGCCCTACCCGTACGACGTCGAGAAGGCCAAGGCGCTCCTCAAGGAGGCCGGCGCCGAGGGCATGACCCTGCAGTTCGCCTTCCCCACCGAGGTCTCGCGTCCGTACATGCCGGACCCGCAGAAGATCCACGCCGCGTTCGTCAAGGACCTCGAGGCCGTCGGCATCAAGGTCGACTCGGTGAGCAAGCCGTGGAACGGCGGCTACCTCGACGACGTGAACAACGGCAACTACGACGCGTGGCTGCTCGGCTGGACCGGCGACTACAACGCCGCGGACAACTTCCTCGGCACCTTCTTCGGCAACCTCAAGCAGAACGACTTCCACACGAGCGTCATGCCGTGGGGCAAGACGCTCTCGGACGACCTGAAGAAGGCCGACGCCATCGTCGACGAGGGTGAGCGCGACGCCGCCTACCAGGACATCAACAAGCGGATCGCCGAGGAGTACCTCCCCGGCCTCCCGATCAGCCACTCGCCGCCGGCGCTCGTCACGAGCGGCAAGGTCGAGGGTCTGGTCGCGAGCCCGCTGACCGCGGAGGTGTTCGACACCGTCACGGTCGGCAAGTGACCGCCGGGGAAGACTCCACGACGGCGCACGTATAAGGTCGGTGGCCGCCTCGAACGACTAGGTTCGAGGCGGCCGCCGTCGTCCACCCCGACACCAGGAGCCCCCGTTGGCGAGATTCATCATCAGACGCCTCCTCCAGATGGTGGGGGTCGTCTTCGTCCTGTCGCTCCTCGTCTTCCTGTGGCTGCGCTCGCTGCCCGGTGGCACCGTCTCGGCGATCCTCGGTGAGCGGGCCACCCCCGAGACCCGGGCCGCCCTGACCCAGGCCCTGGGGCTCGACCAGCCGATCTGGGTGCAGTACGCCAAGTTCCTCGGACGGGCGGCCCACGGTGACTTCGGCGTCTCCACGGGCGTCCTGCCGGGTGCCGACGCGTTCGACATCTTCCTCACCCGCTTCCCGGCCACGATCGAGCTGAGCGTCGCCGCGCTCGTCATCGCCGTCGTCGTGGCGATCCCCCTCGGCTACGTGTCGGCACGGCGGGCCAACTCCCCTCTGGACAGCTCGCTGGTCATCGTCTCGCTCATCGGCGTCGCGGTCCCCGTCTTCTTCCTCGCGTTCATCCTCAAGTACCAGTTCGCCGTCGAGCACAACTGGCTGCCGGTCTCCGGGCGTCAGGACAGCCTCGGCTGCACCCGGGTCACGAACTTCTTCGTCCTCGACGGGCTGCTGACCCGCGAGCTCGACTGCTCGGCGAGCGCACTCAAGCACCTCATCCTGCCCTCGGTCGCCCTCGCGACGATCCCGTTCGCCGTGATCTACCGCATCACCCGGGCCTCCGTGCTCGAGGTGCTGGGCGAGGACTACGTCCGCACCGCCGAGTCCAAGGGCCTCACCGCGCGGGTCGTGCGCGGCCGGCACGTGATGCGCAACGCGCTGCTGCCCGTCGTCACGACGATCGGCCTCCAGACCGGAGGGCTGCTCGCCGGGGCCGTGCTCACCGAGAAGGTCTTCAACTGGGGCGGGATCGGCAACGCCCTCGCCATCGCCTTCGAGCGGCGCGACTACGCCGTGCTCCAGGTCCTCATCCTCGCGGCCGCGGGCACCTACGTCGTCATCAACCTGCTCGTCGACATCTCCTACGCGATCATCGACCCGAGGGTGAGGACCCGGTGAGCCCGAGCAACCCGATGAACCACCGCAAGGACCGCATCGACTCCCTCGCCGCGTCCGCCGCCGGGGGCGGCGCGGGGACCGCGGTCCTCGAGGCCGGCGCCGTCGACGAGAAGCCCGGCGTCTCGCTCATCGCGAGCGCCTGGCAGCGGCTGCGACGGAACCCGGTGTTCCTCATCGGCGCCACCATCACCCTCCTCTTCGTCATCCTCGCGATCATCTCGCCGTTCATCGCGCCCCACGACCCGGCGGCCGGCCTGCTCATCGACCAGGTGCGCCCGCAGTCCAACCCCGTGCCCGGCCCGCAGCCCGGCTTCCCGCTCGGGACCGACGACGTCGGCCGCGACCTGCTCTCGCGGCTCCTCGTGGGGAGCCAGCAGACCCTCATCGTCGGGGTGGTCGCCACGGTCTTCGGCCTGACCGGGGGCCTGACCCTCGGCATCCTCGCGGGGGCGTTCGGCGGCTGGGTGGACGCCCTCGTCATGCGTGTCGTCGACGTGCTGCTCTCGATCCCGTCGCTGCTCCTCGCCTTCTCGATCGCGGCGATCGCCGCCCGACCGAGCCAGATGACCGTCATCATCGCCGTGGCGGCCGTGCAGGTGCCTGTCTTCGCGCGGCTGCTCCGGGGCTCGATGCTCTCGCAGCGATCCAGCGACCACGTCCTCGCGGCCCGGGCGCTCGGCGTCAACCAGCGCGCGATCGTCTTCCGGCACATGCTGCCGAACTCGCTGGGCCCGGTCATCGTCCAGTCGACCCTCGTGCTCGCGGTCTCGATCATCGACGCCGCGGCGCTGTCCTTCCTCGGCCTCGGCAACCCCGACGACCGGCAGCCGGAGTGGGGCCAGATGCTCGGCCGGGCGCAGCAGTACATCTACGACTACCCGCACCTCGCGATCTACCCGGCGCTGTGCATCATCGTCGTCGCGCTGGGCTTCACCCTCATGGGCGAGTCGCTGCGCGAGGCCCTCGACCCCAAGAGCAGGAGGTGACGCAGCCGATGACCGCCACCGCGACCACTCCCGGCGCGTCCCGGCAGGGCGAGGAGCCCCTGCTGTCCGTGCGCGACCTCACCGTCACGTTCCGCCGCCAGGGCGAGGAGCCCTTCACCGCCGTCGACGGCGTGAGCTTCGACGTCCGTCCCGGCCAGACCGTCGGGCTCGTCGGCGAGTCCGGCTGCGGGAAGTCGGTCACCTCGCTGGCGATCATGGGCCTGCTCCCCGACCGCGGCAACACCGTCGAGGGCAGCGCGACCTTCGAGGGCACCGACCTGCTCCGCCTCCCGGCCCACGAGATGCGCGACCGCCGGGGCAGCGACATCGCGATGATCTTCCAGGACCCGCTCTCCTCGCTCAACCCCGTCGTCTCGGTCGGCCGGCAGGTCACCGAGGTGCTCGAACGGCACCGCGGGATGTCCCGCAAGGCCGCCACGCCCGTCGCCCGCGACCTCCTCGACCGGGTCGGCATCCCGGACCCGGACCGTCGGCTCAGGGACTACCCCCACCAGATGAGCGGCGGCATGCGGCAGCGCGCCCTCATCGCGATGGCCCTCGCGTGCGCACCCCGCCTGCTCATCGCCGACGAGCCGACCACCGCGCTCGACGTGACGATCCAGGCGCAGATCCTCGGCCTGCTCAAGGACCTCGTCCGGGAGACCGGGACGGCGCTCGTGATGATCACCCACGACCTCGGTGTCGTCGCCGGCCTCTGCGACGAGGTGAACGTGCTCTACGGCGGCCGGATCGTCGAGCGGGGCCGCCGCCACGAGCTCTTCGCCGACCCGCGCCACCCCTACACCAACGGCCTGCTCGCCTCGATCCCCCGGATCGACGGGGCCCGCGGTGCGCCGCTGACGCCCATCCCGGGCTCGGTGTCCGACAACCTCCCCTGGGACCACGCGTGCGCGTTCGCGCCGCGCTGCTCCCAGCCCATCGACGTGTGCACGAGCACCACCCCGGTGCTCGAGGAGTCCGCCGGCCGGGCCCTGCGCTGCCACAACCCCGTGAGGTGACGCGATGACCACGACCACCGATCCCAGCCCGGCACCCACCCCCGCCGACGACCGCGAGCTCCTCGTCGACGCCCGCGGGGTCAAGGTCCACTTCCCCATCAAGCGTGGCGTGATCTTCGACAAGGTCGTCGGCCACGTCTACGCCGTCGACGGTGTCGACCTCCAGATCCGCAAGGGCGAGACGTACGGCCTCGTCGGCGAGTCCGGCTGCGGGAAGTCGACCCTCGGCAAGGCGATCCTCAACCTCGAGCCGCCGACCGAGGGGTCCGTCCTCGTCGACGGCACCGACGTCGCGTCGCTCAAGGGCGAGGAGCTGCGGAAGCGCCGCAAGGACTTCCAGATGGTCTTCCAGGACCCGATGTCGAGCCTGGACCCCCGCCAGTCCGTGGAGTCCCTCCTCGTCGAGGGGATGAAGGCGCACGGCCTCGCGACCGACGAGAAGGCCACCGCGGCGCGGCTGCGCGAGCTGCTCACGGCGGTCGGGCTGCCGGCCGCCGCGCTCAAGAAGTACCCGCACGAGTTCTCCGGCGGCCAGCGGCAGCGGATCGGCATCGCCCGGGCCCTCGCGGTCGAGCCGAAGCTCATCGTCGCCGACGAGCCGGTCAGCGCCCTCGACGTCTCGGTGCAGGCGCAGGTCATCAACCTCCTGGAGCAGCTGCAGGACGAGTTCGACCTCACCTACCTCGTCGTCGCCCACGACCTCGCCGTCGTCCGGCACATCAGCGACCGGATCGGCGTCATGTACCTCGGCGGGCTCGTCGAGGAGGCGGACGCCGACGACCTGTACACGACGCCCCTGCACCCGTACACCCGCGCGCTGCTCTCCGCGGTACCGCTGCCCGACCCGGTCGCCGAGGACAGCCGCGAGCAGATCCTCCTCCCCGGGGACCTGCCCTCGCCCTCGAACCCGCCGCCGGGCTGCCGGTTCCACACCCGGTGCCCGTGGCGCCAGGAGACCCGGTGCGTCGAGGAGCGGCCCCAGCTGCGGGTCGTCGACATCGAGGGCATGCCCGCGTCGCACAAGGTGGCCTGCCACTGGGCCGAGCAGATCGCGAGCGGTGAGATCCAGCCGCACGACGTGGCGCCGACGGCGACCACGCAGGAGTGGCACGGCACCGACGACGGCGACCTGCTCGGCCCCCAGTCCGAGGGCGAGGCCGAGGCCGCGTTCGCGCAGCACCGCGCCGGGGGCGAGCCCTCCGGCGGGGCCGTCTGACCGGTGGGCAGGTGAGGTCCCCCTGACGTGCCGTCGGGGGGTCCCGTGGCCCATGATGGCGGGATGAGCCGACTCCTCACCGACGACGAGGTCACCCGCCAGCTCGCCGACCTTCCCGGCTGGGAGCGCGAGGGTGACGCCATCGTCGCGACGATCCAGGCCCCGGACTTCCCCGCGGCCATCCGCCTCGTCGCGGCGGCCGCCGACGACGCCGAGCAGATGAACCACCACCCCGACATCGACATCCGCTGGCGCACGACGCGGTGGCTGCTGACGACCCACGACGCCGGTGGGCTCACGCAGCTCGACATCGAGCTGGCCCACCGCATCTCGCAGGCGGCCCGCGCGGAGGGGGCGGACCTCGGTGGCTGAGCACACCCCGCCCCCCGTCGACCGGGAGGCGGCCGCCGCCGCCCTCGAGACCCACGACGAGGCGCACGACGGGTCCTTCGCCGGACGGCTCAACTGGCTGCGGGCCGGCGTCCTCGGCGCCAACGACGGCATCGTCTCCACGGCCGGCCTCGTCATCGGGGTCGCGGCCGCCACCACGGATCGCGGCGCCGTGCTGACCGCCGGTCTCGCGGGTCTCGCGGCGGGGGCGATGAGCATGGCCGTCGGCGAGTACGTCTCCGTGAGCACCCAGCGCGACAGCGAGCGGGCCCTCATCCAGAAGGAGATCCGTGAGCTGCGCGAGGAGCCCGAGGCCGAGCTCGCCGAGCTCGCGGGGATCTACCAGGGCAAGGGCCTCTCCCCCGAGCTCGCGCACCGGGTGGCCGTCGAGCTCACCGCCCACGACGCCCTCGGGGCCCACGCGGAGGCCGAGCTGGGCATCGACCCGGACAACCTGACCAACCCGTGGCACGCTGCCCTGGCCTCGATGGTCGCCTTCACGGTCGGCGCCCTCCTCCCGCTGCTGGCCATCGTCCTGCCGGCACTGTCCTGGCGCGTGCCGGTCACCGTCGTCGCGGTGGTGCTCGCCCTCATGGGGACCGGGCTGCTCAGCGCCCGGCTCGGTGAGGCCGACGCGCGCCGTGCCACCGTCCGCGTCGTCGCGGGCGGTGTCCTCGCGATGATCGTCACCTACGGCATCGGCGCGCTCGTCGGAACCCAGGTCGGGTGATGGCGAGGCGACTCCTCGTCGTCCAGCACGAGCCGGACGCCCCGGCCGCCTGGCTCGGCGAGTGGTGGGAGGCTGCGGGGATCGGCCTCGACGTCGTCCGCGGGGACCTCGGAGAGCCCCTCCCCGGGCGGCTCGAGGAGACCGGGGCCGACGGGCTCGTCGTCCTCGGCGGAGCGATGGGCGCGAACGACGACGCCGACCACCCGTGGCTCGCCCCGACGCGCGCACTGGTCCGCGACACGGTGCGCCGGGGGCTCCCGGTCCTGGGCGTCTGCCTCGGCCACCAGCTCGCCGCGGTGGCCCTCGGCGGCACCGCCGGGCGCAACCCGTCCGGGCGCACGATCGGCGTCGTCCCGGTGTCCCTCACCCCGGAGGGGGCCGCCGACACCCTGCTCGGCGGGTCGGACGGTGCGCCCGCGGTGCACTTCAACGACGACGTCGTGCTCACGACCCCGCCCGGCGCGACCGTGCTGGCCCGGCTGCCCGACGGGGCGCCGCAGGCGCTGCGCCTCGGGTTGCGCGCGTGGAGTGTCCAGTTCCACCCCGAGACCTCCCCCGAGGTGTTCGAGGACTGGGTGCGCTCCGACCTCCCCGACGGGCTCGACGACGACGCGCACCGCGTCGTCGCCGAGGTCGCCGCGGCGCGTGACCGGCTGCACACCGCCTGGCAGCCGCTCGCCGCCCGCTTCGTGGCCCAGCTCCCCTGACCCCGACTTCTCATGCCGTCGTCCGCCCGGCACGCCGTCGGAACGGCGGTTCGGGCGGACGCCGGCATGAAAGGTCGGGCAGGTCAGCGGCCGCGGAGGGCGTCGAACAGGGTCTCGGCCAGCGGGGACTCCCGCACGTCGTCGAGGTCGACCGGGGTTCCGTCCGGCCCGGCGAGCGGGAGCCGCCAGTTGGGGTACTCGTCGTTCGTGCCGGGCTGGTTGATCGCGCGCCTGTCGCCGACGAGGTCGGGGAGCGCGACGGCCAGCATCCGGCTGGGTGTCTGGGCCAGCCAGCGGTGCAGGGCCACGACGGTGTCGTCGACGTCGGCCCCCGGTGCGAGCAACCCACGCGCCTCGAGGGCGCCCCGCACCCGACCGATGGCGGCCTCCTCCACCGCCCGCTCCTCCTCGACCGGGCGGGTCAGCAGGCCGAGCTGCTCGCGCACCGCGACGTGCTCGAGGGTGAGGTACCCCGCGGTCGGGGGCAGGTCGTGCACGGTGACGGTCGACAGGCAGAGGTCGCGGTAGGTCTCCGGGGCGCGGACGGTGTCGCCGTCCCACTCGAACCAGAGGATCGAGGTGCCGAGCACCCCGCGCTCGACGAGCACGTCACGCACGTTGGGTGCCACGACCCCGAGGTCCTCCCCGATGACGACGGCTCCCGCCCGCTGGGCCTCGAGCACGAGGATCCCGATGAGCGCCTCGTGGTCGTAGTAGACGTACGCGCCGTCGGCGGGGGTCCCTCCGGCGGGGATCCACCAGAGGCGGAAGAGGCCGAGGATGTGGTCGACCCGGAGGCCGCCGGAGTCGCGGAGCACGGAGCGGACCATGTCGCGGAAGGGGGCGTAGCCGAGCTCGGCCAGCCGGTCCGGCCGCCACGGCGGCTGGCTCCAGTTCTGGCCGAGCTGGTTGAACTGGTCCGGCGGGGCGCCGACGGTGACCCCGCGGGCGAGGGTGTCGCCGAGGGCCCACGCGTCCGCACCCACGGGGTGCACGCCGACGGCGAGGTCGTGGACCACGCCGAGGGCCATCCCCGCCGCTCGGGCCTCGCGCTGCGCGGACGCGAGCTGGCCCTCCAGGAGCCACTGCATCCACCGGTACAGGTCGATGTCATCGGGGTGGGCGGCCTGGAAGTCGCGGACGGCCGGCCCGTCCGGGGCCTGGAGCTCGGCCGGCCACGCGGTGAACGGGAGGCCATGGTGGTCGGCGAGCGCGCACCACGTGGCGAAGCGCAACAGCCCCTCGCCCTCGCGCTCCCGGTAGGCGGCGAAGGCGTCGGCCCGGGCCCCGGACAGACCGGCGTCGAAGACGAGCCGCAGGGCGTCCTTCTTGACCTCCCAGGCCGCGTCGCGGTCGATCCGGTCCCCGGCGGACAGCGCCCGCCCGCGCGCGGCGAGAGCGAGGAAGCGGCGGTGGTCGGCGGGGTCGAGGGAGGCGACCTCGGGCACGTCCTCGACGCGCAGGTAGAGCGGGTTGACGAAGCGTCGCGTCGTCGGCAGGTACGGCGACGGCTCCATCGGGGAGACCGGCTCGGCGGCGTGCAGCGGGTTGACGAGCACGAAGTCCGCGTCGTGTGCGGCCGCGGCCCAGGCCGCGACGTCGGCGAGGTCGCGCAGGTCGCCGACACCCCACGTCCCGGGCGAGCGGACCTGGTAGAGCTGGGCCATCAGCCCGACGACCCGACGGGAGGCCACCGGCTCGGGGAGCTCGAGGCGTTCCGGGGTCACGACGAGCGTGCTCGTGAGGGTGGTCGGGTCGAGCGGGTCGGCATCGACCTCCGCGACGAGCCGGTGCCAGCCGAGCGGCAGGTCGTCGGGCAGCTCGAAGGTGGCCTCGCCGACCGGACGCCCACCGACGACGCGGTCCGGCACCCACCGGTCGACCTGGGCCACGGGGCGGGCCCCGCCCTCCTCGAGCTCGACGCGGACGGTGACCCGGGAGCCGGCGGGCACGTGGGCGGGGACCTGCTGCGGCCGGCCCGCCCGCGTGACGACGGTCGGAGGCAGGGTCCGACGCCAGGCGGACTCGGCGTGCTCGACGAGCGACGCCTCGACCTCTGCGTCGGTCGCGGCGGCCACCCCGAGCGCGGCGAGGACGGCGCGAATGGAGTCGGCCGAGACGGTGACGTGCTGGCCCAGCCAGTCCCAGTACTCCGTCGCGACCCCGTGGGCCTGGGCGAGCTCGACGAGCCGGGACGACGGGGCGGGCTGCATGACCCCATCCTGCCAACAGCGGGGCCGGGAGCGGACGTCGGTCCGCTCCCGGCCCCCCGGTGGTCAGGGGCTGGGCGTCTCCTGGTGCAGGGGCTCGAGCACCTTCTGGACCCGGGGGTCCCCGGCGTCCGCGAAGTAGTCGCCCCGGATCGTGTCGTCCGTGCCCTCGGGAGCCTTCACCGCGCGCAGCACGAAGGTCAGCGCCACGGCGACGACGAGGTTGAGCACGAACGCCGTCATCGCGATGTACCCGAGGTCGCCGATGACCGGGATCGGGTCGAGGGACCCACCGAAGTGGTCGACACCCGCCCGCGGGTTGGCCACCTGGTACGCGCGCCACGTGCCGTAGACCATGCCGACCGCCCAGCCGGCCGTCAGCGCCCACCGGTGCAGCCAGCGGGTGTACAGCCCGAGGACGACCGCCGGGAAGGTCTGGAGGATCCAGATGCCACCGAGCAGCTGGAAGTTGATGGCGTTCTGCTTGTCGAGGAGCAGGACGAACAGCAGCGCGAACGCCTTGACGACGAGCGAGACGAGCTTGGAGACCCGCGCCTCCTGCTGCACCGTGGCGTCCGGCTTGAGCCACTCCTTGTAGATGTTCCGGGTGAAGGTGTTCGCCGCGGCGATCGACATGATCGCGGCGGGGACGAGCGCACCGATGGCGATGGCCGCGAACGCGACCCCCGCGAACCACGAGGGGAACATGTCCTCGAACAGCTGCGGGACGACGAGCTGCGCGTTCGGCTTGCCGTCGAGGCCGATCGGCTTCGTCCCCGCCGCGATCGCGACCCAGCCGAGCAGCGCGAGGAGGCCGAGCACGAAGCTGTAGGCCGGGAGGATGGACGCGTTGCGCCGGATCGTGTTGCGGGACTTCGACGACAGGCTCGCCGTGATCGAGTGCGGGTACATGAACAGCGCGAGCGCCGACCCCAGGCCGAGCGTGGCGTAGGCCCAGTGCTGCGTGGCCGCCGGGATGAACGCGCCGGTCGGCTTGCCGTCGGCCGCCGGCGTGGTCATCTTCTGCTCCGCCGCGGAGAAGACGGCGTCCCAGCCGCCGACCTTGGAGGGCAGGTAGATGATCGCGACGACGATCACGAGGTAGATCAGGGCGTCCTTGACGAAGGCGATGACCGCGGGCGCGCGCAGGCCGCTCGAGTAGGTGTACGCCGCGAGCAGCGCGAAGGCGATGAACAACGGCAGGTCCTTGGCCAGGACGCTGTCACCGCCACCGAGCCCGGCGACCTCGAGGACGGCCTGGATGCCGACGAGCTGGAGCGCGATGTACGGCATCGTCGCGAGGAACCCGGTGACGGCCACGGCCAGTGACAGCCCGCGCGAGCCGAACCGGCCCCGGACGAAGTCGGCCGTCGTCACGTAGCCGTGACGGTGGCTCACGGACCACAGGCGACCCATGAACACGAAGATGATCGGGTAGAGCACGATCGTGTAGGGCACGGCGAAGAACCCCCCGACCGACCCGGCCGCGAACATGGCGGCCGGCACCGCGACGAACGTGTAGGCCGTGTAGAGGTCGCCGCCCAGCAGGAACCACGTGATCCAGGTGCCGAACGACCGGCCCCCGAGCCCCCACTCGTCGAGGGACTCCATCGACGTCGGACGGCGCCAGCGCGTCGCCCAGAAGCCCATGCCCGTCACGAGGGCGAACAGGGCGACGAGGACGGCGAGCGCCACGCCGTTGACCCCGCTCACGACCGCTCCCCCGTGCCGTCGGTGTCGACCATCGAGCGGTGCGGCCGGGCGACGAGGACGATCCGGTAGGCGGAGTACGTCATCGCCGAGCAGAGGAACACCCAGAGGAACTGGTACCAGAAGAAGAACGGGAACGGCCCCAGCTTGGGGTCGACGCGGGTGTAGCTGCCGACCCACAGCAGGGCGACGACCGGGATGAGCAGCAGCACGCCCGCGACGGCGAGCAGCCCCTTGCGCGCCGGCGGCACGGTGTCGTGGTCGACCTCGTCCCGGCGGGGTCCGCCGGTGTCGGCCTGGTCGGTGGTGCTCACGGAAAACCTCCTCGTTCCCACGGGGGCCCTGCGGTCGCGCGGGCCACAGGACACCGTAGGGACGGAGTGGGCCGTGCGGGGGTTTGCGGACGGTCCGGCAGGATGGGCCCGTGTCGACGATCGTGTTCCTCCACGCCCACCCCGACGACGAGGCCTCGCAGACCTCCGGCACGATGGCCCGCGCCGTCGACGAGGGCCACCGGGTCGTGCTCGTCGTCGCGACCAACGGCGACCACGGCACCGCTCCCGAGGACCTCGCGGCCGACGAGACGGTCGTCGACCGGCGTCGCGCCGAGCTCACCGCCTCTGGACGCGTCATCGGGCTGCACCGCATCGAGTGGCTCGGGTACGCCGACTCCGGGATGAGCGGCTGGGAGCAGAACGCCCACGAGCGTGCCTTCGCCGCCGCCGACGTCGACGAGGCCGCGCGACGGGTCGCCGCGGTCCTCGACGACGAGGACGCCGACGTCGTCGTCGGCTACGACTGGCACGGTGGCTACGGCCACCCCGACCACGTGCAGGTGCACCGGGTGCTGCACCGCGCCGCCGGGCTCGCGGCCCGCCGACCCCGCCTCCTGGAGTCGTCGATGAACCGTGACGCGATGCGTGAGCTGGCCGCGCTGGGCCGCGCCGCCGGCCAGGAGGTCTTCGACCCCGACGCGCCCATGGACGACGGCAACCCGATGGGCACTCCCGCGGCCGAGCTGCACTGGCGGGTCGACGTGCGTGACCTCGTGGAACGCAAGCGCGCCTCCCTCGCCTGCCACGCCAGCCAGACGAGCGACGTCGGCATGATGCTCGCGATGCCGCCCGAGGTGTTCGCGGCCGCCTTCGGCTTCGAGCACTACCTCGAGCCGGGTCGGCCGGAGGGCCTGGTCGAGGGGTGGCCGTTCACGGAGACGTGAGCCGGGCGCTCCGCTTGCGGGAGCCCCGGGAGGGGTCCACAGTGAGCGGAGCCGGGGCGGCGGCCCACTCCGCCCGAGACGCCGCACGAAGGAGTGCCCGTTGTCCGTCCGCCCCCGTCTCCGGTCCCTCGTCGCCGCTGCGGCGGCACTCCCCCTCGCGCTCGCGGTGGCGCTCGCCCCGTCGGCGGCCGCGGCCGAACCGGACCAGTACGTCGCCCTCGGCGACTCCTACGCGTCCGGGAACGGCACCGGGTGGCCGGACCTCAGCTTCTCCTGCTACCGCAGCAGTCTCGCCTACGCCCCCCTCGTCGCGAAGGCTCGCCCGAACACGAGCCTGACCTTCCGGGCGTGCACGGGTGCCGACACCTCCGACGTCACCGGAGGCCAGAGCGCCGCGCTGTCCGCCGCGACGGACTTCGTGACGATCAGCATCGGTGGCAACGACGTCGGCTTCGTCGACCTCATCCTGTCCTGCTTCAGCACCTGGGACGAGCCGCTGTGCCGCTCCACCGTCGCGACGGTGAACGGACGCATCGACTCGCGCCTGCCCGGCCTCCTCGACACGACGTACACCGACATCCGCAGCCGGGCCCCCGGGGCGAAGGTCATCGTCATCGGGTACCCGAGGCCGTTCGGCACGAACGTCTCGTGCTCCCAGGCCCAGGGCGTCAACGGTCGCGAGGCGGCCCTGCTCAACGATGTCGCCACGCACCTCGACCGGGTCATCGCCGAGCGTGCCGCGGCGGCCGGGTTCACCTACCTCGACCCCGTACCGGCGTTCACCGGGCACGACGTCTGCGCGTCCGCGCCGTACCTGTGGGGCAAGAAGACGGGGTTGTTCGACATCTACCACCCGACCCGAGCCGGGTACCGCGACGGCTTCGCCCCGCTGGTGCGGGCCGCCCTGGGCTGAGACCCCTCAGTGCACGACGGCGACCGGGGTCGAGGCACGCTGGGCGACGGTCCGGCTCACGCTGCCCATGAGCAGTTCGGCGAACCCGCCACGTCCACGACGTCCGACGACGAGGAGGTCGGCACCGACCTCCCGGGCGACGTCGAGCACGGCGGTCGCGGGCCGGCCGTTGCGGACCACGACGTCCACCGGCACGTCCGGGTGCGCCTCTCGGGCGGCGGCGAGCGCCGACCGTGAGGAGTCCACCAGGCGGTCCTGCACACGCTGCCAGCGCTCGGTCCCCGGCTCGGTGACGACGACGCCGTCCTCGACCTCGACGGTCCAGGCCGTGACGACGGTGACGCTCCCTCCGACCGTCGACGCCTCGTCGACCGCGTGCGCGAGGGCCCGTGCCCCCGGCTCGCTGCCGTCGACGCCCACGACGACACGGCGCGGTTCCACGGGCGGGAGCAGCTCGGGGACCACCACGACGGTGCCGCGCCCGTGGGCCACCACGGCGAGCGCGGTGGAGCCGAGGACGAGCCGCTCGAGCCGGTCGTGGGCGGCGGCCCCGACGACGACGGTGGCCCGCTCGGAGAGGCCGACGAGCACGGCGGTCGGCGAACCCACCGGCGTGAGCACCCGGACGTCGAGGTCCGGATGGCGGTCGCGGACCCGCGACGCGACCTCCTCGAGGTGCGCGCGAGCCGCCGTCTCGAGCTCCTCGCCGTACCAGGGCACCTCCCCGGCGAGCATGTCGTACGGGGTCAGCGTCACCCCCACCTCGATGACGTGCACGAGGTCGAGTCCCACCCCTCGCCGTGCCGCCGTGGCCGCCGCCCACGTCGCGACGGCGTCCTCGTGGGAGGACCCGTCGAGCGCGGCGACGACCCGTCGTGGGCCCGGCCCCTCGGGGGCCTGACCCGACTGCCTCGAGAGCACGTCATCGGCCATGGACCCAGTCTCCTCCGGGCGCGCCGGGACCGCAGCCTCGTGGGTCACACGTGGACCCCGGGTACCCGCCACCGGGCCGGCCACGACGACCATCGAAGCACCCGGAGGGCCCTTCGATGCAGGGTGGTCGCCGTGACCGTCGACCGGACACAGTGCCCGGACGTCCTCTCCCCGTGATGCCTCCCCACCGTCGCGCGCGCGGGTGCCGTCGCGCCAGAGCCGGGGGCCAATTCTCAGAAAACCCTTACGCTGGGCTCATCGGACCGTTAGCCTCTCGTCACGAACGCGTCATGAGAGGCAGCAGGGGATGGCTGACATTCTCATCGTCGATGACGAGGTACGGCTTCGCACACTGCTCA
This sequence comes from uncultured Actinomycetota bacterium, assembly GCA_963843895.1. Classification (GTDB taxonomy): domain Bacteria; phylum Actinomycetota; class Actinomycetes; order Actinomycetales; family Dermatophilaceae; genus Phycicoccus. Next base: position 24,578 of record CAWJME010000012.1, on the reverse strand, counting down.
GTCGCACCCTCGTCGCCGCCGGTCACCGCCCGCTCACCGCAGCGGACGGCTCCGAGGCGTGCCAGCTCGTGCGTGCCCGTGCCGTCGACCTCGTGCTCCTCGACCTCGTGATGCCGGGCATGGACGGCCTGACGGTGCTGCGCCAGGTCCAGCAGCTCGACGACCCCCCGCCCATCATGGTCCTGTCCGGCGTCGGTGACGTCGGGACCCGCGTGCAGGCGATCAACGAGGGGGCCACGGACTTCGTCACCAAGCCGTTCGTCACCGCCGAGCTGCTCGCCCGCGTCAACCGCCATCTCGGGGTACCGCGGGCCGTGGCCGAGACCGGCCGGTACCTCGTCCACGGCGAGCTGAGCCTGGACACCCGTCGCCGTGTCCTCCACGCGCCCACCGGCGACCGCACACTGAGCGAGCGGGAGTCGGCGGTGCTCGCGTACCTCCTGCGCCGCGAGGGCGACGTGTGCACCCGTGAGGAGCTCCTCAAGGACATCTGGGGCTACGACTTCGACCCGGGGAGCAACGTCCTCGAGGTGTGCGTGGGGCGCCTGCGCACGAAGATCCTCGACCCCGCGATGATCGAGACCGTCCGTGGCGTCGGTTACTGCGTCGCCGAGGCGTGACCCGCGGGCCGGTCAGGCCCTCTTCGCCCTCTGGATCCTCGTCCTCCTCGTGTGCGGGCTCTCCCTCCTCTGCTTCCCCACCCTCGAGCTCATCGCCATCGAGCTCGTCATCTTCGCGTTCGCGGTGCTCTACGGCTTCGGGTCCTGGCCGATCGGGCGCACGGTGCTGTCGGTCGTGGCCTTCGCCGCCTACGCGGCGGCGATCATGCTGCCCCGGGTCCTGCGTGAGGAGCTCCCGCCGATCGAGCTGGTCGAGGTGATCACCCCCGTCGTCCTCGGCGCCGTCGTCATCTACCACGTGCGGCGCCGTGACGACGCCATCGACAAGGTCGCCGAGCTCGCCATCGCCGACCGGCGGCGAGCGGTGGCGCGCGACCGCCTGGGCCGGATGACCTCCCACGAGCTGCGGACCCCCCTGACCATCGCCCGCGGCTACGTGGACCAGCTCGTGGCGGGGGAACCGGACGAGGAGCGCCGTGACGACCTCACGACCGTGCGCGAGGAGCTGGACCAGCTGACGCGCGTCACCGACCGGCTCGTCCGGGCCGTCTCGCTCGACCTCGGCGCTCCGGACGAGCCCGCCGACGCCCGTGCCCTGCTCGAGGACGTCCGACGCCGCTGGGCGGTCGTCGTGGACCGTGATCTCGTCGTCCACGCCTCCGTCGGGTCGGTCGCGGTGAACACCGACCGGCTGCGCGCCGCCCTCGACACCCTCGTCGAGAACTCCGTGCGGTACACCGGCCCCGGTGACCGGATCGGCCTGTTCAGCGAGCTCGTCGACGGTCAGGTCGAGGTGGGTGTGAGCGACTCCGGCCCGGGGCTGTCCGAGGACCTCATCGACCGCATCAACCACGGTCCCGCCGGTCTCGACGACGAGCAGGAGCACACCGACCTCTCGTCCCAGCTGCGGGATGCCTACTCCCAGACGGGGTTCGGGCTGCGGATGGTCCACTCGATCGCCCGGTCAGCCGGGGGGCGGCTGGTGGCCCGCACGAACCCCGACGGTGGTGCACGGCTGGCACTGTCCGTGCCGCACCACGGCCGTCTGCGCCCGTCGGCCGACCCGGCGGGACGGGTCAGGGCGTCACGGTGACGGTCACCGTGGCCTGGTGCACGACCCGCCCGACCCGGCCCGTGACGACGACGGTGTAGGTACCCAGCCGGGCGCCCCGGCCGGCCCGCACCCGCATCGTGGTCTCTCCGGGAGCCGCGACGTTCCGGTCCGCCAGCACGGCACCGACCCCCCGGGCACGCGCGGCGGAGGACAGCCGAACGGGCCCGGTCCACCCTCCGAGGCCGCCCACGGCGACCGGGATCGTGACGTCGTGGCCGCGCCGTACCGTCACCGCGTCGGACCCCGGCGACACCGAGAAGTCGGGCGCCGGGATGACACCGAGGTCGACGGTGGTCGTGTGGGTCAGCCCACCGCCGGTGGCGGTCACCGTGAGGGGGTAGACCCCACCCCCGGCCGCGAGGGGGACCCGGATCCGGAGCACGGCCGTGCTCCGGGCCCCGGTGAGGGTCACCGGAGTCAGCGCCGCGGTGCCCCCGAACGCCTCGGCCCCGGAGACCGAGAGGGCGACGGCTGCGTCGAACGCGTGCAGCCGCTCCAGGGTGACCTGGGCGACCACGGCCCGGCCGGCGGGAACCGTGAGCCCGCCCGGGTCGACGGCCACCGAGAAGTCCGGCGCGGCCTCGAGCCGGGTCTCGGCCGCGACGACGTCGAGGCGTCCGTGGCCGAACCGTTCGTCGGGACCCACGTCACCGAGGTCGACCGCCGAGGCCGTCAGCGCCTCTGCCTGGAGGTCGGGGGTGAGCCCCCGACGCCCTTGGAGGAGCAGGGCCAGGGCGCCGGCGACGTGAGGTGCGGCGACGGAGGTGCCCGAGACGTACTGGTACCCGCCCCAGCGGTCGGCGGCGAGGACGGACACCCCCGGGGCGACGACGTCCGGGAAGACGCGGCTGCGCGAGCCGCACGTCGTCGGCCCGGCGCTCGAGGACGACCACAGCCGGTCCGAGGAGTCGACCGCGCCGACGGCGAAGGACTCGGGGTAGTTGGCCGGGCTGGCACTCGTGCCGGCTCCCGAGCCGAAGTTCCCGGCGGCGACGACCGGGAGGATCCCGGCCGCGCGCAGGGCCGCCACGTCGGGCTGGAACTGCAGGTCGCAGCCCGGCCCTCCCCCGAGCGCCCACGACGCGTTGACCACGTCCGGGGCGTCGTCGGTGGCCGGGTCGTGGTCGGGGTCGAGGACCCACTGGAACGCCTGGTGGATGGCCGTGGCGCTCGATGCCCCGCGGTCGTCGAAGACGCGGGCCGCGACCCACTGGGCGCCGGGGGCCATCCCGTAGGACGTCCCCGCGTCGTGACCACCCACCATGACCCCCAGGGTGGCCGTCCCGTGGCCGGAGAGGTCGACCGGGCCCTCGGGGTGCTGACCGAAGGGGTCGAACCAGCTGTTGGTGCCTCCGCGCCAGCTCGCCGCGAGGTCGGGGTTGCCGAGGTCCGCCCCGCTGTCGAGGCTCGCGACGACGACACCGTCCCCGGTCCGTCCCTGGGCCCACAGCTGCGGGGCACCCGTGGTCGCGATCCCCGGCTCGGCCGGGACGTCCGGCACGACGACCGTGACGGCGTCCGCGCGCACGCTGGCCACGTCGGCGCGCCGGGCCAGCTCGCGGACGACCTCGGGGGTCCCCGTGACGGACACGGCGTTGGTGACCCACAGGGCCGTCGTCCGGGTCACCTCGCCGTCGCGCTGGAGGCGGGCCAGCCGGGACTGCAGGGAGGCCTGGCTGGCGCCGGCGCGGGAGCGCAGGCCCCGGACGAGGGTCTCCCGCCGCTCACCACGCGCCCGCCCGGAGGTGCTCGCGACGGCGCGTTCGCGGAGGGTGACGAGCACCGTGACGGTCTCGTCCGCCCCGACCCCGGCGAGCAGGCGCTCCACGACGGGGTCGGTGTGGACGGGTGGGCGCGCCTGCGCAGGGGGGCCGGCGAGCAGCGCCGCGGCCGCAGCCAGGGCCACCGCGACGTGGGTCCGTCGCACGGTTCGCCTCATCGCCGTCCCGCCTCCTCGAGCACCGCCGGACGCGGACGGTCGGTCGGCGCGTCCGGCGGGGGCTCGGGTGTGGTGCGTCGGCGGCGGAGCCGGACGAGGACGAGCACGGCGGCGAGGGCGAGAAGGAGCCCGAGCGCGACCGTGGAGGCGGTGGCACGGAAGACGGAGCGTGGCTCGGCCGAGCTCCACGGGACGAGCATCACGGTGGTGCGGGCGCCGGCCCGGTGGAGGAACACCTCTGCGGTCCAGTCCTGCGCGTCCGGCTCCGGGATGCGGCCCTCATAGCGTCCGGGCTCGCTCTGGGTGAGCACGATGCGGTCTTCCTGGAGGGTGGTCGGCTCGGTGGCGACACCGTCGCTCACCCCCACCTCGACGCTGGTGACGGGGGTCCCCAGGGGACGGACGACGGCCTGGGCGCGGACGAGGAGCCGCACCTCCCGGCCGGTCGGGACCGCCTCGACGGTGACGAAGAGCCCGTCGGCGCGGTCGCTCTGCGGTGCGGTGGCCGTCGCGGCGGCGGTGACCTCGCGGGCGGTCGGGACCGAGGTCATCAGAGCGGCGAGCACGACGGCGAGGCCGAGGACGCCCGCCTCGACGAGGACGGTCGTGCGCAGGGGTCGCGGCCGCGGCCGCCAGCCCCGGCCCAGTCCGGCGACCCGGCCCAGCCGGTCCGCGACGCGCTCGTTGACGACGACGGTGTTGTAGCCGGCGATGGTCAGGGCGACGGCGACCACCGCGACCTTCCCGAGGACGGCGGGTCCGTAGACCCCCCGGGAGAGGGCGCTCCAGGAGTCGACGTGCAGCCCCGCCTCGTAGAGGCCGGTCGCGAGCAGGACGCCGGACGAGACCGCCGCGACAGGGCTGAAGGCGCGCCACCCGGCGAGCCCCAGGCCGGCCCGTCCCGCGCGGTCGAGCAGGGCGAGCGGACGCAGCACGAGGGCGAGCACGAGCAGGCCGCCGGCCCAGACCCCGGCCGCGAGCACGTGGGCGGTCGCTGCCGCCCAGGCGAGCGCCTCTCCGGACGGCAGGGCGGACGCGTGGCCGGCCCAGGAGTCCAGACCCACCGAGACGACGAGCGCGACGGCGACCACGCGGGTCGTGCGGGCGCGCGCCCCGGGTGCCACTCCCCGCCGTCCGATGTCACGCCGCGCGAGCCACAGCGCCAGGTAGGCCACGACGAGGCAGGCCACCCGGACCATCCACAGCCGCCCCCACGTGCTCCCGACGAGGACGTCGTCCAGCGCCGAGAGCCACGCCCCGGCCGCCGCGCCGTCCCCCACCTGGGAGGCGGTGGTGACCAGTGGAGTGGCGATCGACGCGGCGAGCGCCAGGGTCACGCCGAGGGCTCCGGCCGTGAGGGCTCGTCGACCGGTGGCCCGCGCGAGGCCGCCCAGGACGGGTACCACCCGCCAGAGGGCGAGGAGGCAGCCGAGGGCCACGAGGGTGCCCCCCAGGTCGGCGGCGCGGAGCAGGACGGGGAGCGCGTCCGGGAGGGAGCTGTCGGCGTTGGGGATCCCGTCGGGACGGAAGCCGCTCCCGAAGAGGACGGACCCCTTCGTCGGGTGTCCGTCGGCGGCGACGACCGCCCAGCTCAGGGTGTAGGTCCCCTGCTCGAGGGGTGGGGTCGTGAGGTGGACGACCCGGTTGCCGTGGTCGAGGGCGACCGTCACCGGGACGGCTCCCTGGTCCCCCTGCACCGTGAAGGAGCTGGCCGCCTCGGTGATCGCCTCTCCGTACCAGAGGGTGAGCGTGGTGCGGCCGGTGGCGACCATGCCACCGTTCGGCGGGTCCGAGCGCTCCAGCGTCGCGTGGGCGCCGGCGGCCGGGGCGAGGCCGAGCCCGAGCAGCACGGCGACCACGGCCGCTCGCAGCAACCGGCTCACGGTCCGACCTGCCCCCGGCGCACACGGCGCGGGGGCGGGCCGGACCGCCCCGGTCATGCCTGGGCCACGACGTGCTCGAGGCGGACGTCGTCGACGATGATCGTCACCTTCGTGCCGTCCTTGATGGCGCTGCGGGTGTTGGCCATGATGAAGAAGTAGGTGCCGCCGAGGTTGAGCTCGGCCTTGTGGCTGTGCGGACGCGACAGCATCGCGAGCGTCTCCCCGGAGTCCTCGGCCACGAGGATCGGCCGCTTCTCCTCCTGGTGGAGCAGGAGGCTGGCCTTGTCGGGGTCGACGACCTGGTACCGGAACTCGATCATGCCGCCGCCGCCGGTGACCCCGATGAGGGTGATCTTGACACCGGTCCGGGCGGCGAACTCCTGGGCGGAGACCGCCTGCGTCCCGGAGCGGACGTCGTCCGCGTGCGCCATCGCCGCCCGGACGCCGAGGAAGCCCACGAGGGCGACCACGAGGAGGGCCGCGAGGACGACCAGCCGACGCCGGGACAGCAGGCTCGGCGCCGCGGGCTGCGGGAGGGCTGGTGCGGAGAGGGTTCCGGTGCTCATCGGATGTCCTTGGGTGAAGGGGGCGCCGGCCGCGGTTCGCGGCCGGCGCCCCGGTCGGGTCAGGGCAGGTCGAACGCGTCGACGTCGAGGGATCCGGCGTTCATGCCGTGGGCCGAACCGTCGAAGTAGACGCTCCACGTGCCGTTCGTCCGCCTGATGACGTCCTCGTCCCGGATGGAGCCGAGCCCGCCGACAGTCATGATGTTGGCGCTCACCGAGAAGGCCCAGTCGTCGGCACCGAGGTACACGAAGCCGTCCACGTTGCCGTTGAGTCCGATCGCCGAGCCGGTGATGACCCGTGCGAAGGACGTCCCGTTCCAGCTGTAGATGTCCCAGGCAGTGCCGGCCCCGGCGACGCCCGGAGGCACCGCCGTGTTGCTGACCGAGAAGTAGAGCATCCGCCGCGGACGCTGATCGCGTCGATGTTGGAGGTGTTGCTGACTCCTGCGTGCGCTCCCATCGAAGAACATCTGCCAGCTGCCGTTGTTGCAGTAGACGACGTCGCGCGACTGGACCTGCCCGAGACCGCCGAGGGTCGACGTTGCCCGTGAACGAGGCGTAGAAGTGCGTCGCGTCCACTCGGCTGAACCCGTCGAGGTTCGCACCGGTGGGCACGCTGTACGGAGGCGCGCTGACGTCGATCGCCCGGCTCATAACGGCGCCGTCCCAGCGGTAGATGTCGGCGTCATCCGCCGTACCGGTGACTCCGGGCGGGTTCGTGTTGCCCGAGGTCGAGAACCACAATGGGCGTGTGACCGTGAAGTTCAGCGCACGCGATGCGCCGGTTGTTGAGTCGCGTCGCGGGTGCGGACCGTCGACCCGGTTCGTCCCTTCCGGCAGGGCGGATGTGTCGATCAGTGCCATGAACGAACCGTCACCGGCCGGTGTGATCGCGTGCCGTTTCCGACCCCGGGGTCCCTGCCGATGAACCACTCGAGCGAGCGCCGACCCGGCGCGTCGTAGTCGATGGTCGCTGTGAGGGTGACCTGCGGCAGCCCCGTTCGAGGGGTCCGGGGTCATCGTCAGCGGGCTGATGACGGGCCGACCTTGTCGACGACGAGGACCGTCTCGACCGGTGCGCCCCAGTTGCCGGCGGCGTCACGGCCACGGACCCAGATGCTGTGGGACCCGTTGGCTCATGAGCTTGACCGTCGCGAGCGGGATGTCGAGGTAGACGTTCTCCGTCACCGCGCTGAAGGCGCCGTCGGAGGCCTCCATCGGGACTCCCGTACCCGGCGCTCCGGCCGTCGCCACGTCGACGTACGCCTCGGCCCTGGTCACCGGGCTCTGGACCGTGCTGGTGGTCGCGTTGGCGTCCCCGGACACGGCATCGGTCATGGTCGCGATGACCCGGACCGCGGCCGAGGAGCCGTTGATCGGGATCAACCCGTTGTTGGGTGTCGGCGAGACCGAGACCGCACTGGGCACGGGCCCCTGCCGGTCGGCGTACAGGAAGGTCTCCGCCGGCTCGCCCCAGTTGCCCTGGTCGTCCTGGGTGCGGACGAACACGACGTGCTGACCCTCGGCGAGCGCAGCTGCGGCAGCCGCCGGGATGGTTCCGGTGAGGCTGGCGACCGACCCTTGGGTCTCGAGGGTCATGGGCGTGGGCGCGCCCGTCCCGATCCACCACTCGCCCGCGGCGATGTCGTGGTTGCCGGACGCGGAGTCGTTGCCCGTCGCGCTGACCGCGACGTTCAGTCCTCCGTTGGCGCGTTCCGGCGTCAACGACAGCCCGGAGGTCGTCGGACCCTGGGTGTCGGCGCCCACGACGAGCACCGAGCTCCACGGGCCCCAGTTGCCGGCGGAGTCCTGGCCGCGGACGTACACGACGTGCTCGCCCGGCGGGAGGGCGAACGGTGCGGTGACGTCGACCGTCGCCGTCCCGAACGAGCCGGTCATCGCGGTGGGGGTGGCGGTGCTGGCGGTGGAGTCGAGGTACATCTCGGCCGCGGAGACCGTGCCCCCGCCGGTGGCGGCATCGCTGACCGACGCCAGGATCGCGCCGGTGCCCGCGTCGAAGCGGACGTCGGTCGTCGCCGGCCCGAAGGTGTCGGCCTCGGTGCCACCGGCGCCGGTCACGTCGAGGAAGGTGAGCATGCCGCCGGCACCCACCGCGTTGGTGTTGTGCAGCGTCATGCTCGCGTCGTAGACGGCGAGGCGGCGGTCGGGCACCGTCGTCGGGACGGTGACGATCGCGTCCGCGGTCTGGCCCGGACCGAAGGTCTCGGCGACCACGTGGCGCGCCAGGTCCACGCCGGTGTTGGCCAGCCGGTTCCCGTCGAGGCCGACGATCCGCTGGTCGGCCCCGAGGACCGTCATCGAGTGGTAGAAGGTGCCGGCGTTGACCCAGCGCAGGAGGACGTCCTGCCCGGAGGTCGCCACGATCGGCGCCGTGGACGGGTGCACCTGGCCGTTGACGACCGCGTAGCGCGGGGCGAAGGCCCGCATGTCGAAGGCCGCGGGGTCGGTCGAGGTGTTGAGTGCCGGGTCGATCTCGCCGAGGAGCATCACCTGCTCGGTGTCGAACGTCGAGCCGGCGTCGTACGCCTGGTTCGGCGTCGCGGAGTTGACGACGAGCGCCCCGTACAGACCCATCGCCACCTGGTGCTGGTGGTTCTTGGTCAGGCCCGCCTCGTAGAGGTAGGTGCCCGGCCGGCTCGCCGTGAACGTGTACGACGCGGTGCCGCCCGCGGCGGCCCCGACGGTGTCGGGCACGAGGGCCTGTCCGCCCAGGTAGAGCGAGCTGGCCTCACCGAGGGTGTTGTGCAGGGTGATCGTCACCTCGTCGCCGACGTCCACCGTCAGCGTCGGCCCACCGGGGGCGGTGACACCACCGCACGGCGTGGCCGAGTCGGTGCGCTGGCAGTAGCCCCAGACCGGGACCGAAGTCGGTCCGGCCTTCGCGGGCAGTGTCGTCGAGCCGGTCGTGGCATCCAGGTGGATGTCCACCGTGGCCGCGCTGGCCGAGCCGGCCGGCCCGAGGAGCAGGCCGAGGACCGTCAGGGCCCCTCCGGCGAGCGTCGAGAGAGCGGCGGTACGCAGGTTCTTGTTCATGGTCGTCCCCTCTCTCACGCGCAGGTGTTGGGCTCGGGCGGTTCGATCCGCATGTACGTGATCGGTCCGGTCATGTTCACGCCCCAGGAGGTGATCTGGAACAGGGCGTGGTTGTGGGAGATGATGTAGAACTCGCCGCACTGGTTGAGCGTCTGGACGCCCGGTGGCAGGTCCTTCATGTTCCCGAGGTACGGGCTGCCGCTGTAGAACGTGCCGACGAAGGTGTTCGCCAGGTCGGGGACGGTGACCGTCACCGGGTTGGCGGGGCTGTAGTCCTCGGCGTCGTACCACTTGAAGAGGACGTCCCAGGTCTGCCCGGGTCCGATGTTGATGGCGAACTTCTCCATCGACATGTCCTGCCCCGCGGTGTCGGACTTCAGCTCGTACCCGTCACGGCCGACGACGAGGCCGTTGTTGCCGTGCGGGTGGAACGGGTAGTCCTCGCTGCCGACGCTGAGGTAGCGCGCCATCCCCGGCAGCGGATGGGTCGTGGCGTCGTACGGCTTGATCGTGGCGAGCGCACCGTACGGCTGGTTCGGCAGCCAGGACGCGCCGTTGTCGGCGATGCTGTCCGGGAAGCCGCGGCCGTTGATCAGCCAGTAGCGAGCCTTGTAGTTGTTGAGGTTGAAGGTCCTGTTCCGCTCGACCGCGGCGTGCTGGTAGGGGTCGATCTCGGAGAGCAGGACCATGAACTCCTCGGACGCCGTGAACCTGCTGTTCGGGTTGTCGTAGGCGTAGTCATCGCCTTGGGTGGGCCGGACGATGAGAGCGCCGAAGAGGCCCATCCGGACCTGCGTCTCCGGGTCGGTGCCCGACTCGTACAGGAACGTGCCGGCACGGTCGGCGGTGAAGGTGTACGTCACGCTGCCGGTGTCGGCCGCGGCGCCGGGTGCCAGGCTGGTCATCATCCCGCCCGTGTCGACCTGCGGCTGCGACGGGACCCCGTCGACGCGCACGTCGGCCTGGCCCGGGAAGACGATCGAGGTGCCGACCTTCAGCGTGTTGTGGAGGATGACGGTGACCCGGTCGCCCTCCTTGACGCAGAGGACGGGGCCGGGGTGCTGGAAGGCGTCGAACCCGCTCGAGTAGCCCCACATGAACGCGGTGTTGCCGTCGGGAAGGTCGATGTAGCCGGTGCGTGTCGTGAGGTCGAAGACCGGGTTACCGTCCACGGCGCCGGCACCGCCGGTCGTGCAGACGATGCCGTTGCGTGGGGGCGCGACGGCGGTGGCGGCCGTGACGGACGACGCGGCGGTCCCACCGACGGCCACGAGGGCGCCGACGGTGAGGACGGCTGCGCGCCGGAGCGAGCGGCGGACGGAGCTGGTCGTGGTGCTCATGCCGTGAACCCCCAGTGGTTCGGGAAGGCCTGTGCGCCAGGGGCAGCGGCACCAGGGGCATAGACCCGGATCTCCGTCGTCTGTCCGCCGAAGCCGCCGTCGGGCTCGAGGTTGTTGGACCGCGAGAACGACCGGTTGTACAGGAAGTAGGTGTCGTAGTCACCCGACCCGAGCTTCGTCGGCGCCGTGAAGACGACGTCGTAGCTCTCGCCCGGTCCGATGTTCAGGGTGTCCGTCTCGTACGAGGTGTCGGTGCCGTCGCGCCCCCGCATCGGGGTGGCGTCGCGACCGATGACCCGCATCCGCAGCCCGGCGATCGTCATCGCCGACTCACGGAAGCCGAGGTTCGCGAACCGGAGGACGACCCGCTCACCCGTGACGCAGGTGACGAGCGACGAGATGGGCTGGAACTGCAGCTCGTCGTGGCCCACGGGCGCGATGAGGTCCCCGTTCGTGTCGAACGTCCGGCCCTCCTCGACGTCGAAGGGGTTCACGCCGGGCCCGTTCGGGGCGACGGTGTCGGGGTAGACGCGTCCGTTGAGGAGCGCGAAGTCGGCCCGGTAGTCGGACCACTCCGGCAGCTGGATGTGTGCATCCGCCCAGTGGGCCTCGGCCCACACCTCGGAGAGGAACATCGAGAACTCGCGGTCGTAGGCGGTCGAGCCCGGGTCGCTGAGTGCGACGCCGTCGTTGTAGACGTAGCCCATCGGGGCGGCGGGGTCGGTGTTGCCGCCCACCCGGGCGATCGGTGCCCCCGCTCCGTTGCCGGTCTTGTTCTGCGTCGGACGGACGAAGACCATGCCGGTCATGCCCATGTGGACGTGCTCCACGTCCTCGACGTGGCAGTGGAACATGTAGGTGCCGGCCTCACGCGGGCGGTAGGCGTACGTGAACTCGCGTCCCGCCGGCACGGACACCGAGCCGCTCGGCTCGCCGTCGAAGAACGGGATGACGTTGCGGAACCCGTGCCAGTGGAGGGTGTGCGCGTCGAACAGGTCCGGGCGGAGCTCCAGGCCGAGGTTGGTCAGCTGGACCCGGAACTCGCTGGCCGGTGTCCCCTCGTACTGGTCGACCCAGAACACGGGGGCGGAGTGCTGCGCCTTGTACTTCTGCTGGAGGCGCTGTGTGGTCGACATGCCGGTGACGTTCCGGAACCCGAAGATGTACGTGGTCAGCAGGTCGGGGGCGAGGTTGTCGGGGTGGAACGGTGGGATGCCCGGCACCTCCGGGAGGTGGATCCACCCGTCGGTCCCGGCGAGGTAGAGGTTCACCGGCCCGGTGGCCGCGACGGCCTCCTGCTCCGGGAGGAGAACCCTCCCGGCCCAGGAGGCGGCGCCGGCCACCGCCGCCGCACTGCCCGTCAGCCCGAGTGCCCGTCGTCGGCTCATGCTGAGTCGTCCGAGTGCGGTCTTGCGACCGGTGTCCGGGTCCTCGGCAACGTCCCTGCTGCGTTGCGCGTCGAGGCTGGTCATCACATCCCCTTGCCTTGGTGTGGACTCGTGCTGATGGGACGCGGAGCCCCTCGTGGTGTCGCTCATGGCGCCGTCGCCCCTCCCGGGAGGGAGAACGCATCGATGTCGTGGCCCGTTGTTGGTCAGACCGTGCGCCGTCCCGTTGAACCAGACCCGCCACGTGCCGTTGTCGAACTCGACGATGTCCTCGTCCTGGACCGAGCCGATGCCCGGTAGCGTCGTGTCGGTGCTGAAGGACACGTAGTAGTGGTCCGCGCGCGAGACGCACCGCTCCGTCGACCCGCGCCGAGCCGGGGACGCCTGTCGTCGTCGCGTCCCACACCCGCGCGAACGAGGTGCCGTTCCAGCTGTAGACGTCGGAGTTGTCGGCCGAGCCCCGTGACTCCTGGGGGGTTCGCCGATGCCCAGGGTCGAGAAGTACAGCGTCCCGTTCTGGACCCCGATCGGCGTTGACGTCCAGCAGCGCTGGTGGTCAGCCCGTGAGCCGTGCCGTCGAAGTACACGCGACCAGGTGCTGCCGTTCCAGTAGACGACGTCCTCGTCCTGGACGGCGCCGAAGCCGGCAGGGTCGTGTCCGCGGAGAAGGACATGTAGAACCGGGTCGCCGTCGACCTGGGCGAAGCCGTCGACGTTGGCGACGCCGGGATCTCCGTACGGGTTGGCGGTCGACGTCCAGCAACCTGCTGAACGTGCTCTGTGCTACCGTTCCATGCGGTAGATGTCAGAGTTGTCGACGCGTCCCGTGACGCCCGGCGGACGCGGCGTTGCCGGCGGTCGAGAAGAGGAACTCCACCGGCGCCGGCGGTGCGACGACGAGTGACCTCGTCGGCTCCCGCGTCGAAGCCGCCGGCGTTGGGACGGGCGTCGCCGTCGATGTCCCGGCGGGGGGCGCGACACCGCCGCGACGGCTCGGCACCGAGGTTGCAGGCGGGCGACTGGCCCGCCGCACACCCGATCAGGTGGTAGTCACCCATGAGGTCCGCCGGCACCTCGACCGCGACGACGTTGGCGTCGACGAAGGCCGCGTTCTGCCGCCAGGTGGCGAACGAGACCGAGACCTGCCACGGCTCGACGACCTGCGGGTCGGCCGCGCTGTTGGTGGCGTCGGTCGTGTACTCGTGCTGGCCGCGTCGTCCTGCCCGATCACCGAGTTCACCGGAGCGAGGACCCCGGTGCCGTCGGCAACCCCGACGTCCCAGACATCCGCGTCTGCGTCGGTGTCGGTCGCGTGCAGCCCGATGCCGTAGACGGTCGTCCCTGCGCGGGATCCCGCCAGGTTGCCCCACAGCACGTTGTTGAAGAGCAGCGGCCTGCTGAACGATCGGCGCACTGCCGGCAGGGTCGCCTGCAGCTGCTCGCTGTTCTCCGAGGTGGAGACCCCGGCCGGAGCCGGCAGCCCGTTGGACGTCACGGCGGTGGCCGTCGTGAGGTTGTCCATGATCGTGTTGTTGTAGATCCGGACGTCGGGCGCGTCGTTGATGCCGATGCCGCCACCCTCGTGGGTCGAGACGTTGCTCGCGATGACGTTGTTGTAGACGTTCATCGGGAAGTTCCCGGCCATGAGGAACCGGATGCCGCCACCGTCGTCGTTGGCGAGGTTGCCCTTGATCTCGTTGGCGTAGATGTCGACGGCCCCGCTCCCGGTGGACAGGTCGTCCGGGTTGGCCGGCAGCGCACCGGCGATCATGATGCCGGCGCCCTCGTCGTTGGAGTTGTTGAGCGTGATCCGGTTGTCGTGGATCTTGCCCACCCGGGCTCAGGCCGTAGACGCTGACGCCCGCCCCGTACTCGAGCGAGAAGTTGCCGCAGATGTCGTTGCCGGCCACCTCGTAGCCGTCCGCGCCGGCGAAGAGGCCGATGGCGCCCGCGAGGTTGGTCCCCGCGTTCTGGATGATCCGGTTGTTCGCGATCCGCACCTTCTCGTTGTGCTGGCTCTCGTCGGCGCCGGTGAGGTCCGGGGTGCCGATCCGGATGGTGCCGTAGCCGCCGCCGTTGTTCTGGACCACGTTGTTCGTGATCTGGAGCTGGCGGACGTAGGCGTTGGCGAAGATCGCACCACCCTGGGTGACGATGTTGGGCGGCAGGTTCGTCAGGTGGCCGGTGAGGTTGTTGATGTTGCCGGGGAAGCCCTGCTGGTCGCCGCCACGGATGTCGAACCCGTCGATGGTCGGCTTGAACGCAGCTCGTGAGCGAGTACGGTGCTGCGGCCGTGCGCGAGGAGGTAGAAGACCGCGCCGTCGCTGACCTGCTGGTTGCCGGACCACGTGAGGCCGTCGACCTTGGTGAACCAGTCGGTCGCGAGGTCGGTGTCGCCGCCGAAGGCGCCACCGTCGATGACCGTCCCCTGGATGTAGGGGCTGTTCACCTCCGACCCCTGGAACCCGCCGGCGCCGACGCCTTGGAGCTTGAGCGGTCGGCTGATGACGAGGTTCTCGTAGTAGGCGCCACGTGGGTTGGCGGTCGTCTGCTCGTTCGGGTAGACGACGACGAGGTCGTGGCCGGGTGTTGGCCGGCGCGTCGTCGATCGCGTTCTGGATCGCGTGGCTCACGCCCGGCGGTACCGGTCTGGCTCGCCGTCTTGGTCGGGTCGTACTTGCGCCACCGGGACACCCGGACCGACCTCGTAGACCCGCAGCTGGTAGCCGGTGCCGAGGAGGTGGAAGGTCAGGCCGTTGACGGTCGACAGGCCGTTGTCGCTCGTCGATCCTCAGGTCGTAGCGCACGCGGCCGCGACCTGCCCGGCCGACTCCCCACTGCGCGGCACGGTGGCCGACGATCCGGGTGTCGCTCCACGAGGTCGACGTGAGCAGCGCGCGGCTGCCGAGGTAGACCGGCCCGTTCCCTTCGAGGCGCCGAAGCCGATCCATCGATGGTGATCGGACCGGTTGCTCGTGGTTGTTGCGCAGGTACGGCTTGGACGACGCGAGAGCAGCTGCGGCTGCACGGGGTTGGCCAGGCACTTGACCGTGGTCGGGCTGGTGCCCGGCGTCCCGATGCTGACGCCGACCTGGGTCGGTGCGAGGTCGGTCGGGATGGTCACACCCGGCATCGCCTCGAACTCGGTGCCGATGGTGCGGAACCGCGGGTTGTAGTCGCCGTTGAGCGCACCCGGCACGCCGGGGTCGTTGCCGACGAAGCGGTACATGTTCGTGCACACGCCGGACGGGGTCGGGCAGTTGATGTGGTCGGACGAGGGCATGAGCACGTCGTAGTACCCGTTGTAGTCCGAGTGCGCCGTGAACTTGAGGTCGTTGGCGAAGTCGTAGAGGCCGACCGGGGCGTTCGCCACGCCGGCCTTGTCGCCGTAGAGCATGGTCCGGTTGTCGGTCGAGAAGTTGATGTCGTCGACGATGATGCCCCGCAGGCGCGACGGGATCGGGACGTCCGTGAAGATGTTGAACATCGGCACGATGGACTTGCCGTTGTTGAGCCCGACGAGCTTGGTGTCACAGCTCGGCTTCGGGGTTCCCTCGTACGGGGAGCCACCCATGTCGAAGAACGTCGGGTTGTAGACCGCGGTCGACGGAGGCACCACGACGCCATTGCCGAGCGGCGTCTCGGGGTAGCCGTCGGTGCCGAGACCCTCGACGTCGACGGTGTGCAGCGGACCGGCACAGGCCGGCGGCGGCACCTGCGGGAGGACCTGGTCGCCGCGACCGATGTTGATGTCCTCCTCCTCGGTGGCCTTGTACATCGGCTTGCCGCTCGCGTCGTTCGGGATCTCGAGCGAGACGAGGTAGTCGTCTGCGGGCAGCGGCTCGAAGGGCACGTCGACCGGGTTGGCGGGGTCGGTGAAGTCCTGGCAGAGCGGGTTCTCCGGGTCGCTGGCGTCGAGGCGGATGTCCCGACCGACGACCGGGAAGCAGCCGTCGCCGAAGCCGTAGTTGCCGTCGACCGAGGCGCCGAAGTTGGCGTCCGGCGTGCCCTGGTCCGTGGCGTAGGTGCCGACCTGCACGCCCTGGATGAGCGCCGAGAGGCACTCACCGTCGGTCTCCTGGTTCGTCACGAGGATGTTCTCGTCGGTACCGTGCGCGAACGGGTTGCCGTCCACGTCACGGGCGGTGCAACCCGTCGGGCGGCTCCACTTCTCGGAGAGGTAGGAGTTGAGCAGCGCGCCCTTGGCGATCGCGCCGTCGGGAGCGAGCTCCCAGGTGTCGCTGCTGTCGCATGGCGTCCCCGGGTTCGTGTCGCACGGGACCGTGCTGTAGAGCATCACCGGGATGTTCGACACGCCCGGCTGCCAGTCCTCGGACGCCGCGTAGGTCGGGTCGAGCTCGTTGCGCGTCGTGTCGTAGCTGACCGACCCGACGATGCCACCGTTGCGCGGGCCGCCCTTGGTGCCGGCGGCGTCGTACTTCTGCACGCCCCAGTCGACGGTGCCCGAGAGGCCGATGATCGGCAGGATGCTCAGGTCGACCCCGGCGCCCTTGATCGTCGTGGGCGTCGGCTGGTTGTCGGTCTGGTACGTGACGCCGGTCGTGTAGAAGTTGTCGGAGTAGGCCTCCATGATCAGCCACTCGGCGAGCGGGTAGGTGGCCGGGAACTCGTAGTACCCCGTGCTGTCCGTGCCCACCGCGTTGGTGCCGCGGTCCATCAGCGAGTTGTCCTTCTTGCGCAGCGTCAGCGGGAACTGCGCGACGCCCTGCTCACCCGGGTCCCTCTTGCCGTTCTTGTTGGCGTCGAGGAAGACGTGCCCGCTCATGGGGGTCCACCAGCCGTTCATCGGGAGCTGCTTGAGGTCGACCGCCTCACCACCGCTGACGGTCACCTGGACGAGCTGGAGGATGTAGTTCTGCGGCTCGTCCCACCAGGTCAGGACGTAGTTGCCGTCCGGGACGTAGGGGATGGTGAAGCTGCCGTCGGTGCCGGCGCGGCCGGCCCAGACGGACTGGTCGCCGTTGCCCAGGTCGCTGAGCGACACGACCGCGTTCGGGATCGGCTTGTCGAGCTTGCTGCCGACGGAGCCGAAGTACTGGGTGAAGCTGCCGCCCACCGGCGGGTAGTACTGCTTGACCGACACGACCGTGCCCGTGATCGAGCCGGCGGGTGTGGTGTCGGTGAGGTCGTTGTGCGGGTGGACGAACCCGAACTCCGGCGTCGGGACCGGCTCGCCCGCCAGGGCGAACTCGGTGTCGTAGCCGGTCGAGCCCTCCAGCAGCCAGGTGTCCCAGTCGTGGTTGCCCTCGAGGGTCGTCGTCTGGATCCAGTCCGAGCCGTCCGGCGGGATCACCGTGGTCGTGTACCGGTTGGTCCCGAGGTGCGGGATGTTGATGATGCCGTCGGCGCCGCTGAGGCACTTGCCGCCGACGGTCTGGACGACCGGGTTGCCTTCCGCGTCACGGGAGGCCGCGTCCCAGGGGATCTGGAAGTTCGCGTCCTCGTTGACGTACGTGGTGCAGAGCGGGTTGCCGTAGACGTCCGTCGTGACCTCACCCAGGGTGTCGTTGATGTGGCCCTGGAACCCCTCGAGCCCGTTCTCGCCGTTGTCGATCGCGCCGTTGGTCGAGGCCTCGTCCTGGAAGACGATGGCTCGCAGCGTCGAGTCGGGGAGCGGGTGGGGCTGGACGGTCACGTTCAGGACGCCCGGCTCCTCCATCGGCATCGTGAAGTGCGCGCCGTCGATCTTGTAGTCGTCGGCGAGGACGGTGATGAGGTAGCGCCCGTCGGGAAGGGTGAGGGTCGCGCCGTTGGCGAAGTCGTCCTGGTTGCCCTGGCGGTAGATCGGCGCGCCGGTGACCTCCAGCATCGAGGCCCAGGTGCACTCGGAGGGGTAGCCGGGGTCCTCGGCGGAGCAGCCGGAGCCGGGTTCGGGGCCGCCGACGGGGTCAGAGGTCCCCGTGTTGTCGACGTTGATCATGTAGCGGAAGTCGGGGACCGACTGCCCCTTGGTCACGGGTCCGCCCGGCGCGTGCGGCTCGGTGCGGGCGCTCGTCACGCTCACGGTCAGCGCGCTGGTCGTCGCCGCCTGGGCGGGGCCGGCAGCCACCACCGGTACGGCGACCGCCGTACCGGCGGTGAGGGCTGCGGCGCCCACCACCGTCACGACACGTCGGAAGATCGACCCGGGCCGCCACAGGCCCAGGCGCATCGAGCTCCTGCGCCCGGTCCTGCGGTTCATCCGCTGTGTCGTGGTGTCCGTGCCGTTGGCCAGGACGTGGTGGTTTCCCTGCATTCAACTCACCCCTGCTGTTTGGTCGCGCCCCCTCTGCGGACGCTCACGGGGAACATGGGACAGCCCGAGGACCCCGCAGGCCGAGGGGTTGGGGGAACTTGTCACGCAGGAGTGAGGGCATGGTCACGCGATAGTCAGTGTCCGGTCATGCGCGGGTAAGGGCGACGTCAGACTTGGGTCATCTGACGGTCACGCCTTTGTCATGCCAGAAGGCCACGGCCTGAGGGCGATTCCTGGCGACTCTTCGGGCACGGTTGCGACACAGGGCTTTACCAGAGGCAACCTGCGCCGTGCACGACTCGTACGCGCCTCGCGACGGGCAGTCGTGGCCACGTCGAAGGTCAAGGAATAGTCATTTCGGGCTATTGCGCACGTCAGGAACGGGTGCACATCGGCCGGCGGAGCGGACGGTCGACGGGGCGAGCCCGACCGCGGCCACCTGTGCGAACAGATCCTCGGTCGGCTGCTCCAGGGTCTCGCAGATGTCCTCGGGACGGACGACGCGCAGCGCCGCCAGCCGTGCCGGCGTCGCCGCGGCCGCACGCTCCACCGAGCCGCCGGTGACCGGCGCCCACGCAGGCAAACGCATCGTGACCGAGCGTCTCAGGCCGCAGGTCGCGCCGCCAAGGTCGTGACATCGGCCGCGGAGTCCCGCGCGGTTCTGGTGATGGTCGTCGGGCTGTCCTTCCGGCGGGGACCACCAACATCCCCGTCCCGGCCTCCCGGCCATCAGGGACGATTCGTCCCGAGAACGAGACCACCCCGCTGACCGATGGGTCCGGGCGGCAACCCGCCGGCGCGTGGGTCAGCCGAAGGTCAGCCCGTACCGCTCGATGATCGGCCCGGTCGCCTCCTCGTCGCCCTCGCACCCGTAGGGCTCGACGAGCGGGCCGAGGTCGACGTCGTCGCCGGCTGTCCCGATGAGCCGGAAGGCCTCCTCGAGCCCCCCGGGCGAGATCAGCTCCAGCACGCGCGCCGGTTCGTCCGCGGCGTTCCAGAAGGTGTGCCACTCGCCGCGGGGCTTGACCACGAAGTCGCCCACCTCGGCGACGTGCTCCTCGCCGCCCGCGTGGTACCAGACCCGGCCCTCGAGGACCAGGCCGAACTCGTCCTCCCGGGTGTGCCGGTGCATCGGGGCCGCGATGGACCGAGGGGCCAGCAGGTGCTCGACCACCGCCAGCCGGCCGCCCCAGTCCTTGGAGTCCACGAGGAACCGGTCGCGGCAGCCGCCGACCGCCCCGAGCACCTGACCCTGTCCTGCTCTGATGATCGTCGCCATGGCTGCAGCATCACCCACCGGACCCCGCCCGTGAACTCCCGAAATCTGGTACTCCTGCAGGATGGTCGACCACGCGGCCCTGCTGGACCGGCTCGAGCGCACCTGCCGTGCGAGCGCGGACCTGGTGACGCTGTGGCGCGCGAGCACCGGCCTGCTCGCGACCGCCGTGCCGCACTTCGAGGCGCCCTGCTTCTTCACCGTGGACCCCGAGTCGCGGCTCGTCACCAGCCATTTCCAGGAGGGCCTGCCCGAGATCCCGGCGGCCTGGCTGGGCCGCGAGTACGCCGAGCGTGACTACAACTCGATGACCGAGGTGCTCACGTCGCCCGACGGCTTCGGCACGCTCCACGACGCGACGGGAGGCAGGCCCGAGCTCGCCCACAAGTACCACGAGGAGATGCAGCCCAACGGGTGCGAGCAGGAGCTGGTGGTCGCCCTGCGGACCCGGCACGGGGAGCCATGGGGTGCCATCGGCCTCTACCGCGAGAAGGGGCGGCCGTTGTTCGAGCGCCGCGAGATCGACTTCGTGCGCGCGGCCGCCCCGACCCTCGCCGAGGCCGCCCGCCGGACCCTGCTCGCCGCCCAGGCCGAGGAGCCCGACCTGCCCGCCGCCCCTGGCCTGGTCGTCCTCGACGACGCTCTCGCCCTGGTGTCGGCGTCCCCGACCGCCGCATCGTGGCTGCGCGAGCTCGGTGGTGACGTGCAGGCCCTCCCTGCGCCCTTCATGGCGGTGGCGGGGAGCTCGCTCGGCCCCGACCCGGCGTCGGCGGTCGTCCGCGTCGTCGGGGCGAGCGGCACGTGGCTCACGGTGCACGGCACCCGGCTCGACGGGCCGGCGGGGCGCCAGGTGGCCGTCGTCCTCGACGCGGCCCAGCCGGCCCACCTGGCCGCCGTCCTCATGCGGGTGTACGGACTGACGGCCCGCGAGCAGGAGGTGACCCGCCTCGTCATCCGGGGTGCCACGACGACGGTGGCGGCCCGCCGGCTCGAGATCGCCGAGGACACGGTGCAGAAGCACGTCCAGAGCGTGTTCGGCAAGACCGGCGCACGAAGCCGGGGTGAGCTGGTCAGCCTGCTCTTCCGCACCCACTACGAGCCGCGGGTTCGCGACAACGAGCGGCGAACGGCGACCGGCCGGCCCTCCCGGCACGGCCCGATGCCGGGCTGACCGCCCTGGGTCAGTCCAGGCCACGCGCCGGCGTCGGAGTTCCGTGGATGCGCCGGGCGTACCGGCGGAATGCGCGCCGGGCGAGGACCGGAAGGAGCGGCCGCAGAGGTGCAGGCATCTTGCGCATCTCCACGGCGATCGCCTCCGGGTCGCCCTCGTAGAGCATCATCCCGAAGCCGACCAGCATCATCCCTCGGGGAATCGACTCCATGCCACGGGCGGTGAACTCCTCCCACTCCTCCGGTCGGATGTGCCGTGCCATGAGCGGCAGCACGTGCGTCTCCTCGGCCTCGAGGTGCTCACACAGCGCCGTCGACAGCTCGGTCAGATGATCGGCCAGACGTGAACGGGCGGCCGCCGAGGCGGACCCCCGCCAGGAGGCCACCAGCGCCGGGCACCCGGCGAGGAGCCGAGCCACGGCGTGGTGCTGCTCCTCCATGAGCTGGACCAGCGCCGACTCCTGGGCGTGGACCCGCTCGACGAGACGCTCCCACAGCAGTTCGTCCTCGATCGTGTGGTGGTGATGGACCAGGCCGAGGAACAGCTCGACGTGATCTGCGACCGGACCCGCTCGGCGGGTGTCGCCGAGGTCGACGCGCCGCACCGCGGCGGCCGAGAGCTTCAGCTCCCGTCGGAAGCTGGTGTGGGCCACGGCCATCATCCGCACGTCGGTGAGACCCGGGCCGTGCAGAGGCCCGACGTGCGCGTCGACGCTCATGCCGGCACCTCGGCAGATGCGAGCAGGGTCGCCACGAGGCCCTGGTGGGCCACCTGACCGTAGTACTCGAAGATGTCGTCGATCAGGCCGTCACGGAAGGTGACCCTGAGGATGAGGTCGTTCTCGTAGGTGCCGCCGCCACGAAGGTCGACGGTCATGTGCTCCTCGACGAAGACGACGTCGGGGTCGTCGGTCTGGTGCAGACGCACGTCCGAGACCTCGATGCGGTCCGCCGCAGCGGCGAACGCACCGAACTGGGTCCGGAACTGGTCGCGGCCCTCGATGACGGCCGGGAAGCCGGCGACGGGGTACGCCACGACGTACCGGGGCTCGGACGACCAGTGCGCGAGGAACTCCTCGATGTCGCCGGCGTACAGCGCGACCGCGGACGCGCGCCAGGTGGACTCGTTGCGGGCGCGAGCCGAGGCGAGGTCCGGGACCGGGGCGGGATTGGTGCTCATCGTGTCCTCCAGGTGTGGCGGGTTCTCGGTGGTCCGACGAACACTCGCAGCGGCAGGCCCCGCGAACATCAGGGAAATCCCGGTCCCCTCGGACATCGGGGGTGCCATGCTCACGGGGTGCAGGTGGTGGGTCGGAGCGCCGAGATCGAGGTCCTGGAGCGAGCCCTCGACGCCGTGGCGGGCGGGCGGCGCCGGCTCGTCGTCATCCGCGGGGAAGCGGGAATGGGAAAGACGCGGCTGCTCGCCCTGACGGCCGACCGCGCCCGGGTCCGTCGCCTCCACCACCTGCGCGGGCGGGCGACCGAATGGGAGAGCGACGTCCCTCTCGCCCTGTTCCGTGATGCCGTCCCCCTACCCGGTCCGGACGCGGGGCCGGAGCGCGCGACACGGTGGGAGCTCTACAGCGCCATCACCAAAGCCCTCGCCGGCCCACGCCCGCCCGCTCTCGTGCTCGACGACGTCCACTGGGCCGACCCGGTGTCGCTGGATCTCCTCGAGGCGCTGGTGCGGCGCCCGCCCGACACGGCGCACGCGCTCGTGATCGGCCTGCGGCCCGGCACCGTGGCCGACTCGCTCCTCGCGGCGGCACGATCGGCCGGCGGCTCCCGTGTCGTGCTCGACCTCGCGCCACTGAGCCGCACCGACGCCGACGCCCTGGTCGGCGCCGACACCTCCGAGGACGAGCGGCGTCGGCTGTACGACATCTCCGGTGGCAACCCGATGTTCCTCGAGGAGCTGGCGAGGTCCGATGCCGCAGACGGCGTCCCGGAGGGGATCCTCTCCGCCGTCTCGGCCGACCTGGCCCGGCTGAGCGCCGGCGCTCGGGCGCTGGTCGGCGCAGGCGCCGTGGTCGGCGACCCCTTCGACATCGACATCGCACGCAGGACTGCCGGTCTCGGCCCGGACGAGGCGCTCGCCGCGGTCGAGGAGCTGCTCGTCCGGCGGATCATCCGGGAGAGCCCGGTGCTGCGCGAGTTCGGCTTCCGACATCCGGTGGTCCGCAGCGCTGTCTACGAAGCGCAGTCCGCCGCGCACCGGCTCGCCGTCCACTCCCGGGCCGCGACGGTTCTCGCCGAGGTGGGCAGCCCGCTGCCGACCCAGGCCAGGCACGTGGTGCACACCGCCGCCCCCGGAGACACCGCGGCCGCCGCGCTCCTCCGGGCAGCGGCGGATGCGGTGGGACCCTCCGCCCCGTCGATCGCCGCCGACTGGCTGCTCGCCGCCAAGCGGGTCGCGCCGCCGGAGGACTACGGACCGTTCTCGGACCTGGCCGAGATGCTCGTCCGGTCCGGTCGCCTCCCCGAAGCGCTCGCGGTGGCTGACGAAGGGCTCGCGTTCGGGGAGGGCGGCGACACCGACCGGCGGCGGCTCATTCTGGCGGCGGCGGCGGTCGAACGCCTGCTGGGCCGGCACGAGGCATCCCAGCGGAGGCTGATCAGGGCCGTCGAGGAGAGGCCCGGGTCGGCGACGGCCGATCTGACGGCGGCGCTCGCGTTGTCGGCGTACGAACGCGGTGACTACGTGGACATGGACCGCTGGGCCCGTCTGGCCCACGACGACGAGGCGGCCGACCCGCTGGTGCGCGGCGTGGGCGCGGCGATCATGGCGGTCGGGCACGTGTTCGCAGGTCGCCCGGACGAAGCCGGCGCGTGCGCGGATCTCGCCGTCGGCGCCGCCCTCCTGGCGACGGACGCCGAGCTCGCCGCCGGCGCCGAGCTGCTCACCGCGATCCCCTGGGCACTGACCGCCGTGGAGCGGCTCGGCGACGCCCTCGCGGTCGCCCGACGAGGCTCGGCCGCGGCGCAGAGCGCGGGGAACCTCGCCGGTGCGACCCCGCTCCTCGTGGCGGAGGTGTTGTGCCTCGGCCTGCTCGGCCGGATCGAGGAGGCCACCGCGGCAGCAGGTCGTACCGAGCTGGCGGCGAGGTTGACGCACAACGACCAGTCCCTGCAGTGGGCTCTGTGGATGCGGGCCTGGGTGCTTCTCGACCGGGGGGACGAGGACGAGGCATTGCGGGCAGCCGGTGAGAGCGTCGCGCTCGCCGAGCATCTGGACGAGTCGGCGATGGTGACGGCCGGCAACGCGGTCCTCGGCTCGGTCCTGCTCGCCGCGGGGGATCCGCGCCGGGCCCGACCCCTCCTTGCCGCGTACGACCTGGAACCGGGCTGGGTCTGCCGCTGGGCACCTCACCTCGTCGCCGCCGAGCTGGCCGTGGGTGACGTCGACGGTGCGCAGCGCGCCGCGGACCGCGCCGTGGCCCTGGCGGCCGTCTCCGGCCTGCACGGAGCGTCGTCCGCAGCGGATCGCGCCGCTGCCCTGGTGGCGCTGAGTCGTGGCGACCTCGCCGCAGCGTACGACGCCGCCATCTCGGCCGTCAGTCACGCCCGGGCCATCGACGCCGGCCTCGACGCGGCGCAGGCCCATCTGGTGGGCGGTCGGGCGCTGGCGTCCGAGGACCGGGAGCGCGCCGTGGCCCACCTGCGGGAGGCACATGCGCTCGCCGCCTCCGGTGGTGCACGGCGCACCGCCGAGCAGGCCACGCGTGAGCTCCGCAGGCTCGGCCACCGGATCGGTCGAGGAGGGTCCCGAGGTGGCGGCGGCACCGGCGTCGACGCGCTCAGCGTCCGCGAACGGGAGGTCGCCGAGCTGGTCGCCCGCGGCCTGACCAACCGCGAGATCGCCTCGCGGCTCTTCCTCAGCGAGAAGACGATCGAGTCGCACCTGTCCGCGGCGTTCACCAAGGTGGGGGTCTCGTCCCGAGCCGCTCTCGCGGCCGAGGTCACACGTTGAAG
>CAWJME010000011.1:0-20462 GCA_963843895.1 uncultured Actinomycetota bacterium | reverse complement strand
TGTGGACCTCGACGAGCACCGCCCGCAGCGAGCCGTCGGGGGCGAACACCCAGAACGCGCTCATCGGGTCGAAGACGTGGCCGAGGACCCGCGCGTGGGCCGGCGTAGACGACCCGGTCGTGCTGGCCGGTGGGGGACCCCGTCACGCTCGAGGACGCGCAGGACGTTGGCCTTGAGCGCGGCGATGCCGGGGTTGCCGGCGAGGTGGTCCTCGCCGCGGAACGTCGCGACCGCCCGCAGCCAGCGCGGGACCCGGGGCATCGCGTCGAGGTCGACGAGCCGCTGCGTGTGCCGGTTCGTGAACGAGTGCCGCAGCCGGCGGAAGCGGGTGTGGTGGGCGCAGTCCCGACGACGAGCGCCCGGAGGACGGGGAGGTCAGCGGTGGTGGTCACGGGGTCACCGCTCCACCCGAAGGCGCGGGCGGCCTCGACGCGGAGCGGCAGCCGTCCTCGTGGGAGCCCCAGCCATGGTAGGCGCCGGCGAAGGCGGTGCGGTCGGTCGTGATCTCGGGGTTCCGGCGTTGGGCGCGCACCGCGGCCAGGTCGTACAGGGGGTGGGTGTACTGCATCGTGGCGACGACGCTACCGGTCGATCCGCTCGGAGGCGTTGAGCGTGACGAAGAACGGCTCGTCGGCCGGGAGTCCCTGGAGCCGGTTCATCGAGTAGGTACGACGCAGCTTCGCGGGGTCCCCGACGAGGTAGTTCCACGAGGAGCCAGCGAGGCGGGCACGCGGCATCGGGAGCCGTCGCGGAGCAGGACCGTTTCGTTGCTGAGTAGCGGAAGGCGCCGAGCACCTCCTTCTCCGTGGGGGTGGCGTCGGCGAGCAGGCGGAGGGCGTCGTCGGCGTGGGTCGCGACGACGACGCGATCGTGACGGCCGAGTCGGCCTCCGGCAGTGCGGATCTCGACACCGTCAGGGGTGCGGGCGATAGAGCTGACGGGGTCGCCCTGGTGGACCGCGGGCAGACGGGCGGCGAGGAGGTCGACGTACGTCCAGGGACCCCCCGACCACCGTCATCCACTGCGGGGAGTCGCCGATCGAGAGCATGCCGTGGTGCTCGAGGAAGCGGAAGAGGTAGCGCGCCGGGTAGTCGAGGGCCTTGCCGCCGCCGCTGGACCAGACGCAGGCCACGACCGGGATGGCGTAGAGGCGCGTGAAGGCCTCCGGGAAGCCGCTGTCGCGGATGACTCGCCGTAGGTCGTCGTGTCCTCGTCGTCGGTCTGCTCGAGGAAGGCGGTGGCCAGCGCGTGGAAGCGCTTGACCGACCGGAGCATGCCGACGAACTCGCGGTCCAGGAGCTGGAGCGGGCGGGCCACGAAGCCCTTGACGCCACGGCCGCCGGCGTACTCGAGACCCGTGGACTCGTCGCGGATGCTCATCGACATCTCGGTGTCCCGTGCCTCCACCCCAGCTCGCGGAAGAGCCGGCGCAGGTGGGGGTAGGTGCGGTCGTTGTGGACGATGAAGCCGCTGTCGACGTTCAGGTCGCCGCTCGGGGTCGACACGGTGTGGGTGTGCGCGTGACCGCCGAGGCGGGCCTCGCCCTCGTAGAGCGTGACGTCGTGCCGGGCGGAGAGGACGTGGGCCGCGGTGAGGCCGGAGACCCCCGCTCCGACGACGGCGATGCGTTCCGGGGCGTGGATTCGCTCCGCAGGGGTGGTGGGCATACCCATGACCGTAGAACCTTCCCTCGATGTTCGTCAAAGGTTTGTCAAATCTCGGGACACCGCATACGGTGGCTGGATGAGACGTTCGGTGCCCCCGTCGATGCGGATTGGCGAGCTGGCGTCCCGGGTCGGTGTCAGCACCCACGTGCTGCGAGCCTGGGAGTCCCGCTACGGCCTGCTCAGCCCGGTGCGGTCCCCCGGTGGGTACCGCCTGTACGGCAGCGACGACGAACGCCGCGTCCGCGAGGTGATGAGCCTGCGCGACCAGGGGGTCAGCGCGATGGAGGCCGCCCGGCAGGTGCTCGCCGCCGAGCGCGCCGGGGCCCTGGCCGGCGGCGCGGCGTTCGACGTCCCGGGGTCGACCGACGGGTCGGGCGACGAGCCTCGCGGAGCGCGGGTCGACCCTCCCGCCCTCGTCGCCCAGCTGCTCGACGCCGTCACCGCCCTCGACGAGGACCGCGCCCACGCCGTCCTCGACGCCGCCTTCCTCGAGCGCTCCGCCGAGAGCGCGATCATCGAGGTGCTCGTGCCCTTCTTCGTCCGCATCGGGGAGCTGTGGGAGCTCGGCCGGATCGGCATCGCGCAGGAGCACTTCGCGAGCAGCCTCGTACGGCGGCGCCTCGGGGCGCTCTCCATGACCTGGGGCATCGGCACCGGCCCGGTGGCCGTCCTCGCCTGCCCCCGGGCGAGTTCCACGACATCATCCTGCTCGGCTTCGGCGTGCTCCTCGGCCGGGCCGGGTGGCGCATCCGGTACCTCGGCCCGGACACCCCCGTCTCGTCGCTGGCCTCCGCGGCCGACCTCACCCGGCCGGACGCCGTCGTCCTCGCCTCCCGCCGGCCGTCCGGGTTCCGGGCGCACGGCCCGGCCCTGCGGCGGCTCGGCGAGAAGCACCCGCTGTGGCTCGCCGGGCGCGGCACGACGCCCCGCGTCCTCGACGAGATCGGCGCCATGCACCTGGGGCCCGACCTCGTCGCCGACGTCGCGATGCTCACCACGGCGGCGCGCCAGCGCCGGATGGCCGTCGGTGCCGCGGCATCCGCTGGCGCGACGGGCTCCGAACGCCCCGCGTGACCCGCGCACCACGCGCCGGACACCGACCTCGAGGAGCATCCGTGACGCTGACCGACTCCCACACCACCACGACGACCACCCGCGGCGGCGTCGCGTTGAACCTCCTCCAGGACGCCGGGTTCGAGGCCCGCGATGTCCACGCCCTGCGCGAGCACCACGTCCGGACCGTCGAGGCCTGGGCCCGCACCCTCGAGGAGAGCTGGGACCGCGCCGTCGGGCTCATCGGCGAGGAGGGCGCGCGGGTGTGGCGGCTCTACCTCGTCGGGGGCGCGCAGGCCTTCCGCGACCACCGGATGGGCGTGGACCAGCCGGTGCTCCGCCGCCCCGATGGGCCCGCCGTCGTCTCGGACGCGGCCCGATGAACGGCGACGCATTCTCGGGCGGCACGCTCGTCGTCGTCCTCCTCGCCTCGCTCGCCACCTCGGCCGTCGCGATGGGGGTCACGGCGGTGGTGTCGAAGCGAAAGGGCAGGATCGCGGTCGTCGACATCACGTGGGGGCTGGTCTTCGTCGCGATCGGCTGGGTGGCCTTCGCCGTCGGGCAGCACTCGGCGCGCTCGCTCCTGCTGGCCGTGCTCGTCACCCTGTGGGGCGGCCGGCTCGCGTGGCACATCCGCGGACGGGCGCTCGGCCAGGGCGAGGACCCCCGCTACGAGACGATGCTGTCCGGGCAGCCGCCCGAGCAGCGGTTCCGGTACGCGCTGGTCAAGGTCTTCGGCACCCAGGGCCTCGCGGCGTGGTTCGTCTCGCTGCCGCTCCAGGTGGCCGCCGCCACGGACTCGGCCCTCGGCTGGGTCGCGGTGGCCGGCGTGCTCGTCTGGCTGCTCGGGGTGACCTTCGAGTCCGTCGGCGACGCCCAGCTCAAGGCGTTCAAGGCTGACCCCGCCAACAAGGGCACGGTCATGGACCGCGGGCTCTGGGCGTGGACCCGGCACCCGAACTACTTCGGCGACTCCGCCGTCTGGTGGGGGATGTTCGTCGTCGCCGCCGGCGCGTGGCCCGGGGCGCTCACCGTGCTGTCCCCCGTGGTCATGACGTACTTCCTCGCGTTCGCCACCGGGGCGCGGCTGCTCGAGTCCGAGATGGCCAAGCGGCCGGGCTACCCGGAGTACCAGGAGCGCACGAGCATGTTCTTCCCGCTGCCCCCGGGGACGAAGGAGAAGCTGACCGGCTGAGCCACGTCAGCGCCCCCGGGCGTACCGGAGCGGGCGTACCGGATGGGGCGTACACGAATCGACGAATGTGTCAGTTCGTGACCGGTCGGGGACGGAAGCTCAGTCCGGGGCGTACACGAATCGACGAATGTGTCAGTTCGTGACCGGTCGGGGACGGAAGCTCACTCCGGGGCGTACACGAATCGACGAATGTGTCAGTTCGTGACCGGTCGGCGCTGCCGGGCGTCGACGGCGAGGACGACGGCTGCGGTCACCGTGCAGAGGACCGTTCCCCACGCGATGTCGACGAGGGCGACGACGAGCGGGAAGTCGCGCAGCACCGCCATCGAGGTCAGGTCGAAGGTGGCGTAGGTGACCAGACCGAACGCCGCGGCGTCGAGCAGTCCGCGCCGCACCCGACCGTGGACCAGCGCCGGACGCACGACGAAGTACAGGAAGCCGAGCAGGTAGACGACGTAGAAGGCCACCGCCGCACCGGGGTTCGCCCGCTCGGCGAGGAGGTGGCCGATCCGGTCGTCGTAGAGGTTCCCCGACCCGAGCGTGAGCCACAGGGCGTCGAGCAGGCCGAACACCACTGCGGCGACCCCGAGCGCCACCAGCATGCGTCGGCCCGACGGCGCTGCGGTGCGGGCGGCGTCGGCGGTCTCCATCCCCCCAGCGTAGGTGCCGCTCCGCGACCGCCCGCGGCGGCTGCGCTACGTCAGCGTCTGGGCCACGCCGTGGATGACGAGCCCGGCCAGGGCCCCGACGACCGTGCCGTTGATGCGGATGAACTGGAGGTCGCGGCCCACGTGCAGCTCGATCCGCTCGGCGGCCTCGCGACCGTCCCAGCGGTCGACGGTCACCGAGATGACCTCGGCGAGCTCGCTGCCGTAGGTGTTGACGACGAACGAGACGGCCTCCCCCATTCGGGCGTCCAGCACCGCCGTCCAGTGCGGGTCGACCGTGAGCCGCCGGCCGAGGTGCTCGAGCAGCTCGTCACCGCGGGTGTGGAAATACGAGCCCTCGTCGTCCATCGCCGCCTCGAGCGCCGTCCGGAAGGAGCGCCACAGCCCCACCGCCGTCTCGGCCGCCTGCGGGTGCGTCAGCAGGCGCACCTTGAGCGACTCGGCGCGCTCCATCACGGCGGCGTCGTGCTGGAGGTCGTCGGCGAGCCGCCGGAGCAGGTCGTCGAACGCGAGCCGAGCAGGATGCCGGGGGTCGCGGCGGATCTCGCGCAGCCAGGTGAGGACCTGCTCGTAGGTCCAGCCGATGACCCGCTCGTCGAGCCACGGGGGTGTCCACCAGGGAGCGCGGGTGGTCAGCACCTCCGAGTAGGTGCCGGGGTTCTCGCGGAGCCAGTCGTGGAGCTGCTCGAGGCCGAGGTCGACGAGCCCGTGGTGCGTGCTCTCCTCGACGACCCCCTCGAGCAGCGCGCCGGCGATCGGGCTGACCGGTTCGTGGGCGAGGCGGGGCACGAGGAAGTCCTCGACGATGGTGCGCACCTCGTCGTCGCGCAGCCGGCCGAGGCCCGCACGCGCCACCCGGACGGCCTCGGTGAGGACCCGGCGCCGGTTGCGCCGGATCCCGAGCCAGCGCCCGATCCGTTCGCTGACCCGGGCTGCGGCGAGCCGCTCGCGGGCGATCTCCTCGGTGAGGAAGTTCTCGGTGACGAACTCCTGGAGGTTGCGGCCGATCTCGTTCTTGCGCTTCGGGATGATCGCGGTGTGCGGCACCGGCAGCCCGAGCGGGTGCCGGAACAGCGCCGTGACGGCGAACCAGTCGGCGAGCGCGCCGACCATCGCCGCCTCGGCCCCGGTGTTGACGTACCCCCACACCCCGTCGTGGTCGAGCCGCAAGGTGAGGAGGAAGACCACGGCGGCCAGGAGCAGCAGGGAGAGCGCGAGGGCGCGCATCCGGCGCAGGCCGACGCGCCGACGGGTGTCGGCCGGGGAGGGTGCCAGGAGGCTCACCCGCCCGATCCTGCCGCATCCGCCGGACGGCCCCGCGGGAGCCGTCGGACCTAGGCTGGAGGGGTGCGCTTCCTCAACGGCCTGATGCCCCAGCTCGACCTCACCTACGACGACGTGTTCATGGTCCCGAACCGCTCGTCGGTCACGAGCCGGCTCGACGTCGACCTGTCCACGACCGACGGCACGGGCACGACCATCCCGCTCGTCGTCGCGAACATGACGGCGATCGCGGGGCGCCGGATGGCCGAGACCACGGCTCGCCGGGGCGCGCTCACGGTCATCCCGCAGGACATCCCGGTCGAGGTCGTCGCGGACGTCGTCGCGTGGCAGAAGTCGCGCCACCTCGTCTACGACACCCCCATCACCCTCGACCCCTCGACGACCGCGGGTGAGGCGCTCGTCCTCCTGCACAAGCGGGCCCACGGGGCTGCCGTCGTCGTGGCGGGCGAGCGACCGGTGGGCATCGTCACCGAGACCGACCTCACCGGCGTCGACCGGTTCACCCAGCTCGCCGACGTCATGGTCCGCGAGATGGTGACCCTCGACGACGGGGTCGACGTCGAGAAGGCGTTCGAGGTGCTCTCGCACGCGCGGCGCCGGCTGGCGCCGGTCGTGGCGCCGGACGGGCGGCTCGTCGGGCTGCTCACCCGGGCCGGGGCGCTGCGGGCCCACCTCTACGCGCCGGCGGTCGACGACGGGGGACGGCTGCGGATCGCCGCCGCGGTCGGCATCAACGGCGACGTCGTGGGTCGCGCGGCCGCCCTCGCCGAGGCGGGTGCCGACGTCCTCGTCATCGACACCGCGCACGGGCACCAGGAGAAGATGGTCGAGGTGCTGCGCGGGGTGCGCGCGCTCGGCCTGGAGGTGCCGGTCGTCGCCGGCAACGTCGTCTCGGCCGAGGGCACCCGCGACCTCATCGAGGCGGGCGCCGACATCGTCAAGGTCGGGGTCGGCCCGGGCGCGATGTGCACGACCCGGATGATGACCGCGGTCGGCCGCCCGCAGTTCTCCGCCGTGCTCGAGTGCGCAGCGGCGGCACGGGAGCTCGGCGGGCACGTCTGGGCCGACGGCGGCGTGCGGCACCCCCGGGACGTCGCGCTGGCGCTCGCAGCGGGCGCGTCGAACGTCATGGTCGGCTCGTGGTTCGCCGGGACGCTGGAGTCGCCCGGCGACCTCTACACGGACGAGAAGGGGCGCCAGTACAAGGAGTCCTTCGGGATGGCGTCGGCGCGGGCGGTCCGCAACCGCACCGCCACCGACTCGGCGTACGACCGGGCCCGCAAGGCGCTCTTCGAGGAGGGCATCAGCAGCGCCCGGATGTACGTCGACCCGGCCCGGCCGAGCGTCGAGGACGTCATCGACGAGATCATCGCCGGGCTGCGCAGCTCGTGCACGTACGCCGGCGCGCGGACCCTCGAGGAGTTCCACGAGCGGGCCACGGTGGGGCTCCAGTCGACCGCCGGGTTCGCCGAGGGACGCCCGCTGCACTCCTCCTGGTAGCCCGATGCCCCGGCCCGCTTTCCCGACTTTTCATGCCGACGTCCGCGGGACACGCCGTCTGAACGGCGTGTCCCGCGGACGCGAGCATGAAAAGTCGGGAAAAGACGGGGGAGGGGGTGGGGGAGGATGGCGCCATGGCCTACGACGTCGCGCGCATCCGCTCCCACTTCCCCGCCCTCGGCGAGGGCGCAGCCGCCCACTTCGACGGCCCCGGCGGCAGCCAGGTGCCGGCCGTCGTCGGTGAGGCGGTCGCCCGCACCCTGACCTCCGCCATCAGCAACAAGGGCACCGTCACCGCCTCCGAGCGGCGGGCGGCCGACGTCGTCGCCGCGTGCCGGCAGGCGCTCGCCGACCTGCTCGGCGCCGACCCCCGAGGCATCGTCTTCGGCCGCAGCTCGACCGCGCTCACCTACGAGGTGTCCCGCGCGCTCGCGAAGCAGTGGGACCCGGGCGACGAGGTCGTCGTCACCCGGCTCGACCACGACTCCAACATCCGGCCCTGGGTCCAGGCCGCCGAGGCCGTCGGCGCCACCGTCCGCTGGGTCGACTTCGACCCCGCCACCGGTGAGCTGATGGTCGAGGACGTCGAGGCCGTGCTCACCGACCGCACCCGGCTCGTGGCGACGACCGCCGCGTCGAACCTCATCGGCACCCGGCCCCCGACCCGACAGATCTCCGACGCGGCGCACGCGGTCGGGGCCCTGCACTGGGTCGACGGCGTCCACGCCACGGCGCACGCGTCGGTCGACCTCGAGGCACTCGGCGCCGACGCGTGGACGTGCTCGCCGTACAAGTTCCTCGGGCCGCACTGCGGGGTGCTCGCCGCGTCGCCGGAGCTGCTCGAGACGCTGCACCCCGACAAGCTGGCCCCCTCGTCGGATGCCGTGCCCGAGCGGTTCGAGCTCGGGACCCTGCCCTACGAGCTGATGGCCGGCGTCACTGCCGCGGTCGACTTCCTCGCGGGCCTGGACGACCTCGACACCCCCGTGACCCCCGAGGACCGGCGGGCGCGGCTGCTCACCTCCTTCGCGGCGCTGGAGAAGCACGAGGAGGGCCTGCTGGCGCGCCTCGAGCCGGCCCTGCGGGCGATGCCCGGGGTGACGGTGCACTCCAACGCCGGCCGGCGGACGCCCACGCTGCTGTTCACCGTGGCGGGCCACGACCCGCAGGACCTCTACCGCGGCCTCGCCGAGCACGGCGTCAACGCCCCCGCGAGCAACTTCTACGCGCTCGAGTGCTCCCGGCACCTCGGGCTCGGTGACGCCGGCGGCGTGCGCGTCGGGCTGGCGCCGTACACGGACGAGAGCGACGTCGACCGCCTGCTCGGCGCGCTGACGGCGCTGGTGGGCGGGGAGCGCTGAGCGTGGTCGCGCTGCTCGACCCGCTGGAGCCGCCGGTCGACCCGGTCGACGCCCTGCGCCGCATCGCCTTCCTCCTCGAGCGCACGCGGGCCGGCACCTACCGGGTCGAGGCGTTCCGGAACGCGGTCAAGACCCTGCGCACCCTCGACGCGGACGAGCTCGTCGAGCGTGCCGAGGCCGGGACCCTCCAGGAGCTCGACGGCATCGGCAAGTCGACCTCGGGCGTCATCGCCGAGGCGGTCTCCGGTGAGCTCCCGTCCTACCTGGGGTCGCTCCAGGAGAAGGCCGGCGGCCCGCTCGTCGACGGCGGCGCGGACCTCTACGCCGCGCTCCGGGGCGACTGCCACCTGCACTCCGACTGGAGCGACGGCGGCTCGCCCATCGACGAGATGGTCCTCACCGGGGTCGAGACCGGGCACGAGTGGATGGTGCTCACCGACCACAGCCCGCAGCTGCGGGTCGCCAACGGGCTGACCGTCGAGCGACTGAGGCAGCAGCTGAAGATCGTCGACGGCGTGAACCGTTCCCTCGCAGGTCAGTTCACCCTCCTCAAGGGGATCGAGGTCGACATCCTCGACGACGGCTCGCTCGACCAGACCGACGAGATGCTCGGCCGCCTCGACCTCGTCACGGCCTCCGTGCACAGCAAGCTCCGGATGAACGCCGACCCGATGACGCGCCGGATGGTCGCCGCGGTCTCGAACCCGCGCGTCAACGTCCTCGGCCACTGCACCGGGCGGCTCGTCGAGGGTTCCCGCGGCACCCGCCCGCAGTCCGACTTCGACGCCCGTGCCGTCTTCGAGGCCTGTGCCGAGCACGACACCGCCGTGGAGATCAACAGCCGCCCGGAGCGCTGCGACCCGCCCGACGAGCTCGTCACCCTCGCCCTCGAGATCGGCTGCCTGTTCTCGGTCGACTCCGACGCGCACGCCCCGGGCCAGCTCGACATGAAGGCCTACGGCTGCGAGCGCGCCGAGCGGCTCGGGGTGCCGGCCGACCGCATCGTCACGACGTGGGACGTCGACCGCGTCCGGGAGTGGGCAGCCCCGTCCTGAGGCAGACCCCCGAGGGCGACAGCTGATTGAGTCAATTGCTTGACACAATCGATCATTGACTGGGACGCTCCACGACGTCACCCTCTGCTCCTCCCCCAGGAGTCCCGATGTACGCCCTGCCCATCGCCCTCGGGATCGCACTTCCCGCATTCCTCGTCGTCGCGGTCGTCGCCATCGTGCAGTCCGTCACGGCGGGCCTCCGGAAGGCGCAGGGAGACCCGGTCGCCCACACCGTCCGGCGCCGCACGGTCGGCGCGACCGCCGTCGCCTGTCTCGCGGCGCTCGTGGCGGGGGTGCTGGGGCCGGACGCAGAGGCCGCACCGGCCGTGGCGACCGTGACCCTCCTCGGCATCGGCGTCGTGATGTCCGTGGCCGCCACCTTCGTGGAGCTCACCTGGCCCCGCCCTCGTGGGAGCGTCCGGACGGCCGTCGCGAGTCCTCGCCCCCAGCCGTCGAGGACGCTGCGGTGGCTCCGCACCTCGTCCGCCGCGACCCTCGCGGTGCTCTGCGTGGGCGGCGCCCTGCTGGGCGGCTCCGACGGCACGTCGATCCGCGCCTCGTGGCCCGGCGGCGCCGCGGCGCAGAGCCCCTTCCCGGGCTGGCGCTACGGCCTCGGACTGCTCATCGCGCTC
This sequence comes from uncultured Actinomycetota bacterium, assembly GCA_963843895.1. GTDB lineage: Bacteria > Actinomycetota > Actinomycetes > Actinomycetales > Dermatophilaceae > Phycicoccus. The sequence continues at coordinate 10,047 of CAWJME010000011.1, read as the reverse complement.
GCCCTCCTGACGGCGGCGACCCAATGGGGCCTGCGCGTCGTCGAGGCCCGCCCCGCCCTCGAGCCCGGGCACGCCGCGCTCGACACCGCGGCCCGGATGGTGAGCAGTGCCCGGCTGCTGCGCATCGCCGCCACGACGACCTGGCTCACGGTGCTCGGGGTGGCGTTCGTCGCCGGGTCGTCGCTGCACGAGCTGGCCCAGGGCCTGCGCGGGACGGAGTCCCCTGCAGCCCTCTACCCGCCCGTGGACTGGCGCCAGGATCTCGCCTTCGCCCTCTTCGGCCTCGGCGCCCTCGCAGGGGTCCTCGCCCTCGCCGCGGCGACGGCCCCCGCCCACCCGGCCGCGGCCCCCTCGGCCGAGACCGCCCCGGTCGAGGTGCACGGATGACCTCGACCCTCACCGTCGACCTCGGCGCCGCGACGCCTCCGTACGAGCAGCTGCGGACCCAGGTCGCCGGGCACATCGCGACCGGCCAGCTGGTGCCCGGTGAGCGGTTGCCGACGATCCGGGCCCTCGCCGGCGACCTCGGCATCGCCGCCGGGACGGTCGCCCGTGCCTATCGGGAGCTGGAGGCCGCCGGCCTCGTCCAGACCCGCCGGCGCACCGGGACGGTGGTCACCTCCGGGCCACTTGCCCCGTCCGCCGCCGTCCGGCGGGCTGCCTCCGACTACGCGGGTATGGCGCGCCGGTACGGCCTGAGCGAGGTCGAGGCCCTCGACCTCGTCCGCGCGGCGATCCGCCACGACCCCACCCCGGAGGCCGGCGGGGGCTGACCCCGGGGCCCGGTTTTGGTCGGCGGCGTGACGTCCCCTATGCTTTCGGAGTCCTCGACGGATCCGAACTCCGGTCTGCGTGACGTGGAGGGTCCGACCGAGGTCGGGTCCCCATCGTCTAGCGGCCCAGGACCCCGCCCTTTCACGGCGGTAGCACGGGTTCGAATCCCGTTGGGGATACGGTCTTGCTTCAGCCAAGGCCCCGTAGCGCAGTTGGTTAGCGCGCCGCCCTGTCACGGCGGAGGTCGCGGGTTCGAGTCCCGTCGGGGTCGCTCCTTCATGAAGGGGCCGGATTCGTCCGGCCCCGACGTGCAGGTCCGGCCAGGTAGCTCAGTTGGTACGAGCGTCCGACTGAAAATCGGAAGGTCGGCGGTTCGACCCCGCCCCTGGCCACCAGGAAACCCGCAGGTCACAACGTTGTTGCACGGTGATCGCGACTCCTCAGGATGCGCGCTTGCTAACACTTTGCTAACAAGCGCCCACAACGGTACCCCCAGAGCCCGCAGCAAGTCGTCGCGGCGGGGCTGAACCGCCCCGGCGAGTCCGGAGGCTCCGATCCTTGGGAAGGTTGGAGTCATGCCAGGAGATACACACAGGCGGTACCCGCCTGAGCTGAAGGCGCGGGCGGTGCGGATGTACGCCGAGATCCGCCAGGAGCACGAGAGTGACTGGGAGGCGATGGGGCGGGTTGCTGAGCTGCTCGGGGTCTCTACCGCGGAGACGGTCCGCAAGTGGGTGCGCCAGGGTCAGGTCGATGCCGGGGCCCGGGCCGGGGTCGGCAGCGAGGAGGCGGCCGAGGTCAAGCGGCTAAGGCGGGAGAACGCCGAGCTGCGGCGGGCGAACGCGATTCTGAAGTCGGCCTCGGCTTTCTTCGCGGCCGAGCTCGACCGCCCCTCCCGGTGATCGTGGACTTCATCCGCGAACACGCAGGCCACCGCGAAGACGGTGGCCTGCGGTGGGGTGTCGAGCCGATCTGCGCCGTGCTCACCGAGCACGGCCTGCAGGTCGCCCCGTCGACGTACTACGAGCACGTGGGCCGGACTCCCACGGCGCGGGAGCGACGCGATACCTACCTGGTGGAGGAGATCCGGCGGGTCCACACCGCGAACTACTCGGTGTACGGCGCCCGCAAGGTGTGGCTCCAGCTGAACCGGGAAGGAGTCCCGGTGGCCCGCTGCACGGTGGAGCGGCTGATGCGCGACGCCGGCCTGCACGGAGCGGTCCGCGGCAAGGTCAAGCGCACCACCATCGCGGACCCCGCCGCCGATCGGGCCCGAGACCTGGTCAGCCGCAACTTCACCCCGGCGGCGCCGAACCGGCTCTGGGTCGCGGACATCACGTACGTCAGCACGTGGTCCGGGTGGGTGTACGTCGCGTTCGTCATCGACGCCTACGCCCGCCGGATCCTCGGGTGGCGCACCGGCACCTCGATGAGTACCCAGCTCGTCCTGGACGCCCTCGAACAAGCCGTGTGGACCCGCACCCGTGACGGTGCCGACCTGAGATCGGTTGTGGCACATACCGACCGCGGGTCGCAATACGTTTCTATCCGCTACACCGAGCGGCTCGACCAGGCCGGCATCGCCGCATCCGTAGGCTCGGTCGGGGACTCGTATGACAACGCCCTGGCCGAGAGCATCAACGGGCTGTACAAGACCGAGCTCATTCGCCCCCGCGGGCCGTGGCGCATCGCCGACGCCGTCGAGTACGCCACCGCCGAGTGGGTCGACTGGTTCAACCACCGCCCCCTCTACGAGTACTGCGGCGACATCCCACCCGCCGAAGCCGAACACCACTACGCTCAAACGACAGCCCAGCCGCCGGCCGAGCTGTCACGAAACTGAGTCTCCGGACTCGCCGGGGCGGTTCAGTCTGCTGGCTGCGGCTCGACATGATTCAGTCCTCAACCTGTCGACCATCTGCAGCTGTGTCCACCGCGATCAACTCGACCAGTCCAGTCTGCTCGACCTCCGCGAGGGTGGCTGGCTCCGTCTGCCAATCGTTGCCATCGAGTCTGACAAGCTCGCTGAGTTCCAAGTCTGCGGGACTCGCGTAGCCGGTCATGCACTCCAAGCACTCGGCGTGATCACTCCGTCGATGCGACGCGAGAACACAAGTTCACGGTTCTGGCAGATGCGGCAAGTGCCGTTTAACCTGATCATGCTCATGCCAACGGGACCGGGTAGGAGGTGATCAACTCGTTGGTCCCGCCACTAGTAATGATATCGCTAGTTGCACAGTTGATTTGACAGACTGCCTGCATCGCGATGTCCGACGCGAGGAGCGTTCGCCGTCCCCCATGCGACTTGAGTTATGCTAAAACGCCGAACTCGACGATCACTTGAAGTCATAGGTGTAGCACCACGCAAGCGCCTGTACGGCATCCTCGGCAACCTCGGGATGCACTGACCGAAACTCGGCAGCGGCCTGTTCTCCCATGGTCACCAGGTCCGGTGCCGTGTGGTTGGCGTTTGATCGGTAGAAGTCCTCCTCAAGAGCACGGACTTGTGGCAGGAGGCCGACGGCGCTGCCTTCTCCGAACTCGGCTATTAGCACATCGTCTTCTCTCAAGGGAGACGTGGCTCTTCCCCATCCGGTCCACACAGTCACGGCCCGGCTCAGCTCATGGTTCACCACGGTCATCTCCTCCAGATCACGGATGAGGCGGGGTCTGTCAGATTCTTTGTGTAACCGGCTCTGGCTAGCTGAGACCGAGGCGGTCGCCGTAGGTCATGGTCAAGACATTGAGGATGGACTTCCAGCCAGCGATCTGACCGGTGGGGTTCGGACGGTTCTTCTGCCGCTCCATCACGGCCAAGTAGAGAACTTTGAGGGCGGCTTCCTCGTCGGGGAAGTGGCCCCGCCTCCGGGTGGCGGCACGGAACCGGGCGTTGAGGGACTCGATCCCGTTGGTCGTATAGATCAGTTTGCGGACCTCGACAGGGAAGTCGAGAAAGGGCACGAACTCCGACCAAGCGCGGCGCCACATCGCGACCATCGCCGGGTACTTGGTCTCCCAGTGCTCGGCGAACGAGGTGAACGCGTCCTCGGCCGCGGCAGCCGTCGGAGCGGTATACACGGTCTTCAGCTCGCGGGTGATCGCGGACCAGTGGGCCTTCGAGGCGTACCGCAGGCTGTTGCGGACCAGATGCACGACGCAGGTCTGAACGACCGCCTGCGGCCAGGTCGCCGAGATGGCGTCCGGCAGGCCCTTGAGGCCGTCGCAGCACACGATGCATGCGTCGAGGATGCCACGGTTGCGCAGGTCTGTCAGCATGTTCATCCACTGCTTCGCGCCCTCCCCTCCGGAGGGTCCGACCCACAGTCCGAGGACGTCCCGGTAGCCGTCGACGTTGATCCCGATCGCCACGTACACAGGGCGATTCGCGACCGTGCCCTCGCGCACCTTGAGGACGATCGCGTCGATCAGGATCACCGGATAGACGGCGTCCAACGGGCGCGACTGCCATGCTCGCATGTCGCCGAGGACTTGGTCGGTCACCCGGGATACCAGGTCCTTCGAGACGGTGGTGTCGTACACCTGCGACAGGTGAGAGCAGATGTCACCGGTCGTCATCCCTTTGGCATACAACGAGATCACCGACTCGTCGAAGCCCGCGAGCCGGCGCTGGTGCTTGCGCACGACCTGCGGGGTGAACGACCCGTCCCGATCACGGGGCACCTCGAGGGTGACCCGCCCGATCTCCGTCGTTACCGTCTTCGGGGTAGAGCCGTTCCTCGAGTTCCCGCTCCCCCGGCCGGCCGCGGCGTGCCGGTCGTAGCCGAGGTGCTCACTCATCTCGACCTCCAGCGCGGCCTGCAGGACCTGACGGGTCAACGCCGTCAACAGGCCGTCGTCCCCGGTCAGCTCGACCCCGCGCTGCGCGGCCGAGGCCACCAGCTGCTCCGCCAGATCGTTCATGTCGAACCGGTCCCCCTCGATCGGGACCAGCTCACCTGAGCCCAGCGGCTCGTCGTCAGACATCGGAATCATGGGCGTGATCTTCCTTCCGCCCCCGACCACCGCCGGGGACGTCACGCCAGGTCGCTTACACAAAGTTCCTGACAGACCCCCTCCAGGAACAAGGCCGCGCCCACCGCACGGGCTGAGCGGGGGCTCGAGGTCCCGGTTCCGACGGGTGGCGCCACGACGCGCACTCAGCGGCGCCCACACGAGTGACACCGGACCACCTAAAGCCCTCGGGGAGATCTAGGGCCGTTCACCCGCGGGTCGGCACGTCGAGTAGGTCACCCACCTCCGCCGGATGACCGGACGCCGCTCGGATGTCGATGCCGGCGTTGCCTTGCGACCACAGGGAGACATCACGCGGGCCGCCAGCGATCGAGTATTGGTCGCCGTGGGATTCGAAATCCTTCAGAGGACGCGGCCTTCGCTCTGCCAGCCGTCCTTGAGCTGCTCCATGGCGAGATCGTCGCACGGCGAAGCCACGACGTTTCCGCATTTGCCGCGATCCGGGCGGTCGACAGGCGGCGGTTAGACGCAGCTCGCAGTCGTCCAAACGCGCCGCTGAGCGGGCAGACCTACTCGCCCTCGCGCATCTCCCACCGCGAGTCCGCTTCGCGTCGTCGCTTGGCGATCCGGGCCTCCGGATCGGCATCGGGTCGACCTGCTGGTCATCGACGAACTCGGCCAAATGTAGCTCGACCGACGCGGGGCCGAGACGCCCTTTACGGTCCTGACTGAATGCGACGAGATGCACGCCTTCGCGTTTGGCTCCGAAGTCTACTTTCCGGCTGGGTCGACCCAATCACCCATCTCCGCACGGGGCATCGTCTTCCGCGTGACCCACCAATGCACCATCAGGAACCGGCACCGACCCCGACCGCCTCGCCCACGGTCGGCCACAGGTTCGGTCCTGATGTTCGCCACTCTCGGAACTGCTGGACGAGCGACTGGCCGGGCACTACGGTTCGCTTACCAAGGAACGGGGGCGGCATGGTCCGGCAAGGCGCTTCAAACCACCTCTCGACGCGAGGACTACGCCTTCTCGCAGCGCTCGTTATTGCCGCCGGCCTTGTGATGTCGAACGCGGTGGCTGCCAACGCAAACTGGAGCGGAGCGACTGGTCGGACGGGGTGCGGCAGCGGTTCCCCAGTCAACATGGCTGATGGCGGTACCCACTGGTTCCACTACGTCAGCCTGAACAGCGCGGTCCAAAGTGCCGTCGCCTGGACGCGGACGTACAACTACGACCCAACCGACGTCAATACCGGATACGACTCGACACTCGACTCTGCGACCGACGTCATCGTCCGTAACCAGGACTACACCACCTACTGCGGGTTCACTTGGCACACCCCCACCTCTCCGGGCACGATCGGCCTCGCGACCTGCGACTCCCTATCCGGCCTAAAGTGCGAGCAGCACACCGTCCGGTTCGACATCTCCTACTTCAATGCCGCCAATCAGTCGAACGAGCGCGGTCTCGCCTGCCACGAGATTGGGCACACGCTTGGGCTGACCCACCGCGATGCGGACAACGGGTGCATGAAAACCAACGCGCCGCAAAACACCTACTTGACCGACCACGACAAAGCTCACTTGAACACTTACTACTGAGGAGTGCCATGCGACGCCTACTCTGGGCCGCTGCGCCCGTCGCCCTGATGGCAGGCATCCTCACCGGATGCGGGGCCAGCAGTAGCACCAGCGTGATCGACGCACTTCAGGCTCGACACGAGGCGGCCAGCCGAGTCCAGCCATTCGAGTCGCTCACCGATCTCTTACCTAACCGGACCTACCGGATGGGCGAGGGGCCGGAATGGTCCTACTCGAGCTCAGTCGTCCAAGGCCGCATCACCGACGTGGAGCCCGGCCGTGCCTACTCGGCCAAGGATTCCCCTAGCGGGGAACAGGTGCCTTTCGACAGCTCCGACGCCGCATGGCGCACGTTCCACGCCACCATCGCTGTCGATAAGGTAATCGCCGGCCGGGCGCTCACCAACGACGAGCGGATCGGATTCGCCTTCGGGCCCGACGTCTCCGCAGACGACGTAGGTCAACAACTGAAGAGTCTGGGTACCATCGTGCTCTTCGTCCATGACTCACCCGTTTTCGACTACGCACCCAACGTACTGGGCACCGTCTGGGACGGGGAACTCGTCGCGCAAGTCACCGACAATGGCGACCTGACCCTTCCGGTCTTGGAGAAGAGCGACGGAGGGCAGCTCGGCCCCACCTTGTCCGTCGGCGAGCTTGAGTCAGCTGGTCGCGCCACAGGCGAGCACATCCAGCTCGACGCCTCAGGAGCGACCGTCATCTCGCGTCAACCAGCAAGCAAGTAGATGCTCCCTGACCCACCGCGGAAAGGGCCAGCCTGACTTAGATCCACCAAGCGGTCGACTCGCGGCGAGAGGACGCACCTACTGGCGGGGCAACCCTGCGATGGCCAGCGTTGATGCTCGCTCGTCGAGATCGATCGACAGGCCCGCGTCTCCATCATTCTCAGGGCCCGGCCAGAACTCTGCATAGCAGTTCAGTAGGAGCGCTGCTCGGTCCGATAGAAGAGCCCGGCGTCACTCATCATGGGCTTGCCGAAGGCAATCGGGTACTTGGTCGACAGCTTTCCTAAAGCCTTGCATCCGTCTCGATTTCGGGCAGCACCGGATCAATATCATGAGCTAGTAGTAGCGCAAGCGGGATAGCCTCGAAGACGAAAACGATTGCGCCCTCGAAGCTGCTCGAACCATTCCCTAGAGGCCCGTCGGCGTCGCTCGGGTCAAGATGGGACGGCAGTCAGGGTGACGGCGAGGTCCTGGTCGGCCGCGGCCCCGGACAGGATTGAGAGCGTCATCGTGAACCCGTCGCCCGGTCGAGTGAAGCGGGCGTCGCTGTCGTCGGTGCGGGTCCAACCCGCGTCCCGCGCAGCGCGCTCACCCTCGGCAACGGCTTCGTCAAGGCTGCCTCCTCCCAGTGACATCAGCCGCACAACGGAGGCCAGCCGAGGCTTCTGGACGTTCGACTGATCGCGCGACGAGGTCGAGTGCTCCTCGACGACGCTCGCTCCGGACGGCGTCCAGGAGGCCATTGCGTCGGCTTTGAGAGCGCTCAACTCAGGGCCGGAGTCCGCGCGGACGCAGCCTGCGGCAACGAAGGACCCGAGCACCACGAGCCCGAGCATCGCCTGGCGCCGCGTCAGGTGACACCGCGCCGGGCGGTGAGGGTCGGTGCTCACCGAGTCAGCGTCCCACGCGGGTCGCCGTCACCTCGTAGGGCTGGCCCGAGACGGCCTTGCCGTCCTTAGCCTGCACCCGCACGAGGTAGTCACCGGCCGGGACCGCCACCCGGACCCGCTCAGAGGCGAGCCCCTTGCGGGTCCCCTCGACGAGAACGCTGCCGTTGGTGTCGGTCACCGCGACGTCCAGGTCGACGTCGAGGTTGCCAAGCACCACCTGGACGGTGCCCACCCGGTCCATCCGGATGCCGTGGTAGTCCACGTCGCCAGGGGTGCCGACGGAGCCGTCGCCGTGCCAGGGCAGCGTGCCGAACGTCGTCACGGCGCCCGGCGTGCTGTCGCCGTCGGGGTCGTCGGCCTCCTGGCTGTTGTCCCGGACGTCGTTGAGCACCTCGAAGCCCGGGGTGTCGTCGCAGACGTCGCCGATGCCGTCGTCGTCCTTATCGCCCTGTTCGGGGTTGAACACGTCCGGGCAGTTGTCGTCGGCGTCGGCTACGCGGTCGCCGTCCCGGTTGACGAGCAACGCGATCGTCGCCAGCGCGGTGCGGCCCGAGCCGTCCGTGATCCGCAGCCCCGCCAGCCCCTCGACCTGGGTGTCGTAGACGTGGGTGATGACCGGGTTGGTCGTGCTCACGTCGTACTCACCGTCGCCGTCAAGGTCCCACTCGTAGGTGAGGGCGCTGCCGTCCCGGCTGTAGGAGCCGAGGGCCGAGAGCGTCACGTCCTTGCCGACGACCCCCTGGACTGGGTAGGCGATCCAGGCGCTCGGCTTGTCCAGCGCGGTCGTGAGGGCCTTGTCGATGAGCCCGGCGATGTCGGTGTCACCGGCCAGCACGTAGCTGGCGCCGCCCGTCGCGGAGGTCAGGTCGTCCATGCCGGCCGAGCCGCCGCCGACGTCGACGGTGTAGATCTGGACCGGATCGATGGACAGGGCGTGGTCGATGACGTCCTGCGCCGTGAGCCCCGAGATGGGCTCCGGCGAGAGCGCCGGCGCGTCGGTCATGACGACCGCGACTTTCTGGACCCCGGGGCGCCAGTCCTGGTCCAGGGCCTCCGTGATCCCGGAAAACGCGGACTCGGGCCAGTCGCCGCCGCCGTCGGCGTAGAGCTGGTCCAGCCCGGCCTTGAGATCCGTGAGGCTCGAGGTCCACGGAACGACGAGACGGCTCGGGTAGTCGCCCGAGTACCCGGTGCGGGCCTGGAAGTCGCGGTAGTCGACGAGGCTGAACCGGTAACTCTCGGCGTGGCTGCTGAGGACCGAGGCGATGTTCGCCGCGTGCGCCTTGACCGCCGAGATCGTCCCGCCCATCGAGCCGGTGCTGTCGATGACGAACGCGACGTCGATGTCGTTCTTCTTGCCCTCCAAGGGCGCCACGCCGTACGCACCGCCCTTAAAGAGCATCTCGGAGTAGAGCTCCTGGCCGTCCGGGTTCGGGTGGTAGAACTCCAGAGTGTCCTTGAGCCAGTCCCCCTTCGGCGTCTCGAAGAGGTGGCGGTTCGGGTTGGTGCCGTTGTAGGTCCCGTCCGGCTCGAGCCCGGCGAACTCTGTGGGGGCGTCCGGCACATAGACGACGAGGTCACGGCCGAGCTCGGCGTTGACCTCCTCGACCATCGTCTGCTGCAGCTCGACGGCCTTGCGCCCGAGGGAGCGGATTTCCATGCCGGCGTTGTACGAGTCGAACGGCCGCTTGAGGGTGTAGGAGTCGTTGAGCTCCAGCAAGGGGTAACTGACGTAGACGACTTTGGCGCCCGGCTTGAGCTTCCCCGGCTCCGCCATGTCCTTGAGGATCGACTTCACCGTCGACAGCGTGTCCGGCAGCTCCGCGCGCGCACTCGCGACCTGGTCGCGGCACTGCGACACGTTGCGGTCGAAGGGCACGAAGCACTGGCGGACGATGTCCGAGAAGTGGATATCGTTGCCGCCGAGTGTCATCAGGACGAGGTCGACGTTCGGGGTGACGTAGTCCAGCTGCTTCTTCACGTAGTGCCGGCACTCGCCGGTCACCGTCGTGTAACCGGTGGCGAGCGGCGACGGGTAGACCATCGTCACGACCGGCTTCCAGTAGTCGTCGACGTCC
>CAWJME010000010.1:0-321062 GCA_963843895.1 uncultured Actinomycetota bacterium | reverse complement strand
GGCTTGTCCCGGCGCTCCTCGCGGAGGGCTGGACGGTGCGCGTCCTCACCCGGGACGCCCGCAAGGTCCAGGACCGGGTGGTGGGTCGGCGACGCCGGGGTCGTCGAGGGCGACGCGACCTCCAGGACGACCCTCGCGGAGGCGCTCGCCGACGTCGACGTCGCCTACTACCTCCTGCACTCGATGGACGGCGAGGGCGGCTTCGTCGAGCGCGACCGGGAGATGGCGACGACCTTCGGGCGGGCCGCCTACGACGCCGAGGTCGGCCGGATGGTCTACCTCTCCGGCCTCCACCCCGACGAGGGGCCGCTGAGCGACCACCTCGCCTCGCGCGTCGAGGTCGGGGACCTGCTCATGGCGAGCGGCGTGCCGACCGCGGTGCTCCAGGCGGCGATCATCCTCGGGTCCGGCTCGGCGTCCTTCGAGATGCTGCGCCACCTCACCTCCCGGCTGCCGGTGATGATCACCCCGAAGTGGCTCGACAACCGCATCCAGCCGATCGCGGTGCGCGACGTCCTGCACTACCTCGTCGCGGCCGCCGACCTCCCGCCGGAGGTCAACCGGACGCTCGACATCGGCGGGACCGAGGTCCTCACGTACCGCGAGATGATCCTGCGCTTCGCCCGGCTCGCCGGGATGTTCCCGCGGACCATCGTCACCGTGCCGGTGCTCACGCCACGCCTGGCCAGCCAGTGGGTGGGGTTCGTGACCCCGGTCCCGACCGGCCTCGCGAAGCCCCTCGTCGAGAGCCTGCTCCACGAGGTGGTCTGTGCGGACCGCGACATCGACGACCTCGTGGGCGGCCCGGACGGCGGCCCGCTCGGTTTCGACCGCGCGGTCACCGATGCCATCGCCGGCGACGACGCCGACCCGCGCCCGGAACCGGGCACCGTCGACCCCGCGCGGGTCACCGCGGCCGACCCGGCGTGGGCCGGAGGTGGCCGCGGGGCTGCGTCGTGAGGTCCGCGGAACGTCCGGTGTCGACGCGATGAGGGCGGTGGCCGAGCTGCGTGCGTTCGTGCGGGCGACCCTCGTCGACCCCGTGCCGCGGGACCACACCGAGTCGGACGCGGCGTTCCGGCGGCGTCGGGTCGCCGCGGTCGTCACGCTGCTCGTGGGGGCCGGGGTGCTCGGGTACGCGCTGCGCATCGAACCGGGCGACCCGACCTTCTACGCGGCCACCCTCGGGCTGGCCGTCGTCTGGGTCGTCGGCGCGGTCGCCTCCGGGCCGCTCCACCTCGGGCGGGCGAACACCCGGGGTGGCAACGGGCAGAGCCGTGCCGTCGTGCAGTCGCTCGCGCTCGGGGGGATGCTGGTCGTCCTGTTCAGCGTGGGGGCGGTCGGCGTCGCGCAGATCCCCGTCCTGCGCGACCCGGTCCTGGAGCTGCTCGACCACGCCGAGTTCGGGTCGCTGGGCGTCGTCGCCGTCATCACCGCCATCAACGGGGTCGCCGAGGAGATGTACTTCCGCGGCGCCCTGTACGCCGGGGTCGGCCGCAAGCATGCGGTGGCCGTGACGACCCTCGTCTACGCCGCGGTGACGGCGACGTCGGGCATCCCGCTCCTCGTCCTCGCGGCGGCCCTCGTCGGCCTCGTCGTCGGGCTGCAGCGCCGGGTGACCGGCGGCATCCTCGGGCCGGTCGTCACGCACCTCACGTGGTCGCTCGGGATGCTCTTCATCCTCCCGCCCCTTCTCGACCGTCTCAGCTGAGGAGCCGCCGATGACCGCCCTGCTGTGGCTGCGCCGCGACCTGCGCCGACGTGACCACCCCGCCCTGCTCGCCGCGCGCGACGCCGCCGACGGCGACCTCGTCGTCGCCTTCGTCGTCGACCCCCGGCTGTGGGACGGTGGCGGTCCGGTGCGGCGCGCCTGGCTGGCCGCGAACCTCCGGGCGCTCGACGAGGCCCTCGACGGCTCGCTGACACTGGTGCACGGCGACCCCCGGCGCGCGGTGCCCGAGCTGGCGCGGCGGGTGTCGGCGTCGTCGGTGCACGTCTCCCGGGAGACCACGCCGGCGGGCGCGCGGCGCGACGCCGCGGTGCGCGAGGAGCTCGGCGGGGAGGCCGAATGGGTCGAGACCGGGACGCCGTACGCGGTGGGTCCCGGCCTCGTCACGAACGGCTCCGGCGACCCGTACAAGGTCTTCACGCCGTTCGCGAGGGCGTGGCGCGGGCACGGGTGGCCAGAGCCCGCCCCCACCCCGCGCGAGCTGCCGCTGCGGCACGCCCGCAACGACGCCGACGCGACCGCGGCGCTCGACGCCGCGCTGTCGGAGCCGGACCTGCCGGACCTCCCGACCGCTGGCGAGGAGGCGGCCCTGCGCCGCTGGCGGTCCTTCCGGGACGACCACCTCACGGGCTACGTCGACGACCGCAACGCGCCGGCCCTCGACGCCACCTCCCGGATGTCGCCCTACCTCAAGCTCGGCGTGGTGCACCCCCGGACCCTGCTGGCGGACCTCGCCGACCGCAGCGGCCCCGGCGTCGAGACCTTCCGTGACGAGCTGGCGTGGCGCGAGTTCTACGCGGACGTGCTGTGGCACAACCCGCGCAGCGCGTGGCACGACCTGCGGCCGGCGCTGTCGGGGATGCGGTACGACCACGAGGAGGACGCCGTCGAGGCGTGGAAGGCGGGGCGCACCGGCTACCCCGTCGTCGACGCCGGGATGCGTCAGCTGCTCGCCGAGGGCTGGATGCACAACCGGGTCCGGATGATCACGGCGAGCTTCCTCACGAAGGACCTCCACGTGTGGTGGCCGGTCGGGGCGCGGCACTTCCTCGACCACCTCGCCGACGGGGACGTCGCGTCGAACAACCACGGCTGGCAGTGGGTCGCCGGCACCGGCACCGACGCCTCGCCGTACTTCCGGGTGTTCAACCCGGTGACGCAGGGGGAGAGGTTCGACCCCGACGGCGAGTACGTCCGGCGCTGGGTGCCCGAGCTGCGGCACCTGGCCGGCAAGGCGGCGCACCAGCCGTGGGAGCACGACGACGGCTACGCGCACGACTACCCCCGGCGCATCGTCGACCATGCCGAGGAGCGCCGCGAGGCCCTCGACCGCCTCGCCGCCACGAAGTCCTGACCCCCGTCGCGTGCACGAATCGTCGAATGTGTCAGTTCGTGTACGCCTGCCGTCCTCGGGCGCGTGCACGAATCGTCGAATGTGTCAGTTCGTGTACGCCTGCGGTCCCCGGTCGCGTGCACGAATCGTCGAATGTGTCAGTTCGTGTACGCCCCCTCCGTCGAAGGTTGGACGCACCGGAGGGGTTTTCCGCACATCGGGTTGGGGAAATCGGGATGCCCTCGGTAGACTCGCCGACGACGAGGGGAGTACTTCCCAAGTCCGTTCCGGTCAGTACGAGCGCCCCGCGGCGCTCCCGGTGCGGCGCCGCCCCCGGGCGGTGAAGGAGACCTCAGGACAGATCATCGTGCCCTGAGGAGCGTCATGCCATCCCTCCCCACCCTCGCGAGCGCCGTCGAGCCCGCCACCGAGGCCTCCGTCGGGACCCCCCTGCTCTGGGGCGTCACCATCGCCGCCGTCCTGGCCCTCTTCGCCCTCGACTTCGTGCTGACGCGAAAGCCCCACGAGGTGTCGATGCGCGAGGCGGTCGGCTGGTCGTCGTTCTACATCGCGCTCCCGCTGGCGTTCGGCGTCTTCGTCTGGACGCAGTACGGCGGCGACCGCGGCCTGGAGTACTACACCGGCTACCTCGTCGAGAAGTCGCTCTCGGTCGACAACCTGTTCGTCTTCATGCTCCTGCTCGCCGCGTTCGCCGTGCCGGAGGCCCTCAAGCAGCGCGTGCTGCTCATCGGCGTCGCCGGTGCGCTGCTCCTGCGCGGGGTCTTCATCGCGCTCGGGGCGCAGATGATCGCGATGTTCTCGTGGACCTTCCTCCTCTTCGGCGCGATCCTGCTCGCGACCGCGGTCAAGCTCCTCCGGGACGCGCTCTCCCACGACGACGCCGCCGTCGACATCGGGGCCCTGCGCACCGTCCGCCTGCTGCGCCGGTTCCGGCCGGTCGTCGAGGACTACCGCGGGACGCGGATGACGGTGATGGAGAACGGCAGGCGTGCCCTCACCCCGCTGGCCCTCGTCGCGGTCGCGATCCTCGGCACCGACATCGTGTTCGCCGTCGACTCCGTGCCGGCGGTCTTCGGCATCACCGGTGACGCCTACCTCGTCTTCGCGACCAACGCCTTCGCGCTGCTCGGCCTGCGGGCCCTCTACTTCGTCCTCGAGGGGCTGCTCGGGGCGCTGGCCCACCTCGCCTACGGGCTCGCCGCGATCCTCGCCTTCATCGGCGTCAAGCTCGTCCTCCACTGGGCGCACGGCGTCTGGCCGGCGACGCCCGAGGTCCCGACGCTCGCGTCGCTCGGTGTCATCCTCGGCATCCTGGCGCTCGTCACCTTTACGAGCCTGGTCGCGAAGCGTCGCGAGGAGGCGCGCCGGGCCGTCGAGGAGGACGCCGGACGGCGGCGCGAGGCGCTGGAGTCCCAGCTGCGGTGAGCAGCCCGGCGGGCCGGGCCCCGCGAGTACCGCTGCGCGCCCGGACTCCGTAGGTTGGGCCCGTGAACGACTCCCCGCGCACCCGCAGCTTCGCCGGACCCAGGTGCTCCGGCGAGGTGCACGACGAGGGCGCGCTCGTGCTGCGGTGGGCTCCCCGCGGCCACGATCCGATCCTCTTCGTCCACCCGACGGCGGGGGTCCGGCCGGGGACGCCGCCCCACGCCGGGATCCCGGTGTGCTGGCCCTGGTTCGGCCCGGGCCCGGCGCCGGAGGCTCCGAGCCACGGGTTCGCGCGCACGGCGCACTGGCGGCACGTCGCCACGACGACGAGCGACGACGTGACCACCGTCGACCTCGAGCTGACGACGGACACCACGACCAGCCCGTGGTGGCCGCACGACAGCCGGGTGGCGCTGCGTGCCGTCCTCGGGGAGGACCTCGCGGTCACCCTGACGACGCACAACACGGGGGAGGTGCCGGTGGTCGTCGGCGAGGCCCTGCACGCCTACCTCGCGGTGGGCGACGTCCGGCGGGTCACGCTCACCGGGCTCGACGGTGCCGCCTTCCACGACAAGGTGACCGGTGCGGACCGCGCCCAGGAGGGTGACCTCGTCCTCACCGGCGAGACCGACCGCGTGTACCGCTCGACGGCTCCGGTCGTGGTCTCCGACCCCGTGCTCGGGCGGCGGCTGCGGGTCGAGACCGAGGGAGCCGCCGACCGGGTCGTCTGGAACCCCTGGGCCGACAAGGGGCCCGGCATCGCGGACATCGGGGACGAGTGGCCGCGGTTCGTCTGCGTGGAGGCCGCCAACGTCCTCGACGACACCGTCACCATCGCCCCGGGGGAGACCCACTCGATGACGTACCGCCTCACCGTGGAGGACCTGTGACCAGCTGGCTCGACACCCCCGCCCACCGCGAGTGGCTCGGCCGCGGGCTCTCGGACGTGCTGACCTTCGCGCTCGGCTCGATCCGGCCCGAGGGCGGGTTCCACCACCTCGGGGCGGACGGCGCACCGCTGCCGGGTCGCCGCCCGCAGCTCTTCCTCACGGCCCGGATGGCGTACACGGCCGCCGTCGGTGTGCGGCACGGGGTCCCGGGTGCCGGCGAGCTGCTCGACCACGCCCTGGCGTCGCTGACCGGGCTGCACGCGGATGCCGAGCACGGGGGCTGGTTGTCCGAGCCGGGTACCGAGACGCGCAAGATGACCTACGACCACGTCCACGTCGGGCTCGCCGCGTCGGCGGCGTTCGATGTCGGGCATCCCTCTGCCGCAACCCTGCTCGAACAGGTGAGGGCGGTCGTCGACACCCACCTCTGGGACCCCGCCACCGAGACGCTGCTCGAGTCGTTCGCCCCGGACTGGACCGACCCCGAGGACTACCGCGGCGCCAACGCGAACATGCACGGGCTCGAGGCCTTCCTCGCGATGGGCCGCGCCACCGGCGACCCGGTGTGGCACCGCCGGGGGCTCGCCATCGCCGAGCGCCTCATCGACGGCGCCGCCCGCTCCCACGGCTGGCTGCTCCCCGAGCACTACACGGCCGACTGGGAGGTGCTCCCCGAGTACAACCGGGACGAGCCGATGCACCCGTTCCGCCCGTACGGGGCGACCTTCGGGCACTCCCTCGAGTGGGCCCGCTTCCTTCTCCAGCTCGACGAGTCACCGTTCCTCGACTCGCCCGCCTGGCTGGCCGAGGCCGCTGACGCGCTGACGCGGCGGGCGCTCGACGGAGGCTGGGCGCTGGACGGCCGACCGGGGCTGGTCTACACGGTCGACTGGGACGGGCACCCCGTCGCCGACGTGCGGCTGCACTGGCCGGTCTGCGAGGGCATCCAGCTCACCGCGAGCCTCGTCCGGCGCACCGGCGACCCGCACTGGGAGGGCTGGTACCGCCGGCTCTGGGACCACTCCGCGCGCTTCTTCATCGACGAGCGGGGCACCTGGCGCAACGAGCTCGACGACGACATGCACGAGGCGGGCCGGATCTGGCCGGGCCGCCCGGACGTCTACCACTGCGGTGGGGCGCTCGCGGGTCCGCTCGAGGCCTGACCGTGGCGGCCGTCAGCGAAGGGTGACGAGCTCGTCGGGGTCCTCGACGGGCAGGGCCGGGTCGGCGGTGGCCGTGACGCTGAGCGCCGGCGGGCCGGTGACCGCGCCGAGGGTCGTCATCAGGGCGACGTCGACGGCGTCGCGGCCGGTGCCGGTGCGGATCATCGACCGGCGGGGCGCGAGGCGGGTGGCGTCCAGGAGGTACCAGGTGCCGTCGACGGCGACCTCGACGACGGCGTGGGCGTCCATCGGGTCCAGTCCCGGCGCGTACACGGACACGTAGCGGGCCGGGAGGTCGAGGGCGCGCAGGATCGTCACGGTGAGGTGGGCGTAGTCCCGGCACACCCCCTGCCCGGTGAGCAACGGGGCCAGGGCGTCGTCGGTGGGCCCGGTGGACCCGGGGATGTACGAGGTGCGCTCGTGGACCCACTCGGCGACGCGGAGGGCCTGCGTCGCGGGGTCGGACTCGGAGCCGAACTGGCCCACCGCCCAACCGGCCAGCTCGTCGCTCGGGCAGTACCGGCTCGGGAGGACGTAGGTGAGCCGGTCGGCGTCGGTGAGGCCGAGCGGCTCACCCGCGTCGCGGTCGACGGTGGCGTGGTACTCGACGTGGAGCGGGCCCAGGGGGGCGTCGACGAGGTGGATGCGGGTGCCGTGCGGCATCGCGAGGACCTCGGCGTCGAGCGGTGCACCGTCCCCCGTGACGGTCAGCCGGTCGTCGGCGCCGAGGTGGTCGGCGACGGCGAGGCAGAACGCGATCCGTCCGGCGGAGGTGACGTCGAACCGGAGGTCGACCGACACCGTGGTCGTGGAGTGCGTCATGCGGCGAGCGTAGTCGGGCCCGGCGCCGCGTCAGAACCCGCCGAGGCCCTCTGCGACGAGCACGATCCCGAAGACCGCGAAGAGCGCGGCGGCCCCGTAGCGGATGACCTTCTCGGGCAGCGTGCGGCCGAGCACGGCCCCGACCCCGATGGCGAGGGCGTCCGCGGCCACCATCCCGACGGTGCTCCCGACCCACGTCCCGAACCAGCCCTCGCGGGTGGCCAGGGTGATCGTCGCGAGCATCGTCTTGTCGCCGAGCTCGGCGAGGAAGAAGGCCCCGCCGACGGCGAGGATCGCGGCGCCGGTGCTGCGGCGGGCCTTGTCGGCCTCCTCGTCGGTCAGCTCGTCGCCGTGCAGGGTCCAGGCGGCGAAGGCGAGGAACGCCAGGCCGGCGACGACCGCGATCGCCCCCTGGTACCGCGCGAAGGCGGTGCCGACGGCCGCGCCGATCCCGACCGACACGAGGTGGACGACCGCCGTCGCGACGGTGATGCCGACGAGGACGTCGCGGACGCGGTAGCGGGCGGCGAAGGTCATCGCCATCAGCTGGCTCTTGTCGCCGAGCTCGGCGACGAAGATCACCGCGGTGCTGAGCAGGAAGGCGTACATGGTGTCGGGCTCTCTCCCCGTGCCGGACGAGGAGCGCCGTGGACGACTCATCGGCCGACACGTCCGTCGTAGGTCGTGAACTGGCCGAAAGTCTCGTCCGCCACCCGAGGTGGCCCGCCGTACCGGACCCGGGGGTCAGCATGTCGACACGGCGATCGGGGACTACTCCCTTTCGGGGCCAACGCTAGCGGGACGGTGCGGCACCGGCGAAATCACGCGTTGGCCCGTCACGGGGTGGTGCGGCTCACGGCATACCCGGGCCGATCCGGTCGTTGGACCCCGACGTGACCCCGTCCCCCCGAGTCGAAGAGGTACCGATGACCGACAGCAGCGCCCGCACCCTCACCGCCCCGCGAGAGGTCCGCCTGGTGGCGCGTCCCGTCGGCTGGCCCACCCACGACGACTTCGAGCTGGCCGAGAGCGCGGTGCCCGAGCTCGGTGACGGCCAGCTGCGGGTGCGCAACGTCGTGATGTCGGTGGACCCGTACATGCGCGGCCGGATGAGCGACGCGAAGTCGTACGCGGCACCGTTCGCGCTGGACGAGGCGATGCAGGGCGGCGCCGTCGGCATCGTCGAGGAGTCGCGCGCCGACGGGTTCGCCGTCGGCGACCATGCCCTCCACGCCCTCGGCTGGCGCGAGGTGGCGGTCGTCGACGCCTCCAGCGCGCGGGTGGTCGACACCGAGATCGCCCCGGCCTCTGCCTACCTCGGCGTCCTCGGGATGACCGGCCTCACCGCGTACGCGGGCCTGACCCGGATCGCGAAGGTCCAGCCCGGCGACGTCGTCTTCGTCTCCGGGGCGGCCGGGGCCGTCGGCAGCGCGGTCGGCCAGATCGCCAAGGCGCTCGGGGCCTCGCGGGTCATCGGCAGCGCGGGCACGGACGAGAAGGTCTCCTGGCTCGTCGACGAGCTCGGGTTCGACGCCGCGTTCAACTACAAGGACGGCAAGGTCTCGAAGCAGCTGCGCGAGGCCGCTCCCGACGGCATCGACGTCTACTTCGACAACGTCGGTGGCGACCACCTCGAGGCGGCCATCGGGTCGCTGCGCCTGAACGGCCGGGTCGCGGTCTGCGGGATGATCTCGGTCTACAACGACACCGAGCCGGCGCCGGGCCCGCGCAACCTGGCCCGCCTCATCCAGACCCGCGGGCGCATCGAGGGCTTCCTCGTCGGCGACCACTGGGACCTCGCCGGTGAGTACGCGCAGAAGGCGGCCGGTTGGATCGGCGAGGGCCGCCTCGCCTCGCGCGAGACCTTCGAGGACGGCATCGAGAACGCGGTGGACGCGTTCCTCGGCGTGCTCAAGGGCGCCAACACGGGGAAGATGCTCGTCCGCCTCTGACCGGCGCGGCTGGAATCCCGTTCGGGTGCGCGGCGATCGGTGGCCGATGCTGTCGAGTCGTCGGGCGCTCCATGGTTGGTGGGCCCCGTGGGGCTCGAACCCACAACCTACGGATTAAAAGTCCGCAGCTCTGACCAATTGAGCTAGAGGCCCGGGGATGAGGACATCGGCTGGGAGAACCCTCGGGACACCACGGGTGTGGTTCCGCCCTCATCGCCCGTGCGCCCGAGGGTAGCGCGGGGCGGTCGACGCCCGAGACCGGCGGGGCCGTGCGCGGCCGCAACCCCCTTCCGTCCGGCGAGCCGAGGGCGGGTCCGGGCGCGGTCTCGCTGGTTCGGGCGGTTGTGCGACTGGTCCGCGGCTCGGCGAGGGCGAGCTTCGCGGAGCGCCTGCGGTCGGGCAGTCATGCCAGCTAGCGTGGCGAGGTTACTGGGATGTGAGCGAGGGCGAGGCAGTGGGCGGCGGGAACGCACCAGCGGGTTGGTACCCCTGCGATGAGGGTTGGCGGTACTGGGACGGCTGTCGCTGGACGGAACACGTCGCGCCTCGAAGCGCACCTGCTGGGCCGCAGGTGCCGGGGAAGGCACTGCCCGGCGCGGTCGCCGGGAGAGGCTCTGGCGGTCGGGTGCGGGGGACGTGGGTCGGTCTGGGCGGGCTCTCGGTTGTCGCCCTGCTCGGGGTGGCCAGCGCGGGGGTGAGCGGCATGGTCACGCTCATCAGCCTCTTCGTGTTCGTGGTCGCGGTCGTCGCGCTCATCCGCGGCCGGGTGGCGTGGGCCCGGCTGACCGGGCGCGCCCCAGCAGGTGCGGCCCTGGCAGCCGCGCTCGTCCTCGCCGGTGTCGGCGGCGCGACAGCGGACACCTCACCAGCGACCACGGCAACACCGGCCCGCACCGTGACCAACGCTCCACGCAGTCACGCCTCCGCGGCCACGCCCACGACGAGCTCCACACCGTCCGCCTCGGCGCCGGCCTCCGCAGCCGCCTCCACGCCCACGCCAAGCCCGTCCAAGCCCACAGCCGGCAAGGGCACCGCCCTCGCGGCACTGGCAACTCTCTCGGTCAAGGGAAGGGCGCCGAAGACCGGGTACGACCGGGGCAACTTCGGCCAGGCCTGGGCTGACGTGGACCGCAACGGCTGCGACACCCGCAACGACATCCTGCGCCGCGACCTGACGAACTTCACCCTCAAGGCCGGCACCAACGGCTGCCTCGTCCTGACCGGCACCCTCTCCGGGCCGTACACGGGCAAGAAGATCAGCTTCGTGCGCGGACAGGGCACCTCCTCCATCGTCCAGATCGACCACGTCGTCGCGCTCTCCGACGCCTGGCAGAAGGGCGCCCAGCAGCTCGACACCTCGACTCGGACCGCGCTCGCGAACGACCCGCTGAACCTGCTGGCGGTCTACGGGCCGACCAACGAGTCCAAGGGCGACGGCGACGCCGCGACCTGGCTGCCCCCGAACAAGACGTACCGGTGCGCCTACGTCGCCCGCCAGGTCGCCGTCAAGGCCAAGTACCACCTGTGGGTCACCACCGCCGAACACGACGCGATCGAACGCATCCTCACGGGCTGCCCCACCCAGAAGCTCCCCGCATCGAAGGCCATCGCGCTCGGCGGCGGCACCGTCGTCACCCCCAAGCCCGCCCCGCCGAAGCCCACCCCGAAGACCACCACCCCGCCCAAGCCCAGCACCGACCCCCGCTTCGGCACCTGCAAGGCGGCCATCGCGGCCGGCTACGGCCCCTACGTCCGCGGCAAGGACCCCGAGTACGACTGGTACCGCGACGCCGACCACGACGGCATCGTCTGCGAGCGGTAGCAGGTCAAGTTGCCCTGTGAAGGAGCGTCACGGCGCCACGGGTGGGACACCCCGATGCACCCCGTCGAGTGAACCGAACACGCCGCCTGGGGCGACTCGCAGACGGCGTGTCCTACTCACTCGACATGGCGGGTCGGCGCCTGGCCCGCTCTCCGGACACCTGAGCTGGTCGAGTGAGGCGTGTGGGCGGTCACCCCGACGGTTTCGTCTCCCGGGAGGAGGCGCTGAGGGTCGCGGAGCGTGGTCCGGTGGATCCGCTCAGACCTGGCGGCGCGATATCGACCATCCGAGGCCGGCGGTGGCGGCAGCCACCAGGGCCGCGGCGGTGAAGGCCGCCGTGAACCCGGGGCCGCTGAGCTGCCCGGCACCAGAACCCGCCGCCGACAACCCGATCGCCGTGAACGCGGCGGTGCCCAGGGCGGCGCCGACCTGGGTGCCGGAGCCGGCCAGTCCGGAGGCGAGTCCCGCCTGCGGGCCGGGCAGGGCGGAGGCGATGACCATCGTGGTCGGGGTGAAGCTCAGGGCCACGCCGGTCGCCACGAGCAGCAGCCCGGGCAGCACCGCGACGCCGTAGCCGCGGTCGGCGGGCGCGTGCGCCAACCAGAGCTGACCAGAGGCGAGAACGAGGAGGCCGACGACGAGGCTGCGCCGCGGACCGAGCGCTCGCAGTGTCCGCGGCAGGAGCGTCAGCGAGACGACGAAGCCGGTCACCGAGGTGGGAACCATGGCCAGCCCGGCCTGGTGAGGCGCCATGCCATGTGCCTGCTGCAGGGAGAGGGCGACCAGGACGAAGGACGACGCGCGGGCGGCTCCCCCGGTGACGGCGAGGACCACGCCGGTGCTCAACAGCCGCGACCGGAACAGACCCAGTGGCACGAGCGGATCGGCGGCGCCCCGCTCGATGAGGACGAAGGCCGCCATGGACAGCCCCGAGACCACGAGCGCGACGGCGACCGGCGCTGAGCGCCACCCGTGCTCAGCGCCACCGAGTGCACCGTGGACCAGTGCGACGACCGCTGCGGTGACGGCTGCGGCCCCGGCCCAGTCGAAGCGGCGCCGGCGGGTGGCGGCGACCGTGCCCTCGAGCACGTACCGGGCCAGGACGATGGCGGCGACGGAGACGGGCACGGTGACGAGGAAGACCGAGGTCCATCCGAAGGCGTCGGTCAGGAGCCCGCCGACCATCACCCCGGACGCCCCACCCAGAGCCGACGCGGCTCCCCATGCGCTCATCGCTCGCGCGCGGGCCGGGCCGGGGAAGGCCAGCAGCAGCAGGGACATCGCGGCGGGGCTCAGCGCGGCAGCCCCCGCTCCTTGCACGACGCGGCCGGTCAGGAGCTGCGCCTCGCTGGAGGCAGCGGCGGCCACCAGGGTGCCGACGGTGAAGACGGCCGAGCCGGCGGTGAACAGGCGCCGACGGCCGAAGACGTCCGCCGCGCGCCCGGACAGCAGAAGCAGCCCACCGAAGGCGAGGACGTAGGCGTTGACCACCCAGGTGAGACCAGTGGCGTCGAGCCCGAGGCCGGCCTGGATCGAGGGCAGCGCGACGTTGACGATGGAGGTGTCCAGCATCACGACGAACTGCGCCGAGACCAGGAGGATGACCGCGGCGTGGCGGCGCGCGCGCCGAACCGCTCGGTCGCGGCCGGTGGCCGGTGCGGGGAGGGCGTGGCCGGCGCGGGGCACGGCCATGCCCGGCGCGCTGCTGGTGGCGGTGGGGGTGTGCATGAGGACCTCCGGGTCGGGGTGGTGCGAGGTGTCGAGCTCGACGGTGCCGTGGGCCGGTGGGGCGTCGCGCTGGTGGAACCGCCGGGTTCGGCATGGCAGGCGGGAGGCGTCGCTGCTCCCGTGCCGGCGCCCCGTTCGGACCGGGGAGGTCAACGGGCCGTGACGGTGAACGGCACGGTGATCACGCGGCCGCTGGCGAGCCGGAACTGCGCCCAGGTCCGGTACGTCCCGGCGGTGGGGAACTCGGCGTGCACGTCGAGCTCGGGACCGAAGGTCTGTCCGGGCAGCGCGAAGACGGGCCGGCCTCCGCTGTCGGTGACCTCGGCGTGCTCGTGGGCGAAGGTCCGGCCGTCGGCACGCATGACGACGACGTGTCCGGCGGCGGCGAGGTAGGGCTGCAGCCCGCGGACGGGATCACCGGTGACGGCGTCGGTGAAGGAGTAGTGGAGGTCGCTGCTGCCTCCGGCCTCGACGTCCCCGTCGAGGCGGACACGGATCCCGTCGGTCACGACGGTCCGCGGGCCCTCGGCCAGGGTGACCGGTCGGGGGGCCGGTCCGGCGATGGTGATGACCTGCCGGTCGTGCACGTCGGCCATCTCGCCGCGTCGGCGGGCCTCGGTGTTGATGATGTACCGGCCCGGGGTGGGGAAGGTGATGTCGACGGCCAGCTCGCCAGGGTGACCGGTCGGCCGGGCGTGCACGTGGGTGAAGGTGCCGAGGTCCTCGCGTGTGGCGATGACGTGCATCCATGCCTCGTGGCTGCGGGTGAGGTCCTCGATGGTGTGGCCGGTACCGCTCTCGCGCACGGTGATCGTCATCCGGGTGGGCACCCCGGGGCGGGCGCCGGTGGGCACGGCCAGGTCGACGGTGACACCGGCGTCGGCGGCCTCGAGCGGGGCGACGTCGGCGGTCATCATCGTGCTCATGGCGGGGCGCATCGGCATTCCGGTTCCCTGGGCCCAGGCGAGCTGACCGTTCATGCCCCGGGCGGCGAAGTCCATGCGGCTGAGAGCGGTGAGGCCGCCGCCGATCGCGAGAGCGATGACGGCCACCCCCGCCAGGTAGGCGTACTGCCCGACCCGAGAGGACACCGGGGGGTGCAGGATCTCGTCGGCGGTCTCCGGGCGGCGGAACCGGCGCAGGCGCAGCGCGTTGGTCAGGACGCTCACCGAGCTCATCGCCATGGCGGCGCTGGCCAGGACCGGGTCCAGGCGCAGGTCGTGCCACCAGCTCAGGGCTCCGGCGGCGACCGGGATGAGCAGGAGGTTGTAGCCGAACGCCCACCCCAGGCCCTGCTTCATGGTCGTCACGGTGCGCCGTGACAGGGCGATCGCGCCGACGATGCCGCGCAGGTCACCACCGACGAGGGTGATGTCGGAGGCGGCGATCGCGACGTCGGCGCCGGTTCCGATGGCGATGCCGACGTCCGCGGTGGACAGCGCGGCGGCGTCGTTGATGCCGTCACCGGCCATCGCCACGACGTGACCCTGCGCCTGGAGCCGGCGGACCGTGGCGACCTTGTCGGCGGGGAGCGCCTCGGCCAGGACGTGCTCGATGCCGACCTGGTCGGCGATCGCGGCCGCGGTCGCGGCGTGGTCACCGGTCAGCATCCACACCTGCGTTCCGAGGGCCTGCAGCTGGCGAACGGCCTCGGCGGACTCGGGCTTGACGGTGTCGGCGACGGTCAGGACGGCGGCCAGGCGACCGTCGACGGCAACGTACATGGGGGTGCGGCCCCGGGTCGCCGCGTGGCCGGCCACGTCGGTGAGGGCCTCGGTGTCGACGTGGTGCAGGGCCATCAGGGCCTGGTTGCCGGCCAGGACGTGACGCCCGTCGACAGTGGCGGCGATGCCGTGGCCGGGGACGGCCTCGAACGACTCCACTGCAGGCAGCGTGAGCCCGCGGGCCGTCGCCGCGGCGGTCACCGCCTCACCGACGGGGTGTTCGCTGCCGGCCTCGGCGGCGGCGACGAGGGCCAGCAGGTCGTCCTCGCGCCAGGCGCCGGTCGTGGTGACGGAGGTCAGCTCGGGCCGGCCCCGGGTGATGGTGCCGGTCTTGTCGAGGACGACGGCGGTGACCCGACGTGCGGTCTCGAGGGCGTCGCCGTTGCCGACGAGGATCCCGAGCTCGGCGGCGCGGCCGGTACCGACCATGACGGCGGTCGGCGTGGCCAGTCCGAGGGCGCACGGGCAGGCGATGATCAGCACGGCGATGGTGGCGCTGATGGCCGTGGTCAGCCGCCCCGTGTCGGGCCCGAGGACCGCCCATGCTGCGAAGGTGGCCACGGCCAGGGCGAGCACGGCGGGCACGAACCAGGCCGAGACGCTGTCGGCCAGCCGCTGGAGCGCGACCTTGGAGCCCTGTGCGTCCTCGACCAGGCGGACGATCTGCGCCAGCGCGGTGTCGTCACCGACGGCGGTGGCCCGCAGGACGAGGCTGCCGGTGCGGTTCAGGGTGGCGCCGATGACCTGGTCGCCGGGGCCCTTGTCCACCGGCAGGCTCTCACCGGTGAGCATGCTCTCGTCCACCGCGGAGGAGCCGTCGGTGACGACGCCGTCGACGGGGACCTTGTCCCCGGGTCGCACCCGCACGAGGTCGCCGACGACGACGTCTGCGACGGGGATGTCGACCTCGGCCCCGTCGCGCAGCACGCGTGCGGTGGCCGGGGCCAGCCCGACCAGGGCGGTGATGGCGGCGGCGGTGCGCTTCTTGGCGCGCGCCTCCATCCACCGACCGGCCAGGACCAGGGCGAGGATCACCAGGGACGTCTCGAAGTAGACGTGCAGGGGCAGACCCCAGCGTTCGGCGGCGGCCGGCCACAAGGTGACGAACGCGCTGTACAGGTAGGCGACGCCGGTGCCCAGGGCCACCAGCGTGTCCATGGTCGTCGACCGGTGGCGGGCGGCGGTCCATGCTGCCGAGTAGATCCCCCGGCCGGCCCAGAACTGCACGACGGTGGCGAGGACCAGGATGGCCGGCATCAGCCAGTCCATGACGTCGAGGTAGAGCGGGACGTACATCAGCACCATCAGGCCCAGCCCGGTGCCGAGGGTGACCTGCCACTTCCGCTTCAGCTGCGCCAGGTGCGCGTCCTTGTCGTCCGAGGCGGGGGTGGCGGGGGCGGGTGCCCCGTCGCCGGCGCCGGTGCCGGGTTCGTGGCGGGCGGTCGCGGTGTAGCCCGCTCTGCCGACCACGGAGGCGAGGTCCTCCAGCCCGACCAGGGTGGGGTCGAAGGTCACCGTGGCGACCTCGGTGGCCAGGTTGACCTGGGCGGTGGCCACGCCGTCGAGGCGGGTCAGGGCCTTCTCCACGCGCCCCACGCAGGAGGCGCACGTCATCCCCCCGATGTCGAGGGTGCAGCCGGCGAGGGCCTGCTGCGGTGGGGTGGCTGTCGGTGCGGGGGCGCTGGTGGTGGTCATGGCGTGCTCCTGGGCGGGACGGTCGGGGTCAGGACTGGTCGGTGAGACGGGTGTAGGCGGCCGGGTTCCAGCCGGCGAGGACCTTGGGGCGCAACGTCGCTCCGAGCCGGGCGTAGAACCGCTGGGCGTCGACGTTGTCGGCCTCCATGCCCCAGCGGATGAGCAGCCGCTCCGGTGCGGCGAGGGCGGCCAGTGCGGCCATCAGGCGCCTGCCGACGCCGGCGTCGCGGTGGCCGGGGCGGACGTACAGGTCGTCGAGGTTGATCACGTCGCCGCCGGTCCACAGGTGCAGCTGGCGGATGGCCGAGACGTAGCCGAGGGCGGCACCGTCCTGCTCGGCGACGAGGACGATGACGTCGGGGCGGGCGAGCAGGGTGCGCCACTGGTCGGTGTCCACGCGGACGTGCGCAGACTGGTCCTCGTGGGCCGCGATCTCGGCGACCATGGCGGCGACCTCGGTGGTGTCGTCGGCCGTCGCGCGGCGGATGGTCGGGGTGGGGCTGGTCGTGCGGGGCATCTCGGCTCCTTGGGTCGTGGCGTCTGGGTCCACGGTGCGGTCGCCGGGCGGGGTCTCGCCCCGGTGAAACCGCCGGGTCCTGTTGCCCCGCCCGTGCAGGCGGGGCAACAGGGCGGGGTCACTGCTGGGTGACGGCGTCGAGCACATCCAGGCGTGCGGCCCGGCGGGCGGGCACCAGGCCGGCGAGGAGGCCCGCTGCCAGGGCACCGGCGAGCAGCACCGTGAGCTGGGCGGCGGGCACCCGGATGATGACGGGGTTGTCCGCGGCCAGGCCGGCGAGTGTTCCTGCCGCCAGCACGAGCCCGAGCACCAGACCGGTCAGCGCCGCGACGGCGGCGACGAGGACCGCTTCGGCGCGGATCATGGCCCGCACCTGGGTGCGCTCCATCCCGACCGCGCGCAGCAGGCCGATCTCGCGGGTGCGTTCCACGATCGAGAGCGCGAGCGTGTTGGTGATGCCCAGCAGCGCGATCAGCACGGCGAACCCGAGCAGGACCGAGACCAGGCCGATCACCTGCTCGATGGCCGCAGCCCGGCCGGCCGCTGCCTCGGCCTGGTCGCGGATGTCGGCGTTGGGGAAGTCGTCGACGGCGGCTCGCAGTGCGGCCCGCGCCTGCTGCGGGTCGACGCCCTCCTTGAGCGCGACGTAGACGGTGGCGTCGACGTCCTCGCTGTAGTGGGCGGAGTACTCGTCCAGGGACAGCACGAAGTTGGTCGACAGTGCCTGCGCCGACCGGTCGGCCAGCACCCCGACGACGGGCAGCCGCTGTTCACCGTCGCGGGGGAAGGTCATGGCCAGGGTGTCGCCGACGGCGAGTCCGCGTTCGGTGGCGACGCTCTGGGCGATCACGACGCCGCCGTCCTCGAGCGCGTCCAGTCGCCCGTCCACCATCCGCACCTGGGCGACACGGTCCAGGGTGCGGGGGTCGACCGCGGTCAGGGCGCTGGTCGTTCCCCGGTCGAGCCAGTGGCCGTACCGCGTGACCGATGTTGCTGCGACCTGTGGGAGCGCGGCGACCCGCGTGCCGACCTGCGGCGACAGGCCGCCGAGCATCTCCTCGCGGCTGCTCTGCACCATCAGCTGGGCGGTGACGGCCTCGCCGCCACTGGCGGCGATGGCCTTGACCGAGCTGCCGATGACTGCCACGAACGTGATGAGGGCCAGGGCCAGGGCCAGAGCCATGGCGGTGGACGCGGTGCGGCGCGGGGTGCGGACCGTCCCCTCCCTGGCGAGCCGGCCGGGGACGCCGAGCCGCTCGAGCGGGCGGCCCACGGCGCGGGCCAGCGGCGGCGCGAGGGCGGGCCCGAGCAGGACCATGGCGGAGAGCAGCAGTGCCGCGCCGAGACCGACGAACGGCAGGGTGCCGGCGACGGCGCCCGCGACCATCGCGGCGATACCCGCGGCGAGCACGACCCAGCCGGTGACGAGTCGTCCCCGCCGGGCGGTGTGCGGTGCGGGGTCGGAGGCACGCATGGCCTCCACCGGGGCGACCCGGGCGGCTCGCCGGGCCGGAGCGACAGCGGCCGCAACGGTGACGATCGTGCCGGCAGCGACGGCGATGACCAGGGTGCGTCCGCTGACGGTCAGGGCCCCGGTCGGCAGGGCGAGGCCGGCAGACCGGGCCAGGCCGCGCAGCGCGTAGGCTCCGCCGACGCCCAGGAGGGTTCCGGCTGCGGCGCCGCTGAGTCCGACGAGCAGCGCCTCCCCGAGCACGGAGGCGAACACCTGGCGGGCGGTCGCGCCGGCGGCGCGCAGCAGGGCCAGCTCGCGCGAGCGTTGGGTCAGCACGATCCCGAAGGTGTTGGTGATGAGGAACGCGCCGACGACGAGTCCGGCTCCGGCCAGGGCGAGCAGCACCACGCGCAGGTAGCTGATGGACTGCTGGGCGGCGTCGGCGCTGGCGGCGGCGGCGTCCTGGCTGGTGGTGACGGAGTAGTCGCCGCCGAGCGTGGCCGCGAGCCGGGTGCGCAGGTCGGGGACGGAGACGCCGTCCGCGGCAATCACCTCCACGGCGCTGAGCCGGGTTCCCAGCCCCAGCAGGGCCTGGGCGGTGGGCAGGTCGGTGAGCACCAGGACGCTGTTCGCGAGCCCGGCGCTGTCACCGACCCCGGTGACGCCGACGACGCGCAGCGTGCGGCTGGTGTTCGCGGAGGCCGTGATGGTGTCGCCGAGCGAGATGCGGTGCGCGCGGGCGGTGGCGGCATCCAGGACGACCTCGTCCCGGCCGGTCGGGGCGTGCCCGGTGCGCAGCCGGTAGGCCGTGAACGGGGACGCGGCCCAGGTCCCGACCAGGGTCTGGCCCTTGGTCTCGAGCAGCTGGCCGCGCACCCGCAGCTGGCCGGGGCCGGCGGCGAGGGCGCGCACGGTGCCGACGCCGACGGTGCCGCCGATGCGGTCGGGCAGGTGGGCCGGCAGCGGGTCACGCTGGACCTCCACCCCCATGGCCGAGTCGAAGGCGGCAGCGGCGCGCACCGTCAGGTCGACCCCTGCGGTGGCGGTCCGGAACTGGTCGTCCAGGACCCGGCTGCTGGTGTCGGTGAGGACGAGGCTTCCGGCGACGAAGGCGATGCCGAGGGTGACCGCGAGCCAGGTCAGGGCGAGTCGACCCCGGTGGGCCAGGGCGTTGGACACGGTGAGTCGCAGCATCCCGCTCACCCCTGCGCCGTGTTGTCGAGGTCGGCCATGCGCGCCAGCACCGACTCGGACGTGGGGTCGGCCAGCGCGTCGACGATGCGCCCGTCGGCGAGGAAGACGACCTGGTCGGCGTGCGCGGCCGCAGCGGGGTCGTGAGTGACCATGACGATGGTCTGCCCGTAGCGGCGCGTGGCGTCGCGCAGGAACGCGAGCACCGCGGCGCCCGAGCGCGAGTCCAGGTTGCCGGTCGGTTCGTCGGCGAAGACGATCTCCGGCCGGGCGATCAGGGCGCGCCCGACGGCGACCCGCTGCTGCTGCCCGCCGGAGAGCTGGGCCGGGCGGTGGGTGAGCCGCGTGGCGAGGCCCAGCACGTCGACGAGCTCGGCCTCCCAGTGGGGGTCGGGCTTCTTCCCGGCCAGGGTCAACGGCAGGGCCATGTTCTCCCGGGCGTTCAGGGCCGGGACCAGGTTGAAGGACTGGAACACGAAACCGATCCGCTCGCGTCGCAGAAGGGTGCGCTCCCGCTCGGACAGGGACGTCAGCTCGGTGCCGCCGAGGTGGACCTGACCGGAGTCGACACCGTCGAGACCGGCGAGTGCGTGGACGAGGGTGGACTTGCCGGAGCCCGACGGACCCATCACCGCGGTGAAGCGGCCGACGGGGATGTCGACGCATGCACCGTCGAGGGCGCGGACGGCGGTCTCGCCGGACCCGTAGGTCTTGATGACGTCGGTGGCCCGAGCAGCCGGCGTGGTGGCACCATCGGGTCGACTTGCGGCCGGGATGGCCTGCGCTGCACCGGTGTCGGATGTGATCAGGGAGTTCATGGGATTTCCTCTCGTGTCTCGGCGCGTCAACGGATGGACAGCGTGATGGTCGGAGCGGTGTCGTGGCCGGGGATCCGCGCGGCGGCGGTCCCGGAGCGGCGGATGACGCCGTGGGGGATGCGGGGGCGGGTGCGCGTCGTGGCGGCGGGGCGGGTCAGGCGGCTGAGCAGGCGGTGCATCGGAGCTGGTCCTCTCGGGATCGGGATCGGGGTCGGGGGTGGCTGGGGGGCTGGGTGGGTGGCTCGCGGCGGCGGGGCGTCGTGGCGTCCGCCGCCGCGGCCGTTCAGGGGGCCAGGACGTAGCCGGCCTCGTCGACGGCGGCGGCGATGTCGGCGCGGTCGACCGGCTGGGCGGCCGTGACGGTGACGGTGCCGGTGGGGAGGTCGATCCGGACGGCGTCGACCCCGGGGATGGCACAGATCTCCTGGGTGATCGCGCGCTCGCAGTGCGAGCAGGTCATGCCGTTGACGGTGAAGGTGGTCGAGCCGATGAACGTGCGTGGCGTGTTGGGCAGCATGTGAGCTCCTGTGGTCCGTGGTTGGTGACGTGTTGGAGATTGCGGCTGTCGGCAGGGTCTTCACGCCGGGGAAACCGCCGGGATTGGGTTCTCGCCGGCCGACGCACGACCCGCGGCCGGCACCGCTGTCGGGTCGCGTTCTTGCAGGTGGGGTGACGTTCGGGGCTTCCGGGTCGGTGCGCGGGGTCGGTAGCATGCGGCGCGTGTTGGCCGGGCGGGAGGCAGAGCGGAAGGCGCTGGGTGCGCTGCTGGCGTCGGCCCGCCACGGCACCGGCGGTTCGCTCGTGGTCCGTGGGGTCGCGGGGTCGGGCAAGTCGTCCCTGCTCGACGCCGTGGTCGCCGACGCCGAGGGGATGACCGTCCTGCGGACCTCGGGGGTGGAGTCCGAGTCACCTCTGGCGTTCGCCGCCCTGCAGCGGCTGCTGTGGCCGGTACGAGATCACCTGCAGGCGCTGCCCGGTCCGCAGCAGGTCGCGTTGCGCACCGCGTTGGGCGAGGCGGACGGCACCGGTGACCGCTTCCTGGCCTTCCTCGGCACGCTGAGCCTCCTGGCCGCGGTCGCCGAGGGCGCGCCGGTCCTGGTGGTGGTCGACGACGCGCACTGGCTCGATGACGCTGCCACGGCCGCACTGCTGTTCGCGGCCCGCCGGCTGCAGGCGGAGCGGGTGGCCATCGTGTTCGCGGCGCGCGACGGCGACGCGCGCCGCTTCGAGGCGCCAGACCTCCCGACGCTGACCCTGGCCGGCGTCGACGGGGCGGATGCCGAGCTGCTCCTGGGGGCCGGGCACGGGCTCGAGATCGACGGTGCGGTGCGGGACCGGCTCGTCGCGGCGACCGGGGGCAACCCGCTCGCGCTGGTCGAGCTGGCCGGCGTGCTCACGGCACGTCAGCTGTCCGGAGCTGATCCACTACCGGTCCCGCTGCCGCTGACCGACGGTGTCGAGCGCGCCTTCCTCGACCGGTACAGGCGGTTGTCGCCAGACGCCCAACAGCTCCTTCTCGTCGCGTCGGCCGACGACACCGGCACGCTGACCGTGGTGAGGGATGCCGCTGACCTGGTGGGGGTCGCTGATGACGCGCTGGACGAGGCCGAGCGCGCCGGCCTGCTCACCGTCAGCGCCGACCGGCTGGCGCTCTACCACCCGCTCGTGCGCTCCGCCGTCTACGGGGCCTCGACCAGCTCGGGGCGCCGAGCAGTGCACCGCGCCCTGGCCGAGGCCCTGAGCGAGGACGCCGACCGCCGCGCCTGGCACCTGGCAGCGGCCACGGACCGACCCGACGAGCTCGTGGTCGGCGAGCTGGACGCGGTGGCG
This sequence comes from uncultured Actinomycetota bacterium, assembly GCA_963843895.1. Classification (GTDB taxonomy): domain Bacteria; phylum Actinomycetota; class Actinomycetes; order Actinomycetales; family Dermatophilaceae; genus Phycicoccus. The sequence goes on along the minus strand of CAWJME010000010.1, from coordinate 298,949 downwards.
CGACGCGCAGCCGGACGCGGCGGACACGAGGCCGCCGCCGCCGCGTGGGCACGGGCCGCGGAACTGACCACCAACGGCGAGGACCGTGGCCGGCGGCTCTACCACGCGGCATCCTCCGCCTGGCTGGGCGCACACCCCTCGCAGGCCGCCGCGCTGGCGAACGCGGCCGAGCCACACGTCCGTGACCCTCGCCTGCGCGCCCAGCTCCTGACCTTGCAGGGGCAGGTCGCGTGGAACACCCGCTCCCTGAACGCCGGGTACGACTACGTCGTGCAGGCGGCCGAGGCCGCCGCAGGGGTCGATGAACCGATGGCGCGAGAGCTGGCCATGCTCGCCGCGGCGCTGGCGACATTCGGTGCCCGCTCCCCGCGACCGGTGAACCCCACCACCCTGGTCGGCGCGCCCCCTCCAGGGGCGCCCGCTCGTGACCGCGCCGTTCACGCCCTGCGCCTGGGGTTCGTCGCTGCTGCCGAGGCCCGCTGGGCCGACGGGGCACGGGAGTTCACACGCGCCTTCCAGCTGACCGACGACGACCGACCTGACGACCACGTCCTCCAGCCCAACCTCGGGATCGCCACCGTGGTCATCGACGACGACGAGCGCGGGCTGCGGCTGCACGGTGAACAGCTCACCGCCGCACGCAGCGCCGGCGCGCTGAGCATGGTCGAGCACGCGCTCACGAGGAGCTTCTGGGCGAACGTCGCCACCGGCGCCTGGTCCGCGGCCTCCTCCGCCGCAGCCGAGGCGCTGCCCCTGGCCGCCAGCACCGGTCACCCGGGCATGACGGCGATGCCACACGCCCAGCTGGCCGTGCTCGCCGCGCTGCGCGGCGACTCCGAGGCTGAGTCCCACCTCGACGCGGTCGACGTGGTGCGCAGTCGGCATCCCGTCGGCATCACCGACGCGCTCGTCGTCGACCTGACCCACTGGGCGCGTGGCCTGCTGGCGACCCAGCCCGCGACTGCGGTGTACCACCTCCAGCAGATCAGCGGGCCGGCTCAACGACGCCTGGCCGCACTCGACCTGTTCGACGCGGCCCTCAGGTGCGAGCGCACCGAGGTGCTGGGCGCCTGGCTCGAGGAGCACGCTGCCTTCGCGTCCGGCACCGGTCGACCCTCGGCGGCCGCCGTCGTGGAGCACGGCCGAGCGCTGCTGGCAGGGGACGAGGACGCCGAGGAGCACTTCGAGAGAGCCCTCGCCGCGCACGCCGACTCACCGCGGGTCGCGAACCGGGCCCGCACCGAGCTCGCGTTCGGGGAGTGGCTGCGCCGGTCGCGCCGCCGCGTCGACGCCCGCGTGCACCTCCGCGCCGCCCTGGATGCCTTCGAGGAGCTCGGGGCCACGGCATGGGCCGACCGGGCTGCCCAGGAGCTGCGTGCCTCGGGTGAGACCGCCCGCCGTCGAGACGTCTCGACCGCCACCGACCTGACCCCTCAGGAACGGCAGGTCGCCGGACTGGTCCGCCAAGGGATGTCCAACCGCGACGCGGCGGCCCGGCTCTTCGTCAGCCCCCGGACGATCGACTTCCACCTGCGCAACGTGTTCACCAAGCTCGGCGTGACCTCGCGCGCGGAGCTGATCGCGCTCGCGCTGGAGCTGTGAGCCGCTGAGGGCGGCGGGACTCGGTCCCGGAACCCGGCGGTTCTCCCGGGGTGAGCACCATCGAAGGTTCCTAGCGTTCGGGGACATCCACACCCGAACCGAAGGAGGCCGCCATGACCGGCGCACCCCTGGCCGCCCGAACCGGGCAGACGATCCCTGCGCTCCACGCACTCACCGCCGCCGCGCGCAGGCGCTGGCCGACGGCCGTGGGCCTGACTGCCGCCGCCGCCAGCATCACCCTCGCGCTGCCCCTGGCCGACCCTGCTCGCGCCTGGGCGGGTGCGTGGTGGCTCCTGGTCGCAGCCGTCATCTACCTCACCTGGGGCACCGTCCGTGGAGACCTCGCTCAGCGCGGATGGCTGACGGCACAGACGGCGGCCGTGCTCGGGTTCGGCGCCGTTGCCCTGGCCGCCGTCGCTCTCGACCACGAGACCGGCCGGTTCGTCCTGGCGGCCGGCTGGCTCGGTCACGCTGCGTGGGACCTGGTCCACCACCACGCCGACCGGGTCGTGCCGCGCTGGTACGCGGAGACCTGCATGGTCATCGACCTGTCGGTCGCCGCCGCGCTGATCACCCTCGGGCTCGTGTAGCCCCCTCGGGCCGCCCTGACCATTCCCACCCACTCCCGAAGGAACCCCCATGTCCGGCACCGCGCTCCACCCCACCTCCGAGCAGGTCGACGTCGTCGTCATCGGCGCCGGCCAGGCCGGCCTCGCCGTTGGTCAGCAACTCGCCGCCCGGGGCACCGACTTCGTCATCCTCGAGGCCTCCACACAGGTCGGCAGCTCCTGGCGCACCAGGTGGGACTCCCTGCGCCTGTTCACGCCGGCCCAGTACGACTCCCTCCCGGGGATGCCGTTCCCCGCGGCCGCGGACACCCACCCCACGAAGGACGACGTCGCGGACTACCTCGCGGAGTACGCAGCACACTTCGACCTGCCGGTCCGGCTCGCCACCCCCGTGGAGCACGTCCGTCGGGAGGGCGACGGCGGCTACCTGGTCACCACCGCCACCGGGGCGCTCCGGGCGCGTCAGGTCGTGGTCGCGACCGGGGCCTTTCACCGCCCCTGGGTCCCGGCGGCCGCGCGTGAGCCGGCTCCTCGCGTCACGCAGCTGCACAGCGCCCGGTACCGGAATCCCGGCCAGCTGGCCGGCACCCGGGTGCTGGTCGTGGGCGCAGGCAACTCCGGCCTGCAGATCGCCCACGAGCTCTCCGGGAGCCACACGGTCAGCGTGGCGGTCGGCTCGCGTGCCCTGGAGCTGCCGCAGCGAGTCGCCGGGCGCGACCTGTTCTCGTGGTTGACGATGATCGGGTTCTTCTCCTGGCCCGCGGAGAGCCGGCTGGCACGGCGCCTTCGGTCCCGCGGCGACCTCGTCATCGGCACCCGCACCTCGACCCTGCGCCGCACAGGGATCGACCTCCGTCCGCGCCTGGTGGGTTTCACCGGCGACCGGGCCCACTTCGCCGACGGCACCTCCGAGACGGTGGATGCCGTGGTGTGGGCGACGGGATTCCGCCCGGACTACTCCTGGTTGCAGGTGCCCGGCGTCGTGGTCGACGGGCACGTGCAGCACCACCAGGGGGTCGCCGAGGTGCCGGGGCTGTTCTTCGTCGGCCTGCCCTGGCAGACCAGCCGCGGTTCGGCGCTGCTCGGCTTCGTCGGAGACGACGCGGCACGGCTCGCCGAGCGCATGGCCTCGCAGACGAGGGCAGCCATCCCGCGAGGCGGAGCCCCTGTGCCGAGCCGGTGACGACCTTTGCGGCCGACGCTCCCCCCGCGACACCACCGGGAGGCTCGACCGGGAGGCTCGACCGGGAACCCGCCGTCGAGAGTGCAGGACATGCGCACGGTGGAGCACACCCCATCGGCATGTCCTGCACTCTCGATCAGCAGCCTGCCGATCGATCGGTGAGAGGACCGTCGCCGGTCCGCCGCCGGCTCCGGAACGCGCAGCGGGCGGCCGCGCCGGTGTCGGCGCGGCCGCCCGGAGACGGTGGAACAGGGGTCAGGCGCAGTCGAGGCAGATGTTCGTGCCCGGCTTGGACTCCTGCGACCGGTGGACGAGCAGGAAGCAGCTCATGCAGGAGAACTCGTCGGCCTGCCGGGGCACGACCCGCACCTCGAGGGAGAGGTCGGAGAGGTCGGCACCGGGGAGGGTGTGGCCGCCGTCGACGGCCTCGGTGTCCTCCTCGAGCAGGTCGACGGGGGTGCGGGAGCGGGCCGCGTCGAGCTCGACGAGGTTCTCGCTCTTCTCGTCCTCGCCGTCGCGAACCCGAGGAGCGTCGTAGTCAGTCGCCATGGGCAGTGCACCTTTCGCTCGGCGGCGGGTCGTCCCCGACCCCAGGAGAGCCTCGAGTATGTCGAGGCCAAGTAGGAATGTCAAAGCTTTGTCTAATGCTGTGCCGGTGGTGTCGCTGCGACCTCCGGCCCGGGGTCCCCCCGGCCGTGGTCCGGTTCCGTGGGACCGGCGTCAAGAGCACCTGCCCCATCAACGGAAGTGACGCCCCCGGTGTTCCCGCCTGCGCTCCGACCGGCTCAGCGCCGCAGGCCCAGGGTCAGCGCGACGAGCACCACGGCCACGAAACTGCTGGCCGGCACCCACGCCCAGTGCACCCTGCGGGCACCCTCGAGCGCCGCGCGGCGACGCGACATCCGGCGCAGCGGGGTCTGCGTCGGGGTGGGGGTGGGGTCGCCGGCCTCGAGGGGGCCGCCCGCCGGGGCGGGACTCGACGCGGGGTTCGAGGCGGGGCTCGGCGCGGACGCGCCCTCCGTCGGGGGCGTCGGGTCGGCTCGCCGCTCCTCCGCCTCGGCGGCCGTCCCGAGCACGGCGAGGGCCGGGGACCCGTCGGTGCCGAGATCGGACCCGGGCAGGCCCAGCCGTTCGCCGAGCTCGCGCGCGCTCGCGGGGCGATCTTCGGGACGCTTGGCGAGGCACTGCTCGACGAGGGCACGCAGCCCGTCCGGGACGTGCTCGGGGAGCGGCGGCGGGGGGTCGTTGACCTGTGCGAGCGCCGTGGCGACCGGGGTGTTCTTCTCGAACGGCCGACGACCGGTGAGCATCTCGTGCGCGACGATCCCGAGCGCGTAGAGGTCGCTGGCACCGGTGGCGGCCTCGCCGAGCGCCTGCTCGGGGGAGAGGTAGTGCGGTGTGCCGAGGACCTCGCCGGTCTGGGTGTGGCCACTGCCGTCGATGGCCCGCGCGATGCCGAAGTCGGTGAGCTTCACCGTGCCGTCGGTGTCGATGAGGATGTTGGCGGGCTTGACGTCACGGTGCACGACCCCGGCCTCGTGAGCCGCCCCGAGGGCGAGGGCCGCCTGCGCCATGATCGTGCGGACCCGCTCCGGCGGCAGCGCACCCTCGCGGCGGACCAGCTCCGAGAGCGGCTCGCCGTCGACGAGCTCCATCACGAGGAACGCGAGGGAGTCCTCCTCGCCGTAGTCGTAGGTCTTCGCGATGTTCGGGTGGCAGAGGTTGGCGGTGTAGAGGGCCTCGTCGCGGAAGCGGCGGGCGAAGACCGGCTCACCGTCGGTGCTGGGCCGCAGCACCTTGACGGCGACGATGCGGTCGAGGACGTCGTCCTCGGCCTTCCAGACGTCCCCCATGCCGCCGGAGGCGATGCGGGAGACGAGGGAGTACCGCCCGCCGAGGTGGTACCCCGCCTGCAGCCGGTTCACCGGTGTCGCCCTGTATGCACCCGCAGAGCCTAACGCCCACGCAGCACCCAGAAGTCCCTGACCTGCAGGGTTGTTTCCCCGTCACCTCGCGTCGTGGTCGGTGCGGCCCCACCGGGCGAGCTCGGAGGGGAGTGGTTCGAGGTCGACCGAGCCGGCCCCGCGGTGGCGTCCGGGGCCCCGGCGCGCATCCCGCGAACCATCCGGTCGGGCGCCGCGACGGACCGCGCGACGCCGCAGGGCACGCCCCTCGCGCACCCGCTCGTCGAGCTTCTCCCGGGCCTTGTCCGACTGCGTCGTGTCGCGCAGCGGGAGCTGGATCCGTCGCTCGGCCTTGATGCCCGCCTCGAGCTCGCGGACCCGTTCGAGCTCGGCGTCGACCTCGGCCCCGAGCAGCAGCGCGATGTTCGTGATCCAGAGCCAGAGGAGGAAGACGATGACACCGCCGAGGGACCCGTACGTGGACTGGTACTTGCCGAAGTTGCCGATGTAGAAGCCGAACCCGACCGAGGCGAGGACCCACACGAGGATGGCGATGATCGCGCCGGGGGAGACCCAGCGCATCGCCGGTTGGCGCACGTTCGGGGTGAAGTAGTACAGCGCCGCGACCATCGCCATGACGATGACGAGCATCGCCGGCCACTTCGCGACGTTCCAGATGGTCAGGCTCTGGTCGCCGAGCCCGATGACGCCGCCGACGGCCTCGGCCACCGAGCCGCTGACGACGAAGCCGACGAGAACCAGGGCCGCCCCGACGACGAGCCCGAGGGTGACCGCGAAGTTCACGGGGCGCAGCTTCCAGATCGGCCGGCCCTCCTCGACCTCGTAGATCCGGTTGAGCGCCCGGCCGAACGCCCCGACGTACGCGGACGCGGACGACAGCGCGGTGAGGAGGCCGATGGCCAGGGTCAGACCCGCGGCCCGGCTCTCGACCATCGCCTCGATGGGGCCGCGGAGCTGGTCGGCGATGTCGCCCTGTCCGAGCCGGACCAGCACCTCGAGCATCGTGTCGACGGTGGACTGCCCCCGGCCGAAGACGCCGAGGAGGGACACCAGGGCGAGCAGCGCCGGGGCGACCGACAGCACCGAGTAGTACGTCAGGGAGGCCGCGAGGTCGGTGCACTGGTCCCGTTGGAACTCCGCGACCGACGCCTTGAACACCGTCTTCCACGAACGGCGCGGCAGGTCGGTCGGGGACTCCGCCGGGTCCTCGCTCGCCACGGGCCGTCCGTCACCGGTCCGCCGGAGCAGGGCTCCCTCGGTCGCCATCGTCGTCCTCCACGCGTCGGGGTGGGGTGCCTCGGTGCACACCCGGGTCACTCTCAAACCTAGCCGGGAGGACGACATCGGTGCAGGTGAGGGCCCGACCGCATGCCCGGGGCCCGAGGGTCGGCCCGACCTGCGAGACTTCCGGCCATGAGCAACGAGGGAGGCCGGCCGCTGCCCCGGCGTCCCGTGCACTTCGGGCCGGATGCGCTCGAGGCCCACGGGGGGACGCGCCCCGGCCCCGCGGAGACCACCGAGGTGGCGCACCAGACGGCGGCGATCCTCGTGGGCACCGGACGCTCCGCGCACGACCCCGGCGTCACGTCCCGGCTCGTCGGGCTCGTCGACGACCTCGGGCTCTCGACCGTGGCCGATCTCTGGTCCTCCCGGCCGGCGCGCACGCTGCCCGGGGCGTTGTGGCGGCTGTACGCGCTGCGCGAGTGGGTGCGGCGCAGCCCGGAGCAGGCGAGCCGCGAGTACGCCGCCGGCATGCGGTTCACCGACGTCGCGCACGTCGTGGCCGGCATCGCCGAGCCGCCCCGTCCCGAGGAGCTCCAGCGGGTCGCCGACCAGATCCTCGCGGGCGTCTTCGAGGGAGACCTCGCCGTGGCGCTCGAGCGGGCGGCCGCGTTCTGCGCCGTCGTCGCCGCGGGCCGGGCCGAGCTCGCGCATGACAGCGACGCCGTCGACCCCGACGGTGCGAGCGGGCTCACCCGCACCGGTGCCGCGCTGCTGGCCACGGGGGAGGATCTGCGGGCCTGCGCCAACCTCTGGCGGGCCGGGGACCTCGACTGACCACCACCGCCGTCGGGCCACCGGGCGGTGGCCGTTCGGCCGCTCCTCAGAGGATCCTCATCGTCGGGAACACTCCGGACCCGACGGCGCGTTAGTCTCTTTCGTGGGTGCCGGGCCGCGGCAGCCCCGGGTCCCAACACAAGCCGCTACGAGCGGCCACGCGCCGTGAGGCGCTCCCGGCCCGGCACCCGCACCTCGCACTCGCACCTCCCTGTCGGTCGGCCCGTCGGCGCCATCGGGCCGGCGCCGTGCCGCCCGCCGATTCCCACGGCCTGCATCCAGACAACATCCAGCGTCCAGCCGTATGTTGGGGGTATGACAGGGGACCCCTCCCTCACCGATGACGATCTCCAGGGCGAGATCGACCTCGTCGGTGCCTTCGTCCTCGAGGCGTCCCAGACCGACGGCCAGATGACCCAGGAACGCATCGACGAGATCCTCGGGGTCCGCGACGACGCCGGCGACGACCCGGACGACGGGGACGACCCGGACGCCGGCGACGACCGGGACGCAGAGGGCGCCGGCGGGGCCTGAGCCCACCGCGCCGTCCCGTCGGCCCGTGCCACCGGGTCGGGTACCGGCGCGGGACGGGGTGGCCCTAGCCTGTACCCAGCACCAGGCCATCCCCGGGAGACCGCACGTGGGCTTTCGCCTCACCCCTCAGGACCCCACCTTCTACGCGTTGTTCGCCGCCTCCGCGCGCCAGCTCGTCGAGGGTGCCTCCGAGCTGACCGCACTCCTCGGCGCCGAGGGCGACGAGCGGGAGGCCATCCTCACCCGGATGCACGAGATCGAGGCCGCCGCCGACGACGCGACGCACGCCATCATCCGCAAGGTCGGGGGCTCGTTCGTCACCCCCTTCGACCGCGCCGACATCCACGCCCTGGCCATCGCGCTCGACCAGTGCGTCGACCTCATGGAGGCCGCGGTCGACCTCATCGTGCTCTACCAGGTCGACGAGGTCCTCCCGCGTGTGGCGAAGCAGGTCGAGGTGATCTCGCGGATGGCCGACCTCACGGCCGATGCGATGCCGCGGCTGCGCTCGATGAAGGAGATGGGCGCGTACTGGGTCGAGATCAACCGGCTCGAGAACCGGGCGAACAAGCAGTACCGGCGGATGCTCGCCGAGCTGTTCAACGCCAAGAAGGCCGACCCCATCACCGTGATGAAGCACAAGGACATCATCGACGCGCTCGAGGCGACGGCCAACGGCTTCGAGCACGTCGCGCTCACCGTCGAGTCCATCGCGGTGCGGGAGTCCTGACCGCTCGTGGACTGGCTGCCGGTCGCGCTCGTCGTCGTCCTCGCGATGGGCTTCACGTACACGAACGGCTTCCACGACGCCGCCAACGCGATCGCGACGTCGGTCTCGACCCGGGCGCTGACCCCGCGGATCGCCCTCGGGCTCGCCGCCGTGATGAACCTGCTCGGCGGCTTCGTCGGCGTGCGGGTCGCGGAGACGGTCGGCGGGGACATCGTCTCGGTGCCGGCCGGCGCCACCGGGATCGTCCTGTGCGTCGGGGCCCTCGTCGGCGCGACGGGGTGGAACCTCGTGACGTGGTGGCGGGGGTTGCCGTCGTCCTCGACCCACGCACTGATCGGTGGGCTCGGTGGGGCGGCGCTGGCGTCCGGGGCGACGGTGAAGTGGGCGAGCATCCGCGACAGCGTCGTCGTCCCGATGCTGCTCTCGCCGGTCGTGGGGCTCGTCGGCGGCTTCGTCGTGATGACGCTCATCCTCTGGGGGTTCCGGCGGGCGCGGCCCGGCCCGGCCATGCGCGGGTTCCGGTACGCGCAGACCGTCTCCGCCGCCGCGATGGCCTTCGGGCACGGGATGCAGGACGCGTCCAAGACGGCCGGTGTCGTCGTGCTGGCGCTCGTCGCAGGGGGGCACCGCGCGGGGGAGGACACCTCCATCCCGTGGTGGGTGCTCGCGCTGTCGGCCGTCGTCCTCAGCCTCGGGACCTACGCGGGCGGGTGGCGGATCATGCGGACCCTGGGGCGCGGCATCATCCACCTCGACCCGCCGCAGGGGTTCGCGGCCGAGGCCACCGCGGCGACCGTGCTGTGGGTCGCGACGATGACGGGGGCCCCGGTCTCGACGACGCACGCCATCACCTCGGCCATCACCGGGGTGGGGGCGACCCGGTCGCGGAAGGCGGTGCGGTGGGGGGTGGCCCGCTCGATCGTCGTGGCCTGGGTGCTGACCTTCCCGGGCGCCGGGCTCGCGGCGGCCCTCGTCTACGCCGTCCTCTCCCCCCTCACCTGACCCCGCCCCTCCCCGACTTCGTGCGGGTTGACACCACATCGACGCCGCTCGACGCCGCGAAATCCGCCCCGAAGTCGCACGAGGTCAGGTCGCGGTCGCAGCACGCGCACGCAAAGCGCGCCCGCACCCTGCGTGGATCGGCGCGGGCGACCTCGGCGAGCCAGCGGGAGCGCACGACGAAGGGGCGTCGCACGATCTCCTCGGTCGACCACCGGACGACGCCCAGCCCGGTGGCTCGCAGGCGCACCTCGCGGTCGCTCGCCGCGAGGACACGACGGGCCACCGCGTCGGGTGAGCGGTCTGCTCGCGCATCGAGGGTGCCGAGGTACTTGCCCCGCCCGTCGGCCTCGCAGACCACCCCGAGCTCGGGCCACAGGCCGTCGACCCGGCCGATGAAGTCCCCCCACTCGTCGCGGACGACCACCTGCGGGAACCAGCGGGGCAACCCGGTCCGGTGGAAGAAGGCCGCGGACCACGACTCCAGCCACGACTCCCGTCTCGGGTCGGCGAGGGCGATGACGCTCGACGCCCGGCGGACCCCAGGCCACCGATGTTGGTGCCGCCGCTCGGCGACGAGGTCGAGGAGCGTCGTCCCACCCTGCCGCAGAGCGGCATCCGCCATCGCGAGCCCGTCGCCCGCGCAGGCATGGCGTGCACTGTCGACCACCGCCCTGGCCACCGAGGTGACGCGCAGTCCGTCGAGGACGACCGTGTCGTCATCGTCGAGGGCGCCACGGAAGAGGGTCATCCACGACCCCGGGGAGCGGGAGCGGCTGCCGTCGTGGACGGTCACGGCCGGACGGGGGAGCCGTGCCGTGGGAGTTGGCAGGCCGTGGAGCAGCGCGGCGGACACGTGGCTCACGGCGGAGTCGGGCACCGCCCGGGCCGCGGCCGCCGCGAGCAGGACGTGCCGTGCCTGTCTCTGCTCGGGCCAGCGCGCGAGGTCGACGTACAGGCCACGTCCAGCGTGCTCCACGAGGCCCTGGTGCATGGCGGTGCGCAGCCGGCGCCCGTCGACCCCCAGCCGCGCGGCCTCGACCAGGAGGAACGCGGGCGCGAGTGGGCTCAGGTCGAGGTGCATCTCCCGAGAGTGGGTCCCGGGGCGACGGCTGGGAACGTCCACGCGCGGTTCTGTGGACGACCGCCTGCCGGCCGGCCGGCTGTGGACGGCACCGCTGCACTCCCCACCTCGTGCGACTTCACAGCGGTTCGGTGGCCCCGTACGCGCGTCGATGTGGCGCCAGGTCGCACGGAGTCGAGAAGGGGGAGGGGGGGTCAGCCGAAGCGGCCGGAGATGTAGTCCTCGGTGGCCTTCTCGGTCGGGTTGCTGAAGATCTTCTGCGTGTCGCCGACCTCGACGAGCCGCCCCGGCTCGCCGGTCGCCTTGAGGTTGAAGAAGGCGGTCTGGTCGGACACCCGCGCGGCCTGCTGCATGTTGTGGGTGACGATGACGATCGTGTACTCGGCCTTGAGCTCGTTGATGAGGTCCTCGATGGCCAGCGTCGAGATCGGGTCGAGCGCCGAGCAGGGCTCGTCCATGAGCAGCACCTGCGGGTTCACCGCGATCGCCCGGGCGATGCAGAGCCGCTGCTGCTGCCCACCCGACAGCCCCGCGCCGGGCTTGTCGAGCCGGTCCTTGACCTCGGTCCAGAGGTTCGCCCCGCGCAGCGACCGCTCGACGACCTCGTCGAGCGCCGACTTCTTCTTGACCCCGTTGAGCTTCAGCCCGGCCGCCACGTTGTCGCGGATCGACATGGTGGGGAACGGGTTCGGCCGCTGGAACACCATGCCGACCGTGCGCCGCACCGCCACCGGGTCCATCGAGGACGCGTAGAGGTCCTGGTCGTCGAGCATCACCGAGCCGTGGACGCGGCCGCCGGGGATCACCTCGTGCATCCGGTTGAGCGTCCGCAGCACGGTGGACTTGCCGCAGCCCGACGGCCCGATGAAGGCGGTGACGGAGCGCGGCTCCACGGTCATCGTCACGCCCTCGACGGCCTTGAAGTCGCCGTAGTAGATGTCGAGGTCCTTGACGTCGATGCGCTTGGCCATGGTGTCAGTGTCTCTTTTCGTCCCGGGATGGGGGAGGGGTCGGGGTCAGCCCGTGACCTTGCTGAAGCGGCCGACGAAGCGGCCCAGCAGGTTGAGCAGGAAGACGAGCAGGATGAGGGTGAGCGAGGCGCCCCAGACGCGGTCGACCGCGGGCTGGAGGGCCTCGGTGCGGTCCTGGTTGATCATCGTCGGCAGGGTCGCCATCAGGCCGTTGAACAGGTCGGTCGCGATGACCTTGGTGTACGGGCCGAGGATGATGAGCGGCGCGGTCTCGCCCATGACCCGGGCGAGGCCGAGCAGGATGCCGGTGACGATGCCGGAGAACGCGGTCGGCACGACGACCTTCATGATCGTCTTCCACTTCGGCACGCCCAGGGCGTAGGCCGCCTCGCGCAGCTCGTTGGGGACGAGCTTGAGCATCTCCTCGGTGGACCGCACGATCGTCGGGATCATGAGCATGGCGAGTGCCAGGGTCACCGCGAACGCCACGCGCTGGAACCCGAGCGTCGTCACCCACAGCGCGTAGATGAACAGGCCCGCGACGATCGAGGGGATGCCGGTGAGGATGTCGACCATGAACGAGACGATGCGGGCCAGCCGGCCGCGGCCGTACTCGACGAGGTAGACGGCCGTCAGGACGCCGACCGGGACCGACATCAGGGCGGTGACCGCGGCCTGGATGAGCGTGCCCTGGATGGCGTGCACGGCCCCTCCGCCGACCCGCCGCGAGGTGATGCCGGACTGGCTGTTGGTCCACCACTGGGCGTCGACCAGCATGTGGCCGCCCTTGACGATGGTGGCGCCGAGGATCCACACGAGCGGGATGACGGCGATGCCGAAGGCGGTCCACATGAGGACCTGCGCGAGGAGGTCCTTCACGGCGCGTCCGCCGGACTTCTCGCCGAACCCGGCCGGGGAGGGCGACCCGGCCGCGGGCGGACCGGCGGTGTGGTCGAGCTGCACGGTGCTCATTCGGTGAAGGCCTTCCTGCGATCGATGACGATGCGGGCGGCGGCGTTGACGATGAACGTCACGATGAAGAGGACGAGCCCGGCGGCGATGTACGCGCCGGTCTTCTGCGGTGTGTCGAACTCGCCGGCGCCCTGCGCGATCCGGGAGGCGAAGGTCGACCCGCCGTTGAAGATCGAGAAGGTCCAGTCGGCGTTGGGGTTGAGCGTCGACAGCAGGATGAGGACGGCGAGGGTCTCGCCGAGGGCGCGGCCGAGGCCGAGCATCGCGGCGCTCACCACGCCGGGCCGGCCGTAGGGGAGGACCGCGACGCGGATCATCTCCCACTTCGTCGCGCCGAGGGCCAGGGCGCCCTCCTTGTGGGTGGTCGGGACCTGCGCGAACACCTCGCGCGAGATCGCCGTGACGATCGGCAGGATCATGATCGCGAGCACGATCCCCGCGAAGGCCAGGGTGCTCTTGGCGCTGATGTTCTCGCCCCGGAGGAAGGGGACCCAGCCGAAGGTGCCCTGCAGGACGTCAGCGACCGGCTGGAAGTAGTCGCCGGCGATCTTCAGGCCCCAGAAGCCGTAGACGATCGACGGGACCGCGGCGAGCAGGTCGACCGTCGCGGCGGCCGGCTTCGCGAGCCACGTCGGGGCGTACTGCGTGATGAAGAGGGCGACCGCGACGCCGAGGGGCACCGCGATGAGCATCGCGATGACCGAGGTGACGAGGGTGCCCCAGACGAGGTCGAGGATCCCGAAGCGGGGGTGCGGTCCGCTGGGGTTCCACTCCCGGGAGAAGAGGAAGTTCGCCTCGTTCTTCAGGAGCGAGGGCACGGCCTGCCAGAGCAGGAAGACCCCGACGAGGGTGACGATGCCGACGACCAGCAGGCCGGACCCGGTGGCGAGCCCGCTGAAGACGCGGTCACCCAGGCGTCCGGTCGATGCTCGGTCACCGCCCAGCGGGTGCTGCGGGTCCTCGTCGACCGTCGAGCGGCCGGTGATGGAGGTGCTCACGTCGTCCTCGGGGATCTCGGGAGTGGTTCTCTCGGACCGACGGGGGCGGGCCGGTTCGCGGCCCGCCCCCCGTGCGGTGGTCCGTCGGCGCTCGGGGCGCCGACGGGTCAGGAGATGGCGTCGATGGCGGTCTGGACCTTCGCCTCCACGGTGCTCGGGAGCGGGGCGTACCCGATCTCCTCGAAGCTCTTCTGGACGTCCGTGGACGCCATGTGGGTGAGGAAGGACTTGACCTTGGCTGCCGTGTCCGCGTCAGGGTACTTGGAGCAGACGATCTCGTAGGTGACGAGGAGGATCGGGTAGGCGCCGGCCTCCTTCGTCGTGTAGTCCAGCGAGAGGCGGAGGTCGTTGCCCTCGCCGTCGGACTTCGCGGCCTCGACGGCCTTGCCGACGGACTCGCCGGTCAGCTCGACGGCGCCACCCCCGTTGTCGATCTTCGCGACACCGAGGTCGTTGTCCTTGGCGTAGCTCCACTCGACGTAGGTGATGCCACCGTCGGTGGACTTCACGCCCTCGGAGACGCCGGCGGACTTCTCCTTGCCCTCACCCGTGGCCGGCCAGGCCTTGGCGGGGTCGTAGCTCCAGGCGTCGCCACCGGCGGCCTTGAGGTACTTGGTGAAGTTCTCGGTGGTGCCCGACTCGTCGGAGCGGAAGAAGACCTTGATGGCGGTGCTCGGGAGCGTGACGCCCTCGTTGACCGCGGCGATCTTCGGGTCGTTCCAGGTCGTGATCTTGCCGTCGAAGATCTGCGCGGCGACGTCCGGGGTCAGGGTGAGGGAGTCGACGCCCTTGACGTTGTAGGCGATGGCGATCGGGCCGGTGACCATGGGGATGTTCCACGCGGGGGAGCCGCAGGTCTGGGCGGCGGCGTCGGACTCGACGACCCCGTCCTTCTCCTCGGTCTTCAGCGCCGAGTCGGAGCCGGCGAAGTCGACCTGTCCGCCGATGAACTGCTTGATGCCGGTGCCGGAGCCCGTCGGGTTGTAGTTGACGGTCGCGCCCGGGCACATCGAGTTGTAGGAGGCCGCGGCCTCCTCGAAGGCGTTCTTCTGCGCCGAGGAGCCCTCGGCGTTCAGGGTGCCCTCGAAGCAGTCGCCGGAGGCGCTCGCGCCCGCGGCGCCGTCGGTGCCCGAGTTGTCGTCCGAGCCGCAGCCGGCCAGGGCGATGGAACCGACCAGAGCGAGGCTCGCGAGCTGGCCGAAACGGAGGGTCTTCACAGGTGTACCTCTCGGAGGACAGGGGACGATGGGGTCGGGCAGCGGTGGCCGACGTCAGGGACGGTAGGGAGCCCGGGTGACGTGGTGGGCCGTCGTGGGTGAACGTGGCGTGAACGGCACCCGAGCACTTGCCGACGAGATGGTCAGCCCCCGGGGGCGACGGTGGTCCGTGCACGAAGTGACGAATGTGTCAGTTCGTGTACGTGCTGGGGGGAAGGCGTGCACGAAGTGACGAATGTGTCAGTTCGTGTACGTGCCGGGGGGAGGCGTGCACGAAGTGACGAATGTGTCAGTTCGTGTACGTGCCGGGGGAAGGCGTGCACGAAGTGACGAATGTGTCGGTTCGTGTACGTGCCGGGGGGAAGGCGTACACGAAGTGACGAATGTGTCAGTTCGTGTACGTGCCGGTCAGCCCGGGTCAGGGGAGGTGGCGTTCGACCGCGACGACCCGGGCGCTCGGCCCGACCCCTGCGACGTGGCAGACGAGGGCCTCGCCCTTGACGAGCCGGTCCGCCCCCGCCGCCTCGAGGCGCTCCCGGTGCTCCGGCTCGGCGTCCCCGGCGAGCCCGTGGAGCACCTCGACGAGCGCCGGCAGCACCGGACCGTGCGAGCACAGGACGGTGGGCCGCCCCGCGGCGACGACCTTGAGCAGCCGCTGCGTGGCGCGCGACGGGTCCTCGGCGAACCCCTCCTCGGACAGGCTGCGTCGGGACCGTACGCGCACCCCCGCCTGCTGCGCGTACGGCGCGACCGTGTCGACGCACCGCAGCGACGGCGAGCTGGCCACCTTCTCCGGCCGGTACGCCCCGAGCACGGCCGACAACGCCTCGGCGCGAGCGGTCCCGACCCGGTCGAGCGGCCGCCGGGTGTCGTCGGCGCCGCTCCAGGACCCCCGGGCCACGGCACGGGCGTGCCGGACGAGGACGAGCGGCCAGGTGTCGAGCATCCCGGTCTGGTGCCAGCGGACGAGGGCGAGCAGCTGGTCCTGGTCGCGGGCGTAGTCGAGCCGGTCGTGCGCCTCGCGCGGGTCGAGCCACGCCACGTCGTCGATCTCGTTGACGAGCTTCCCGTCACCGCCGACGACCCGCGCGGCCCAGTACCGCACGACCTTGTCGTCGGGACGCCCGTCCTTGTCGAGGAGGATGTAGCGCGCCTCGGGGAGCGGGACCCCGAGCCGCACCTGCAGGCCGGTCTCCTCGAAGGTCTCGCGGGCCGCGGCGGGCGCCCACTCCTCGCCGGGGTCGAGCTTGCCCTTGGCCCACGACCAGTCGTCGTAGCGGGGACGGTGGACGAGGGCGACCTGGAGGACGTGGTCCTGCACCCGCCACGGCAGGGTCCCGGCGGCCGGGATCGTCGTCGGCACGGGTCCTCCCGCCGTCAGCGGCGCCGGGCCTTGCGGCGGCGCTTGGCGTGCATCTCGACGAGGGCGGACTGGAGGTCCTCGAGCGGCTGGCCCTCGGGGTCGAGGTGGTGGCGGGTCCACCGCCCGTCGCCCCCGAGCCCCCAGTGCGAGTACTGGTCGGACATCCCGCGCACCATGAGCGAGCGGACGTCCTCGACGTGGGCGGGCTCGGTGAGCCGCACCAGGGCCTCGACGCGTCGGTCGAGGTTGCGGTGCATCATGTCGGCGCTGCCGATGTAGACGACGGGCTCGCCGCCGCCGCCGAAGTAGAAGACGCGGGAGTGCTCGAGGAAGCGGCCGAGCACCGAGCGCACCTCGATCGTCTCGGACAGCCCCGGCACCCCGGGCCGCAGCGCGCAGATCCCCCGGACCCACAGCTGGACCCGCACCCCCGCCTGGGACGCGCGGTAGAGGGCGTCGATGGTCTGCTCGTCGACGATCGAGTTGACCTTCCACGCGATGAGCCCCGAGCCCGGGTGGGCCTGCTCGTGCTCGATCTCGGCGTCGATGTGCGCGATGAGCCCGGAGCGCACCGACCGGGGCGCCACGAGGAGCCGCTTGAACTTGCTGCGCGGCGCGATGCCGGAGAGCTGGTTGAAGAGGCGGCTGAGGTCCTCGCCGACCTGCTCGTCGTCGGTGAGCAGCCCGAGGTCCTCGTAGAGGCGTGCGGTCTTCGGGTTGTAGTTGCCGGTGCCGACGTGGCAGTACCGGCGCATCCCCTCGGCCTCCTGGCGGATGACGAGGCAGAGCTTGGCGTGGGTCTTCAGCCCGACGATGCCGTAGACGACGTGGACCCCCGCGTGCTCGAGCTTGCGGGCCCAGGAGATGTTGTTCTCCTCGTCGAAGCGGGCCTTGATCTCGACGACGGCGAGCACCTGCTTGCCGGCGTCGGCGGCGTCGATGAGGGCGTCGATGATGGGGCTGTCGCCGCTCGTCCGGTAGAGCGTCTGCTTGATGGCGAGCACGTGCGGGTCCGCCGCGGCCTGCTCGAGCAGCGCCTGCACCGAGGTCGAGAACGAGTCGTACGGGTGGTGGAGCAGGACGTCCTGCTTGCGGATCGAGGCGAAGATGTCGCGGGCCTTCGCCGACTCGGTCGGGGCGAGGTCGGCGTTGGTGCGGGCGACGAACGGCTCGAAGTGCAGCTCGGAGCGCTCGAGGTCGGCGATGACGTTGAGCGCGCGCAGGTCGAGCGGGGCCGGCAGCCGGTAGACCTCGGACGCGGCGACGCCCAGCTCGCGGACGATGAGGTCGAGGACGTGGTCGTCCATCGCCGCCTCGACCTCGAGGCGCACCGGGGGTCCGAAGCGCCGCCGGGTCAGCTCGCGCTCCAGGGCGGTCAGGAGGTTCTCGTTGTCGTCCTCCTCGACCTCGAGGTCCTCGTTGCGGGTGACCCGGAAGGTGAAGTGCTCACGCACCTCCATCCCCGGGAAGAGCTGGTCGAGGTGCGCCGCGATGACGTCCTCGAGGGGGACGAAGCGGGTCTCGTACATGTCGGCGAGCGGCGACTCGTCCGGCCCGGGCTCGACCCGCACGAGGCGCGGCAGCATCGGCGGCACCTTGACCCGGGCGAAGTGCTCCTTGCCCGAGCGGGGGTTGACGAGGATGACCGCGAGGTTGAGGGAGAGCCCCGAGATGTACGGGAACGGGTGCGCGGGGTCGACGGCGAGCGGCGTGAGCACGGGGAAGAGGCGCTGCGAGAAGATCCCGGCCAGCCGGTCACGCTCCTCCTCGGACAGCTCGTCCCAGCGGACGATGCTCACCCCCTCCTGCTCGAGGGCGGGCCGCACCTGCTCGGCGTAGACGCGGGCCTGCATCGTCATCAGCTCGTGGGCGACGAGCGAGATCTGCTCGAGGACCTCGCGCGGCTCGAGGCCGGACGCGGAGCGGACCGCGATGCCGGTGGCGATGCGGCGCTTGAGCCCGGCGACGCGCACCATGAAGAACTCGTCGAGGTTGGAGGCGAAGATCGCGAGGTAGCGGGCCCGCTCGAGCAGCGGGACGTTCTCGTCGCCGGCGAGCTGGAGGACCCGCTCGTTGAACTGCAGCCAGGAGATCTCGCGGTCGAGGAAGCGGTCCGAGGGCAGGCCCTCCTCGTCGTCCTCGCCCGGGTGTGCCGGCCGGACGAACCGCCCGTTCGTGCCGCGGGGCTGCTGGTGCCGGGTCTCGCTCGCCGACGCGCTCGCGATCGACACCTCCGAGACGATGTTCGCGTCGGCCGAGGCCTCCGCGGCGGCGTCCCGGGCGGTGGTGTCGTGAAGCCGCGTCCCCGTCTCTGCCGTCATGCGCTCCATCCTGTCAGGTCGCCGGTGGGGCGGCGGGTGCGCTCACGGCCCGACCGAGTACTGGGCGTCGACGGCGAGGTCCTCGAAGCCCAGCCGGCGGTAGGTGCGCAGGGCGGCGGTGTTGTCGCCGTCGACGTACAGGTGCACCTCGGCCAGGCCCCGTCGGGCGAGGTGGGCGATGCCGAGACCCGTGACCGGCCCCCCGAGGCCGTGCCCCTGCTCCGCCGGGTCGACCCCGACGACGTACACCTCCCCTGCTGCCCGCTCGACCTTGGTCCAGTGGAAGGCGACGAGGCGCCCCTCCCGCTCGACGAGCAGGAAGCCGGCCGGGTCGAACCAGGGCTGGTCCATCCGCTCGCGGAGGTCGGCCACGCTGATCCGGCCCTGCTCCGGGTGGCTCGCGAAGGCCGCGGCGTTGAGCGCGACCCACGCCTCGTCGTCCCGCCCCGGCTCGAAGGCGCGGACCGAGTAGCCGTCCGGCAGCGTCGGGTCCGTGGCGTCGGCCTCGGTGAGGGGGCGACCCATGAGGTGCAGGCTGCGGGTGCGCTCCAGCCCGGCCGCCGCGGCCAGGGCGCGGGCCGGGGCGAGGTCGCCGTGGGCCCAGACGCTGCGGACGCCCGCACCCCGGGCGGCGTCGAGGAGCACGCGGCCGTGGCCGGTGCGCCGGGCGGCGGGGTCGACGACGAGCTCGGCGACCGCGTCGGGGGTGCCCGCGGAGGCGACCTGCGCGTACCCGACGAGCTGCCCGGAGTCGTCGCGGCGGAGGACGTGGACGACGCCGTCGCGCGCCGCCCCGAGGGCGAGCCGGAACGCCTCGGACACGGCCGCCACCCCGTCCGCCGCCTGGGCGCGGTCCCAGAGGTCGCGGACCTCGCGGGCCGTCGGGTCGTCGACGGACTCGACGCGTTCGGTGACCGGCATCAGCCCTCGACCGCCTCGAGGTCGTCGGTGTCGTCGGCGACCTCGGGTACGAAGCGGTACCCGACGTTGCGGACGGTGCCGATGAGCAGCTCGTGCTCGATGCCGAGCTTGGCCCGCAGCCGCCGGACGTGGACGTCGACCGTGCGCGTCCCCCCGAAGTAGTCGTAGCCCCAGACCTCCTGGAGCAGCTGGGAGCGGGTGAACACCCTCCCGGGGTGCTGGGCGAGGTACTTGAGGAGCTCGAACTCCTTGTACGTGAGGTCGAGCAGGCGGCCCCGGAGCCGGACCGAGTACGTCGTCTCGTCGATGACGAGGGACCCGGTGGTGATGGGGGCCGCCTCGTCGTCCGCCGACTCGGCGCGACGGCCGGCGGCGAGCCGCAGCCGGGCCTCCACCTCGGCGGGACCGGCGGTGTCGAGGACGACGTCGTCGACACCCCACTCGGCGGTCAGCCCCGCGAGCCCGCCCTCGGTGACGACGACGATGAGCGGGGCGAGGACCCCCGTCGTCTGGAGCACGCGGCACAGGGACTTGGCCATGGCCAGCTCGCGCCGGGCGTCGATGAGCAGTGCGTCGGCCTCGGGGGCGTCGACCAGCGCAGACGCATCGGCCGGGAGGATGCGAACATGGTGGCTGAGGAGCCCGAGCGCCGGTAGGACCTCGGCGCTGGGAGCCAAGGTGTTCGTCAACAGCAACAGGTGGGCCATCGCCCCACAGGATAGGCGGTCATGGACACGCGCCACGGAGCATCCGCCCCCGATGGGACGGTCGCCGTCCCCACGGCCGTCACGGTGCGGTACTGGGCCGGTGCCCGGGCCGCGGCGGGGGTCGACGGCGAGACGGTGGAGACGGTGGAGACGTCCGGGACGGTCGGTGCCCTCGTCGAGCTGCTCGCCGCCTCCCGGCCGGGCCTGGCCCCCGTGCTGCCCGTCTGCTCGGTCCTCGTCGACGGGCTCGCCGCCTCCGGGGAGGACCCTCTCCCGCCCGGAGCAGTGGTCGAGGTACTCCCGCCGTTCGCCGGTGGGTGATGGAAGGATGCCCCGCGTGGAGGAGCAGGGACGCTCGGATGCGGTCGAGGGCGGCGCGGGGCACGCGCCGGCCCCCGACGAGGCGACCCCCGCCGACGAGGCGACCCCCGCCGACGCGGTGACCCCCGCCGACGAGGTGACCCCCCTCGACGCGGTGACCCCCGCCGACGACCCGACGCCCGCCGCCGACGAGGTGACGGCCGCCGCGGACGCGACGCCCCCGGCTCCGGTCGCGGAGACCCGGGCCAGCCGCCGCGCGCGGCGCGAGGCGGAGCGCACCCAGCCGCTCCTGCCCGAGATGGCCACGGTGCCGCGACCGGTCGTCGTGGTCGCCACCGTCGTCCTCTCCGTGCTCCTCGTCCTCGCGCTGCGCACCGACCCCGTCGTCCTCGCCGCAGGGCTCGCCTGGACCGGGCTCGTCCTGGCCTGGGGGTGGCCGCGACTGCTCGGCAGCTCGAGCCGGTTCGGCGCCTCGCTCGCCGTCGGCGTCACCGCCGTCCTCGCCCCTGCCGCCGCGGTCGTCTCCACGGGCGAGCCGTACCTGCGGCTGGTCCCCGTGGCGCTCGCCATCGGCCTCGGGCTGATGTTCGTGCACCAGATCGTCCGTCGCGACGGCCGGCCGCGGCTCACCGAGTCGATCGGCGTGACCTCCTTCGGCCTCGCGCTCGTCGCGGTGGGCACGACCTGGCTCCCGCTCGCCCGGTCCAGCCGCCCCGCCGACCTCGCCACGGTCGCGCTGGTCGCCGTGGCCGTCGGCTCCCTCGCCGACCTCGCGGCCGGGATGCGCGCGATCCGGCCGTGGCTGCTGCCCCTGGCGATGGTCCTCGGCGCGTCGGGCGCGGTCGTCACCGCCGCCCTCCTCGGCGCACCCCGACCGGCCACCGCGGCCCTCGCCGGGCTGCTCGCCGCCGCCGTCTCGCACGCGATGCGGCGGGTGCTCGTCGTGCTGCCGCCGATCACCGCCGTCCGCTGCCAGCTGGCGTCCGCGGCTGCGGGAGTGCTCGTGCCGGGCGTCGTCGCGTACGGCGTCTCGCTCGCCCTCGTCGGCTGACCCGCGCGCTCAGTAGACGAGCGACCGCGCCCCGGGGGCCACGACCTCCTCGACGAAGGCCGCCGCCCCGCGGATGACGGCGCCCGCGACGAGGTCGTCCTCCCCGAGGTCGCGGCGTGCCGCGCACTGGCCGCACACGGTGACCCGTCCGCCCTCGAGGAGGGCGTCGCGCAGCTCCGCGAGGGGCGCGGCGTGCGGGAGCTCGACCTCCTCGGCGCGGCCCGGCACGGCCATCCACGTGGCGTCGCCGGTGAGCCACAGGCTGACGTCGAGGCCGGAGGCGAGGGCCGTGGCGGCCACCGTGAAGCCCTGGGCCAGCCGTTCCGGGGCCTCCGGGCCGCAGGTGACCTTGACGACGAGGATGGTCGCGGGGGAGTCCATAGACTGGAGCGTATGGTCTTCACGCTCGACACCTCCCTCCACGAGGATCTCGCCCCGCTCGCCTGGCTCGTCGGCTCCTGGGCCGGGGCCGGCCTCGTCGGCTACCCCACGATCGACTCCCAGCGGTTCGGTCAGGAGGTGGTCTGCAGCCACGACGGCCGGCGCTTCCTGCGGTGGGAGTCGCGGACCTGGCTCCTCGACGACGACGGCAACCAGGTGCGGCCGCTCGCCACCGAGCTCGGGTTCTGGCGCCCGGTCCCCGCGTCGTCCGACGGCACCAACGTCGAGCTGCTGCTCGCCCACCCCACGGGGTTCGTCGAGATGTACGCGGGCACCGCGGAGCCGGCGAAGGTCGAGCTGCGCACCGACGGCGTGATGCGCAGCCCCGACGCCAAGGAGTACACCGCGGCTCAGCGGATGTACGGGTACGTCAACTCCAACCTCATGTGGGTCATGGACATGGCGGCCGTGGGGCAGCCGCTCCAGTCGCACGTCTCGGCGGAGCTCAAGCGCGTCGAGTGACCCGGGTGCACCCGCTCAGGGCGTGACGAACACGTCCAGGTACTCGTCCATCGAGTCGGTGCGCAGGGCCTCGCCGAGCAGCGCCATCTTCGGCTCGTCGACGATGTCGATGCTGCCGGCCTTCGGGTCGGACCCGAAGCCGGAGAACGGCGCGGTCGCGAACACGACGTCGGAGGCGCGGATGCCCCGCAGCTCGAGGGCGTAGTCCTTCATCGTGCCGATCGACAGGCTCTTGTCGACGACGAGGTTCTTCGTCGCCGCGTCCGTGAACCGGGCGATCGCCAGCGGGTTGGTGATCGTCTCCTTGCTCGTCGCCTTGAGCAGCAGGGCCTTGACGAAGGCGAGCTGGCGGCGACCGCGCGAGATGTCGCCCTCGCTCAGCTCGTAGCGCTCGCGCACGAAGCCCAGCGCCTGCTCGCCGTCGAGCTCGTTCCAGCCCTTCTTGATGGCGGTCCCGCCGTTGCCGGAGGCGCTGTTGGCCTCCTCGGCGTAGACGCGGACCCCGCCGACGGCGTCGGTCATGTTCTTGAAGCCGTCGAAGTTGGTGCGGGCGACGTGGTCGATCTTGACCCCGAGCAGGTTCTGGATCGTCTCGACGAGCAGCGGCTCGCCGCCGAACGCGTAGGAGGCGTTGATCTTGTTCTTGCCGTGGCCGGGGATCGAGACGTAGAGGTCGCGGGGGAAGTGGATCATCTGGATCGCCGTCGGGTCGGCGGGGATGTGCACGAGGAGGATGACGTCGGACCGGCCACGGTCGGTGCCCCGGCTGTCGGATCCGACGAGCAGGAAGTTGGTGCCGACGCCGGTCTCCGGGATGGGCGAGCCGTCGGCCGCCTGCGTCGGCGGCGGGGCGGTCGGGAGCAGGTCCTCCTGGGTCACGTTGTCGTTGACCCGCCAGCCGAGGTAGCCGACGAAGCCGCCGACCGCGACGAGCACGAGGGCCAGCAGGCTCGCGAGCACGATGAGGACGCGGCGGAGCCGACGGCGCCGACGGCCGTGCCGCTCGTGGCGGGTCCCGTCGCCGGAGTCGTCGCCGGACCCGTCGTCGGGATGGTCCCGGCCGAGTCCGAGGAGGTCGAGGTCCTGGTCCGTCACCGCGCCAGTCTAAGGACGCGGCGGAGGGCTGTCCGCCGGTCCGGCCTACATTGGAGGGGTGAGTGACCTCGGGGCCCGACTGCGTGCGCGGGGCAAGCGCCTCACGACGCAGCGCGAGCGGGTGCTCGCCGCCGTCGGCGAGCTCGGTCACGCCACCCCGGACGCGATCGTCGAGGCGGTCGCCGCCGACGGTGGCGGCGCGCTCCCGGTGTCGACCGTGTACCGGTCGCTGGACGCGCTCCAGGAGCTCGGGCTGGTCGGCCACACGCACGTCGACCACCGGACCCCCAGCTACCACCTCGCCGAGCACGCCACCCACGTCCACGTCGTCTGCCGCCGCTGCGGGTGGGTCGGTGAGGTGCCCCTGGACGCCGCCGCCGAGCTCGTCGCGCGCGTCGACGACCAGCTCGGCTTCGCCGCCGACGTCAGCCACGCGGCCGTCCACGGCCTGTGCCGCACCTGCAGGGAGACCTCATGACCGCACCCGTCCCGTCCGTCCCGTCCGCCGCCCCCGTCACCGCCTCCCCGCTGCTCGGCCGCCACGGCGCCGTCGCGGGGGAGGGCATCGACGCCGGGGTCGCCGCGCACTACGGCGACCCGATGCGGGAGCAGCGCCTCCTCGCCGAGGGCCTCGCCGTCGTCGACCTGTCGCACCGCGGGCTCGTCACCGTGTCCGGCCCGGACCGCCTCACCTGGCTGCACTCGATGACGACCCAGGAGCTCACCGGCCTGCCGCCCCGGCAGTCCCGCGAGTCGCTCGTGCTGTCACCGAAGGGCCACGTCGAGCACGCGCTGCACGTCGTCGACGACGGTGAGCGGACCTGGCTCGGCGTGGAGCCCGGCACGGCGCCGGCCCTGCTCGCCTGGCTGGAGTCGATGCGCTTCATGCTCCGGGTCGAGGTGGAGGACGTCACCGCCGAGTGGGCCGTCCTCGGCGAGCCGATGGGAGCCGAGTCGGCCGACGGCGAGCCCCTCGCGTGGGTCGACCCCTGGCCCACGACCGTCGGTGACACCGCGCTCTACGGCCCCGCCGAGGGGCACCCGGCCGAGGGGCGGGCGTGGCGTGAGCTGCTCGTCCCGCGCGACGGGCTGGAGGCCGCCGTCGGCGACCGCCCGCTGGCCGGGACCTGGGCGGCCGAGGCGCTGCGGGTCGCGGCCTGGCGGCCCCGGCTCGGCTTCGAGACCGACCACCGCACCATCCCGCACGAGCTCGACTGGCTCCGCACCGCCGTCCACCTCCACAAGGGCTGCTACCGCGGCCAGGAGACGATCGCCCGCGTCCACAACCTCGGTCGACCGCCGCGTCGGCTCGTCTTCCTCCACCTCGACGGGTCGGGGCACGTGCTGCCGGACCCCGGCACGGCCGTCGAGGTCGGGGGGCGCGAGGTCGGGCGGGTGACGACCGTCGCGCGGCACCACGAGGACGGTCCGGTGGCCCTCGCGGTGGTCAAGCGCTCCGTCCCCGAGGACGCCGAATGTCTCGTCGGAGGCGTCTCCGCCGCGCAGACCGTCGTCGTGCAGGGCTGAGCGCCGAAGATCCTTCGGTCACGGACGCGACGGCCGGGCTGCGGCATCACTCCGTCGCCTGACAGGATGACGCCATGACGACGCCGTCCACCGGGGTGACCGGAACGCTCATCACCGTCGCCCCCACCGGGGCCGAGCACGCCAAGGCCGACCTGCCGCAGCTCCCGACGACGCTCGAGGAGGTCGTCGAGACCGCCCGGCGCTGCGAGGCCGCGGGTGCGGCGCTCATCCACCTGCACGTGCGCGACGCCGAGCACCGGCCGACCCTCGACCGGGGCCGGCTCGGCGCCACCGTCGAGGCGGTCCGGGAGGCCACCGACCTCATCGTCCAGCTCTCGACCGGCGGGTCGGTCCACGACCCGCTCGAGACCCGGCTCACCGTCCTCGACGCCGAGCCGGACTCCTGCTCGCTGACCTGCGGCACGACGAACTTCGGCGACGACGTCTTCCTCAACCCGTGGCCGTTCATGAGCGAGCTCTACGTCCAGGCGCAGGAGCGGGAGGTCGTGCCGGAGTTCGAGCTGTTCGACCTCGGGCACGTCCACGCGCTCCGGCGCCTCATCGACACGCACGGGCTCCCCTTCGGCGGGCGGGTCCACGTCGACTTCGTCACCGGGGTTCCCGGGGGGA
Organism: uncultured Actinomycetota bacterium; assembly: GCA_963843895.1. Taxonomy (GTDB): domain Bacteria; phylum Actinomycetota; class Actinomycetes; order Actinomycetales; family Dermatophilaceae; genus Phycicoccus. The sequence continues at coordinate 273,268 of CAWJME010000010.1, read as the reverse complement.
TGCCCGCGACGACGGCCGCGCTCATGGCGGGCGTCGGGATGCTGCCGGCCGAGGTGACGTCGTGGTCCGCGACGGGCATCGGGCGGGGTCACCTGCCGGTCATGGCGGCCGCGCTGTCGGCCGGGGGGCACCTGCGGGTCGGGATGGAGGACAACGTCGTGTTCCGTCGCGGGCAGCTCGTGGAGCACAACGACGAGCTCGTCGCCCGGGCCGCCGAGCTCGCGACCCTGGTGCAGCGGCCACCCCTCACGACGGCCGAGGCCCGTGAGCTGCTCGGGGTCCGGGACCGCCGCTCCCGCTGACGTGCCGGTCTGGACCCGACGTGACACCGTCGCCGGGTCGTGGCCGGCCGGCGGCGTCCGAGGGATGGACCTCGCTGGGCGGGCGGGGAATGCCGTCCCATAATCATGGGTTATGACGTCCATGCGATCCCTTATCGGTTTCCCCCCGATCGTCAACGAGAAGGCGGCCCGGGTCATCGCCGCGCTCGTCGCGGTCGTCGCCGCCCTCGCGCTCGCCACGGGCTGGCTCTGGCTGAGTGCCCTGCTCGCCGCCGGCTTCGCCCTGCGGGTCGTCGGGGGTCCGCGCCTCTCGCCGTTCGGGCTGGCGGCCCGGGTCATCGCGCCCCGGCTCGGGGCGCCCCGGATGGTGTCCGGGGCCCCGAAGCGGTTCGCGCAGGCCGTGGGCCTGGCCTTCACGGGCTCGGCGACGGTGGCGCTGGCGCTCGGGACGCCCGTCGTCGCCGTCGTGCTGCTGTCGGTCCTCGCGCTCTTCGCCGGCCTCGAGGCCGGGGTCGGCTTCTGCGCCGGGTGCTTCGTGTTCGGGCAGCTGATCCGGCTCGGCATCGTCGCCGACGACACCTGCGTCGAGTGCGCCGACATCACCCTGCGCCGCCGGCCCGTTCTTCCCGAGTCGGGTGTTGAGACGGCTGCTCCGGCGACCATCTGAGGACCCGACCGCCGGGGTGTGTCCACGCTCACGCTTGCCCCAGTTTGCATTTTGCTAACCAGAGCAAGCACAATGGACTCGTGAGCAAGAACCCGCTGAACGACCTGGGCGAGAGCCTCGGCGAGTACCTGCGCGAGCAGCGCACGTCCGCCAAGCTCTCCCTGCGTCAGCTGTCCGAGCTCGCCGGGGTGTCCAACCCCTACCTGTCCCAGATCGAGCGGGGGCTGAAGCGCCCCAGCGCCGAGATCCTCCAGCAGCTCGCCAAGGGGCTGGAGGTCTCCGCCGAGTCCCTCTACGTGCGGGCCGGCATCCTCGACGCCTCGAGCGCCGACACCGCCCCGCACACCCCCGACGTCCGCCGGGCCATCGCCGAGGACCCGCTCCTCACGGCCCGGCAGAAGAAGACCCTCCTCGACATCTACGAGTCCTACGTCGAGGACGACGCCCGGCGCTGATCGCCGCCTCCGCCCCCCGGCAGCGTCGCCGACCGGGCCACCCAGACCCAGAGCACCACCTCGTCCCGAAGGAGCACACCATGGCCGTCATCGACGACCTCCGCACCACCATCGACACCCCGCTCTACGCCCTCGCCGGTGCCACCGACCTCGCGGTCGAGAAGGTCCGCGACGCCCAGAAGCGGGCCGACGCCCGCCGCGCCGAGCTCGCCAAGCGCGCCGAGGCCGCCCGTGCGGACCTCACCCCGGCCGCCTTCCAGGCCCGCGTCGGCACGATGACCGAGCAGGTCAAGGAGCTTCCGGCGCTCGCGCTCAACCAGAGCATGGTCGTCGGCGGCAAGGTCACCGAGGGCTACGCCGACCTCGCGACCCGCGGCAAGGACCTCGTCGGCCGGATCCGCACCCAGAAGTCCACCCAGGACCTCGTCGCGCAGGCCGAGACGACCGTCGCCCACGCCAAGGGCGCCGTCACGACCGCGCGTCACGCGGCCGCCGAGATCGAGCGCTCCGCCAAGGCCACCATCACCACCGGCCGCAAGGAGGCCGTCAAGGTCGCCACCATCCTCACCGACTCGGTCGCCGAGGAGGCCAAGGAGGCACAGGTCGAGGTCGCAGCCGCCGGCAAGCGCACCCGTACCGCCGCCAAGCGCACCTCCACCACGACGCGGAAGGCCGCCAAGAAGACGACCTCCGCCGCCAAGGGTGCCCGGACGAGCGCGCGCAAGACCGCCGTCGCGGCCGAGAAGGCCACGGAGAAGGCCGCCGAGAAGGTCGGCGACTGACCCACCCCCTCCGCGGCGTCGACGGCGCCGCACCCGCACCACGCGAACGTGTGTGGACACGCCGGCACAACCCGGCGTGTCCACACACGTTTCGTCGTCTCCGGGGGGTCGGCCGCGCCGCCACCCCCGGCGCTAGGGTCGGATCCGTGCCGCAGCCCACCCCCACCGCCCTCGCCGACGCCCCCGTCCTCGCCCACGTCGTCCGCGGCGGGGTCGTCGAGTCCGCCCACCGCGCGTCCGTGGCGGTCACCGGCCCCGACGGGTCCCTCCTCGAGGCGTGGGGCGACCCCGACGACCCGGTGTTCCCACGGTCCTCGAACAAGCCGGTCCAGGCGCTCGCGATGCTCCGCGCCGGGCTGACCCTCCCGCCGCCGCACCTCGCCCTGGCCTGCGCCAGCCACAGCGCCGAGCCGTTCCACCTCGACGGCGTCCGCGAGATGCTCGCCGACGCCGGGTTCACCGAGGCCGACCTCCGCAACACCCCCGACCTCCCGTACGACCCGGTCGAGCGCGACACCTGGGTCGCCGCCGGCCGCGCGGCCCGCCCGCTCGCCCAGAACTGCTCCGGCAAGCACGCCGCGATGCTCGCCACCTGCCGGGTCAACGGCTGGGACACCGAGACCTACCTCGACCCGGCCCACCCGCTCCAGCAGCGCATCGCCGAGACCCTCGAGGACCTCTGCGGCGAGCCGGTCGCCGCGACGGCGGTCGACGGCTGCGGCGCCCCGGTGATGGCGGTCTCGCTCGCCGGGCTCGCCCGCGCCTTCGCCCGGATCGCCACGGCGGACCCCGGCACCCACGAGGCGAGCATCGCCCACGCGCTCCGCACCCACCCGGAGCTCGTCGGTGGCACGCGGCGCGACGTCACCGCGCTCATCCGCGGCACCGAGGGTCTCGTGGCCAAGGACGGCGCCGAGGCGGTCTACGCCGTCGGCCTGGCCGACGGTCGGGGTCTGGCGCTGAAGATCGCCGACGGCGGCCAGCGCGCCCGCCCCGTCGTCCTCGCCGCGTTGCTGCGCCGGCTGGGGGTCGAGTCCGCGGCCTACCCGCTGCTCGAGGACGCCCCCGTGCTCGGCCACGGTGCTCCCGTGGGCGCCGTCGTCGCCGTCGGCGTCGCGGAGGGCCCCGGCGCGTGAGGACGGTCCTCCAGCGCGTCACCCGCGCCGCGGTCACCGTCGAGGGGGAGGTCGTCGGCGAGATCACCCGCCCCGGCCTGGTCGCGCTCGTCGGGGCCACCCACGACGACGGCCCCGAGCAGGTGGCCACGACGGCCCGCAAGATCGCCGAGCTGCGGATCCTCCACGGCGAGCGCTCGGTGCTCGACGACGGGGCGCCCGTCCTCGTCGTCTCCCAGTTCACCCTGTACGCCGACACCCGCAAGGGTCGGCGGCCGTCGTGGAACGCGGCCGCCCCCGGACCGGTCGCCGAGCCGCTCGTCGACGCCGTGGCCGCGGCGCTGCGCGAGCGCGGCCTGGAGGTGGCGACCGGCCGCTTCGGGGCCCACATGCACGTCGAGCTCGTCGGCGACGGCCCGGTGACGATCGTCCTCGACGTCTGACGCCTAGGCTGTCCCCATGCGGATCCTCGGCGACCTCCAGAGCTGGATCATCCTCGCCCTGTCGGTGGCGGCCCTCGGCGTCGAGGTCTTCGCCCTCGTCGACTGCCTGCGGCGCCGGCCCGACGCCTTCACCGCGGCCGGGAAGCGGACCAAGAACTTCTGGCTCCTCGTCACCGGGGTGGCCACCCTCCTCGGCGTCGTGGCGCTCGGCGGCCTCGGCCTGCTCGCCATCATCGCGATCGTCGCGGCCGGGGTGTACCTCGCGGACGTCAAGCCCGCCCTCGACCAGGTGATGGGCCGGGGCACCGGGCGGCAGGGGCCCTACGGCCCCTGGTGAGGCGCGACGGCCCCCCACGCCACGCCGAGCTCCCCGAGCCGCCAGCGTGACGGGCCGCCGAGCACCGGCCACCCCGCGTCGCGCAGTGCGGCCACCGTGCCGATGAAGCGCTGCCGCACGCCGTAGGACGCGAGGGGCGCCTGCCGCTCCCACGTCTCGTCGAGTGCCGTGAGCAGGGCGTGGACCGGCTCTCCGGGCACGTTCCGGTGGATGAGCGCCTTCGGCAGCCGTTCGGCGACGACGCCGGGCCGCTCCAGCCCGCGCAGTCGCCACGCGAGGGTGAGGCTCTCCGGTCCGTCGGCCGTGACCGCCACCCAGGCCGCGAGCCGGCCGAGCTCGTCGCACGTCCCGTCGACGAGCAGCCCGCCGGGCGCGAGCCGGGCCACGACCCGCGCCCAGGCGTCCCCGACCTCGGCCTCGTCGTACTGCCGCAGCACGTTGAAGGCCCGCACGACCACCGGCCGCCGGCCACCGGGAACCGGCACCTCGAAGCCGCCGCGGACGAACCGCAGGCCCGGCCGTTCCAGGGCCTTCGCCCCGGCGACGCGCTCCGGGTCGATCTCGACGCCGACGACCTCGACGTCCGCGCGGACGCGCAGGAGCCGGTCGTGCAGCTCGACGGCGGTCACCGGGGAGGCGCCGTAGCCGAGGTCGACGACCACGGGCGGGGTGGGGTGCCGGCGCAGCCGCCAGGCCTGCGGTCCGGCGAGCCAGCGGTCACAGCGGCGGAGCCGGTTCGGGTTCGTGGTCCCCCGGGTGATGACCCCCAGGGGGCGCTGGGTGGGCACGACGTCCAGCCTAGGCCTTCGGCCCGGGTCTCCGGCCGGCGGAGGGACCTCTCCGTCGAGCCCTCCCGGGTCCCCGGACTACCCTGAGCCGGTGGCGGACCGGTGGTGGGTGCAGGGGCGCGAGGGCTCGGTCAGCCTGTCGATGCTCGCCCTCGTCGTCTCGCTCACCGGTGCCCTCGTCCTCGGCCTCACGTCGTGGGTCCCGAGCCTGCTCGCGCGCGACATCGGCATCACCGACGTCGAGCCGGGCCTGCTCGAGGTGTCCCAGAACGCCTTCGGGGTGCAGTCGCTGGGGGCGGGGCTCACGGTCACGCTCTACGACCGTGGCTTCCGGCTCTCCCGTGGCAGCACCGTCCTCGCGGACACGGTCACCAAGGGTGCGCCGGTCACCGCGCTGACGGGCGCGGTCGAGCGCACCGGGGAGCGACGTCGGGAGCGGGTCACCTCGGCGCTCACCGCCGTGAGCATCGCCGCCGTCAACCGTGACGACGACACCGTCGTGTACAGCGGGGTCGTGCACGACGAGACCCGTAGCCTCCCTCTGAGCATCACCTTCGAGCCGACCGACGGCCGGATCCGGATGGACGTCTCGGTCCCGGGGGCCTCGGCCATCGCCATCAACCTCGACTGGCGTCCCGCGACGACCGGCATCGCCCCGGCCCTGCCCGCCCGCAACCTCAAGGAGCGGGCCTACTGGGTCGACCCCACGGTCGTCGAGCAGCCGGCGTTCACCTGGGTCCTCGGCACCGACGTCTCGATCGGGCCGGTCGGGGTGCCCCGTGCCGTCGACCTGCGGCAGGACGGGCGCATCGCCATCCACGTCTGGTCCTCCCGGGCCGTGGTGACCGTCACGGACACGCCGCGGCTGCCCGTGGAAGACTCGGCACCATGAGCGACCCCACCCGTGGCCCGCGACCGCGCCGGGTCGCCATGGTCACCGTGCACACCTCTCCGCTCGCGCAGCCGGGCACCGGGGACGCCGGGGGGATGAACGTCTACGTCATGGAGGTGGCCCGCCGGCTGGCCCGGCTCGGGACCGAGGTCGACCTCTTCACCCGGACCACGAGCGCCGCCCAGCCGGACGTCGTCGAGGTCGAGCCAGGGGTCGTCGTCCGCCACGTCGCGGCCGGCCCGTACGAGGGACTGTCCAAGGAGGACCTGCCGGGCCAGCTGTGCGCCTTCGCCGCCGGGATGATGCGCGTCGCCGCCCACGCGCCGCCCGGCCACTACGACCTCGTCCACTCGCACTACTGGCTCTCCGGGCAGGTGGGCTGGCTCGCCGCCGACCGCTGGGGCGTGCCCCTCGTGCACACGATGCACACGATGGCCCGGGTCAAGAACCTCCACCTCGCCGACGGCGACGAGCCCGAGCCCCGCGGCCGCGAGATCGGGGAGGCCCAGGTCGTCGAGGCCGCCGACCGGCTCGTCGCGAACACCGAGCGGGAGGCCACCGAGCTCGTCGAGCTCTACGGCGCGGACCCGGCCCGCGTGGCCGTCGCCGAGCCGGGCGTCGACCTCGTGACCTTCGCCCCCGGCCCCCAGGACGTCGCCCGGGCCGGGCTCGGCCTGCCGGCGGATGCCGTGCTCCTCCTCTTCGTCGGGCGGATCCAGCCGCTCAAGGGTCCCGACGTCCTCGTCCGGGCCGCCGCCGAGATGGTGCGCCGCCGCCCGGACCTGCGCGAGCGCCTCGTCGTCGGTGTCCTCGGCGGGGCGAGCGGCTCGGGGCTGCGGATCCCGATGGGCCTGGAGGACCTCGCCGAGCGGCTGGGCATCCGGGACCTGCTCCGGGTCGTGCCACCGGTCGACCGGCCCACGCTCGCCCAGTGGTACCGGGCCGCCGACGTCGTCGCGGTCCCCTCGCACAGCGAGTCGTTCGGGCTCGTCGCCGTCGAGGCGCAGGCCTGCGGAACCCCCGTCGTCGCGGCCAACGTCGGCGGGCTCCCGACGGCGGTCGGTGACGGCGGGCTGCTCGTCGACGGCCACGACACGGCCGACTGGGCCACCGCCCTCGGGCGGGTCGCCCTCGACCGCGAGCTCCGGGCGAGCCTGTCCCGCAAGGCCGCCGAGCACGCCAGTGGCTTCGGGTGGTCCCGCACCGCCGAGCGGCTCATCGAGGTCTACGGGGAGGCGCTCCACCTCCCCAAGGACGTCTCGATCAACGACGCGGAACGGATCGCCGACGTCCCCCGGGCGGTCATCCCATGAGTGCAGCCGACCTCGCCGCCGTCGTGCGTGGCGTCCTCGACGAGGCCGAGCTCGAGTGGGAGGCCGGTGCGCGCGACGACGAGTTCGTCGTGTCGCTGCCGGGCGAGAAGAAGCTCCGCACCGTCGTCTCCCTCGTCTGCGGGGAGTCGGCGCTCTCGGTGTCGGCCTTCGTCATCCGCAACCCGGACGAGAACCACGAGGAGGTCTACCGCTTCCTCCTGAGCCGCAACCTCCGCCTGCCCGGGCTCGCCTACTCCGTCGACCGCTCGGGTGACGTCTTCGTCACCGGGCGCATCCCCGCCGCGGGGGTCGACGCCGACACGCTCGACCAGCTCCTCGGCGTGGTCCTCACGGCGTGTGACGAGCCGTTCAACGAGCTGCTCGTCATGGGGTTCCTCGGGTCGATGCGCAAGGAGTGGGAGTGGCGGGTCTCCCGCGGCGAGAGCCTGCGCAACCTCGAGGCCTTCCGGCACATCCTCGAGCGCCCCGGCGACCCGGCCCGCCCCCCGACCTGACCCCCCCTTCTTTCCCGACTTTTCATGCCGGCGCCCGCGGGACACGCCGCCGGAGCGGCGTGTCCCGCGGAGCTGGGCATGAAAAGTCGGGAAGGTGGGGGGTGGCTAGGCTGGTCGGCATGACGGAGCACACGCTGATCCTCCTGCGCCACGGCGAGTCCGAGTGGAACCGCAAGAACCTCTTCACCGGCTGGGTCGACGTCGACCTGTCCGACACCGGGCGGGCCGAGGCGGTCCGCGGGGGCCGGCTGATGCAGGACGCCGGTCTGCTCCCCGACGTGGTCCACACCTCCGTGCTGCGCCGCGCCATCACCACCGCCAACCTCGCCCTCGACGCCTGCGACCGGCACTGGATCCCGGTGCGCCGCAGCTGGCGCCTCAACGAGCGGCACTACGGCGCGCTCCAGGGTCTCGACAAGGCGGCGACGCGCGACAAGTACGGCGAGGAACAGTTCATGCTCTGGCGCCGCAGCTTCGACACCCCGCCGCCGCCCATCGAGCCCGGCAGCGAGTACGACCAGGCCGGCGACCCGCGCTACGACGGCATCGACGTGCCGGCCACCGAGTGCCTCGCGGACGTCATCCCGCGGATGATGCCCTACTGGGAGAACGAGCTCCGCGCTGACCTCACCGCGGGCCGCACCGTCCTCGTCACGGCGCACGGCAACAGCCTGCGCGCGCTCGTCAAGCACCTCGACGGGATCAGCGACGACGACATCGCGGGGCTGAACATCCCCACCGGGATGCCCCTCGTGTACCGGCTCGGTGACGACTTCATGCCGACCGGCCCGGGGGAGTACCTCGACCCCGAGGCCGCCGCCGAGGCCGCTGCGGCCGTCGCCAACCAGGGCCGCTGACCCGGCCGGGCACCCTCACCGGAGCGGCAGGCCGAGCCACCCCGTCCCGTCCTCGCCGAGCGCGAGGAGGTCGCGTCCGGAGGGTGGGACCGCGTCGTACGTGGTCCGGCCCCGGGCGTCCTTGACGACGAGGCGGAAGGCCGCGGCGTCGTCGGCGTTGATGACCGGGACGACCGCCGTCCGGCCCTTCATCGGCACCACCTTCGAGACGGGGTAGGCGTTCGGGCTCGTCGCGAGGAGCTGGCAGGTGGCGCCCCCGCCCGGCACGACGACGAGGAACCGGCCGGTGCGTGGCGGGGTCCCGGCCAGCCGCATGAGGGCCGGTGCGTCCTCCGCGTCCGCCGGAACCGCGACGGGTGACAGCAGCGCCGACGACGTCCTCGCGCGTCCGTCGTCGGTGACCCACAGGCTGCGCACGACACCGCCGTCGGGTGTCGTCGTGCTGGAGAGGACGGCCTGCCCGTCGCCACCGGTGGCCGAGAGAGCAGTGGGGTCGATGACGCTGCCGTTGGTGATCGAGTCGACGACCGCCCGGGCCGCGAGCCGCTCCCGGGGTACTCCGATGGCCGAGGCGACGTACGCGGCGAGTGACTCGACCGGGTCCTCGCCCCCGAGGGACACCCGCCAGGCGGCGGGGGTGAGGACGGTGCCGTCGTAGGCGGCGCACCGGACGCGGGCCGCCACGCCGCACGGCGTGTCGAGCGGCAGGACCCCCACCCCGTCGGCGAGGCGGAGCTGCCGGAACGTCCGTTCCACGGACCCCGCGGCCGTGGGGTGGACGGTGAGCGAGACGTCGGCGGTCCCCACGCTGGGGCGGGCCAGCAGCAGGAGCACGGCCCCCGGGCCGCGGGGCACCGCCAGCGCCACGACGTCCTCGACGCCGAGGACCGCGTCGAAGGCGAAGGTCACCTCGGTGAGCCGCTCGGCGGGTGCCGCGGCGGCGCCGACCCAGGCCCGGATGGACGTGCTGGACGGCCGCTGGTCCACGAAGGACGCGGCGACGACCACCCGGAGGTCCTCGACGTCGTTCGCGTACAGGAGGCGGACCGCGGTCGCCGCCGTGAGGGCCCGGATGCCGACGTCGCCGGCCAGGGCGCCGCGGGGAGGCCACCGGACCGTCGAGGACCACGCGGGGTCGGTCGGGCCCGCGGTCGTCGGGGTGGCCGGTGACGGGGGCCCGGCAGCGGTGTCCCCGGAGTCGTTCCGGGAGAGGGCGGCCCAACCGGCGGCGCCGACCCCGAGTGCGACCCCACCACCGGTGAGCACGGCCCGGCGCCGGAGGCGACGGGCGCGCTCGGAGACCAGCCCGGAGGGGTCCGGGGGCGTGGGCTGCGCGGCGCCGAGCCGTTCGACGAGGTCGGCCAGGTCGCCGGGCACGCGATGGTCCGCCGGGGGGAGTCCGTCTGCGGCTCGGGCGCGGCGGTGGGCCGCGACCACGCGCGGGCGCGCTTCCGCAACCGCCGCACCCGTCGCCGCGGGGTCGACCGTCAGGGACGCCACCTCGTCCGCCGTCAGCTCCCAGACGACCTCGGCGGCGAGGGCGGCACGGGCGAGCGGCCCGGCCTCGGCGAGGGCGTCGAGCAGGGCCGCCGGGAGGGAGGAGCCCGTGTCCTCGACGAGGCTCCGGAGCGCCGCGACCCGACGGTCGGACGGGTGGTCCGTCTGGTCCGGGGGCCGGGCGCGCCGGCGCCCGGGGTCGAGCCGCTCGAGGAGCATCCGCCGGGCCGTCGCGGTCGGAGCGCCCTCTTCGAGCGTCGCGGCCCACCGGGGCCGCAGGGCGGCGAGGGCCGCAGCAGTCACCTCGCGGGCGGCCTCCGGGTCGAGGGTCGCCACGAGGGCGACGGCCTCCAGGGCGGGCCAGCGGGCCGCGACGAAGTCGCCGAAGTCCTCCTCGACCGTGGGCGTCACCGTCCCATCCTCACCCCGCAGCGGGGGCCGTGGCCGGGAAGCACCGGTCGCGGTGGGCCCGGTGTCAGAACTGGTCGTCCCAGAGGTCGTAGAGCCAGCTGCCGGGGGGTGGGACCGCGTCGTAGTAGAGGGCCCGCCCGCGGGAGTCCTCGACACGGACGCGGAGCTCGGGGTCGTGGTCGGCGGGCACGAGGACGACGGCTCCGTGGTCGGTGAGCGGGACGGCGTCGGACCCGGCACCTGTGGTCGGGCTCGTGAGGCGGACCGCCGCGCCCGGGCCCGGGACGACGACCACGAACGCCGGTCTCGCGGTGTCGCCCTCGAGCGGGATGACGGCGGGCGCGTCGGCCGCGGCGCGGGGGACCACCATCGGGGGCGCGCCGTACGAGGACGACGACCCGGGGGACTCGGTGCTCACGAGGAAGGACCGGACGACGGCTCCGTTCGGGGTCCGGACGGTGACGAGCTCGGCGGTCGTCGTCTCCGCCGGGCCGCCGGCCTCGCGGTCGGGGCCCGGGGGGATGACGGCAGTCAGGACGTCGACGTCGAGCCGTTTGGACGCGATGCCCGTCGCGGCCGCGACGTCCGCGGTGACGGCCTCCCGCTGGGTGAGCCCGGGGTCCCACTGGACGTCCCAGGTCGACGGGCGGGGAAGGGGTCCGTCGTAGCCGCCGCACCGGACGCGGGCGGCCGGTCCCGGAGGCTGCGGGAGCAGGACGGCGCCGATGCCGGCGTCGAGCGGCACCGGGGACCAGTCGCGCTCGACCTCGCCCTCCGGCGTCGGCCGGACGACCGGTGACACCTCGGCCCGGTCCAGCGTGGGCCGCGTGAGCGCGAGGACGACGGCGCCGGTCGGGTGCGGGACCCCGAGCGCGACGGCGTCCTCGACCTCGAAGATCCCGGGATACCCGAGGGGGACCTCGGTGAGCTGGTCCGCCGGCACACCCGCGGCACCCGACCACACCCGCAGGGGTGTCCCCGGGGCTCCGGCGCCGTCGCTGCTCGAGTCGGTCGCGACGACGACCCGCACCCCGTGCACCTCGTCGGCGTAGAGCAGCCGCGCACCGGGCGCCTTGCGCACCATCAGCGACTGGATGCCGAAGTCGGTTGCGAGGGCGCCGCGCGGGGGCCACCGCCGCGTCGTCGCCCACGCCGGGTCGTCGGGCCCGGCGGGGGTCGGGGTGCTGCTCGCAGCGGGCCCGGCGGTGGCTGCCCCTCGCTCGCGTCCGAAGGCGGCCCACCCGGCGGCGCCGGCCGCGGCGGCGACGGCACCCCCGGCGAGCAGGCTGCGGCGGCGCACCCGGCGGCTGCGTTCCGCGACGATCGCGGAGGGGTCCGGTGGCTCGGGTGCGGTACCCGCCAGGCGGTGGACGAGGTCGGCGAGGTCGTCCTCGAGCCGGTGGTCGGCCGGGCCGAGGCCGTCCGTGGCGCGAGCCTCACGGTGCGCGGCGAGCAGCCGGTGGGTGGCGGCCGCGATGCCCGCGGCGAGGTCGGCGCCGGCCCGCCCGGCGAGAAGCGCCAGGTCGTCTGGCCGGACCTCCCACACCGCACGCGCGGCGACCGCTGCCCGAACGAGCACCGGTTCGCCTGCGAGGCAGTCGAACAGGGCGGCGGGCACGGAGCTGTCGGGATCGTCGGCCGCCTCACGGAGCACGGGGGAGGGCTCCGGCGGTACGCCTCTGCGACGGGGCGGTCGCGCCAACCGCTCCACGAGCTCCCGGCGCGCCGTTGCGGTCGGTGCCCCCTCCTCGAGCGCCGACGGCCACCGGGACCGCAGCGCGACGAGCGCGGCCGTCGTGGTCTCGCGGGCGCTCTCGGGGTCCAGGACGGCGACGACCGCGACCGCCTCGAGGTCGGCCCAGCGGGCCGCGACGAAGCCGCCGAAGTCCTCCTCGGTCGTGACGCTCACGCGGACATCCTCACCCCGCGGCGGGTCCCGGCGGGCGCCGTCGGCACGGATGCCCGGTCAGAGCCGGGGCAGGACCCGGTCGGTGTGCTCGCCCTGCTCGAAGATGCGCGACGCCGGGCCGACGATGAGCGGGTCGGGGGTGCCGACGACGTCGGTGTCCTTGCTCCGGTAGTCCAGGCCGCTCAGGACGAGCCGCATCGCCTCGAGGCGGGCGCGCTTCTTGTCGTTGCTCTTGATGACCGTCCACGGGCGCGTCGCCGGTGTCGGTGTAGAAGAACATCGCCTCCTTCGCCTCGGTGTAGGCGTCCCACTTGTCGAGGCTCGCGAGGTCGGTCGGGGAGAGCTTCCACTGCCGGACGGGGTCGTTCTGGCGCGATGCGAAGCGGGCCGCCTGCTCCTCCTTGCTCACCGAGAACCACAGCTTGACGAGGTGGATGCCGGAGTTGACGAGCATCCGCTCGAAGTCGGGGCACTCGCGCATGAACTCCAGGTACTGCGTGGGGGTGCAGTACCCCATGACCCGCTCGACCCCGGCCCGGTTGTACCAGGACCGGTCCATGAACACGAGCTCGCCACCGCTCGGGAGGTGTTCGACGTAGCGCTGGAAGTACCACTGCGTGCGCTCGACCTCGGTGGGCTTCTCGAGGGCCACGACGCGGGCGCCGCGGGGGTTCAGGTGCTCCATGAACCGCTTGATCGCCCCGCCCTTGCCGGCGGCGTCACGGCCCTCGCAGATGAGGAGCACCTTGCTGCCGTTCTCCTTGACGTCGAGCTGGAGCTTGAGCAGCTCGATCTGGAGCCGGCGCTTGGACTTCTCGTACTCGTCGCGCGGGAGCTTCTTCGAGTAGGGGTAGCCGTGCTGCCACGCCTTGCCGACCTTGACGTCGATCTCGACGCCCTCACCCTCCTCGAGGTCGTGCAGCTCCTCGATCTCCTCGGCGTAGTCCTCGGACACCGACCGCCGCTGTTGGTCCACGTCTGCGAGCCTACGCCGTCCGGGAACGGAGCCTACGCCGTCGCCGCACCCGCGAGGGGCCGTCGCCGGTGCGGCGACGGCCCCTCGCGGGTGGCGGGGTCAGTTCGCGTTGGAGGCGTTCCACTTCTCCTCGGCCTCGATCGTGAGGTTCTCGGCGTCGCGGATCAGCGACTCGGCCTGCGTGACGTCGGCCTCGTCCTGGGCGGTCGCGGTCCCCGTGGAGTCCATCGAGCGCTTGGCGCCGGCGGCGAGGTCCTCGGCCTGGTCGGTCAGCGGTGCGGCCCGACGGACCGGGTCGGCCCAGTAGCTCGGGTCGAAGCCGTAGTACTCGCCCATCTCCGCGCGGCCGATGAGGAAGACCTGGCGGGGACGCAGCTCCTGGGCGAGGGCGATGACCGCGTCCGCCCGGGCGCGCAGCTCGTCGGCTGACACCGAGGCGGCCGCCGGGGCCGGCGCGACGCTCTCGGCGAGGGTCTCCGCGCGGTCGAGCTGGGGCATCGTGCGCGCCGTGACGGTCCGCACGGCCGCGACGGCGAGGGTGGTCTGGTCGGACGTCAGGGCGCGGACCATCGGGCGCAGCGTCTTCGCCGGGAGGTCGGAGGACGCGAGGTTCTTCTTGGCCTGGACGATCGTGGTGTTGATCGCGACGATGCGCTGCAGCACGACCGGACGCCTGGCCTCCACCTCGGGGCTGACGGCGGCGGCCCGGACGGGTGCGGCGGGCGTGGCGGCGGTGGCCGTGCCGGGAGCGGCGAGACCGAGACCGGCGGCGAGGGCGGCGAGGGCGGCGACGCGGCCCAGGGTGCGGCGGGCGCCGGTGGAGCGGGGCTGGGCGAGAGGTCCCACGGAGTTCTCCTGGAAGCGGTGGCGAATGGTTCACCGCCATCGTCCGGGGCCGGACGGGAGGCCGCAGGAACTCAGTTCCGCTCCGGGTAAAAACTCGGTCAACGAATGACAAGACACCGATGTCTTCGCTGGTCACCGGCCCGTTCGGTGGCGTCCGGGTCGTCCGTTCGACGAACCCGAGCCGCGCCTCAGCCTGCCGAGGGGCCGGCGTCCTCGGCGTCCTCGTGGCTGCCGTTGGCCTCGTGGCCCCACTCGCCGGTGACGATCCAGACGACTCGCTCGGCGACCGAGACCGCGTGGTCGGCGAAGCGCTCGTAGTACCGGCCGAGCAGGGTGATGTCGACCGCGGTCTCGGTGTCGTGCGGCCAGTCCTTGCTCGTGACCTGCTCGAAGAGGTCGCGGTGCAGGGCGTCCATCGCGTCGTCGTCGCGCTCGATCTCCCGGGCGCCCTCGACGGAGCGGCGGGCGATGACCGACCCGCACTTCTCGACGATGAGCTCGGCGATCGACCCCATCTCCCGGAAGGTGCCGCGCAGCTCCGGGGGCACCGCCGAGGCGGGGTAGCGCAGCCGCGCGACCTTCGCCACGTGCCGGGCCAGGTCGCCCATCCGCTCGATGTCGCTGCTCATCCGCATGCTCGTGACGACCACCCGCAGGTCGGTCGCGACCGGCTGCTGGAGGGCGAGCAGCTCGAAGGACAGCAGGTCGATCTCCTCACGACGCGCGTCGATGTCCGCGTCGGCCGTGATGACGGAGTCGGCGAGGTGGACGTCCGCGTCGAGCAGGGCGGTCGTGGCGCGGCTCATCGCCGACGCCGCCAGGTGGGTCATCTCGACGAGGCTCTCCGCGATCCGGTCGAGCTCTTCGTGGTAGGCCTTGCGCATCACGGGTGGGGGTCCTTCGGCTGGGGTGTCTCCGGGCACGCGACGCCGACCGCCGGGCCGCGCCGTCGCCCGTGAACCATCTCAGGTGCGGATGAACCCCCGGCGCCGGGGAGGTGAACTTCACGCGACCGTGTGCAGGGACCCCGCCGGGCGGCACGGGACGGTCACTGCCCGGCCGTACGCTGACATCGTGGATGCGACGATCGCGGCGACGCTCGGCGGGGCCGTCGGCCTCGTCATCGGCGCCGTCGGGGTGCTCGCGGGGCGGTGGTCCGAGCGGAGCCTGGACGAGGTGCCGACGGCTCCCGAGCCTCCGCTCCCGCGCGGGGTGGCCGACGTGCTCTCGGCGCTGCGCTCGATCGCCATCGTCGTCGACACCTCCGACGCCGTCGTCAAGGCCTCCGCCCCCGCCATCACCTACGGGCTGGTCCGCCACGGGGAGCTCGTCCACCACGAGCTGCGCCACCTCGCCCGCCAGGTCCGCCGGGACGGCGTCATCCGTGAGGCCGAGCTCGACCTCGCCCGCGGCCCCTCGCCGGACGCCAGCGTCGTCATGCGGGTGCGGGTCGCCACCCTCGGCGTCGACCACGTCCTCCTCCTCGCCGAGGACCACACGCACGCACGCCGGGTCGAGGAGGTCCGCCGCGACTTCGTCGCGAACGTCAGCCACGAGCTCAAGACCCCGGTCGGGGGGATCTCGCTGCTCGCGGAGGCGATCCTCGACGCCACCGACGACCCGGTGGCCGTCGCCCGCTTCGCCGAGCGGATCCGCGTCGAGTCGACCCGGCTCGGCCGGCTGGTCCAGGAGATCGTCGACCTGTCGCGGCTCCAGGTCGCCGACACCCTCCACGAGCCCGAGCTCGTCGACATCGGCACGGTCCTCGTCGAGGCCCTCGACCGGGTGCGGGTCGCCGCGGAGGCCCGAGACATCGACCTCGGCCTCGCCACCGAACGGGGCCTGCGGGTCTTCGGTGACGCCGAGCTGCTCGTCACGGCCGTCGCCAACCTCCTCGCCAACGCGGTGAACTACAGCGACCACCGGACCAAGGTCGGCATCGGCGCACGGCGGGTCGGCGAGACGATCGAGATCGCGGTCACCGACCAGGGCCAGGGCATCCCCGCCACCGAGCAGGAGCGGATCTTCGAGCGCTTCTACCGGGTGGACGCCGCCCGCTCCCGCGCCACCGGCGGGACCGGGCTCGGCCTGGCGATCGTCAAGCACATCTGCGCCAACCACGGCGGTGAGGTCACCGTCTGGAGCCAGGAGGGCCGTGGGTCGACCTTCACGATGAGACTTCCCGCGGCGGCCTCCCCGGCCGACCCGGACCCCGCGGCCGACCCCGACCCCGGCGTGGCCGCCGCCGCACGAGGAGAGAACCCCGCATGACCCGGATCCTGATCGTCGAGGACGAGGAGTCGTTCTCGGACCCCCTGTCCTACCTGCTGGGCAAGGAGGGGTACGAGGTGTCGGTGGCCGACAACGGCAACGACGCCCTCAGCGAGTTCGACTCCGCCGGGGCGGACCTCGTCCTCCTCGACCTCATGCTCCCCGGGCTGTCGGGCGTCGACGTCTGCCGCGCGCTGCGGCAGCGCTCGAACGTGCCCGTCATCATGCTCACCGCGAAGGACAGCGAGATCGACAAGGTCGTCGGCCTCGAGCTGGGAGCCGACGACTACGTCACCAAGCCGTACTCCTCGCGCGAGCTGCTCGCCCGGATCAAGGCGGTGCTGCGGCGCGGGAGCGAGCCCGAGGAGCTGCTGCCGATGACGCTCGAGGCGGGGCCGGTGCGGATGGACGTCGAGCGCCACGTCGTGACGGTGCGCGGGGCGCAGCTGCCGTTCCCGCTCAAGGAGTTCGAGCTGCTCGAGATGCTCCTGCGCAACACCGGCCGCGTCCTCACCCGGATGCAGCTCATCGACCGCGTCTGGGGCAGCGACTACGTCGGCGACACCAAGACCCTCGACGTCCACATCAAGCGGCTCCGGGCCAAGGTGGAGTCGGACCCCGGCAACCCGCAGCACATCCTCACCGTGCGGGGACTCGGCTACAAGTTCGAGGTCTGAAACCCGGCGGTACCCGGCCCGACGGTCGGGGGCCCGGCGGGCGCCGCCCGGGTCAGCTCCCGGTGGGCGACGGGCTGGGGCTGGCGCCGAGCTCGGAGTAGTACCGCGTCGGCGGGAGCACCGGCACGAGGACGACGTTCTGCCCGGCCTCGCGGGTGGCCACGACGAGCTGGACCATCGCGCCCGGCCCCTCCGGGACCGACCCGATCACGACGGGCGAGCCGTTGAGCGAGATCGCGTCGTCGGAGTAGGCGGGCACCGTGGTGTTGACGGTGGCGCCGCCCTGGAGGCCGAACTGGACCTCGACGGCGTCCTTGCCCGTGTTGACGGCCTGGCCGACGACGGTGCCGGGGCCACCCTGGCTGTCGGCGACGACGAGCAGGTTGCGCAGGTCCAGGCCCGGGATCGACAGGGGGACGCCGTCGGCGGGGATGTACGAGTAGTCGGTCTGCGCCGGGGACATCACGCCGCAGCCGGAGGCGAGCAGCGTGGCGGCGGCGAGCCCGGCGAACCGGAGGGCGGAGGCGGCGCGGATCGTCACGCGGCAAGGATAGCGGGGACCGGCCCGGGCGCCCCGCCGACCCGGCCGGACCCTCGACCCAGCCTCCTCCACACCCCCGCGCGGCGCCCGCGCACGCTGCGCGCGAAAGCATGCGAACGGCCGATCTGTCAACCCCCGAATTTCTCGTGTGGACCGTGCCCGCAGCGCGCTGACCTGCACAAACGCCGAGCCTCTCCATTGGGTGACCCCGGCGTGTCGTGGTATCCTGAACCCCGCGAAAGGGGACAACAACACATGGTTTTCAAGGTCGGCGAAACGGTCGTGTACCCCCACCATGGGGCTGCACGCATCGAGGAGATCAAGACCCGCACGATCCGCGGAGAGGAGAAGCTCTACCTCAAGCTGAAGGTCGCGCAAGGTGACCTCGTCATCGAGGTCCCAGCCGAGAACTGCGACCTCGTCGGCGTCCGTGACGTGGTCGACAAGGCAGGCCTGGACAAGGTCTTCGAGGTGCTGCGCACCCCGTTCGCCGAGGAGCCGACCAACTGGTCCCGCCGCTTCAAGGCCAACCTCGAGAAGCTCGCCTCCGGCGACGTCATCAAGGTGGCCGAGGTCGTCCGCGACCTGTGGCGTCGCGACAAGGACCGCGGCCTGTCGGCGGGCGAGAAGCGCATGCTCGCCAAGGCCCGCCAGATCCTGGTCTCCGAGCTCGCCCTCGCCGAGAAGACCGACGAGGAGAAGGCCGAGACCATCCTCGACGAGGTCCTGGCGTCCTGAGCCCCCGTCGCCCCGGCGACACCACTGACGTGACCGACGACGCCCATCCCGCTCCGCGCGGGGTGGGCGTCGTCGTCGTCGCGGCCGGGTCCGGGACCCGGTTGGGCGCCGAGGTGCCGAAGGCCGCGGTCCGCCTCGGTGGCCGCAGCCTGCTGGCGCACGCGGTCGAGCGGGTCCTCGCGGTGGAGGGGCTGGCCTCCCTCGTGCTCGTCGTCCCCGCCGGGATGGCCGGCCCCGACCACTGGGACCTCCCGGGGACGGGGGGCGTGCCCACCGCGTTCGTCGCGGGCGGGGCCGAGCGCACCGAGTCCGTGGCGGCGGGCCTGGCCGCCCTCGACACCGGCTGCGACGTCGTGCTCGTCCACGACGCCGCCCGCTGCCTCACCCCCACGACGGTCTTCGACCGGGTGGTGGCCGCCGTCCGCGCGGGGGCGGACGGGGTGGTGCCGGGGCTGGCGGTCGTCGACACCGTGAAGACGGTCGACGCCGAGGGCCTGGTCACCGGTACCCCCGACCGGGTCTCCCTGCGGGCCGTGCAGACGCCCCAGGGCTTCCCCCGTGCGGTGCTCCTCGCGGCGCACGCCTCCGGGGCCGTGGCCACCGACGACGCTGCGCTCGTGGAGCAGGCGGGGCACCGGGTGCTCGTTGTCGAGGGCGACCCGATGGCGTTCAAGGTGACGACCCCCGACGACCTCGAGCGCGCGGAGCGCCTCGTCGGCGCGTCGACCGACCCGGCCTAGCATCGTCGGCGTGACCCCCCTCCCCCGTGTCGGCATCGGCGTCGACGTGCACGCGCTCGCACCGGAGGGCTCGGAGCGCCCGCTGTGGGTCGCCGGGCTGCACTGGCCGGGGGAGCGCGGCCTCGACGGGCACTCCGACGCCGACGTCGTCGCCCACGCGGCGTGCGACGCCCTCTTCTCGGCGGCCGGCATCGGCGACCTCGGGGCGCACTTCGGCACCGGCCGCCCCGAGCTGGCGGGCGCCTCCGGGTGCAGGCTGCTCGCCGAGGCCGCCCGGCTGGTCCGCGAGGCGGGGTTCGAGGTCGGCAACGTGGCCGTGCAGGTCGTCGGCAACCGGCCCAAGGTCGGCGCCCGCCGGGCCGAGGCCGAGGAGGTCCTGTCGGCCGCCGCCGGGGCCCCCGTCTCGGTGAGTGGCACGACGACCGACGGGCTCGGCCTCACCGGTCGCGGCGAGGGTGTCGCAGCCATCGCGACCGCGCTCGTCCTCCCCGTCTCCTGACCTGTCCACGAACCCCCACCAGCGTCAGTTCGTGGACGGACCGGAGCCGGACACGAATCGTCGAATGTGTCAGTTCGTGTACGGGCCGGAGCGGACATGAATCGTCGAATGTGTCAGTTCGTGTACGGGCCGGACCGGACCGGACACGAATCGTCGAATGTGTCAGTTCGTGTACGGGCCGGAGCGTCCACGAGTCGACGACGGTGTCAGTTCGGGACGGACCAGACCCATTGGACCGGGATGCCGGTCAGCGCGGGCGCTGCGCCCCGACGCGACGGTCCGAGCCGACGATGCGCGCCATCCGCTGGAGCTCGGCGACGTGCCCGCACAGGGCCTCGCGCCCGGCGGCGGTGAGGACGACGGTCGTCACCTGCCTCCCGTCGCGCACCCCCCGGTCGAGCCGCGTGTAGCCCTCGGACGACAGGGTCTTGAGGTGCTTGGACAGCGCGGAGTCCGAGAGCCCCACCTCGTCACGCACCTCGCCGAAGTCGCGCCCGGCCGCGGGCACGAGGAACGCGCAGATCCGGAGGCGGTGTGGTTCGTGGATCACCTCGTCGAACACCGGGTGCGGCATACCGGCAGGATACGTCGGCTTGCCCCCGGGGAAAGGCCGATGGGCGGCTCCGCGGACGGCCCGGGGCTCGGCGCCGGCGCTCACGGCTGCCGACGGGCCGTGACCGCGGACTAGCGTTGGACCGGATCCCCATCCGCTCGCACCAGGAGGAACCGTGCCGCAGACCGTCAAGGGCGTCATCGCCCGAACGAAGGGCGCCCCCGTCGAGCTCGTCGACGTCGTCGTCCCCGACCCCGGCCCCGGCGAGGCCGTCGTCGCGGTCGAGGCGTGCGGGGTGTGCCACACCGACCTGCACTACCGCGAGGGCGGCATCAACGACGACTTCCCGTTCCTGCTCGGCCACGAGGCCGCCGGCCGGGTCGAGGCGGTCGGCGAGGGTGTCACCGAGGTGGCCCCCGGCGACTTCGTCATCCTCAACTGGCGGGCCGTGTGCGGCGAGTGCCGCGCCTGCCGCAAGGGCAAGCCCTGGTACTGCTTCGCCACGCACAACGCCACCCAGACGATGACGCTCACCGACGGCACCGAGCTCTCCCCGGCCCTCGGCATCGGGGCGTTCATCGAGAAGACCCTCGTCGCCGCCGGTCAGTGCACGAAGGTCGAGGACTCGGACGCCGCCGCGGTCGGCCTGCTCGGCTGCGGGGTGATGGCCGGCTTCGGCGCGGCCGTCAACACCGGCAACGTGGGGCGCGGCGACTCCGTGGCCGTCATCGGCTGCGGCGGGGTCGGCAACGCCGCCATCGCCGGAGCGCACGTCGCCGGCGCGACGACCATCATCGCCGTCGACCTCGACGGCAAGAAGCTCGAGGCCGCGACGCGGTTCGGGGCCACGCACACCGTCGACTCCTCCACCGAGGACCCCGTCCAGGCCATCCGCGCGCTCACCGGCGGCCACGGCGCGGACGTCGTCGTCGAGGCGGTCGGCCGCCCCGAGACGTACGAGCAGGCGTTCTACGCCCGCGACCTCGCCGGCACGGTCGTCCTCGTCGGGGTGCCGACCCCCGAGAAGCAGGTCACCCTGCCGATGATCGAGATCTTCGGCCGTGGTGGGGCCCTGAAGTCGAGCTGGTACGGCGACTGCCTGCCCTCGCGCGACTTCCCGATGCTCGTCGACCTCTACCGCCAGGGCCGCTTCGACCTCGACGCCTTCGTCACCGAGCGGATCGGCATCACCGACGTCGAGGCCGCCTTCGAGAAGATGCACAAGGGTGAGGTCCTGCGCTCCGTCGTCGTGATGGAGGGCCCCGCGTGAGCACCACCCCGATCGGACGCGACGTGCCCACCTCGCCCGGTGGCGTGCGGGTCGAGCGGCTCGTGACCTCCGGGGTCTTCGAGCTCGACGGTGGCTCCTGGGAGGTCGACAACAACGTCTGGCTGCTCGGTGACGACCGCGAGGTGCTCGTCGTCGACGCCGCCCACGACGCCCGCGCCATCCTCGACGCGGTGGCCGGACGGCGGCTCGTCGGCATCGTCTGCACCCACGGACACAACGACCACGTCAACGCGGTCGCCGACCTCGTCGCGGAGACCGGCGCCACCGCGTGGCTGCACCCGGAGGACCGGGTCCTGTGGGACATGAGCCAGGCGGACGCCCCGGGCGGGGAGCTCACCGACGGGCAGACCTTCAGGGTCGGCGACGTCGAGGCGACGGTGCTCCACACCCCGGGCCACGCGCCGGGGGCCTGCTGCCTCTCGGTCCCCGCGCTCGGGGTGGTCTTCAGCGGCGACACGCTGTTCAACGGGGGCCCCGGCGCCACCGGGCGCTCGTACAGCGACTTCCCGACGATCATCGAGTCGATCCGGACCCGGCTGCTCGACCTGCCGGCGGAGACCGTCGTGCTCACCGGCCACGGCGACCCCACGGTCATCGGCGACGAGGCGCCGCACCTCCAGGAGTGGGTCGACCGCGGCCACTGACCGCTCCGCTCCCGCGAACGTGTGTGAACACGCCGGTGAACCCCGGCGAGTTCACACACGTTCGGGGGGAGACCGGGGATGCAAGCCCGCCCGCCGACCGCCGGTAGCCTGTGGCGAGTGACCCTCAGGCTCTTCGACTCCCTCACGCGCGAGCTGCGTGACTTCGTCCCCGTCGTCCCCGGTCGGGCGGGGATCTACATCTGCGGGCTCACGACCCAGGCTCCGCCGCACATCGGCCACGTCCGGTTCGCCGTCGCCTTCGACGTCCTGCGCCGGTGGCTCGAGCGCGGCCACGGCTACGACGTCACCCTCATCCGCAACGTCACCGACATCGACGACAAGATCCTCGCCAAGTCGGCCGAGGCCGGCGAGCCGTGGTTCGCCGTGTCGTACCGCAACGAGATGGAGACCGCGCAGGCGCTCGAGGACCTCGGTGTCCTCCCGCCCACGTACGAGCCGCGCGCCACCGGCCACGTCCCCGAGATGGTCGAGCTGATGGAGACCCTCGTCGAGAAGGGCCACGCGTACGCCGCGGCCGACGAGTCCGGCGACGTCTACTTCGACGTCCGCAGCTGGCCCTCGTACGGCGAGCTCACGCACCAGAGCCTCGACGACATGAACGACGCCGAGGATGCCGACCCGCGCGGCAAGCACGACCCCCGCGACTTCGCGCTGTGGAAGGGCCGCAAGACCCACGAGCCCGCCACCGCGTCCTGGGCCACGCCCTTCGGCACCGGGCGACCCGGCTGGCACCTCGAGTGCTCGGCGATGGCCCGCAAGTACCTCGGCGACACCTTCGACATCCACGGCGGCGGCGTCGACCTGCGCTTCCCGCACCACGAGAACGAGATGGCCCAGTCGCGGGCCGCCGGGCTCGGCTTCGCCAACTACTGGCTGCACAACGCCTGGGTGACGATGGGCGGCGAGAAGATGAGCAAGTCGCTCGGCAACTCGCTCCGGGTCAGCGAGGTGGTGCGCGAGCACCGACCGCTGGCGGTCCGGTACTACCTCACCGCGGCGCACTACCGGTCCACGATCGAGTACCACGAGGGCTCCATCGAGGAGGCAGCCACCGCGGTCGAGCGCATCGAGGGCTTCCTGCGCCGGGCGCTCCCCGGCGTCGACACCCTCGTTGCCGACGGCACCGCCGAGCTGCCCGCCGGGTTCCGCGAGGCGATGGACGACGACCTCGGGGTCTCCGACGCGCTCGCCGAGATCCACCAGGCCGTCCGGGCGGGCAACACCGCCATCGACGACGGTGACCACGACGACGCCGCCGCGATCGCCCGCCAGGTCGTCGCGATGGCGGACGTGCTCGGCGTCAACCCGCTCGACCCCACGTGGTCCTCCGGTGGCTCCGACGCCGACGACGCCACCGCCGCCCTCGACGCCCTCGTGAGGGAACGCATCGCCGCCCGCGCGGCAGCGCGCTCCGCCCGCGACTACGACACCGCCGACGCCATCCGCGACGCGCTGACAGCTGCGGGAATCTCCCTCGAGGACACCGCAGCCGGTGCCCGCTGGAGCCTCGCTCGAACCAAGGGAGACTGACGTGGCCGGTAACTCGCAGCGTCGTGGCGCCATCCGCAAGGGTGGCAAGAAGGGCCCCACCGTCGGGTCCGGTGGGCAGCGCCGGAAGGGTCTCGAGGGCCGCGGCCCGACCCCGAAGGCCACCGACCGGCCCAACCACAAGGCGCACCAGTCCGCGAAGGCGGCCGACCGGCGCGGGGGCTCGGGCGGACGCTCCGGGTCGCGGAAGGCCCCGGCCTCCAGCGAGATCGTGGCCGGGCGCAATGCGGTCCTCGAGGCGCTGCGGGCCTGGGTGCCGGTGACGACGATGTACGTCGCCGGGCGGATCGACTCCGACGACCGCGTGCGCGAGGCGATCAAGACCGCCACCGAGCGCAAGATCCCCGTCCTCGAGACGCCGCGCGGCGAGCTCGACCGGCTCACCGACGGCGCGGTCCACCAGGGCCTCGCCGTGCAGGTGCCTCCGTACGAGTACGCGCACCCCCGCGACCTCGTCTCCCAGGAGCTGCCCGGCATCCCGCTGATCGTGGCCCTCGACGGCATCACCGACCCCCGCAACCTCGGCGCCATCGTGCGCTCGGTCGGCGCGTTCGGTGGGCACGGCGTCGTCGTCCCGACCCGTCGCTCGGCGGGGATGACGGCCAGCGCGTGGAAGACGTCGGCCGGTGCCGCCGCCCGGATCCCGGTGGCCCAGGCCGCCAACCTCACCCGGGCCCTCGAGGACTACCGCAAGGCGGGCTTCTTCGTCATCGGCCTCGACATGGAGGGCGACGTCGAGCTCCCGGACCTCGAGCTCGCCTCCGAGCCGCTCGTCGTCGTCGTGGGGTCCGAGGGCAAGGGCCTGTCCCGGTTGGTCCGCGAGACGTGCGACCAGATCGTCTCGGTGCCGATGACCTCGACCGTGGAGTCGCTCAACGCCGGGATCGCCACCGGGGTGACCCTGTACGAGGTCGCCCGCCGCCGACGCCGCTGAGCCGCTCGGGGCGGGGCTGCCTCCCCGGAGCGGTGCTCCGCGCGAGCGGTCCGGGGCGTGCCGCGGCGACCGCGTCGAGGCGTCTGTGCCACGATCGACGGAGCGGCCACGTCCTCCCGGCCGCGCCGACGAGGAGGGACCACGATGTCCGACCAGGGAAGCCAGCCCCGGACCCCCGAGGAGTCCCGCGGGGACGGACCGCCCCCGCAGATGCCACCGCCCGCGGAGGCGTACGGCGACCCCACCGCGCCCCCGCAGCCGCCCGAGAGCGCGCCGCCCCCCGCCCCGCCGCCCGCCGCCCCGTCGGCCCCCGCCCCGTCGGCTCCGCCCGTGCCCCCGCCGCCGCCCGAGCACCCGTACGGCGCGGCCCCCGCCCCGGCCTCCGGGCAGGCGCCCGACGGCGGGCCGGCGACCCGCCCGAAGTCGATGGACCTCGCCGTCGCCCTGATGCGGGTCGGCGCGGTGCTCTCGCTGCTCTCGATACTCAGCCTGTTCCTCACGGGCGACAGCATCCGCTCCACCGTCGAGCAGAGCCTGCGGGACCAGGGGCAGTCCGTGGACCAGAGCACCCTGGACGTGGCCGTGGCGGTCAGCACCGGCACCGTCGTGGTGTTCGCGCTGGTCGGCGCCGCCCTGTGGCTCTGGATGGCGAGCGCGAACGGGAAGGGCAAGCCGTGGGCGCGCGTCGTCGCCTCGGTGTTCTTCGGTCTCTCGGTGCTCGGCTTCCTCATCAACCTCGTCCAGCCGCAGGGGGCGCTGAACCGGGTTCTCGCGGTCCTGGGCTTCCTCGTCGGGGCGTTGACCGTCTTCCTGCTGTGGAGGAGGGAGTCCTCGAGGTTCTACGTGGCGAGCTCGGCTCCGAGGTACTGACCGACCTCCGCAGCGACGCCCCGGACGCCCCGCCACCCGCCGTGGCGGGGCGTCGTCGTGTCCGGCTGGTGGTCGGGTGATCGCGGATGCGCGAAATCTGAGGGACTGCTGTGGAAGGATCGGCGCCGCCGGGGTGCCCGGCCGGGGCCGGTCGGCCCCCCCACAGCCCGAGAGAGGGAGACCATTGTCTGACTACGGATCGACGCCCCCGCCCCCGCCGCCGCCCGGTGGTGGCGACGGCGGCTACGCCGCGCCCCCGCCGCCCGCCGGTGGCATGGGCGGTGGCATGGGGGCCCCGCCGGACAACAAGCTCGTCTGGTCCATCCTCGTGACGATCTTCTGCTGCCTCCCGCTCGGCATCGTCGCGATCATCAAGTCCGCCGAGGTCAACAGCAAGTGGGCCGCGGGCGACGCGGCGGGCGCCCAGCAGTCGGCGGCCGACGCGTCCAAGTGGATCAAGTACTCGGTGATCCTCGGCGTCATCGCCGTGGTCCTGTACCTCGTCTTCATCGTCGGCCTCGGCGTGCTCGGCGCGGCCAGCGGCACCAACTGAGCCGGACCGACCGCGCATGAGCACCGTCGGTGTCCTGCGCCCCCTGCTCGACACCTCGAGCCGGGGGCGCAGGATGCTGCGCCCGGTCGCCGTCGCGGCAGCCGCGACCACGGTCGTCACCGTGCTGGCGACGGTCGATCCGAACCGGCCGGGGCACTACCCGACCTGTCCGTGGTTGATGGTCAGCGGAACCTGGTGCCCCGGGTGCGGCACGCTCCGAGCCCTCCACGACCTCGCGCACCTCGACCTCGCGGGGGCACTGGCCCGCAACCCCCTGACCGTGGTGACGTCCGCCGGGCTGCTCGTCTGGTTCGTCGTGTGGAGCCGCCGGATGTGGAGCGGGCGGCAGCGCACGACGATGGCGCCCCCGTGGATGCTCTACGGGCTCCTCTGGCTCGTCCTCGGGTTCTGGGTGCTCCGCAACGTCCCCGGCTGGACCTGGTTGTCCCCGGCCTGACCGGAACGGCCGCGCGCCTCAGGCTCGCGGTACCTTGACGACGGCCGAGTGGACCACCTTGTCGGCGAGCGTCTGCCGATCCTCGTCCCAGAGCATCCAGAGGTAGGACAGGTACACGACCTGGTTCACCGCGCCGCTCACGAGCTCGCGCAGGAAGCACATCCCGGCGCCGATGGGCCGGCCGGTGCGGGCGTCGAGGAGCATCAGGCCGGTGCGGCTCTTGCCGATGCTCTGACCGGTGCGGCCCATCCGCCAGATCCGGTTCCACACGCCGACCGCGACCGCGGTGAGCAGGCCCAGCGCCATGACGACCCCGCCGGTCACGGCGAGCGCGGTGTTGCCGCCCGAGGTCACGAGGTCGCCGTAGGCGTCGTAGGTGGTGCTTCTCGGGAGCGCGCCGATGAACAGCCCGAGGCCGACGACGAAGGGCACGAAGGCGACGATGCCCACGACCGTGTCGATGAGCAGCGCGACGACGCGGTCGCCGAAGGTCGCGACCGGACCGAAGTGGGCCTCGACGTAGCCGATGGCCCCGGGCTGCATCCGGCGTGCGGCCGCGTACGGGTCGACGACGGGGGCGCCGCCGTAGGGGTTCGGGGGCATCGGCGGCCGGGTGGGAGGCGCGGCCGGCGGCTGCGGCGGTGGCTGCGGCGGGGGCTGCGACGCCAGGTGCGGGGGAGGGGGCTGGGGGTCGGACATGGGTGGCCTCCGGGGTGCTGGTGTGGTCCCGACCCTACGAGTCACGGCCGGCGATGACCGGCAGCTCGGCGGTGTCGACGCCGAGCACGGCCCGCTCGTCCGGCTTGCCCGGGAGCACCTTCGCGACGTAGTCGTCGAGGGCCTCCTGGATCGGGATGTCGTGCTGCGCGTGCTCGGCCAGGTACCAGCGGTGCTCGAGCACCTCGTGGAAGACCTCCGCGGGCTCGAGCTTCGCGGTGAGCTCACGGGGGACCCCGCGGGTCACCGGCTCGTAGACCTTGGCGAGCCAGTCGTGGGCGACGATCTCCTCGTCCTCCCCCTGGCGGCCGAGCGAGGCCGAGAACACCTCGAGGTCGTTGAGCATGCGCCGGGCCTGGTTCTCGCGGACGTCGAGACCGGTGAGGCGGAGTAGCCGGCGCGAGTGGTGGCCGGCGTCGACGACCTTGGGCTGCAACCGGATCGAGGTGCCGTCGATGTCGGTGGTGATCTCGAGCTCGTCGACGTCGAAGCCGAGCTTGTTGAGCCGGCGGATCCGGTCGTCGACCCGCCAGCGCTCGGTCTCGTCGATCGTCTCGGCGGCCATGAGCTCGGCCCAGAGCTCGCAGTAGCGCGTGACGATCCGCTGGCTGACCTCGACCGGGTCGCGCTCCTCCTGGAGCAGCCCGCCGGCGTCGAGGTCCATCAGCTCGCCGGCGATGTTGACCCGGGCGATCTCGAGGTCGTGCTCGCGCTGGCCGTCACTGAGCCTCGGCCGCAGCTCGCCCGTCTCGGCGTCGACGAGGTAGGCGGCGAAGGCGCCGGCGTCGCGCCGGAACAGGGTGTTGGAGAGCGAGACGTCGCCCCACCAGAACCCGGCGAGGTGCAGCCGCACGAGCAGCACGGCGAGGGCGTCGATGAGGCGGGTCGCGGTGCCCTTGCGCAGGGACTGGCTGTAGAGGGCCCGGTAGGGGAGGGAGTACTGGAGGTGGCGGGTCACGAGGCAGGCGTCGAGCGGCTCGCCGTCCGCGTCCACCCGGCCGCTCACCACGGCGAACGGCTCGACCGCGGGCATGTGGAGACGGCCGAGGTTGCGGAGCATCTCGTACTCGCGTCGGGCGATGTCGTCCTTGATCTCCTTGATCGCCAGGACCCCGCCGGAGAGGCGGACGAACCGGACGACGTGGCGCGAGATGCCGCGGGGGAGGGCGGCGAGGATCTCCTCGGGCCACTCCTCGAGCGGGACGCGCCAGGGCAGGTCGAGGAGCGCGGGGTCGTGACGGGCGGAAATGAGCTCGAGGGCCATCGGGGCTCCGGAGGTCGTGACGGACGGGGCAGGAGGCCGGCGGGTTTCTCGGGTGACCCGATATCCCCGCACTTCACCCGAGAAGGCTTCCCGGGTGAAGAGCTGGTTTCTCGGGTGACCCGATAGACCCGCAGGGGGTCGGAGGGGAGGACGGGCGACGCCCCGGACGAGTGTCTCGTCCGGGGCGTCGTCGCGTGCGGGCGGGTCGACCGGGTGGCCTCAGAGGCGCTCGCCGGTCTCCTTGTTGAAGACGTGCAGGTGCTCGCCCTTGGGGTAGACGTAGATCGTCGACCCCTTCTTCGGGACGTTGCGGCCGTCGACGCGCGCGATGAACGGCTTGTCGAGGTTGTCGTCGCCGCCCTCGAGGACGATGGCCTTGTCGGCCGGCGTGGCGTAGACGTAGGCGTCGGCGCCGAGCTCCTCGATGACGTCCACGGTGAGCTCGAGGCCGTCCTGGTTGGTCGTGACCTCGACGTCCTCGGGGCGGACCCCGACCACGACGTGCGAGCCGCCACTGCCGGCGCCCTCGCGGGGGAGCGGGACGGTGTGGTTGCCGAACTGCGCGCCGTCGGGGCCGGCCGGCACGGCGACGAGGTTCATCGCCGGGGAGCCGATGAAGCCCGCGACGAACAGGTTGGCGGGCCGGTCGTACATCTCGCGCGGCGTGGCGCACTGCTGGAGGATGCCGTCCTTGAGGAGGGCGATCCGGTCGCCCATCGTCATGGCCTCGATCTGGTCGTGGGTGACGTAGACGGTCGTGACGCCGAGGCGGCGCTGGAGCGAGGCGATCTGGGTGCGGGTCTGCACGCGGAGCTTCGCGTCGAGGTTCGACAGCGGCTCGTCCATGAGGAAGACCTGCGGGGAGCGGACGATCGCCCGGCCCATCGCGACGCGCTGGCGCTGACCACCGGAGAGCGCCTTGGGCTTGCGCTCGAGGTACTCGGTGAGGTCGAGGATGTTCCCGGCCTCCTCCACGCGCTTGCGGATCTCGCTCTTGTCGACGCCGGCGATCTTGAGCGCGAAGCCCATGTTGTCGGCGACCGTCATGTGCGGGTAGAGCGCGTAGTTCTGGAAGACCATCGCGACGTCGCGGTCCTTGGGCGAGAGGTCGGTGACGTCGCGGTCACCGATCCAGATCTTCCCGCCGTTGACCTCCTCGAGGCCGGCGAGCATGCGCAGGGACGTGGACTTGCCACATCCGGAGGGACCGACGAGGACGAGGAACTCCCCGTCCGCGACATCGATGTTCAGCTTGTTGACCGAGGGGGTGTCGTTACCCGGGTAGATGCGGGTGGCCTCGTCGAACCGGACAGTTGCCATGGCGTCTTTGCCTTCCTTCACCGGCAGGAACGTGCCGGACGATCCGTTGTAAAGGGGGTGGAGCTCCCACGTGCGTCGGTGCAAGCGGTTTCGCCAGTATGCCGGACCGGGCTCCCGACCGCGAGGGGCCGTCCACGGGTCGGCGGACACGGGGCTTCCTCTGGCGCGTCGCCGCGCGTATGCCTACGGTTGGGTCATGAGGATCGCGGACGTCGTGAAGCGCAAGGGCGGGGAGGTCGTCACGGTGCGTCCGGACGCCACCGTCGTCGACCTGCTGGCCCTCCTGGCCGAGCACCGGATCGGCGCCGTCGTGGTGAGCGACGACGGCGAGGGGGTGCACGGCATCGTCAGCGAGCGCGACGTGGTCCGGCACCTGCACACCGACGGCGCGGCCCTCCTCGAGGCCCCGGTGAGCCAGATCATGACCTCCGACGTGCACACCTGCACGCCCGAGGACGGCCTCGAGGACATGGCGGCGGTGATGACCGACCGCCGGATCCGCCACGTCCCGGTGCTCGTCGACGGCCGGCTCGGTGCGATCGTCAGCATCGGCGACATCGTGAAGTTCCGGATCGACACCCTCCAGGCCGAGCGCGACCAGCTGCGCGACTACATCCAGCAGTAGCCCCGGCGACGGCGCGTCGCCGGCGAGGGCCGGTCCGCGACCCGACCGCGGCACCTCGTGAGGCCTCCAGCGCGCACCCAGCCGGAGCGCCTACCGTGGACCCATGACCGCCGACGCCCCCGTGGACGGCCATGCGCCGCGGGACCACGACGAGCCGGGTGAGCCCACCCGGCTCGGCCCGTACCGGCTGGTCCAGCGCCTCGGCGAGGGCGGGATGGGCGTGGTCCACCTCGGTCTCGACCGGCAGGGACGGGCCGTCGCGGTCAAGATGCTGCGCGCGAGCATCGCCCACGACCCCGCGGCCCGGGCGCGGCTGGCCCGCGAGGTCGACACCCTCGGCCGGATCCGCAGCCCCCGGGTCGCCCCGGTCATCGACGCCGACGTCGACGGCGACACCCCGTACGTCGTCACCCGCTTCGTCGACGGCCCCTCGCTCGACGAGCACGTGGCGCAGCGCGGCCCGCTGCCCCCCGACGAGCTGCACCGGCTGGCCGCGGGGCTCGCCGAGGCCCTCGACGCGATCCACTCCGCCGAGGTCGTCCACCGCGACGTCAAGCCCGGCAACGTCCTCCTCGAGGACGGCCATCCCGTCCTCATCGACTTCGGCATCGCCCACGTCGTCGACGACGTGCGGCTCACGAGCGCCGGCCTGGTCATGGGCACGCCGGGCTACCTGGCTCCCGAGGTCGTCCACGGCGACGACGTCACCCCCGCCACCGACTGGTGGGGCTGGGCGGCGACCACGGCGTTCGCCGCGAGCGGCACCCCGCCCTTCGGCGGCGGCGGGATGAACGCCGTCCTGGCCCGGGTGGCCTCCGGCGAGCCCGACCTCGTCGCCGTGGACCCGCGCATCGAGCCGCTGCTCTACGCGGCGCTGTCGCCGTACCCCGACGAGCGGCCGCACCAGGGCGAGGTGGTCCGGGCCCTGGAGCAGTACGCCCGTGGCGAGCTCGCCACCGCGGCGATCGAGGTGCGCCGCACGCGCCCCGAGACCCGCGCCATCGACACCTCGGGCACCGCGGTGCTCCCCATCGGCCCGCCGCCGGTGTCCACGCCTCCGGCCGCCGTGCCCACCCCGCCCCGGGGTGACCCGCCGCCCCCCGTGGGGACCGGCCGACCGGGCCCGCCCCCGGTCGGGCTGCCGCCCGGCGCCCGGCCCGACCCCGACGACGTCGTGCACGTCTCGGCCGACCCCCGCATCGGGCGGCCGTCCCGGGCCGGCACGCTGCTCGCGCTGATGGGGCTGCTCGTCGGGGTCACCGTCGCGGCGCCCCTCGTCGCGGTCGTCGTGCTCGCCGCATGGATGGTGCTCGCGCGCACGGCCGACCGCTCGGTCACCTCCCTCGTGATGCGGCGCCACGAGCGGGGCGCCCGCGGCAGCGACGTGGCACTCGCCGTGGCCACCAGCCCGTGGCACCTCGTCGTCGGCGCGGTGGGGGCGCTCGTCACCCTGGCCCTGCCGCTGCTCGTCGGCGTGTGCGCGATGTTCGCGGCGGCCCTCGTCGTCGGCGGGCTCACCGGGACGGGGACCCGGGCCGACGACGTCGTCCCCCTGCTCGCGGCCGGCGCCTTCACGGCGCTCACCGCCTGGTGGGGGCCCGGCGGGGCGAGCCTGCGCCGCGGCAGCCGGAGCCTCGTCCGCGGGGTCTCCGGCCACCCCACCGTGCGCCGGGTGCTCGTCGTCGCCGTCCTCCTCGGGGGCGCACTGCTCGTCGCCCTCACCGTCAGCCACGGCGCCCCGTCGTGGTGGCCGCTCTCGACCCCACCCGGCTGGGTGGACCAGGTGGTGCCGGGCCTGTGACCGACCCCAAGACGCGGCGCGGCCGCATCCTCCGTGGCGACCTCCCCACGGAGCCGATGCCGATGGCCGATCTGCTCCGACGCACTCCCTACCGGCACGCCCGCATCCCGGGGGCCGCGGCCGAGACGGCCGCCCTCGTCCGGGCGCTGGAGCTCGCCGTGCGGGTCGGCGAGCTGATGCTGCGGTGCGGCGCGGGCGCGCCCCAGGTCGAGGGCGCGATCGCGGCGACCGCGGCAGCCGCCGGGGTCGACAAGGTCGAGCTCGACATCACCCTGCAGTCGATCCTCGTGCAGGCGCGCAGCACCGAGGGCAAGCGGCACACGGTGCTGCGGGTGGTGCGGCACACCCGGTTCGACTATGCCCGGCTCGTCGCCGTGCACCGGCTCGTCGAGTCCCTCGTGGCGGGTGAGGTGAGCACCGAGGAGGCGGCTGACCGCCTCCGCCAGGTCGAGCGCCACCCCCGCAACTACCCGAAGTGGGCGACCTCCGCCTCGAACGCCGTGCTGGCATCGGCCGTCGCGGTCGTCATCGGCGCGAGCGCGGTCGCCGCCCTGCTGACCATCGGCGTCGTCCTCGGGGTGGCGGCGATCGGCCGGCTGCACGCGAAGCTCGACCTCCCCGAGTTCTACGGCAACGCGATCAACGCGTTCGCGGCGACCCTCCTCGCGGGCGCGCTCTATGCGCTCGGCGCGATGGGGGTGCTCCCGTTCGGGGAGAGCGACTTCGCGTTCGTCGTCGCGGGCGGCATCGTCGCGATGCTGCCCGGGCGCACCATGGCGTCGGCGATCGAGGACGTCATCTTCGGCTACCCCCTGACCGGTGCCGGGCGCCTCCTCGCGGTGCTCCTGTCGCTCACCGGCCTCATCATCGGGATCGCCTCCGGGCTCGGGGTGATGCTGACGCTCACCACCTCCACGGGCGCGGACTTCGTCTCTCCGGACGTGCTCGACCTGCGCGTCAGCCAGGCGCCGATCGTGCCCGCCCTCCTCGCCTCCCTCGTCGTCGGGCTGGCCGCCGGGGTCACGGTGCAGAGCCGACGCCGGCTGGTCATCCCGATGGGCTTGCTCACCGTCGTCGGTGTCGGGGTGTCGGCCCTGCTCACGCGGGGGCTCTCCGTCGGGGCCGTGACGGCCACCGGCATGTCGGCCGTGGTGGTCGGTGTGCTCGGGCGGCTCCTCGCCCAGCGGATGGACGCGCCGTCGATGGTCCTCGTCGTCCCGGCGACCTTCGGTCTGCTGCCGGGTCTGACCATCTTCCGCGGCCTGTACGAGCTGGTGGCGCAGGGGTCGAACTCGGGGCTGCTGACCTTCCAGTCCGGCCTCTCGACGCTGCTGTCGGCCGCCGGTGTCCTGCTCGCCATCGCGACCGGCTCGGTGCTCGGTGAGTACCTCGCGGCGCCGTGGGACCGGCACGTCCGGGGCAGCCGGCGCCCCCGCACGGACCAGGTTCCCCGCTGAGACCCGCCTGAGGGGGTCGGGGAGTGCCATCCGCGGCGGATACCCTCTCGGCCATGCGCATGCGTCCCGCCGCCGCCCTCCTCGTCGTGCTCCTCGCGGCCGCCGGCTGCTCGGGCGACACCGAGCCGGTCGCCACCTCCGCCCCGCCGACGACGGCCACCCCGACCCCCACCCCCGATGTCGTCGTCGACGGTGCGGATGCGGCCCTCACCGCGGTGGTGGCCGACGTGTACGCCGGGAAGACGGGCATCGAGGCGAAGGCCACGCTCGGTACCTGGAAGAAGGAGCAGGTCGCGGTCGTCACCTCCGGCGACGACGTGACGCTCGCGGTGGGCCCGGACTGGAAGGTCGTCGGCGGCTGGTGGCCCTCGCTCGACAAGCCGACCTCGCTCGGCAAGGGCCCCCGCTTCGTCCTCGTCATCGGCTCGGACGCCCGCACCGGCAAGACGCTCAAGGGGACGCGCGGAGACACCCTCCAGGTGCTCGGCGTCGACGGCAAGGGCGGTGGTGGCGTCCTCGGGATGGCCCGCGACATCTGGGCGCCGATGCCCGGGGGCGGCAACGCGAAGATCAACGCCGCCTTCGCGTACGGCGGAGGCGCGGGCCAGGTCGAGTCCGTCCGGAAGGTGACCGGGCTGCCGATCGAGGGGTACGTCGTCACCGGCTTCGGCGGCTTCCAGAAGATCGTCAACGAGTCCGGCGGGCTGCCGATGACCGTGGCGAAGAAGGTCGTCCTCCAGGGCAAGACGACGGTCAACGCCGGGAAGCAGCTCCTCACCGGCAAGTACGCGCTGGCCTACGCGCGGGAGCGCAAGTCGCTGCCCGACGGCGACTTCGGCCGCTCGGCGCACCAGAGCGAGCTGCTGCTGGCGGCGGCCGTCGCGGCCCGGGTCCAGGGGGTGGGCATCGTGCCGAAGGAGATGTCGATCGTCTCGAAGAACGCCGAGTCGGACCTGTCGGCCGCGGACGCCCTGACCTTCGTCGCCTCGTTCTACAAGCTCGACCCGACCAAGGTCGGGCACACCGTCGCCAAGGGCGGGTTCGGCACCTCGCCGGACGGGCAGTCCATCGTCATCCTCGACGCCGCCTCGAAGCGGGCGTTCGCGTCGTTCAAGGACGGGCGGCTGTAGGCGTTCGGCTGGAGGGCTCCGGCGGACGGCCGGGCCGGTGCGGGCGCCAGTAGAGTGTGACGCCGTCCGCCGTTGGGCGGGCTGGCTGGCGTGGCGCAATCGGTAGCGCACCTGTCTTGTAAACAGGGGGTTAGGGGTTCGAGTCCCCTCGCCAGCTCTCGCTCCTGACCTTGCGGCCGACGCGGCGTCACGGGTGGCGGTCCCCCCGGGCAGCCCCCGCGGGTCAGTACCAGTGCGGTGAGCGCGCCAGCCACCGGTCGTGGGCGCGACACGGTGACCCGTACACGGACGCGATGTAGTCCATCCCCCAGGCGATCTGTGTCGCAGGGTTGGTGAGCCAGTCACTCCCGGCGCTGGCCATCTTCCAGCCCGGGAGCGACTGCGGGATCCCGTAGGCCCCGGACGACGCGTTCAACGCGCTCCAGCTCCACCCCGACTCGCCCTGCCAGAGGTCGACGAGGCAGCGGTACTCGACCTCGTCCCACCCGTGCGAGGCCATCATCGACAGGGCGAGCTGCTGGGCGGCCCGGGGCCCGCTGTCGAGCGGGCCGGCGCCCTGCACGCCCAGCAGGTCTCCGCTCACCCAGTCGCGCGGCGACCTCGCGGAGCTCGAGGAGGTCTGCGGCGCCCTGCTGGAGCTCAGCCAGCCGCACTGTGAGCTCCTCCTGTCGCTGACCCAGCCGAGCCGCTTCCGCACCGGCCCGCGTGGCCTCCACCTCGGCGGCGCTGCGCTTCACGCCCGCCTCACGGACGGCGGTGGCACGGTCGTCCCTGGCCGAGGCGAGCATCCTTTCCTGCCAGGCGGCGTCCGCCGCCGCAGCCGTGGCGGCGTCGAGGTTCTCCCGGACTCGGTGGGCGTTCTGGTCGAGGACGACCGCAAGGTCGGACATCACCCCCGGTGGTGAGAACAGGAGGGTGGTCTGGTTCTGGAGGTCGCCGCCCTGCATGTACATGAGGGCAGCCGTCGCGGCGAGGACTCGGTCGGCGTCGTCGCGAGCCCGGCCCGCCGCCGCGACGCCCGCGCTCGCCCGAGTCACAGCCACCTCGGCGTCGACCAGCTGCTGCTGGGCTCTCTCGTCGGCGGCCACCGCATCAGCCATCTCGCGCTGCAGGGTCTCGAGTCGTGTCGCGGCG
The DNA here is from genome assembly GCA_963843895.1 of uncultured Actinomycetota bacterium. Lineage (GTDB taxonomy): Bacteria > Actinomycetota > Actinomycetes > Actinomycetales > Dermatophilaceae > Phycicoccus. The sequence goes on along the minus strand of CAWJME010000010.1, from coordinate 237,399 downwards.
CGTTCGACCTCCGCCGTGATGTCCGCGACCTCCTGGGCCGCAGCGGCGGCAGCGGCCTGCGCCCGGGCCACGTCGGCCTCGCTGGGGAGGGACGGCCCGGGGGTGGGTCCGGTGGGTGAGGGGTCTGCTGCGAGGCGCGCGGCGCTGGTCGGCCCCTGCAGACGGCCCGTCTCGGTGGCCGGCGCTCGAACCGGTGACGCAGCGGCAGCCCCGGCAGCACAGGTCCAGATCGCCAGTGTGACCACACCCGCGACGGTGCCCGTGCGGGCCAGGCGCGGGAGGCTCATCTCGGCATCATCCTCCGACGGCGCGGCCGTGTCACCCAGCTCGTGACGCTCCGCAACCTGAAAGCCCTGCAGGCGTGGGCGCCGAGCATCAGACGCTTCCCGTTCGTCATGTCGTCGCGCGGCTGACTGCTTCCGGCTCTCAGGGCCGGGGGGTGGCGAGGAGGTTCTGGAGGACCGCGTTGGCGACCTGGGTGTTGCTCACGTCCCCGTGTCCCGAGACGAACCGGTCCGCCAGCAGGTTGTAGATGCGCCCGGCGCTGAGGGTGTACGTCCCCCCGACGTCCTGGAGCACCTGGCGGTCGTCGGCCTCGGGGGTGTGCTGGGCCCCGTTGCTGCCCAGGCCGCCGAACGGGCTGTCGGCGTCGCCGATACCCGAGGACGCCTGGCCGGCGAGGCTCGACGCGATGGCGTAGGCGATCCCGACGGCCTTGTCGTTGCGGGTGTGGGTGATGAGCGTCGCCCCGGAGACCCGTCCCGCGTCGATCATCCGGCGGAAGCCGCCCGGCTGCCCCGGCTCCCACTCCTTGGCGAAGGCGTTGTGGGAGAAGGCGGCCTGGAGCAGGCTGAGCGAGCCCACCGCGCCCTTCCCGGGCAGTGCGTCCGCTGCCGACGTGACCAGCCGGGCCCCGAAGCTGTGGCCCACGAGGTGCAACGTCGCGAGGCCGTGGACGTCGGCCTGGAGGACGGGCGCGACCGACCGCGACCCGATCCGGCCGGCGCGTGCCTTCATCTCGTAGTAGGTCACGTAGTTGAGGAGCGAGCGCCCCTTGGACCACACGTGCGTCAGCGCCGAGCCGAGGCCGGCGGCCCCGCCGAGGTCCGCGGCGGGCAGGGCGCCGCCGCCGCCCGTGCCGCCCGTGCCGCCCGTGGGCGGTGCACCGCCGGGAGTGATGCCGCCGCCGAGGGACAGCGTCAGCATCGCGGTCTGGAGCCGGTCCATGAGGTCCGGGCCGTCGAGGTCGAAGAGCGCGTCCGGCGCGTCGGCGGGTTCCGCCGCGCCGGGGCTCACGAGGGACCGCAGGAGGTCCGCGTACTCCCGCTGGGCCTTCGGCGAGCCCTCGAGCCGGTCCGCGAGCTTCGCCGCACGGTCGAGGACCTCGCCGGCGTCCGGTGCCTCGAACGCGTCCGCCATCGCCCGGACGTCGGCGGCGAGGTCCGGATCGGCGGCGCCGATGCCCGCAGCGCCGCCGGGGATCAGCTCGGAGTCGGCGAAGCGCTTCGACGGCCAGAGGATCCCGACGACCCCGACCGACCGGTCCCCGAGGTCGAGCCGCGACTGGTGCCGCACCGTGTCGATGCTCGCGAAGAGGTTGCGGTAGAGCGTCCTCGCCTCGTCCATGTCGTTGTTCCACCCGTGCGAGATCACGACGAGGTCGGTCACCTGCTCGGCCAGCCGGCGCACGGCGCCGACCTGGTCCGGGTCGACGGCCGAGCCGTCCTTGGCGAACTCCAGCTCCTGGTACGGGTAGTGCTGTGGCCCTGTCGCCATGACGACCTCCTAGACGGACTGGATGGCGCGCATGGCGTCGATGAGGCCATGCCCCTGGAACTCCGGGACGCGGCCGAGGTCGGTCGCGGTCGAGGTGAAGATCTCCTTCACCTGCTCGGGCCTGCCGATGAACTCGCGCCGGATCGAGAGGAAGGCCGCGATGACCCCGGAGACGTGGGGGGCGGCCATGCTCGTCCCGCTCTCCTCGACGTACTCGACGGTGCGGCCGACGACGCCACTGGCCTTGTCGCGCATCGCCCCGGCCGCCGCCGAGAGGATCCGTTCCCCCGGCGCGACGAGGTCGGGCTTGGCCCGTCCGTCGCCGGTGGGGCCCTTGGACGAGAAGTAGGACACGCCGTACACGTGCGGGGCGTCGCGGTGCGTCGAGCCGACGGTGATGGCCCCGCCGGCGTTCCCGGGGTCGTTGATGGTCAGGGCCCGGCCGGCCGCGCCGGCCTGCATCGTCAGGGCATCCGTCGCGTAGGCGTACCCGCTGTTCCCGGCGGCGACGACGACGACCACCCCGCTGCGCACCATCCGGTCGACCTCCACGCACAGCGGGCTCTGGCCGCACGCGAACCACTCCGGGTTGAAGTCGTACCCGAGGCTGAGGTTGATCCCGTGGATCCGCAGCCGTCTGCCGTGGTCGTTGAGCTCCTGGATCGCGTCGAGCGCGGTGAGGATGGCGCCGGTCCCCCCGACCCCCCTGTCGTCCAGGACCTTGTAGCTGACGATCGAGCACTGCGGCGCGATCCCCGAGATGGAGTCCAGCCGCGTGACGTCCCCGGAGACCTCACCGGCTTCGTCGCGCATCATCCGCACCGCCGTGAGCGGGTGGCCCCTGGGGGCGGTCCGGCGGCCCGCGATGATGCCCGCCACGTGCGTCCCGTGCCCGTTCGCGTCACGGCCCGCGTCCCCCTCAGCCGACGTGAAGTCCCGGTGGGCCAGCCCCGAGCCGGCGAGGTTGTCGAACTCCTTGAAGTGGGGATGGCGCGACTCGACGCCGGTGTCGAGGACGGCCCAGCAGATGTTCTTCCCGTAGGCGGCGTAGGCCGCGTGCGCTGCGTCGGCCTTGACCGTGGAGATCGAGCGGTCCAGCAGGGCCCGGACCTCGAAGTCGGGCCAGATCCGGAAGATCGGCGTGCCGGAGTCCGCGTTCGCCCGGGCGAGCGCGACGATGACCGCCGGCTGGAGCCTGCCGAGGAGGTAGGGGCCACCGGCCATCGGGTTCGAGACGCCCTGCGGGACGCCCGCCTCGCCGGCCGACGTACACGCGCTCTCGATGAGTGCGAGGGCGAGCTCGAGGGCGGCCGCCCGTCCCGCGGTGAAGTCGAGGTTGAGGTCGAGGACGACGGGGATCGGTGTGCTGTCGCCCCGGTCGGTGGCCCGGCCGATCTGCTGGAGGAGGGGGATCGCGATGACGGTGCGGTCCTGGGACCGCGGGTCGTAGCGACCTGGCAGGCCCTCGGAGCGGTCCGACCCGCTCGACGGGCTCACCATGACCGGGACACCCGACGGCGAGCAGGCGGCGGGCGGATGCCCCGAGCGGGCCCCGCCCGTCGGTCATCGACGTGGAAGGAGGCGCCGGCCGCCCCGGCGGGGGCGTCGAGCATCTCGAGACGACACACCACACACCCCCCACTCCTCGAGGGCCGGAACAGTTCAGTTTCGCGGCCGCCCGCCGGGGATGTCAATCGTCCGGTCGCCTTCGGAACGAGGGACCTGCACCACCTCGAGGACGACCCCGGCCACGGCGGCTTCCGCCGACGCGCGCCGACGTCGGAGCCCAGGGCCGGGTCGTCGCCGCGGTGCTGCGGGGGTCGGTCGAGGGCTGACCTATCGTGACGAGGCAGGATGTCGCACCTGAGGAGACGTGGGAGGTGAGCGATGCGCCAGCAGGGCACGGTGACCGAGTGGAACGACGAACGGGGGTTCGGCTTCATCACCCCCGAGTCCGGTGGACCGCGCGCCTTCGTCCACGTCAGCGCGTTCCCGGCCGGGCGGCGGCCGCTGGTCGACGACGTCGTCAGGTACCTCGAGCACCGCGACGAGCAGGACCGCCCGCGGGCCTCCCACGTGCAGTACCTCGAGCCGGCACGGTCGACCGCGAAGCGCCCTCCGGGGCTGCGGGTCGCGCTCGCCACCGTCGGCCTGTTCTTCGCCGCCCTCGCGGGCCTGGTCCTCCTGGGCCTGGCGCACCCCCTGCTCCCGGTGCCGAACATCGTCCTCAGCGGCATCGCGTTCGAGCTGTACCGGGCCGACAAGTCCGCGGCCCAGCGGGGCGCGTGGCGCGTCTCGGAGGCGACCCTCCATGCCGTGGACGTGCTCGGTGGGTGGCCGGGCGCCCTCATCGCGCGGCGTGCCTTCCGACACAAGACGACCAAGCAGCCGTTCGTCACCATCTTCTGGGCCACCGTCCTCGCCAACGGCGCGATCCTCACCTGGCTGGTCGTCGGCCCGTCCTCGCCGCTCGGCTGACACGCCCCACCGGGGCGCGGCCCCGGCCGGGGGCGGCCCGTCCGCTTGGTAGGGTCGGGGGCGCCATGGTGATGTCCCCCGGCGGGTCGCCCGCCCCGAGGTCGTCGACGTCGCTCACCCGGACGAGGACACCCGGGTGCCTGCCGCTCCCGACCAGCCGCTGCCGCGCCGGCCGGGATGCCCCCACCATCGCCCACCCGCTCCTTCCCACCAGATCCTTGTCATCGGAGAACACGTGAACCTCCCGCAGCACCAGAGCCCGGCCCCCGGGCGCCCCCACCTCTCGACCGGGGAGGCTCACCGATGAGCCGCCGGTCCCCGCGCCGCAAGGGCGCCGGCTCCCTGCCCGCGCTCCCCGACGGCGGGCTGCGCATCGTCCCGCTCGGCGGCCTCGGCGAGATCGGCCGCAACATGACGGTCTTCGAGCACGCCGGCCGCCTGCTCGTCGTCGACTGCGGCGTGCTCTTCCCCGAGGAGCACCAGCCCGGCGTCGACCTGATCCTCCCGGACTTCACCTGGATCAGGGACCGCCTCGACAAGATCGACGCCATCGTCCTCACCCACGGCCACGAGGACCACATCGGCGGGGTGCCCTACCTGCTGCGCGAGCGCCCCGACATCCCCCTCGTCGGCTCCAAGCTCACCCTGGCCTTCATCGAGGCCAAGCTCGTCGAGCACGGCATCAAGCCGGTCACCGTCCAGGTGGCCGAGGGCGACCGCCGCAAGCTCGGCCCGTTCGACTGCGAGTTCGTCGCCGTCAACCACTCCATCCCCGACAGCCTCGCGGTCGCCATCCGCACCAAGGCCGGCCTCGTGCTGCACACGGGCGACTTCAAGATGGACCAGTTCCCCCTCGACGGCCGGGTCACCGACCTGCGCGCCTTCGCCCGGCTCGGCGAGGAGGGCGTCGACCTCTTCCTCGTCGACTCCACCAACGCCGAGGTCCCGGGCTTCACGGTCTCCGAGGGCGAGCTGTCCCCGGCGATCGACACGGTCTTCCGCACCACCCCGGGGCGGATCATCGTCTCCAGCTTCGCCAGCCACGTGCACCGCATCCAGCAGGTCCTCGACGCCGCGAGCCGGCACGGGCGCAAGGTCGCCTTCGTCGGACGCTCGATGGTGCGGAACATGGGCATCGCACGCGAGCTGGGCTACCTCACCTTCCCCGACGGCCTCATCGTCAAGGACCTCAAGGCCCTCGAGCGGCTGCGCCCCGACCAGATGGCGATCATCGCCACCGGCTCCCAGGGCGAGCCGATGGCCGCCCTCGCCCGGATGGCCAACCGGGACCACCCCGTGAGCATCACCGAGGGCGACACCGTGCTCATGGCGAGCTCGCTCATCCCCGGCAACGAGAACGCGATCTACCGCGTCATCAACGAGCTCACCCGCTGGGGCGCCACGGTCGTCCACAAGGGCAACGCCAAGGTGCACGTCTCCGGCCACGCCAGCGCCGGCGAGCTCGCCTACTGCTACAACATCGTCCGCCCCACCAACGTGCTGCCCGTCCACGGCGAGTGGCGCCACCTCAAGGCCAACGCCGACATCGCCATCCGGACGGGGGTGGACCCGGACCGCGTCCTCATCGGCGAGGACGGCTCGGTCATCGACCTCGTCAAGGGACAGGTCCGCATCGTCGGCACCGTCCCCGCCGGGCTCGTCTACGTCGACGGCACGAGCGTCGGGACCGCCACGGAGGAGACCCTCCACGTGCGGCGGACCCTCGCCGAGGAGGGCGTGCTGACCGTCGTCCTCATCACCGACCCCGAGACCGGGAAGCTCGCCGAGGACCCCGACTACCTCGCCCACGGCTTCGCCCCGAACGCCGTCGACTTCGCGGACGCCACGGCGGTCATCCAGAAGGCCCTGACCAAGGCCACCGCGGACGGCATCGACGACCTCGACCAGATCGAGGACCTCGTGCGGCGCGCGGCGTCCAACTGGTTCCAGCGCACGCACCGCCGCAGCCCGCTGATCATCCCGGTGATCGTCGACGCCTGACCCGCGGCCGGCGCCGACCCCGGTCGGGTCGGCGCCGGCGGAGTCCCGCTCTGCCGGAGGGAGTTCCCGTGACCGCGTGCCCGACGTGCGGCGAGACCGACGACCTCAGCGGCCGGCCCGCCGCCGACGACATCGAGGTCACCTGTGGCGCGTGCGGCACCTCGTGGATGCGCGGTGACCCCCGGTGCAAGGGCTGCGGCGCCACCGGCGGGATCCCCTACCGCCAGGTGATGACCCGGACCCCGCGGGGGAACCAGGTGGCCGTCGTGGGTCACCGCGAGGTCGTCCTCTGCCCCACGTGCGACGCGGAGGCCATCAGCGCCGCCGCCGCCGCCCCCGTGCCCGAGCACTACGTGTCCGTCTTCCTCTTCGGGGTGCCGTCACCCACGGCCCACGCACCGCGCGCGCCGCGTGCACCCGCGGAGGACGCTCCGTCCCCCACGAACCCGCCTGCGCCTCACCGGGGGCCACCCCCCGCCGCTACCCCCGCCGCTCCGGCTCCCGCCACCGCGGCCGAACCCGCGGGGCCCGTCGACCCCACCGCCCGTCAGGCGATCGAGGCGTACCTCACCGCCACGCCCGAGGGCGACAGCCTCACCATGCTCATGCTGGGTCGCCACCTCGGGCCGAGTCGACGCGTCCGGGACCTCGACGGCGAGGCCGAGCAGCAGCGGCTGCGCACGTGGTTCGACCGGACCTGGAGCGTGAAGGACCAGCCCCGCCGCGACGCGGCCCGGGCCGCCCTCACGGACGTGCTCGCGCACTGGCGGGCCCGGGGATGGGTCGGGCCGGAGACGCTCCAGCGGCTCGACTAGAAGCCGGCGTCAGCCCACCATCTGCCGGAGCCGGACCCCGTGGTCGCCGGCGATCATCTCGGCCGCCTTCTCGCCGATCATGATCGACGCCGCGTTGGTGTTGCCGCTCACGACGTTCGGCATGACGCTCGCGTCGGCCACCCGGAGGTCGGCGACGCCGAGCACCCGCAGCCGGGGGTCGACGACATCGCCGATCCGGCAGGTCGAGGTCTCGTGGTAGACGGTCAGCGCGTAGTGGCGGGCGATGTCCTCGAGCAGGGCGTCGCTCGGCTCGGCACCCGCCTCGTGGCCGTGGGCCTGCGCCAGGTGTGGCGGGACGACCGGGTCGCCCAGCCCGCCCCCGGGCCAGGCCGCGGCGATCTCCAGGGCGCGGCGCATCACCGCGACCATGACCGTGACGTCGTGCGGGTCGGCGAGGTAGTTGAGGTCGATGCGCGGGGCGACCGCCGGGTCCGCGCTGGCGAGGGTGACCGATCCCTCCGAGTGCGGCTGCACCGGGTTGGGCAGCAGGACGACCTGCCCCTTCGTCGGGTCGAGGAAGGCCTCGGGGTCCTCGAAGAAGGCCGCCGGCGGGATGCGGAAGACGTGCTCCCAGATCGCCGGCGTGTACCCCGTTGCGAGGAAGCCGATCTGGGCGTCGTGGGTGTGCGGGTCGCCGAGGCCGGTCGAGTAGAACGCGACGGCGTCGTAGAGCGAGGACGAGGGGATGCCGCGGCCCGTCGTGAACCACTCGCCGAGACGGCGCTCGGCCTCGGCCCTCACGGCGGCGAGGGGCTCGGGGAGGTCGACGTCGTCGGCGGGGTCGGCGGGCAGCGGACCCGCCGGTGCACGCAGGGCGTCCGGCCCGAGCGACATCGCGACCTCGAGCATCGGCTCGCCGATGCCGTCGGCGGCGAACATCAGCGGCGTGTGCAGGTGGTCCTTGAGGTGACGCCCGACGTCCGGCAGGTCGACGACGCACTCGACACCCACGGCGGCGAGCTCGTCGCGCGCCCCGACGCCGGAGAGCAGCAGCAGGTGCGGCGACCCGATCGCCCCCGCGCAGAGCACCACCTCGGTCGCCGCGGTGACCTCCTCGTGGCCCCCGTCGGCCGTGCGGTAGGCGACGCCGCCGGCGCGCAGGCCGTCACCCGCGCCGTCCAGCAGCACCCGCTCGACGAGCGCCCCGGTGACGACGGTCAGGTTCTCGCGGTCCATGGCGGGTTCGAGGTAGGCGTGGAAGGTCGAGCTGCGCCTGCCGTCCTTCGTCGTGGTCTGGAACAGGGAGGCCACGCCCTCCGCCTCCCGCCGGTCGCGGCCGTTGTAGTCGCCCTGCTTGAGCCCCGTGGCCCCCGCGGCCTCGACGAACTGGGCCGAGGCCGGGAGGACCGGCTCGCGCACCGACACCCCCAACGGCCCGTCGCTGCCGTGCGCGTCGAGGTCAGGGTGCAGCTCCGTGCTGTGCACGAACCCCTCGGCCTTGAGGAAGTAGGGGAGGACCTCGTCGTAGGACCAGCCCTCCGCGCCACCGGCGGCCCAGGCGTCGAAGTCGCCGGGGTGCCCGCGGACGTACGCCATGTAGTTGAGCCCCGAGGTGCCGCCGAGCATCTTGCCGCGCGGCACCATCATCCGGCCGCCGACCAGGCCCTTGCCGACCCCGCCGGCGTCTCCGGTGAACATCCAGTCGACGGCGGGGTCGTTCTGCAGGCTGGCCACCGCAGCCGGCATCAGCTCCGCCGGCGGGGGCGGCCCGCCCGCCTCGAGCAGGCACACCCGCACGTCCCGGTCCTCGGTGAGCCGGGCGGCGACGACCGCGCCGGCCGACCCCGCTCCCACGATCACGTAGTCGTACGTCGAGCCCATCGTTACCACCTCGTCGTGGTCGCCTCGCCGAGCGGCGGGGACGGTGCTGCCACGACACCACACTCCGGGGAGGGGGACAAGGGGCGCCCTGCAGGGTTCGACACGGGGCGCGACGACTACTCTGGAGGGACCGGATCGAGGGAGTGACGTCGTGGACGAGGTCATCCTCACGCGTGGCCTCGAGAAGGCGTACGGCCGCACCCGGGCGCTCGCCGGGCTCGACCTGGAGGTCCGCGCCGGTGAGGTCTTCGGGTTCCTCGGCGTCAACGGTGCAGGGAAGACGACGACGATCCGGATCCTCCTCGACCTCATCCGGCCCACCCGAGGGTCGGTGCGCGTCCTCGGGCTCGACCCGCGCCGGGAGGGGGTGGCCCTGCGTCGCCGGATCGGCTACCTCGAGGGCGAGTTCACGGTCGACGGCCGGCAGAGCGGCCACGAGCTGCTCACCTACCTCGGCCACCTGCGTGGTGGCGTGGCGCCCGCCCGGATCACCGATCTCGCCGACCGGCTGCGGCTCGACCTCGCGCGGCCGATCGGAACGCTCTCCAAGGGCAACCGCCAGAAGGTCGGTCTCGTCCAGGCCTTCATGCACGACCCGGAGCTGCTCATCCTCGACGAGCCGACCGCCGGCCTCGACCCGTTCCTCCAGCAGGAGTTCGCGGCCATGGCACGAGCGGCCGTGGCGGAGGGCCGGACCGTGTTCATGTCGTCCCACGTCATGAGCGAGGTGCAGAAGACCTCCGACCGGGTCGGCATCATCCGCGACGGACGCCTGGCGGGCGTCGACACGGTCGAGAGCCTGCGGGCGAGCGCGACGCGGCGGGTCGAGGTGGTCTTCGCCGGCCCGGTGGCCCCGGAGCCCTTCGCCGGGCTGCCCGGGGTCAGCGAGGTCCGAGTCGACGCTGCGGTGCTGCACTGCCGGCTCGACGGGTCCGCGGACGCGCTCGTCAAGGCGCTCGCCGCACACGACGTGCTGAGCCTCACGAGCGAGGAGCCCGACCTCGAGGAGATCTTCTTCGACCGGTACGCGGGCGAGCGGGCGGAGGTGGCCCCGTGATCCGCACGGTGTACGCCAAGTGGCTCCGGGACTCCCGCCGCTCCCTCGCCGGCTGGACGGTCGCCATCGTCCTCGTCGGGTGCGGGTACGCGGCGTTCTACCCGACCTTCGAGGACCCCGAGATCGCCGCCCTGCTCGACAGCTACCCGCAGGCGCTGCTCGAGGCGCTCAACTACACGAACATCACGACACCCGCCGGGTACCTCGGGGCCACCGTGTACGGCCTCGTCGTCGCGGTCCTCATGACGGTCTTCGCGATCGGCGCCGGCGCCCGGATCGTGGCCGGCGAGGAGGAGGCCGGCACCCTCGACCTGACCCTCACCCACCCGGTGAGCCGGACCTCGCTCGCCCTCCAGCGGGTGGGGGCGCTGGCCACCATGCTCGTCGCCGTCGTCGCGGTGTTCTGGGTCGCGATGCTCGCCATCTCCGGCCCCGCGCGGTTCGCCTCCGTCGGCGCCGGGCACCTCGCCGCGATGCACGTGCACCTCGCCGCGTTCGCGCTGCTCTTCGGCAGTGCCTCGTTCGCGGTGGGGGCGGCGACCGGGCGGCGGTCGTGGGCGATCGGGGCCGCGGCGGGCGGCGCGGTCCTGGGGTATGCCGCGAGCGGCATCCTGCCCCAGGTCGACGGGCTCGAGTGGACCCGGGACTGGTCGGCGTTCACGTGGCTCACCGGCTCGGACCCCCTGTCGAACGGGCTCGACGCCGGTCACCTCGCGATCCTCGTCGGGCTCTCCGCGGCCTTCGTCGCCGCGGGGACGCTGGCCTTCTGCCGGCGCGACGTCGCCGTCTGAGACCGGCGACGGCCCCGGTCCGGTGACCGTCGGCGTGCCCCGCGCCGTCGGTCAGGCGGGAGCCGCCGCGGCGTTCCCGGACTGCTCGGACCCCTCGGTCTCCTCCTCCCGCCTCCCGGAGCTCAGCGACGTGCTGGCACCCAGCCCGAGGAGCAGGAACCCGGCTGCGACGGCCGCGGACCACCGCGTCGCCTCGGTGAAGGCCCGGCTCGCGGCCTCGGCGACCGGGGCGGTGGCGGGGTCGCGGGCCAGGCCGGGGATGACCGCGCCGGCGCTGGACTCGACGGTGTCGACGAGCCGGGTGCGCTGGGCGTCGGGCAGCCCCTGCGCCTTCAGCGAGTCATCGAGCTGCTGGGAGAGGACGAGGAAGAGGACCGTGCCGAGGATCGCGATGCCGAGGGCCGAGCCCACCTGGCGGGAGGTGCTCTGCGTGCCCGACCCCTGCCCGCTGCGCTCGACGGGCACGTCGGCGAGGACGACACCGGTCAGCTGCGCGGTCGCGAACCCGACGCCGATGCCGTAGACGAACAGCAACGGCACGATGACGACCCAGGTCGAGTCCGGCCGGAGGAAGGCGGCGAGGCCTCCGACGCCGAGGATCTCGAGCACGATGCCGAGCCGCACGATGAACAGCGGCCCCTTCTTGCTGCCGATGGCGGCTCCGAGCCCGGAGGCGAGGAAGCTGCCGCCGGCGAGCCCGAGCAGCACCAGCCCGGTCTCGAAGGCGGTGTACCCCAGCACGTTCTGCAGCCAGAGCGGCAGCGTGAAGAGCACCCCGAACTCGCCGAGGCTGACGATCGCGGCGGCGATGTTGCCGTTGCGGAACGACGGGATCGCGAAGAGCGAGAGGTCGAGCATCCCCGGCTGCCCACGCCGGTCCCGCCGCCGTTCGAGGAGGAGGAACACCGTGAGGGCTGCGCCGCCGACGGCGAAGGCGACCGGCACCGGGGAGAGCGACCACGGCCAGGACCAGGAGCCGAGCGTCAGCGGCGTGAGGCTGGTGAACCAGCCGTAGGTGCGCCCCTCGATGAGCCCGAACACGACGCCGCCGAAGCCGACCACCGACAGCAGCGCGCCGACGAGGTCGGGACGCCCGCCCCGCGACGGGTCGCGAGACTCCGCGACGAACAGCTGCAGCCCCACGATGACGACGATTGCCAGCGGGATGTTGATCCCGAACGCCCAGCGCCACGAGTAGCTCGTCGTGAGCCACCCCCCGAGCAGCGGCCCGAGCGCCGCGGTGCCGCCGATGGTGGCCCCCCAGATGCCGAACGCGATGCCGCGCTCGCGGCCGCGGAAGGTCGCGTTGAGCAGGGAGAGCGAGGTCGGCAGCATCATCGCCCCGCCGATGCCCTGCAGCGCCCGGGCCCCGATGAGCGCACCGCCGCTGTCGGACAGGGCCGCCAGCACGCTGGAGAGCCCGAACACGACGGCACCGAGGGTGAACAGCCGCCGCCGCCCGAAGGAGTCGGCGAGCCGGCCGAACACGAGCAGCAGCGCGGCGAAGACCAGCGTGTAGATCTCCTGCACCCACTGCGCCTGCGTGGACGTCAGGCCGATGTCGTCGATGATCGAGGGGATCGCGACGTTGACGATGGTCGAGTCGACGATGACGAGCGAGACGCCGAGGCTGATGACGACCAGCCCGAACCAGCGCGCGCGAGGTGTGTTCAGCACGCCACCGAATATAGGTGCGGGACGCGCCGGGTCCTGCCGGGGCCGACCCGGCCCGTCGAAGGTGGCGCCGGACCGCCCACACGTCACGGGATGGTCGCCCGCCGTGCCCCTCGCTACGCTCTGTGCACCAGGACCCGCGCCGCGCAGGCGGGGCCGCCGAGGAGGTCCGCCGATGGCCGCGCCGCACGCCGAGAACCATCACGAGCCGCAGTACGTCTTCGCCGTGGACACCCTCGTGCAGCGCTTCGAGGGGGACTTCACCCGCGAGGAGGTGGAGGCGGCGGTCGCGGAGGCCCGCGCCCGGCTCGAGCCCCAGTCCACCGTCCACGACTTCCTCGAGCTCCTCGTCGAGCGACGGGCCCGGGAGACCCTGCTCGCCCGGGCCGCCGCGGCAGCCGACCCCGAGCCGCACTGACGCGGTCGCGACGTCCACCGGGCTCGTCCCCGTCGTTAGGGTGACGAGATGACGAGCACCCGTCCGCAGCCGGCCTGGCTGGCGAACTCGGTCCTCTACCAGATCTACCCGCAGTCCTTCGCGGACGGCAACGGCGACGGCATCGGCGACCTCGCCGGCGCCCTCGAGCGGCTCGACCACCTGGCGTGGCTCGGGGTGGACGCCGTCTGGTTCAGCCCGCTCTTCGCCTCGCCCTTCGCCGACGCGGGGTACGACGTCAGCGACTACCTCTCCGTCGCACCGCGCTACGGGACGAACGACGACCTCGTCGCCTTCGTCGACGCCGCCCGCAGCAGGGGCATCCGCGTGCTGCTCGACCTCGTCGCGGGCCACACCAGCGACCAGCACCCCTGGTTCCGCGAGTGGGCGGACGACCCGAACGACGGCCGGTACATCGGGAACGACCGGGTCGGACGCCCGGCGGGCATCTGGTGCCCCGTGCCCGGCAGCCGCGGCGGCTACTACCAGCTGAACTTCTACCCCTGCCAGCCCGCGTTGAACTTCGGCTACGCCAGGCCGGACGAGGCCGAGCCGTGGCGGGACCCCGTGGACGCCGAGGGGCCGCGCGCGAACCGGCAGGCACTCCAGGACGTCATGGCGCACTGGTTCGACCTCGGCATCAGCGGGTTCCGGGTCGACATGGCCGCCTCCCTCGTCAAGGACGACCCCGGGCACGTCGAGACCGGGCGCCTGTGGGGTGAGGTGCGCGCGTGGCTCGACACGACGTACCCCGACGTCGCGCTCCTCTCCGAGTGGGGTGAGCCGGCCGTCTCCGTCTCCGCGGGCTTCCACGCCGACTTCTTCCTCCAGTTCGGCAACCCGGCGCTGCGGTCCCTCTGGCACACCGGCATCGGCACGCACGAGCCGTCGTGGACCGACACCGGCCACTTCTTCTTCGACCCCGAGGGCAGCGGCGGCATCGACCTCTTCCTGCGCGAGTGGCGCCGGGCGACCGAGGCCATCGGCGCCGGAGGCGGGCACATCGCACTGCCCACCGCGAACCACGACTACGCCCGGCTCGTCAGCGGCCCCCGCACCGCCGAGCAGGCCCGCAGCGCGTACGCGTTCCAGCTGACGTGGCCCTCGCTGCCGACGATCTACATGGGCGACGAGATCGGGATGCGCTACGTCGAGGACCTCCCCGACGTCGAGGGCAGCATCCTGTCGCCGACGAACAACCGGACGGGCTCGCGCACCCCGATGCAGTGGGAGCCCGGCCCCGGGGCGGGGTTCTCGACCGCACCGCCGGAGCGGTTCTACCTGCCCCTCGACCCCGACCCCGGCCGGCCCGACGTCGCGACCCAGCGCGCCGACGAGGGGTCGCTCCTCCACCTCGTGCGCCGGCTCGTCGCCCTCCGGCACGCCACGCCGGCGCTCCAGCCCGACGGCAGCCTCGAGGTGCTCACCGAGGGCTACCCGTTCACGTACGTCCGCGGCGGCACCCACCTCGTCGTCGTCAACCCGCGGCGCGACGAGGCGACGGCCGCGCTCCCGGCAGGCTGGGAGGACGCCCGGCCCGTCGAGGTCGAGGGTGTGCGGCTGGCCGCCGGGCACGCGGTGGCGGCGGGGTTCGGCTTCGGCATCTTCGAGCGACCGGGCACCCCGTAACGGCATGGCCGGACCCGACACCGAGCGCACCCCGGACGGGCGTTACGTCGTCGTCGACGGGAGGCGGTGGCGCGCCACCGACCCGGGCATCCCCGAGCGGCTCCGCACCGAGCTCGTCGCCGAGCTGATGGCCGCGCGCCGGGCGGTGCGCTCCGAGGGGGATGCCGCCCGCCACCGGGTGCAGGACGCCAAGGTCGCCCTCGGCGAGCGGGGCGAGCCGTGGTGGGAGGAGGGGACTCCGGAGGGGCGCGCCGAGCGGGCCGCCGCGGCGTACCGCACGCTGCTCCGCCACCGCCCCGAGGGCACGACCTGCCCGAGCGAGGCGGCCCGCATCGTCGGCGGCGACTCGTGGCGGAGCCGGTCGGCCGAGGTCCGCGACCTCGCGTGGGACCTCGCCGACGCCGGCGTCGTGCGGGTGCTGCAGAAGGGTGAGGCGGTCGAACGAGGTGCCAAGGGCCCCATCCGGGTCGGCCGAGGGCCGCGGTTCGAGGAGTGGGCTACTCGTCCCCGCGCAGGGTGAAGGACCGCAGCCGGTCGCCGGCGAACCACACCGCACCGACCGTCAGCACCGCCGCCGCCACCGCCGCGTAGCCCACGCCGACCCCGACGTCCTCGACGAGGGGACTGACCTCGGCGGCCACCCCGCGGCCCCACGCCCCGACCGACAGCCAGCGGACCCCCGCGAACACCGACCCGAGGACGCCCTCCCAGAAGAGGGTGTAGAGCAGCCCGACGACCACGGCGTGGCGGGTGAGGGCCGCGAGCCCCAGGAACAGCGCGGCGTAGACCGTGCCGGACACCGCCGCGCCCACGCCCAGCGCCAACGCGCGGCGCGGCTCCGACGCGTCGAGGACCAGGGCGACGAGGGCCACCGGCAGCGACCCGAGCAGCATCGTCGCCGACCACGCCGCGGCGTACTTGCTCACCGCGATGACGTGCCGGCTGACCGGCTTGGCGAGCAGGTAGACGATCGAGCCGTCGTCGACCTCCGGCCCCAGCACCGCGGTCGCGGCGAGCAGCGCGACGAGGGGCAGGGCCAGGGTGAACCCGAGCCCGACGACCGCGTCGAACCCCACCTGACCGTCGGTGAGGCTGCGGACGACGACCGCGAGCACGAGCAGCGCCAACGGGATGACGAGCAGGGCGAGGCCGCGACGCCGCCCGCCGATGGCCTGGGCGGAGAGCCGGACGATGGTGCGGTTCACGGGTCAGCCCCCCACCAGGTACGAGAAGACGCTCTCGAGCGAGTCGTCGGTGGGGGCGAGCTCACGGATCCGGATGCCGTGCTCGTGCGCCACCCGGGGCAGCCGGACCGCGAACGAGCCGAAGTCGGCGACCGAGACGTCGACCCCGCCCTCGGGGCGGAGCGAGACCGCCACGACCGAGGGCTCGGCGATGAGCTGGGCCGCGAGCCGCCGGTCGTCGTCGGCGACCACGACGTACTGGACCGGCCGGTCGGTCATCAGCCGCCGGATCTCCCCGAACTCGCCGGAGGCCGCGTGCCGCCCGGAGACGACGACCTCGATCTGCCGGGCCACCTGCTCGACCTCCTCGAGGATGTGCGAGCTGAACAGCACGGTGCGGCCCTCGGCGCCCATCTGCCGCAGCAGCGCCATGAGGTGCAGCCGCTGGCGCGGGTCGACCCCGTTGAACGGCTCGTCGAGCAGCAGCACCGGCGGGTCGTGGACCAGCGCCGAGGCGAGCTTGACGCGCTGGCGCATCCCCTTGGAGTAGGTGCCGATCCGCCGCTCCGCCGGCTCGGTCATCTCGACGACGGCCAGGGCCCGCTCGGTGGCGGCCCCCGGGTCCTCCAGCCCGTGCAGCTCGGCGTTGGCGAGGACGAACTGGCGCCCGGTGAGGTAGCCGAAGCTCAGCTCGCGCTCGGGGACGAGCCCGATGGAGCGGTACGCGTCGGTGTGGCGCCACACCGCCTCGCCGTCGAGCGTCACCGTGCCGGCGGACGGTGCGAGGAAACCGGACATCAGGGCGATGAGCGTGGTCTTGCCGGCGCCGTTGGGCCCGAGCAGGCCGGTGATGCCGGGGCGGACCGTCATCGAGATGCCGTTGACGGCGACGACGTTTCCGTACCAGCGCGAGGCGGTGTCGAGGGCGAGGACGCTCATGACGTGGCCACCCGACGGTAGCGCCACACGAGGGCCGCGAGGCAGGCCGCGGACAGGGCCACGAAGACGCCGACGTACGCGAGCTCCATCCCGGTGGAGGTGGGTGGCGTCGGGGTGTCGCCACCGGCCCAGGCCGCCATGAGGCCCCGGTAGAGCGAGTACGGCGAGAACAGCCCCGCGACCTCACCGACCTGCGGCTGCCCCTCCTCGCGCGCGATGCCCTGGATCGCCGTGACGATGCCGTTGCCGATGACGAGGAGCGCGATGGTCGCGGCGACGGCGAAGCCCCGGCGGGTCGACCACGACGCGATGAGGCCCGCGACCCCGGTGAGCGAGAGGGCGAGCAGCACGGCGAGGCCGACCGCCACGGAGGCGTCGTGGGTCTGCTCCGAGACATCGAGCTCGGCGAGCAGTGCCACCACGTAGAGGATGAGGATCGGCAGCAGGAGGAAGACGAGCGTCGCCCCGAGCAGGGAGGCCCAGCGGGCCACGGCGTAGGTGCTCGACCGGAGCGGCCGGGCGAGGTAGAGGGCGATGGTGCCGTGCCGCAGGTCGCGCGAGAAGAGCACCGGCGCCTGCGCGGCGACGAAGATCCCGAGGAGGACCTGCGTCGTGGACGCGTACTGGGCATAGCCGATGGGCAGCTCGTCGAGGCCGATGAAGGCGAGCACGCCCCCGACGATGACCGCGGGCATGAGGTTGAGGAGCAGCAGGACGAAGGGCAGCACCTTCGAGCGGCCCGACCGGCCGAGCCCGAAGGTGTTCCGGAAACCGGTGACCACGAGGGCCCGGGCGATCGCCCCGGTCCCGAGGCGGGGCCCGGTGTACGGCCGGTACCCGAGGTCGTGGATGACGCTGCCGCCCTCGGGCGTCGCGGACGTGGGGTCAGACACCGGGCACCCCCTCGGCCGACTCGGGCGCGGCGTCGGCGAAGACGTCCTCGATGCGCCGGTGTCCGGTCTGGAGACGGACCAGGCCCAGCCCCAGGTCGCTCGCGGTGTCGCGGACCAGGTCACGCACGTCGAGGGCCCCGGCCGTGGCGTCGACGCTGAGCACCGACCCCCGGACGGTCGTGGGGACCCCGGCGGTGGTGAGTGCGGCGGCCATCCGGGCCGGCGCGTCGTCGCCGAGGACCTCGACGAGGAGGGCGCCGGTGGCGTCGAGGAACTCGTCGGTGCGCGAGGCCCGCAGGAGGGTGCCGCCGTCGAGGACGACGACGTTGTCGCTGACCCGCTCGAGCTCGCCGAGCAGGTGCGAGGTGACGATGACGGCGATGCCGAAGTCGTGGCCGATGCGCCGGACGAGGCCGAGCATCTCCTCGCGGGCGGCGGGGTCGAGGCCGTTCGTCGGCTCGTCGAGGAGGACGAGCCGGGGGTCGTGGACGAGGGCCTGGGCGAGCTTGGCCTTCTGCTTCATCCCCGTCGAGTAGCCGCCCATCGGCCGGTACCGCTCCTCGGCGAGCCCGACGTGGCGCAGCACCTCGGCGGCGCGCTCGCGGGCGGCGACGCGGGGCAGCCCGGACATCATCGCCAGGTGGACGACGAGGTCGCTGGCGCTGACATCCGGTGGGAGGCAGTCGTCCTCGGGCAGGTAGCCCACGGAGGCGCGGATGGCCTCGCCCTCGGTGGCGACGTCGTGGCCGAGCACCCGGGCCGACCCCTCGGTGGCGGGGATGAGGCCGAGCAGGATCTTCAGCAGCGTCGACTTGCCGGCGCCGTTGGCCCCGACGAGCCCGGTGGTGCCCTCGCCGATGTCGAGGGTCAGGGCGTCGAGGGCGAGCACCGCACCGTAGTCCTTGGTGAGGTGCTCGACGCGCACGACCGGCTCCACGCCGGCCACCCTAGCCGCGCGGCCACGGCCGTCACCGGAGGTCGGCTACGGCTGCGGGAGGTCGACGTAGACGAGGGCGTCGGTGCCGCCCCGGCAGACGACGGGTGTGGTGTTGGAGCACTCCATCGCGTACTCCTTCTTCGTGACGGGGGAGCGGGCGGTGACCGTGGCGGGCAGGTCGGGCGCCTCGTCGACGAGGGCCTTCGCGGTCTCGACCGCGAACTCGCAGGTGGTCACCTCGTTGCCGCTCCAGGCCACGGCGCCGTCCACCGTGTCGCACCGCTTGGCGGTGGAGGCGCGTTCGGTCGGCTGTGGGCCGGTGGGGGAGTCCGAGGGGGACGCGTCGGGCGACGTCGAGGAGTCCGAGCCGGAGGGGGCGCTCTGGGTCGCCGAGCCGGCCGTCCCCGGCTCGGGCTCGCCGCCCGACCCGAAGTACCAGAAGATCCCGGCGAGCATGAGGAGGCCGACGAGTGCCACGACGACCATCCCGAGGCAGCCGCGGCGGGGGTCCGCGGGAGCGGCGCCCGGGGCCGCCGGGTCGGCGTAGACCGGCTCCTCGGGCTCCGGGTAGCCGCCGCCGGGCCGGTTGACGTCGGGGTAGGCGCTGAAGGGGAGGAGCCCGCCGAGCTCGGAGGTGTCCTCCCGCAGGCCCACCGTCGGCTCCTCGGACCCGGCCGAGGCCGGTGGGACGGCCGGCGCCGGCGACGCGGGAGTGACGGGCGGTTCCGGCGCCCCGGCCGCCTCCTGGGTGGGCAGCACGGTGCCGCAGATGGGGCAGACGCGGTCTGCGGGGTGCACCGCCGCTCCGCACTCGGGGCAGGTCACGGTTCTCTCCGTCCGTGAGGGGGCGAACCCGGCCACGATAGCCAGCGACGCACCCCGGACCCCAAATCGTCGCCAGCCCTCTTTCTCAGGTGGCACGCCGGGACGGCCGGACGCGAACGGTTGCGCGCGCACCGGACCGGGTAGGGCTCGTCCTGTTCCGGGAGGATCGGACCCGGACCGTCCACGCCGAGCAGCGCCGGCGGGCACTCCCCCCACGCCAACCGGAAGGCACACCATGTCCGAGTCCCTCGACCGTCCCCGCGTCACCCGCACCGTCGACGCCCCCGCGGAGGCGGTCTGGGCCGTCCTCGCGGACGGGTGGCTCTACGCGTCCTGGGTCGTGGGCGCCTCCCGCGTCCGCGAGGTCGACACGAGCTGGCCGGAGCCCGGTGCCCGGCTGCACCACAGCGTCGGCCTGTGGCCGGCGATGGTCTCCGACACCACCCACGTCGAGGAGTCGGACGCCCCGCACCGGCTGCTGCTCACGGCGAGGGCCTGGCCGGCCGGCGAGGCACGGGTCGACATCGAGGTGGTCCCCGACGGCCCCGAGGCGTGCACCGTCACGATCGCCGAGGACGCCTCGAACGGCCCCGGGCGGCTCGTCCCGATGCCGCTGCGCCAGGCCGCGATCCTGCCCCGCAACCGGGAGACGCTGCGCCGGCTGGCCCTGCTCGCGGAGGGCCGGCACCGAGACCCCTCCATCGGCTGACCGGCAGCGTCAGCCGGGCGGGTCCTCGCGGAGCACCCGCGCCCACGCGGTGCGGACGAGCGCCTTCCGGGCGGCACCGAGCCGCCCGTCCTGACCGAGGGCGGCGACCGCGGCGTTCCAGCCGCACGCACCGTGCACCCCGCCGCCCGGGTGGGCCGAGGCGCTCGCGAGGAACAGCCCCGGAACGGGGGTCTCGGGCCGGCCGAGGCCACGGGTCGGGCGGAGCACGAGCTGCTGGTGCAGGTTGGCCGTGCCGCCGTTGAGCGCGCCGCCGTCGAGGTTGGCGTCGGCGTCCTCGAGGTCGCCGGGGGCCTGGACGTCCCGCGCCCGCTGGAGGCCGCGGAAGCCGGGAGCCGCCTCCTCGACGGCCGCCTCGACCCGCTCGACCTGCGCGGCGATCGCCTCGGCGTCCCCGACGAAGCGCCGGGGCAGGTGGGTGTAGGCCCAGGCGGACTCGGTGCCCTCGGGCGACCGGGAGGCGTCGGCGGTCGTCATCTGGCCGAAGAGGAGGAAGGGGCGGGTCGGCATCCGTCCGACCGACAGGTCCGCGCCGACGTCGACGAGCCCGGCGTCGTCGACCCCCAGGTGCACCGTGCCGGCGTTGCGGGCCTCGGCGGCACGCCACGGGACGGGCCCGTCGAGGGCCCAGTTGACCTTGAGCGTCGCCGAGTCCCAGTCGAAGCGGCGCAGGTCGGCCAGGAGCCGGCGGGGGAGGACGCCCTCGGGGACGAGGTGTCCGTAGAGCGCCGGGGCCGAGACGTCGGCGAGGACCGCCTTGCGCGCCCGCACGACCGTGCCGTCGGCGAGGCGGACGCCCCGGGCCCGGCCGCCGCCGACGTCGACGCCCGTGACCGCAGTGCCGCACCGGACCTGCACGCCCCGCGACTCGGCGCGCCGCCGGAGGGCGAGGGCGAGCTCGCCGGCCCCACCTCGCGGCACGGGGAAGCCCACGTCCTGGCCGAGCATCACGAGCAGCCACCCGAACAGCGCGCTGCCGGCACCGTCGGGCGGCAGGTCGCTGTGCATGGCGTTGCCGGTGAACAGGACCCGGGCCTCCTCGGAACCGAACTCCTCGTGGCCGAAGCGGCGCGCGGAGAGCAGCCCCAGGCGGAGCAGGTCGACGGCGCCGGCGACGCGCGTCTCGCGCAGCAGGCGCAGCAGCGGTCGCGCCGCGGGCAGCGGGGTGAACAGCGCGTCGAGCAGCGGGTCGCGCACGCGGTGCCAGTCGGCGACGAGCCGCAGCCAGGCCGCACCGTCGCCGGGGGAGAACGCGTCGAGCGCCGCGGCGGTGTCCTCGGGGGTCGCGTGCACGACCGACCCGCGCCCGTCGGGGAACGCGTGCGCCACGGCGTCGGGGGCGCGCCGCCACTCGAGGCCGTGCGCGCCGAGGTCGAGGTCGCGGATGACCGGGCTGGCCGCGGCGAGGGGGTAGAAGGCGCTGAACAGGTCGGTGACGAAGCCGGGGGCGGTGACCTCGCCGCTGCGCACCGCACCCCCGACCTCGTCCTGTGCCTCGACGAGGACCACGTCCCAGCCGGCGTCGCCGAGGGCGTTCGCGGCGACGAGGCCGTTGGGCCCGCCGCCGACGACCACCGCGTCGCACGTGATGGTCATCGCGCCGCCCCCGCTCGCGGGTCGAGGGTCCGGCCCGGGGGCGCGAGGGCGGTGAGGTACCCCGCGAAACCGCCCTCGACCCGGCTCGTGGTGCGCCCCGACGTGCGGACCCGGACCCGGTCGCTGGCCACCCACGGTCGCCCCGCCGCGCGGACCCGCGCCACGAGGTCGACGTCCTCGTGGAGGGCGAGGGGCGCGAAGCCACCGGCCTCCAGGTAGGCGCTCGCCCGCACCCCGAGGTTGGCGCCGTGGACGTGGTCGTGGCCCTCGCGCAGGGCGTGCCGGTCCCGCCAGGCCGCGAGCACGGACGCGTCGGCGACGCCGAACGGCTCGACGGTGCCGAGGACGAGGTCGGCCCCCGCCTCCGCGGCCTGCAGGTGGCGCCCCAGCCACTGGGCGGGGACGACGCAGTCGGCGTCGGTGCCGACGACCCAGGTGGCGGCCGGGTCGGCCCCGCGCCGACCGGTGTCGACGAGCCCGGCGGACACCGCGGCGTGCCGGGCCCGTCCGACCGAGCCGGCGTCGACCTCCACCGCCGTGACGGGGAACCGCTGCACCACGCGCACCGAGGTGTCGGTGCACCGGTCGAGGGCCACGACGACCTCGGTGGAGACGGTGGGGCGACGCCCGCGCAGGACGCTCGCCGACCGGAGGACGCTGCGCAGGCACGCGGCGAGCAGCTCCTCCTCGTCGCGGGCCGGGACGGCGACGACCACGTGGGTCACGGCGCTCATCGGCGGCCCTCCTGCTCGGCGACCGAGGCCGGGTGGCCCCACACGTCGACGAGGACGTCGGCGTCGACGTGGTGCACGCGGTGCGGCAGGTCGGCGAGGACGGACGCGGCCTGGTCGTGGACGGTGGGGCCGTCGAGCGGGACGTCGGCCGTCGGGTGCCGCCAGTGCACGAGGACGACCTCGCCGCCCTCGGCGAGGCGCTCGCGGACCCGTCGCAGGGTCTCGAGGAGCTCGAGCGGCGTGAGGAAGTAGCCGACCTCGGACAGCACGACGAGGTCGACCGGGCCGGGCGGCACGGCGGCGGGGGCCCGCCCGAGCGCCCAGCGGACGTTCCCGAGGTCGCGGGCGCGGGCCCGGTCGAGCGCGGCGGGGCTGACGTCGACGGCGACCACCTCGTCGGCCCTCGCGGCCAGGGCCGAGGTGAGCAGGCCGTCGGCGCAGCCGATCTCGACGACCGACCCGTACCGGGGGCGACCGAGGACCGCGGTGGTGAGGGCGCGCTTGCGCTCCTCGTAGAAGGAGCCCTCGAAGCCCCACGGGTCGGGGCCGCCGGCGTACATCGCGTCGAACGGTGCGGCCACGTCGGCGTCGTCCCGAGGCGCCAGGACGGGCAGTGCGCCCGGCTCGGCGAGGAGGACCTCGACGACCCGGCGAGCCCGTCGGAGCACGGGCTCGGTCACGACGGCGGCCTCCCCGGGGCCGGGGCCGAGCGCGCCTGTCTGCGAGGGGTACTCGGCGACGGCGGCGGCTCGCCGGGCCAGGTCCGGCGGGGTGAGCTCCACGGCGTGGACCGCCTCCCACGGGAGGTCGTCCGGGCGACCCCAGTGCCACAGCCAGACGGGGTAGTGCGCCACCACGGCGCCGGAGCGGGCGGCGGCCGCGGATGCGGCCCGTCCGAGGGCGTCGTGGTCGGGGTGGCCGTCGGCGTCCCACGGGGCGATGACCAGCGTGCCCGGTCCGCAGCGCTCGGCCAGGGCCTCGACGAGCCGGTCCTCGGCGGCGGCCAGCCCGCCGTCGGGGAGGCCCAGCCGGTCGACGCGGGCGGCCGGGGCGAGCCGCGCGACCGCGGCGGCGGCCTCGTCGGCGCGCACGCGCGCCAGCAGCCCCGGGGCCCAGGCGCGGGCGTCCGGGTGGGAGGCCTCGCCGTCGGTGGCCACGAGCACCGACACCGCGGCCCCGTGGCGGGCGAGGGCGGCGACGAGCCCGCCGACTCCCAGTGTCTCGTCGTCGGGGTGCGCGGCGGCCACGAGCACGGCGTCGTACGTGGCCGCCAGTCCGGCGACGTCGAGGGACGGAACGGTGGACCACCGCCGGTCCAGGAGCCACTCCGGCTCCGGCGTGCCGGCGTCGGCGTGGTGGAAGATCGGTGCGGCGGAGGCGGTCACGGGGAGCCGCCGTCCTCGAGCACGAGCGCCCCGAGGGCGGCGAGGTCGCGCTCGGCGTGGTGCTGGCGCAGGTACACCGTGAGGTCGGCGACGCGGCGCGCGTGCTCCTCGTCGTGGGTCAGCGGAGCGGGCCCGAGGCCGTGCCCGACGATGCGCAGCACCTCCTCGGCGGCGTCGGCGACCACCGCGCGCACCCGGGCGGCGAGCAGCGCCCCGTCGGCACCCTCGGCCCGGCCGCCGGCGATGGCGTCGGCGGCGTCGCGCAGGGCGAGGAGGGAGGTGTGGAGGACCCGGTCGGCGGTGCCGAGGTGCATCAGGGCCACCTGGTCGGGGGTGCGGCGGCCGGCGGCGTCCGTGAGCCGGCCGGCGAGGGCCGCGGCGCCGCCGAACCACACCGCGGCGACCCCGATGCCGCCCCAGGCGAAGCCCGGGCGGGTGAGGTACCAGCCCGGGCCGCCGACGGGGACCGCGGGGACGTCCTCGAGCGTGAGGGACCCCGTGGTCACCCCGGTGAGCCCCCGGGACACCCAGGTGCCCGGTGCGTGCTCGACGCCGGGGTGGCGCAGGGGGACCGCCGCGAGCGCGTCGGACCCGGCGTCGTCGACGGTGACCAGCGCGTGCGAGACCTCGGTGGCGAGGGAGCACCACGCCTTCGTCCCGGACACCGTGCATCTCGCCCCGTCCCGGGCCAGGTGCAGCCCGGTGCCCGGCGCCCGGGCGGCGTACACGCCGAAGGTGCTCTCGGCATCCACCCCGAGCGCGTCGAGGTCGGGGTCCTCCGCCTGGGCGAGGATCGCCACCGCGTCGAGGTGTGGTTCGACGGCGCGGGCGGTCGTCAGGTCGAGCGCGCCGAGCGTCGCCAGGGTCGAGAGGTACGGCCACGGGTCGGCGGCCACGTCCCGGGCGACGCCGGAGAGCTCGTGGGCCAGCTCGAGCGAGCCGCCGACGTCGCGACCCCGGGCGCGCGCCGCGAGGTCGTCGACGAACCAGTCGGAGCCCCGCATCAGCCACCACTCCCACTCCCGGTGCTCCGGGGTCGATCCCGACGAGCCCTCCCGTCCGGCGGGAGCGCCTCCTGCTGGTCCTGTCGATGCTAGGCGACCCCGGCCGCCCCGGGTCCCGGAGCTACACCCGCTCCACGAGGTAGTCGATCGGGGTGCACCGGCCGTTGTTCGACTTCTCGGCCGAGCACGCCGTGACGCCGGCGACGACGGGCACCCGGGCCTCGATGGTGAACCGGTCGCCCGGCCGCGTCGGCGGCGGGTCGATGTGCAGCTCGCCGGCCTCGTCGGTCCAGACGTCCATGAACACGTTGAGGGTCACCCCGATCCGGTCCGGGTCGACGCCGCGGGGCTCGAGGGCGCCGACGAGGTTGGCGTAGCAGCTCGGGTGCGGTGCCCCGCCGAGGTCGGGGTACAGGATGTCGAACGTCGCCTGGCTGCACGGCGTGAGCGT
The DNA here is from genome assembly GCA_963843895.1 of uncultured Actinomycetota bacterium. Classification (GTDB taxonomy): domain Bacteria; phylum Actinomycetota; class Actinomycetes; order Actinomycetales; family Dermatophilaceae; genus Phycicoccus. The sequence goes on along the minus strand of CAWJME010000010.1, from coordinate 212,225 downwards.
GAGGTCGTGCACGCCGACCGTGTCGTCGACGACCTCGGCGAGCACCCGGCTGCGGTTGCTGTAGAGCGAGGAGCCGGTGGAGACGTAGATCGTGTTGCCGAAGTCGGTGGTGCGCCCGGAGGAGAACTGCTCCGCGGTGTCCTCGGTGCTCACGAGGTAGAGGTCGCTCACCTGCTCACCGCAGGGGTCGAGCAGGGTGAGCCGGTCCCCGGGGGCGAGCTCCACCGCGACCCCGGTCTGGGGCGCGATGCGGTGCCACCCGGGGGACGGGGTGTCCGGGCCGCCCGCGTAGGGCGGCGGCGGGTCGGTGCGGGGGTGGCGGGTGCGGGCCGGGTTCACGACGGGGTCTCCTCGAGGGCCTCGGGGGAGGGCTGGAAGGGCGGCGACCAGTCTGCCGGGACGGCCCGGCCGGAGTACTGCCGCGCCTCCGAGCCCTGGCCGTGGTCGGCCACCATCGGGTTGAGGAAGCCCTGGAGCTCGGTGTCGCGCCGCCGGATGGTGTCGCGCATCCGGGCGTACCGGCCGTCGGAGCGCATCCGTTCGAACTGCTCGTGGAGGTTGAAGACGAGGGTGGGGACGGGGGCGCGGCGGGCGATCCGGGACGCGTCGGGGTGCAGGCCCACGACGAAGAAGGCGGTGCCGCCGACGCTGAACGCGAAGTGCGGGTCGTTCGGGTCGGCCGAGGTCCCCGGCGCCCAGGGCTCGCCGTCGTGGTCGTGGAGGTGCTGGAGCGCCGCCCACAGGGCCTCCTCGAAGGCCCGTTCGCCGGCCGCGGGCGGGCGACGGAAGCAGGCGACGAACGACACGAGGTCGCCGTCGGCGTCGACGCCGCGCGCGTAGTCCCGCAGCAGCGCCCCGAGCCGGTCCAGCGACCCGCCGGGAGTCGTGTCGGTGAGGTCCTCGAGCACCACGCTCGTCACCGCGTCGCGGCGGAACACCGAGCGGGCCCCGAGGCACGGGTAGTCGGGGTGGGCGACCATCTCGGCGATCGCGTCCGCGACCTCCCCGGCGGGCGCGTCGCCGAGGCCACCGCGGCGGCTCGTGGCGGAGAGGTCGGCCAGCGGGGTCGGGGTGGCGTCGGCGGCGACCGGGGCGTCGTGGGCAGGCACCCCGCACGCATACCCCGTCATGCCCGCACTCATGCGCTCCCGAGCGCATGGACCACGTCACCCTGCGCGCCGCCGTCGAGAGGGCAGGACATGCGCAGGATCCGGGTCCCTGCATCGGCATGTCCTGCACTCTCGACGAGCCCGCGGCCGACCTCGCTCAGCCGACGAGGACCACGACGAGGGTGCGGGGACCGTGGACGCCCTCGACCCGGCTGAGCTCGATGTCGCTCGTCGCGGACGGGCCGCTGACGAAGGTCAGCGGGCGGCTCGGGTCGACCAGGCGCAGCCCCTCCGGCACGGTCTGCACGACGTCCCCGGTGCGCACGACGCAGACGTGCACGTCGGGGACCAGGGTGATGGCGCGGCGTCCGCAGAGGGGGCTGCCGTCGAGGACGAGCGTCCCGGTCTCGGAGACCGCGACGACCGACCCGGTGACGACGGCCGGCACCTCGTCGAGCTCCCGGGAGGTGAGGGACCCGTCGTCGACCACCACGTCGGCCAGGTCGCCGGTCCACTCCCGCGGCGTGCCGGGTGGGGTGATCGCCCGGTCGATGCCGAGGGCGGCGAGGGTCGCGGCGACGGCCGGCCCGACCGCCGCGTCGTCGCTGCCGGCGCGGACGACGGTCGCCTTGTAGTCCTCGAGCCGGTCGACGAGCTGGTCGACGAGCTCGGCCGCCCCCCGGGAACGGTCGCCCGCGGTGCGGTAGGCCCGGGGGACGTCCGGGGCCGCCGGCGCCTCCCCGAGCGCGCCCCGGATCCGGGCGAGGACCTCGTCGCGGGCGGTCACGAGCGGTCCTTCCGGGTGCGGGCCCACCGGTCGCGGAAGGTCTCGGTCGGCGGGGTGGGGGCGTCGCGCGAGGCGGTCCACCCGGACAACGGGGGAGGGAGCGGCAGCAGGGGCCTCCCGCGGCGGATGGCGTGCCGGGCCAGCGTCGCCGCGCGACCGGCGCGGGCGAAGCGACGGGCGTCGCCCATCACCCACGCGGCGGACCGCATCGCGGCCGCCTCGGCGGAGGGGACGCGATGGGTCTCGGCACGCACCTCGGTGTGCTCGGCGCGCAGCTGCACGAGCATGTCCGGGATGTCGATCTTCACCGGGCAGACCTCGTAGCAGGCCCCACACAGGCTCGACGCGTACGGCAGCGAGTCGTTGGGGTCCTCGCCCCCGGTGATGCCGGTGAGCAGCGGGGTGAGGATCGCGCCGATCGGGCCCGGGTACACCGAGCCGTAGGCGTGGCCCCCGGTGCGCTCGTAGACGGGGCAGACGTTGAGGCAGGCCGAGCACCGGATGCAGTGCAGCGCGGTGCGCCCCAGCTCGTCGGCGAGGGCCCGCGTCCGGCCGTTGTCGAGGAGGACGAGGTGGAACTCCTGCGGCCCGTCGCCCTCGGTGACGCCGGTCCACGTCGAGGTGTACGGGTTCATCCGCTCACCCGTGGAGGAGCGGGGGAGCAGCTGCAGGAAGACCTCGAGGTCGGCCCAGGTGGGCACCACCTTCTCGATGCCCATGACGGTGATGAGCGTCTCGGGCAGGGTGAGGCACATCCGGCCGTTGCCCTCGGACTCCACCACCGTGAGCGTGCCGGTCTCGGCCACACCGAAGTTCGCGCCACTGACCGCGACCTTCGCCCGGAGGAACACCTCGCGCAGGTGGGTGCGTGCCGCGGCGGCGAGCACGCCCGGGTCGTCGGTGAGGGCGGGGTCGACGCCCGGCATCTCGCGCAGGAAGATCTCGCGGATCTCGGCGCGGCCCCGGTGGATGGCCGGGACGAGGATGTGCGACGGCGCGTCGTGGCCGAGCTGGACGATGAGCTCGGCGAGGTCGGTCTCGTGGGCGGTGATGCCGGCCGCCTCGAGGGCCTCGTTGAGCCCGATCTCCTGGGTCGCCATCGACTTGACCTTGACGACCTCCTCGGCGCCGGTCGCCCGCACGAGCCGGGTGACGACGGCGTTCGCCTCGGCGGCGTCGCGGGCCCAGTGGACGATGCCCCCGCGAGCCCGGACGTTCTCCTCCAGCTGCTCGAGCAGCTCGGGGAGGCGTGCCATGGTGTCGGCCTTGATCGCCGACCCGGCGTCCCGCAGCTCCTCCCAGTCGGGGACCTCGGCGACGACCTGGGCGCGCTTGGCCCGGATCGTCGTCGTCGCGTGCGTGAGGTTGCGGCGCAGCTGGGTGTCGGCGAGCCCGGTGCGGGCGGCGACGGGGAAGGGCAGGTCGCCGGTGAGGTGCCCGACGGAGCGGTCCGCCGCCGGGCCGCGGACCCGCCCGCCCGGCATCCCGAGGAAGGTGCTCACGACGGGCCGCCGGTGCCCGCGAGGATCTCGGCCAGGTGCACCGGGCGGACCCCCGTGCGCAGGCGGGAGAGCCCGCCGGCGATGTGCATGAGGCAGGACGCGTCGCCGGCCGTGACGACCTCGGCCCGGGTGGTGCGCACCGCGGCCATCTTGTCCGCGAGCATCGCGGTCGAGGTGTCGGCGTTCTTCACCGCGAAGGTGCCACCGAACCCGCAGCAGACGTCGGCGGAGGGGAGGTCGACGAGGTCGATGCCGCGCACCTCGCGGAGCAGCCGCAGCGGGGCGTCGCCCACCCCGAGCAGGCGCAGCGAGTGGCAGGTGGGGTGGTAGGTGACGCGGTGCGGGTAGGAGGCCCCGACATCGGTGACCCCGAGCACGTCGACGAGCAGCTGGGAGAGCTCGTGAGTGTGCGCTGCCACGGCCTCGGCGCGGACGGCGAGCTCCTCGTCACCGGCCCGACGGGCCACCGCGGCGTGCTGGTGGCGCACCGAGCCGACGCACGACCCCGACGGGGCCACGATCGCCTCACAGCCGTCGGCGAGCGCCTGCTCGAAGACCTCGACGTGGTGGCGCACGAGGCCGAGGGCGTCGCGCTGGTAGCCGGTGTTCGTGTGCATCTGGCCGCAGCAGGTCTGGTCCTCGGGGAAGACCACCTCGTGGCCGAGCCGCTCGAGGACGGTGACCGTCGCGGTGCCGACGTCCGGGAACAGCACGTCGGCGAGGCACGTGACGAAGAGCGCGACCCTCATCGGGTCACCGCTCGCTCGGTGGTGGTCGCGTCGCCCGCCGTCGCCATGGGTGCTCCCTTCGTCACCGACGAACGTACCGGGTGCTGTGACGGACGCGGCTCGGTAGAACTAGAGACACGGGTGGCCCCACCTGCGAGGATCACCGGGTGACGGGCGTGGTCGAGGGTCAGCGTGGGCGGCGGATGCCGCGACGGGTGGGCGACAGCCTCACCCAGCTGGCGCGTGTCACGAGCGAGCTGGCGAAGGCGACGACCGTCGACCAGGTCACCCGGATCGTCACCCACCACATGGCGGATGCCCTCGGAGCCACCATCGCCGCGCTCGCCCTGCGCAACGGCGACGCGGTGCGGCTCGTCGGGATCCGGGGTCTCTCGGCGCCCGAGGCCTCGGCGTGGGAGGACATCCCCCTGTCTCGCCGCTCGACGGTGACCGACGCGATCCTCACCGGGGAGCGCATCGTCCTCACCGGGGCCGCTGAGATCAGCGCCCGCTACCCCGACCTGCCCAACGTCGACCGCGGTGAGCGGAGCACCGTCACCGTCCCGCTGCGTGTGGCCGGCCGGACCCGCGGCGCCATCCACCTCTCGATCCCGGGGGTGACCGAGCCGCACCCCGCCGAGCTCGAGTTCCTCGACGTCCTCGCCGACACCTGTGCGCAGGCGCTGGAGCGGATCGAGGCCTCCGCGATGGCCGAGAAGCAGACCGCTCGGCTGGCGTTCCTCGCCGAGGCGTCCATCGAGCTCGGCAGGAGCCTCGACTTCGACGTGACCACCCAGCGGGTCGCCCGCCTGGCCGTCCCGGACTTCGCCGACTGGTGCGCCATCGACGTCGTGCGCGACGGGTCCCTCCAGCGCCTGGCCGCCGCACACGTCGACCCCGAGAAGGTCGAGCTCGCGATGGCGCTCCACACGCGGTGGCCCCCGGACCCCTCGAGCCCCGTCGGGGCGATGGAGGTGGTCCGCACCGGGGCCCCGCTGCTCATCCCGGTCGTCGACGACGAGCTCCTCGTCAGCGCGGCGCAGGACGAGGAGCACCTGCGGGTGGCCCGTGAGCTCCACCTGCGCAGCGCCCTGCTCGTCCCCCTCCTGGTGCGCGGTCGGGTCATGGGTGTCATCACCTGGGTCTCCACCGACGACGACCGCCGCTACGACGAGGACGACGTCCACTTCGCGGAGCACCTCGCCCGGCGGGCGGCGAGCGCCCTCGACAACGCCGACCTGTACAGCCAGACCCGGGCCGTCGCCGAGCAGCTCCAGCGCGCCGTGCTCCCGGAGGCGTTCACCGGGACCGGCGCGTGGGAGGTCGCCAGCCACTACCGGCCCTCGGGACGCACCGAGGTCGGCGGCGACTTCTACGACGGGCTCGAGCTCGAGGACGGACGCGTCGTCGCCTTCGTCGGGGACGTCATGGGTCGCGGGGTCGCGGCGGCCGCGACGATGGCCCAGATGCGGGCCGGGATCCGGGCCTTCGCCTCCATCGACCCCACCCCGCACGTCGTCGTGAGCCAGGTCGACGCGCTGGCGCAGCACGTCGGCACCGACCAGATCGTCACCCTCGCGTACGTGCTCACGGACGAGGCGGCCGGGGCCATCCGCGTGGCGAACGCCGGGCACATCCCGCCGTGGGTGCTCCGGGCCGACGGCAGCGTGGAGCAGCTACCCCTCGCGGACGGGCCGCCGCTCGGGCTCGCGGAGGAGCGTCACGAGTCGGTCGTGCCGTTCGGTCCCGGCGACACCCTCCTCGTCGTCACCGACGGGCTCGTCGAGCGCCGGGACGAGAGCCTCGACGAGGGGCTGGACCGGATGACCGCCGAGGTCCCGAGGCTCGCGGGCCGCTGCCTCTCGACGGCCCTCGAGGACCTCGTGGACGCCGTCCGGGACGACCGCTACGACGACGACGTCGCCGCGCTCGTACTTCGTCGCAGGGCCACCGCGGCGAGCCAGGACCACACGCCGTCCCCGCGCGGGACGGCGTCCGAGCCGGCGTCGACGTAGCCGGTCCGCTCGCCTGCTCGACGGGGGGAGAGCCGCACCGACCAGGTGACCCCGGCCCGCGCCATCGACCGTTCGGGGGAGGGCCCTCCCGGCCGATCGGCCTGTTCGACATCGTTGTCGCGCGATCGGGGTTCCTCGAGATGACAAGCGCTCGACCGCCATTCATGCTGTGGGAGGCAGGGGTGTCGGATGGAGTTGCCGCAGACGGGAGTGCACATGCTTCGCCGGACCGCCGCGTTCGCGCTGCTGTTCGCCCTCGCCATCGTGCTGGGGCGCAGCACCGTGCTCGCCGAGAGCGGTCTGGCGGTCTTCTGGCCGGCGGGTGGGGTCGCGGTGCTGTGGCTGCTGCGGGCCCGCAGTCGGGCCGAGGTCGTCCTCGCGGCCGTGCTCGTCGGGGTGATCGCCGCCGTCGGCAACACGCTCACCGGGCTGCCCCTCCTGGCCGGGGTCATCCTCGGGGGAGCCAACCTCACCCTCGGCGTCGTCACGCGGGCCGCCCTGCGCATCGGTCGGTTCGCCGAGCCGGGGCGCCTCGGGGTCGGCGTCCGTCGGATCTCCGAGCTCAACAGCTTCCTCGCCGCCGCCTCGGTCGGCGTCCTGGCGAGTGCCGTGGTCGGCGTCGCGGGGATCGCCACGACGAGCGCGACGGTGACCTGGGGGACGGGCATCGGATGGTGGCTGCGCAACATGACCGCCGTCCTCGTCATCGCCGGCCCGTTCGTCGTCGTGGGGGACCGCTTCGAGCGGCCCACCCGCCGTGAGCTGGTCGAGGCCCTCGCGGTGCTCGCCCTGACGGTCGGGGCCCTGACCTGGGTCCTCGGCGACGAGCGGCACCGGCCGCTGATCTTCCTGCTGCTCGGCCTCGTCGTCTGGGCAGGCGTCAGGCTGCCGATCGCGCTCGCCGCGGCCGAGGGGGCGGTCATGGCGGTCGGCGCGCTCCTCCTCGTCCGCGGCCAGAACAGTGACGCCCTCCGTGTCATCGCCGAGCCGGCCGACCGGGCGCTGGTCCTCCAGGCGTTCATGATGTTCTCGGTGGCCATCGCCCTCGTGCTCGCGACGGTCCGCGCCCAGGTCACCGACGCCTTGGAGGGGATGGGTGCGGCACGCCGACGGGCGGAGGAGGCCGTCGAGGACCTGAGGATCCTCGTCGAGGTCCTCCCGGTCGGGCTGTTCGTCCTCGGGCGAGACGGCACGGTCGAGATGCACAACCGCGCGGCAGGCACCTGGCTGCGCGACGACCTCGACGGGCACCAGGGGTCCATCGACGACGTCCTGCGCACGCAGACCCCTGACGGGGACGAGATCGCGGACGGGAACCAGCCGTCGGTCCGGGCGCTGCGGGGGGAGCGGGTCAGCGGCGCGCGGATCCTCAGCGAGGACGCGACGGGGCGTTCCCGGGTCGTGTCCGTGGACGCCGTGCCGCTGCACATCGGCGCCGACGGCGAGCCCGACGGCGCCGTCCTCATGTGGCAGGACGTCACCGAGGCGCACGAGTACCTCGAGCAGCTCCGCGCGGCGCGGGCCCGGTCGGACCGGCTCATCGCGGACGCCCCGCAGGGTGTCGTCGTCCTCGACCCGCAGGGCCGGATCACCCAGGCCAACCGGGCCCTCGCGACGCTGTTCGGGCGGAGCGAGGAGGACCTCGTCGGCCTCCATGCGAGCGAGCTCGCCCCGGAGTCGTCGGCGGAGGTCGCGACGTACCTGCGGGACATCGCCGAGGCGGGTGGGGAGCTCGTCGAGGGCGAGTGGCTCGTGCCCGGGGCTGAAGGGGTTCCGACCACCGTCGCGACGACCGCCCGCTTCATCAGCGATCCGGTCAACGGCGACGAGATCGTCGTCAACGTCATGGACGTCTCGGCGCGCCGCCGCTACGAGGAGCGGCTCTCCTACCTCGCCGACCACGACGTGCTGACCGGCCTGCCCAACCGCCGCCGCTTCGAGCAGGTGATGTCCCGGCACCAGGAGCTGTGCGACCGGTACGAACCCCGCGGCGCGCTCCTGCTCATCGACCTCGACCACTTCAAGGAGGTCAACGACACCTTGGGGCACACCGCCGGCGACCACCTCATCGCGACGACGGGCAAGATCCTGCGCGACGGCGTGCGGTCCTCGGACACCGTCGCGCGGCTGGGCGGCGACGAGTTCGCCGTCCTCCTCCCCGATGCCGACGAGACGAGTGCCGAGACGGTCGCCGCCCACCTCGTCGAGCGGATCCGTGAGCACTGCGCGTCGCTGGACGGGGCGCACCGGCGGGTCACGGCGAGCATCGGCGTGGTCACCTTCGCGATCGCCGCGTCCCACGAGGGCGACGTCATCTCGCTGGCGGACATGCTCATGTACGACGCGAAGGACGCCGGGCGGGACGGCTACGTCCTGCTGACGAGTGCCGACCACCGGCACCCCCGGCTCGGCACGCGCCTCGGGTGGCGGGACCGCATCGAGCACGCGCTGGAGCACGACCTCTTCGAGATCCACCTCCAGCCCATCCTCGACATCTCCCAGAACCTCGTGACGCGGGCCGAGGCGCTCGTCCGGCTCCGCGACGGCGACGAGCTGATCTCGCCCGGACGCTTCGTCTACATCGCCGAGCTCACCGGGCTCGCCCCGGCGCTCGACTCGTGGGTGCTCCGGCACTCCGTGGCCCACCTGGCGCGGCTGCGCGAGGAGCACCCGGAGTTCACGCTCGAGGTGAACATCTCCGCGCAGTCGATCGGCCACCCGAGGGTGGAGAAGGCGCTGCTCGACGCGCTGGCCGAGTACCGGGTCGATCCGGGAGCGGTGGTCCTCGAGGTCACGGAGACGGCGGCGGTCCAGGACGTGGCGGCGGCCAAGGCCTTCGGCGAGAGGCTGCGGGCGCTCGGCACGCACTTCGCGCTCGACGACTTCGGCGCCGGCTACGGCTCGTTCTACTACCTCAAGCACCTCGTCTTCGACTACGTGAAGATCGATGGGGAGTTCGTCACCGACGCCCACCGCTCACCGATGGACCGGCAGCTCCTGCGCTCCATCGTCGACGTCGCCCGGAACCTCGGGAAGGGGACGATCGCCGAGTTCGTGTCGGACGAGGAGGCCTTCGTCCTCGTCCGGGAGCTGGGGGTCGACTACGCCCAGGGCTACTTCATCGGCCGGCCGACCGTCGTGGACGACTTCGTCACCTCCTACCTGTCCCCCGCCCCGTTGGTCGCCACCCCGCTGGTCGCCCCGCTCGTCGCCGGTCCGGCCTGACGGGTCGGGGCCGGGACGGGCGGCGTGGCCCCGACGGCACCCGATGCCGGATCATGTCTCCCGTGAACGTCGTGACCAGAGGGTTCGTCGGCCGGCGCCGGGGGGCGAACCCGCGCATCCCACCCGGTCAGTACCTCGAGCGGGACTTCCCGGTCCTGTCGGCCGGGCCGACGCCCGTGGTGCGCACCGAGGACTGGCGGCTCGACGTCACCGCCGTCGACGGCACCACGTCTCGCCTCACCTGGGCCGACCTCATGGCGCTGCCGAGCGAGGACGTGGACACCGACATCCACTGCGTCACGAAGTGGAGCAAGCTCGACACCGTGTGGCGCGGGGTCCCGGTCGAGGCGGTCCTCGGCGGGGCGAGTGCCGGGGCCGCGTTCGTCCTCGTCCACGCGTACGGCGGCTACACGACGAACCTGCCGCTCGCCGACCTCCTGGACGGCCGGGCGTGGATCGCGTACCGCTACGACGGGAAGCCGCTGCGGCCCGAGCACGGCGGTCCCGCACGGCTGCTCGTGCCGCACCTGTACTTCTGGAAGTCCGCGAAGTGGGTGGGCGGCCTCGAGCTGCGGGCCGAGGACGCTCCCGGCTTCTGGGAGCGGCTCGGCTACCACGAGTACGGCGACCCGTGGCGCGAGCAGCGCTACGTCGGCGACTGAACGGCAGCCGTGACGACCACCCCGCAGCCGATGCCGTGGTACCGCGCACGGGTCGAGGACGCCTGGCTCGAGACGCGGACGGCCCGCACCGTCGTGCTCGACGTCCCGGGATGGCCGGGCCACGACGCCGGCCAGCACGTCGACGTCCGGCTCACCGCGCACGACGGCTACACCGCGACGCGCACCTACTCCGTCGCGTCCGCCCCGGAGACCGGCCGCCTGGTCCTCACGGTGCAGCTCGTCGGCGACGGTGAGGTCTCGCCCTGGCTCGTCGAGGAGGCCCGTCCCGGCGACGAGCTGGAGGTGCGCGGCCCCATCGGCGGCTGGTTCCGGTGGTCCGCGGAGATGACCGAGCCGGTCCTCCTCGTCGGGGGCGGCTCCGGCGTCGTCCCGCTCATGGCGATGGTGCGCCAGCGTGTGCTCACGGGCGTCGACGTGCCGGTGCACCTCGTGCTGTCGGCCCGGACGCCGGACCACGTGTTCTACACGAACGAGCTCTTCGCGCTGGCGCAGACCACCCCGGGCCTGCGGGTCGACCGCCTCTACTCGCGCGGGGGTCTTCCCGACGACGAGCGGCCCCCGGGGCGGCTGCGCGCCGAGGACCTCCCGCCCGTCGACGCGACGCACGTCCCGCCGCGGGTCTACGTGTGCGGGCCCTCGGGGTTCGTCGAGACGGCCACCCGCATCCTGCTCGCCTCCGGGCACGACGCGGGGGCCATCCGCACCGAGCGCTTCGGCCCGTCGAGCTGAGCCGGGCGCTCCGGCGTCAGGAGCCCACGGGCGTGAGCCGGATGACGGGGAGCTCGCGGTCGGTCTTCTCCTGGTAGCCCGCGAACCGCGACGACGACGACGTGATGGCCTCCCACGCCGCGTCCCGCTCGGGTCCGTGCAGCTCGTCGGCGACGACGTCCATCGCCTGCCCGTCGACGGCGATGCGCACCCGGTCCGGGTGGGCCGCCAGGTTGAGGTACCAGGCAGGGTGGCCGGCGGCGCCGGCGGCGGAGGCACAGACGAGGTAGCTGCCGTCCGGGCCCGGGAAGCGGGCGAGGGGGATGGTCCGCTCCTGCCCCGACCTGCGGCCGACCGTCGTCAGGGCGAGCACCTGCATGCCCATCATCGACCCGCTGCGGCCGGCCCGCCGGGACATGAGGCGGTTGAACAGGGCCGCGACGCGACCGGACGGCTGGCGTGCGCCGCGGGTGCCTCGGGGGGTGCTGAAGGACATGGGAGCGCCTCTCGCCGGGTCCGTGACCGCGGGGGCGCGGTCACCGTGCCTGGGCGTCGAGGATATCCCCCGGGCCGCGGGGCACCTCGAGCCTCGACGAGTGGCATCGTGGGCCGCCGGGCGCGCCGACGGGCGGCCCGGTCGACGAGAGGAGACGGACGTGCGGGTGGCCGTGCTGGGAACCGGGATCATGGGGAGCGGGATGGTGCGCTCCCTGCTGCGGGAGGGGCACGAGGTCCGGGCCTGGAACCGCACCGCCGAGCGCGCGCTGCCCCTGGCCGACGACGGTGCCGTCGTCGCGTCCTCCGTGCGTGAGGCCGTGGAGGGGTGCGAGGTCGTGGTGACGATGCTCTTCGACGCCGACGCGACCGTGGAGGTGGGCCGCGAGCTCGTCGACGCGCTGGGCCCGGACGGCGTCTGGCTCCAGTGCGGCACCGTGGGTGTCGAGGGGACGCGCCGGGTCCGCGAGGTCGGGGGCGAGCGCGTCCTCGACGCGCCGGTCCTCGGCACGCGCAAGCCTGCCGAGGACGGCGCCCTCGTCGTGCTCCTCTCGGGTCCGGTGGCGTTGCGGGACAAGGTGGTCCCCGTGCTCGAGGCGGTCGGTTCGCGCACCGTCGTCGCCGGGGACGAGGTCGGCGCGGCCAGTGCGCTCAAGCTGGCCTGCAACGCGTGGGTGGCCCTTCTCACCGCCGGCACGGCACAGTCGCTCGCCCTCGCCGAGACCCTCGGCGTGGACCCCCGCCTCTTCCTCGAGGCGATCGACGGTGGGCCGGTCTTCGCGCCCTACGCCAAGGTCAAGGGCGGGGCGATGCTCGCGCGCGACTGGACCCCCTCCTTCGAGGTCGACGGGGTGGTCAAGGACGTCGGCCTCATGGTGGAGGCGGCGGCCGCGGCGGGGTTCCCCACGGAGCTGCTCCACGCCGTGCACGAGCTGTTCACCGAGGCGTCCGGGCAGGGCCACGGAGCCGACGACATGGCCGCCGTCCGCACCGTCTTCCCCTGACCGGACGTACGGTGGGGGCGTGAAGGACACCGTCCGTCGGTACCGCTACCTCATGGAGACCCTCGACGTCGCGTTGCTCGCTCGGGCCCATGTCGACGCCCTGGCCGTGCAGTCCGAGAGCCGGCGGGTCGCGGTGCTCGACCTCGTGCGGAGCGAGCTGCTCGTGGGCCGTCGGATCGGACCCGAGGCCACCCCGGTCATGGCCCGGTACCTCGTCGCCGCGGAACGCCGCCGCCCGGGCACGCTCGTGGCGATGCTGCCGCACGGGGTCGCCGAGGCGATCGTCGACGCGATGGACCTGGCGGCCCCTGAGGCGATCCGCTCCGGGTACGCGACGTGGGCGCCCGCCGAACCGGCTCCGCCCGGGGACGGGGAGTCCCCGCCTCGGCACGGGGCGTGGGACCGGCTCGAGGACGACCCCGTCTACCAGTTCATGCGCGACAGCCAGGTCGCCCCTGCGAGCCAGCCGCCGACGGTCCGTCGCTAGTCGGTCACCCGCCGGTGGTCACCCTCGCCCGATGCGCCAGACGGTGCGGGCCGTGAAGACCTCGCCCGGGTGCAGCACCCCGCTGGGGAAGCCCTCGTGGTGCGGCGCGTCCGGGTACCCCTGCGTCTCGAGGGCCACCCCGGCGCCGCGCCGGTACGGACGGCCGGCCAACCCGGTCACGGTCCCGTCGAAGTGGGCCCCCGTGTACACCTGCAGCGCCGGTCGGTCGGTGTGCAGCTCGAGCCACCGCCCGGACGCCCCGACGAGCCGCGCGGCGCGGCGCAGCCCCGTGCCGTCGAGGACGAGGTTGTGGTCGAGGCCGCCCGCACGCTCCAGCTGCTCGGACGGCAGGCCGAGGACGTCGCCGATCCGGCGCGGGGTGCGCAGGTCGAACGGGGTGCCGTCGACGGGTGCCACCTCGCCGGTGGGGAGCAGGTCCGGGAGCACCGGCGTGTAGGCGCTCGCGGCCACCGCGAGGACGTGGTCGAGGACGTCGCCGGTGGCCTCGCCGTCGAGGTTGAGGTAGGCGTGGTTCGTGAGGCCCAGCAGGGTCGCCCGGGTCGTCGTCGCGTGGTGGTCGATGGTCACGGAGTCGTCGGTCACCGTGTAGGTGGCCCGCGCCGTCACCTCGCCGGGGAGGCCCTGGTCGCCGTCCGGGCTCGTCAGCCCGTACGTGACGCGGGTGGCGCCCTCCTCCAGCACCGTCCAGGTCCGGGCGTCGAAGCCGACGGGGCCGCCGTGCAGGGCGTTCGCCCCGTCGTTGGCAGGCACCTCGTGGACGATGCCGTCGAGCACGAACCGCCCCCGGGCGAGCCGGTTCGTGAAGCGCCCGATGGTCGCTCCGAGGTAGCCGCCGCCGGTGACGTAGGTGCGCGGGTCGGCGTGGCCGAGCACGACGTCGACGGGCCCGCTGCCGTCGTCGACGACGAGGCGCCGCACGGCGGCCCCGGCGTCGAGCACCTCGAGGGCGAGCGAGCCGGACCGGAGGGTGGTCGAGCGGGGCGCGGTCGTCATCGTGCCTCCGGGAGCGGTCGGGGGCCGGGCGCCACCGGGGTGCGCATCATCCCGTGACGGTATCTTCCGTCCCGCCGTCGGCCGCGCCCTCGCTCCCGGCGCCGGCCGGCCGCCGGCGAGGGCCGCCTAGACTCGGCGCATGCGCGTCCGGCTGGGTCTGAGGAGCCGCATCCTCGCCCTGACGATGCCGGTCGTCCTCCTCGTGAGTGCCGCACTGGCCGGCATCGTCTACCTCTCGCTGTCCCAGGTGCTCGAGGCCTCGGCCCGCGACGTGGCCGAGGCGGAGGTCGTCGAGCTGCGCGCCGACCTCGCCGTCCACGGCATCAGCGACCTCATCGGGACGCACGCGGTGGTCGACGGCAACCGCATCATCCAGGTCGTCGACCCGCTGACCCGCGAGGTCGTCGCGGCCACGGGGGGCGCTCCGCCCGAGGCGCTGGCCCGGCCGCGGCTCGACGGCGGCAGCGTGCGGCTCGGGAAGGTCGAGGACGTCCCCGGCCAGCCCGCGGGGGCCTGGGTCGTCGCGGCCGCCGACGCCGTCTCGCCCCAGGGTGAGCACTACACGCTGCTCGTCGGCGTCCCGACCCGCGTCGAGGCGACCGCGCTCGGGCAGTCGACGGAGTTCGCCTTCATCGGGGCGATCGGCCTCATCGCCCTGCTCGGGTCGGTGACGACGTTCGCCGTGGGCCAGGCGCTGCGGCCGGTCGAGCGCATGCGCGACCAGGTCGAGGCCATCACGGCATCCGGTGGCGCCCCCGGGCCGGGCCCCGCGCTGGAGGTCCCCGCCGGTCGCGATGAGCTGACCCGGCTCGCCGAGACGATGAACCACCTGCTCAGCCGGATGGAGCGGGCCGACGCCTCACGCCGCGCCTTCGTCGCCGACGCGGGCCACGAGCTGCGCAGCCCCCTCGCGACCATCCGCGTGCTCCTCGACCGGCTCGCCGAGGAGCGGCCCGCCTCCGAGCGGGCGAGCGTGTCGGCGCGCGCGTCCGCCGAGGTCGACCGGCTCGCCGTGCTCGTCGAGGACCTGCTCACCCTCGCCTCCGCCGACGAGCACGCGATGGTGCTCTCCCGCACCGAGATCGACCTCGACGACGTGGTGCTCGCCGAGACCGGAGCGTTGCGGGCCCGGGGGATGCCGGTGTCCGTCGCGGTCGAGCCGGTCCGCATCGACGGCGACCAGGCGCGGCTCGGGCGGGTCTTCCGCAACCTGCTCGAGAACGCCGAGCGCCACATGGACACCACGGTGCGGGTGCGGCTGGCCCGCGACGGCGAGGACGCCGTCGTCACCGTCGACAACGACGGCCCGCCCATCGAGCCCGCCGACCGGGACCGGGTCTTCGCCCGCTTCGTCCGCCTCGACGACTCCCGCACCCGGGGCACCGGGGGGACCGGTCTCGGCCTCGCGATCGTCGCCGAGGTGGTCGCCGCGCACGACGGGACCGTGGAGGCCTGCGAGAGCCCCGAGGGGTGGTGCCGCTTCGCGGTCAGGCTCCCGGCGGGTCCTCCGGAGGATTGAGCCGGTAGCCGAGGCCGCGGACGGTCTCGATGACCTTGACGTCGAAGGGGGCGTCGATCTTGCGGCGCAGGTAGCCGATGTACACCTCGACGACGTTGTCGGCCCCGGGGTAGTCGGAGTCCCAGACGTTCTCGAGGATCTCCGCCTTGCTCTGGACCATGCCCGCCTTGCGCATGAGGTGGTGCAGGAGGGCGTACTCGCGGGCCGTCAGCTGGATCTCCCGCCCCTCCCGCGTCACGCGGCGCGTCGTGGGGTCCAGGCTCAGCGAGCCGGCGGTCAGTGCGACCGGGCGCTCGGGGGCGCCGCGCCGCGCGAGGGCCTGGACCCGGGCCAGGAGCACGGGCGTGCTGAACGGCTTCGTGACGTAGTCGTCGGCGCCGAGCTCGAAGGCGTCGGTCTGGTCGAACTCGCCGTCCTTGGCCGTGAGCATGAGGACGGGCGTCCACACCTTGTGCTCGCGCAGGTGCTTGAGGACGTCGTAGCCGTTGAGGCCCGGCAGCATGATGTCGAGGACGACGACGTCGTACTGCCCGTTGACGCCCAGCCGCAGCCCCTCACGCCCGTCGGCGGAGTGGTCGACGACCCATCCCGCCTCGCGGAGGGCGTCATCGAGCGCCGCGGCGAGCGGGCGCTCGTCCTCGACGAGGAGGAGCCTCACGGTGTCGCCGCCCTGCGTCCCATGTGTCGTCGCTTCCCGTCTCAGCCAGTGCTCAGTCCGTGTCAGGTACGATACTCGGGTCCCCGGCCGCCGATGGCGGAGCGGGGCCCGGAGCCGGCGTCCGGGAGCTGCGACCCCCCTGCACGCAGCTCCCGGACGCCTTTCCCGTCTCCGGCCAGACCGCGACGTCGTCGCAGGTCACGGGCCCGTCAGTGCGAGCGCAGGGCCTCGATCAGCTCCTCCTTGCTCATCTCCGACCGACCGTGTACGTCGATCTCCCGGGCCCGCTCCATCAGCTCGTCCTTGGTCCAGTCCTCGTAGGCCTCGGACCGGCCGCCGCGGCGACCGACCTCCGACCGGGACGATCCGGCCGCCGCGTTGGCGATCCGCGCCGACTTCTCCTTGCTGTTCCCCTCGTCACGGAGGCTCTCGTAGAGCTCGTCGTCCTTGACCGAGGGGCCTGGGTCCTTGCGTCCGGGCACGATGCCCTCCTCTCGTCGGGTGTGACCATCCAGTCCTACCCGATCGACGCGGTCGGATGGGCGCGAGGACCGCTCCTCTCGGATCATGCGATAAGACGCGCCTCGGCGACGGATTCCGTGGTGCCAACCGCCTGATCCCACGGATAGGATGCCCGCATGATCGAGCAGCAGCGGATCCTCACGACGTCCATCCCGGGGCCGCGCTCCCAGGAGCTCCAGGCGCGCAAGGCGGCGGCCGTGGCCGCGGGGGTGGGGACCGGGCTGCCGGTCTACGTCACCGACGGCGCCGGCGGCATCATCCGCGACGTCGACGGCAACCAGCTCATCGACCTCGGCTCGGGCATCGCCGTCACGACGGTCGGCAACGGCAACCAGCGGGTCGTCGACGCCGTGACCGAGCAGGTCCGCCGGTTCACCCACACCTGCTTCATGGTGACGCCCTACGAGCCGTACCTCGAGGTCTGCGAGAAGCTCAACGCGCTGACCCCCGGCGACCACGAGAAGCGGTCGGCGCTGTTCAACTCCGGCGCCGAGGCGGTCGAGAACGCCGTGAAGATCGCTCGGCACGCCACGGGGCGCCAGGCCGTCGTCGTCTTCGAGCACGGGTACCACGGTCGCACCAACCTCACGATGGGCATGACCGCCAAGAACATGCCCTACAAGGACGGCTTCGGGCCCTTCGCGCCGGAGATCTACCGCGTCCCGATGGCCTACCCGTACCGCTGGCCGGGCGGCCCGGAGCGCTGTGCCGAGGAGGCCCTCCGCACGGTCACCGACCTGGTGCACACGCTCGTCGGCGAGGAGAACACCGCCGCGGTCGTCATCGAGCCGATCCAGGGCGAGGGCGGATTCATCGTCCCGCCGGCGGGCTTCCTCCCCGGGCTGGCCGACTGGTGCCGCGAGCACGGCATCCTCCTCGTCGCCGACGAGGTGCAGTCGGGCTTCTGCCGCACCGGCGACTGGTTCGCCTGCGACCACGAGGGCGTCGTCCCGGACCTCGTGACCACCGCCAAGGGCATCGCCGGCGGGATGCCGCTCTCCGCGGTCACCGGGCGGGCCGAGCTCATGGACGCCGTCCACGGCGGCGGCCTCGGGGGGACGTACGGGGGCAACCCGGTCGCCTGCGCCGCCGCCCTGGCCTCGATCACGTCGATGGAGGAGGACGACCTCGCGGGCCGCGCGCGGGGGATCGGCAAGATCCTCGGCGACCGGCTGGGCTCACTCGCCGAGCGCCACCCGGAGATCGGTGACGTCCGCGGCCGGGGCGCGATGATGGCCATGGAGCTCGTCACCGACCCCGCCACCAAGGAGCCCGCGGCGGCGCTCGCCGCGGCGGTCAACAGGGGCTGCCACGACCGCGGCGTCGTCACGCTCACCTGTGGCACGTACGGCAACGTCTTCCGGTTCCTGCCGCCCCTCTCGATCGGTGACGACCTCCTCCACGAGGCCATGGACGTCCTCGAGGAGTCGATGGGCGCCGCACTGTCGTGACCTCCCTGCACGCGCTTCCGGGGGCCTTCGACCTCACGGGCAGCACGGCCGTCGTCACCGGGGCCGGGTCGCCGACCGGCATCGGGATGGCGTGCGCCCGGCTGCTGGCCGAGTGCGGCGCGGCCGTGGTCCTGGGCGCGACCACCGACCGGGTCCACGAGCGGGTCGCGGAGCTGCGCGCCGAGGGCCACCGTGCCGCGGGGGTGGCGGCCGACCTCACCACCGAGGCCGGCGCCGCGGCCGTCGTCGACGCGGCCCTCGCGCTCGGCGGCGGGCTGGACGTCCTCGTCAACAACGCCGGCATGGTCTCGGTGGCCGGCGGTGGCGACTTCCTCGAGGGGGACCTCCTCGCCACGCCCCCGGACCGGTGGGGGGCGGCGCTCGCGCGCAACCTCGACACCGCCTACCTCGTCACCCGGGCGGCCCTGCCGCACCTGCGGGCCGGGGGGAGCGGCCGGGTCGTCATGGTGTCGTCCGTGACCGGGGCGGTCATGGCGATGCGCTCCGACGTCGCCTACGCGACCGCGAAGGCGGGCCTCGTCGGGCTGGCCCGGGCGCTCGCCGTCGACGAGGCCTCCCACGGTGTCACCGTCAACGCCGTCGCCCCCGGGTGGATCGAGACGGGCTCGCAGACGCCGGCCGAGGTCGACGAAGGGCTGCTCACCCCGGCCGGCCGGTCGGGGAGCCCGGAGGAGGTCGCCGCGGCCGTGGCCTTCCTGGCATCCCCCGGCTCGGCCTACGTCACCGGTCAGGTCCTCGTCGTCGACGGCGGCAACGCGGTGGCCGAGGAGCGACGCGCCGGCTCCTAGAATCGGCGGGTGACCCGCCCCGTCCTCCGTCAGGTGCACACGATCGGGCACCGCCGGGCCTGGGCGATCTGGGTCGTCGGCCTCTCGGTCTACGTCCTCGCCGTCTTCCACCGCACCTCGCTCGGGGTCGCCGGGCTGCTCGCGGCGGAGCGTTTCGACATCTCGGCGGCCCAGCTGTCGACCTTCACCGTGGTCCAGCTGACCGTCTACGCCGCGATGCAGATCCCCGTGGGCGTGCTCCTCGACCGGTTCGGGTCCAAGCGCCTCATGCTCACCGGCCTGCTCCTGATGTCCGGGGGGCAGCTGTGGTTCGCCGTCGCCGGGTCGTTCCCGGTGGGGGTCGCGGCGCGCGTCATGCTGGGCGCCGGCGACGCGATGGTCTTCACCTCCCTGCTGCGCCTCGTGGCCGTGTGGTTCCGCGTCAAGCAGGCACCGTTCATCACCCAGCTCACGGGCATGATCGGCCAGCTCGGCGCGGTCGCGGCGGCCACCCCGCTCGCGGCGGCGCTCGCGACCTTCGGCTGGACCCGGTCCTTCGCGACCGCCGGTGGGGTGGGCCTGGTCCTCTCGGTGGGACTGCTCGTCGTCGTCAAGGACTCGCCGTACCGCGGCGAGGCGGTCGAACGGATCAAGGTGCGGGCCCTCGCCCGGACCCTCGCCGAGGTGTGGGGCAACCCCGGCACCCGGCTCGGCCTCTGGGTGCACTTCTCCTCGCAGTTCGGGGCGACCGTCTTCACGATGCTCTGGGGCTACCCGTTCCTCCTCGCCGAGGGCGTCGCCCCCCGGACGGCCTCGCTCGTCCTCGTCGTCATGACCTTCACGGCGATGGCCGCAGGGCCGGTCGTCGCGACCTTCACGGCCCGGATGCCGTACCGCCGCTCCCAGCTGGTCCTCGGGATCGTCGCGGTCATCGCCACCACCTGGGCGGTCGTGCTGCTCTGGCCCGGCCCGGCGCCGACCTGGCTGCTCTTCGGGCTGGCCATCGTCACCGCCGTGGGGGGCCCCGGGTCGATGGTCGGGTTCGACCTCGCGCGCACCTTCCACCCCTCGACCCACCTCGGGCGGGCCACCGGGCTCGTGAACATCGGGGGGTTCACCGCCTCGCTGCTCGCCATCGCCCTCATCGGCGTGGTCCTGGACCACCTCGCGCCGGGCGGCCCCGCCGAGTACACCCTCGACGACTTCCGGATCGCGATGTCGGTGCAGTTCCTCTTCTGGGGCCTCGGCGCCGTCCAGCTCGTCCGGTACCGCCGCAAGGGCCTCCGGCACATCGAGACGGTCAACCCCGCGGCCCTCGAGGCGCTGCGGTCCGGCGACACCCTGCTCCCCGGCATCTCCCGCGACCTCGACGACTGAGCCGGTCGGCCCCCGGCTGCTCACCCGCCGTTCCACGTCCCGCCGCGTGTCGGTCACCGCGACGGCGGCCCCCGTCCCTAGCCTTGAACGGGACCGGGCCACGTATGAGATGGCCCGGTCCCGCCACGTCCGGGCCCGGTCGGCGGGGGCTCAGTCGGTACGCGGGACGAAGCGGTCGCTGGGGTCGGCGCAGTACGTGAAGGCGCCGTCGGGGCCGGCGTGGTACTCGAGGGTGCGCTGGTCGATCCGAAGCACCAGCAGCTCGCCCGGCACCGTCATCTGGGTGTAGGCCCTGCCCTCCACGGGGCAGCCGAGCGACCCGTCGCTCCACGTGACCGGGGTGTACGTCGCGATGACGACCTTGCCGGGGACGATGCCCGCCCGGCCGGCGGCGTCGGCCAGTGCCGCCTTGACCTGCGGGCGGTCGGCGAGGTCGCCGGGCAGGGAGCCGTCGGCGGGCGGGGGCACGGTGGGGAGGGACGAGGGGTCGGGTCCGGTGGGGGACGCGGACGGCGACGGCGTCGTGGTGTCCGGTGTGGTGGGGCTCGCGGTGCCGCTTCCGGTGGTGGCGCTGCCACAGCCCGCCAGGGCGGCGGCCGCGAGGGCGGCGGTGACGGTCAGACGGGTGCGCACGGGGGACTTCCTTCCGCTGGGGTCCTCGTCCCTCGGACGCGTCGGTGCGCCGCGGGGTTCCGTCGGTCAGCGCAGGACGTGGCGGCCGATGACGAGGCGCTGGATCTGGTTCGTGCCCTCGAAGATCTGGGTCACCTTGGCCTCACGCATGAACCGCTCGGCCGGGAAGTCCTGGGTGTAGCCGGCTCCGCCGAGGACCTGGACGGCGTCCGTGGTGACCCGCATCGCGGCGTCGGTGGCGACGAGCTTGGCGACCGCGGCCTCCTTCGAGTACGCGCGCCCGGCGTCCTTGAGGCGGGCCGCGTGGAGGTAGGTGGCCCGGGCGGAGGTGACGGCGGCCTCCATGTCGGCGAGGAGGAACTGCAGCCCTTGGAAGTCGCCGATGGCCCGGCCGAACTGCTGCCGCTCCTTCGCGTAGCCGGCGGCGAGGTCGAGGGCGCCCTGGGCGAGGCCGGTGGCGGCCGCGGAGATGCCGAGCCGGCCGGCGTCGAGCGCGGAGAGCGCGATCGCCATCCCCTGGCCCTCCTCGCCGATCCGGCGGTCGGCGGAGACGCGGACGTCGTCGAAGAGCACCTCGCGGACGGTGTCGCAGTGCAGCCCCATCTTCTTCTCGGGGGTGCCGAAGGTGATGCCGTCGGCGTCGGCCGGCACGATGAGGCAGGACAGGCCCTTGCCGCCGTCGTCGGAGGTGCGGGCGAAGGTCGTGTAGTAGTCGGCGTGCCCGGCGTGGCTGATCCACGCCTTGCGGCCCTTGAGCACGTAGTCGTCGCCGTCGCGGGTCGCGCGGGTCGTCATCGAGGCGATGTCGGAACCGGCGAGCGGCTCGGAGAGGCAGTACGCCCCGAGCTGGTCGCCCGAGAGCATCCCGGGGAGCAGGGCGGCCTGCTGCTCGGGGGTGCCGAAGGTCGTGACGGGGTACGCGGTGAGGGAGTGCACCGAGACGCCGACGGCCACGCTCATCCAGGCGCTCGCCACCTCCTCGACGACCTGGAGGTACACCTCGTACGGCTGGCCGTAGCCCCCGTGCTCCTCGGGGTGGGGGAGCGAGAGCAGGCCGGCGGCCCCGAGGGTGCGGAACACCTCGGTCGGGAAGGACTCGTCGGTGGCCGCGGCACGCTCGGCGTCGTCGACCCGCGGCCGCAGCTCCTTGGCGCAGATCTCGCGGGTCAGGTCGATGAGGTCCTGGCCCTCCTCGGTCGGCATGAGCCTCGTCGCTGGCATGCCGTCGAGGGTACCGAGGTAGTTGGACGTCCAACAATCGGCGGACCTCCCCGGGGTCGGGTGCTCAGGAGGGGTAGGCCGTGACCTCGGTCGCCTTGACACCGGCCCACAGCTCGGTGCCGGGGTGCAGGCGCAGCGTGGCGACCGAGCCGGTGGTCACCTCGGCGAGCACGGTCTCGCCCCCCGCCCCGGCGACGAGCCGCACCCGGGCGTGCTGGCCGAGCAGCTCGACCGAGGCGACCCGGGCCGGCCACACGTTGCGCGTCGACCCGTGCGGCTCGTCGGGGTAGAGGGCGACCGCCGACGGCGCGAACGACACCCACGAGGGGCCCCGGTGCCCGTACCCGGCGGTGACGACGGGGCCGAGCGGGGTGCGCACGGTGGAGCCGTCCTCGGCCGTCCCCGGGTAGAGGTTGAGGCCGACGACGCCGGCCACGTACGGGTCCCGGGGCCGGGCGACGACGTCGACGGGCGTCCCCTCCTGGACGACCGCGCCGTCCTCGACGAAGACGAGGTGGTCGGCGAGGGTGAGGGCGTCGAGGGGGTCGTGCGTGACGACGATCGTGACGCCGGTGAAGCCCCGCAGCCGGGCCGCGAGTCCCGCCCGCACGTGCGGCCGGGTCGCCGGGTCGAGGGCGGACAGGGGTTCGTCGAGGAGCAGCAGGCGGGGGTCGGTGGCCAGCGCCCGGGCCAGGGCCACCCGCTGCGCCTGCCCGTGCGAGAAGTCCGCCGGGCGCCGGTCGGCGAGGTCGAGGACCCCCAGCGCGTCGAGCTCGCGGTCGGCCCGTTCGCCGGCCGCGCGCCGCGTGGCGCCGCGGCTGCGGGGGCCGAAGGCCACGTTGGCCCGGGCGCTCAGGTGGGGGAAGAGGAGGTGGTCGGCCGCGAGCATCCCGACGGCGCGCTCCGCGGGGGCGAGGTGCTGCCGGGCCTCGGCATCGGCCCACACCACGCCGTCGACCCGGACGTGACCGCCCTCGAGGCGGAGCAGTCCGGCGAGGGCGTGGAGGAGCGTCGTCTTCCCGGCGCCGTTCGGCCCGAGGACCGCGACGACCCAGCCGTCGTCGGCCGCGAGCGGGGCGTCGACGGCGAAGCCACCCCGGCGGGCCACGACCCGGGCGTCGAGCGTCACCGGATCCACCGCCCGCGGAGCAGGCCGAGGACCGCGAGGGAGACCCCGAGCATGGCGATGCTCAGCGCGATCGCCGCCTGCGGGTCGTTCTGGAGCGCGACGTAGACGGCGAGCGGCGCGGTCTGGGTGCGTCCGGCGAAGTTGCCGGCGAAGGTGATCGTCGCGCCGAACTCGCCGAGGGCGCGGGCCCAGGCGAGGGCGGCGCCGGACGCGATGCCGGGGGCTGCCAGCGGGAGCGCGACCCGGGTGAAGACGCGCAGCGGGGAGGCGCCGAGCGTCGCGGCGACGGCGTCGTAGCGGTGGTCGACGGCCCGCATCGCCCCCTCGACGGCGAGGACGAAGAAGGGCAGGGACACGAACAGCTGGGCCAGCACGACCGCGGTCGGCGTGAACGGGAGCCGGAGCCCGAAGGCCTCGAACAGCGGTGCGCCGACCACCCCGCGGCGCCCGTACGCCAGGAGCAGCGCGACGCCCCCGACGACCGGTGGGAGCACGACGGGGACCGTCAGCACGGCCCGCAGCCAGGTCGCGAGCCGGCCGTCGGCCCGGGACAGCAGCCAGGCCAGGGGGGTGCCGAGGGCGAAGCACAGGGCGACGGTGACCAGGGTGGTGAGGACGGACAGCCGGATGGCGGGCCACACCACGGGGGCGGAGATGTTGCGGGAGAACGAGGCCCAGTCGGTGCGGATGAGGAGCCCGAGGAGGGGCAGGACGACGAGGGCGACGCCGAGGGTCGCCGGGACCACGAGCGCGGCCCGGGAGAGGGCGGGGCGGGTGCGGGTCACGGCGCGAGGAACCCGGCCCGTTCGAGCGCGGCCGTGCCCTCGGGGCCCGCGACGAACCGGGCGAAGCCGACGACGTCGGGCCGTTCGCTGAACCAGACCAGGGGGTAGTCGAGGACGACCTCGTCGCTCGCGGGGACCGCCACGCCTCGCACGGCCGCACCGGCACCGACGACGTCGGAGTGGTAGACGAGCGCGGCGTCGGCCTCGCCGAGCGTGACCTTGGTCAGGGTGGCCTTGACGTCGACCTCGCGGGAGACGACGTGGGCCGTGACCCCGGCCTTGCGCAGGACCTCGTCGGCGGCCCGGCCGCACGGGACGGTGGCGGCACAGAGGACGACGTCCAGGTCGGGACGGGCGAGGTCGGTGATCGCACCGACCCGGCCGGGGTCGTCCGGCGGGGTGGCGATCTCCATCGTGTTGCGGGCGATGACCGCGCGGCCGCCGGCGCTGGTGGCGTCGGCCGGGAGCAGCTCGAGCGCGGCGTCGCCGGCACTGGCGTAGAGGTCGGCCGGCGCGCCCTCGGCGATCTGCTGGGCCAGCGTGGTGCTCGACCCGAAGCTCAGCCGGACGTCGACGCCGGGGTGGTCCTGCTCGTACGCCGCGGCGAGCGCCGTGAGCGGCTCGGTGAGCGAGGCCGCGGCGAGCACGGTGACGGAGCCGGAGCCGGCGGCCGCGGAGCCGCCGGATGTCGTGGTGTCGGCCGTCGTGGCGGGGGAGCAGGCGGCGAGGGCGAGTGCCGCGACGGCGAGTGCCGCGACGGTGACGGTGGCGGCGTGGACGGGGCGAGTCCTCACCGCGAGACCCCCACGACGACGTTGGTCGACTTGATCGAGGCGACGGCGACCGACCCGACCTCCAGCCCGAGGTCGCGGACCGCCTCGCTCGACATGAGCGAGACGACGCGGAACGGCCCGCACTGCATCTCGACCTGGGCCATGACCGTGTCGGTGAGGACGTGGGTGACGATGCCGCGCATCCGGTTGCGGGCGGACTCGTCGGCGACGATCCCGACCGGGGCCGGCCGCGCGATCTCGCGGGCGACGGTGGCGAGGTCGGCGCCCTCGACGACGAGCCGACCGGACTCGTCCTGGGTGGCGGCGAGGCGACCGGCCTCGACCATCCGGCGCACGGTGTCGTCACTCACGCCGAGCAGCGCCGCCGCATCACTGATCCGCACCTGCGTCATGGAACCAACGATAGCCCCGCACCTGCGGCGCTGCGTGCGGCCGTGCCCCCGAACGTGTGTGAACACGCCGGAGAACCCCGGCGTGTTCACACACGTTCGCGTGGGGGGCCTGGGCGAGAGGGGGGTGGTCAGGCCTCGGGCAGGGCCTGGTGGGCGGGTTCGTGGTCCGGGTCGCGGAAGTGCTCGAGCCGGGGCCGCTTGGCGTCCCGGTCGTCGCCGGAGGAGGTGCCGCGCACCCGCCGCTCCACCCAGGGTGCGGCGTGGGTCCGCACCCACGCCGCGTGCCCGCGCAGCGCCTCCGCGCGGGTCGCGGCGTCGGCCGCGGGAAGCGGCCTGGACCAGGCGGCGGCATCGGTCTCGTGGCCGAGCGCGGTGAGGGCGGCGAGCGCGACCCGCCGGTGCCCCTCGGTCCTCAGGTGGATCCGGTCGTCGGCCCACATCCGCCAGTCGCGCAGTGCGGCCATCCCCCAGAGGTTGAGCACGTGGCAGCCGTGCCGTTGGGCGATCGTGAAGACGTTCGCGGCGTGCACCGCGTGCCGGCCGCGCAGCGCTCGGAACAGCCCGGCGTCGCGGGTGTCGGTGGGGGTCGCGAGGAGCACGTCGGCCCCGGTCGCCCGGATGCGGACGACCGCCTCTTCGAGGCGGTCCGCCAGGCCGTCGAGGTCGACGCTCGGCCGGAGCAGGTCGTTCCCGCCGCCGACCATCGAGACGAGGTCGGGCGTCATCGTCATCGCGGCGTCGAGCTGCGGGCCGACGATGTCGGACAGGGTCCGGCCGCGCACCGCGAGGTTGGCGTACCCGAACGGCAGGTGCTCGCCCTCCGCGACCGCGTCGAGGTGGTGGGCCAGCCGGTCGGCCCAGCCGACGAACACGTCCTCGTGCCGGGGGTCGGGGTCGGACATGCCCTCGGTGAAGGAGTCGCCGATCGCGACGTAGCGGGTCCAGACCCGGCGCGAGGTGGGCGGTGTGGTCACGGGAGCCTCCAGTCGACCGGGTCGGCACCGGCCTCGGTGAGCAGGGTGTTGGCACGGGAGAACGGCCGCGACCCGAAGAAGCCCTGGTGCGCCGACAGTGGGCTCGGGTGCGGGGACTCGATGCAGGGAATGCCGGGCAGATGCGGTGCGAGAGAACGGGCGTCGCGCCCCCAGAGGATCGCGACGAGCGGCCCGCCGCGCGCGACCAGCGCCTCGATGGCCCGTGCGGTCACCTCCTCCCAGCCGCGGCCCCGGTGGCTCGCGGGCTTGCCGGGGCCGACCGTGAGGACGCGGTTGAGGAGCAGGACGCCCTGGTCGGCCCACGGCGTGAGGTCACCGCTGCTCGGCCGCGGGAGCCCGAGGTCGGCCTCGAGCTCGGTGTAGATGTTGGCGAGGCTGCGGGGGACCGGCTGCACGTCCGGGGCCACGGAGAACGACAGTCCCATCGCGTGGCCCGGGGTCGGGTAGGGGTCCTGGCCGACGACGAGCACCCGGACGGCGTCGAGCGGCTGCTGGAACGCCCGTAGCACGTGCGGACCGCCCGGGAGGTAGCCCCGGCCGGCGGCGACCTCCCCTCGGAGGAAGTCGCCGAGGCGTGCGACGGCCGGTTCGACGGGGGCGAGAGCCTCGGCCCACGACGGGTGCACGAGCTCGCGGAGCGGGGCGGCGGTCGGGCCGGGCGGGCTGGGCAGGCTGGGTGGGCTGGGCAGGCTGGACATCGACCTCACCGTATCCCCGCCCACACCCGACTTTTCATGCCGGCGCCCGCCTGACCCGCCGCGGACGCGGCGTGTCGGCGGGCGCCGGCATGAAAAGTCGGGAAGGAGGGGGGTCAGGTGAGGATGTCGCGGATCTCCCGCAGGCGAGCGGGGACCACCCGGAACCACGCCCACGTGCCGCGGCGCTCGCGCTCGAGGAGCCCCGCGTCGACGAGCACCCGCAGGTGGTGCGAGACGGTGGGCTGGGCGAGCCCGACGAGCTCGGTGAGGTCGCACACGCACGCCTCCCCGCCCTCGGTGCCGCGGATCGCGCTGAGCAGCCGCAGGCGCACCGGGTCGGCGACCGCCTTGAGGAGGGTGGCGCTGCGCTCGGCCTCCTCGCGCCCGAGCCCGCCGTCGACCCCGATGCCGCAGCACGTGACGGTGGGCGGGGTGGCGGCGGGGGGCAGCTCTCGGGTCGGCACGGGGGACTCCTTGAAGATCGATTTAGATCTATATTGACACAGATCGATGAAGTATGGTTTTCTCGGCTCACCGCATCGATGGATGTCGATATACTCTCACCGGAGGTACCACCATGACCACACCATCCACGAGCCGCGTCCAGCTCGCGCTCAACGTCAGCGACCTCGAGGCATCGGTCGCCTTCTACTCGGCGATGTTCGGTGTCGCGCCGCACAAGCGCCGCCCCGGGTACGCGAACTTCGCCGTCGCCGAGCCGCCGCTCAAGCTCGTCCTCATCGAGACGAGCGAGGCGACACGGGGCACCGGGACGGCCGGAGCCCTCAACCACCTCGGGGTCGAGGTGCCGACGACCGACGACGTCGCCGCTGCGCGCGGCCGCTTCGCCGAGGCCGGCCTCGCCGCGTTCGACGAGAACGACACGACGTGCTGCTACGCCCTCCAGGACAAGGTCTGGGTCCACGACCCCGCCGGCGCGCCCTGGGAGGTCTACACCGTCAAGGACGAGAACCCCGCCGGCGCCCGCCCGGCCACCGCCAGCCTCGAGATCCTCGGCGAGGGCGTGTGCTGCGGCACGACCGCCGAGGAGAAGGCCGTCGAGGCCTCCGAGGTGTGCTGCTCGTGACAGCCGCCCCCGGCACCCGCCCCACCGACCACGAGGCGGTGGCGTCCCGGCTCTCCACCCTCGACCGCTACCTCCCGGTGTGGATCGGTCTGGCGATGGTCGCGGGGCTCCTCCTCGGGCGGGGGGTGCCGGGGCTCGGAAGCGCCCTCTCGGCGGTCGAGCTCGACGGCGTCTCGCTGCCGATCGCCGTCGGGCTGCTCGTCATGATGTACCCGGTCCTGGCCAAGGTCCGCTACGACCGCCTCGACACCGTCACCGGAGACCGGCGGATGCTCGGTGCCAGCCTCGTCCTCAACTGGGTCATCGGCCCGGCGCTGATGTTCGCCCTCGCCTGGCTGCTGCTGCCCGACCTGCCCGAGTACCGCACCGGCCTCATCATCGTCGGGCTCGCCCGCTGCATCGCGATGGTGATCATCTGGAACGACCTGGCGTGCGGCGACCGCGAGGCGGCGGCCGTCCTCGTCGCGCTCAACTCCGTGTTCCAGGTGGTCGCGTTCGCCGCCCTCGGGTGGTTCTACCTCTCGGTCCTGCCCGGCTGGCTCGGTCTCGCGCAGTCCGACCTCGACGTCTCGCCGTGGGCCATCGCCCGCTCGGTGCTGGTCTTCCTCGGGGTGCCGCTCCTCCTCGGCTACCTCTCGCGCCGTGTCGGCGAACGGCGGTGGGGCCGTGCGTCGTACGAGGAGTCCTTCCTGCCGCGGATCGGCCCGTGGGCCCTCTACGGGCTGCTCTTCACCATCGTCGTGCTCTTCGCGCTCCAGGGCGACCAGATCACCAGCCGGCCCTGGGACGTCGCCCGCATCGCCCTGCCGCTGCTCGCCTACTTCGCGCTGATGTGGGGCGGCGGGTACGCCCTCGGACGTGCCCTCGGGATGACCTACGCCCGGACGACGACGCTCGCCTTCACCGCCGCGGGCAACAACTTCGAGCTCGCCATCGCCGTCGCGATCGCCACCTTCGGGGTCACCTCGGGCCAAGCGCTCGCCGGGGTCGTCGGCCCGCTCATCGAGGTGCCCGTCCTCGTCGGCCTCGTCTACGTCTCGCTCGCACTCCGGAAGAGGTTTCCCCATGGCTGACCGCGCCGACCGCCCCTCCGTCCTCTTCGTCTGCGTCCACAACGCCGGCCGCTCCCAGATGGCCGCGGCCTACCTCGCCCACCTGTCCGGCGGTGCGGTCGAGGTCCGCTCCGCGGGCAGCGCCCCGGGCGATCGGGTCAACCCCGTCGCCGCCGCGGCGATGCTCGAGGAGGGCATCGACATCTCGGCCGAGCAACCCAAGGTGCTGACCACCGAGGCGGTGCGGGACTCCGACGTCGTCGTCACCATGGGCTGCGGCGACACCTGCCCGATCTTCCCGGGCAAGCGCTACGAGGACTGGGTCCTCGACGACCCGGCCGGGCAGGGCCTCGAGGTGGTGCGACCGATCCGCGACGAGATCCGCGGCCGGGTCCTCACCCTCCTCGACGAGCTCGGCGTCGCGCCGGTCGCCTGAGGTGCCGGACCCGTTGCGGGACCGGGGCCGGGTGACGGGACGCCGAGCCGCCTCGGCAGACTGGCGCGGGTGACCACGACGCCCCCCTGGCCCACCGTCCTGTTCGACCTCGACGGCACCCTCGCGGACACCATCCCGCTCATCGTCGCCTCCTACCAGCACGCCTTCCGGACCGTCCTCGGCGAGGAGGTCGACGACGCCCGGGCCCGCGCCTGGATCGGCCGCCCGCTCCTCGAGGCGCTGCTCGAGGAGTCCCCCGAGCACGGGCACGCCCTCGACGAGGCCTACCGGGAGTGGAACCTCGCGAACACCGCCCGGCTCATCCGGCGCTACGACGGCGTGCCCGAGCTGCTCGCCGAGCTCGCGGACGCCGGCGTGCGGACCGCCGTCGTCACCTCGAAGCGCCGGATGACGGCGCGGATGGCCCTCGAGGGCGTGGGCGCCGACCACCTCGTCGACGTCGTCGCGGCGCTCGAGGACACGACGCGGCACAAGCCCGCGCCGGAGCCCCTGCTGCACGGTGCCGCCGCGCTCGGCGTGGAGCCCGGCACCTGCGTCTACGTCGGCGACGCGACCGTCGACGTGCGGGCCGCCCGCGCCGCCGGCATGGCGGCCGTCGCCGTGACGTGGGGGGCGGGGGAGCCGGACGCCCTCGCCGCCGAGCGACCGGACGCGCTCGTCGGGCGCGTCCCGGAGCTCGCGGACCTCCTCCTCGGGCGGCCCGGCTCCTAGACTCCGGGCGTGCACGCCGCCCCCGACTACTCGCCCAACGCCCACCAGGAGCTGGCCGAGCTCCTCAGCGCCGTCACCGCCTACGCCGAGGACCGGGTCCGGATGGAGCCGCCGCTCGACGGGCCCCGCACGCAGGAGGACCTCGACGCCGCGCTCGGCGCGACGATCACCCGGGACGGGGTCGGCGGCGCCGAGGCGATGCGGATCTTCACCGAGGAGCTGGCCCCCGCGTGCCTGTCGATCGACCACCCGCGCTACCTGTCCTTCATCCCGTGCGCCCCGAGCGACGCCTCGATCGTCTTCGACCTCGTCGTCGGGGCGAGCTCGATCTACGCCGGCTCCTGGCTCGAGGGCGCGGGCGCGGTGTGGGCGGAGAACCAGGCCCTGCGCTGGGTCGCGGACCTCGTCGGGATGCCCGAGGGCGCCGGTGGTGTGTTCGTGCCCGGCGGGACCATGGGCAACCTCTCGGCGCTCGTCGCGGCCCGTGGCGCCGCCCGCCACCGGGACACCGCGGGGGTCCGGCCGTGGCGGGTGGCCGCGACCGGCGGCGCCCACAGCTCGATCGCCTCCGCGTGCGAGGTGATGGACGCCGAGCTCGTCGGGGTGCCCGGGGACGACCGCTGGCGGCTCTCGGGGCGGGCGCTGCGTGAGGCGCTCGAGGCGCACGGGCCGGAGACGTTCTTCGCCGTCGTGGCGACCGCCGGCACGACGAACTTCGGGATCGTCGACGACCTCGCGTCCGTGGCGGCAGTGTGCCGCGAGTACGGGATCTGGCTCCACGTCGACGGCGCGTACGGCGGAGCGGGCCTCGCGGCCCCCTCGGTGCGCGACCTCTACGACGGGATCGAGCACTGCGACTCCTTCATCGTCGACCCGCACAAGTGGCTGTTCGCGCCCTTCGACTGCTGCGCGCTCCTGTACCGCGAGCCGGGGCTCGCCCGGGCCGCCCACACCCAGCGCGCCGGGTACCTCGACGTGCTGACCGACACCCCGGAGTGGAACCCCACCGACTACTCGGTCGGGCTCACCCGTCGCGCCCGGGGGCTGCCGTTCTGGTTCTCGCTCGTCGTCAACGGGACGGATGCCTACACGGCGGCGATCGAGCGGACGCTCGAGGTGGCCCGCTTCGCCGAGGCCGAGGTGCTCCGCCGTCCCGAGCTCGAGCTGGTCCGCGAGCGGGACCTGTCGGTCGTCGTCTTCCGGCGGCTCGGCTGGTCGCCCGAGGACTACCGGGCCTGGTCGGAGGCGCTGCTCGCCGACGGGCTCGCGTTCGTCGTCCCGACGACGCACGACGGCCAGACCCTCGCGCGGTTCGCCATCGTCAACCCGGCGACCACCGAGGCCGACATCGCCGCCGTCCTCGACACCATGGCCTGACCCCGCGGCCGCTCCCGAACGCAAGGGGGGCGTGCACGAATCGTCGAATGTGTCAGTTCGTGTACGGCGGGGAGGTCGGGGGCGTGCACGAATCGTCGAATGTGTCAGTTCGTGTACGGCGGGGAGGTCGGGGGCGTGCACGAATCGTCGAATGTGTCAGTTCGTGTACGGGCGAGCGGGATGGATGGGACGGGTGTGACTCGTGAGTTGGATGCGGCCTGGCCTGTCCAGCCGACACGCAGTGAGGTCCCCCAGCGGAATGACACGACTGTCATTCGACGGCTAGAGTGAGGGCCCGCAGCCGCACGCAGGGAAGGGTCGAGAACACACAGTGAGTGCCGCGTCCGAACAGGTCATGTCGTCCGTCAGCGCCCCGGAGCTCTCCGAGCGCGACCGGGAGATCCTCGGCTTCGAGCGCCAGTGGTGGAAGTACGCCGGCTCCAAGGAGACCGCCATCAAGGAGCTCTTCGACATGAGCTCCACGCGCTACTACCAGGTGCTCAACGCCCTGCTCGACAACCCCGTCGCGCTCGCGCACGACCCGATGCTCGTCAAGCGCCTCCGCCGGCTCCGCTCCAGCCGCCAGCGTGCCCGCTCGGCCCGCCGCCTCGGCATGGAGCCCTGACCGGCCGGCCCCCACAAGCCAGCGACGCCCGTCCGTGAGGGAAGCCGGACGGGCGTCCCTGTGCCCGGACGCGGACGCGTCCGGTGTGGTCAGCCCAGGTCGGGGTCGGGGAACTCGACCGGCCAGCCCTTCTTGGCCAGCTGGTCCCGGACCCGGCGCAGGTCCTGCTCGCTCGGGTCGGCGTGGGTGTACGACGTGATGGCGGCGGCGATGTCGCTCGGCCCGGCCGGGCTGACGTCGGCCCGGCGCAGGGCCTTGGCGACCTTCTTGACCTCGGAACGGGTGAGCCGGCGCTCCAGGAGCGCGAGCAGCGGCACGTAGTCGTGCTCGGGGACACCCCCGGGGTACCCCTCACGGAGCCAGCTGACGATGCGGGCCAGCGGGCTCCCCTCGCGCGGCGGGGCCTCCTCGTCCTCCTCCATCCCGCCGAGCGGCCAGCCGCCGAGGACGAGCTTGGCGGACACCTGACGGACCTGGTCGTCCTCGGGCACCAGCGCGCGGACGGCGGCCCGGGAGAGCAGGCCCTCGTCGGCGAGGCGGCGCAGGACGTCGTGCGCGGTCTCGGTGCCGAGGCGTTCCTGGAGGACGGCTCCGAGGGCGGCGGCCTCCGCGTCCGACACGCCGTCCGGGAAGCCGGCCCGGACGTGGGCGATCACCGAGTGCGACAGCTGGGGCATGGCGGGACTCACTTCTTGTCGACGACGGCGGGAACCACGTGCTCGAAGCTCACGACCTTGCCGAAGCCGCTCGCGACGATCATGACGAGGCCGAGCACGACGCCCCCGATGACGACGGCCACGAGGAGCGTCGCGAGGGTGCGGCCCAGCAGGGAATGGCGGGGGTGGCCCTCGGCGTCGATCTCCACCGAGCCGACGGTCAGCGCCCGCATCGCGAGGGCGTAGACGACGGGCAGGCCGGCGCCGAAGACGAGGCCGGCGAGGAGGACCTTGCCGGCCCCCTGGAGGGCGAGCTCGAGGCTGCGCATGGTGGTCGGTCCTTCCGGTCAGCGGTTGGTGGGGGTGCGGTCGGTCGGGTCGAGGACGTCCTTGGGGCGGTCCCACTCGTCGTTGACGTTGTGGGCGCCGACGTGCTGGAGCCGTGACCGGTGGTACATCCACCCGGCGGCGGCGCAGAGGATGACGAACACGAGCAGTGCGCCCGCGATCCCGCCGAGGGTGTCCCCGACCCACCACATGAGTGCTCCCGAGAGGGCGGCGATGGGGAAGGTCAGGGCCCAGGCGACCACCATCCGCCCCGCGGTCGCCCAGCGCACGTGGGTGCCGCGCCCGAGCCCGCCGCCGAGGACGGACCCGGTCGCGACGTGGGTCGTCGAGAGCGCGAAGCCGAGGTGGCTCGAGGCGAGCAGGACCGCCGCCGTGGAGCCGTCGCTCGCCATCCCCTGGCGCGGGGTGATGTCGACGAGCCCCTTGCCGAGGGTGCGGATGATCCGCCAGCCGCCGATGTAGGTCCCGAGCGCGATGGCGATGGCGGCGCTCAGCTTGACCCAGACCGGAACGGCGTCGGTGCGGTCCCAGTGGCCGCTGGCGATGAGCGCGAGGGTCATCACGCCCATCGTCTTCTGGGCGTCGTTGGTGCCGTGGGCGAGGGAGACGAGCGAGGCGCTGCCGATCTGGCCCCAGCGGAAGTGGCGCTCCTCGAGGCGGTGCATCACGGAGCGGGTCACGCGGTGCACGACCCAGCAGCCGACGAAGGCGACGGCCATCGCGACGACGGGCGAGAGGAGCGAGGGGAGCAGGATCTTGCCGACGACCCCGTCGAGCTTGGTCCCGTCCCCGGTCCACTTGACGCCGGCGAAGCCGAGGCCGGCGGCCCCCGCGCCGGTCAGGCCGCCGAGCAGGGCGTGCGAGGAGCTCGACGGGAGGCCCAGCAGCCACGTCGCGAGGTTCCACACGATGCCGCCCACGAGCCCGGCGAGGACGATGAGCAGCAGTGCCTGTCCGCCGTCCGTGAGCAGCTCGGGGCGTGGCGCGCCGGAGGAGTCCTGGATCTTGATGACGGCGTTCGACACGGTGAGCGCCACCTGGACGGAGAGGAAGGCTCCGGCGAGGTTGAGGACCGCGGAGAGGCCGACCGCCACCTTCGGCGTCAGGGCCCCGGTCGAGATCGACGCCGCCATCGCGTTCGCCGTGTCATGGAAGCCGTTCGTGAAGTCGAAGGCCAGGGCCGTCACGATGACGAGCACGAGGGTGATGGTCGCTGCGTCCACGAGCGACCAGTGTGGGGTGGGCACCCCCGCTTCACCAAGACGAACGTCGCCGTTCACCGGCTGTTCATCTTCGGGGGTGGGGCGCCGCGGTCTCCGGCGGGGCCCTGACACCATGGGGCGATGAGTGACCTCGACTGGAGCACCGCCGACGGCCTCGCCGCGATCCGTCAGCACCTCGCCGACCGGATCGAGGGCTGGCGGACGCCCGTGGCGTACGCCGTGGGGCTCTCTCCGGCCACCTCGTCCCCCGAGTGGCAGTTCGCCCACGTCAACGCTCCGGGAGGGCGGCACGGTCTCCCCGCGGTGGTGCTCGCGACCGTCCTCGGCCACGACGGGTCGACGGCGACCCTGCCGCTGGCCCGGGCGGACCTCGTCGCCGCCGTCGAGTCGCTGGCCCCGGCCGAGGCCTGCACCGCTCTGGACCACCCGAACCTCGGCGCCTGGCGCGAGGTGCTCCACGAGCTGGACGGCAACCCCGCCCGGGAGGCGGTCGCCGTCTTCGTCGCCGACCTCGAGGACCCGGTCACCTCCGAGGCGGACGCCTCGATGCGGGTGCTCCTCGAGGGTGGGGCCCCCGAGCTCTGAGCGACCGGGGCCGGCCCGTTTGCACTCTCACGGGGAGAGTGCCAATAATGAGCGTTAGCACTCTCGACCCGAGAGTGACAGAACCGACCGGCCCGGTGAGGCCCGGTACGCCGACGGAGACATGATCCGCGGCCCCGGTCCGTCCGTCGCGGGCACCGCCCGGTCCCACCTTCGATTCGCGTGGGAGGAACCACCCGAATGGCCAAGATCATCGCTTTCGATGAGGAGGCGCGCCGCGGTCTCGAGCGAGGTATGAACGTCCTCGCCGACGCCGTCAAGGTCACGCTCGGCCCCAAGGGCCGCAACGTCGTCCTCGAGAAGAAGTGGGGCGCCCCCACGATCACCAACGACGGCGTGTCCATCGCCAAGGAGATCGAGCTCGACGACCCGTACGAGAAGATCGGCGCGGAGCTCGTCAAGGAGGTCGCCAAGAAGACCGACGACGTCGCCGGCGACGGCACGACGACGGCGACCGTCCTCGCCCAGGCACTGGTCCGCGAGGGCCTGCGCAACGTCGCCGCGGGTGCGAACCCGATGGCGCTCAAGCGCGGGATCGAGAAGGCCGTCAAGGCCGTCTCGGACGAGCTGCTCGCCAGCGCCAAGGACGTCGAGACCAAGGAGCAGATCGCCGCGACCGCGTCGATCAGCGCCGCTGACCCCCAGATCGGCGAGATGATCGCCGAGGCCATGGACAAGGTCGGCAAGGAAGGCGTCATCACCGTCGAGGAGAGCAACACCTTCGGGCTCGAGCTCGAGCTCACCGAGGGCATGCGCTTCGACAAGGGCTACATCAGCCACTACTTCGTCACCGACACCGAGCGGATGGAGGCCGTGCTCGAGGACCCGTACGTCCTCATCGCGAACTCCAAGATCGGCTCGATCAAGGACCTGCTGCCCCTCCTCGAGAAGGTCATGCAGTCCGGCAAGCCGCTCCTCATCATCTCCGAGGACGTCGAGGGCGAGGCCCTGAGCACGCTCGTCGTCAACAAGATCCGCGGCACGTTCAAGTCCGTCGCGGTCAAGGCCCCCGGCTTCGGCGACCGTCGCAAGGCCATGCTCGGCGACATCGCCATCCTCACCGGCGGCCAGGTCATCTCCGAGGAGGTCGGGCTCAAGCTCGACACCGCGGACCTGTCCCTGCTCGGCAAGGCCCGCAAGGTCGTCGTCACCAAGGACGAGACGACCATCGTCGAGGGCGCTGGTGACAACGACCAGATCCAGGGTCGGGTCAACCAGATCCGCGCCGAGATCGAGAAGTCGGACTCCGACTACGACCGGGAGAAGCTCCAGGAGCGCCTCGCCAAGCTCGCCGGCGGCGTCGCCGTCATCAAGGCGGGCGCGGCCACCGAGGTCGAGCTCAAGGAGCGCAAGCACCGCATCGAGGACGCCGTCCGCAACGCGAAGGCCGCCGTCGAGGAGGGCATCGTCGCCGGTGGTGGCGTCGCCCTCATCCAGGCCGGTGCCAAGGCGTTCGCGTCGCTCGACCTCGTCGGTGACGAGGCGACCGGGGCGAACATCGTCAAGGTCGCCATCGAGGCGCCGCTCAAGCAGATCGCGATCAACGCCGGTCTCGAGGGTGGAGTCGTCGCGGAGAAGGTCAGCAACCTCGAGTCCGGGTGGGGCCTCAACGCCGCCACCGGCGAGTACGTCGACCTCATCGACGCCGGGGTCATCGACCCGGCCAAGGTGACCCGCTCGGCGCTGCAGAACGCCGCGTCGATCGCCGCGCTGTTCCTCACCACCGAGGCGGTCATCGCCGACAAGCCCGAGAAGGCGGCCCCGGCGATGCCGGGTGGCGACGACATGGGTGGCATGGGCTTCTGAGCCCACGCCGACGCGTCACGCACCGACGGGCGCTCCTCCTCCGGGAGGGGCGCCCGTCGTCGTGTCCGGGCGGGGTGGGTCCTGGTCACGAATCGTCGAATGTGTCACTTCCTGTACGCGGGACGGGGTGGGTCCTGGTCACGAATCGTCGAATGTGTCACTTCCTGTACGCGGGGCGGGGTGGCTGCTGGTCACGAATCGTCGAATGTGTCAGTTCCTGTACGCCGGCGACGTCGTACAGCGACCCGGCCACCGCACACCCCGAGCGGGCAGGATGGGGGCCATGCGTGCTGCCCGCGACGTCCACGTCGATGCCGACGCCGACGCCTCGCCCCTCGTCCTCGGGCCCCTGCTCCGGTACGTCGACGAGACGTCAGCGACGGTGTGGGTCCGGACCGCCGAGGCCACGACGGTCACCGTCGTCCGGGCCGGACGCGACTGGAGCGCACCGACCTTCGGCGTCCACGGCTCGCACTACGCGCTGGTGGTCTGTGACGGGCTGGACGCGGGCAGCGACGACCCCTACGAGGTCCACCTCGGCGGGCGGCGGGTCTGGCCGTTCGACGGGGCGCCGCCGAGCCGCCTGCGCACCCTCGACCCCGACCGGATGCCGCAGTTCGCCTTCGGGTCGTGCCGCACCTTCGCCGCCCACGACGACGCCGGGGTCGCCGAGCACGGCGTCGACGCCCTCCGCAGCCTCGGCGTGACCCTCCGGGACGCCCCGGGGGCAGGCTGGCCGGACCTGCTCCTCCTCCTCGGCGACCAGGTCTACGCCGACACCGCGCCGCACGGGGAGCTCGAGGAGTTCATGCGCTCCCGGCGCAGCCTCGAGGAGCCGCCGTACGAGGAGATCAAGGACTACGCCGAGTACGACGAGCTCTACCGGCTCACCTGGTCCGACCCCGTCATCCGGTGGCTGCTCTCGACGCTGCCGACCGCGATGATCTTCGACGACCACGACATCCGCGACGACTGGAACACGTCGTGGTCGTGGCGTCGCGACATCCGGGCCACGACCTGGTGGCAGCAGCGGATCGTGTCGGGCCTCGCGTCCTACTGGGTCCACCAGCACATCGGCAACCTGTCCCCGGCCGAGCTCGCCGAGGAGGAGCTGTACTCCCGGGTGCTCGCGCACGCCGCGGCGGGGAGCCCCGACGAGCTCGACCTCACCCCGGCCCTCGACGCCCTCGCCGCCCGGGCCGACGCCGAGCCGGAGACGTACCGGTGGAGCCACACCCGCGAGCTCGGGGACTGCCTGCTCGTCGTCCTCGACTCCCGCGCCGCCCGCGACCTCCAGCCGGAGTGCCGCTCGATGCTCGACCCCGTCGAGATGCAGTGGCTCGACGACACCCTCCACGGGGGCCACCGCCACGTCTTCGTCGGCACGTCCCTGCCGTTCCTCCTGCCGCCCGGTCTCCACGACCTCGAGGCGATCGACGAGGCGGTGGCCGAGGGGGCCTACGGCCGGCGCGCCGCCGAGGCCGCGGAGCACGTCCGCCGCGTCGTCGACCTCGAGCACTGGGCGGCCTTCAACGCCGGGTTCGACGAGGTCTTCGAGCTGGTGATGGACGTCGCGCGAGGGCACCGCGGCGCCCCGCCGCAGAGCATCACCTTCCTCTCCGGCGACGTGCACAACTCCTACTTCGCGGAGGTCACCGACCCGGCGGGGCACGGCGCCCGCTCACGGGTGGTCCAGGCCGTGTGCTCGCCGATCCGGAACCCGATGCCCCGCGGGGTGCGCGTCATGATGTCGATGCTCGCCCGTTCCCTCGTGCGGCCGATGCGCTTCCTCGCGTCGCGGTCGCGGCACGTCCCCGACCCCCGGTACCCGTGGACGGTCACCGACGGCCCGTGGTTCGACAACAACGTGGCGCTCTGCCGGGTCGACCCGGACGGGCTCGACCTCACCTGGGTCACGGGGGACGTCGTGGACGGGGACCACGACCACCCCCGGCTGCGGCAGGTGTACGCAGTCCGGGTGACCGCCGAGGGATGCTCGCCCGCGCCGTCCGCCGCGAGACCTGCCGTCGAGTCCCGGTCGGAGGAGGGTCCGGGTGGACCCCCACGGCGGAACCCTCGGGGGGTCGCCTAGCGTTGAGGTCACTGGAGGGCGGGTGAGTCGCCGCCTCCCGCCCGCCCGGCAACCCGAGGACGACGCATGACGCTCGCCGACCCCACCCCCGCCCCGCCCGCCACCGGCCGTCGGGCCGCCGCCCGGGTGGAGGGGTTGTCGAAGGTGTACGGCTCGGGCGAGACGCGGGTCGTCGCGCTCGACGACGTGAGCCTCGACCTGAACGCGGGCGAGTTCACCGCGATCATGGGCCGCTCCGGGTCCGGCAAGTCGACCCTGATGCACTGCGCGGCCGGCCTGGACGACGCGACCTCCGGCCACGTCTTCCTCGGGGACGTCGACCTCACGACGCTCAAGGAGAAGCGGCTCACCGAACTGCGCCGCGACCGGATCGGCTTCGTGTTCCAGGCCTTCAACCTCGTCCCCACGCTCACCGCGGAGGAGAACATCCTCCTGCCGCTCGCGATCGCCGGGCGTCGGCCCGACCCGGCCTGGTTCGACGAGGTGATCGACACCGTCGGGCTGCGCGATCGGCTGGGCCACCGCCCCGGGGAGCTCTCCGGCGGCCAGCAGCAGCGGGTCGCGTGCGCGCGGGCGCTCATGGGTCGTCCCGACGTCGTCTTCGCCGACGAGCCCACGGGCAACCTCGACTCCACGTCCGGGGCCGAGGTGCTCGGCTTCCTCCGGCGCGCGGTGGACACGCACGGCGAGACCGTCGTCATGGTCACCCACGACCCGGGCGCCGCCAGCTGGACCGACCGGGTGGTCTTCCTCGCGGACGGCCACGTCGTCGGCGAGCTGCGTGAGCCGACCCCCGAGACCGTGCTCGAGCGGATGGCCCGCCTCTCCGACCCGGAGGCCTGACCGTGCTGCGGGCGACGGTGCGCGGCATCCTCGCGCACAAGGTCCGGCTCGTCCTCAGCGGCATGGCCGTCGTCCTCGGGGTCGCGTTCGTCGCCGGCTCCTACGTCTTCACGGACACCCTCGACCAGGCGTTCAACGGCCTGACCAAGGGCGCGGTCGGTGACGTCGTCGTCCGCCCGGCCGGTGGCACCGGTGGCGCACCGGGGGCCGGCCAGGGGGGTACCCGGACCGTCCCGGCCTCCCTCGTCCCCGAGCTGGCGGCCGTGCCCGGGGCCGCGCGCGCCGACGGCCGGGTCGCGGCCTTCGGCACCTACGTCGTGGACAAGAACGGCAAGCTCGTCGGCAGCAACGGACCCCCCGGGATCGCCATCTCCTACAGCGACGGGCCGGCCGCCAACGGTGTCTCGACGGTGACGCTGGAGCGTGGTCGCTTCCCCGCGGCCGCCGGCGAGATCGTCCTCGACGCCCGTACCGCGACCCGCGCCGGCTACCTTCTCGGGGAGCAGGTGCCGCTCGTCACCACGACCGCCCAGCCCACGCTCGAGGCCACCCTCGTCGGGACCGCCGACTTCGCCGGCACCTCGCTCATCGGGGCCAGCGTCGTCATGTTCGACGCGCGCCAGGCCCAACAGCTCTACCTCGGCGCCGACGACGCGTGGTCGACGGTCTGGGTGACGGCCGCCCCCGGCACCTCCCAGGACCAGCTCCTCGCGGAGGTCCAGAAGGTGCTGCCGAAGGGCATCGACGCGACGACCGGCGATGCCGCGGCGGCGCGGGCCTCGACCCGCATCGACGAAGCCCTCTCGTTCGTCACGACGTTCCTGCT
This sequence comes from uncultured Actinomycetota bacterium, assembly GCA_963843895.1. Lineage (GTDB taxonomy): Bacteria > Actinomycetota > Actinomycetes > Actinomycetales > Dermatophilaceae > Phycicoccus. Next base: position 171,800 of record CAWJME010000010.1, on the reverse strand, counting down.
CGTCTTCGCCGGCGTGGCCCTGACCGTCGGGGCCTTCCTCATCGTCAACACCTTCTCGATCCTCGTGGCCCAACGCAGCCGCGAGCTCGCGCTGCTCCGCGCCATCGGCGCGAGCCGCCGGCAGGTGGCGCGCTCGGTGCTCTTCGAGGCGGGCGTCGTCGGCCTCGTCGGGTCGGGCCTCGGCATCGGGCTCGGGATCCTGCTCGCCGTCGGCATCCGCTGGGTCTTCGGACGGGTGGGGCTCGACCTCGGGCCGACCGACCTCGTCCTCCGGACCCGGACCATCGTCGTCGCGCTCGTCGTCGGGCTCGTCGTCACCCTCCTCGCGGCCTACCTGCCGGCCCGTCGGGCCGGGCGGGTGGCGCCGGTGGCGGCGATGCGCGACGACGCGAGCCTGGCCGAGGGGGGCATGCGGTGGCGGGCCGGCGTCGGCTTCCTGCTCGTGGCCGCCGGGATCGGGGGCATGGGCGCGGGCCTCGCCGGGTGGGGCAGCCAGCCGACCTACGTGCTCGGGGCCGGCACCTTCGGGGTGCTCGTCGGCACGGCGCTGGTCAGCCCGATCGTCGGGCGTCCGGTGCTCGCACTGCTCGGCTGGGGCTACCGGCGGGGGTTCGGCGCGGTCGGGCGGATGGCCGAGCAGAACTCCCGGCGCAACCCGCGGCGGACCGGCGCCACCGCGTCGGCGCTGATGATCGGGGTCTCCCTCGTGACGATGATGTCGGTGCTCGGGGCCTCGGCCAAGGCGAGCATCGACAAGGCGCTCAGCGAGGACGTCGTCGCCGACTACGTGGTCTCGAGCGTCGTCGGGCAGGGCTTCTCCGCCACGATCACCGACCGGGTCGCCGCCGTCGACGGGGTCCAGGAGGTCGTCCGGGTGCGCGCGGCGCGACTCTCCGTCGACGGAGACACCGAGTTCGCGACCGGCGTGGACCCTGCGGGTGCGGTGCGGGTGGCTCCCCCCGACGTCTCCACCGGGTCGCTCCAGGACCTCGGTGCGGACGGGGTGGCCCTCTCGACCGGCTACGCGGCCGACCACGGCCTGCGGGTGGGGTCCCCGGTGACCGTCGACTTCGCCGGCGACACCCTCGCGGCGCGGGTCGTCGCGACCTACACGACCGGTGCCCTGCTCCAGTCGGACGTGACGATGTCCCTCGCCGCCTTCGACGCGCTCGGCGTCCCGCCCACCGACCGCGCGGCCTACGTCGTCGCCCGGCCGGGGACGGACCGGGCCGTGCTGGCCCGGGCCCTCGGCGCGACCGTCGCGGACCTCCCGACGGTCACGGTGGCCGACCAGGCGGAGTACGCCGCCGAGCAGCGGGCGCCCATCGACCGCCTCCTCTTCATCGTCTACGCCCTGCTCGGGCTGGCAGTGGTCATCGCGGTCCTCGGCATCATCAACACCCTCGCCCTCTCGGTCGTGGAACGGATCCGCGAGATCGGGCTGCTCCGGGCGGTCGGGCTCAGCCGACGCCAGCTGCGCACGATGCTGCGCCTGGAGTCGGTGGCCATCTCGGTCCTCGGTGCGGTGCTCGGCATCGTCCTCGGGCTGGCGTTCGCCGTGGCCCTGCAGCGCTCGCTCGCCGACGACGGCATCGACGTCCTCGCCGTCCCGTGGGGCCAGCTCGCCGGTTTCGTCGGCGTCTCCGCGCTCGTCGGGGTGCTCGCGGCCCTCTGGCCGGGGCGCCGCGCCGCACGCCTCGACGTGCTGAGGGCCATCGCGACCGAGTGAGCAGAGGTAGCGTCGCGGCCGTGACCCCGGCCGCCCCGATCGACCCCCTCCCACACCGGCTGACCGCGGGTGGCCGCACCTTCGTGGTCGACCGGGGGCGGGAGGAGGACGTCGCGGCCATCGTCGTGCTGCTGCGCGACGACCTCGTCGGAGCGAGCCGCGAGGCTGCGCCGGGGGAGTCCCTCGAGGACTACCGGGAGGCCTTCCGGGCCATCGACGGCGACCCGCACCAGCTGCTCGTCGTCGTGCGCGACGACGCCGGTGTCGTCGTCGGCACCCTCCAGCTGAGCTTTCTGCGCACGCTGGCACGCCGCGGGGTCCTGCGCCTGCAGGTGGAGGCGGTGCGCGTCGCGTCGTCGACCCGCGGCAGCGGACTCGGCCGAGCCCTCCTCGCGTGGGCGCTCGAGCACGGACGGACGCGAGGGGCTGAGGTCGCCCAGCTGACGAGTGACCTGCGCCGGACCGATGCCCACCGGTTCTACGAAGGACTCGGCTGGCGGCACACCCACGCGGGGATGAAGCTCGACCTCCGCTGAGAACCCACCGGCGTCTCAGGAGAACATCCGCACCGCCTGGGCCTCGGTCTCGGCGTACTGCGCCCCCGCGGCCCCGAGGACGTGGCCGATCGCGTCGAGGGACTCGCGGACCTGCTGCTGGGTGCCGCGCCACTGCTCCACGACACCCTGGAACTGCGCGGCCGCCGTGCCGGTCCAGGCGTCCTGGAGGCCGGTGAGCCGGGCCATCATCACCCCGACCTGGCCCTCGATCTCGGCGGAGATGCGGGCGACGTCGCCGGCCGCGGTGACGATGCGGTCGGTGTCGACCTGGAACTGGGCTGCCATGGGGGACCCTCCTCGTCGTCGGCCGGCCCGGTGGCCGACCTCGTGCCGCGAGCGTAGGTCGGTCGGCGGACCGGCCCGCGGGGTTTTCCACAGGCCTCGCCGGGCCACCTACGATCGGGTCGTGGCCATCCTCATCGACCCCCCGCGCGTCGAGGCCCACGGCCGCCGGTGGTCACACCTCGTGAGCGACGAGACCCTCGAGGAGCTCCACGCCTTCGCCCGCCGCTGCGGCATCCCCCGGCGCGGCTTCGAGGGTGACCACTACGACGTCCCCGAGGAGCGGTACGCCGACGTCGTCGCCGCCGGGGCCCGCCCCACCGAGGCGCGGGACCTGCTCCGGGCCCTCGTCGCGAGCGGCCTGCGGATGCAGAAGCGGCGCGGCGACAAGGGGGTGGCGCGCGTCACCGGGGTCCGCTTCCCCGACGGGACGACGGCCGACGTCGACCTCATCCGCTCACCCCGTGAGGTCGACGCGGTCCGCGTCTTCGCGGCGATGGTGCTCGTCCGGGACGCCGCCGGCCACCACCTCGTCGTGCACTCGGTCCGGCGCAACCAGTGGGGGCCGCCGGGCGGCTGGCGTGAACCGCCGGAGACGGTGCGGGAGAACGCGGTCCGTGAGGTGCGTGAGGAGACGGGTCTCGAGGTGGCGACCGCCGACCTCGTCCCCGTCGGGTACGAGCGGTTCCACCGCCGCTCCGCGGGGGGCCTGTGGCGGGCCGGTCAGGACCTCATGCAGCTCTACGTCGTCGACCTCCCCGGCGACCGCCCCGCGGTCGGCGCGGGCCTCGACGACGTCGACGGCTGCCGGTGGGTCACCTGGTCCGGCCTCGAGGAGCTGTGCGGGGCGGACTTCTACTGGCCCGTCCTCGAGGCGACCCTCAGGCCGCGAGCCGGGTGAGCTCGCGGGCGAGGTTCTCGCGGGCCACGGGCTCCCACGACCGGCGGGCGTGCTCCGTGCCGTAGACGTGCGGACGCACCAGGAACGGGCGCAGCACCGCCGACCGGGCCGAGGCGTACACCGCGGCGGGCACGTGCCCGTACTCGTCGCGGACCTGGCGGCAGTACTCGTCGAACCGGTCGACGGGTGCCGCGAGGATCCACAGGTCGGCGTCGTGCAGGACGAGGCGGGCCGGGTCGTCGTCGGCGTTCCCGAGGTCGTGCGCGGAGGTGTCGAGGACGAGCGTCACGACCCGGGTGATGAGGTCCTTCCGGGCTCCGAGGGACCCCAGCGCGCTGGCGGCCAGCGCGGCGCTGTCACGCTCGTTCGTCCCGGGGTCGGCGACCGAGTACACGGCGTCGTGGAACCAGGCGGCGAGGAGGGCGGCGAACCGCTCCTGCGGGCGGAGCTCCTCCGCGCGGCTCAGGGCGTCGACGGCGCCGAGCACCTCGGTGAGGTGGGACAGGCCGTGGTAGCGCCGGTGGGGCTCGTCCCACCGGCGCACGAGGTCGGCGCCGACGGAGGCGACGGCTGCCCGGTCGGCGCCGGGGACGGCCGTGCCGCAGTCGGTGATCCAGCGCCCCTGCACCGCATGCACCCGGTCACTGTCGCAGACCCCGGGCCATCCGTCACGTGCCGGGGCGGCTGCGCTCCCATGCCCGGGCGTACCGGCTGCCGGTCGCGAGGAGCAGCAGACCGGTGGCGATGAACGCCACCGACCGCACGACACCGTCGAGCGCGGCGAGGTCGAAGAGGAACAGCTTGGCCACCGCGACCGCGCTGAGCAGCAGCCCGCTCCGCAGCGCGAGGTCGGTCTCGGAGGGGCGCTCGAGGGAGTGCAGGAGGAGGCCTCCCGCTGCGGCCATCCAGACGACGGTGGCCACGGCGTGCCCGCCGGTGAAGCCGAGCTCCGGGGCGGCGAACCGTTCACCGAGGAGGGTGCCGACGCTCACGAGGGCGGTTGCGGTGGATGCCAGTCCGACGACCCAGGCGATGATCCTGGCCAGCGTGCGGACCTCCACCGGGATGCCCCGCACGGTGGCGGTTGCCCACCAGGCGAGGGCGACGACGCCGGCGGCGAGGACGCTGTCGACGAAGGCGACCGGGAGGTCGTGCGCGGTGGCGAGACCCACCGAGACGACGGCCAGGGGGTGCTGGAGCCAGCCGAGCAGCGCGACCGCGGCCACCCCGCCCCCGAGGCCCAGGGAGAGGCGGGAGCGGCTGACTCCGGCGACGGCGAGGTGCCCCAGCGCGAGGAGCAGCAGTCCGGTCCCGATGAACCCCTCCGGAGCGCCCGCGACCACGGCGAGCGCTGCCGAGGCGGTCCCCCCGACCGCGGCGGTCACGACGAGGTGCGGGGCGACGGGGCCGAGCGGAGAGCGGCCCAGGGCGGTGGCGCCGAGCAGGAGCAGCCCGGCCACCGCGACGTGCGCCACCGTCGCGAGCGGATGGGACTGGATGCCGTCCACCGCGAGGGCCCCCACGGCGACGAGTGCGAGCGCGGCGCTGGACGCGACGTCCGAGGGGTCGCGTCGCACGGAGAGGGTCGAGGTCACGAGCGTCGCGACGAGGACGACGCCGGAGACGACGAGGAGGGCGACCCGCTCGCCGGGAACCCCGACGAGCCCGGCACCGGCGAGGAGCGAGAGGGCGACCGGGAGGGTGCGCACGATCGTGAGGCTCGGCAGGGTCCGTCCGGACCCGGCCCACCAGCCGACCATCATCAGCACCCCGAGGACGGCCGAGAGCAGCCAGCCCGCCCCGTCGGCCACGACGGGGGAGAGTGCACCGGCGCCCGCGACGAGGAGGACGGCGAGCAGCTCGCTGCCCCACCACCGCGCGACGGCGAGCCCGGCCCCGGCCACCACGACGCAGAGGACGAGCCCCACCGGTGCCGAGAGCCATCCGTAGAGCGCCGTCGCGGCGACGACGTCCAGGTAGGCCGCGGCCGCACCCGTGGCCACCAGGGCCACCGGCGCGCTCCCCACGGCAACGCCGCGGGCCCGGTCGCGCGCCCCTCCACGCACCCCGAGCCCACCGAGCAGTGCCGCGAGGAACGCGCCGGCCGTGACCCGGGCCCCGGGGCCGAACCAGCCGTGCCGGACGGCGAGCACGAGGAGCATCGCGACCCCGGAGAGGGTCACGACCGCTCCGGCCACCCCGAGGACACGGGTGACGGCGCCCTCGCGCCGGTACCAGGGGACCGCCGGCGGGGCGGGGGCGAGCGGGCTCATGGGTGGTGTCGGTCCCGTGGGCCGCATCGGCGGGACCGGGCCTCCCGGCGCGGCGCCACCCTGCGGCACCGCGCCGGCGGACTGCGGCGCCGGCACCTGGCCCGGGGCGGGGGCGGTCGCCGGCGGCCCGGCCACCGCGGGCGCGGAGGACCGGGCCGCCGCCGCGTCGAGGTCGACCCGGAGCCGGGCCAGCCCGTTGCCCACTGAGTACATCCGCTGCATCGCGTCGGCGAACTCGCGCTCGAGCCGTGCCACGTCATCCCGGTGCGTCATGCCCCAAGACTCCTCCTGATGCGGACGGGGCGCCTGAGCACGGGTACTCATCCGTGCTCAGGCGCCCCGAGGGCGCGGCCGCGTCAGCCGTTGGTGGTGTCGCGCGCCACGAGCGTCGCCTTGACCTCCTGGCTCGCGCCGCCGCGAAGGACGGTCAGCGTCACGGTGCTGCCGACGGACTGCTCGCGGACGTAGCCGACGAGGGACTCCGCGGAGTCGACGGGGTCCCCGTTGACGGCGACGATGACGTCACCCTTCTGGAGACCGGCCTTCTCCGCGGGGGTGCCCGCCCCGACCGAGGTGATCTCCGCGCCCGCCCGGGTCGCCGACCCGTCCGAGGCGCTCCCGTCCTGCGGGGTCACGCCGAGGTACGCGTGCTGCGCGGTACCCGTGTCGATGAGCTGCTTGGCGATCGACTGCACCTCGGTGGCCGGGATCGCGAAGCCGATGCCGATCGACCCCGCCTGGCCACCGGAGGACCCGAGCGAGGCGATGGACGAGTTGATCCCCACCAGCCGGCCGGAGGCGTCGACGAGGGCGCCGCCGCTGTTGCCCGGGTTGATCGCCGCGGACGTCTGGATCGCGTTGGTCACGACCGGCTCGGCCTGCTGCTGTTGCTGGAACCCGCCGTTGAACGGGCTCTGCTGCTGCTGTTCGGCCAGCGTCGTCACCGGCCGGTTGAGCGCGCTGACGATGCCCGTGGTCACGGTGCCGGCGAGCCCGAGCGGGTTGCCCACGGCCATGACCGGGTCGCCGACCTTGAGCGTCTCGGAGTCACCCATCGCGATCGGGGTGAGGTCGCTCGGCGCCTTGTCGATCGTGATGACCGCGAGGTCGGTGGAGGGGTCGGTGCCGCGGACCTGGGCGGAGAACGTCCGGCCGTCGGCCAGGGTCACCTGGAGCTTCTGGGCGCCGGAGACGACGTGGTTGTTCGTCACGACGTGGCCGGAGCCGTCGATGATCACACCCGAGCCCTGCGCGGTCCCCTGGGCGAGCTCGGCGGTGATCGCGACGACGCTCGGCGAGACCGCGCTCGCGGTGGCCGTCCAGTTCGGGGCCGAGGCGTCGGCCTGCTGGACCGGACCCTGGTCCGTGCCGCGGCCCAGCTGGGTGGACGACGCGCCGGCACCGGAGGTGCTCGCGCCGTCGTCGGCCAGCCGGACCGCGGCGAGGGTGCCGCCAGTGGACAGGACTGCGGCAAGGACCGCGACGGCGGAGAGCTCCGCCACGCGGCGACGTCCGGACCCGGAAGGGGGAGAGCCGGGGGCTCCGGACGACCCCGCCGGTCCGTACGGCCCCACTGGAGGGGGAGGGGCCGCGTGACCGGTCGGGGGGTTCTGGGGGTGCGGTGCCGTCGGCACCGGGGTGGTCGGCGAACCCTCACCCGTCGGCCGGGTGGCGGCGCTCGTGCCACCGTGCGGGGTGTACCACTGCGGCGCCGGCCACTGCTGCTGGCCGGAGCCGTTCGGGGTGGTGGGCTGCTGGTCGCTCATCGCCGGTCCTGCTCCTTCTGTTCGACTGCACGCCACTCAACCCCCCCGAGGTGGGTGCGGGCTGGTCAGCGGCTGGGAGTCGGCTGTGCGAATCGCACGACGAAGGTGGCGCCGCCGCCCGGCGTCTCGGCGACCCCGACGCGGCCGCGGTGGCCGGCGACGATGGCCGCGACGATCGCCAGCCCCAGGCCCGTCCCGCCCCCGCTGCCACGGCCCCGGGACGGGTCGGCGCGGTAGAACCGCTCGAAGACCTTGGTCGAGATGCCCGGGGGGACACCGGGCCCGTGGTCGCGCACCTCGAGGCAGACGCGACCGCCGTCGGTCCCGACGGCCACCTCCACCGGCGTGCCGTCCGGGGTGTGCCGCAACGCGTTCGCGACGAGGTTGGTCACCACCTGACGCAGCCGCGGCTCGGACCCGCGGACCACCGTGGGCTCGACGCCACCGGCCATGCCGACGAGCTGGATGCGGCGCTCGGGGGCGCGCGCCCTGGCGTCGGCGACGGCATCGGCGGCGAGCACGGTGAGGTCGACGTCGGTCATCTCGACCTCGGGCTCCTCGTCGAGGCGGGCGAGCGTGAGGAGGTCCTCGACGAGCGCGCCCATCCGGCCGGACTCGGCCTCGATCCGCTCCATGGCCGACCCGACGGCCTCGGGGTCGCGGACGGCGCCCTGGCGGTACAGCTCGGCGTACCCGCGGACCGTCGCGAGCGGCGTGCGCAGCTCGTGCGACGCGTCCGCGACGAACTGCCGCATCCGTTCCTCGCTCGCCTCCCGCACGGTGAACGACGACTCGACCTGCGCGAGCATCGAGTTGAGGCTGCGCGAGAGGGAGGTCACCTCGTCGTCCGCCTGGCGCACCGGGACACGCTGGCTGAGGTCGCCCTCCGCGATGGCGGCCGCGGTGTCCTCGATCCGGCTGAGCGGCCGGAACGCCCTCCGCACCGCGAAGTGGCCGAGGACGAGTGAGAGCACGAGCCCGAGGCTGCCGATCAGGGCGGTCGAGGCGAGGAGCCGGGTCACGGTGTGCGACACCGGCTCCAGCGGAACCCCGACGGCCACGGTGGCGTCGCTGTCGGCCACCCTCGCGGCGATGAAGCGCCAGCGCATGCTGCTGTCCTTCGACCCGACGGTGAACGGCTTCTGCCGCGTGACGCGGGGGTCATCGGTCGCGAGCACGGGGACGTCCGGCTCGACGGTCTGCCCGGTGGGGAGCCGCGTGATCTGGCCGCCGCTGCTCTGCAGGACGAACGCGTAGCTCGTGGGCAGCGTCTGGTCGGTCCGGTTGCGGAGGTCGACGAGGGCCTGGGTCGCGACGGGGGAGAGGACGCTGCGGAGCTCGGAGTCGACCCGGGCGTCGAGGTCGCTCTTGAGCAGGTACGCCGTGAGCAGGCTCGTCGAGAGCAGCGCCGCGCCCACGAGAAGCCCGACGATGAGCAGGAGGCGCGTGCGCAGCGGCACCGCCTCGAGCCGGCGGACGACCCGCGCGACCGACGGGGACTCGGAGGTCATCAGCCCTGCGGAGGCAGCCGCAGGACGTACCCGACGCCGCGCTTGGTGTGGATGTACGAGGGGAGGCCCTCGACGTCGATCTTGCGGCGGAGGTAGGAGATGTAGGACTCGACGATCCCGGACTCGCCCCGGAAGTCGTAGTCCCAGACGTGGTCGAGGATCTGGGCCTTGGACAGCACCCGGTTGGGGTTGAGCATGAGGTAGCGCAGCAGCTTGAACTCGGTGGGGCTGGTCTCGATGACCCGGGTCCCGCGGCGGACCTCGTGCGAGTCCTCGTCGAGCTCGAGGTCCTCGAAGCGCAGGACCTGACGGTCCTCGTCACCCTCGCCGCGCGTGCGGCGGAGGACGGCGCGGATCCGCGCGACCACCTCCTCGAGGCTGAAGGGCTTGGTGACGTAGTCGTCGCCGCCGACGGTCAGGCCCTTGATCTTGTCGTCGACCGAGTCGCGCGCGGTGACGAAGACGATGGGCAGCTGCCGGCCCTGGTCGCGCAGCTTGCGGGTGACGGTGAAGCCGTCCATGTCGGGGAGCATGACGTCGAGGACGCAGAGGTCGGGCAGGTGTTCGCCGGCGACCCTCAGGGCCTCGGACCCGCTCGCCGCGGTCGCGACGTCGAAGCCGGCGTAGCGGAGCGAGGTCGCCAGGAGCTCACGGATGTTCGGCTCGTCCTCGACGACGAGGAGCCGGGCCTCGGGCGGGTGGGTCGCGGTCACGGCACCCAGTCTCGTCCCGAAGTCTGTGAGTCGGCTGGGTATGACCTGTACGGCTGCGGGGTGTCCGGGAGGCGGCCGGGTCAGTATCCGCCGAACTCCGAGCTGGAGGAGCCGGCCATCGCGAACATCGCGAAGAACGCGACGGCGATGAGGACCGTGACGACGATGCCGATGACGTACGCCCACCATCCCAGCCGGGCCATCCGGGCCGAGCCCGCCGGGTCGGTGGACTGCCTCGTGAGGCCCATGATCCCGAAGACCAGTGCCGGGATCGCGAGCAGGCCTCCGCAGAACACGATCGAGATGCCGGAGACGATGGTGAGCACGAGGGCGCTGGTGTTGCGGGGCGGGCCGCCGTAGGGCGACGGCGCCGAGGCGTACGGGGAGGCAGGGACGCCGCCGGCCGCGCCGTACGGCGGGGGAGCGGGCGCCGCCTGGTACGGGGGGACGCCGGGCGGCTGCGCCGGAGGAGCGCCGTACGGGTTCTCGCCCGCGGGCTGGGCCCACGGCGGTGGTGGCGGCTGGCCCGGGCCCGGCGTCGAGGAGCCCGGGGCGGGGTCCGGGGTCGGCGACTCGTAGCTGGGGAGCGAGTAGCTCGGCTGGGCGTAGCTCGGGGGCGGGTAGGCCGGCGGCGGCGCGGCCGGGGGTCCGGCCGGGGGCGCGTCGATGGCCTGGGTGGAGCCCGCCCCGACGACCTGGGTGTCGTCGGAGCCCGGGGCGTCCTCGGGGGCTTCGGGTTCCTCCCGGTCGCGCAGGGGTGGCGGGGCCGTGGGGTCCCGGAACTCGTCGTCGCTGGTGCTCACGCTGCGTTCCCCTCGGTGTCGGTCGTCGGCCCCGGTCCGGCCGTCGCCGACGAGGCTAGCGGGCCGCCGCCGTCGCCCGCGCGGAAACTCGGCCGTCTCGCGGGCGTCAGGGCGCCGCACGTGCTCCTCGATGAGGCGACGGGTGCGGAGCGGGTCGCAGCCTGAGCGGTCGGGCGGAGCGTCGCGATGTCCTCGGGGATCGCCGCCCGGGGGTCGTCGTGTCAGGATCGGGGGATGAGCCGTGCACTGCCGCAGGTCGAGCCCGACCCCACCCTGCCGTCACGGGTGACCGTCTACGAGGTGGGTCCGCGCGACGGCCTCCAGAACGAGGCGGCCGTCGTCCCCGCCGCGGTCAAGGCCGAGTTCGTCCGGCGGCTCGCCGCGGCCGGCCTCGGAACCGTCGAGACCACGTCGTTCGTCGACCCGCGGTGGGTGCCCCAGCTCGCCGACGCCGAGGAGCTGCTCACCCTGCTCGGCGACGAGGGGCGCGGTCCGCGGCGTCCCGTCCTCGTCCCGAACGTCCGCGGGCTGGACCGTGCCCTCGAGGCGGGGGTCGGCGCCGTGGCGATCTTCGGCAGCGCCACCGAGACCTTCGCGCGGCGCAACCTCAACCGCACCGTCGAGGAGTCGGTGGCGATGTTCGCCCCCGTCGTCGACCGGGCCCGCGCCGAGGGCCTGTGGGTCCGCGCCTACGTCTCGATGTGCTTCGGCGACCCGTGGGAGGGGCCGGTCCCGGTCGAGCAGGTGGTCGACGTCTGCCGACGCCTCATGGACCTCGGCTGCGACCAGCTCTCGGTCGGCGACACCATCGGGGTCGGCACGGTCGGGCACGTCCACCGGCTGCTCGAGGGGCTCGGAGCCGCCGGCATCGGCCCGGAGCAGGTCGGCGTCCACTTCCACGACACGTACGGCCAGGCGCTCGCGAACACCCTCGCGGCCCTGCGTGACGGCGTCACCGTGGTCGACGCCGCCACCGGGGGGCTCGGCGGCTGCCCGTATGCGAAGTCGGCCACCGGCAACCTCGCCACCGAGGACCTCGTCTGGACCCTCGACGGTGCGGGCGTCGAGACCGGGATCGACCTCGACGCCCTCGTCGAGACGTCCGCGTGGATGGCCGGCCACCTCGGCCGCCCCTCGCCCTCGCGTGTGGTCCGGGCGCTCACCGGGGGCTGACGGCCTGCGCAGGACCTGTGAATCCCGTGTGAGTCCCCGGGGACGGCGTCCTTCGGGGCGGGTGCGGACCGATGATGGGGCCATGCCGAACCAGCCCACACAGCCCGAGCCGGGCGACCACGTCCCGGACGCCACGCAACCGCTCGACCCCGCGACCGGCGCCACCCCGCCGGTGGACCCCGCGCCCGCGGCCCCGGCGGCGGGCGGCGTCCCCCCGCGATCGCCCGGCCGGGTGCGCCGCGCCTGGGGTGAGGCGACCTCGTCCACCGGGGGTCGGGTGGCGCTCGCGGGCGCCGCGGTCCTCACCACGCTGTTGCTCGTCGCGGTCGTCGGCCTCGGCGCCGCCCTCGTCGGGCGGCACGAGGGCCGCGGTGACTTCGCCGGGGGCCGGGAGGGCACCTCGATGGGGCGTGACCGCGGTCAGGCCGGTGGCGGACAGTGGGGCAAGGGCGACCACGAGGCGAACGGCGGCGGCGGCTGGATGGGTCGTGACCGCCAGAACGGGCAGAACGGGCAGAACGGGCAGAACGGCCGAGCCCGCCAGGCCGTCCCGCCCGGGCTCGGCGCCGGCGGCATGGGCGCCGCCGCGGCGCTCGGCGGCGTCCTCCACGGCGAGTTCACGACGGCCGTCACGGGCAGCCCCGTCGTCATGGTCGTCCAGCTGGGTGCGGTGACCGCCTACACCGCGGGCAAGAGCCTCACGGTCAAGAGCGCCGACGGCTTCGAGGCCACCTACGACCTCAGCGGCCCGGTCGCCTCGACGCGCAGCAGCACCGCCGTCGCGGTCGGCGCCCAGGTGCGGGTCGTCGCGGCGAAGGACGGCATGAAGGCCACGATGCTGGGCGTCGTGGGCTGAGGCACGCGGCTCAGCCCGGCGGGACGCCGTTGGCCTCGGGCGTGATCTCGCGCTCGAGGGCCAGGGCGAGCGCGCCCACGAGCACGAGGCAGACGAGCAGCACGCCGATGAACACCCCGCCCAGCCGGCGGTCGAGCAGCCATCCGGCGACGACCGGGGCGAGGATCGCACCGACCTGGAAGGCCCCGGCCGAGACGGCGTTGTAGCGCCCTCGGTCGCGGTCGCTCGCGAGGTCGTTGACGATGGCCGGCACGGTGGGCTGGAGCAGGGTCTCGCCGAGCCCGAAGAACACGTGGAAGACGATGACGCCCGCGGCAGCCGCCAGCGTTCCCGCGACGAGCCCGGTGGACCCGAGCAGCGCCCACGACACGCCCCAGAGGACCACGAGCCCGAGGAAGACCCTGGTCCTGCGGCGACCGTCGATCCGCCGGAGGACGAGGAACTGCATGAGCACGATGACGGCGGTGTTCGCGGCGAACGCGAACCCGATCGTGCGCGTGCTCACCTCGCTGACCTGGCGCGCGAACGCCGGGAAGCCCGCCTCCATCTGCCCGTAGCCCACGAAGCTCGACAGGAACGTCAGTGCCGTGATCCACAGGACGGCGGGGCGGCGCAGGATCGTCAGGTAGCCGACCTCCGGCGGTCCGCCCTCCGGCCCGGGCGGCGGGCGACCCGCCACGCGGCGCAACGGGCCGAGGAGCAGGGCGACCGGGACGAGGACGCACGCGGCGTCCGCGAGGAAGATCGCGGTGAAGGTGCCGGGCCGCTCGACGTCGGTGAGGAAGCCGCTGAGGACCCCACCGAGCCCGATGCCGAGGTTGACGAGCGCGAAGTTGATGCCGAAGTACTGCGTGCGGAGGCGGCCCTCGACGATGCTCGCGATCATCGCGTTGAACGCCGGCCAGCCGATGCCGAAGCTCACGCCGAGGAGGGAGACCGCGAGCACGAGCGCCGGGACGGTCGTGGCGAACGCCATGACGGTCGCGCCCAGCACCTGCGCGAGGAGCCCCGCGACGACCACCTGGCGCGCGCCGATCCGGTCCGTGAGGATCCCCACCGGCGCGGTGATGAGCACCGCGACGACGGCGATCAGGCCCATGAGCAGCCCGGCGACGTCGAGCGAGACCCCCCGGACCTCGTGCATGTAGATCACGGTGAACGGCAGCGTCATCCCACGGCCCAGCGTGGAGATGGCGGTCGTGGACAGCAGCCACCGCCCCGGGACGGGGAGCGCGTCCCAGAACCCGCGCAGCGTCAGCTGGTGGCGGCCCCCGGTCGAGGGGTCGGCCACCCCGGGATCCGGGGTCGTCGCGGCGGTCTCGGACACGCGGCCAACGGTCCCACGGGCCACCGACGGTCCTCGACCCGGTTTCCGGTGGTCGGCGTCGCACCGCCATCGGGGGGCGGCCCGGAGAACCCCGGAGCGCGGGCGCCTCCGCAGCGGTTAGCCTTACCGGTGGTGCCCGCTCCGGGCGCCCGCAGCTGCGAGTGATGGGTGAGGTGGACCGTGCCGACTGGCAAGGTGAAGTTCTTCGACGCCGAGAAGGGCTTCGGTTTCGTGTCCGGTGACGAGGGCGAGGGCGATGTCTTCGTCCCCTCGTCCGCGCTGCCCTCGGGCGTCCCCGGCCTCAAGGGCGGTCAGCGCATCGAGTTCGACATCGCCGAGGGCCGCCGCGGCGCCCAGGCGCTCTCGGTCCGACTCCTCGACCCCGCCCCCTCCGTCGCCACGAACCGGCGGGTGCGCGACCGCAAGCCCGCCGACGAGATGGTCGTCATCGTCGAGGACGTCATCAAGCTCCTCGACTCGGTCTCGGAGTCGCTGCGCCGCGGGCACTACCCCGACAAGGCGCACGGCAACAAGGTCGCCCAGGTCCTCCACGCGGTCGCCGCAGACCTCGAGCTCTGATGAGCGCCGCCACCGCCGTCCGCCCCGATGCCACGCTGCGCGGGGCCGTCGACCTCGCCCGCGAGGCCGCCCTCGTCGTCGGCGAGGGCGGTGCGGTCGGTGAGCACCTCGGCATGGAGATGGTCGAGGAGCGGCTCGCGACGCACTACTTCGCCTGCACGGCCCCGGCCTACCGCGGCTGGCGCTGGGCGGTCTCCGTCGCGCGCGTGGCCCGGTCCAAGACGGTCACCGTCTGCGAAGCGGACCTCGTCCCGGGTGAGGGCGCCATGCTCTCCCCGGAGTGGCTGCCCTACGCGGCCCGGCTCGCACCGGGAGACCTCGGCCCGGGCGACGTCACGCCGTTCGTCGAGGCCGACCCGCTCCTCGAGGCGGGCTTCGAGGCCACCGGCGACGAGGACGTCGACGCCGTCGCGTTGTGGGAGCTCGGCCTGGGGCGGCCCCGGGTGCTCTCGGCCGAGGGGCGCGAGGCCGCGGCCCAGCGTTGGTACGACGGCGAGAACGGGCCCTCGGCCCCGGTGGCGGTCAAGGCGCCGATGCCGTGCTCGTCGTGCGGGTTCTTCGTGCCGATGGCGGGTGCGCTCCGGTCGGTCTTCGGGGTGTGCGCCAACGCGTGGTCGCCCTCCGACGGCCGGGTCGTCAGCCTCGACCACGGCTGTGGTGCGCACTCCGAGGTCGACGTCGAGGCCCCGGCCCCCGAGCCGGTCCCGGCCCCCATCCTCGACGACGACGCCCTCGACCTCACCTGACGCCCCCACCGCGTCCGAGCCTCCATCCGCCCTGCGGGTTTATCGGGTGACCCGATACGGCCGCGCTTCACCCGAGAAGGCTTCCCGGGTGAAGCGCGGGTTTCTCGGGTGACCCGATAAACCCGCCGGGGCAACGGGCGTCAGGCGCCGGCGGCGTTGCCCCGGCCCCGGCGCACGTACCACCAGGCGAAGCCGCCGAGCGCGAGGCCGGTGACGCACGCCCACGGCCACCACGAGCGCTCGCCCGTGTGCAGGGCCGGGACGGCGAGGGTCACGACGAGCGCCAGCAGCCACAGCGCCACGCCGACGAGGATGAGCGCGCGGGTGGGCACGTTCGGAGGGTCGACCGGGGCGGACTCCCCGAAGGAGCTGCTCGCACGGGCGGGCTCGGTCGTCTCGTCGGTCACGGGCCCAGCGTAGGGCAGCCACGACGGCCGCCCGGCGGACCGCCGGCACCCCGGAATCCCGGCGGCCGACCCGCGCCACTAGCCTGCTCGCCATGGCCGAGACCACGACCACCGCCGACGACACGGGCCGAGCGCCCGTGGGGACCCTCGAGCGGTTCTTCCACATCCACGAACGCGGCTCGACCGTGGGCCGAGAGGTCCGCGGTGGCGTCGCCACCTTCTTCACGATGGCGTACATCGTCGTCCTCAACCCGCTGATCCTCGGCTACGTCCAGGACGCCGACGGCAGGTTCCTCGGCGGCGGCGACGCCCCGAACCTCGCGGCCATCGCCGCCGGCACCGCCCTCGTCGCCGGGGTCCTGACCATCCTCATGGGCATCGTCGCCAACTACCCGCTGGCGCTCGCGACCGGGCTGGGCCTCAACGCGTTCGTCGCGTACGCCATCGCGAGCAAGATGACGTGGGCCGACGCCATGGGGCTCGTGGTCCTCGAGGGCGTGATCATCCTCGTCCTCGTGCTCACCGGGTTCCGGCAGGCCGTCTTCCACGCCGTGCCCGCGCAGCTCAAGGTCGCGATCTCGGTCGGTATCGGCCTGTTCATCGCACTCATCGGCCTCGTGGACGCCGGCTTCGTGCGCCGCACTGGCGTCGGCCCGGTCCCCGTCGAGCTCGGCATCGGTGGCCAGCTGGCCGGCTGGCCCACCCTCGTCTTCGCGCTCGGCCTGGTGCTCATCGTCGCGCTGTGGGTGCGCAAGGTGAAGGGCGCCATCATCATCTCGATCGTCACGATGACGGTCGTCGCCTTCGTCATCGAGGCGATCGCCAAGGTCGGGCCCACCGTCACCGGCGTCGACGACCAGGGCAACAACATCGTCAACCCGCTCGGGTGGAACCTCAACGTGCCGGCGTGGCCGGACCAGATCGACCCGATCAGCTTCGGCACCCTCGGTGAGTTCAGCCTCTTCGGCTCCTTCGGGCGGGTCGGGGTCGTCGCCGCGGTCCTCCTGGTCTTCACCCTCATGCTCGCCGACTTCTTCGACACCATGGGCACGATGACGGCGATCGGCGCCGAGGCCGGGCTGCTCGACGAGGAGGGCAACCCGCCCAACACCCAGCGGATCCTCGTCGTCGACTCCGTCGCCGCCGCCGCGGGTGGTGCGGCCGGCGTCTCGTCCAACACGTCGTACATCGAGTCGGCGTCCGGTGTGGGAGAGGGGGCCCGCACCGGGCTCGCCTCCGTCGTCACCGGGCTGCTGTTCCTCGTCGCCGTCGTCTTCGCCCCGCTCGCGAAGATCATCCCCAACGAGGCGGCCGTCCCGGCACTCGTCCTCGTCGGCTTCCTCATGATGCAGCAGGTCAAGGAGATCGCCTGGGACGACCTCGAGATCGCCATCCCGGCCTTTCTCACGATCATCCTCATGCCCTTCACCTACTCCATCACGGTCGGCATCGGCGCCGGCTTCGTCGCCTACGTGCTCATCAAGCTGGTCCGCGGCAAGACCGGCGAGATCCACCCGATGATGTGGGTCACGGCGGCCCTGTTCGTCGTGTACTTCTTCATCGAGCCCATCACCGAGGTGGTCTCCGGCTGAGCCGGCCGACCCCGAGCGCCCGCCCCGGCCGTCCCGGGGCGGGCGCTCGCGCATCCGGGGCTCGGCTGTCGGCGACTCGTGGAATAGTTAGCCGTGGTAATGAGTTGTGCTAACCATTGAACGATCTCGACCGCTGGAGAATCCCGTGCCCACTCCCGTGCAGACCATGACCCGCGCCCAGAAGGACCGCCTCACCAGCGACCTGCGCATGGTCTGCATGCGGATCTCCCGCCGGGTGCGCTTCGAGAGCACGATGGACGTCGCGCCGCACCAGTTCTCGGTGCTCGCCCGGCTCGAGGACGGGCCGCGGACCCCCAAGGAGGTCGCGGAGATCGAGCAGGTCTCGGCGCCCAGCATGAGCCGCACGGTCAACGGCCTCGTCGAGATGGGCCTCGTGGCCCGCGCCGACGACCCCACCGACGGCCGGCAGATCATCCTCTCCCTCACCACCGAGGGGAGGAAGGCCGTCCGCGAGACGCGCCGACGCCGGGACCAGTGGCTGGCCACCCGCCTCGAGCACCTCTCGGACGACGAGCGGGACCTCCTCGCCCGGGCCACCGCCCTGCTCGAACGGGTGGCGGCCGAATGAGCCCGACCTTCAGCTCGCTCGAGGTCCGCAACTACCGGCTGTGGTTCCTCGGCGGCTTCGTCTCCAACATCGGGACCTGGATCGGCCGGGTCGCGCAGGACTGGCTCGTCCTCACGGTGCTCACCGCCGGCTCCGCCACCGCCCTCGGCATCGTCACCGGGCTGCAGTTCCTGCCCTTCCTGCTCCTCGCACCGTGGGCGGGCCTCGTGGCCGACCGCTTCTCCCGGCGGCGGATCCTCCTCGTCACCCAGAGCCTGCTCGCCCTGAGCAGCCTCGTGCTCGGCATCCTCGCGGTCACCGGGACGGCGCAGCTGTGGCACGTCTACGCGATCGCGCTCTTCCAGGGTGTCACGACCGCCATCGACAACCCCGCTCGCCAGGTGTTCGTCTCCGAGATGGTCCCGCCGGAGCGGCTGAGCAACGCCGTCGCGCTCAACTCCGCGTCCTTCAACGGCGGGCGGCTCATCGGCCCCGGTCTGGCCGGGCTCATCATCGCGTGGTGGGGCACCGGCGAGGCGCTGCTGCTCAACACGCTGACCTTCGTGTTCGTCCTCGGGGCGCTCGCGATGCTCACGACCTCCGAGCTGCGTTCGCCGGCCCGGCCCAAGGGGCGCGGCGGCATCCGCGAGGGTTTCGCGTACGTCCGGCACCGTCAGGACATCCAGCTCGTGATGGTCCTCGTGTTCATGCTCGGGACGTTCGGGATGAACTTCCAGATCACCATGGCCCTCATGGCGACCAAGGTGTTCGACAAGGGGGCCGGCGAGTTCGGCCTGCTCGGCTCGATCATGGCGGTCGGCTCGCTGGCCGCGGCGCTGCTCTCGGCCCGCCGGAAGGAACCGCGGCTGCGGGTGCTGCTGCTCGCCCTCGTCGGGTTCACCGCGTCCGCCGCACTCGCCGCCGCCGCGCCGACGTACTGGACGTTCGCGGTGACCCTGGTGCCGGTCGGCCTCACCGCCCTGACCGCCCTGACGACCGCGAACGCGATGGTGCAGACCCGGGTCGCCCCCGAGATGCGGGGCCGGGTGATGGCCCTCTACATGGCGATCTTCATGGGGGGCACACCCGCCGGGGCGCCGATGATCGGGTGGATCTCCGAGCAGTTCGGGCCGCGCTGGACGATCGGTGTCGGCGCGCTCGCGGTGGGCGCGACCCTCGTGGGGGTCTCCCTGTGGCTCGCACGGGCGGAGAATGTGCGGGTGAGCTACGAGTCGCAGCGCCGTCCGCGGGTCAGTGTGTCGACCGGACCGGCCCCCCACGACCGCGAGGACGCGCACGTCCCCGTGCCGGAGCCGGCCCGGTGACGCCCCTGTTCCGGCGGCGGATGACCCTCGGGGTGCTCGCCGTCCTGCTCCTCGTCGCGGTCGTCTACTCGGCGACCCGCTGACGGCCGTCCCGCGGGACGGGTGGCCGTGCCTCAGCCGAGCGCGGAGTCGATGGCCCGGGTCAGGTCGGGCTGGAGGGTGCGGGCGAACGTGGTCGTCATGTGACCGTGGTCGAAGTACGCGATGAGCCCGCCGATCACCACGTGGCAGCGCTGCGGATCGCAGAACAGGTTGGTGGCGTCGAAGAGCGACACCTCGCCCGAGCGGTCGGCTCTGGCGGCCGCCGCGAGCGGGTCCGGCTCGAGGGCCTTCGCTCGCTCGTTCGTGCACGCGGCCGGGTCGCTCTCGTGCTCGGCGACGCAGTCCGGTCCGTCGGTGACCGCGGAGGGCACGTCGCGCAGCACCAGCACCCGGATCCCGGCGTCGGTGAAGGCACGGATCGTCCGGGCGTAGGCCTGCTCGGCGACCGCCTGCTTCTGCGCTGCATCCACCCCGAGCAGGGGTCGGTAGGTGCGGTCGCTCATCACCACGAGGTCGTACCCGCCCCGAACGACTGCGTCCACGGCCCACCGGTTCCAGGAGGCGCAGTTCTTCGTGAGGTCCTCGGTGCCCTTTCCGAAGTTGATCGGCAGGTCGACCGTGTAGCACTCGGAGACGAGGTAGGTGTCGAGCCGCCAGCCGCGGCCCTCGACGATCGGGGACAGGGCCGGCTCCCAGTGACCCGCGTGGCTGTTGCCGAGCAGGGCGACGCGAACGCCGGCGTCCTTGGCGCCGTAGGTGCAGACCTTGTGGGCCGAGTACGGCCGGTTCGACCAGCACCCGTCGGCGTAGAGGCGCGACCGGTCGGCGCCCGCCGCCGCCGGGGTGTTGAGCAGCGTCGTGCCCTCGATGGGGGTGCAGCCCTCGCGGAGCGCGGCGGCGCCCACGCAGTCGCCGCCCAGGACGCTCTCGACGGCGCGGGCCTCGGAGGCGCGCGCCGAGTCCGCTCGCAGGGAGATCCCGGCACCGACCCCGGTCAGCACGAGCACGCTCGACGCGGCGACCGCGAAGCTCAGCGGCAGGCTGGAGACGAGGCGCCGGGAGCGTCGGGCCGGGTCCTCCACGAAGCGCTTGGTCAGGGCCGCGGCGACGAGGACGCCGAGGACTGCCACGACCTTCTCCGGCCACCGGAGGTCGTGGCCGAGGGCGTACGGGGCCAGGATGACGACCGGCCAGTGCCAGAGGTAGACCGAGTACGACAGGTCGCCGAGGACGCGGGCGGGCGCGCGAGCGAGCAGGATGCGGGGCGACCCGGGGACGTCGTCGGTGGCCGCCGCGATCACCAGCGCCGTCCCGACGGTCGGCAGGAGTGCCGTGTAGCCGGGGAACGCGGTGGCAGAGGTGAAGAGCAGCGTCGCGGCACCGATCATCGCCAGGCCGAGCCATCCGGTGGCGGCGCGGGCGACCGTGCCGCGCATCCGCCATCCCCGGGTGACCACCAGCGCGAGGATCGACCCGATGCCCAGCTCCCAGATGCGGGTCTGGGTCACGAAGTACGCGGAGGCGGGGTCGCTGCGGGTCAGGACGACCGAGGCGACGAAGGACGCGAGGGTGACGGCGAGCAGCCCGGCCGACCGCCACGCCATGGCCCGGCGTCGCCCGATGAAGCCCAGGACGGCGAGGAGCACCGGCCACAGGACGTAGAACTGCTCCTCGACCGAGAGGGACCAGTAGTGCTGGACCGGGCTCGCCGCGTTCTCGGCCGCGAGGTAGTCGGTGGCGGAGCGGGCAAGTGACCAGTTCTCGACCGACAGCGCCGAGGCCGCGATCTCCCGGGCGGCATCGGGAACCTGCGAGGAGGGCAGCCACGCGAGGACCGCGACGAGCGTCGCCAGCAGGACGAGGGAGGCCGCCGGGAGGAGGCGGCGGATGCGGCGCGCCCAGAAGGTGGCGAGGTCGCGCATTCCGCTCGGAGGCTTCGCCAGCAGGTGCGAGGAGATGAGGAACCCGGAGATGACGAAGAAGACGTCGACCCCGACATAGCCACCGGTGACCCGCCAGGGCCAGAAGTGGAACAGGAGGACGACGAGGACGGCCAGGGCTCGAAGCCCCTGGATGTCAGAACGCACACCGCGAGACACCGCCGGCCGGAGCGCGGCGGTGATGGCTGCAGGGGACGTCACGACGTCGCACGACCTTCCGCTGGGTGGGGGCACGGTGGGCGCACAGACCATCCATCATAGGTCGCGGGCGGACGGCGGATCGTCGGGGGGTGGCCGGTGAATGGCGAGGCCCGGAAGCGCTGGACGCCGTAGCCGGGAGCCCTGTCGCCGCTCAGTCGAGCTGGTCCACGACGTACTCGACGGAGGCGATGAGCTGGCTGACGTCCTCGGGCTCGACGGCCGGGAAGCACGCCACGCGCAGCTGGTTGCGACCGAGCTTGCGGTACGGCTCGACGTCGACGACACCGTTGGCGCGCAGCGTCTTCGCGACTGCGGAGGCGTCGACGGCGTCGTCGAAGTCGATGGTCGCGACGACCTTGCTCCGGTGGTCCGGGTCGCTGACGTACGGCGTCGTGTACGACGTGCGCTCGGCCCAGTCGTACAGCCGGCCCGAGGAGTCGGCCGTGCGGGCGGTCGCCCAGTCGAGGCCGCCGTTCTCGTTGAGCCACTCGACCTGGTTGGCGAGCATCGCCAGGGTCGCGACGGCCGGGGTGTTGTAGGTCTGGTCCTTGCGCGAGTTGTCGATCGCGGTCGGCAGGCTGAAGAAGTCGGGGACCCAGCGGCCGGACGCGGCGATCTCGTCGACGCGAGCCAGCGCGGCGGGGGAGAAGAGGCCGAGCCACAGGCCGCCGTCGGAGGCGAAGGACTTCTGCGGCGCGAAGTAGTAGACGTCGGCCTGGCTCACGTCGACGGGCAGGCCGCCCGCGCCGGACGTGGCGTCGACGAGGACGAGCGCGTCGTCGTCGGCACCCTCGACCCGCCGTACCGGGGCCATCACCCCGGTGCTCGTCTCGTTGTGCGCCCAGGCGTAGACGTCGACGCCGGCCTCGGCGCGCGGGTCGGGGCGCGTGCCGGGCTCGCTCGTGATGATCGTCGGCTCCCCGAGGAACGGCGCCTTCTTCGTGACCGACCCGAACTTGCTGGAGAACTCGCCGAACGCCAGGTGCTGGGCCCGGTCGCGGACGAGCCCGAAGGCGGCGATGTCCCAGAACGCGGTGGACCCGCCGTTGCCGAGGACGACCTCGTAGCCGTCCGGGAGGTCGAAGAACGTCGCGAGGCCCTCGCGGACCGCCTTGACGAGGTTCTTGACCGGGGCCTGCCGGTGCGAGGTGCCGAGCACGGTGCGACCGATGGCGGTCAGCGCCTCGACCTGGGCCGGTCGGACCTTGGACGGACCGGAGCCGAACCGACCGTCACCGGGCAGCAGGTCGGCGGGGATGGTGATGGGGGCGTCGCTCACGTGTCTCTCCGTGGTCGGGCGGGCCGCCGGTCGGCCGGCGGCGAGGGGGTGGCCGGAGGTGGCCGGTGGGGCCCCGGTCCGCCCTGTCCGCCTGGTCCGCCTCGGGTGCGGGGCGGGGAGCGAGGCCGAGGTGGCCGCGGCCGGCATCGTCGACGAACCCGCGACCGCTGCCATCCTCACAGGCGCTGCCCGGATGGCGGACGTCGGGTCCACCCTGTGGGCACCCCCGGCCGACGACCCGTCGCGAACGTGTGTGAACTCGCCGCGGATCCCCGGCGAGTTCACACACGTTCGCGGGGCGGCGCCCGGAGGGTCAGGGCTTGCTGCGGTAGCCGGTGACGTCGGCGAGCGGGCGGGGGCCGGGGCCGACGTACCGCGAGCTCGGCCGGATGAGCCGGCCGGTGCGCTTCTGCTCGAGGACGTGCGCCGACCAGCCGGCGGTGCGCGCGCAGACGAACAGCGGCGTCATCATCTCGCCGGGGACGTCGGCGAAGTCGAGGAGCACGGCCGCCCAGAAGTCGACGTTGGTCTCCATCCGGCGCTCGGGGTAGCGCTCGGCGAGCTCGGCGATGGCGGCCTTCTCGAGCTCGAGGGCCACGTCGTAGCGAGGCGCCCCGAGCCGCTTGCAGGTGTCACGGAGCACCGCGGCGCGCGGGTCGTAGGCCCGGTACACCCGGTGCCCGAAGCCCATGAGGCGCTCCTTGCGGTCGAAGACGGCCTTGACGTACTTCGTCGCGTCGCCCATCTGCTCGACGCCCTCGATCATGTGCTGCGCGCGCGACGGCGCCCCGCCGTGCAGCGGGCCCGACAGTGCGCCGATCGCACCCGACAGGCACGCCGCGACGTCGGCGCCGGTGGAGGCGATGACGCGCGCGGTGAACGTGGACGCGTTGACCCCGTGCTCGGCGGCGGAGATGAAGTAGGCGTCGATCGCCTCGACGTGCTTGGGGTCGGGCTCGCCGCGCCAGCGGATCATGAACCGCTCGGGGATGGTGCGGCCCTTGTCGACCTCGGACTGGGGCACCATCGGCTTCCCCACGCCGTGGGCCGACTGGCCGATGAACGAGATCGCCATGACGGAGGCGCGGGCGAGGTTGTCGCGGGCCTCGTCGTCGTCGATGTCGAGGAGCGGCCGGAACCCCCAGACCGGCGCGAGCTGGGCGATGGCGGACTGCACGTCGACGCGGATGTCGCCGGTGTGCACCGGGAGCGGGAAGGGCTCGGCCGGGGGCAGACCCGGGTCGAGCTCGCCGTCGACGAGGAGCCCCCACACCTGGCCGTACGAGACCTGACCGACGAGGTCGTTGATGTCGACGCCGCGGTACCGCAGCGCGCCCCCCTCCTTGTCCGGCTCGGCGATGTCGCTCTCGAAGGCGATGACGCCCTCGAGGCCGGGGTAGAAGTGCGGGTCGTCCGTCGTGGTGGGGCTGCTGGTCATCGGGTTCCCGTCTGCTCGTCGCCGTTGTCGCGCGGGGCCATTGTGCACGTCACGCGCCGTTGCTCCCACCCCCGCGCGGCGGCGGTGGACACCGCGCGGTCAGGCGCGAGGGTCGCGCACGGCCATGTCCGGGCCGCCGAGGTCCCGGATCTCGAAGAGGTCGGTGGCCTCGATGAGCTTGCTCAGCTTCGCGTACCCGTAGTTGCGCGAGTCGAAGGAGGACTGGTTCGAGATGCGCTGGCCGACGGTGCCGATCCTGGCCCAGCCGGACTCGTCGGCCGCGCTCTCGACCGTGCGGCGCAGCAGGGCCACGAGCTTGGTGTCCTGGCGGAGCTGCGCGCGGGTGGCTCGACCGGGCGCGGGGCTCGTCGCCTTCTTCGCCGCCGCCTTGCTCGCCGTCTTGCGGGTCGCGGCCCCCGTCGTCGACGGCTCGCCCGCCGCCTCGGCCGCGGCGGTGCTCTTCGTCGTGGCCTTCTTCGTGGCCCGCCGCGACCCCGACCCGGACGAGCCGTTCTCCGCCGCTGCCGCCGCCGGCTCCTCGGCGCCGTCCGCGCCATCGGTCTGGCCGCTCGGGGACGAGAGCCGGTCGAGGACGAGGAACCGGGTGCAGGCGCTCTGGAAGGCGGCGGGGGTCTTGGCGTCGCCGAACCCGTAGACCGAGACCCCGTGCTCACGCAGGTGCATCACGAGCGGCGTGAAGTCGGCGTCGGAGGAGACGATCGCGAACGCGTCGGGCCGCTGCGTGTGGAGGATCTCGACGGCGTCCACGGCCAGGGCCATGTCGCTCGCGTTCTTGCCCTTGGCGGGGTCGAACTGCTGCATCGGCCGGATCGCGTTGTCGTGGAGGATGTCCTGCCAGCCCTTGAGCTCGGACTTGGTCCAGTTGCCGTACGCCCGCCGGATCGTGGTCTCTCCCAGTGCCGACAGCTCGTTGAGGACGACGTCGAGGCGCCGCGCGCGGGCGTTGTCGGCGTCGATGAGGAGCGCGATGCGCGCGGAGTCGATCATGCCGTGAGGCTAGCCGCTGGAGGGCTGCGGGGCCGTGGCGTGCGCCGCTGGGGGATGATGCGCCGGTGCTGCGCTCCCTCCTCCCGGACCTCACGCCGTTCCGGACCAGCAGGGACTACCGGCGGTTGTGGGTCGGGTTCACGCTCTCCAACGTCGGCTCGCAGATGGCGGTCGTCGCGATCGGGCTCCAGGTGTACGACCTCACCGGGTCGACGGCCTCGGTGGGGCTCGTCGGCCTCTTCGCCCTCGTGCCGCTCGTCGTCATGGGGCTCTACGGCGGGGCGCTCGCCGACCACCACGACCGACGGCTCGTCGGGCTGGTCGCGACCCTCGTCGCGTTCGGCACCAGCGTCGCGGCCGCCGCCCAGGCGTGGCTCGGGGCGTCCTCCCCGTGGCTGCTCTACGCCATCGTCGCGGTGTGGAGCGGCGCCTTCGCCGCGTCCTCGCCGGCGCGGACGAGCATCTACCCGAGGATCCTCCCGCCGGAGCAGCTCCCGGCGGCCAACGCGCTGTCGGTGTTCGCGATGAACACGGCGCTGACGGCCGGACCGCTGCTCTCCGGCGTGCTCGTCGACTGGGGCGGCTACCGCGCCGCGTACACGACGGACGCGGTCCTCACCCTCGCCGCGCTGCACAGCCTGTGGCGCCTGCACCCGGTCCCCCCGGACCGCGACGACGGCGAGACCCCGCCGCGGCGGGTCGGGCTGCGCTCGGTGCTCGACGGGTTCGCGTTCCTGCGCACCGCGCCGAACGTGCGGATGACGTTCGTCGCCGACATCGCGGCGATGCTGCTCGCCCAGCCCCGGGTGCTGTTCCCCGCCGCGGGTGCGGTGATCCTCGGGGGCGGGGCGAAGACGGTCGGTGCCCTGTACGCGGCGACGGCCGTCGGCGGCATCCTCGCGATGACGCTCTCCGGACGGTTGGGGTCGGTGCGCCGGCAGGGCGCCGCGATCATGGTGAGCGTCGCGGGGTGGGGGGTCGGCATCATCGGCCTCGGTGCGACGCTGCTCGCCGCCGGTGGGGCCCTGACGCGGGAACAGGCGCTCCTCGGGGCGCTGGTCGCGATGGCGTTCGCCGGGGCGGCCGACGCGGTGAGCGCGGTCTTCCGGACCACGATCCTCCAGTCCGCGGCGCCGGACCGGATGCGCGGCCGGCTCCAGGGGGTCTTCATCGTCGTCGTCGCCGGTGGGCCGCGGCTCGGGGAGCTTGCCGGGGGCGGGGTCGCCGAGTGGGTCGGTGAGGGGTGGACCGCGGTCTGGGGTGGGCTCGCGTGCATCGTCGCCGTCGTCGTCCTCTCGCTGCGCCAGCCGGGGTTCGTCCGCTACGACGCCCGGAACCCCACCCCCTGAGGGGCGCTCGTCCCCCGGGTGCGCAGGCTCCGCCCCGGTGAAGGTTCCACGCGGCGGGCCCACCCACCGCGGACGCGCCTACGCTGGCGGCATGGACCCGCGACGGATCGACTACACCGGTGAAGGCCTCTCCGAGGACCAGCTCCTCGACACCCCGTACGCCCAGGTCCGCGACTGGGTCGACGAGGCCGTCCGCCGCGCCGAGGACGGGTCCGGTTCCGGCGTCTTCGAGCCCCTCGCCGCGGCGGTGGCGACGGTCGACGCCGTCGGCCGGCCGAACGTCCGCACCGTCCTGCTGCGCTTCCTCGACGAGCGCGGGCCGGGCTTCGTCACCGCCCTGACCTCCGCGAAGGCGCGCGAGCTCGTCGGCAACCCGCACGTCGCCGCCGGGCTCACCTGGCCGGCGATGTACCGCGCGATCCGCTTCCGCGGCCGGGCCGTCGAGCTGGACCGCGCCGAGGTGCTCCAGTACTGGAACAGCCGTCCGTGGGCCTCGCGCATCTCCGCGTGGGCCTCGGACCAGTCGCAGCCGGTGGGCTCGCGCGCCGACCTCGAGGAGGCCTACCGGACGCGGGCCGGGGAGTTCCCCGACCACGGCACCGACCACGACGTGCCGGTGCCCGACTTCTGGGGCGGCTTCCGGATCGTCTGCGACGAGGTCGAGCTGTGGGCGGGCCGCCGCAACCGGCTGCACGACCGCATCGTGTTCAGCAGGACCGGTGAGGGCGACCTCGGGGACGCCGCGTCGTGGGAGGTCTCGCGCCGTCAACCCTGAGGAGTTCTCGGGCGAGGGTGTGGTTGAGGGGTCACCTCGGGTCCCCGAGCACGGTGAGGAAGGCGGTGGCCCTGCGCCGCACCGACGCCGAACGGTGCCCGGTCTGCACCTCGAGCAGCGGGACGAGGTCGTCCGGGGTGACCAGCCCCCGGCGGACGAAGGCCACGAGGGTCGCCATCGTCTGGGCGGCGACGATCCAGTCGACGTCGGTCGTGGAGATCCTGGCGACGAGCCAGCGGCGGGCGACCTCCTGCTGGGCGGCGGTCAGCTCCACGAGGTCGAAGAGCTGGGCGAGGTGCCACTGGACGGACGGCTGCTCGCTGCGGGTGAGAACCGAGACGAGGTCCTCGACGTAGGGCGCGGCACGCTCCGGGTCCTCCCGGACGAGCTTCTCGAAGGTGTCGACCGCACGCATCCGCACCCAGGCGTCGTCGTGCGAGATGCACGCGAAGAGCTCGGGGAGGCGTGAGCCGTCGGCGCGCAGCTCCGCGAGCACGTCGCCGGCCCGGCCGAGCGAGTTCGTGTGCCCGCCCGCCGCCAGCACCTCGCGGTAGGGCTCCATCGTCCGAGGGTAGGCCGGTCGGCCCTCGGCGCGTCGGGCCCTGGGGGCGCATTCCGGGTGCGGCCGAGCGCTCGCCGCCGCGCTTCCCCCGAGCAGGCCGCGCTTCACCCGGGAAGCCTTCCGGGGTGAAGCGCGGGTTTCTCGGGTCACCCGATACACCCGCGGGCGGGCGGGGGGCGGGAGTCAGGGGAGGCGGTGGACCTTGTGGGGGGCGGCCTGGGCGCGCGGCTTGAGGACGAGCAGGTCGACGTTGACGTGCGCCGGCCGGGTCGCCATCCACACGACGGCCTCGGCGACGTCCTCGGCGGCGAGCGGGCCGGGCACGCCCTCGTAGACCTTGTCGGCGCGCTCGCGGTCCCCGCCGAAGCGGGTCAGCGAGAACTCGTCCGTGCGCACCATCCCCGGCGCGATCTCGGTGATGCGCACGGGCTGGTCGAACAGCTCGAGCCGCAGCGTCTCGGTCATCACGTGCACGCCGTGCTTGGCCACCGTGTACCCCCCGCCGCCCTCGTAGGCCAGCAGCCCGGCGATGGAGCCGACGTTGACGACGATGCCGTCGCCACCGGCCGCGACGAGGGCGGGGAGCAGGGCCTTGGTGACCCGCAGCGTGCCGAGGACGTTGGTGTCGTACATCTGCTGCCACAGGGCGAGGTCGGCCTCGGCCACCGGCTCCAGCCCGAGGGCGCCACCGGCGTTGTTGACGAGGACCTGGACCTCGCCACCGGCCACCTCGGCCAGCCGGGCCACGTCGGCGTCGACGGTGACGTCGCACGCGAGCGAGACGCCGCCGATCTCGGCGGCCAGCTCCTCGACCCGCTCCGCCCGGCGGGCCGCACACACGACGCGGTACCCGTGGTCGGCGAGCATCCGGGCCGTCGCGGCGCCGATGCCGCTGCTCGCGCCGGTGACGACGGCCGTGCGGCGCTCGTCGCGGACGGTGGCGTCGGCGGGGATGGTGGTCACGGGGTCTCCCGGGGGCGGACGGACTCGGGGTCGATGGCGACCCAGGTGGCCTCCGCGCGGCCGAGCATCTCGCCGTCCGCGGCGTGCAGGGTGCTCGCCGACCAGTGCCGGCGACCCTGAGCCGCACGCTGCCACGCCGTGACGACGCACTCCTCGCCGGGCTCGGGGACCCGCCAGACCTGGGCCGTCATCGTGCCGAGGACCATCGGCCGGCCGGCGATGCCGGCGGACCAGCCGCCCGGGCAGTCCAGGGCGGCCCACACCATCGGGCGGGACACGTCGTCCGGCGCCGTCCAGGTCGTGGCGTAGCGGCCGCTGCCGTCGTCGAGCGGGCCGGGGCGCAGCCGGAGGCCGTCGCCGGGCGCGCGGTCGGTGCCGCAGGAGAAGCAGGTGGGGAACGGGTGGTCGGCGAGCCCCTCGTACCGGTCCTCGGCCGCGCGGGCCTGCTGGGGCGTGGCGGGGGAGGGGACCGGCTCGTCGAGCTCGGGGACGGCGGTCCCCCCGGCCACGAGGCGGTCGCCGTCGAGCAGGCGGAGCACCGACGCCCCCGGGAGCAGCGCGGGGTCGTCGACGGCGACGGCGAGCGGCCGGTCGAGCGGGGGCGGGGAGGACAGCCGTACGCTCACGGCGGGGCGGTCGGGCGTCGTGCGCACGTGGGCGGCGAGGGCGCCGCTCACCCAGCCGCCGTTGCCCGACTCGGGGGGCCCGCAGTACCGGCGGGGGATGGTGAGCTCCACGTCGGACAACCTACCGACCGGGGCCGCGGCGGAGGTGTTGCGTGGGTCACCTCACCGTTATTATCTTGACGTCGAGTAATTCGACATCAAGAGACTTGGAGGATGTGTGACGGACTTCTCGCTCCGGCGGATCGCCGTTCCCGCCTTCGGCCCGACCGTGGCCTGGTCGGTCGGGATGGGCGCCACGATGCCCGTCATCGTCCTCAGCGCGCGGGGCCTCGGTGCGTCGGTGTCGCTCGCGGCCCTCTTCGTGGGCCTCGGCACGGTGTCCGAGCTCGTGTCGGCCGTCCCTGCCGGGGTCCTCGTCGACCGGATGGGGGAACGGCGCGCCCTCGTGCTGGCCGGTCTCGCCGATGCCGCCGCCGCCCTCCTCGCGATGCTGGCGCCGTCGCTGTGGGTGTTCGGCCTGGCGATCGCGCTCGCCGGGCCGACCGGCGCGGTGTTCCTCCTGGCCCGGCAGTCCTACCTCACCGCCGCGGCGCCGGCGTCGATGCGCGCCCGGGCGATGTCGACCCTCGGCGGCGTGGCCCGGATCGGGATGTTCGTCGGGCCGCTCCTCGGGGCGCCGGTCGTCCACGCCTGGGGCCCGCAGGCGGCCTTCGGGCTGGCCGTCGTCGGTGGCGTCGTCGCGGCCGTGGTGGCGTGGGCCTCGCCCGACCTCGGCGTCCACACGCGCCCCAGCACCCCGGGGGAGGTGGTGGCGCGGGTCGGGGTGGTCGAGGTCGTCCGGCGGCACCGCACCGTGCTCCTCACCGTGGGGCTGGGTGTGCTCGCGATCGGCCTGGCCCGCTCGTCGAGGGTCGTCGTCGTCCCCCTGTGGGCGGAGGGCATCGGCCTCACCGCGGCGCAGACCTCCCTCGTCTTCGGCGCGGCCGGCCTCGTCGAGGCGCTGCTGTTCTACCCCGCGGGCTCGCTGATGGACCGCCGGGGCCGGGTGTGGGTGGCCCTCCCCGTCACGGTGACGCTGGGGCTCGGGCTGCTCGTGCTCCCGCTCACCTCGACGCTGGCGGCGGTCGGGGCGGTGACGCTGCTCATGTCGGTCGGGAACGGCCTGGGGTCGGGCATCGTCATGACCCTCGGCGCGGACGCGGCTCCCGCCGAGGGTCGGGCGCCGTTCCTCGGGGTGTGGCGGCTGCTCTCCCTCGTCGGCCACAACGGCGCCTCCGTCGTCGTCGGCGCCGTCGCGGCGGTCGCCTCGATCGGCGCCGCGAGCATCACGGTGGGCGTGCTCACCCTCGTCGGAGGAGCCTGGCTGCTGCGGTGGCTCCCGCGGTACGACCCCCGGCGGCGGGCCGGGGCCGTCGGCGGCGCAGATTAGGCTTGCCTGCGTGACCGACCTCATCGACACCACGGAGATGTACCTCCGCACCATCTTCGAGCTCGAGGAGGAGGGGATCACACCCCTGCGCGCACGCATCGCCGAACGGCTCGGCCACTCCGGGCCCACGGTCTCCCAGACCGTCGCCCGGATGGAGCGTGACGGGCTGCTCCAGGTCGCCGGCGACCGGCACCTCGAGCTGAGCGAGCACGGCCGCCTCCTGGCGACCCGCGTCATGCGCAAGCACCGGATCGCCGAACGCCTCCTCGCCGACGTCATCGGGCTCGAGTGGGAGTACGTCCACGACGAGGCCTGCCGGTGGGAGCACGTGATGTCCGACCGCGTCGAGCGCAAGATCCTCGCGATCCTCCCGAACCACCTCGAGTCCCCGTACGGCAACCCGATCCCGGGCCTCGACGAGCTGGGGGAGCCCGGCGAGGTGGTCGACTTCCGGCTCGGCCTCTCGACCCTCGACGAGCTCGCGGGCGAGGAGCCCACCGCCGTCGTCGTGCGTCGCATCGGTGAGCCGGTCCAGGTCGACCACGAGGCCCTCGCGCTGCTCACGAACGCGGGCCTGCTGCCCGGCCAGCCGGCCCGGGTGCGCCGCGACGGCACCCGCATCGTCGTGTGCCGGGAGGGTGCGGATGAGTCGACCGGGGTCTCCCTGCCCGTCGACATCGCGGGGCACGTCTTCGTCGCCGCCGTCTAGGCCGAACGGACCCCGCCGGACCCCCACGATCGGCCTGTCGCGTTACCGAAACGTGACTCACCCGGGGTCCGTGGCGTACGGTGGCCGCTGAGCCGTACCCACCCCGGAAGTAGATCTCTCGTGTCCTCACCCTCCCGTGCCCCGGGCCGCCGCCGTGCGCCCGGCCGCGTCCGCCGGCTGCCCGACGGGTTCTCCCGCGTCGGTGCGTCGTGGGCCGTGAAGTCCGCCGCGAGCCTGTGCGTCGTCGGCGGCGCTGCTGTCGCCCTCACCGTCCCGGCCGAGTCCGCGGACGCCCAGTCCGACACCACGCCGACCGTCGACGCCAGCATCGCCACCGTGGCCCTCGCGCAGCGGGGTGGGCTCGAAGCCGCCTCCCGCTCGCGGGCCCGCACCGCCCCGGCGCCGGCGGTCTCGGCTCCGGCCGGTGCCGCGCCGGTCCAGCCCGCCCCGGTCGGCGTCGCCGGGGTCAAGGCGGTCGCCAAGCCGAAGCCGAAGCCCACGCCGACCCCCGCGACCGGCGGCACCTCCGCAGGCCCCGCGGCCGCCACCGGCACCTGGTCGGGCGGCACCACGGGCAAGTGCACGAGCATCGGCCTCATCCCGAACGCCGTCGCGCTGTGCTCCGCCGTCGACTCCAGCTACGGCCCGCCGACGATCGGGGGCCGCCGCAACTCCAACGACGAGCACGGGACCGGCCAGGCGATCGACTTCATGATCTCCGGCAAGGCCCAGGGCGACGCGATCGCCGCCTACGTCCAGGCGCACGTCGGCCAGTTCAACGTCAAGTACCTCATCTGGCAGCAGCGCTACTGGGCGCCGGGCGAGGGGTGGAGCACGATGGCCGACCGTGGGTCGCCGACGGCCAACCACTACGACCACGTCCACGTGACGGTCAACTACTGACAGCCGCACCGGCCCCCCGAGAGGGGCCGTGCCGCCACGCCCCTGCCCCACCTCGTGCGCCCTGCCCACCTCGTGCGGGTTGACAGCACATCGACGCGCCAACGCCGCGCCGGAACCGCCCGCAACTCGCACGAAGTCGGCCGGATGGGGGGTCGCCGGGCTCGTGCCCGGCGGCACCGTCGCTCCTGCTCCCGCCCGTCACCCACCTGCTGCCGGCGGCCCCCGTCGCAACCTGAGAAAGTTCTTCGTCACCGTTTTGTGACCTGTTCGTGATCGTTGTAGGTTCATCGTGCTCGCCGGCACCGGACGGTGAGCCCTAGCAGTGGGAACGCCGAGTCCTGCCCCCACCGCACAGGTCACTCTCTGAGTCCGCTGGCAGGAGCGGGGGAACCACTTCGGAACCATGGTCACGACCACGGTTCCTCGGGGTGAAGCCGAGGCGGTCCTCCCAGGGCCGCGTCGGCCGGGCAACCTCAGCCCGAACCCGACAGCTCACCTCGTAGGCATCTGAGAGGTCCACCGTGTCCGAGCACACCCGTGGGCGGCACCGCCCCGCCGCCCGCTACAGCCCCGTCGCCGAGTTCTCCACGATCGCCCGCGCCGCCGGCGAGACCGGAGCCCGCGTCTCCGCGGTGCTGGCCGCCTCCGGTGGCCTCGTCGCGACCTTCGCCCTCCCGGCCCAGGCCGCGACCCGTCCCGCCGAGGCCCCGGCCGCCGCGAGCAGCGCCGCGACGACCGGGTCGCTGCGCGCCCTGACCGCGGCCCCGGCCGCCGTGGCCCCGAAGGCCGCCGCCCCGGCGGCCACCGCCCCGGCCCGCGGCGTCGTCGGCATCACCGCCGTCGCCAAGCCGAAGCCGAAGCCGGCCCCCGTCGTCCAGGCCGTCGCGGCCCGCAGCACGCAGTCCGCGAGCCGGTCCACGACCCGCACCCCGGTGGCCAACGTCGCGCAGTCCTCGAGCGCGGTCGTCAACATCGCCCGCGGCCTGCTCGGCATCGCCTACAGCTACGGCGGCGCCAGCCCGTCCACCGGCTTCGACTGCTCCGGCTTCACGCAGTACGTGTTCGGCAAGGCCGGCATCTCGCTGCCGCGCACCGCCGCCCAGCAGCAGTCCGCGGCGACCCCCGTCAGCAACCCCCAGCCCGGCGACCTCGTGTTCTTCGGGTCGCCCGCCTGGCACGTCGGCATCTACACCGGCAACGGCATGATGATCGACTCCGGCAAGCCGGGTGAGGTCACCCGCGAGCGCGCGATCTTCTCCGGGGTCAGCGGGTACGGCCGCTTCTGAGCCGCCCCGCCCACCCCGACGGCGCCCCGGACCACCACGGTCCGGGGCGCCGTCGTCGGTCGTGCTGGCCTACGCTCCGGGCATGAGGATCGAGGAGCTCGACTGGCGCGAGACGGAGTGGGGGACGATCAGCCTCCGCCGGCGGGTCGACCTCGTCACCGACCGGCTCGTCCACGAGGTCAAGCTCGACGAGGACTACCTCATGTCCAGCCAGTTCACCGAGGGGGAGCGGGAGGTGGCCAGGATCGGCCTCTCGGCGGTGGGTGGTGACCGCCTTCGGGTCCTCGTCGGCGGCCTGGGCCTCGGGTACACCGCCTGGACCGCGCTCGAGGACCCGCGGGTCGCCGAGGTCGTCGTCGTCGAGGCCCTGGCCCCGGTCATCGACTGGCACCGGCGCGACCTCTTCGACGACACGCGCGGCCTGGCGGCCGACCCCCGGGTCGAGCTCGTGGAGGACGACTTCTTCGACCTGGTGCGCTCCGGCCGGACCACGCGAAGGTACGACGCCCTGCTCGTCGACATCGACCACGCGCCCGACTGGCTGCTGCGCTCGGACCACGGGGACTTCTACACCGAGGCCGGGCTGCGCGCGGCCGGCGCGATGCTCGGGCCCGGCGGTGCGCTCTCCCTGTGGTCGGACGAGCCGCCCGAGCCGGCCTTCGTGAGCCGGATGGCCCTCGCGTTCGAGCACGCGGACGCCCACGTCGTGACCTTCCCGAACCCGCTGACCGGCGGGGAGTCGGCGAACACCGTCTACCTCGGCCGCGGACCCCGCACGGCCTGAGGACGCCCGCCGACGCATCGACCCCCTGCGCTCGCCCGGACGGTCCAGAAATCCGTCGACGCGTCGCGGCCCGGGCCGGGGTGGCCCATACTCGTGACGACCGCGCAGGGAACCGCCGTCGAACTCGGGATGTGTCTGGATGATCGGGAGGAGCGCGTCCTTCGCTGCTGCCTTGGCTCTCGCGATCGTCGTCGGCCGGATGACCGTGCTCCCCGGTGCCGGGCTCGCCCTCTTCTGGCCGGCTGCCGGAGTTGCGGCGCTGTGGGGGATCCTCGCGGTGAGCCGTACCGAGGTGGTCGTGGCGGGGGTCCTCGTCGGGGTCATCTCCGGCGTCGGCAACGCCGTCACGGGGTTCGACCCCGGGGCCGCGGTCCTCCTCGGGGCGGCCAACGCGGTGATCGCGGTCGGCTGCCGCGGCTTCCTGTCGTGGTCGCGCAACGTCGCGGGGCGTCGGGAGCCGCACAACGGCCTCAGCCGCGTCTCGGACTTCTACCGCTTCCTCCTCGCAGCCGCGGCCGCGACCGGGGTGAGCGCCGTCGTCGGGATGGCCGGGCTCGCGGTGGCCGGTGGGGACGTCACCCCCGGGGCGGCCCTCGGCTGGGTCGTCCGGAACCTCGCCGCGGTCGTCGTCATCGCCGCGCCGGGCCTCGCGGCGAGGGACAGTGCGCACCTCGTGACCCGGCGCACCGTGCTCGAGGCCCTCCCCGTGTTCGCCGTGACCATCGCCGTCCTGTGGGCGGTCTTCGGCCCCGAGCGGGCCCTCCCGCTCACCTTCGTCCCGTTCGTCCCCGTCGTGTGGGCGGGCCTGCGCCTGCCGCTCCCGCTCGCGGCGGCCCAGGGCGTGCTCGTCGCACTCGGAACCCTGGTCCTCGTGGACCGCCTCCAGGGCGGCGCCTTCGGGGCGGTCGAGGACGCCGCCGCGCTGGCCCCGGTCCTCCAGGCCTACATGGCGGCCGCGGTGGGGATCGCCGTGGTGCTCGCGACCGTCCAGTGGGAGCGCGACCAGCTCGTCCGGGACATCGCCCAGGTGGCCCGAACCGCGGGCAGCCAGGCCGACGACCTCGAGGTCATCACCGGGACGATTCCCGACGCGCTGCTCGTCGTGGACCGTCGCGGCCGCATCCTCCTGAGCAACGAGGCGGCCCAGCAGTGGCTCCGGGTGGGCGAGGACGGGCTCGTCGAGGCCGGGCTCGACGCCATCGCCCCGCGCGACCTCGACGGCCACCTGCTGCCCGAGGACGAGCAGCCGGCGGCCCGCGCCTTCGCGGGCCAGCGCATCCGCGGTGCCGTGCTGCGCGTCGAGGACGTCGAGCTGGAGGAGCAGCGGACGGTCGCGGTCGACGCGGTGCCACTCCGGGAGGAGACGCCCGGGCCCCCGCAGCGCGTGCTCCTCGTCATCCACGACGTCTCCGACGAGCATGCCCGCCTCGAGGCGCTGACCGCCGAGCGGGAGCGCTCCGACCGGCTCATCTCCGACGCGCCGCACGGTGTGGCCGTGCTCGACCTGGACGGGCGCGTCATGCGGGTCAACGACTCGCTCGCGGCGCTGGCCGGCCGGACCACGCACTCCATCGTCGGGAAGCCGTTCACGGACCTCTCGCCGGAGCACCGCACCAAGATGGAGACCCACCTGCGACGGACCCTGGCCACGCCCGGGAGCCTCCTCGTCGGCGACTGGAGCATCGTGGGTCCCCGGGGGAGCGAGGCGCACGTCTCGCTGACCAGCCGCGCCCTCATCGGCCCGGACGGGGCGCCCGACGTCGTGCTCGTCAACGTCGTGGACTTCTCCGAGCAGCGCAAGTACGAGGAGCGGCTCAGCTTCCTCGCCGACCACGACCCGCTGACCGGGCTGCTCAACCGGCGCCGGTTCGACGAGGTCCTCGACGCCCAGCTGCGCCGGCACTCGCTGTTCGGGCTGCCGGGCGCGCTCCTCCTCGTCGACCTCGACAACTTCAAGGAGGTCAACGACACGATGGGCCACGGCGCGGGGGACGAGCTGATCGTCGGGATCGCCCAGCTCCTCGAGAGCTCGCTCCGCTCGAGCGACCACGTCGCCCGGGTCGGTGGCGACGAGTTCGCCGTGCTCCTCGCGGGCGCGGACCAGCTCGCGGCCGAGACGGTCGCCACCACCCTCATCGAGGGGGTGCGCGAGTTCGCCGGGTCGTTGGAGGGGGTCCGCCGGCGGGTGACCGCGAGCGTGGGGGTCGCGACGTTCGCCGACGCCGCCCAGCAGGGGGTCGACCCGCTCGCGCTCGCCGACATGCTGCTCTACGACGCCAAGGACGCCGGCCGTGACCAGTACGCGGTCCTCGAGTCCTCGGTGACCCGGCCCCGGACCGGGGCGCGGCTGGAGGTCAAGGGCCGGATCGAGGCGGCGCTCGAGAACGACGCGTTCGTCCTGCACCTGCAGCCCATCCTCGAGCTGAGCACGAACCGGGTGGTGGGGGCCGAGGCGCTGCTCCGTCTCGACGACGGTGGCCCCCCGCTCTCGCCCGGGCGGTTCGTCCCGGTCGCGGAGCGGGCCGGACTGGCGCCGGCCCTGGACCGCTGGGTCATCCGGCACGCGGCCGCGCTGCTGGCCCGCCTCCTCGCGCTCGACCCGACCCTCGTGGTCGAGATCAACCTCTCCGGCCACTCCATCGGCGACCCGATCGTCGAGAAGCAGCTGGTCGAGGCGCTGCGCGCCAACGACGTCCCCCCGCAGGCGCTCGTCGTCGAGGCCACCGAGACCGCCGCCGTCGCGGACGTGCCGGCGGCGCGGGCCTTCGCCGAGCGGCTCGCGGCCCTGGGGACCAGGTTCGCGATCGACGACTTCGGCGCCGGCTTCGGGTCCTTCTACTACCTCAAGCACCTGCCCTTCGACGTCGTGAAGATCGACGGCGAGTTCGTCGTCGGGTGCCACGAGTCGGCCATCGACCGGGCCATCCTCAGCTCGATCGTCGGGATCGCCCGCGACCTCGGCAAGGAGACCATCGCGGAGTTCGTGGCCGAGGCCGGGGTCCTCGAGGTGGTCCGGGCGCTGGGCGTCGACTACGCGCAGGGCTACCACATCGGCGAGCCGGTGCCGTTCGACGAGTTCGTCGCGCGACACCTGCCCGGGGGCTCCTCACCGTGGCGCACGGACGGGCACCACGCGGATGCGCAGGACGCGCCGGACGCCCCCGACGCGCCGGACGCGCCGGACGCCCCCGACGCGACGACCTCGGCCATCGCCTCCGTGGGCGGGCCGTCATGAGCCGTCGCCGCGGCCTGGAGCGTGGAGTCGGGCTCGTCGTGCTCGGGATGGGCCTGGGGGCCGGGGTCATGCTGTGGTTCGGCCTGGCGCTCTCCGGCCCGGACCTGCGCCGCCCCCCGGACGAGGGGCTCGTGTTCGGGGTCTGGCGGGTGCTCTACGACACCCAGGCACCGTCGGTGCGGCTGCTGTTCGTCGCGGTCGGCATCGCGCTCCTCCTCGCCGCGACGGTGGCCGCGGCGGAGAGTCGCATCGCCACCCGGTACCGCCGCTCGGAGGACAGCCGGGTGACCCCCCTCGCGCCGAAGGTGGTGATGGCGCGGACGGCCGGCGTCTACCACGGCCCGGTCACCGTCACGGTGCTCATCCCGGCCCACAACGAGGGTGACCGCATCGGCGCGACCCTCACCTCGCTCCTGGAGGCCGACGACGCCCCGGACCGGATGATCGTCGTCGCGGACAACTGCACGGACGACACCGTGGACGTGGCGGCCCGCGCGGGCGCGGAGGTCCGCCCGAGCGTCGACAACACCCACAAGAAGGGCGGCGCGCTCAACCAGGCGCTCGCGGCGCTGCTCCCCGAGCTCGGGGAGAACGACTGCGTCATGGTGATGGACGCCGACACCGTCCTCGATCCCGGCTACCTCACCGAGGTCCGGCGCCGGATGACCGCCGACCGTGCCCTGATGGCCGTCGGCGGGCTGTTCTACGGCGAGGAGGGCGAGGGCCTGCTCGGCCAGCTGCAGCGCAACGAGTACGCGCGCTACAGCCGCGACATCCGCCGCCGGCGAGGGCGCCTGTTCGTGCTGACGGGCACCGCGTCGGTGTTCCGGTCCGGGGCCCTGCGCGAGGTGGCCCGGCAGCGGGGGGCGGCCCTGCCCGGCGCCCCGGGCGACGTCTACGACACGGCCGCACTCACCGAGGACAACGAGCTGACGCTGGCGCTGAAGTCCCTCGGGGCGCTGATGATCTCCCCGCCGCAGTGCGCGGTCGTCACGGAGGTCATGCCCACGTGGCGCGCCCTGTGGGCGCAGCGCCTGCGGTGGCAGCGCGGTGCGCTGGAGAACCTCGGCGCCTACGGGGTCACCCCCCAGACGCTGCGCTACTGGGCCCAGCAGCTCGGCATCGGGTACGGCGTGATCGCCCTCGGCGCGTACGCCGTCCTCATCGTCCTCATGGCCGTCTCCCTCGACCGGATGGTCGTCTTCCCGTTCTGGGTGGGGATCGGCCTGGTGTTCGTCCTCGAGCGGGTCGTCACCGCGTGGTCCGGGGGGTGGCGGGCCCGGCTCCTCGCGGCGACCCTTCTTCCCGAGCTCGTCTACGCCTCCGTGCTCAACGGTGTCTGGGTCCGGGGTGTCGCGGACATCCTCATCGGTCGACAGGCCCAGTGGTCCCACGTCGTGCGGGCGTCGGACGGTCGGGGTGTCATCGAGGAGGGAGGGGCCCGATGACCGGGGCGGCTCCGACCGGACTGCTGCTCCCCGAGTCCGTGCTGGGCTCCGAGTGGTTCGCGGTGCTCTCCGTGTTCGTCGCGATCAACACCGTGATGTACGTCGGGCTGGCCGTGGCCAAGATCCTGCCGAAGCTGTACCCCCGGGACTGGCTGCGGCGAACGTACCTGCGCGCCGAGACCCGGAGCATCCACCCGGAGGCCTCGGAGAGCGAGCCCGAGCGCACCTCGGCCGTCCACGGGTCCCGCGACGCCTGGCGACGCTGACCCGCCCCTCGGGGGCCGACTCGTCCCCGCCACACCATTGACACGGTCGAGGTCCGCAGGCATGATTCGCGTATGTTCGTTCAATGGCGAATGGCTATTCATCGCAACGCGGCGGTCTCGCTCAGGGTTCTCGCCTGCTCCCTTGCCGTCACGGCGGCCCTGAGCGGCTGTGCCCGCGTCCCCGGCGTGTACACCTACGTCTCCAGCGACGAGGCCGCGAGCGCCGGTCCGGGCGGCGGGGCGGCGTTCGACGCCGCCGCGTACGTCGCGGGGATCTGGCAGAGCAAGGTGCTCCCCACCGTCGAGAAGGACGCCGTCGACGCGACCACCCTGCTCCCCGCCCTCGCGGCCGACCAGGCCGGGGCGAGCGAGCAGTACGGCACCCAGGCGGGGACGGGCAGCCCGTACGCCTTCCTCGTCCGCGGTCGCGGCACGGTCGTGAAGATCGACGAGGAGTCACCGAGCCACCCCGCGACCCTCGAGGTCGAGGGGCTCACGGGCAAGGTCGCCACCGTCCAGGTCGTCACGGGGCCGGCCATCGCCGGCACCGCTCTGCGGGACGCCGTGAAGTTCGTCAAGTTCAGCGACTTCGTCAACCAGCTCGACTACGCGGACGTCGGCACCGCGCTCAACACCACCGTCAAGCAGGAGGTCCTCGCGAACCTCGACCCGGCCTCCCTCGTCGGGACCACGGTCGACTTCGAGGGCGCCTTCTCGCTCGTCGCCCCGGGGTCGGTCCTCGTCGTCCCCACCCGGTTGGAGCCCGCCCCGTGAGCACCGGGAAGGCCACGGTCGTCCCACCCGAGGGGGTGGCAGCCGAGGGCGACGTGATCCTGCGGGCCGAGGACGTCGTCAAGACCTACGGCGGGGTCCACGCCCTCAAGGGCGTCACCGTGGAGGCCTACCGCGGGTGCGTCAACGTGCTCGTCGGCGAGAACGGCGCCGGGAAGTCCACGCTGATGCGGATCCTGGCCGGCGCGGAGCAGCCCAGCTCGGGGCGGATCGTGCTCGAGGGCAGCGAGGTCTCGATCGGCAGCCCGCGGGACGCCATCGGCCTCGGCATCGGCATCATCCACCAGGAGCTGAGCCTCTTTCCCAACCTGTCGATCGCCGAGAACCTCTTCGCCGGCCGCGAGCTGCGGAGGGGCGGCCGGTTCGTCGACCACCCCGCCCAGCGCACGCGGACCCGGGAGGTGCTGGCCAGGCTGGGGCAGGACCTCGACCCCGACCAGCTCGTCGGCGACCTCCCGATCGGCAAGCAGCAGCTCGTCGAGATCGCCCGCGTGCTCCTGGAGGACGTCCGGATCCTCATCATGGACGAGCCGACATCGGCGCTGTCCAACCACGAGGTGGACGTCCTGTTCGGGGTGATGGCCGACCTGCGGCGCGACGACGTCACGATCATCTACATCTCCCACAAGCTCGACGAGTTCCGGCGGATCGGCGACTACGTCACGGTGCTCCGCGACGGCGCCGTCGTGGCCCACGAGCCGATGTCGGTCACCGACACCGGCTGGATCGTCCGTCAGATGGTGGGCCAGGACCCGGCGTCCCTGTTCTCGCGCACCTCCGGGGCCGTCGGCGACCTGCTGCTCGAGGTCTCCGGGCTCACCGTGCCGGGGATCGCCCGCCCCCTCGTCGACGACGTGTCGCTGACGGTCCGGGCCGGCGAGGTCGTCGGCGTCTACGGGCTCATGGGGGCCGGGCGCACCGAGCTCGTCGAGGCCCTCATGGGCAGTCGGCGCTCGAGCGGGGAGGTCAGGGTCCGTGGCCGCCTCGTCGAGGGGAGCAGCGTCCGGGCCCGTCAGGACGCCGGGCTGGCCCTGGTCCCCGAGGACCGCCAGCGCGACGGGCTCGTCCAGACGATGAGTGTGGGCGACAACGTCCTGCTCTCCACGATCGGCGGGCTCTCCCGCCACGGGCTCCTCGCGCCGAGGGCCGAGCGCAGCGTGGCCGGTGAGAAGGTCCGAGAGCTGTCGATCAAGATCCCCGGACTCGGCGCCCCGGTCACCTCGCTGAGCGGCGGCAACCAGCAGAAGGTCGTCCTGGCCCGCGCCATGCTCACCGAGCCCGTCGTCCTCCTCCTCGACGAGCCGACCCGCGGCGTCGACGTCGGGGCCAAGAGCCAGATCGCCGAGATCATGAGCGACCTCGCCGAGGCCGGGTACGGCGTCCTCTTCATCTCCTCCGAGCTCGCCGAGGTGATGTCGATGGCCGACCGAGTCCTCGTCATGGCCACCGGGCGGATCACCGCCGAGCTGTCCGGTGACTCCCTCACCGAGGAGGCGCTCGTCGCCGCCTCGGCATCCGACCACGTGCTCGCCGACCCCGCCCCGGGCCCCGGCGACCCCCACCCCGCCACGGAGGCGACCGCATGAGCCACACCGACGTCGAGACCGTCCGTCCGACGCAGCCCGCCGCCGGGCCGCACGAGCCGGACCGCTCCGTGCTCGACACCCTCGCGCGGGTCGGCCTGCTCCTCCTGCGCGGACGCACGCTCGTCGTGCTCGTCCTCCTCATCATCCTGTTCGGGACGATGTCGCAGGAGTACCTCAGCTCGAGCAACCTCATCGTGATGACCAAGCACGTCGCGATCAACGCGATCCTCGCGATCGGCGTCACCTTCGTCATCCTCACCGGTGGCATCGACCTGTCGGTCGGGTCCATCGCCGGGCTGTCGAGCATGATCGTCGGTGGCCTGCTCTTCGCGGGGCTCGCGCTCCCCGGTGGGGGTGTCCTCTACCTCTCGGTCGGCGCCGTGATCATCGTCGGCATCCTCGTCGGCGGGTTCGTCGGATGGGTCAACGGCATCCTCATCACGAAGTTCAGGGTGGCACCGTTCATCGCGACACTCGGGATGCTCTACGTGGCGCGGGGCGCCGCGCAGCTCCGCAGCAACGGGGGGACCTTCCCCAACCTCGCCGGGAGCGAGGCCCACGGCAACCAGGGCTTCCACGTCATCGGCGTCGACAGCTGGTTCGGCATCCCCGTCGCGGTGTGGATCATGGTCGCGGTCGCCGTCATCGCCATCATCGTCACGACGCGGACCCCCTTCGGCCGGCGCGTCTACGCCGTCGGCGGCAACGACCGCGCCGCGGTCCTCGCCGGCATCCGGGTCCCGCGCGTCACCATCGCCGTCTACGTCATCAGCGGGGCCTGCGCGGCCCTCGCCGGCATGCTGCTCACCTCGGAGCTCGGGGCCGCCTACCCCGACACCGCCACCACGTACGAGCTCAACGCCATCGCGGCAGCCGTGCTCGGCGGCACCGCGCTCAGCGGTGGTCGCGGCACCATCGTCGGCACCGTGATGGGCGCGTTCGTCATCGGCTTCCTCGCCGACGGGCTCGTGCTCGTCGGGGTCTCCACCTTCTGGCAGTCGGTCGTCAAGGGCGGCGTCATCATCCTCGCCATCGTCCTCGAGCAGGCCCAGCAACGGCTCCAGTCCACCCTCGCCAGGAGGTCGGCATGAGCGGCGGGGCCACGCGCGCGACCCGCTCACCGGAGGGAGGGGGCCCGCGACATCGATAGCCAGCTCCACCCGTGGTCCCCGGACCACACCGCCAGAACCCTCCCGTGAAAGGACCCCCATGTTCCGCCACTCCTCCCGGATGAGCCGACTGCTCATCCCTCTCGCCGCAGCAGCCCTCGCCCTCACGACGGCCGCGTGCGGCAGCGGGTCGAGCGACACCTCGTCGAGCGACTCGAGCGCGTCGAGCACCGCTGCGGCCGGCTCGAAGCTCATCGTCATCATCACGCCGTCCCCCGACAACGTGTTCTTCAAGGCCGAGCAGGACGCCGCGAAGGCCAAGGCCGAGGAGCTCGGGTACGAGACCCTCGTCATCAGCCACGACGACGACCCCACGAAGCAGAGCCAGGCCTTCGACACCGCCATCTCGCGCAAGGCCGCCGCGATCATCCTCGACAACGCCGGTGCAGACGTCACCGTGACCGCGGTCCAGAAGGCCAAGGACGCCGGGATCCCCTCGTTCCTCATCGACCGGGAGATCAACCAGACCGGTGTCGCCGTCGCGCAGATCGTGTCGAACAACGCGCAGGGTGCCTCGCTCGGCGGCCAGGAGTTCGCCAAGCTCATGGGCAACAAGGGCTCGTACGCCGAGCTCACCGGCAAGGAGACCGACACCAACGCCGGTGTCCGGTCCAAGGGCTACCACGACATCCTCGACCAGATCCCGGACCTGAAGATGGTCGCCCAGCAGACCGCCAACTGGGACCAGGCCGAGGCGCTCGCCAAGACCCAGACGATCCTCCAGGCGCACCCGGAGATCACCGGGATCATCGCCGGCAACGACACGATGGCGCTCGGTGCCTACGCGGCCCTCGAGGCGGCCGGCAAGAAGGACGTCGTCGTCGTCGGCTTCGACGGCAGCCCCGACGTCGTCAGCTCGATCGAGGCCGGCGCCATCAAGGCCACGGTCCTCCAGCCGGCGAGC
Source organism: uncultured Actinomycetota bacterium (assembly GCA_963843895.1). Lineage (GTDB taxonomy): Bacteria > Actinomycetota > Actinomycetes > Actinomycetales > Dermatophilaceae > Phycicoccus. Next base: position 127,998 of record CAWJME010000010.1, on the reverse strand, counting down.
CAGATCGCCTCGATGGCCGTGGAGCAGGCGGACTCGTTCATCAAGAGCGGTTCGGCCTCGCAGCCGGAGAAGCAGTCCGTCGACTGCGTGCTCGTGACCAAGGAGAACGCGGCCACGGTCAAGGACTTCGCCGTCACCGGCTGATCCGCCACCTGACCCGACGGGGGTCGTTGCCGAACGAGGCGGCGGCCCCCGTCGTCGTGCCCCCGGCCCGCGGGTTTCTCGGGTCACCCGATACACCCGCGCTTCACCCGGGAAGGGTTCTCCTGCGAAGTGAGGGCTTGCGGGGTGAGGCAGACGGTGCCGACCTCCGTGCGGCGACCGCCGCGGTGCGGGTGACCGGTCAACGTGCGCAACGGCCACGACCGGGGCGGACGACAGTCGGCGGACTCGCCATGACGCCGGTTGCGCTCGGCGGCGGCCCGACCTCCCTCGCATCGAAGATCCCGGAGATCGCCCGAGCGGCCCGGAACCGCCGCCGGTCCGCATCCGGAGGGCGGAGCCGACTCGCGCCCTGCGACATCCCGGTTACAGTCGTCGTGCCCGTGGCTCAGCCGGAAGCCGACGATCCAGAAGGGGTGAGGGCGAGGTGAAGATCCTGGTCTCGGGAGCGACGGGGTACGTCGGCGGGAGGCTGGTGCCGATGCTGATCGAGCGCGGCCACGACGTGCGCACCACCACGACCGACCCTGCTCGGCAGCACCCCTGGTGGAGCGAGCGCGTCGAGACGGTCGTCATGGACGCCCTCGACGCCGACCAGGTCTCGGCCGCGTGCGAGGGTGTGGATGCGTTGTACTACCTGATCCACGGGATGGGTGGCGACGACTTCGCGCGCACCGATCGCCGGGCCGCCACCCACTTCGCGGACGGCGTCCGTGCACAGGGTCTCGACCGGATCGTGTACCTCTCCGGATTCGTTCCCGACGTCGCCGGCGACGAGCTCTCGGAGCACATCCAGTCCCGCCGCGAGGTCGAGCGGATCCTGAGCGGCACCCCCGCGACCGTTGTCGTCCTGCGCGCCGCGGTGCTCCTCGGGAGCGGATCCACGTCGTTCGAGATCATCCGGCAGGTCAGCGAACGCCTGCCGGTGCACACCGTCCCGACCTGGATGGACTCCATGGTCCAACCGATCGCCACCGTCGACGTGCTCGAGGCCCTGGTCGGCGCTCTGGAGTACAGCGGCCCGTCCCGTCACTTCGACGTGGGTGGCCCCGACCGGCTGCGTTACGGCGCCCTACTCGACGCCTACACGTCGCATGCGGGTCTCGACCGGCCACAGGTCGATGTCCCCTTGTTGCCGATGTCGCTCGTCGGGACCCTGGTCGGCAGCCTCACCGACGTGCCCCGACCCACGGTCGAGGCACTCGTCGAGAGCCTGCGCCACGACATGGTCGCGGCGGACGACGACTTCCAGCACATGCTCCTGCCCGAGGGCCACCGACTGCTGGGGCTGGACGAAGCATTCCGCCGCTCGCTGACCGAGCGCGCGACCGCCCCTGAGGGCGCTGACCCGATGGGGCCGCTCCCGCAGGACCCGGTGTGGGCCAGCGGCGGCGACGACCGACCCGCGGTGGCGAAGGTGATCGACGCGGTCAAGGACGTGCTGCCGAACTCCTGAGCGACACGGCACGTGCGGAGGGCGCCGGCAGGTCGGGTGCTTCACGCTGCGTGCGCGGGCTACAGGCTGACGACCCATTCCCCGTAGAACAGGCCGAGTCCGGCCAGGACACAGATGCCGGCGACGATCCAGAAGCGGATCACGATGGTGATCTCGGCCCAGCCGACCAGTTCGAAGTGGTGGTGGATGGGCGCGATCCGGAAGACACGCTTGCCGGTGAGTCGGAAGCTGGCGACCTGGATGATGACGGACAAGGTGATGAGGACGAAGAGCCCGCCCAGGATGGCGAGCAGCAGCTCGGTCCGGGTGAGGATGGCCAGCCCGGCCAGCGCCGCGCCCAGGCTGAGCGACCCCGTGTCGCCCATGATGATCTGTGCCGGGGAGGCGTTCCACCAGAGGAAGCCGAAGCAGGCCCCGGCGACGGCGGCGGACACGACCGCGAGGTCGAGTGCGTCGGCGACCGGGTAGCAGCTGGGTCCGGGCGACACGGCGCAGCTCTCGTTGTGCTGCCAGAGGCTGATCAGGGTGTAGGCCCCGAAGACCATCACGGAGGCGCCCGTGGCCAGACCGTCCAGGCCGTCGGTGATGTTGACCCCATTGGAGGCGCCGGTGATGAGGAGGTTGGCCCAGAGCAGGAACAGCGCCGCACCGAGGGCGGGCCCCGCGAAGGCCAGGTCCAGGCTGGTGTCCCGGACGAACGAGATCGCGGTCGATGCCGGTGGCCGACCCGCCCCGTCCGTGGCCCAGAGGGCCAGGACGGCGAAGGCCACGGTCACCACACCCTGCCCGGCGAGCTTCTGCCGAGAGGTCAGGCCGAGGTTGCGCTCCTCGCGGATCTTCGTGAAGTCGTCGAGGAAACCGATGAGCCCGAGACCGACGAGCAGGAAGAGCACGAGGAGGGCGCTGACGGTGGTCCGGCCGGCGCTCACCCGCGCCAGGTCGGCAGCGCCGAGGGCGAACAGGATCGCGTGCGAGCCCACGTAGCCAAGAAGCGTCGCACCGATGATCACGGCCCCGCCCATGGTCGGCTTGCCGCGCTTGACGTGGTGCAGGGCGAGGTCATCGTGGATCGGCTGCCCGTAGCCGCGGTCGACGAGGAACCGGATGAGCAACGGAGTTCCCAGGAGCGCCACCACCAGGGCGACCCCACCGGCGAGCATCACGTTGACCATTGACTCTCCTGGCAAGGGCGTGCGGGACATCGGGACGGGCAGCCCACACGGCCCTCCTGCGAACGGGCTTGGCTCTGCGCCAGAGCAAGACCCTTCCCCCGTCAGGAACGCACGCCGTGCTGCACCGACCCTGCACGGTAGCTGCTCCAGGGTGCACCTCCGCGACTCCACGCCGAGGGAGCCCGGCTGTCACGACCCCTGGCCCAGCGGGACCGGGACCCGGTGCGACCGGGCCCGCCAGGGCGCCAGCTCGACGACAGGTGACGGACTGGCGCACATCGCCGGTGAGTGAACCGGCTCGAGCCTCGGAGGCCGCCCACGGGCGCCGAGGGTGGGCAACGCCGGCTTCACCCGGGAAGCCAGCACTTCGCAGGGGAACGCTTCCCGGGTGAAGAGCGGGTTTCTCGGGTGACCCGAGAAACCCGCCCCCTCGCGACCCGCCCCGGTGACAGGGGCCGGGGATCACCGCGGGTCGAGGAGCTCCCGGGCGGCGGCGGCGATGCCGCCCGGGCTGATGCCGAAGTGGTCGAGGAGCCAGTCCACCGAGCCCGTGGGCGCAAAGGTGTCGGGCACCCCGACGAAGCGCATCCGCACCGGCTCGCGCGGGGCGAGGTACTCGGCGACGGCACCCCCGAGCCCGGAGGTCAGTGCCTCCTCGACGGTGACGATGCCGGCGGTCTCCCGCGCGGCGGCCAGCAGGGCCTCGCCGTCGAGGGGCTTGATGGTCGGCATGGCGAGCACCCGTGCCTCGACGCCATCCTCGGCGAGCAGCGCCGCGGCCTCGAGGGCCCGGCTCACGGGCGTGCCCGTCGCGACGATCGTCACGTCACCGCCCGACCGCAGCTGGACCGCGCGTCCCGGCTCGAACCGGTAGCCCTCGGGCATCACGTCCGGGACGCCCATCCGGCTCACCCGCACGAACACCGGCCGGCCGGCACCGGCCGCCCACCGGATGACCTGGGCGGTCTCGGCGGGGTCGGCGGGCACGACGACCGTCAGGCCGGGGATGGCGCGCAGCCACGCGAGGTCCTCGATGGAGTGGTGCGTCGGGCCGAGCTCGCCGTAGGCCATCCCCGGGCTCTGGCCCACGAGCACCATGTGGTGCTGGGAGTAGGCGGCGTCGACCTTGATCTGCTCCATCGCCCGAGCCGTGAGGAAGCAGGCGGCCGCCGACACGAACGGGATCTTCCCGCCGTTGGCCAGCCCGGCACCGACGCCCACCATGTCCTGCTCGGCGATGCCGACGTTGACCAGGCGCTCCGGGAAGCGCTCCTGGAACGGCCCGAGCTTGCTCGACCCGACCGAGTCGTTGACGACCGCGACGATGCGGTCGTCGACCTCCGCGAGCTCCACGAGGGCGGAGACCCAGGCATCGCGGCAGTCGTGCGTCGCGGCGGGGGCGGTCGGTGTGGCGGGGGCGGTCATGACGTCTCCAGCTCGGCGAGGGCCTGGGTCACCTGGTCGGGGGTCGGGACCTTGTGGTGCCAGGCGACGTTGTCGGACATGAAGGAGATGGGGTGCCCCTTCATCGTGTGTGCGATGACCGCGGTGGGCCGGCCGGACTCCGCCGGGACCCCGGCGAACACGTCGAGGAGCGCGCCGTGGTCGTGGCCGTCGACGTCGACCACCTCGAGCCCGAAGGCCCGGAGCTTGTCACCGAGCGGCTCGAGGTCGTTGGTGTCCTCCACGGTGGCGCCCTGCTGGAGCCGGTTGCGGTCGACGACGACGCAGAGGTGCGACAGCCGGTGGTTGCCGGCGGTCATCAGCGCCTCCCAGTTCGAGCCCTCCTGGAGCTCGCCGTCCCCGACGACGACGAAGGTGCGCCGCGGGGAGTGGTCGAGCGCGCCGGCGAAGGCCGTGCCCACCGCGATCGGCAGGCCGTGACCCAGGGGTCCGGTGCTCGCCTCCACCGCGCCGATCTTGGTGCGGGCAGGATGGCCGTTGAGCGCCGACTGCGGCTGCATGAAGGTCGAGAGCGCCTCCGGCGGAAGGAAGCCCGCCATCGCCAGCGTCGTGTAGAGCGCTGCCGCGGCGTGCCCCTTGGAGAGGATGAACCGGTCGCGCTCCGGGTCCTCGAGCCGGTCCGGGGCGGTGTTCATCGCCTGGAGGTACAGGGTCACGAGGATGTCGATGACCGAGTACTCACCGCCGATGTGGCCGAGCCCTGCGGCGCGGACCATCTCGATGTCGCGGCGGCGCACACGGCGCGCGGCCTCCGCGAGGTGCGCGACGGCCTCCTCGCGGGAGGCGCCGGCGGGGACCCGGCCGAGGGGGCTGAGGGTGTCGACGCCCACGGCCGCGGGGTCGACCTCCGGGACGAGGTCCTCGGTCACGACTCGCTCCGCAGGCAGGAGAAGAGCACGTCCTGGACGAGCTTCTGGGCGCCGAGCGCGTCGTGCCGGGCCTGGGCGGCCCGCAGCGCGTCGACGTCGAGCTCGTCGAGGGCCCGGTGCAGCCCCTTGAGGAAGCGGATGGAGAGGCGGGCGGCCTCGACGGTGTCCTCCCGGAAGGGGAACTGGTCCAGCTGCCACACCCCCTCCCATTTGTTGATCTTCAACGTGTAGAAGAACTCGAACACCTCGACGGGGTGCACGGTGCCGACGACCATGTCGTCGTCCCACGAGCGCAGGTTGTCGTTGACGTCCATGCCCCACAACAGGCCGTGGTCGATGAGCAGCTGGGCCGCGGCTGCGGGGGACTCGCCGCCGTAGAGGGCGTGCCCGAAGTCGAGGAGCACCCCGACGTTGTCGACCCCCATGGCCTTGATGCCCAGCGCCGTCTTGGCGGCGGAGTCCCAGAACATCGTGTTGCGGGGCTCGCGCGGCTTGTACTCGATGACGATCTTCAGGTCCGGGTTCGCGAGGGCGAGCTCACGCATCCCGGAGACGGCGAGCTCCCACTGGTCGTGGTGGTTCACCTGGAACGGGTAGTCCCAGCCGTCCTGCCCGGGCCACACCTTGAGGTAGCCCGCACCGAGCCGGCGCACGACGTCGGCGGCCTCGCAGAGGAAGGCGTGGGCGTCGGCGCGCACCGCGGCGTCGGGGTTGGTGAACGCCCCGTTGCGGTAGCGGCGCATGTAGATCTCGGGGGTGACGCCGATGGCCTCGAGCCCGTTCTCGGCGAGGGCGGCCCGGACCTGCTCGACCGTCACCCCCTCGGTGAACGGGTAGGGCACGTCGACGACGGAGAGGTCGCCGACCTCGCCGGCTCGGGCGATCTGCTCGAGCGTGGACACGGGGGGCGCATAGCCGTCGGTGGCATAGCGGTCCACGTAGGACGCGAAGTGCCACAAGCCGGCACCGAAGCGTGGGTAGTCGGACATCGAGCGTTCCTCTCGGTACGGGTCGTGCGTCAGGGCTGGGGACGAGTGCTGGGGGCGGGCAGGCCCCGTGAGCGGGCGACGGCGGCGGCCCAGGCGCGGCGGGCCGCGGAGCGGTCGGCGGGTCCGGGGTCGAACCGTTCGCCCGCGGGCGGCGGGGCGGGGTCGAACCCGAGGGTGCGGGCTGCGAGCCGGGCGACCCCCAGGGCGGATGCCCCGGGCACGTCGGCGACCTCGACGGGGCGCCCGAGCAGGTCGGCCTGGAGCTGCATGAGGGCCCCGGAGGCCGTGGCGCCGCCGTCGGCGTGGAGCACCTCGAGGGGAGGGGCGCCGTCGCCTTCCATGGCCTCGACGACATCGGCGACCTGGTGCGCGACGGACTCGAGCGCGGCCCGCGCGAGGTGCGCCCGGGTCGTCCCCGCCGTGACCCCCGAGACGAGTCCGGTGGCGGAGCGGTCCCAGTACGGCGCGCCGAGGCCGGAGAAGGCCGGGACGAACGCGACGCCGGCTGCGTCCTCGAGGCCGGCTGCGAGGTCGGTGAGGAAGGCGCCGCCCGCCACCCCGTCCGGGGCGCCGAGGGTGCGGGCCATCCAGTCGAGGCCGGAGCCCGTCGCGACGATGTTGCCCTCGCGTGCGTAGGTTGCGTGACCGCCGGTGTGCCAGGCGACCGTCGTGGCGATGCCGCCGGGCGCGGGGCGGTGGTCGAGGGTCGGGGTCATCACGGACGACCCCGTGCCGTACGTCGCCTTCCCCGTGCCGGGGGCCGTGCAGCCGTGGAGGAACATCGCGGAGTGCGAGTCGGCGAGCACCGCGACGACGGGGAGGCCGGCGGGCAGCCGGCCGTGACCGGTGAGGGTGCGGCCGAAGCCCGCGTCCGAGGGTCGGACCTCGGGCAGGTGACGGCGGTCGACACCGAACAGCTCCAGCAGCTCGTCGTGCCAGTCGAGGTGCTGGAGGTCGAACAGCAGTGTGCGGGAGGCGTTACCGACTTCCGTGAGGTGCTCACCGGTGAGCCTCCAGATGAGCCAGGAGTCGACCGTGCCGACGAGGACGTCGCCGGGGTCGGCGCCGGCGGCCAGCGCGGCGTCGATGACGGTGCGGACCTTGGGGGCGGAGAACATGGGGTCGAGGGAGAGCCCGGTGCGGGCCCGGACGACGCCCGCGGCCTCCGGCGTCGCGGCCGCCAGCGCCTCGCACCACGAGGCGGTCCGGGCGTCCTGCCAGCCGAGGGCCGGGCCCAGGGGCTCGCCGGTCCGACGGCTCCAGCAGACGACGGTCTCCCGCTGGTTCGAGATGCCGAGCCCGGCGAGCCGCGCGTTTGGGGCCTGTGCGAGGCAGGCGTCGACGGCGGCGAGGGTCGAGTCCCACAGCTGGTCGGCGTCCTGCTCGACCCAGCCGGGCGCCGGGAACCGGATGAGGGCGGGCGCGGACGCCTCCGCGACCGGCGAGCCGGTCGTGGCGTCGACGAGGACCGCCTTGGTGTTCGTGGTGCCCTGGTCGACGGCCAGCACGACATCACCCCGGGCGGGGGGAGTGGGCGGCCGCTCTGTCACGGAATATCCATTCGCTAGTGAATGAAGACAGGGTGAGCCTAGGAGTCGTGGGCACGTCTGTCAACGGGGGCAGGACCCGCACCGTGGTCCCGAGCGTGCGGCGACCCTGGGACGAGGGCCCCGTGGACCGGTCCGGCCGGCCCGTCGAGCAGGCGTCCGGGGTGGGCGTGCCGCCAGCGGCGCCCGGTGTGGGGGCGTCAGGCGTCGGGGGCGGAGCGCAGGTACTCCGCGGTGGCGCTGTCGGTGACGAGGACGTTGATCCACCCACCGAGGAGGGAGGCCCGGATGGCGCCGTGCTTGCGCGCGCCCCCGGCGACCCCGATGCGCCGGGGGATCTCGAGCAGCGTCGGGGCGTCGATCCCCAGGATGCGGTCGTCGAGGTGGCTGCGCACGGGAGCGCCCGTCTCGTCGAAGAACCGCATGCACACGTCGCCGACGGCGCCCGAGCGCCGGAGCTGCGCCTCGTCGTCGTCGCCGACGGCGTTGCCGCTGGCCCGCAGCAGCGGGGAGGCCCGCAGGCTCCCGATGCCGGCGAGGAGCACGGTCAGGTCCGGGAAGGCGTTCAGCGCCTGGGTGATGCTCGCCTCGTGCATCAGCGCGGTGCGCGTGTCCGCGGTCGCCACGAGCCCCGGCGCGGGCAGGTAGGTGGCCCGGGCGCCGGTCACCTGGACCAGCCGGCCGACGAGGTGGGTCGCCCGTGCCTGGGCGGAGGGCTGGCCGAGGCCCCCGAGGACCTGGACGACCGACTCGCACGCGTGGTTGGGGCGCGGACGCATCGAGTCGACCGTGGCGAGCAGGGCCGAGCTCCACGACGAGACGCCGATGCGATCACCACCCTGCAGCGTGGTCTCGAGGTAGTACGCAGCGGCGGCGCCGAGGGCGGGGGTGAGGGCGAGCTCGTCCTCCTCGTCCCCGGTGTCCGCGATGACGACCTCCACGAGCCCGTAGCGCTGCTCGAGCTCGTCCTCGAGCTCGGCGAAGACTCCGCGCGGCGCGACGACGGTGGTCCGGACGATGCCCGTCTCGACCGCCTTCTTGAGCAGCCGGGACACCCGGGGCTGGGAGATGTTGAGCCGCCCGGCGATCTCCGGCTGGCGGACGCCCTGCTCGTGGTAGAGCCGGGCGACCTTGGTCATCAGCCGGGTCTCCTCGGAGAGGGCAGGGACGCCGGCGGCGTCTCCGAGGCCGTGGGTGCGTACCACCATGAGGTCTCCGATCGAGTTCGTCAGCGCCATTCTCGCATGGCCATTCACGGGTGAAGGAGCGGGCCGCACGGGCGCCGGGACTCAGAGTGCGCTCAGCCGGTGGGGCCTAGCCTGCGCCGGGTGGGACGACGACGGCACGGCCGTGGAGCGCTCGAGGCGCCGGAGGGCGACCTCGTCGACGCCGCCTCCGGAGGCGACGGGAGAGCTGCGTGGGTCACCCGCGCCTACCTCGTCATCGCCGTGCTGCTCGTGCCCTGGGGTGTCTACCTCGCCATCTCGCTGCCGGAACGGGCGGTGAGCGAGAACTACCGGCTGACGTGGGTCGGCTTCGACCTGTTCCTCGTCGCGGCCGTCGCGCGCGTGGCGTGGCTCGCGGCCCGTCGCGACCCACGGATCGCGCTCGGGGCGATCGTCGTCTCGACCCTGCTGGTGGTCGACGCGTGGTTCGACGTCACCACCTCCGCCCCCGGCACGGCGCGCACCACCGCGCTGCTGGCCGCGGTGCTGCTCGAGCTCCCGGGGGCGCTCACGTCGGGCCTGCTCGCGCACCGGGCGCTCCACGCGGCGGTCGCCCTCCCGCCCTCGGCGGCCGGGAGTCCCGGGGGCCTGGCGACCGGAGACGGGGGCGGGGGCTCATGACCGCCACGGATGGCGCAGCCGACCCGACCCGCCGGGACGGCCGGGTGCTGCCGGCCCGGCGGGAGGTCCGACCATCGCGTCCCCGGCAGGCGGCGACGGCGCTCCTGCCCCCGGCCCGGCGGCGCAGAAGGCCGGGCCCGCGGGAGCGGGGCGCGCGCGTGGTGTCCGCGGTGCACGTCGCCGCCACCGTCACGGCCGTGTTCGCGCTCCTCCTCGCCGGCCGCAGCGAGCGGCCGACCGTCCTCGAAGAGCTCTTCGGGCTCGTCAACGTGCCGGTCGCGCCCTCCCTCCTGTCGGTCGCCGTGCTCGGCACGGTCTCGTGGGCGCTGCTCACCCGCAAGCGGGCCGGGCTGGTCCTCGTCATGGCCTTCCAGGTCGTGGGGGTCGCCGTCGGGGCCACGTCCTTGCTGCCGCGCAGGGCCGTGTCGTGGTTCGACCTCTGGCAGGCCCGGGGCGACTTCGGCCGCGTGCTCGACGTCGCGGCGGTCGGCACCGGCCTCGTCGCCCTGGGGTGGCTGTGGTCGCTCCGGCGCTCGTTCAGCGCCCCGCTGCGGGTGCGTCGGGCCGGCTGGGCGGTCGTGACCCTCGTCCTCGGGGGCCTGCTGAGTGTCGCGGCGACCGCCGGCCTCATCGAGCTCGTCGAGGCCGACGGGGCCAACCCGCGCACCGTCGCCCGCGCCGTGCTGGCCGCGGTCGGCGGGGTGGCCCGCCCCGCCGAGGTCGGCGCCCCGCTCTGGGTGGTGCACGTGACGGCCGCGCTCGCGGCGATCACGCTGCTCGCCGCCGTCGTCGTCCTCCTCAGGCCGGCCCCCGCGCCCTCGCGGTGGTCCCCGGACGACGAGGTCGCCGTGCGCACGCTGCTCCACCGGTGGGGGGCCCAGGACTCGCTCGGCTACGTGGCGACCCGGCGCGACAAGTCCCTCCTCTTCGCGCCGGACGGCCAGGCGGCCCTCGCCTACCGGGTCGTCGCGGGTGTCTCGCTGGCCGCCGCGGACCCCGTCGGCCGGCGCGAGTCGTGGGCCGACGCGATCCGGGTCTGGCTCGAGGAGGCCCGGGCGAACGGGTGGACCCCGGCGGTGGTCGCCGCGAGCGAGGTCGGCGCCCGCGCCTACGCGGCGGCGGGCCTGCGGGTCGGCCGGATGGGCGACGAGGCGGTCCTGCACCCCGGCGTCTGGAGCCCGCTCGCGGACCCGGTGCGCCCCGTGGCCCGCGCGGCCCGGCATGCCCGCCGGGCGGGCATCGAGGTGGAGGTCCACCGGCAGGAGGACCTCGACCCGGCGACGCTCGCAGAGGTGGTGCGGTGCGCCGAGAAGTGGCGGGGCGAGGAGACGGAGCGGGGCTTCTCGATGGCCCTGGGCCGGGGCGCGGACCCGGCCGACGGGCGCGTCCTCCACGTGCTCGCCCGGGACGGCGACGGCCGGCTCCGCGGTCTGCTGGCCTTCGTGCCGTGGGGGGAGCACGGGGTCTCGCTCGACGTCATGCGGCGCAGCCCCGACGCCCCGAACGGCATCACCGAGCTGATGGTCGTCGACCTCCTCGCCCGCGCTCGCAGCCTCGGCATCGCCCGGGTCTCGCTGAACTTCTGCCTCTTCCGCGACGTCCTCGAGGGCGCTGGGCACGTCGCGGCCGGCTCGACCACCCGCGCCGCCGCGGCCCTGCTCGGCCGGCTGGACCGGTTCTGGCAGCTCGAGCGGCTCTACCGCTTCAGCGAGCGGTTCGGCCCGGAGTGGGTCCCTCGGTTCCACTGCTACGACGACCCCGCCTCGTTGCCGCACGTCGCCCTGGCGGCGGGCATCGCGGAGGGCTTCGTCCCGGTCCTCGACCGGACCCCGGCGGCAGCCCGCCGACTGTCCGCCACCGACCTGGCGCGCGTGCAGCGGATCGGCGCCGAGCGTGCCGAAGGGGAGGGCGACGCCCGGGACGCCCCCCGGCTCACCCAGCAGGAGCGAGAACGCCGTCGGCGACTCGACGCGGTGCGGGCCCGCGGGGTGGACCCCTACCCACCCGGCGGTGGCGCGCCCGCGGACACCCTCGCCGCCGTCGTCGCCGGGTGGGCAGAGGGTCGCGCGGTGGAGGTCGTCGCCCGGGTGCGCGGCGTACGCGACCACGGCGGCGTCCTCTTCGTCACGCTCGTCGACGGCGATGCGACCTGCCAGGCGGTGCTCGAAGCGGGTGTCCTCGGCGCCGATCCGCTCGACGGCGTGCGCCGGTCGACCGACGCGGGTGACCTCGTCCGGGTCTCCGGCCGGATGGCCCTCTCCCGCAACGGCACAACGGGCATCGCGGTCGACGAGTGGCGGCTCGAGGCGAAGGCGCTCCGGCCGCTCCCGTTCGCCAGCGCCGGCGGGGAGCCCGCGGCCCGGGCCCGCGACCGCTCAGCCGACCTCATCGTGCGCCCGGCCCAGCTGGGGCTGCTGCGGCAGCGGTCCGCGGTCGTCTCCGCGGTGCGCCGGGTCCTCGAGGACGACGGGTACCTCGAGGTGGAGACCCCGATCCTCCAGGCGGTCCACGGCGGCGCCAGCGCTCGGCCCTTCGAGACGTGGGGCCACGGGTACGGGCAGCCGTTGTCGCTGCGGATCGCGCCCGAGCTGTTCCTCAAGCGGCTGCTCGTGGGTGGGCTCGGCCCGGTCTTCGAGATCGGTCGCAACTTCCGGAACGAGGGCGTCGACGCGACGCACAACCCGGAGTTCACAGCGCTCGAGGCCTACCGGCCGCACGGGGACCACGTGACGATGCGGCTCCTCGTGGAGGACCTCGTCCGGGCCGCCGCGACGGCGGTGCACGGGGCGCCCGTCGTCCCCGTGCCGACGACCGACCGGGTCCGGGAGGGACTGGCCGGCGTCGAGCTGGCAGACCTCGGCGACGCGTGGCCCGTGGTCCCCGTCCTCGACGCGGTGTCGACGGCCCTCGACCTCGAGCTGACCCTCGACACCGACCCGGCCGTGGTGGCGCGTGCGGCCGCGCGGCAGGGCATCGACCTCCCCGCCGGGCGGGGGACCGGGACGCTGGTCGAGGACGTGTACGGAGCGCTCGTCGAACCGGCCACCGCGACACCGACGTTCTTCACGGACTTTCCCCGGGTCACGACGCCGCTCGCCCGGCCACACCGGACCGTTCCCGGGCTCGTGGAACGGTGGGACCTCGTCATGTCGGGCACCGAGCTCGCCACCGGGTACACCGAGCTCACGGACCCGCTGGACCAGCGGGAGCGCCTCACCGCACAGTCCCGGCTGGCGGCCGCCGGGGACCCGGAGGCCATGGAGGTCGACGAGGACTTCCTCCGCGCCCTCGAGCTCGGCATGCCCCCCGCCGGCGGGCTGGGCGTCGGGCTGGACCGGCTCGTGATGCTGCTGACGAACACGCCGATCCGCTCGGTGCTCGCGTTCCCCTTCGTCCGCCCGGACCAGCACTCGCGCTGCCACTGACGCCGCGAGTCGTCAGTGGCCCCGGAGCAGGTCGCGACGCCTGCGGTACTCCTCCTCGTCGAGCTCGCCGCGCGCGAACCGCTCGTCGAGGGTCTGCTGCGCCGTCGAGGTCCCCGGGCCGGCCGGAGGCGGCTGGTCGGGCCGTCCGGTCGCCCGGGGCCGGAGCAGCGTGATGAGCCCGTAGATCACCACGCCCCAGAAGAGGATCACACCGAGTCCCATGAAGAGCCAGCCCCCCATGCCCCAGCCCCCCATGCCCCAACCGTTGTTCCAGTCCATCATCTCGGACTCCTTCCCCGGGGCCGCGACCCCGGTCTGACCTGTCGGGCGCTCGGCGTGCCGCCGATCCGTCCCACTCCTGACGGTCCTCGCGCTGTGTGGGGCTCGCCCGGGGGGAACGGTGGAGATTCGATGAAGGTCGCGACCGACGCGGGAGCGGGGCGGCTCAGCGGGCCTCGACGACGCCCATCATCCCGAGGTCCTCGTGGTCGAGGATGTGGCAGTGGTAGACGGTTCGGCCGCCCAGGTCGCGGACGGGCACCCGCACGGTCACCCGACCGTGCGCCGGCACGATGACCACGTCACGCCAGTCCGGCGGCCCTTCGGGGTCCGTGCCCGGGGCGGAGACGAGCTGCATCGGCCAGACGTGGAGGTGGAACGGGTGGTCCATCATCGTCTCGTTCGTGACGGTCCACTCCTCGACCGTGCCGAGGGAGAGGCGCTGGTCGACCCGGGTCGGGTCGAAGGTCCGGCCGTCGAAGCCGAACTCCATGCCGCCCATACCTCCCATGCCCATGCCCATGCCACCGGTCATGCTGATCGAGCGGGCCCCGTCGACCGCCGCCGAGCGGAGGTCGGGGACCGTGGCGCGTGCGGCGGGCCACGGGCCGGTCGCTGCCCGGCCGGCCTCTCCCGCGACGACGACCGAGGCGAGGGTGGTCTCCCGTGAGGTCGCGGACCCGCCCATCATCCCCATCCCGCCACGGTCGTACGCCCGGGTGCGCAGGGTGAAGGTGCCCGTACCCGTCGGCCGTACCAGGACGTCCACCCGGTTGCCGGGGGCCAGGAGCAGCGACTCCTGCTCAATGGGCGCGTGGAGGGCCTGACCGTCGAAGCCGAGCAGGTCCCAGGTGTGGCCGTCGAGCTCCAGGTCGAGGAACCGCGAGACGCAGGTGTTGACCACCCGCCAGCGCTCGACCGTCCCGGCGGCCACGTCGACCCGCGGCTGGGCCTGACCGTTGACGAGGACGAGCTCGCCCTCTCGCCCGAGCATGGCGTCGTCGTGACCCACCGAGGCCACCTCTCCGGAACCCGTCAGCGTGGTGTCGGAGACGACGAGGACACGCTCGCGGTCGACGGTGGGCTCGTCCGTGCCGGTGACGAGCAGGGCACCGAACAGGCCGCCGAACACCTGGTCGGCGACGGTGCCGTGGTGGTGCGGGTGGTACCAGAACGTCCCGGTGGGGTGGTCGACCGGGACCTCGTACTCGTACTCGGCCGAGGTGCCCGGGTCGACGGAGCGGAACACGTTGTCGCTGTTCCCCTCCGGCGACACGTGCAGCCCGTGGGTGTGGAGGTTGGTCGCGGTGTCGAGCTCGTTCTCGAGGCGGACCCGGACCGTGTCGCCGGGCCTGACCGACAGGGTCGGACCGGGGCTGGTGCCGTTGTAGCCCAGGGCCCGGGTGGTGCGCCCGGCGATGGTGACCCCGGGGGCAGCCCTCAGGGTGACCTCGAGCAGGCCGTCGGAGCTCGTCAGCGCCGCGGGCTCACGCAGTGCCGTGCCGACGGCCGCCGCCGGCGTCCCCGAGGACCCGAGACCGCGCCACGTCCCGACGGCGCCCACGATCGTCGTGGCGGCGCCCAGGCCGGTCACCGCCAGGGCCTGACGTCGGCTCACCTCACCGTTCATCGAGCACGCTCCTGCGTCGTGTGTACTCGGCGTCGTCGATCTCGCCTCGTGCGTGTCGCTCGTCGAGGACGGCCCGGGCGGTGCCCGGCGCCGTGCGCTCCGTGCCAGTCGTTCCTCCGGGAGTCGTCGACCGCGGAGCGCCGCGCAGGAGGCGCAGCCCGGTGACCAGCAGGCCCAGGCCGAGGACGAGGACCGCCGGCCAGACCCAGGCGGACAGGTCGGTCATCGTGACCTCCGGCGGGAGGCCCACCAGGCGACGGCTCCGAGAACGGCCACGACGAGGGCGGCCGCAAGCCAGCCACCGAACCCGCCGATCCCGGGTCCGACCGAGACGCGAGTGGCGGTGGTCGTCAGGGCGTGCGTCATGCGTGGGGAGTCCGTTCGGTCGTGGATGGGAGTCCAGCATCTCCGGCGGATGTTGAGATCCCTCATGGCGGCGGTCAAGAAGCCATGAAGGCGGCTCGTTCGTGCGGCGCCGCTGACGGCGCGGTGCGGCGCGCGGGGGCCTGTGAGCGGGACTGCGGCCCGGCCTTGACACATACCACTGGGGGGTATAACTTCAGCGTGTCACTATACCCCTGTGGGGTACTGAGGAGGAGTCGTGTCACCCACCGCCCCCGGCTACACCGCCGAGAAGCAGGCGATCCTCAACCGGCTGCGCCGCGTCGAGGGCCAGGTCCGCGGACTCCAGCGGATGGTCGAGGACGACACGTACTGCATCGACATCCTCACGCAGGTCTCCGCGGCCACCCGGGCACTGGAGACCGTCGCCCTGGGGCTCCTCGACGAGCACCTGCGGCACTGCGTCACGGACGCGGTGCGAGCGGGCGGCGAGGAGGCCGACGCGAAGCTGACCGAGGCCTCGCTCGCGGTCGCCCGGCTCGTCCGGTCCTGAGGCCGCCCGTACCCCACCCCACCGCACCACCCATCGGAAGGACGACGACATGACGACCCAGACCTACTCGGTGACCGGGATGACCTGCGGGCACTGCGCCCACGCGGTGACGACGGAGCTGTCGGCTCTCGACGGGGTCGGCGACGTGCACGTCGACCTCGACGCCGGGGGGACCTCGACCGTCACCGTCACCAGCGACGCCCCACTGTCGCGGGACGCCGTCGCCGCCGCCCTCGACGAGGCCGGCGACTACCGCCTGCAGGCCTGATCCGAGCCACGGGGCGCCGTGCGACGGCGCCGGAAGGAGAACCCATGAACGGCCCGAGTACGTCCGACCCAGGCCTCGGCCAGGAGACCGAGCTGGTCATCGGCGGCATGACCTGCGCGTCGTGCGCCGCACGGATCGAGAAGAAGCTGAACCGGCTCGACGGCGTGACGGCCACCGTGAACTACGCCACCGAGAAGGCGAAGGTCCGCTTCCTGGACGGCATCACGGCCGCCGACCTCGTCGCGACCGTCGAGGCGACGGGGTACACCGCCCAGGTGCCCGCGCCACCCGCGGACGAGGCGCCCCCGGCCGGTGGCACGGAGACCGACGAGGCCGCCGCGTGGCGCGAGCGACTCCTGGTCTCCGCTGCCCTCACGCTTCCCGTGGTGGCGCTGAGCATGGTGCCCTGGCTGCAGTTCGACAACTGGCAGTGGGTCGCGCTCACCCTCGCGTCGCCGGTGGCGGTCTGGGGTGCGCTGCCGTTCCACCGTGCGGCCTGGACCAACGCCCGCCACCGCAGCGCGACGATGGACACGCTGATCTCGGTCGGTGTGGGCGCGGCCTACCTGTGGTCGGTGTGGGCGCTGCTGTTCACCGACGCCGGCCACGCCGGCATGCGGATGGACTTCAGCCTGCTCCCCAGCACGACGGGCGCCGAACCCCACCTCTACCTCGAGGTCGCTGCGGCGGTCACCGCGTTCATCCTCGCCGGCCGGTACGCCGAGGCCCGGGCCAAGCGTGACTCGGGGGCCGCCCTGCGCGCGCTGCTCGACCTCGGGGCCAAGGACGTCGCGGTGCTGCGGGACGGCGGTGCGGGGGAGACCGAGGTGCGGATCCCCGTGGCGCGGCTGGCGGTCGGGGACCGCTTCGTCGTCCGGCCCGGCGAGAAGGTCGCGACCGACGGCGTCGTCGAGTCCGGGACCTCCGCCGTCGACGCGTCGATGCTGACCGGGGAGTCCGTGCCCGTGGAGGTCGGTCCCGGGGCGGCCGTCGTCGGGGCGACCGTCAACGCCGGCGGGCGACTCGTCGTGCGGGCGACCCGCATCGGCTCCGACACCCAGCTCGCGCAGATGGCTCGCCTTGTCGAGGACGCCCAGACCGGCAAGGCCCAGGCCCAGCGACTGGCCGACCGCGTCTCCGCCGTGTTCGTCCCGGTGGTCATCGGACTGGCCCTCGCGACGCTCGCCGTGTGGCTGCTGACCGGGCACCCCGCGGCGGCTGCGTTCACGGCCGCCGTGGCCGTGCTCGTCATCGCCTGCCCGTGTGCGCTGGGACTGGCCACGCCCACGGCGCTGCTCGTCGGCACCGGCCGTGGAGCCCAGCTCGGCATCCTCATCAAGGGTCCCGAGATCCTCGAGTCGACCCGCGTGGTCGACACGATCGTGCTCGACAAGACCGGCACGGTGACCACCGGTGCCATGCGGCTGGTGGACTCCCTGCCCCTGGACGGCGTCGACGCCGACGAGCTGCTCCGCGTCGCCGGAGCCGTCGAGTCCGCCTCCGAGCACCCCGTCGCCCGGGCCGTCGCCGCCGGTGCGGCCGAGCGGCTCGATGCTCCCCTCCCCGCCGTCGAGGACTTCTCCTCGACCGCAGGGCTCGGCGTGCACGGAGTCGTCGACGGCCGCGAGGTGGTCCTGGGACGCGCCGCTTGGCTGTCCGGGGAGATGGGGCTGGCCCTCGACGAGGGCCTGGCGTCCGCCGCGACCGAGGCGGAGTCCCGTGGTGCCACGGTCGTCGCCGTCGGGTGGGACGGCGCCGTCCGCGGGGTCCTGGTCGTGTCCGACACCCTCAAGCCGACCAGCCGCGAGGCGGTCGCGCAGCTTCGCGCCCTCGGACTGGAGCCCGTGCTGCTCACGGGCGACAACGCCCGGGCCGCCCGGGCCGTGGCCGACCAGGCGGGCATCGCGACGGTGCACGCCGAGGTGCTGCCCCAGGGCAAGGTCGACGTCGTGCGCCGGCTCCAGCAGGAGGGCCGGGTGGTCGCCATGGTCGGCGACGGCGTCAACGACGCCGCGGCGCTGGCCGCGGCCGACCTCGGCATCAGCATGGGCACCGGGACCGACGTCGCCATCGAGGCCTCGGACCTGACCCTGGTGCGGGGCGACCTGCTCGCCGCCGTCGACGCCATCCGGCTGTCCCGGCGGACGCTGGCCACCATCAAGGGCAACCTGTTCTGGGCCTTCGCCTACAACGTGGCCGCGATCCCGCTCGCCGCCCTCGGCCTGCTCAACCCGCTCATCGCGGGGGCGGCGATGGCCTTCTCGTCGGTCTTCGTCGTGACCAACAGCCTCCGTCTGCGGCGGTTCCGGGCGACGACCGGCAGTGGTGCCGCGCCGGCTCAGAGCAGGCGGGTCGACGTCGCGCCCAGGTCGGTCGTTGCGACGACCACGCCGCCCTCGAGGACGGCGAGGACCCCGAGCACGCCGTCGGAGCGGTAGGCGTGGAGCGACGTGACCTGACCGAGGGGGCTCGGCCCCGCGGTCCACGTCGCGGCGCGGTCCTCGCTGAGGTGCAGGGACCCCGTGGTGCTCACCCCGACGACGGTGTCGGCGTCGGCCCAGTGGACGGCGACGAGCAGCTCGGGGGTGGGCGTCCTCGACCAGGTGCCCCCGGCGTCGGTGCTGGCGAGGAGTCCGGCCGGGGTCGTGGCGAGCAGCCGGTCACCCGAGGGCGAAGCCGCGAGGACCTGCGGCTCCGCCGGGATGGCGACGGTGCGCCAGCTGCGGCCGTCCGCGCTGACCCGGAGCGCGCCGTCGAAGCCGGCCACGAGCCCGTCTCCCGCGGTGAGCCCGTGGAAGTCGGACTCCCCGGACCGGGAGAGCGTGGTCCAGGTGCGGCCCCGGTCCACGGACCGGATCAGGCCGACCGGCTGCCCGAGGTCGCTGCCCGGGCCCGGGTGTCCCGAGGCGAGGTAGGAGCCGTCCGGCGAGATCGCGAACCCCATGAGGTCGACGACGGGGCCGACCGGAACCGGCCCGTCGGCGCCGAGCCGGAACAGCCCGGCGTGCGTGGCCAGGACGACGTCGCCGGTGTCGGGGTCCCGGGCGACGCCGTGGATGTGGCCGAGGGGTCGGGAGGGCTCGGTGGGCTCCCTGGTCCCGGCGGTCCCGGTGGTCCCGCCTCCCGAGGGCGGCGCGGCGTCCGCACCGCACCCGGCGAGGAGGAGGGCGAGGGAGCCCACGCCCAGGAGGGCCGCCCGCCGGGGGGCGCCCGCGCGGGGCCGGAGAGCGGGGCGGTCTGCTGGCGTCGGTCTCATCGGTCCGGTCTCCTCCGTGGTGGCGTTCAGTGTCCGTCGACGAGCCGGCGCCGGCGGGTGCGGTACTCGTCGACCCCGATCTCGCCGCGCGCCAGGCGCTCGTCCAGCGTCCCGAGGGGCCCGGACGCGGAGGGCCCGGACCCTCGCGGGCGCGGTGGCCGCAGGAGCCGGGCGGCCGCGATGACGACCACGACCCAGAGCAGCGCGGTCGCCACCACGGCCAGCACCATGAGCCACGGGGGCCACCCCCACGCCGAGCCGGGCACGCCCATCGCCGGCACCTCCTCCCGTGGCCGTCGGGTCCCTCCCGTCGGCTCCGTCCAGCCAAGAGGACGCAGGTCAGGGCGCCGGTCGACGTTCGATGAAGAAACGACGAAGGTCCGCGCCCGACCGGTTCTCACCTCGACCCCGGCGACCGCGATCGGCCAGACTGCCGGGGTGCCCGCCACCGACCTCCCGACCCCGCCGACGGTCCTCGTCGTCGACGACGAGACGGCGCTCGCGGCGATGGTGCGCACCTACCTCGAGCGCGGCGGCTACGCCACGGTCGCCGCGGAGACCGGCCCCGACGCGGTCCGGTTGGCCCGCGAGGAGGATCCCGACGTCATCGTCCTCGACCTCGGGCTGCCCGGCCTCGACGGGGTGGAGGTCTGCCGTCAGGTCCGGACCTTCTCGGACTGCTACATCCTCATGCTCACCGCCCGCTCGGAGGAGACCGACCGGCTGATCGGCCTCTCGGTCGGCGCCGACGACTACATGACCAAACCGTTCAGCCCGCGCGAGCTGGTCGCCCGCGTCCAGGTGCTGCTGCGTCGGCCGCGCGCCGGCAGGGCGCCCGAGGCGGTGGCCGAGGCTCCCGCCCGGGTCTTCGGTGACCTGCGCGTCGAACCCGGCGCTCGCGTCGTGACGGTCAAGGGTCGTCCGGTCGACCTCACCCGCACCGAGTTCGACATCCTCGAGGCCCTCTCGGCGCGGCCGCGGTACGCCTGGGCGCGCCGTCGGCTCATCGACGAGGTGTGGGACCGCGCCTGGGTGGGCGACGAGCACCTCGTCGACGTCCACGTGGCGCACCTGCGACGCAAGCTCGGGGACGACCCTGCCGCACCCCGGTACGTCGAGACCGTCCGCGGGGTCGGGTACCGGATGGGGGCCGGATGAGCCGGACCACTCCCTGGAGGCGCGACGGCTTCGCGACGCGGCTGATGGTGGCGCAGATGGGGGTGCTGCTCGCCAGCGTCCTCACCGCCGCCGTGGTCGCCGGCCTCGTCGGGCCGCGGCTCTTCCACGAGCACCTGCTGCGGGCTCGGGGGACGCTCAACGCCGACCAGGTGCTCCACGTGGAGCGCGCCTACCTCGACTCGAGCCTCGTCTCGCTCGGGGTCGCCCTCGTCATCGCCGTGGGCAGTGCGAGCATCGTCACCTGGCTCATCGCGGGTCGCCTCCGGCGGCCCCTCATCGAGCTCTCGTCGGCGGCCCGGGCCATCGCGGGCGGGCGGTACGACCGACGGGTCGCCCTCACCGGCGCGGGGGCCGAGCTCGACGAGTTCGCGGCATCGTTCAACACGATGGCGACCCGGCTGCAGGTCACCGAGGACACCCGGAGGAGGCTGCTCACCGACCTCGCCCACGAGATGCGGACGCCTCTCGCCACGTGCACGGCCTACCTCGAAGCCCTCGACGACGGGGTCGCCGTCTGGGGGTCGGAGACCAGCGAGGTCATGGGTCAGCAGGTGCAGCGGCTCGCCCGGTTGGCGGCGGACATCGACGACGTGAGCCGGGCGGAGGAGGGCCGCCTCTCGCTCGAGCCCGGTCGCGTGCCGGTCAGCCGACTGCTCACGGCAGCCGCGGAGACCGCGCGGACCCGGTTCGGGGACAAGGGCGTCGGACTCTCGGTCGTGTCGCCGCAGGCGCCGGACCTCGGGGTCCTGGGTGACGAGCAGCGGCTCGCGCAGGTCCTCGCGAACCTGCTCGACAACGCCCTGCGGCACACGCCGTCCGGGGGAGAGGTGGCCCTCGCCGCCCGCGTCGACAGGGGCGAGGTCGTCGTCGAGGTGCGCGACGACGGGGAGGGGATCCCGGTCGAGCAGCTGCCCCACGTGTTCGAGCGCTTCTACCGGGGGGACACCGCCCGCGACCGCAAGGACCGCGGCTCCGGGATCGGACTGACGATCAGCCGAGCCATCGTCGAGGCCCACGGTGGGTCGCTGACGGCTCGCAGCGCGGGCCCCGGCCTGGGGGCGACGTTCGAGGTGCGGCTCCCGCGCCAGCACGGGGAGGCGGCATGACCGGCCTCGTCGTCACCGCCGGGGTCGCGCTCCTCGGAGTGCTCCTCCTCTACGGCGCCCACTGGGCGCTCGTGCCGTGGCGCTCGGTGGTGCGCACCGTCCCCTACCAGTCCGGGTGGGTCCCCGAGGCGCACGCGCTCTCCCGCTACCACGTGCGGTGGTACCTCGCGACGCTGCTCTTCCTCGCCTTCGACGTCGAGATGCTCTTCATGTACCCCTGGGCCGTCGTCGTGGCGGACCTCGGGGCGAGTGCCGTCACCGAGATGTTCGTCTTCCTCGGTGCCCTGATGGTCGCCGTCGCGTGGGCGTGGCGCGAGGGGGCCTTCCGATGGGTCTGACCGGATGGCTGGCCGGACGGGGCGTGCGTGCGGCGCGAGTCCTGGTCGTCGAGTGCCCCGGCGCGTGGCGGGAGCGCGTCGCCGTGGAGCGTGCGGTGCGCGCCCGGGGATGGCGGCTCGCCGAGTCCCCCGCGAGCGCCGACGTGCTGCTCGTCGTCGGCGAGCCCACAGGGCTCGAGGAGGTCGTCGACCGGTTGTGGGCGGCCCTTCCCGGGCCCCGGTCCCGGCGGACCCTGGAGGCGGGCGGGGACGTCCTCGCCCACCTGGACGCCGCCGCCTCCCGCCTCGCGGACACGCGGGCCCAGGCCGAGGACGCCGCCGCCCGCGCCGACCCCGACCTCTCCGCCGAGGGCGGGATGGACCACGGGGACATGGACGGGGACATCGACCACGGCGAGATGGACCACGGGGGCATGGGCCACGAGGGCATGGACCACGGGGAGATGGACCACGGGGGAATGGGCCACGAGGGCATGGACCACGGCGAGATGGACCACGGGGGAATGGGCCACGAGGGCATGGACCACGGCGACATGGAGATGGCCCCGGACGGCATCCCGCTCGCCGAGGGGTCGGAGGAGGACCGCGACGGCCTCGAGATGGATGCACTCCCGGTCAGGCTGGGGCCGGTCCTGCCCCACTGGCCGGCCGGCCTCGTCCTCGACGTGACGCTCCACGGTGACCTCGTCGTGGGCGCCGACGCAGAGGTCGTCGGGCACGACGGAACCGCACCCGACGAGCAGCACCCCGCCGCACGCGCCTGCGACGACGCCGCCGCGGTCCTCGACCTCGCGGGCTGGGCCGCCGGCGCCAGCACGGCGCGGGCAGCGCGCGACGCCTTCCTCGACGGGCGGCACGAGGTGGCGGGGGTCCACCTCTCCGACCTCCGCCGACGGGTCTCCGGCTCGCGGCTGCTGCGGTGGTCGCTGCGCGGGGTCGGGGTGGTGGAGCCCGAGCGCGTGCAGGCGCTCGGACTCCCCGAGCACCTCGCCGGGGACTGCCTCGACCGCCTCCACGGCCTCCTCGACCGGGCCGCGTCCGGGGCGTCCACGACGACCCCGGCCGCGGCGGTCGGCCCGCTCGTCGAGGGGTGCGACCTCGCCGTCGCGCGCCTGGCCGTCGCGACCCTCGGCTCACCCGTCGTGCCGGCGGGGGTGCGGGCGCATGGCTGACGTCGTCACGACCGTGGCTCCCGGCTGGGCCGTGCTCGCCGCCCTGCTGCTCGCGGGGCTCGCGGCCGCCGTGGCCGTCCTCGACGGGGTCCTGACCGCGCGGGCCGAGGGAGCGCCCGTGCGCCCCGCCCTGACCCGCCCCCTGGACGAGACGGCCCGCCTGCTCCGGCAGCGCCGCCGGGCACCGCTCTCCGCGGACACCCTCCTGTGGCGGATCGGCGGCGGCGGCCTCGTCGTCGCGGCCCTGCTCATGCTGGCCGTCGTCCCCCTCGGGGAGTGGGTCCTCTCCGACCTCGACGTCGGGGTGGTCTGGTTCAACACGATGGACGTGGCCGTCTGGGCGCTGGTGTGGCTCACCGGGTGGGGCGCGAACTCCGCCCACTCCCTCGTCGGCGGCTACCGCTTCCTGGCGCTCGCCCTCGCCTACGAGCTGCCGCTGATGTTCGCGCTCGTCGCGCCGGCGGTGGCCGCGGCGAGCCTGAACCTCGGGGAGATCGCCGCGGCGCAGGGTTCGCTGTGGTTCGTCGTCTGGATGCCCGTCGCCTTCGTCGTCTACTGCCTCGGCGTCGTCGCCTTCTCGGTCTGGGGGCCGTTCACCCCTCCGCTCGGCTCCGATGTCGCGGGCGGCGTGCTCTCCGAGCTGAGCGGTGTCGACCGGCTCCTGGTCCAGGCCGGGCGGTACGCGCTGCTCGCCGCGGGCGCCGCCTTCGCGGTGCCGATGTTCCTCGGGGGCGGGGCGGGCCCACTCCTGCCCGGGTGGCTCTGGGTCCTGGTCAAGACCGTCGCCCTGCTCGCCGGCCTCGTCGCGCTCCGTCGCCACCTGCCGGCCGTCCGTCCGGACCTCCTGATGGAGCTCGGCTGGGTCGTCCTGCTGCCCGCCGTCCTCCTCCAGGACCTCGTCGTGGCCGTCGTCGCGGCCTGGAAGGGGTGACCTGGTGCTCGTCGACATCACGTTCTGGGTGCTCGGGGTCGTCGCCGTCGTCTCGGCGGTGCTCGTCTTCGTCGTCGACTCCATGGCCCGCGCCACCTACGCGCTCGCGCTCTCCTTCGTCGCCGTCGGGTTCGTCCTGGTTCTGTTGCAGCAGAACTACGTCGGCGTCGTCACGGTCCTCATGATGCTCATGGAGATGGCGGTGATGGCCGTGTACATGGTCATGTACATGGGGATGAACCCCGCGCTGATGCCGATGTCGATGGTCCACGGCAAGCGGGCCGCCCTGGCCGTCTCGGCGGCATCGTTCGTCGTCCTCGCGGCGGGCGCCCTGCTCGTCGACTGGCCCGTCCGCCGGGGGGTGCCGTCCCCCGACGTCACGGCCGCCCTCGGCGAGGCGCTCATGGGGAAGCAGATGCTCGTCATGGTCGTCGTGAGCCCGGTGATGGTCGCGACGATCATCGGGGGGGTGGTGCTGGCCGCCCACCGCACCCGCTACGACCGGTTCGGCGACGACCTCCGCCGGCGGCCGGCCCGCGACCCCCAGCGGGGAGGTGTCGGGCGATGACCCTCCAGCTGGTCCTCCTCGTCGCCGCGGCCCTGTTCGCGGTCGGGCTCTACGGCGCGATCTCCCAGCAGGTCGTCGTCATGGTGATGATGGGCCTCGAGGTGATGGTCAACGCCGTCATCCTCGCCGCCGGGGCGATGTGGTGGTTCCTCGCGCCCGACCCGAGCGGCCAGGTGCTGCTCCTCGTCGTCCTCGCCGCGATGACGGTCGAGATGGCGACCGGCTTCGCGGTCGCCACCCTCGTGCACCGGTACCGGAACAGCGACATGACCGACTCGGCGACGGACCTCGCGCGATGACGGGGTGGGTGATCGCGTGACCGGGACCGTCGACCAGGCCGTCCTGTGGGCGCTCGTCGTGCTGCCCGCGGTCGTCGGTGCCGCGCTCCTGCTCTTGCCGCACGGCCGGACGCAGCGCATCGCACCCGTCATCGGGGTCGGGACGGCGACGCTGACCGCCGCGCTCGCGGTGGTGGCGGCCCTCACCCGTCCGAGCGCCGGCGTCCCCTTCGTCGCCGGCGCGGACCTCGGCCTCGGCGTCGATGGGCTGGCGGCGGTCGTCGCGCCCACCGTCGCCGTCGTCGCGACGCTCGTCCTGCTCGCCGGGGCGGTCGACGTCCGCGAGTCGGCGCCCCGCTTCCACGGGTTCATGCTCCTCTTCGTCGCGGCCGCCCTGCTCACCGTGACGGCCACGACCCTCCCCGCGCTGCTCCTCGCCTGGGAGGTCATGGGGGCGACGTCGTACGCCCTGATCGGCTTCGCCTGGCGGGAGGAGCGACGGGTCGCGTCGGGGCTGACGGCGTTCGTCACGACCCGGGCCGCCGACCTCGGGCTCTACGTCGCCGCCGCCGCGGCCCTCGCCGGCGGAGCCGGGCTCGACCTCGACGCGCTCGCCGCGGCGTCCCCGGGGTGGCGGGACGTCCTCGCGCTCGGGGTGCTCGTCGCGGCGCTCGGCAAGGCGGCCCAGCTCGTCCTCGCGTTCTGGCTCTCCCGCGCGATGGACGGCCCGAGCCCGGTGAGCGCGCTGCTGCACTCCGCGGCGATGGTCGCGATGGGGGGCTACCTCCTGCTCCGGCTCTCACCGCTCCTCCAGTCCACGTCCTGGGCCGGCCCGGCGGCGGCCTGGGCGGGCGCCCTCACGACGGTGGCGCTCGGTGTCGTGGCTGTCGGTCAGCGGGACCTCAAGCAGCTGCTCGCGGCGTCGACGTCGGCCCAGCTCGGCTACGTCGTCATGGCGGGCGGGCTCGGCGCGGTGGGCGCCGGGACCGCCCACCTCGTCGCCCACGCCGCGACCAAGGCCGGGCTCTTCCTCGCCGCCGGCGCCTGGCTCTCCGCCCTGGGGACCAAGGAGCTCGCGGGGCTGCGGGGGACGCTCGCCCGGTGGCCGGTCGTCCGGGTGGCGGCGAGCGTGGCGCTGCTCGCGCTCGCGGGCGTCCCGCCGTTGTCGCTGTGGGCGACCAAGGACCTCGTCCTCGCCGCCGCGCTCGAGCAGTCGGTCGCGCTGTACGTCGTCGGGCTGCTCGGGGCGGCCGCCTCCGCGGCGTACGCGGGCACGGCGCTGCGCGTGCTGTGGGCGCCGGTGGGCGAGGAGGAGCGCCGGCGCGCCGAGACCCACCGGGGCGAGGAGGAGGAGCCGCGTGGTGTGGTGCCGGGCGCGCTGACCGCGGCGGTCGTGACCCTCGCGGCGGGGTCGGCGGTCCTCGGGGTGTTCGGCGTGCCCGCCGTCGCGGAGCGGCTGGGGGCGACGGTCGGGGGAGCGGTGCCCCACCCGACGGCTCCCGAGGTGGCCGGCTCCGCGCTGCTCGCCCTGGTCGTCGTCGCGGTCGTGTGGCGCCGTCCCCTCCCGCAGCCCGCCTGGGCACTGTCCTGGCTCGGTCTGGAGCGTGCGGCGCACGTCGCCGTCGTGCGGCCCACCGTCGCCCTCGCCCGGGCCCTCGACCGCACGGACCTGCTCATCGCCCGCGCGGTGTCGGGAGTGGCGACCGGTGCCACCACCCTCGCGGGGACCGCCGCGGGCGTCGACGAGGACCGGGTCCACGCCGGGGTGCTGGCGTTCGCGCGCTGGGTGCGCCGGGCCGGTGCGCTCGCGCGGCGCCCACAGACCGGCCAGCTCCACCAGTACTACGTCCAGGCCGTCGCGATCATCGCGGCCGGCACCGTCCTGCTCGTCGTCGTGAGGTGACCGTGCTCTCGCTGACCATCTTCTTCCCCCTGGCCGCGGCGCTCGTGCTGCTCGTGCCCGGTCTCGGAGCCGGCGCCGCGCGGTGGTGGTGGGTCGCGGCGTCCGCCGTCGAGGTCGTGCTCGTCGGAGGGCTCTGGTGGGCCTACGACACCCCGGTGGAGGGTGCGCTCGCGTTCGAGGAGCAGGTCGCGTGGATCCCCGGGGTGAGCAGCAGCTACCACGTCGGCCTCGACGGCCTCTCGCTCCCCCTCGTCGCGATGACGGCGGTCGTCTTCCTCGCCTGTGCGGTGTACTCCCTCCGCGACGAGGACCGGCCCCGTTCTCGCGCAGCGCTGTTCCTCGCCCTGCAGACCGTGTGCACCGGCCTGTTCGCCTCGGCCGACCTCATCCTCTTCTTCGTCTTCTTCGACCTGTCGATCGTCGGGATGTACGTCATCATCGCGGGTTGGGGGCACGGCGACCGGGCCCGTTCGGCGCTCACGTTCTTCCTCTACACCTTCCTCGGCTCGCTCGCCCTCCTCGCGGGCTTCATCGGGCTCTACCTCGCGGCGGACCCGCACACCTTCGACATGCTCGAGCTCGCCCGGCAGAACCCCTTCGCCGGCCGCGGGACCGCCGGGGTCGTCGTCCTCGGGGTGATCCTCCTCGGCCTCGCCGTCAAGACACCGACCGTGCCGTTCCACACCTGGCTGCCCCCGGCCCACACCGACGCCCCCGCCGTCGGGTCGGCCGTCCTCGCCGGCGTGCTCCTCAAGCTCGGGACGTACGGGTTCGTCCGCCTCGGCATGGCCCTGCTGCCGGACGCCTGGCGGTCGTGGGCGTGGGTCGTCCTCGTCGTCGGCATCGTCTCGGTGCTCTGGGGGGCCCTCGTCGCGCTCGCCCAGCGCGACCTCAAGCGGATGATCGCGTACACCTCGGTGAACCACATGGGGTACGTCGTCCTCGCCGTCGGCGCCGCGGGGGTCGTCGCCTCGGGCACCGAGCAGGCGCGCGGGGTGGCCGTCACCGGAGCCGTGACGCAGATGGTGAGCCACGGGCTCGTGACCGCCGCCCTCTTCCTCCTGGCCGGCCTCTTCCTCGACCGGTCCGGGACCTATGAGATCGCCGAGTTCGGGGGGCTCGCGGGGCGGGCTCCCCGGACCACGGTCCTCTTCGCGGTCGCCGCCTTCGCCTCCCTCGGGCTGCCCGGCCTGTCGGGCTTCGTCGCCGAGTTCCAGGTGTTCACGGGCAGCATCGCGGCCGTGCCCGTGAGCGCGGTCGCGCTGCTGGGCATCCTCGTCATCGCCGGGGTCCTGCTGTGGACCCTCCAGCGCGTCTTCACGGGCGAGACGCGGGGCCGGTCGGCCGACTTCACCGACGTGCGGGCGCACGAGCTGTGGGCGGTCGCGCCCCTGCTCGTGCTCTCGCTCGCCATCGGCCTCGCCCCCCGGCTCCTCCTCGACGTCATCGAGCCCGCGGCGGCCGCGGTCGTCGCCGCCCTGGGGGGCTAGCCGCGTGGGTGACTCGATGGCCATGCGCCCGCTCGCGATGTTGCCGGAGATCCTCCTCTTCGGCGGGGCCCTCGTCTGCCTGCTCGGCGGCTCGTTCACCCCCCGGAACCGGCAGTGGGTGCTGCGGGTGGTCGCGGCGGCCGCCCTCGGGGGTGCCGTCGTGACCGCGCTCGTCGGGGCGTCCCCCGCCGGCACGGCCTTCGAGGGGGCGTTCGTCGTGGACGTCGGGACGACGACCGTGCGCGTCGTGGCCTCGCTCGCGACCCTGCTGGTGCTGGCGATCGCCGCCGACGAGGTCTCCGGCAGCGACCGGGAGAGTGAGACCTACTCCCTCCTGCTGCTCGCGACCACCGGGGTGCTCGTCCTCGCCGGGGCGCGCGACCTGCTCGTCCTGGCGGTCGGGTTCCTCCTCGCGAGCATCCCGCTCTACGCCCTCGTGGGGCTGGGCCGCACCGCGCGGGCGGCCGAGGCGGCCCTGAAGACCTACCTCGTCGGGGCGCTGTTCGGCATCCTCATGCTCCTCGGGGTCACCCTGCTCTACGGGGTGGGCGGCACGACGGCCTACCCCGAGCTGGCGGCCGGCCTCGCGGGCGCGCCGACCGCGGTGGTCGCCGCGGGGTTCGTCGGGGTCCTGGCCGGGCTGGCCTTCAAGGCGGGCAGCGTGCCGGCCCACTTCTGGGTGCCGGACGCGGCCCAGGGCTCGACCGGCCTGGCGGCCGCCTTCGTCACGACCGTGCCCAAGGTGGGGGCCGTCGTCGCCGCGTACCGTCTCGTCGTCGCGCTCCCGGACACGCTCGCCTGGGGGGTGCTCGTCGGGGTGCTGGCGGTCGCGAGCATGACGCTGGGCAACCTCGCCGCCTTCGGCCAGGACGACCCCCGGCGGCTGCTCGGCTGGTCCACGGTGAGCCAGGTGGGGTACCTGCTCGTGCCTGTCGCCGTGGCCGGCCGGACCGACCTGGCGCTGCCGTCGATGCTCCTCTTCGTCGCCGGGTACGCGGTGACCAACATCGCGGCCTTCGCGGTCACCACGGCCCTCCCGGAGGTGCGGGAGGTCTCGGGCTACGCGGGCCTCGTCCGCACCCGCCCAGGTCTGGCGGTCGCGCTCGTCGTCGCCCTGCTCGGGCTCGTGGGGACCCCGCCGACCGTCGTCTTCGTCGGCAAGCTGACGACCGTCACGGCGGCGTGGGACGGGGGGATGGTGTGGCTCACGGTCGCGGTGCTCGTCAACACGCTGGCCTCGCTCTTCTACTACCTGCGCTGGGTGGCCCCGGCGCTGCGGCGCACCCCGCCGGCCGCCGAGCTCGCCCACCCGCGGCCCTGGTCGGCGGGGACGGCCGTGCTCGCCGCCACCGCGTCCGTCGGTCTGGGGCTGCTCGCCGGCCCGCTCTGGAGCGTGCTCGACGGGTCGCTGCTGCCCTGAGGTCGGCGCCCTGGCCGTCGCCCGCGCGGTGACCGAGCGTTCAGCGCCGCGTGCTGGAGTCGTCCGTGAGGGGAGCGGTCTCGCACCGTTCACCGGTGGCATCGCCGGTCGGGCTCGGTTCTGGCACAGGGGCAGACAAATCCACGGCTCCGCAACGCCCATGCTCCGGAGTGCTGTCGTACAGTGAAGAAGGCACCAGTCAGTGTTCCCGATGTGCTGCAGGAGCATGCCGATGCGACCGACACGACCCACGCCGCCCGTCACCACTCGTGCCGCCCTGGCGGTCCTCGCCGCCCTTGCGCTCGGTGGCTGCGGGCAGGCAGACCTCGGAACCGTCTCCGACGGGACGAGCCTGACCGCCGACGCCGACCACGTGGTGCAGGTGACCTCCACGGACGACGCGTGCGAGGTGCCCGCGTCCGTACCCCGCGGGGCGGTCGCCTTCGTGGTGACCAACCACGGGTCCCGCACCGCGTCGTTCTCGGTGTACTCCGACGGCATCGACGCCATCGGCCAGGTCCG
Organism: uncultured Actinomycetota bacterium; assembly: GCA_963843895.1. Classification (GTDB taxonomy): domain Bacteria; phylum Actinomycetota; class Actinomycetes; order Actinomycetales; family Dermatophilaceae; genus Phycicoccus. The sequence continues at coordinate 97,832 of CAWJME010000010.1, read as the reverse complement.
AGGCATCGAGCCGGGGCAGACCCGCACCCTCCTGCTCGACAGCATGATCCCCGGGCCGTACGTCGCGGCCTGCACGCCCGGCGACGACGACGACATAAGGCACGACATCGACGTCGTGGAGGCGTCGGGCTGAGCCCGGCGAGCGCCTGGACCTCGGCGGAGGTCAGTGGATGCTGTACGACTCCGCGTGGGTGGACGGCGCGGGGATGTCCATGTGCCGGAGGGTGTCTGCCGACACGACATAGGCGTCTCCGCGCACCACCCCCTCGGCCACGGCCTGCACCCACGGAGGGGGCATCGCCGGAAGTCCGCGGTCGGCGATGCGGCGTTCGAGGTCGGTGGCGGCCTCGGCGACCGAGCGGTGTCGCGGCTCCTCCACCAGGGCGTCGATGATCTCCTGCAGGGTGCGCTCGCGACGCTCCCGGTGCTTCGGGTGTGGGTGGTCGTCGGTCATCGCTGGTCCTCCTTCTTCTCCGTGTGCGGTGGTCACCATGGGGCGGCGTTGGGGTTCGTCACCGGCTCCTCGGCAGCGTCCGAGAACGCCGTCAGGCCCGTCACGAGGGAGCGCAGGCCGTCCGGCGGCATCCGGTCCAGGATCGCCGCGAGCGCGGCCCGGCGGTGGTCCATCACCGAGTCGACGAGGTCGGCTCCCGCGTCGGTCAGCGTCAGGACCACCCGGCGCCGGTCGGTCGGGGAGGCCGCCCGGTCCATCAGGCCCGCCCCGACGAGGCGGTCGCAGAGCCGGGTCGCACCGGAGGGGTGGATGTCCAGGGCCGAGGCGATGGTGGCCGCGTCGACCTCCCGTCGGGTGGCGACCAGGACGAGCGCGCGCAGCTGCGGCGGGGTGACGACGCCGCCGGCGTGGGCCACCGAGGCGGCGACCACGGCGGAGAAGACGCGCGCGGCGCGCATGGCCTCCGCGAGCTCTGGGTAGTTCCCAGGTGGTCGGTCCGGGACCGTGTCCACGGGCCACCTCCCAATTACTTGACCTACAGCAACAGTTGCGATTATACAAGAGAATGTCCGTTCGTCGAGGGAAGAGGAGGTGTCTGCGATGGCACGCGTCGTCGCCATCACCGGGGCCAGTGGGGGGATCGGCCGGGCCACGGCCCGGGAGTTCGCGCGGAGAGGGGATGCCGTCGCGCTCATCGCTCGCGGCACCGCCGGCCTCGAGGCGGCGGCGGAGGAGGTCCGAGCGCTCGGCGGTCGGCCCCTCGTCGTGCCGGCCGACGTCGCCGACGCCGAGGCGGTCGAGGCCGCGGTCGAGCGGGTCGAGCGCGAGCTGGGGCCGGTCGACGTCTGGGTCAACGTCGCGTTCACGTCGGTGTTCGCGCGCTTCGACGACATCGCCCCCGAGGAGTACCGCCGGGTCACCGAGGTCAGCTACCTCGGGTACGTCTACGCGACGATGGCGGTCCTCCAGCGGATGAAGGAACGCGACCGGGGAACGATCGTGCACGTCGGCTCGACCCTGGCGTACCGGGGGATCCCGCTGCAGAGCGCCTACTGCGGCGCCAAGCACGCCCTCCAGGGGTTCCACGAGTCGCTGCGCTGCGAGCTCCTCCACGAGAAGAGCAACGTCCGCGTGACGATGGTCCAGATGCCGGCCCTGAACACCCCGCAGTTCTCCTGGGTCCTCTCCCGGCTGCCCGACCATGCGCAGCCGGTCCCGCCGATCTACCAGCCGGAGGTCGCGGCCCGCGCCGTCGTCTTCGCCGCCGACCACCCCCGCCGCCGGGAGTACTGGGTCGGGGCGAGCACCGTCGCGACCCTCCTGGCGAACGCCGTCGTGCCGGGCCTGCTCGACCGCTACCTCGCCCGGACCGGCTTCTCCTCCCAGCAGACCGGCGAGCGGAAGCCGGACGACCAGGCCGCCAACCTGTGGGAGCCGGCGGACGGCCCGGACGGCCACGACTACGGCGCCCACGGCGCGTTCGACGACCGGAGCCACGCCCGCAGCCCGCAACAGTGGGTGGCGCACCGGTACCCACAGGTCGCCGCCGCCGTCGGGGCCGTCGGGGCGGCCGCGGCCGTCGGCGCGCTGGCCATCGGACGGCGCCGGTGAGCCGCCGGGCCGGAGCCGTCCTGCCGCGACTGGCCGGCGCCGGAGGCCTGGCCTGGGGCGCGCTGCTCCTGGCCCGCGGGGACCACGTGTGGGCCGTGCTCGAGGGCCGCGACCCAGACGCCGTCGAGGAGCTCGGCATCCGGGCGCTGGGCGGGCGGCACCTGCTCCAGGGCGTCGCCCAGCTCGCGGCGCCCCGGGCCACCGGGGGACTCGTCGTGGCGGTCGACGTCCTCCACGCGGCCACGATGGGGGTGCTCGCGGCCGCCTCACCGACCCGCCGCCGGGCCGCCCTCGTCACCGGCGGGGTGGCCCTCGCGAGCGCGGCCGTGACCGCGGGCGCCCGGCGCGGGGTGGGTCCCCGGTGACCCGGGACGAGCGGATGGCGCCCCCTGCGGACTACCCGCCGCAGGTGCTCCGCGACTACGCCTTCCTCGGTGACGGCCACCGCGGCGCGCTCGTCGGTCCCCGTGGTGACGTCGGCTGGCTCTGCGCGCCCGGGTGGGACGGCCCACCCGCCTTCTCCCGGCTCGTCGGCGGCGAGGGCGTGTACGCCGTGACCCCTGCCGAGCCGTTCGTCTGGGGTGGGTACTACGAACCGGGCAGCCTCATCTGGCGCAGCCGGTGGACGACGTCCGGCGCACGGGTCGAGTGCCGCGAGGCCCTCGCGTGCCCCTCCGACCCGCACCGGGTGGTCCTGCTCCGGCGCCTCGACGCCGTCGACGGCGCCTGCGGCGTCGACGTCCAGCTGCAGGTCGCCGCGGGCTTCGACCGGTCCGCACTCGAGCTCCGGCGGGACGAGGACGGCAGCTGGGTCCTCGACGCGCCGCCCCGCCGGGTCCGCTGGAGCGGTGCGGGCGAGGCGAGGCTCGACCGCGACGGCCTGCTCCGGCTGCGCGTGGACCTCGCCGCGGGAGGCCGGCACGACCTGGTCCTCGAGATCAGCGACCGGGCCCTGCCGCCGCCCCCCGACGCCGAGCGGCTGTGGCAGGCCACGGAGCAGTACTGGGCGGACACCGTCCCCGGTTTCGAGTCCTCCGTGGCACCCCGGGACGCCCGGCACGCCTACGCCGTCCTGCGCGGCCTCACCACGCCCGGCGGGGGCATGGTCGCCGCCGCGACGCTCGGCATGCCCGAGCGGGCGGAGGCCGGCCGCAACTTCGACTACCGCTATGTCTGGCTGCGCGACCAGGCCTACGCGGGGCTCGCCGTCGGCGTCGACCACCCGGACCCGCTGCTCGACGAGGCGGTGGCCGTGAGCACCGCCCGCGTGCTCGAGCACGGCCCGAACCTCGCTCCCGCCTACCGCGCCGACGGCCGCCTCCCGCCGCGCGAGGAGCACGTCGACCTCCCCGGCTACCCGGGAGGCCGGGTGGTGACCGGCAACTGGGTCCGCGGCCAGTTCCAGCTCGACCTCTGCGGGGAGCTGCTCCAGCTGTACGCCACGTCCGGCCGGCACGACCACCTCACCTCCGACGACGTCCGAGCGGTCGAACAGGTCATGGACCTCATCGACCGGCGGTGGGACGAGCCGGACGCGGGGGTGTGGGAGCTCGACGACGCCTGGTGGACGCACTCGAGGCTGTCCTGCGTGGCCGGCCTGCGCACCCTGGCCCGCGACGTCCCCGCGTGCGACACCACGCGGGCGCTCGCCCTCGCCGACACGATCATGGCCGAGACGTCGCGGCGTGCCCTCGCCGAGGACGGCTCCTGGCGCCGGGCCCCCGGAACGGACGGCGTCGACGCCTCGCTCCTGCTCCCACCGGTGCGGGGAGCCCTGTCCCCGAACGACCCCCGCAGCCTCGCCACACTGCGAGCCGTGTCCCGGGACCTGGTCCAGGACGGCTACGTCTACCGCTACCACGCCGACGACCAGCCGCTCGGTGACGCGGAGGGGGCCTTCCTCATGTGCGGGTTCGCCATGTCCCTGGCCCAGCTGGCGGTCGGCGACGAGGTCGAGGCCTTCCGCTGGTTCGAGCGACAGCGGGCCGCGTGCGGCCCGCCCGGCCTGCTGTCCGAGGAGTTCGACGTCCGCCAGCGCCAGCTCCGCGGGAACCTGCCACAGGGGTTCGTCCACGCCCTCCTGCTGGAGAGCGCGCAACGTCTGGCGGGCACGAGCCACGGGATGGGCGCAGCCTGAAGGAGGAGCACACGTGAGCACGACCGTCGACGTCGACATCGCCATGTCGCTGGAGTCCGCCCTGCGAGGTCGGGTGCGGGGGGAGGTTCGGTTCGACATCGGCAGCCGCGCTGCCTACGCGGTCGACTCCTCGAACTACCGGCAGGTTCCCGCCGCGGTCGTCGTCCCGCGCAGCGTCGAGGACGCCGTCACGGCGGTCGCGGTGTGCGCGGAGTACGGCGTCCCGGTCACCTCCCGCGGCGGGGGGACGAGCCTGGCGGGCCAGACGACCAACGCCGGGGTCGTGCTCGACTGGACCAAGTACTGCAACGCCGTGGTCTCCGTCGACGTCGAGGCCCGCCGGTGCGTCGTCGAACCCGGTATCGCGCTCGACGACCTCAACCGGGCCCTTGCCGAGCACGGGCTCATGTACGGGCCGAAGCCGGCCACGCACCGCACCTGCACGATCGGCGGGATGATCGGCAACAACTCGTGCGGCTCGACGGCCCAGGCGTACGGCAAGACCGTGGACAACCTCACCCGGCTCGAGGTCCTCACCTACGACGGGCTGCGCATGTGGGTCGGTCCCACGAGCGACGACGAGTACGCAGAGGTCGTGGCGGGGGGCGGCCGCCGGGCCGAGATCTACCGCGGGCTGCGCGACCTGCGTGACGACAACCTCTCGCTGATCCGGACCCGGTACCCGACGATCCCGCGCCGGGTCTCGGGCTACAACCTGGACTCCCTCCTGCCCGAGAGCCACTTCGACCTCGCCCGAGCCCTCGTCGGCTCCGAGGGCACCCTCGTCACCGTGCTGCACGCCGAGCTCACCCTCGTCGAGGTGCCGAAGGCCCGGGCCATGGTCGTCCTGGGCTACCCCGACGTCGCCAGCGCCGGGGCCGCGGTGCCCACGGTCCTCGCCCACGACCCGTGGCAGCTCGAGGGCCTGGACCAGGTCCTCATGCAGCTGGAGCAGGAGGCTCGCCTGGCCGGCAAGGCCATCGACGAGATGCCTTCGGGCAGTGGGTGGCTGATGATCCAGTTCGCCGGCGACAGCCAGGACGAGGCCGACGCCAAGGCGCGGGGGCTGCTCGCGGAGCTCGAGGGGCACGAGCACGAGCCGTCGCACCGCTTCATGGACGACCCGGCGAAGGAGGACGAGCTCATCGAGGTGCGCGAGGCCGGCCTCGGCGCCACCGCGCACCCGGTCGGCAAGCATGACAACTGGCCGGGCTGGGAGGACGCGGCCGTCCCCCCGGAACGTCTGGGGGAGTACCTGCGTGACTTCCGTTCCCTTCTCGACGAGTTCGGCTACGCCAAGGACGAGACCGCTCTCTACGGCCACTTCGGCCAGGGCTGCATCCACGTCCGCATCCCGTTCGAGCTGCGCACCGCCGACGGCCTCGCCCACTACCGCGCCTTCGCCGCACGGGCCGCCGACCTCGTCGCGTCCTACGGCGGGTCGCTCTCCGGAGAGCACGGGGACGGCCAGGCGCGGGCCGAGCTGCTGCCCCGGATGTTCGGTGACGACGTCGTCGCCCTCTTCGCTCGGGTCAAGGCGCTGTTCGACCCCGACGACCGGATGAACCCGGGCAAGGTCGTCGCCCCGCACCGGCTGGACCACGACCTGCGGCTCGGGACGGACTACGCCCCCGACGAGCCGCGCACGCACTTCGGGTACCCCGACGACGAGGGGAGGTTCTCGCGAGCGGCCCTGCGGTGCGTCGGCATCGGCAGCTGCCGGAGCTCGGTGAGCGAGAACCAGGTGATGTGCCCCTCGTACATGGTCACCCGGGAGGAGGAGCACTCGACCCGCGGCCGGGCACGGCTGCTCTTCGAGATGCTCCGTGGCACGACGGTCACCGACGGGTGGCGGTCCACCGAGGTCCGGGACGCGCTCGACCTCTGTCTCTCCTGCAAGGGCTGCAAGTCCGACTGCCCCGTGGGCGTCGACATGGCCACCTACAAGGCCGAGTTCCTCGCCCACCACTACGAGCACCGGCTGCGCCCGCGGGCGCACTACTCGATGGGCTGGCTCCCGGTGTGGGCGCGGATCGCCGGCCGGGCCCCCCGGGCCGTCAACGCGCTCACCCGTCGACCCGCCGTCGCGGCACTGCTGAAGCGCGCCGGCGGGATCGCCCCCGAACGGGACCTCCCGCGCTTCGACCCGCACCCGTTCGTCCGGTCCTGGACGAGCCGGCCCCCGGGGAGGCGGCCGAGCACACCCCCCACCCGTGGGCCGGTCCTGCTCTGGCCGGACACCTTCACCAACGCCTTCCACCCCGAGGTCGCGCGGTCCGCGGTGCGTGTCCTCGAGGACGCCGGCTTCGAGGTGCGAGTCCCGACCCAGCCGGTGTGCTGTGGGCTCACCTGGGTGTCCACCGGCCAGCTGGACGTTGCCACGACGGTGCTGCGGCGCACCCTGGGCGTCCTGCGAGAGGACCTGCGCGCCGGCATCCCGGTCGTCGGGCTCGAGCCGTCGTGCACGGCGGTCTTCCGGTCCGACGGCCCCGACCTCCTGCCCGGCGACGAGGACATGCGCCGGCTCTCGCGCCAGACCCGGACCCTGGCCGAGCTGCTCACCGAGAAGGCCCCGGACTGGACGCCGCCACGGCTGGACGTCGACGCCGTCGTCCAGACCCACTGCCACCAGCACGCGGTCATGGGCACCGACCCCGACGACACCCTCATGCGGGCCGCCGGCATCGACTCGGACCGGCTGGCGTCGGGCTGCTGCGGACTCGCCGGGAACTTCGGCTTCGAGGACGGTCACTACGAGGTGTCCCGAGCCGCCGGTGAGCGGGTCCTGCTGCCGGCGGTCCGCGCGGCCTCCGACGAGACCGTCGTCCTCGCCGACGGCTTCAGCTGCCGCACCCAGATCGAGCAGTGCGACACCGGACGGCGTGCCGTCCACCTCGCGGAGCTGTTGGCCTCCGGGCTCGACGGCCCGACCAGAACCGTCCGAGAGAAGCACCGGCCCTCCGGCCGCCGACCCGAGAAGGAGACCCCATGAGCAGCCCCACCGTTGCCGACCACGTCCTCCAGCGCCTCAGGGAGTGGGGTGTCGAGCAGGTCTTCGGGTTCGCCGGCGACGGCATCAACGGCCTGCTCGCGGCCTGGGAACGAGCCGAGGACCACCCGAGGTTCATCCAGGCGCGGCACGAGGAGATGGCGGCCTTCGAGGCGTGCGGGTACGCCAAGCTCAGCGGACGGGTCGGCGTCTGCACCGCCACCAGCGGGCCGGGTGCGATCCACCTGCTCAACGGGCTCTACGACGCCAAGCTCGACCACGTGCCGGTCGTCGCGATCATCGGGCAGACCGCCCGGTCCGCGATGGGCGGCGCCTACCAGCAGGAGGTCGACCTGCTCTCCCTCTACAAGGACGTCGCCAACGACTACGTCCAGATGGTGACGGTGCCCGAGCAGCTGCCCAACGTCCTCGACCGGGCCATGCGCATCGCTGCGGCCCGGCGGACGGTGACGGCGGTGATCATCCCCAGCGACGTCCAGGAGCTCGAGTACACCCCGCCACCGCACGCCTTCAAGATGGTGCCCTCCAGCCTCGACCAGGCCTTCGCCGCTCCGGTCCCGGCAGAGGCGGACCTGCGCCGTGCCGCCGACGTCATCAACTCCGGGCGCAAGCTCGCCGTGCTCGTCGGGCAGGGGGCCCGGGCCGCGGTGACGGAGGTGCGCGAGCTCGCCGACCTGCGGGGCGCCGGCGTCGCCAAGGCCCTGTTGGGCAAGGACGTCCTCTCCGACGAGGAGCCGTGGGTCACCGGAGCCATCGGCCTGCTCGGGACCCGGCCCTCGTACGACCTGATGATGGACTGCGACACCCTGCTCGTCATCGGCTCGAACTTCCCGTACACCCAGTTCCTCCCGCCCTTCGAGGACGGCGAGCCGACCGTGCGGGCCGTCCAGATCGACGTCGACCCCACGATGATCGGCCTGAGGTACCCCTTCGAGGTCAACCTCGTCGGCGATGCGGCCGCCACCCTGCAGGCGCTGCTCCCGATGCTGGACCGGCAGGAGGACCGCGAGTGGCGGGAGACCGTCGAGTCCTCGGTGAGCCGCTGGTGGGAGGTCATGGAGGCCCGGGGACAGGTGAGCGCCGACCCGGTCAACCCGGAGCAGGTCTTCTCCACCCTGTCGCCGCTGCTGCCCGAGGACGTCATGATCTCGGCCGACTCCGGGTCCGGCACGAACTGGTACGCCCGGCACGTGAAGATGCGGGGGACGATGCGCGGAACCCTCTCCGGCACGCTCGCCACGATGGGGTGTGGGGTCCCCTACGCCATCGGGGCCAAGTTCGCCCACCCGGACCGCCCGGCGCTCGCGGCCGTCGGTGACGGGGCCATGCAGATGAACGGGCTGGCCGAGCTCATCACCGTCGCGAAGTACTGGAAGGACTGGGCCGACCCCCGCCTCGTGGTCTGTGTCCTCGAGAACGAGGACCTCAACCAGGTGACCTGGGAGCTGCGGGCGATGGGTGGCTCGCCCCAGTTCCTCCCGTCCCAGCACCTGCCCTCGGTCGACTACGCGGCCTTCGCGCGTTCGCTCGGCCTGCACGGCATCCGGGTCGAGGACCCGGGCGAGGTCGAGGCCGCGTGGACGGAGGCGCTCAACGAGCGGCGGCCGTGCGTCATCGTGTTCCGGACCGACCCGGCGGTGCCCCCGATCCCGCCGCACGCCACGTGGGAGCAGATCACGAACGCGGCCGAGTCCGTGGTCCGCGGCGACGCCGACCGGGTGAGCGTCGTCGCCGAAGGGCTCAAGAGCAAGCTCGCCGAGGTGCTGCCCGGGCACCCGCAGTGACCGGCGCCGCCGCGGACGCACCGGTCGTCTCGGCGGTGGAGGCGACCGCCCGCACCATCCCGACTGACGAGCCCGAGGCGGACGGCACGATCGCGTGGGACGCGACGACCATCGTGGTCGTGCGGGTGAGGGCCGATGGGCTGGTCGGGACGGGCTGGACCTACGGGTCCGCGGCGGTCGCACCGCTCGTCGAGCAGACCTTGGCGCCCGTCGTGACGGGGACCGACGCCCTGGCCACCGTCGGCACGTGGTCGGCGATGGTGCGGGCCCTGCGCAACATCGGACGCCCCGGGGTCGCGGGGATGGCCCTGTCGGCCGTCGACTGCGCCCTCTGGGACCTCAAGGCGCGGCTCCTGGGCGTCCCCCTCCACCGGCTCCTCGGCGCCGACCGCGACCGGGTACCGCTGTACGGGTCCGGAGGGTTCACGACGTACTCCCCGGAGCGGCTCGAGACCCAGCTCCGCGGGTGGGTCGAGGACGACGGGATGCGCCGGGTCAAGATCAAGATCGGGGAGTCCTGGGGCTCCCGGGTGGACCGCGACCTGGCCCGGGTCCGCCAGGCCCGGGACGTCGTCGGGCCGGACGTCGAGCTGTTCGTCGACGCCAACGGCGGCTACACCGTCGGGCAGGCCGTGCGCGTGGGCCGGTGCCTCGACGCGCTCGACGTCCGCTGGTTCGAGGAGCCCGTCTCCAGCGACGACCTCGCCGGTCTCCGGGCCGTGCGCCGTGCGGTCCGCTCCGACGTCACGGCGGGGGAGTACGGCTTCGACCTCGACGACCTCCGCCGGATGTGCGAGGCCGACGCGGTCGACTGCCTCCAGGTCGACGTCACCCGGTGCGGCGGGATCACCGAGCTGCTCCGGGTGGCGGCGGTCGCGGCGGCCGCGCAGCTCGAGGTGTCCGGGCACTGCGCCCCCCACCAGCACGCACCCGCGCTCGCCGCCGTTCCCAACCTGCGGCACCTCGAGTACTTCCACGACCACGTCCGGATCGAGCGACTCCTGTTCGACGGGGTCCCGTCTCCGGTGGACGGCGACCTCCCCCTCACCGACGCCCCGGGGCACGGCCTGACCCTCCGCCTCGAAGCGGCCGACTCCGGGCGGAGGTGAACGCGCGTCGTGGCCCGTGTGGCTGGGCGTGCCGGCTCAGCCGCTCCCGGACTCGCAGGACAGGACCAGCTCCCAACCGGGCTGCAGCACGTCGGGGTCCTTCATCACCGTGCCGTCCGGTTGCCGGCGGCCGACGTTGACCTTGGCGAGCGCATCGACTGCCGCACCGCTACCGCACTCCTGCGTCGCGATGCTGTAGAGGGTGTCGCCCTTCTGGACCACGTAGACCTTGCTGACGGACTTCACCGTCACCCCGCTCTTCGACGTGACCTTCACGGTGGAGGTGTGCGAGCTCATCTCGATCGTCTTGCACCCGGCGAGCAGCAGCGCCACGGCTGCCACCGCTGCCGCTGTCGAGGTGAGTCGATGCCTCATCGTCTGCCTCCTTCCGGCAGGCGTGCTCTGCACATTCGCTGTCCACCGTCACAGGTGGGCAGTCCGCACGGACCACGCAGCGAGCACCGCATCCCTGAACCCTCGGGCAATGCGTATGAGTCGTCAGTGTCCTCCCCACGACTGGCGATGTCGACCCGCAGACCCTGGATGCCAGGGGGTGAGTGCTCTCCCGCGACTCCACGGACTGTGGTGTCCTGTAGTGGACCGAAGAAGTCCCGACGATCCCATCGGGGTGCGCCATGACGCCCGAAGACCTGCTCGGCCGAATCGGTGACCAGTTGAGCGTCCGCCGCGCGTTCGGCGAGCCCGTCGAACGCGACGGCGTCCTGGTGATCCCGGTGGCGGTGGCCTTCGGGGGTGGTGGCGGCGGCGCGGGACCGGAGGACCAGGGCGCCGGCGGGGGCTTCGGCGGCGTCGTCCGGGGGATCGGCGTCTACAGCATCTCCGAGGGCCGGGTGCGCTTCATCCCCGCCGTCGACATCACCGCCCTCGCGGCAATCACCCTGCTGCTCACCGGGACGGTGCTCCGCGCGACTCGGCGGCGGCGGCTGGGCCACTGACCGCCCGGCCGACGCGTGCGGCGCGGTCTGGGGGCACGCCGATCCGGCCGGTGAGGCCGCCCCCAGACCGCGCCTACACCGCCAGCTTGCTGACGGTCTTGGTCACCCGTTCGCCGTCGTTCTCGAGGAACACGATCTCGCCGAACCCGACGTACGACCAGCCGTCGGTGTCGTCGGTCAGGGCCTCGGAGGCGAAGATGGCGCCTGTCGCCTCGTCCTCGTCGCACGTCTCGAAGGCGTAGGTCGTGTCGTCCTTCTCGAAGTTGCGACCCATCAAGAGGTACATCGGCTCCAGGAGCATGGAGAGGGAGAAGTCGTCCGTGCCCGGGCCGGACTCGCGCAGCTCCTTCCAGTCGCCGCTCGGATTCGTCTCGCCGTGGAGTCCGAGGCCGGCGTTGACCCCGATGATGCGGTTCGGGGACACCAGCGCCATCTTCAGCTTGGTCAGGCCCGGGAGGTCGAGATCCTCCATCGCTCCGGCGATCAGCCGGATCATCTCCTCGACCGCACGCTGGACGTCCTCATCCCTGTCGCCCTCGAGCAGTGAGAGCAGGAGGACGTAGAGGAACTCCGTGTCCGTCGTGCCCCGCATCTGCTCCAGGTAGGTGTCCTTGCAGTGCTGCAGGAGCTTCCGTTGCAGGAGCTGCCAGTTCGGCAGGTAGCCGTTCTGGGCGACGATCCAGGGGGTCTCGGCGAACGAGAACGGGTGGCAGTTCTCGTCGGCCAGGACGACCTTCGCGTCGTAGGCGGCTGCCCGGACGTGGGCGAGCATCGTGCTGGCGCGCAGGCTCGGGACGATGCGTTCGAGGTTGTCGTCGTAGAAGGCGGCCATGGGCCGGCGGTAGATGAACGGGTCCTCCGGCTTCAGGAGGTGCTCGCTCCACGCGCCGAACCCCCACCCCGCCAGCTGGAGCTCCGGGTGCCGTTCCGGGTCGAGGGCCTGGTTGACCAGGCTGTTCGTGGGCGTGAGGAGCAGGTTCTCCAGCGGGGTCTCCGGCCCGATGAAGGCGAGCACTCGGCACATGGGGTTCCTCCACTGACGGGGTCGCGCGGCGGTGAGCGCCGACAGCCTATGGCCCAGCGTGTGACAGCGGACGTCACGGATGACGAAGCGCGGCCGCCGACACCTCATCCACGAGCGAGTCGAAACGTCACGGACCTCCAGGTATCTGCGTGTGCCGCCGGTCGACCTACCGAACCGCCGCAGAAGCGGTCACTGACCGTGGTCCAGCTCGAAGAGCTCGCTGGATGTGTCCAGGTATCGGGTGGTGGTGCCGAGGTGGCGCATGCCGATGCGTCGGCAGACTGCCTGCGAAGGGTGGTGCACGAGGGTCCCGAGGCGTGCGCCTCGTCGCGCGAGGTCATGGTCGAGGGGTTGGTTCCCAGGTGGCGCACGACCTCCCAGCGGCCTTCGAGGTCCAGGAGGAAGTCCGCGTCCCCGGTGTCCCGTGGTCTGAGGACGTCATGCGTGCTGCTGCGTCTGAAGAGGTGCGGTCTCCAGGCCGGCTGCCGTGGTCGCCGGCGAGGCACTGCGGCGGGGCCAGGTCCAGGCGTACCGCAGGACGAGGGCGAGAAGGACCACTTCGAGCACGACGCCAAGGCCGTAGAAGTACGTCCAGGACTCCCCCGCCACGTTGAATGCCGCGTAGGGGACCTGAACCGAAGCCACGACGAGGTTCGTGATGCGGTTCGCCCGGGCGGGCAGCGTCATCGACAGCACGATCATGAAGATCGGGATCGCCATGAGCGCGAGGAACGTGGTCAACAGCGGCTGGCTGACGTCGAACTCCCAGACCTTGCCGGCGAGGATGTCATCGACGACGCCGGGCTTGAAGAAGGCGATGATGTCCACGTAGGCGTAGAGGAACATGATGCCTGTCCACGCTGCGGCGAGCTTGGCTCTCACGGAGATCGGCTGATCGTCCAGTGTGGTGGTGGGTTGACGTGTCCTCATCATCTGCTCCGGTGTCTCGGTGGGGTGTGGCTCCTCCACGATGGTCTTCGACACGAGGTTCGGCCGACATCGGGCAACACCCTGGGATGACCCTGAGTCCCCGGGGATCCCACTGGTCGCCATGGCGCCCACCCCCCCGCGGCACGTCGGAGCTGGAGGCGCGTCGCAGTCCAAAAGGAACATCGTCACACCGGCGCGCGCCGACCATCCGCTGACCGTCGCGAGGGGGCGGCTCGATGGTTCGGCCGTGGCCACCACCTGAGCGCCGCCGAGGGGCGGGTTCACCTCTGGGCTGGCCTGGGGCACCGGGCCCCGTCCCTCTCGGAGGGCACCTCGTCGGCCAGCGGAGGTAGGTTCGTGACCGGCCGCCGGGGTCATCGCTCCCAGGATCCACCGTTGCCAACTGCGGGGTGATCGACCATCCGATCACCCATGAACCGGTCGTCGCGCTCGTCTCGCGTGGGCAGGCGGCCCGGCTCACCCACATCCGCCGCGGCTCCGAGGTGACCATCACGGCCCGGCGAGGCTGGAACTGGCTGGCGGTCACCGGGCCGGCCGACCTCATCGGCCCGGCAGACCACCGCGACGACGTGGCTCCAGTGGCCCTGCGCCTGCTGTTGCGCGAGGTCTTCACCGCGGCCGGCGGCACGCACGATGACTTCGGCGAGTACGACCGTGTCATGGCTGAAGAGGGCCGGACGGTCGTTCTCGTGTCGCCGGACCGCGTCATCGGCAACGCCCCGGGTGCGTGACCTGAGCTCGACCGGCCGGTGCCCGGCAGCGTCACGCGGACCGCGTATCGGCTGCACGACGAGCCGCTCGGGAGGCTCTCGTCGTCGCGCTGGCACGGCGCGGAACTGCGGCCTTCCCTCGGCAAAGGGAGGCTGGCCTGGTCAGGTTCCCGGTGTGTCCGTGCGTCGGTGCGCCAGCTCTGCCAGTTCGATGCGGTTCGCGGAGCCGGTCTTCCGCAGGATGTTGGACACGTGGCTGCTGACCGTCTTGTCGCTGATGAACAGGCGGGTCGCGATGTGCGAGTACGTCTCTCCTGCCAGGAGACCGTCGAGGACCTCTCGCTCCCGTGGTGTCAGCGGGGGGCTCGCGGTCGGGATGGGGGAGGGATGAGGCGTCGGTGGCTCGGCGACCCCGCCCGCAGGCACCACGACGTGGGCCTGTGCCGCGAGGGCGTCGATGCGGCCCTTGAGGGGCACTGCTCCCAGGTCGACTGCGATGCGTCGTGCGTCGAGCAGGGCTCTGACAGCGCGGCTCCTGTCGTGCCCGCGGGAGAGCAGGTGATGCGCCAGACAGTAGAGAGCTCGCGCGTGCTCGAAACCCAGGCCGGCCTCGCCGGTTGACGTGCAGGCGGCCTCCCAGAGATCGTCCAACTCGGCTCCCGCGCCGGCGCATTGGGCACGTTGCGCCGCGTGCAGGGCGCCGAAGGCGGGGTGGATGACGTCACGATCGCCTGCGGGGTCGAACGGCGGGGGCTCAAGGCCCCGAGTGGCCTCGATGCGCCTCAGCCGGCGGAGGGCCACCTGGCGCTCGGGACTGCTCGAGGGGTGGTCGGCGAGTTGGGCAGCAGCCTGGGAGGCGTACATGAGCCACTCGTCGGCGGCGGCGGGGTTGACATGCACGGCAGCGGCCATGTGCTCACTGATTCGATCCAGGGCGCCGAGGGGATCCTCCAGGGCAAGGCAGACCTGGATCTGGGTGTCGATCAACGAGTCACCGACCGGTGCTGCGGTAGGACGCAGCTCTTCCGCACGGCGCAGGTGCATGAGCGCCGCGGCACCCTTCCCTTCGTAGGCGCACATCAGGGCCGCGACGCATCGAGCGGTTGCCGCGCAGTCGTCGCTGCGCGCGAGCGTCAACAGCTCCCTGACCACCGGCCGGGTCTGGTGCCAGCGTCCGAGCGCGAAGTCCCAGCGTGCTGCGATCGCACCGACGGATGCCGCGTAGTCGAACTCGCCGGCGTCGCGAAGTGTGCGGTAGGCGCCGCCGGTGACGGCGGCCGCGTCGGCGTACCGTCCCGCCGACTCCAGGCTGTTGCTGAGAAAGATCGCGGACCAGCAGAAGAGCTGCGGGTCGTCGTGGTTCGATGCAACGGCGAACGACCGTCGCGCGTCTGTGACACCTTCTTCCGTCCCCCATCGTGTCTGCGCTCGGGCGCCGAGGGACCAGATGAGCGCCGGAGGGGTGTCGACCTCCTCCGCGAGCCGCACGGCCGTTTCCGCATGCTCCCGGGCTTCGTCGATCCCGCTGAAGACCTCGGCAAAGGCAAGGTGCGCGAAGGCGAGCGACCGCTCCTCGCAATGGGGCATGCCTTCAGTGAGAGCGAGTACCTCACGTGGCTCCTCGGTCGACAAGTGCGTCGAGCCGTAGCCGGCCCGGTCGCGCAGCACATGCAGCTGGAGCAGGATCCGGGATGCCAGGAGGGGGTCGCGGGTCGAGCGCTCCACCCGTGCCAGCGCACCCTCGTAGTGCCTCACCGCGCCCTGGTCGTCGCCCGCACTCTCACACGCGCGCCCGGCGCGGATCATCAGACCGACGGCGTCGACGGTCGACGCCGCCTCGTCGGACACCCGCTCCAAGAGGGACACCGCGGTCGACAGATGACGGGCCTCCTCGTCCCTCGCGCGAATCGCTGCTGCCTCGTCGGCGGCACGCAGGGACCAGGCAAGGGCCTGGTCCCTGTCGCCGGCAGCCACGTAGTGCAACGCAAGAGAGTTGGCCCGATCTCGTTCGTTGACGCCGACTGCGGCGTGCCAGCGGGCGGCCAGGTCGCGGTGCAGCAGGGCCCGCTCGTGACTACGGATGCTCCCCGCGATGGTCTCGGCCAGGAGCGGGTGGCGGAACCAGATGGCGCCGGTCTCCGTCTCGATCGTGATCCCCTGACCTGCGGCCTCTCGCAGCGCGCTGGAGGTGCCCTCAGGGGCGACCCCGTGCAGTGCCGCGAGATCCTGCACCACTTGGTAGGCCACCGGTGCGCCCGCCACCGCGAGGAGCTGAGTCACGCGTCGGGCCGGGGCTGAGAGGCGGTGCCACGAAGCCGAGAGGGCGTCGACCAGCCGCCCTCCCCGGGGATCCTCGTCGTGTCCCGCGGAGCGGGCCTCGCTGATGAGTAGGTCGGCCAGGTAGGGGTTCCCGCCCGAGCGCCGAAGGACGTCCCCCGCCAAGCCCTGAATGGGCCCGGGACCGCCGCGAGCCAGGACCATCTCCTCCATGGTCCATGCGTCCATCCTCGCCAGCGCGACCCGGGACACCGACGGCATCCGCAGCGCGTCGGACAACCATCCGTGCAGGCGGTGGCCCTCACCGAGGTCGGTGTCGCGATAGGTCGAGAGGATGGTCAGCCGCTGGCCGGCGACGAATCCGGCGACCAAGTACGACAGCGCGTCCAGTGAACTCGGATCGGACCACTGCAGGTCGTCGACCACCAGGACCGTCGGCCGGTCGGCCTGAAGGGCATCCACAGCCGTCCCGATCTGAAGCAGCGCGAGGCCGCCGGACGTGTCGTTCAGAGCGGGCAGAAGGTCGTCCAGGCTGCCGTTGGGTGCTAGACGGTCGCGGCATCCGCCCTCCGTGGTCCGGAGCCACTGAGTGAAAGCCTGCGTGAACGGCACGTAGCTGGTGACGTTGGCGCCGAAGCGGAGGCACTGGCCGAACAGGACGTGGCAGCCGTCTTCCCGTGCCGCCCCCGCCGCCTCGCGCACCAGGCTCGTCTTGCCGATCCCGGCCTCACCATGGAGCAACAGCATCGCGGGCTGGCCCGACGCCGCGCCCGCGACGACAGAGCGCACGGCCTCCCGTTCAGGCTCGCGGCCAACCAGGACTGGCTGAACGCCCATCCCACCATCATCCGCCAGTTCTGCCCGCCTCGTCGATGACTCGACCGGAGCACGCCCTTGACCAACGAGGCGCAGGGACGCACCTCGACCCTTGCGTCTGTCCGCCGCGAAGTCGTCGGACCCGGTGTGGGACTGCAGTCGGTACGTACCGGACGGCTCCTGTGTCGGGGCGCACTAGGTTGACGTTGTGGGAGTCATCGATGTGAACCCTCCGCGGGTTGGTGCAGACGCTCTCGCCTGCGCTCCCCGGCGGGCCACCCGACCGCTCCGCGTGGCGGGCCGGAAGCCTCGGCCGACCCGACGTCGCGCATCAGCCGAAGTCGAAACGTCACACGTCAGCCGGAGTCATACGGACGGCGAGTGCCCCCGGCAGGATTCGAACCTGCGACACCTTCTTTAGGAGAGAAGTGCTCTTCCCCTGAGCTACGAGGGCGGGAAGACCGCAGTCAAGCCTACGGGACCCGGCAGCCCCCGCCGTCGGGCCCGGCTCGGGCCATCCGCCCCGCAGGTCACGAGCAGCCGCGGTGAACCGCCGGTACGCCCCGGAGGCATACTGCCGGTCGTGAAGACCGCGTCCGCCCCCCGCCTGCCGGGCACCGACCGCGCGACCCTGCAGCGGCGCACCGTCGGCACCCTCGTCGGCTCGCAGATGCTCGGCGGCGTCGGGCTCTCCGCCGGCGTCGCGGTCGGGGCGCTGCTCGCCGAGGAGGTCTCCGGCTCGGCGCAGTACGCCGGGCTCGGCGGGACCTTCCAGGTCCTCGGGGCCGCCCTCATCGCCGTCCCGATGGCCCGCCTCATGGCCGCGCGCGGGCGCCGCCCCGGTCTGGCGCTCGGCTACACCCTCGCCGCGCTCGGCGCCGTCGGCCTCGTGACCGCCGGCATCATCGGCAACTTCCCGCTGCTCCTCGTCTCCAGCCTGATGTTCGGCGGAGCCACCGCCTCGAACAGCCAGAGCCGTTACGCCGCAGCCGACCTCGCCCTGCCCGACCGCCGCGCGCGCGACCTGAGCATCGTCGTCTGGGCCACCACCGTCGGAAGCGTCCTCGGCCCCAACCTCGTCGGCCCCAGCGCGCCCGTGGCCGACGCGCTCGGCATCCCGCGGCTCACGGGGCCGTTCGTCTTCTCCCTCGTCGGGCTGCTGCTCGCGATCGCCGTCGTGCTCCTGCGGCTCCGACCGGACCCGCTCGTCGAGGCCCGGCGCCGCGCGCTCGACGAGGACGACGAGCCGGGCGAGCCGACCCACGGCTCGGTGGTCCGCGGCCTGCGCGTGGCCTTCTCCCGGCCGGTGGCGCGGCTCGGCATCGTCACGCTCGCCCTCGGTCACGGCGTCATGGTGAGCGTCATGGTGATGACCCCGCTCCACATGGCGCACGGGCACGCGGAGCTCACGGTCATCGGCTTCGTCATCAGCGTCCACATCCTCGGGATGTACGCCTTCTCACCCCTCACCGGGATGGCCGTCGACCGGTTCGGAGGCCGCGCGGTGGCCGTCCTCGGGGGCGCGATCCTCGCCGCGGCGACGCTCCTGGCGTCCGCCTCGCCGATGGGGGAGTCCACGAGCCTCGTCGTCGGGCTCTTCCTGCTGGGCGTCGGCTGGTCCTGCACGCTCGTCGCCGGCTCGACCCTCCTCACCTCCGCCGTCCCGGCCGCCGAACGCCCCGGGGCACAGGGCGCGGCCGACCTGCTGATGGGCCTGGCCGCCGGAGGGGGTGGCGCGGTGGCAGGCGTCATCGTCGACCGCGTCAGCTTCCACGCCCTCGCCCTCACGTCGCTGGTGTTCGCGCTGGCCATCGCGGTCATCGCGCTCGCGACCCCGACCCGCGCCCCCGCCGACCCGATCTCCGTCTGAGCCCGCCACGCGGGCCGCACAGTGACCTGACGACCCGCGCCCGCACCTCCCCGGCCCACGGGCCCCCCGTTGTTAGCCTGCTGGGGTGACTGCGAGCGGCCCGGCGCGCGACGCACGGACCCGCCAGGGGCCGGGCGACGACGGCTCCGTGCCTCATGACCACCGCCGTGGAGGGCACCTGACCATCGCACCGGACGCCGCCACCGTCCGCGCCGAGCGAGTCGCCGCGGCACGGGTCGATTGGACGCGCCACCTCGTCGAGCTCGGTGGGCCCAACACCCTGCTCTGGTACCGCGACCTCCCGGTGGGCACCCTCGACCTGTCCGGGTCCCACCTCGGCGCCCGGAGCGGGCTGCTCGCCGGCCGGCCCACCCTGCTCTCCGAGCTCGTCCGCGAGCCCTCCCAGCTCGAGGAGGCCCGGACCCGCCTCGAGCGGATCCACGACACCGCCACCGAGATCGAGCGCGAGCACGCCGTACGCACCTGCTTCCTCGGCATCGGGATGGCGTCGTGGACGGTGATCCTCGAGGACGGCCGCGTCGTCCCTCGCCAGCCGGGGGCCCCCGTCTTCCTCCGCTCCTGTGCCACCCGCCCCACCGACGCCCGGCGCCGCGACTGGGTGCTCGAGCCGGGCGACGAGCTCGAGGTGAACCCGGCGCTCGTCAACTACCTCGAGTCCGAGCACGGCATCGCCGTCGACACCGACCGCCTCGAGGGCCTCGTGACCGCGACCGGCTCGGTCGACCCGTACCCGGCCTATGCCGCGCTCGCCGGGGCCTGCTCCGACGTGCCGGACCTCTCGGTCGACCCGCGGGTCGTCGTCAGCACCTTCCCGTACCACAAGGCCCCCCTCGTGGCGGACCTCGCGATGCAGGGCGACACCCTCGCCGACCACGACGTCGTCGCCGCGCTCGCGGGCTTCGCGGACGCCCTGCCGGCGGTGTCGGTCGGTGCCGGGTCCGAGGTGAGGGACGGGGCCCCCGTCGAGGACGTCCTCGTCCTCGACGCCGACGCCGCCCAGCGCGAGGCCGTCGAGTCGGTGCGGGCCGGTTCGCACCTGCTCCTGCACGCCCCGCCCGGCACCGGCGCCTCGCAGACCGTCGCGAACCTCGTCGCGGCACTCGCGGCCGACGGCCAGCGCGTCCTCGTCGTGTCGCCGAAGCGCACCGCCCTCGACACCGTCCGCGACCGGCTCGACGCCGTCGGTCTCGACGACCTCGTCCTCGACCTCCCCGACGGCGGTCACGCCCGGCGCCGCGTCGTCCGGCAGCTCGTCGACGGGCTCGACCGCATCCTCGAGACGGGCAGCCGCACCCCCGGCCGGATCCGCGACCGCAACCGGGCCGGCGCCGAGGCGGAGGCCCGCCGCGTCCGGGCGGAGGCCGCCGAGCTGCTCGACGAGCACCTGCGGGCGCTCCACGGCCGACGCGACCCGTGGGGGGTCACCCTCCACGAGGTCCAGGAGCAGGTGAGCCGGCACGCGCTGCTCGACGTGCCCCCGCGCTCGCGGGTGCGGGTCACCGGCTCGGCCCTCGCCCGGCTCGACCGCGAGACCCTCGCCGAGGCCACCGCCCTCCTGACCCGGCTCGCCGAGCTGTCGGCCTGGCACGCGCCGGACACCGAGGACCCGTGGTTCGGCGCCGACCTGCGCACCGAGGAGGAGGCCGCCGAGGCCGGCGAGCGCGTCGCCCGGCTCGCCACCGCCCAGGCCGAGGAGACCCAGCGCACCCTCGCCGACGTCTTCCGCGGCGTCCACCTGCCCGCCGCCCCCACGGTGCTCGACTGGGACCGCGTGCTCGCCACCGTCGGTCAGGTGCGCGACACCCTCGAGATCTTCCGGCCCGAGGTCTTCGACATCCCCCTCGACGACCTCGTCGCCGCCACCGGCAGTGCCGCCCAACGGCGGCAGGCCGGCAGCGAGCTCGGGCTCGTCGAGCGCTGGCGGGTCCGTCGGCAGGCGCGGGCCCTCCTGCGCCCCGGGCGCCCGCCGGCCGACCTCCACGCCGCCCTCGGCGAGGCCCACACCCAGCGGCACGCGTGGCGTGAGCTCGCGGGGTCCGGTGGTCGCCCCGAGATCCCCGTCGAGCTCGACCGTGCCCGGGTCGCCCACGACGCGCTCGTCGACGACGTCTCGTGGATCGACGACCGCCTCCCGCACGACCGCGACGACCCCGACCTCGTCGAGCTCGACCTCCTCAATCTCCGCGAGCGGATCGACGCGCTGCACGCCGCGGCCGACCGGCTCGCCACCGCGCCCGAGCGGCGTCTCGCCCTCGACGCCCTCGACCGGCTCGGGTTGACCCCCCTCGTCGAGGACCTCCGCGACCGGCAGGTCCCGGCGGAGCGCGTGGCCCTCGAGCTCGACTGGGTGTGGTGGTGCTCCCTCGCCGACGAGATCGGCACGCACGACCGCACGGTCGCCCGCCACGACGGCGCCCGGCTCACCGCCGCCGTGGCCACCCTCGTCGACTCCGACCGTGACGCCCTCGAGACCCAGGTGCCGCGCGTCCACGCCGCCGTCGCGGACCGGGTCGCCGCAGTGCGTCGTGCACGCCCCGACCAGGAGACCCGGCTGCGCGCCGAGGCCGCCCGGGCGAGGCGGCCGGCCGCGCTGCCGGAGCTGGTCCGGTCCTCCGGCGAGCTCGCCACCGCCATCCGGCCCTGCTGGCTGGCCAGCCCGCTCGCCGTCCCGTCGGTCCTGCCGCCCGGGGAGTGGTTCGACGTCGTCGTCCTCGACGAGGCCTCGCTCGTGGCGCCGGCCGAGGCGGTCGCGGCCATCTCGCGCGCCCGCCGGGTGGTCGTCGTCGGGGACGCGATGCAGCTGCCACCGGTGCCGTTCGTCGTCTCGGCCGGGGTGGACGCCCCCGAGGAGGCCGGCACGGAGTCGGTCGTCGACCTGCTCGACGGCGTCCTCCCGAGCCGCCGCCTCACGTGGCAGTACGGCGCCCTCGACGAGCGGCTCGTCGCCTTCGTCGACGCCGAGCTGTACGACGGCGCCCTCGTGACCTTCCCCGGCGCCGGCACCGACGCGGTCGTCCGGCACGAGCTCGTCGACGGCCACGGTGTCGTCGCCGAGGGTGAGGCCGCGGTCGAGTCCACCCCCGCCGAGGTGGAGCGGGTCGTCGAGCTCGTCCTCGAGCACGCCCGCCACCGGCCGGAGCGCTCGCTCGTCGTCATCGCCCTCGGGCCGGGGCACCGCCGGATCGTCGACGCCGCCGTCCGCCGAGCCGTCGAGGACCTCGACGACCGCACCGCCGCCCTCTTCGCCGAGGACCGGCCGGAGGCCTTCGCCGTCCGCGACGCCGACCACGTCCAGGGCGAGACCTGGGACGACGTCATCCTCAGCGTGGGCTTCGGCAAGACCCCGCACGGCCGTGTCCTGCACCGCTTCGGGGCGCTCGGCACCGACACCGGCCACCGCCGCCTCGGCGTCGCGATGACCCGGGCCCGCCGCGGCCTCACCGTCGTGTCGACGATCACCGCGGACGAGCTCGACCCCGACCGGCTGCGGACCTCCGGGGCGCGGATGCTGCGCGCGATGCTCGAGCACGTCGAGTCGGTCTCGGGCGAGGAGGGGGTGCGCGTCGCGGAGGAGGGTGGCTCGGTCGTCCTCGGGGACCTCGCCCGCCGGCTCCGCGACCACGGGCTCGTCGTCCACGAGGGGGTCGGCACCTCCTCGGTGCCGGTCGAGCTGGCCGTCGAGGACCCCACGCGCCCCGGCCACCTGCTGCTCGCCGTCGAGTCCGACGGGCCCGCCTACGCCCGGGTCCCCTCCGGCCGTGACCGCGACCTGGTCCGGGTCGAGGAGCTCGAGCGGCGCGGCTGGCGGCACCTGCGCGTGTGGTCCACCGACGTCTTCCGCGACCCCGCCCAGGTGGTGTCGCGCGTGCTCGAGGCGGTCGGGGTCCGCCAGGCCCCCGGTGGCTGACCCGGACGAGGCGCCCCCGGAGCGGCGGCGGCGTCGGCCGCGCCGCGTCGTGCGCCCGCCCACGAACCCGAGCACCGACGAGGCCCCCGACGTCGCGACGCCGCGTGAGGCTCCCGGTGAGGGCGACTCCCCGCACGACCGCTGGCTCCGCGAGCAGCGCCCCCCGCACTGGGAGTAGCCCCGTCGACCCCGAGCGGTCACGAATCGTCGAATGTGTCAGTTCGTGTACGCGGGACCGGGCGGTCACGAATCGTCGAATGTGTCGGTTCGTGTACGCGGGCCCGGGCGGTCACGAATCGTCGAATGTGTCAGTTCGTGTACGCGGGCCCGGGCGGTCACGAATCGTCGAATGTGTCAGTTCGTGTACGCGGGCCTGGGTGGTCACGAATCGTCGAATGTGTCAGTTCGTGTACGCGGGATGGTCCGGATGCGCGGAACGGGGCGGGGGCCCCGGACGGGTCCCCGCCCCGTCCTCGGTGCGGTCGTGCGTGCGCTTCGGGCGCGGACGTGCGAGCTGCGGTCAGACTCCGCCGCGAGCGCGCAGCTCGTCGCGGATCTCCTTGAGGAGCTCGGTGTTCGGGTCGACGGTCTCGGCCGCGGGCTCCTGGGGGAACATCCGGGCCTGTGCCGCGGTGTACGGCTTGACGACGAAGAAGTAGATGACGAAGGCGACGATGAGGAACGCGATGAGGGCCGTGATGAAGAGGCCGACCGAGACGCCGCCGGGCTTGTAGTTCGAGAAGTCGGGCTGCCCGATGAACTTGCCGATGATGTCCATGAACATGGTGGTGAACGCCTCGACGACGGTCGCGAACGCGGCGCCGATGACGAACGCGACGGCGAGCTCGACGAGGTTGCCGCGCATGACGAAGTCCTTGAACCCCTTCATGGGAGCTCCTATCCGTGGGGGAAGATGTCGGGGGACACCGTAGGGGGTACCAGGGGGGTAGGTCCCGTGCCCGCCCACGGGCTGGGCACCGGCCACCCCCGTCCAGCACCCGGCGCGGGCGCTCCGGGCATCGCGAATCGGTCACCCGGGCGCGGCGACGACCGCGACGAGGACGGTGCCGTCGGTGCCGCCGTGGCCCGCCAGGACCCGTTCGGCCGATGCCTCCGGCAGCCGGAGGAGGACACCGCGCCCGGGACCGGAGAGGGCGGTGAGGTCGGTGACCGATCCGCGCTCGGGGGGGTCGACGGCCAGGACGACGGCGTCGCGGGCGAGCGCCACCCCGCCGGGCCCGGGGAACACCGACACGCGTTGGCCCGGGGTGAGGACGTCGGCCGCGGCCGGGTCCGCGAGACCCACGTGGAGCGCGACGTCCCCGGCGGGCAGCCCCTCCGCCCGGGAGCGGGGCACCAGCCGGGTGGCGGTGACGGCCTCGCCCGCGGCCAGCGC
Source organism: uncultured Actinomycetota bacterium (assembly GCA_963843895.1). Taxonomy (GTDB): domain Bacteria; phylum Actinomycetota; class Actinomycetes; order Actinomycetales; family Dermatophilaceae; genus Phycicoccus. The sequence goes on along the minus strand of CAWJME010000010.1, from coordinate 73,799 downwards.
CGTGCCGCTGCGACGGCCGACGGCGTCCGCGGTGGCGGTGAGCGCCCCCGGCTGCCGTCCGGACTCGGGCACCCGCGTCAGGACGAGGTCATCGGCTCGCAGCACCGAGCCCGGCTCGACCCGGGCGGCCGCCACGACGACCTCGACCGTGGGCTCGGGAGGTGGCCGGACCACCTGCAGCCCCGCCACGGCGGCACCGGCCAGGCACGCCGCGGCGGCCACCCGCCGCAGCACCCCGCGTCGCCAGCGCGCGCGCCGGCCACGGCCGGTGAGGCCGGGGAACGGGGCCCGCAGGGAGGTCATCCCGCGACGCTAGGCCGCGACGCGACCGGACGGGAGGGTCAGGCCGCGCCTGTGGACGAGGACCCGCCGGAGGAGCCCCCTGTGGACGACGCGGCCGGCGTGGCCGTGGAGGAGCCGTTCGACCCCCCGCTCGACGACCCGTTCGACGCGGAGCCGCCCGACGACGAGGACGACGACGACCCGGAGGACGCGGCCGGCTCGGACGAGGAGCTCGCGGCGCGGGAGTCGGTGCGGTAGAAGCCGCCGCCCTTGAAGACGATGCCGACGGCGTTGAAGAGCTTGCGGAGGCGACCGCCGCACTCGGGGCACTCGGTGAGCGAGTCGTCGCTGAACGACTGCACGGCCTCGAAGCGGTGGTCGCACGCGGTGCACGCGTAGGCGTACGTGGGCACGGTGGTCCTCCTCGGACGACATCGGGGCGCCGCCGGGCCCGGCACGGTGTGCGGGTCTCGCGGCGGCGCGGCACCCCAAGGATACGCGAGGACGCCGCCCGGGTGGTCCCTGCCAGGTCCCGGGCGACGCCCTCCGTCCGTGCCGGCCTCGGCTACTTCACCTCGGCCCGGGTGATCCACCACATCCCGGCGACCAACGGCAGCGCCACCCACACCCCGACCGACGTGCCGAGCTGGGCCCACTGCTCCCCGGTGAGCGACCCGGTGAAGAGCGGCTCCATCGTCCGGTTCATGTCGAGCCACTGGCCCGCCTGCTCCGCCTGGGACCACAGCGAGCCGAGGATCGACCAGGCCGTGGGCAGGGCGAAGTAGGCGACGACCGCGGCGGGCGTGTTCCGCAGGAGCATGCCGAAGCCGAGGCCCTGGAGCAGGCCGAGGAGGACGAACCCGGCGGCCCCGAGGAGCGCCGTCTCCGCGAGCTCCCAGTCGCCGGTGGCCCCGCGGAACGCGATGGCGGAGCCGTGGGCCGCCGCACCGAGCCCGAACGAGAAGGCCACCGCGACCACCCCGACGAGCAGCGCAGCGACCGTCTTGGCCCACGCGATCCGGGTCCGCCGGGCCTCGAGGGTGAAGGTGACGAGGGCCGTGCGCTGGGACCACTCGGACGTCACCGCCATGATCCCGACGACCGGCAGCAGGACCGCCATCGGCATGGTCGTCGCCTGGAGGTAGTCGGTGAGCGGGTGCTCCCCGCCGGACTGGACGAAGAGGATGGTCAGCGCGCCGGCGATGACGGCGCCGATGGCGATGACCAGCCAGCGCCCCGCCCGGGTGTCGAGCATCTTGCGCAGCTCGACGCGCACCAGCCGGAGGAAGGGGATGCCGGAGGTCGGGCGCTCACCGGGGATCGGCGACGGAAGGTGGGCGTCGTGCCCGGTCGTCGGCGCGGCGGGGGACGTCGGACTGAGGCGCTCGCGGGTCGCGGTGCTCATGCCGCCACCCCCTCGCGGGACGAGGCGGCCGTGAGGTCGAAGAACATCTCCTCGAGCCCGCGCTCGTCGCCCGAGCGCAGCTCCCGCAGCGGGACCCCGGCCGCCAGGGCCGCGCGCCCGACGGTGTCCGGGTCGGTGTCCGCGAGGAGCCCGCCGGTGGCGACGGTACCGACGGTGATGCCGGCGGCCTCGAGGGCCAGTGTCAGCGCGGCGTCGTCGGTGGACCGGACCACGGTGCCGGAGCCGGCGAGCAGCTCGTCGGTCGTGCCCTGCGCGACGACCCTCCCGTTCCCGATGACGATGATGTCGTCGGCGACCCGCTCGATCTCGTTGAGCAGGTGCGAGCTGAGCAGCACCGTGCCGCCCCGGGCCGCGAAGCCGCGGAGCAGGTCGCGCATCCAGCGGATGCCGGCCGGGTCGAGGCCGTTGGCCGGCTCGTCGAGGACGAGCACCTCGGGGTCGGCGAGCAGGGCGTGCGCGATGCCGAGGCGCTGGCGCATCCCGAGGGAGTAGTTGCGGATGCGGCGGGTCGCCTCCTTCTCGGTGAGCCCGACGAGCTCGATCATCGCGTCGACGCGGCGGCGGTCGACCCCGGTGAGGATGGCGCCGAGGGTCAGCACCTCGCGGCCGGTGCGGCCGGCGTGCTGGGCCGAGGCGTCGAGCAGCAGGCCGACGTGGCGGCCCGGGTTGGGCAGGGTGGCGTAGGGGCGGCCGAGGACGGTCGCGGTGCCGGCAGTCGCCGGGGTGAGGCCCGCGACGACCCGCATGGCCGTCGTCTTGCCGGCGCCGTTCGGGCCGAGGAAGCCGGTGACCCGGCCGGGGCGGGCGACGAACGAGACGTCGTCGAGGGCGGTGAATGCGCCATAGCGCTTGGTGAGGTGCTCCACGGAGATCATGCGGAGGACTCTTCCGGGGAGCGGGAGCGGCCGCCATGAGGGTCGGACCTGAGCCGACCCTGAGCCGACCCCGAGCGGGGCGAGGAGCCGTGGGGGCCGGGCGCCCGGGTCAGCCCTCGGACCACTCGGCGAGCCGGCCGCCCCGGCTCACCTGGTAGAGCCGGCGCTCGACGGCCTCCCGGACCGCCGACGGCGTCACGACGAGCAGCTGGTCGCCGTGCCGCAGCACCTCGGCGTCACGCGGCACGAAGGAGCCGCCGTCCCGGACGACGAGCGCCACGTTGGCGCCGCGGGGCAGGCGCAGCTCGAAGACCCGGACCCCACCGATGCGCGACTCGGGCCCGACGTCGATCTCGAGCAGCTCGGCCCCGAGGTCGGTCAGCGGTGTCGCCTCCACCGCGAGGTCGACCCGGTGGTGCGAGGAGTCCAGCCCCAGCCGTCGGGCCACCCACGGCAAGGTCGGCGCCTGGATGAGGGTGAACACGACGACGAGGACGAAGACGAGCTCGAACATCCACTCCACGCCCGGGGTCCCCGCGGTGACCGGGACGGTCGCGAGGACGACGGGCACTGCCCCCCGCAGGCCGGCCCACGAGAGGAACGCCTGGGTACGCCACCCGATGCGGAACGGCGTGCACGACACGAGGACGGACAGCGGGCGCCCCAGGAGCAGCACCGCACCCCCGATGACGAGCGCCGGGAGCAGCTGGTCGGCGAAGCCCGCGGGCGACGCGAGCAGGCCGAGGAGGACGAACAGGCCGATCTGGGCGAGCCAGCCGATGGCCGTGGCGAAGCCCACGGTGGCCGGCCGGTGGGGCAGGTGCAGGTTCCCGAGGACGAGCGCGGCGAGGTAGCACGCGATGAAGCCCGAGGTGTGCACCGAGTCCGCCGCCGCGTACGCGAGGACCGCCACCGCCAGCACCCCGATGGCGAACAGTGCCGACGACGTCGTCGCCACGAGCCGCAGCAGCCGTGCCCCGAGCCAGCCGACCGCGAGGCCCACCACGGCGCCCCCCGCGAGCTCGGCGCCCGCGACGAGGAGCAGCCGCCACCACGGCTCCGGGGCGGCACCGGGCGCGAGCTGGGCGGCGAGTGCGGTGACGAGGAGGACGACGGGCGCGTCGTTGAACCCGGACTCCGCCTCGAGCATCCCCGAGATCCGCCGGGGCAGCGGCACCCGGCGCAGCACCGAGAAGACCGCGGCGGCGTCCGTGGAGGCGACGACCGCACCGATGAGGAGCGAGACCTGCCAGGACCACCCGAGCACGACGTGGGCGGTGACGCCGACGACGACGACGCTCACGCCGACCCCGACCGTCGCCAGCACGCCCGCCGGGGCGATGGAGGCCCGGATGCCCGACCACTGGGTCGTGATCCCGCCCTCGACGAGGATGAGGACGAGGGCCGCGTAGCCGAGGACCTGCGTGAGCTCCTCGGAGTCGTAGCGGATGCCGAGCCCGGACTCCCCGAGCGCCAGGCCGATCCCGAGGTAGATCAGCAGCGAGGGGAATCCCGACCGGAGCGAGAGGCGGACGGCGGCGACCGCCACGACGAGCACGACGCTGCCGATGAGCAGCGCCGTGGAGAGGTCGTCGAGGGAGAAGCCCGAGGACGCGGCGGCGTCCACGGTCGGCAGCGCCCGCAGGTGTGTCACCGGGACCGTCCTCGTCTCGTCGGGGGTGGTGTCCTAGTCTCGCAGGGTGAGTCGTCTCGTCGTCGCCCGTCGCATCCTCCTGGGTCTCGTGGCGCTGGTCGTCGTCGCGGCGCTCGTCGGCGGCGTCGTCGTCGTCACCGCCGTCCGCGACTCCCTGCCCACCCGGTCCGGGGAGGCCACGCTCCCGGGGCTCTCGGCGGCGGTCACCGTCAAGCGCGACGGCAGCGGGGTCCCGCACATCTACGGCGACTCGCTCGTCGACCTCGCGCAGGCGCAGGGCTACGTCCACGCCCAGGAGCGCTTCTTCGAGATGGACCTGCGCCGCCACATCACCGCAGGTCGCCTCTCCGAGCTCGTCGGCCCGGCCGGGCTGGAGACCGACAAGGTCGTGCGGACGATGGGCTGGCGGCGGGTCGCGGAAGAGGAGCTGCCGACCCTCGAGCCCGAGACCCGTCAGATGCTCCAGGCGTACGCGGACGGCGTGAACCGCTACCTGAGCGGCCGCAGCCCCGGCGAGGTCTCCGCCGAGTACACCGTCCTCGGCCTCAGCGCGCCGCTCGCCGACATCGAGGAGTGGACGCCGGTCGACAGCCTCGCCTGGCTCAAGGCGATGGCCTGGGACCTGCGGGGCGACTACTCCGACGAGCTGGCCCGGGCGCGGCTGACGGGTCGGCTGAGCGCCGCCCAGATCGCCGCGATCTACCCGGCCTACGAGCCCGACCAGCACCCGCCGATCCTCTCGGACGAGGAGTGGGCCCCCGGCCGGGTGCCGGCGGTCCCGTCGGCGGTGCCGGGCGCGCTGACCGCCGCCGGCCGGGACGTCGTCGCCGCGACGACGACCGACGGGGCGAAGTCGGCCTACGCCGCGGTCGAGAAGGCGCTCGCCGCGGTGCCGCAGCTCGTCGGCCACGGCGAGGGGGTGGGTTCCAACTCGTGGGTGGTGTCGGGGGACCACACCGCCTCCGGCAAGCCGCTGCTCGCCAACGACCCGCACCTCGGGATCGGCCAGCCGGGCGTCTGGATCCAGAACAGCCTGCACTGCCGCACCGTCTCGCCGGAGTGCCCGCTCGACGTGTCCGGCTTCTCCTTCGCGGGGGTGCCGGGCGTCATCATCGGCCACAACGCCGACATCGCCTGGGGCTTCACCAACCTCGGCCCGGACGTCTCCGACTTCTACCTCGAGCGGGTCGTCGGCCAGACCTACCAGCGCGACGGCGCCTGGAAGCCGATCACCTCCCGCGAGGAGACCATCAAGGTCGCCGGGGCCGCCGACCAGCACATCACCGTGCGGGCCACCGAGCACGGGCCGATCATGTCCGACGTCCTCCAGTCCGTCCGCGAGGCCGGGAGCCGGGCCCCGACCCAGGAGGAGGGGGACGAGTCCCAGTCCTACGCCGTCTCGCTCGCCTGGACCGGTCTGCTCCCCGGCCGCACCGCCGACGCGATCATCGGGCTGGACAAGGCCCGCACCTTCGCGGAGTTCCGGGAGGCGGCCCGCTCCTTCGCCGTGCCCGCCCAGAACCTCGTGTACGCCGACACCAGCGGGCACATCGGCTACCAGGCGCCGGGCCAGATCCCGGTGCGCCGGGCCGCCATCCCGAAGAGCCCTCCGGGCTACTGGCCCGCTCCCGGCTGGGACTCCACGTACGACTGGACCGGGTTCGTCGACTTCCAGGACCTGCCGTGGGCGCTCGACCCGCCCGACGGCGTCATCGTGGCGGCCAACCAGGAGGTCACGACGAGCCGGTCCCCGTTCCTCACGACCGAGTGGGACCCGGGGTGGCGCTCGACGCGGATCGGGATGCGCCTCGACGAGCTCGACAAGGCGACACCGGCCGACATGGCCTCGGTGCAGATGGACGACACCGACCTCTTCGCGCAGACCCTCGTCCCGGCCCTGCTCGGCGTGCCGCTCCAGGCGCCCGAGGGGGAGCCGGAGCAGCAGGACCTGCTCGACTTCACCGAGGAGGCCAGGGACCTGCTCCGGTCCTGGGACCGGACGACCCCGGCCGCCGACTCCGACGCCTCGGCCGCCGCCGCGTACTACAACGCCGTGTGGCGCAACCTCTGCGAGCTGCTCTTCGACGACGAGCTGCCCGCCGACATGAAGTCCGACGGTGGCGCCCGGTGGCGCTCGGCCGTGCAGAACCTCCTCGCCGACCCGGAGAGCGAGTGGTGGGACAACAAGCTGACCCCCAACGTCACCGAAGGACGTGACGAGATCCTCCGTCAGGCGCTGGTGCAGGCGCGCCTCGAGCTCACGAAGGAGCTCGGCAAGGACCCGCAGCAGTGGGACTGGGGCAAGCTGCACCGGATCACGCTGCAGCACAGGGTGCTCGGTGGTGACTCTGTCCCCGGCCCGATCCGCTGGCTCTTCAACGAGGGTCCGTACGACCTGCCGGGCGGCTCGGCGATCGTCAACGCGAACGGGTGGGACACGAGCGTGGGCTACGAGGTCAACTGGGCCCCGTCGATGCGGATGGTGGTCGACCTCTCGAACCTCGACGGCTCGACGTGGATCAACCAGACCGGCGTCAGCGGGCACGCCACCGACGACCACTACGCCGACCAGATCTCCGACTGGGTCGCGGGCCGGCAGCGGCCGTGGCCGTTCAGCCTCCAGGCGGTCGACGGCACCGACCCGCAGGTGCTGACCCTGCGACCGGACCAGCCGACCCCCTGAGGCCGCCCGCCGCCCCCGGGCGCCCCGGCGCCGCGGCGGTCAGGCCGGGAGCGCGCCGGTGAGGTCGGTGAGCGACGCCGCGGTCAGCACGGCGTCGACCGGCTGGTCGTGCGCGTCCCGCGGGAGGGGCTCGTCCCCGGCCCCCAGGAGCTCGCCGGGGTGGAGCAGCACGACCACCGGCACCCCGGGGCGGCGCCGGGGGAGGGCCCGGTCGTAGCAGCCACCGCCCTGTCCCATCCGGGTTCCCGTGGCGTCGACCGCGAGGCCGGGCGCCAGGACGAGGTCGGCGAGCGCCACCGCGTCGAGCCCGAGGCGGCGCCGCTCGGGGTCGGTGACGTCGTGCCAGTCGAGGTCGAGGTCGGGGAGGGTGTCCGGGACGAGCACGCGCATCCCGGCCGCCAGCAGTCCCGCGGTGACGGCCCCGGTGGGTGGCTCGCCGGGGACGGACTCGTAGCAGAGCAGCACCGACCCGGCGGTGAGGCCGACCCGCGTGACGAGGTCGAGCGCCGCCTGCCCGAGGGCCGCGTCGTCGGCCGTGACGTCCCGAGCCGCCGCGATCTCGCGCCGCTGCGCCCGCAGCGTGCGGCGGCGCTCCTGCTTGGGGGTGAGGGCCATCCCGGCATCGTAGGGTGGCGCCATGACGAGCGACGCCCGGCGTGCGGCCACGGACCGGATGCGGGAGGCGGGGGTCGACCCGCTCGCCATCCGGGTGTTCGCCGACTTCCACGACCAGCTGGAGGCCCACGCGACCGGCACGGTCCCCGAGGCGACGGTCGATCCGCTGCCCGACCCGCCCTCCCTCGACGACGTCCGACCCGGCGAGGACGCGGTCCGGGCGGCGCTGGCCCGCACGGTCGTCGTCAAGCTCAACGGCGGGCTCGGCACGAGCATGGGGGTGCAGGGACCCAAGTCGGCGCTGGAGGTGCGCGAGGGGCGCACCTTCCTCGACGTCATGGCCGAGCAGGTGCTGGCCCTGCGCGCCGCCCACGGGGTCGACGTGCCGCTGCTGCTCATGGACTCGTTCCGCACCCGGGAGCGGTCGCTGGAGATCCTCCGCCACCACCCGGGCCTCGCGCTCGACGGGCTCCCGCTGGACTTCCTGCAGAGCAAGGAGCCCAAGCTCCGCGCGTCCGACCTCTTCCCGGTCGAGCACCCCGCGGACCCCGACCTGGAGTGGTGCCCGCCCGGCCACGGAGACGTCTACGTCGCGCTGCGCACCACGGGGCTGCTCGAGGACCTGCGGGCGCGCGGCTACCGCTACCTGTTCCTGTCGAACGCCGACAACCTCGGGGCCACCTGCGACGGCGCGGTCCCCGCGTGGATGGCGGCCGAGGGCATCCCGTACGTCGCGGAGGTCAGCGCCCGCACGGTCAACGACCGCAAGGGCGGCCAGCTCGTCGTCCGCCGCTCCGACGGCCGTCTCGTGCTGCGTGACTCCGCGATGGTCGAGCCCGGCGAGGAGCACCACTTCCAGGACCTCGAGCGGCACCGCTGGTTCCACACGAACAACCTCTGGGTCGACCTCGACGTGCTCGCCGCCCGCCTCGACGAGCGCGACGGCGTGCTCGGCCTGCCGATCATCGTCAACCGCAAGACCGTCGACCCCACCGACCCGGAGTCCACCCCCGTGGTGCAGATCGAGTCGGCGATGGGTGCCGCGGTCGAGCTCTTCGACGGCGCCCGCGCGGTCGCCGTCGACCGCAACCGGTTCCGCCCGGTCAAGACGACCAACGAGCTGCTGCTCCTGCGCAGCGACCTCTACCGCATCTCGGCCGAGGGGGTCGTCGAGGCGACGACCGACCGGCCGGAGCCGTTCGTCGACCTCGGGCCCGAGTACCGGCTGCTCGACGGCTTCGAGGCGCGCTTCCCGCAGGGGGCGCCCTCCCTGCGCGAGTGCACGAGCCTGCGCGTCGAGGCCGACGTCACCTTCGGCGCCGACGTCGTGTGCGTCGGCGACGTGCACCTCACCGGTGGGGCGCGGACCGTCCCGGACGGCACCCGGCTCGGGGGAGGGTCCTGATGCGCAGCGTCGCCGAGCACCGGGCGGCCGTCCTCGCGCTCGTCGCCCCACTGGGCAGCGAGAGCATCCCCGTCGGCTCCGCGCTCGGCCGCGTGCTCGCCGAGGACGTCACGGCGGTGGTCGACCTGCCCGGCTTCGAGAACTCGGCGATGGACGGCTACGCCGTGCGGGCGGCCGACCTCGTGGGCGCCGGCGACGACACCCCCGTCGTGCTGCCCGTCGACGGCGACATCGCCGCGGGCGACACGACCCGCCACGTCCTCGCGCCCGGGCGCACGATGCGGATCATGACCGGCGCCCCGGTGCCCGAGGGGTGCGACGCCGTCGTCCCCGTCGAGCGGACCGACGGCGGCGCCACCCGGGTGTCGGTCCACCTCGCCCCCGAGGTCGGCCGGCACCTGCGGCACCGGGGCGAGGACGTCCGCGCCGGGTCCGTCGTCCTGGCGGCCGGCACGCGGATGGGGCCCGGGCACGTCGCGCTCGCCGCGGCCTCGAACGCCGCGGAGGTGGTCGTGCGCCGTCGGCCACGGGTCACGGTCGTCTCCACCGGTGACGAGCTGGTCCCGGTCGGCTCCACGCTCGACCACGGGCAGATCGTCGACTCCAACCACCTGATGCTTCGCGCCCTCGTCGAGGCGGCCGGTGCCGAGGTCGCGGCCGGGGTCCACCTGCGCGACGACGCCGACGCGGTCCGGGCCTTCCTCGCCGCACCCGACGGGGACCCCGACCTCGTCATCACGACCGGCGGGGTGTCGATGGGCGTCTACGACACCGTCAAGGAGGTCCTCACCGAGGACGGCGGCGTCGAGTTCGTCAAGGTCGCGATGCGCCCCGGGATGCCGCAGGGCTGCGGTGCCGTCGGGGGGTCGGGGCTGCCCGTGGTCACCCTGCCGGGGAACCCGGTCAGCTCGTTCGTCTCCTTCCACGTGTTCGTGCTCCCGGCCCTGCGGCGGATGGCCGGCCTCGACCCCGACGACGACGGTGCCTACGAGGCGGTGGCCGGCGTCGGCTGGCCGATCTCGCCGGATCGGGCCGAGATGACCCGCGTCGTCGACAGCGGTGGAACGGTCCGGCCGTCCGGCGGGCAGGGCTCGCACGTGCTCGGCGCGCTCGCGGAGGCCACCGCGCTCGCGATGGTCCCGGCCGAGGTCAAGCAGATCCAGCCGGGCGACACCGTCCGCTGCCTGCCGCTCCTGGGGCATCATCGGGGCTGTGGCTGACCACCCTGCGCCGGAGACCGGGCTGACCCACGTCCGGTCCGACGGCACCGCGCACATGGTCGACGTGTCGGCGAAGGCGGTCACCGCGCGCCGGGCGGAGGCGCGCGGGAAGGTCCTGCTGTCGCCGGCGGCCGTGGCCGCCCTGCGCGACGGCACCGTCCCCAAGGGGGACGCGCTCGCCGTCGCGCGGATCGCGGCGCTCCAGGGCGTCAAGCGCACCCCCGAGCTCGTCCCCCTGGCGCACCCGGTGGCCGTGCACGCCGCCGAGGTCGACCTCGAGGTGGTCGACGACGGCGTCACGTTCCGGGCCGAGGTGCGCACGGCCGACCGCACCGGCATCGAGATGGAGGCGCTGACCGCCGTCGCCGTGGGTGCCCTGGCGCTCATCGACATGGTCAAGGCCGTCGACAAGCACGCCCGGATCACCGACGTCCGGGTCACCGCGAAGTCGGGTGGCCGCTCGGGCGACTGGGCGGAGGAGGCGTGAGCACCGCCCCGGACCTCACCGGACGTCGGGCCGCGGTCGTCACCTGCTCGACCCGCGCGGCGCACGGCGTCTACCCGGACCGGGGCGGCGCGCTCATCGTCGAGGCTCTTCGCGGCTGGGGGTGCGAGGTGGGTGAGCCCACCGTCGTCGCCGACGGCCCGGGCGTCGGCGAGGCCCTGTCCACGGCCCTCGCGGCCGGACCCGACCTGCTCCTGACCACCGGCGGCACCGGGCTCACCCCCACCGACGGCACCCCCGAGGCCACCCGGCCGCTCCTGGACCGCGAGGTCCCCGGGCTCGCCGAGGCCATCCGGGCCCGCGGCGTCGCGCAGGGCGTGCCGACCGCCGTGCTGTCCCGCGGCCTCGCCGGGCTCGCCGGGCGCACGCTCGTCGTCAACCTCCCGGGGTCCTCGGGGGGTGTGAAGGACGCGCTCGCCGTCCTCGCGGAGGTGCTGCCGCACGCGCTCGACCAGGTCCGCGGGGGCGACCACTGATGTGGCGGCGCATCGTCGGGTCCGGACGGCGCCCGCCGGCGCCGCCACCTCCGCCGGAATGGGTGTGGCCGGTCCGGCTCGAGGGGCGCACCCCCACCGGCGTCGACATCCTGCTCCGCCCGCTCGCCGTCTCCGACGGCCCGGTCTTCCAGTCGGTGCGCCGCGCGAACGCCGCCTGGCTGGAGCCGTGGGACGCCACCTCGCCCGACCCCGACGCGCCGCCGCGGACCTTCGAGGAGCTCGTCGCCCTCTACGACGCCGACGGGGCAGCGGCCCGCGCGCTGCCGCTCGCCGTGGAGGTGGCCGGTCGTCTCGTCGGGCAGGTCAACGTCGGCACGGTCGTCTTCGGGTCGTTCCGCTCCTGCTACGTCGGCTACTGGGTGAGCCGCACCGTCGCCGGGCAGATGATCATCCCGACCGGGGTGGCCCTCGTCGGGGACCACCTCTTCGGCCGGGTCGGCCTGCACCGGATGGAGATCAACATCCGGCCGAGGAACACGGCGAGCCTGGCCGTCGTCCGCAAGCTGGGATTCCGGTTCGAGGGGCGCCGGCCGCACTACCTGCACATCGACGGGGACTGGCAGGAGCATCTCTCCTACGCCCTGACGGTGGAGGACCTCGCGGGGGAGTCGATGGTCGAGCGGCTGACCCGCTCGACCCTCGCGGCACAGTCGTCACACGAGTCACTTGCGCGACACACCGAGGCGGGTGCGGGACCCGAGGCGTGAGCACGCATACCGTCGGATCGTGCAGTCCCCGTCGAGCCTGATCTTCCTCGTCCTCCTCGGGGTCTGGGCTGCCTATTTCGTCCAGTACTGGATCCGCCGGCGCGACCACCTCGCCACCGCACGGTCGGTCGAGCAGTTCAGCGCGGCGATGCGTGTCCTGGAGCGGCGAGCCACGATCCCGCGCACGGACCTCTCCGACCCGACCCCCCGCTCGTGGTCGGTCCACCCGGCCCGTGCCGCCCGCCCGCAGGTCGTCGTCAAGCGCGCCGTCCCCGCCGAGATCCCCTCGCCCCGACCGGTGTCCGCGCGCGTTCCCGAGGCGGGGCGTCCGACGCCGGTGCGTGCCGGTGGCCGCCGGGTCCGCGGCCTCGCGCTGCTCACCTCCCTCGTCGCGCTCCTGGCCACCGGAGTGCTCGCCGTCGTCGCCGTCCTCCAGCCGTGGGCGCCGGTCGTGGCGCTCGTCGCGGTGGTCGGCTCGCTCGCCTGGCTGCGCGCCGACGTGCGTGCCGAGCAGGCGGCCCGTGCGGCGCGCCGTCGCCGGGCGCTCGAGGAGGCCCGTCGCCGGGCCAGCGCAGCGCCGGCGCCCTCCGCGCGTCGTGCCGCGCCGGCCCGGACCCGTCCCGCGTCGCCGGTCGAGGCCACTGCCGCAGCGTCCGGCGCCGGGGCACCGGCCGAGGTGGCTCCCGTCGACGCGGCCGCCGAGCCGCAGCAGGCCGCGCCCGAGGCCCCGGTCGAGGTCGTGGCCGCAGCGGCCGCCCCGGAGCCCGAGCCCGAGACGGTCATCGAGTACGTCCACCTCGTCGACGAGGACGACATCCCCCTGACCTGGGACCCGGTGCCGGTGCCGCGCCCCACCTACACGATGAAGGCCAAGGCCGAGCGTGCCGAGGTCGCGCCCGCCGCCGTCACCGCCGACCCGGTGCCCGTCGAGGGACTGCGCTCGCACGGCGAGCAGCTGGACGAGCGTCGGGCCGCCGGCGCCTGACCGCTCGAGGGGCTGACGCCCGACCGCTCCTGGCGGGGCTCGTCCCACCGTGGCTCACCCCCCGGGGGCCGCTCGAGCGGCTGCCCCGATGGTGCGATGGCACCGCCGCAGGCGGCTCCCGCTCAGGTGTCGCGCGGCTCCGCACCGGTCTCGACGTCCGCCACGATCGGGGCGTCGGGGGAGTCCTCGGCCGCCTCCTCCCGGGCGTGCGCGGCCCGGTCCGCACCGAGCACGTCGTCGGTGTCGAGGTCGTCGTCCCCGTCGTCCGTCCCCCCGCCGTCCTCCTCGGGCTCGTCGAGGAGGTGGTGCCCGACGGCGTTGAGCACCGCGATCGTCGGGACGGCGATGAGGCCGCCGATGATGCCGGCGAGCACGATGCCGGCGGCGATGGCGAGGATGACCGCGAGGGGGTGCAGGCGCATCGCCCGGCCGATGAGCAGCGGCTGGAGCAGGTGGGCCTCCATCTGCTGCACGCCGATGACGATGCCGAGCATGATGAGTGCCTGGATCGGGCCCAGGGCGACGAGCGCGAGAAGCACGGCCACCCCGCCGGAGAGGGTGGCACCGACGATCGGGACGAAGGCGCCGAAGAAGACGAGCAGGGCGATGCCGGAGGCGAACGGCACGCCGAGGATCGCCGCGCCGACGCCGATGCCGATCGCGTCCGCGGCGGCCACGAGGATCGTCGCGCGGGTGAAGGCCGAGAGCTGGGCCCACGCGATGAGCCCGGAGGAGTGCACGCGCTCACGGGCGCCGCGCGGGAAGAGCCGCACGGCCCACGCCCAGATCGTCGGGCCGTCGTAGAGGAAGAAGAACAGGGTGAAGAGGGCGAGGAACATCCCGGCGACGAGGTGGCCGGCCGTGAGGCCGGCGGCGGCGAGCGTGTCGGTGACGTTGCCCGAGCTGACGGCGTTGCGGGCCCGGTCGATGTAGTCGGTCAGCTGGGTGTCGGAGATGCCGAACGAGCCCTGGACCCACTGTCGGACCTGCTCGATGCCGTCGGTGACCTTGCCGGTGATGTCGCCGAGCTGGCTCGTCAGCTGCGACCCGACGAAGGACAGCATCCCGGTGACGACCGCGATCGTGCCGAGCACGGTGAGGCCGGCCGCTGCGCCACGGGGCATCACCCGGGCGAACCGGTCATAGACCGGGTGCAGCAGGGCGGAGAGCAGGAGTGCGACGAGGAGGGGGATGGCGACCTCGGACAGCAGGCTCACGAGGTAGAGCACGGCGACGAGCGCCAGGCCGATGACCGCGCCGCGCCAGGCCCACTCGCTGGCCGTCCGGACCCCGCGGGGGACGGACCACTCGGGCGGGCGGCGCGGGTCGCCCACCCGGAGCGGGTCGACCCCCGTCCCGGGCAGATGTGCCGGGAGGTCGCTGGGGCCGCTCGTCGTGGGGCGCGCCCCCGGCAGTCTGAGTCGCATGGGCTGACTCTAGGCGCTGGCGCCGACGGGCGGACGCGTCCTCTGGTCGCCGGGTGCGGTCGTGACCTGTGCCGATGGGCGGCTGCCGGACCGGCCCGGGTGAGGGCCGTCGCCGGTTTCGGGCACCGGTCGGGCTGGTGTTATCGTTTCTCCCGCACTCGGGGCTGTGGCGCAGTTGGTAGCGCGTCTCGTTCGCAATGAGAAGGTCAGGGGTTCGAATCCCCTCAGCTCCACCAGACACGAAAGGCCGGCGCGAGCCGGCCTTTCGTGGTGCTGGAGGGGACTCGGGGGAGCGAGCCACGAGCGACGGGCCCCTGAGCCGCACCCGACTCCGGTGACGGGCGACCACGTCGGTCACCACCTCGAGCTGGCGGCTGCCGCTTCGCCCGAGAACCCCGCACTTCGCAGTGGAACGCTTCCCGGGTGAAGTGCGGCTTTCTCGGGTCACCCGAGAAACCCGCCCCTGCCATCCGGTTCAGCGGCGGGCGCGACCGTTTCCGTGGCTCGAGCGCGCCGCGGACGTGTCGGCAGTGTGCCCCCTCGACGTGCCTGCCGACGCCTTGGCCTCGGCCTTGCCCTGCTGGCGGGCGGCCTTGGCGGCGTTCTTCGTGATCTTCGACGGCTTCGTGCGGGGTGACTCCGGCGACTCCTCGGCCTGGTCGGCAGCATCCCCCTCCGCGGCGTCCTGCTCCGTCGTCGCGGCGTCGTCGCAGCCGATCTCCTGCAGGGTGCGGAAGGCCGTCGAGTTCGCGGCCTTGCCGGGCACGTCCTGCACGTGCTGCCAGGCGTTGCACAGTCCGTGATGGGCAGGTCCCGACGCATCCGGGCCGACACCGCCGGCGTGCTCGGCATCGGTCTCGGCGCTCTCGGAGGTGTCGCCCTCGCCGTCAGCCTGGTCCTGGCCGTCGCCGGTCTCGTCGCTCTCGCCCTGCTCGTCAGCGTCCGGTGAGTGGGACTGTTCGCCCTCCCCGGCGCCCGCATCGTCGGGGGAGGTCGTGGGGGTGTCCTCGTCGGTGACGACGACGGCGGTGGGAGCGGTGGCGGCCACCGCAGCCACACCGCCCCCGAGGACGACGACGGCGGCGCTCGTGAGCGCCGCCCCGATACGGCTGATGGTCACGGGGACCTCCGGCGAGATGGGGTGATGGCGACGATGATGTCAGCGCCGCCGCGCCGACGCCCCCCTGCGCCACGAAGATGGCCGAACGGGCGACCCGCCCGGCGGTCCAGACGCTGCCGCCGCGTCGTTCAGCGCCACGTCGGCCGCTCCCGCGAGGTCGCACACCGAAGGAAGCCACCCCGGGACGGGGAAGCCCGTCGGCGCTCCGCGAACCCGGTTGCCCTCGCCGGTCGAAGGAGTTGGGTGGTCTCCCATGAGCGACATGTGGACCGACCCCGAGAACGACCCCCGCCCGGATGGGTCGCCGGTGGGGGAGCTCGCGACGGTGCGCGAGTACCTGACGCGCTACCGGATGACGCTCGAGATGAAGTGCGAGGGGTTGGATGCCGAGCAGCTCGCCCGGCGCTCGGTGCCGCCGAGCACCCTCAGCCTGCTCGGGCTGGTCCGCCACCTGGCGGTCGTCGAGCAGTACTGGTTCCACCACGTGCTGCGCCAGCTGCCGGTCGAGCAGCCGCTGTACTCCGACGACGCCGACCGTGACTTCGAGTTCACCACCGCCGTCGCCGACCCCGCGGTCGTCGAGGACTCGTTCGCCATGTGGCGGCGCGAGGTCGACGCGGCCGATGCCTGGCTCGACACGCTCGCCCCCGACGACCTCGCGGCGACGGTGAGCCGGCACGACGGCGAGGTGGCGGTGCGCGACGTCCTCGTGCACCTGGTGGAGGAGTACGCCCGCCACGTCGGGCACGCGGACCTGCTCCGCGAGTGCATCGACGGCCGCACCGGCCAGTAGCCGCGAGGCCGCGGCCCGACCGACCCGGTCGTCGCAGGCGCGGCCCGACCCGACCGGGTCAGCCCGGCACCGGCACCGCCTCGACCGACCTCGTGGTGACCGCGGCATCGCACAGCCGGAGGAAGGCGCCGAGCGCCACGAGCTCGTCGGCGCTGCGCGGGGAGAACTCGGTGAGCACCTCGGAGCGGACGACGAACGCGGAGTGCTGCCCGCGGGAGATCGCGACGTTGAGCCGGTGCCGGTCGAGGAGGAACCCCATCCCGCGGGAGACGTCGGAGTGCGAGGAGGCCGCCATCGACAGGATCGCGACGGCGGCCTCCTGTCCCTGGAACCGGTCGACCGTCCCGACCGCGACGTCGGGGAGGCCGGCGTCGTCGAGGACGCGGCGCAGCAGGCCGACCTGGGCGTTGTACGGCGTGATGACGATGACGTCCCGCTCGGTCATCGGGCGCGGCCCCCCCGGCCGCCCGTCGGCGTCGGTGTCCGACGGGTCCTGCCACGTCCGGCCCAGCAGGTCGCGGACGAGGTCGAGGACGGCCCCCGCCTCCTCGGGCGAGTGCGTGGAGTTGTCGCGGTGGTCGACGAGCCGCACGTGCAGCCCGGGCTCGACCCCCTCGAGGACCCGGGTCGCGGTCACCGTCTCCTGCGCGGACAACCTGCCGGAGTAGGCGAGGTCCGAGACCGGTGCGGTGAGGGCGGGGTGCATCCGCCAGGTCGTCGCGAGGAAGTAGCCGAGCTCGGGGGGCAGCACGGGCTGTCCTCCGGCGAGCCACGCCAGGGCGGCGACGTCGATCGGTTCCGCATGGGTCCCCGTCGTCACCTGGGGGAGCTGCTGCGGGTCGCCGAGGAGGAGCAGCCGGCGGGCGGCCACCGACACCGCGAGGGTCTTGGCGAGGGAGAACTGGCCCGCCTCGTCGACGACGAGCAGGTCGAGCTGGCCCCGCTCGACCCGGGACGGGTTGGTGAGGTCCCAGGCGGTGCCGCCGATGACGTACCCCTGTCCGGCCGCGCGATGGGCCGCCGCGAAGTCCGCGAGGTCGTCGGGCCTGGTGAGGGCGGTCCACCGCGGGTCGGCGGTGGCCTTGGCGACCTTGCCGACCTGCTCGCCCGGCACCTCGGTGGCGGCGACGATCTTCGTCAGGACGTTCTCGACGGCCGCGTGGCTCTGCGCGCAGACCCCGACGGCCCAGCCCTGCGCGACGAGCCGGGCGATGACGTGCGCCCCGACGTGCGTCTTGCCCGTGCCGGGAGGCCCCTGGACGGCGACGTAGGAGTCGTCCATCCCCGTGAGCGCCGCCGTGATGGCGTCGGCATACCCGTCGCTCCCCGGGCCCACCGGGGGCAGCGGGGCGCCCCCGCGGAGCCGGGGAGGGTGGCGCAGGAGGACGTCCGTTCCGGCACCGACCGGCACCCGCCCGGTGGCGCGGACGGCCTCGGCGACCTCGGCGAGCGCGCGGTCGATCGGGGCCGAGCTGACGTTGTCGTTGGGGACGAGCGCGACCGGGAGGTCGACGTGCGGCTCGCCGTCCTTGGGCTGGAGCTCCTCGACGAGCAGGCTCTGGTGGAGCCGGCCGTTCTCGGCGAGCCGGTCCTCGGCCTCCAGGACCGTGACGGTGGCGGTGCTGCGCGCGTTGGCGTGCAGCGGCTCGGCCGTCATGCCGGCGGGCGGGGGAACCCCGTAGACCGCCGAGACCTTGGCGCCCGCCCCGATGCCGTTCTGCCGCATCGGTTCACCGTGCAGGCGCACGGTGCGTCGGGGCCGCTGCCTCGGTGTCGTCCGGTGCCAGTCGTCGACGACCTCGCCCCGTTCGACGAGGAAGACCCCGTCGGCGGAACGCCAGTCGCCGACCGGCAGCCGCAGCCGCTCGAAGTGCTCCTGCCACTTCGGCTTGTCCTCGCGCGCGTGGAACAGCACCGAGGACCCGACGAGCGCCACGGCGTGGTGCTCGGGCGTGCGCTCGGCCACGACGACGTCGTCGACGAGCGCCCGGACCGCCGCCTCGAGGTCGAGGGCGGCTCGCCGCTGTGCGCTGACGGCGACCTCGGCGACCTCGTCGGCCACGGGCAGGGCCCAGTCGTCGCCGACGTACTCGGCCCGGCGGGCCAGCAGCCAGTCGCGCAGCTTGAGGGTCGAGACGCAGTCGTCCTCGTTGTAGTGGGCGATCTCGCCGATGAGGCGCTCCGCCTCGTCCTCACGGCCCTCGATCCGGGCGGCCGTGTACTGGTGGTAGACGACGATGCTCTCGGCGCCGCCCTGGACGTCACCCTCCCGGGCCGCCATGTAGAGGGGCTCGAGCTTCTTGATGGAGTACGACCGCTGCGAGACCCGGATGCCCGCCCGCACGACGGAGTAGAGGTCGACGAACACCGCGTCGCGCAGCAGCTGGTCGACCTCGTCCTCGTACACGCCGTGCCGGGCCGCGAGCCGGAGCAGCGCGGCCGGCTCGTACGGCGCGTAGTGGTAGACGTGCAGGTCGGGCCAGCGGCGACGCCGGGCGCGCACGTGGTCGACGAACTCGACGAGGGCGCGCTTCTCCTCGTGCCGGTCGTGGGCCCAGAACGCGCGGAACCTCGGTGCGCCGGTATCGACCTCGACCATGCCGAAGAGGTACTCGAGACCCCACACGGTGGAGCCGCGCTCCTGCCACAGCGGGTCGCCCTCGAAGTCGAAGAAGACGTCGCCCTCGCTCGGGGGCGGCATCCGGCGCAGGGCGTCGGGGTCGACCACCTCGTGGCGCACCCCGCCCTCGGGGTCGGCGTCCTGCTCGAGTTGGAGACGGGCCTGGGCGCGCAGCCGCTCGAGCATCGCCGGACGCACGTCGGGGACGACGCCCTCGTGGGCGGCCAGTGCCTCGATCGTGGTGACCCCGGCGTCGAGGAGCCGGCGCCGGGTGGGCCCCCGCATCCCGGCGACGAGCAGCAGGTCACGGGCGCCCTCGACCTCGACCTCGCACACCGGGCAGCGCCCGCAGGCCAGCCACCGCGGGTCCCCCCAGGCCGCGGGGTCGCCGCCGGCGCGGTGGTCGGCCAGCAGCTGCTCGAGCCGCACCCGGCGCGCCCGGTAGACCGGGAGCACGTCACCGAGCGGGATGTCGTGGACGTCGCCGCCCCCGAGGACCAGCCGGGCCACCGGCGCGACCGGCACCCCGGCGTCCTCGAGGAGGGCCGCGTAGGCGGCGACCTGGAGGAGCGCGGGGACGTTCTCGTGCCGGGCCAGCTTGGTGTCGCTGACGACCCAGCCGGCGGGCGTGCGCTCGAGGAAGTCGGCGCGCCCGACGAAGCCGCCGTCGAAGAGGGTCGCCTGCGACAGGACCTGCGCGTCGCCCGCGAGGGCCTCGAGGGACGCCGCCATCGCGTCGGCGAGCCCGCCGGGGGAGTACTCGGGGGCCGGCAGCTGACGGATCCCTCCCGGGTGCACCGACGCCAGCCGGCGCAGCTCGAGGTTCTCGTGCTGGTCGCCGAGCTCGGACACGCGCCGGAGCATCGGGTCGTCGGGGTCCTCGACCGACGCGCGCAGCCCCCGCAGCGCGTCGAGGCCGGCGACGAGCGCGAACTCGCACGCCGCGGCGGTGCGCAGGTCGCTGGCGCTGATGACGAGCCGCTGCTCGTCGCCGAGGAGGAACATGCTCCGAACCTACGCCGCACCCCTGACACCACCGGGGAGCCCCGGACCCGGTGTCAGATCCAGCTGGGGAACCACATCCGCCAGTGCCAGTGCTCGTACGGGATGGTGTCGGCGACGTAGACGGGGTGGAAGAAGGCGAAGAGCCCGAGCGTCAGCAGGAGGTAGCCGCCGACGACGAGCACGCGGAACCGCCAGCGCGCCGGGTCGGGCGCACGCCGGCCCACCCAGAGCCCGATGAGGAAGGTCACCGCGAGGACGACCCACGGTTCGAAGGCCACCGTGTAGAAGGTGTAGATCGTCCGGCTCTGGAAGGCGAACCACGGCAGGTAGCCGCCGATGACGCCGGCCGCGATCGCCCCGGCCCGCCAGTCGCGGCGCACGAGCCACCACCAGAGGACGACGAGCAGCGCGAGGATGCCGAGCCACCACACCGAGATCGTCCCGATCGGGTTGATGGCCTGCGAGCACTGCGCCACCCCGCAGCCGTCGACCCCCTGGGTCGGGCTCTCGTAGTAGAACGACGTCGGGCGGGTCTGCAGGAGCCACGACCAGGGGTTGGACTGGTACGGGTGGGGGGTGTGGAGGTTGGTGTTGAAGGCGAACGCGTCCTGGTGGTACTTCAGCCAGTTCCGCAGCACCGGCGGCAGCCACAGCACGCCCTTGCCGGGGTTGAAGGTGTCCCAGTGCCGGTGGTACCCGTTGTCCGAGAGGAACCAGCCGGTCCACGAGAGGGTGTAGACGACCGCCGCGGTGAGCACCATCTGGACGGCGGCGAACGGACCGTCCGTGAGCAGCGACCCCCGGGCCCAGTGCCGGACCCCGGCGGTGCGGCGCGCCCCCATGTCCCACCACACCGTCATGAGGCCGAACGCGGCGAGGAAGAACAGGCCGGACCACTTCGTCCCCACGCAGAGCCCGAGCGAGACGCCGGCCACCCACCGCCACGGTCGCCAGCCGAGCCACGGCCCGCCGCCACCGGGCCACTCGCCGCGGCCGAGGGCGCCCACCTTCTCGGCCAGCACCTCGCGGCTGCGGTCGCGGTCGATGAGGAGGGCCGCGAAGGCGCACAGCGCGAAGAACATGACGATGATGTCGAGGATCCCGGTCCGTGACATGACGAAGTGCGAGCCCTCGAACGCGAGGAGGAACGCCGCGACGCACCCCAGCGCCGTCGACCCGAACATCCGGCGGGCGACCCGTCCGAGGACGAGGATCGACAGCGTCCCGACGAGCGCCACCGAGAACCGCCAGCCCCACCCGGAGTCCGCCCCGAGGAGCCACTCGCCGGCGCCGATGACCCACTTGCCCACCGGCGGGTGCACCACGAAGTCGCCGTCCGTGGTGCTGAAGACGTCGGGGTTGCCGCCGACGAACGCGACGTCGGGCTTCTTGAGCGAGGAGAGCACCCGCATCTCGACGCCGTAGCGGGTCATCGAGTAGCCCTGCTTGACGTAGTACGTCTCGTCGAAGACCAGGGCCTGCGGGCGGTCGAGGTTCCAGAAGCGGAGGATGCCCCCGACGAGGGCGATGAGCCCGGGGCCGAGCCAGCCCCAGAGGGTGTCGGTGGGCCGGAAGCCGAGCAGGCGGTGGCGCAGCTCGTCGGTCCGGGTCACCGGCACATCGTAGGTGGGGCACCTGCGGCCCTCGCGGAGGTGCGAGGATCGCCGGATGAACGCCGGTGTCCTCGTCCTCGCCGCGACACCCATCGGCGACCCCCGCGACGCCGCGCCCCGGCTCGCCGAGGAGCTCGCGACCGCCGACGTGGTCGCCGCCGAGGACACCCGCCGGCTGCGGAGGCTGTGCGCCGACCTCGGGGTCTCGCCCCCGGGCCGCGTCGTGTCCTTCCACGAGCACAACGAGTCCGGCCGCGCGACCGACCTCGTCGAGGTGCTCCGCGGGGGCGCCCGGGTCGTCGTCGTCACCGACGCGGGGATGCCGTCGGTGTCCGACCCCGGCTACCGGCTCGTCGCCGCCGCGGTCGCCGCGGGCATCCGGGTCACCGCCGTGCCCGGGCCGTCGGCGGTCCTCACCGCGCTCGCGGTCTCCGGGCTCCCCGTCGACCGCTTCTGCTTCGAGGGCTTCCTGCCCCGCAAGGACGGCGAGCGGGAGCGGGCCCTCGCCGGACTCGCCGCCGAGGCCCGGACGATGGTCTTCTTCGAGGCGCCGCACCGGCTCGCCCGAGCACTCACGTCGATGGCGGCCGCGTTCGGCCCGGACCGGCCCGCCGCCGTCTGCCGCGAGCTGACCAAGACGTACGAGGAGATCCGGCGCGGGGGACTCGCCGAGCTCGCGGAGTGGGCCGAGGAGCACGCCCGCGGGGAGATCACCGTCGTCGTCGCGGGCGCCACCGGGCCGGCCGCGGGGCTCGAGGAGGTCCTCCCCGAGGTGCTCGCCCGGACCGCTGCGGGCGAGCGGCTCAAGGACGTCTGCGCCGAGGTCGCCTCGGCAACCGGGCTGTCGAAGAAGGCCTTGTACGACGCAGCCGTCGCCGCCCGCCGCGCCTGACCCGTCCACGCCGCGGGGCCCGCGCCCCCGGCCTACCGTGCGGTAACCGGATGAACGTCACACGCCCGCGGACCTCGCCAGCCCTCGATCCCGTCCGGACCGGAGGCTAGGGTGCCACTCGTGGCCACAACGACTTCCTCGCGTCCGGGGACGGCACGACGGACCACGATCGGTCTCAAGGTCCTCATGGCCGCGACCGGACTCGTGTTCGTCGGGTACGTCCTCCTGCACATGTACGGCAACCTCAAGGCGCTCGCCGGGGAGGAGGCGTTCAACACCTACGCCGAGCACCTCCGCACCATCGGCGAGCCGATGCTGCCGTACGCCGGCCTGCTCTGGGTGATCCGCGTCGTCCTGCTGCTCAGCCTCGTCGGGCACGCGTACGCCGCGTTCAGCCTGTGGGCCCGGGCCGGCAACGCCCGCCGCACCAAGTACTCGGCCGCGAAGGCCGCGATGCGCACGGCGTGGATGCGCTGGGGCGGCGTCTTCCTCCTCGTCTTCATCGTCTGGCACCTGCTCCAGTTCACCATCGTCAAGTTCTCGGTGAACCCGGACAAGCAGGGCACCGACATCCAGCAGAACCCGTACGAGCTCGTCGTCGCGAGCTTCCAGGTCCCCTGGCTGACCCTCCTCTACGTCCTCGCGATGGTCGCGCTGGCCTTCCACCTCTCGCACGGGGTGTTCAGCGCGCTGCAGACCCTCGGCTGGACGATGACCGCGCACGCGTACCGGCGGGCGAAGCTGATCGGGCACGGCGTCGCCGCCGTGATCGTCGTCGGGTTCCTCATCCCGCCGCTGTCGATCCTCTTCGGCCTGATCAAGTGAGGCACTGAACCGATGACTGAGACCACCGTCAACGCCGGCATCGCGCACGGCCTCTACACCGAGGGCGAGCCGGTCGCCGACACCAAGGCACCCGCCGTCCCGGTCCCCGAGATGTGGACGCAGCGCAAGTTCGACGCGGCGCTCGTCAACCCCGCCAACCGCCGCAAGCTCGACGTCATCATCGTCGGCACCGGGCTCGCGGGCGGCTCGGCCGCCGCGACCCTCGGCGAGGCCGGGTACAACGTCAAGTCCTTCTGCTTCCAGGACTCGCCGCGGCGCGCCCACTCGATCGCGGCGCAGGGCGGCATCAACGCGGCGAAGAACTACAAGGAGGACGGCGACTCCGTCTACCGCCTCTTCTACGACACCGTGAAGGGCGGGGACTACCGCTCGCGGGAGACCAACGTCTACCGCCTCGCCGAGGTGAGTGCGAACATCATCGACCAGTGCGTCGCCCAGGGCGTCCCCTTCGCGCGCGAGTACGGCGGCCTCCTCGACAACCGCTCCTTCGGTGGCGTCCAGGTGTCGCGCACGTTCTACGCCCGCGGCCAGACCGGACAGCAGCTGCTCATCGGCGCCTACCAGGCGCTCGAGCGGCAGGTCGCCGCCGGCACCGTCACCCAGTACACGCGGCACGAGATGCTCGAGCTCGTCGTCGCCGACGGCCGGGCCCGCGGCATCGTCGTCCGCGACCTCGTCACCGGCGACATCGAGACCCACCTCGCCGACGCCGTCGTGCTGGCCTCCGGCGGCTACGGCAACGTCTTCTTCCTGTCGACGAACGCGATGGGGTCCAACGTCACGGCCTCGTGGCGGGCCCACCGCAAGGGCGCCTACATGGCCAACCCCTGCTACACGCAGATCCACCCGACGTGCATCCCGGTCTCCGGCGACCACCAGAGCAAGCTGACCCTGATGTCGGAGTCGCTGCGCAACGACGGCCGGATCTGGGTGCCGAAGAACAAGGACGACTGCGACAAGGACCCCCGCGACATCCCCGAGGGGGACCGCGACTACTACCTGGAGCGGATCTACCCCTCCTTCGGCAACCTCGTCCCGCGCGACATCGCCTCCCGCCAGGCGAAGAACGTCTGTGACGAGGGTCGCGGTGTGGGCCCGCTCGTCGGTGACTTCCGCCGCGGTGTCTACCTCGACTTCACCGACGCCATCGCCCGCCTCGGCAAGGACGCCGTCGAGTCCAAGTACGGCAACCTCTTCGACATGTACGCGCGCATCACCGGGGAGAACCCCTACGAGGTGCCGATGCGCATCTACCCCGCCGTGCACTACGTGATGGGCGGCCTGTGGGTCGACTACGACCTCCAGTCCTCCATCCCCGGCCTCTTCGTCACGGGCGAGGCGAACTTCTCCGACCACGGCGCGAACCGGCTCGGGGCCTCGGCCCTGATGCAGGGCCTCGCCGACGGGTACTTCGTCCTGCCGAACACGATCCGCGACTACCTCGCCAAGGGCCCGTTCGAGCCGCTCGCGGCCGACCACCCGGCCGTCGCCGAGGCCCAGGGCCGGGTCGAGGAACGCACCGCCCGGCTGCTCGCCGTCAACGGCGAGCGCAGCGTCGACTCCTTCCACAAGGAGCTCGGCACCATCATGTGGGAGTTCTGCGGGATGGAGCGGAGCGAGGAGGGCCTGCTCAAGGCGATCGACCTCATCCGCGGCCTGCGCGAGGAGTTCTGGCGCAACGTGCGGATCCTCGGCGCCGCGGACACGCTCAACCAGAGCCTGGAGAAGGCCGGCCGCGTCGCCGACTTCCTCGAGCTCG
This sequence comes from uncultured Actinomycetota bacterium, assembly GCA_963843895.1. Classification (GTDB taxonomy): domain Bacteria; phylum Actinomycetota; class Actinomycetes; order Actinomycetales; family Dermatophilaceae; genus Phycicoccus. The sequence continues at coordinate 48,870 of CAWJME010000010.1, read as the reverse complement.
GCGAGCTGATGTGCATCGACGCCCTCCACCGGCGTGAGTCGTGCGGCGGGCACTTCCGGACCGAGTCCCAGACCGAGGACGGCGAGGCGCTGCGCCACGACGACGAGTTCGCCTACGTCGCGGCGTGGGAGTTCACCGGTGGCGACGGCGACGGCGTGATGGGCCAGCCGGTGCTCCACAAGGAGGACCTCGTCTACGAAGCCATCGAACTCAAGCAGCGGAGCTACAAGTGACCACCCCAGATAGTTCTACGTTCCTCCGGCCCACGCAGAGCGTGGGACCCGACTCCGATACTTTCTGGGGGCCCCGGTCGTGAATCTGACCCTGAAGATCTGGCGTCAGGCCGGACCTCGCCACACCGGCGAGCTCGTCACCTACAAGGTCACCGAGATCAGCGAGGACATGAGCTTCCTCGAGATGCTCGACGTCCTCAACGAGCAGCTCAACGCCAAGGGCGAGGAGCCCATCGCGTTCGACAGCGACTGCCGGGAGGGCATCTGCGGCATGTGCGGCCTGATGATCTCCGGCGAGGCCCACGGGCCCGAGAAGACCACGACCTGCCAGCTGCACATGCGCAGCTTCACCGACGGTGAGGTCATCACCATCGAGCCGTGGCGTGCCAACGCGTTCCCGGTCATCAAGGACCTCGTCGTCGACCGCGGCGCGTTCGACCGCATCATCCAGGCCGGCGGCTACATCTCGGTCAACACCGGCGCGGCCCCCGACGCGCACGCGACGCTCGTGCCCAAGGACAACGCCGAGCGCGCGTTCGTGGCGGCCGAGTGCATCGGCTGCGGCGCCTGTGTCGCGGCCTGCCCGAACGCCTCGGCGATGCTCTTCATGGGCGCCAAGGTCACCCACCTCTCCGAGCTGCCCCAGGGTCAGCCGGAGCGCAGCGCGCGGGTCGTCTCGATGGTCGACCAGCACGACCACGAGGGTTTCGGCGGATGCACCAACGTCGGCGCCTGCTCGGTGGCCTGCCCCAAGGGCATCCCGCAGGACGTCATCTCGACGCTCAACAAGGACCTGCGCAGCGCGCTCCGCGGCTGACCGGGGTCTTCCGGTACCTCGGCCCGCCGGCGCGTCAGAGCCAGGTGACGTGCGGCTTGAGCAGCGAGTACCCGACGAACGCGACGACGTCGAGGATGGTGTGCGCCACGACGAGCGGCATCACCCGTCTCGTCCGGGTGTAGAGCCAGCCGAAGAGCAGCCCCATCACGAGGTTGCCGACGAAGCCGCCGAAGCCCTGGTACAGGTGGTAGGTCCCCCGGATCACGGCGCTCGTGACGATGACCCGCCACGGCCCCCAGCCGGCCTCGCGCCAGCGGCGGAAGAGGTAGCCGACCATGACCGTCTCCTCGAGGACGGCGTTCTGCGCGGCCGAGAGGACGAGGACGGGCACGGTGAACCAGGCGGCGCCGGCGAGGTTGGCGGCCGCGACGGTCGTGTTGACGCCGACCGCCTTCGCCGCGAGGTAGAGGCCCAGCCCGGGGACGCCGATGACGGCCGCGAGCGCGGCGCCGCGCCAGAGGTCCTGGAGGGGGCGACGCAGGTCGAAGCCCATCGTGTGCGGTTCGTCGGGGTCGTCGCGGCGCAGCAGGTGGATGGCGAGCAGCACGGGCACGAGGGCCAGGCCGATGCCGACGAGCTGGTACGTGACGTCGAGCCACGGCCGGTCGGGGGTGACCGAGCTGTTCATCGCGGCGGTCTGCTGCGACAGCTTCTCGGGCCGGGTGAGCCGGTCGACGATCCGCAGCAGCGCGTAGATCGCGGACGACCCGAGCGAGACGCCGAGGACGAGCCAGGTCTCGGTGAGGTGGCGGCGCCGCATGGGGGCCAGCGTAGGTGGCCGGGCCCGGGCAGCCGCTGGGAACCGGCTGCGCGCCCGCTGGACGGGCGGGCAGCCGGACGTCAGCGGCTCAGCGCCGGAGTGAGGCGGTAGTACGCCGCGATGCCGAGGTGGCGACGCTGCCGGTCCTCCCGGGTCCGGGTGAGGGTGGGCAGGACGACCGCGAGGGTCAGCCCCACGACGACGACCCCGAGGACGATGCTCGTCCGGAGGAGGGTGGTGGCGATGACGGACAGTCCGGTGATCGGTCCCATGGCCGACTCCTTTCTACGGATGTAGACGATTCTCCAGAAGGAGAGCCCCACGTCCCGGCCGGATGTTCCCGGGCGCCCGTCGCGCCACGCACCCGACCGGCACAATGGCGGCGATGCCCGACAGTCGAGCCCCCGAGGCGCCGTCCCGCGCCGCCCGCCCCCCGGCCCCGACCGGGCGGCGGGCCGAGCTGCTCGCGGCGGCCGTCGAGGTCGTCGCGGACTCGGGGCTGCGCGGCCTGACCCACCGGGCCGTCGACGCCCGCGCCGGGCTGCCCGAGGGCACCTGCTCGGCCTACCTGCGCACCCGCGTGGCACTCCTCGTCGCCCTCGCCGAGGAGGTCGGGCGCGCGCTCGAGGACGGGGTCGAGGCGCTCGCCGACGAGCTCGCCGACGGCGCGGGGGATCCCGCCGCCGTGTCCGCCGCCGTCACCGAGCTCACGGTCGGCTGGGTGCGTGAGCCCTCCCTCGTCCGGGCCCAGGCCGAGCTCTCCCTCGAGGCGGCCCGCCAGCCCGACCTGATGGCGGTCTTCGAGCGCTGGCGCCGCAGCCTGCTCGCCACCGTCGAGCAGCTGGCGGTGAGGGCCGGCCGCCCATCGGCGGGCCAGGACGCGGTGGTCCTCGTCGCCGCCGTCGAGGGGCTGCTCGTCACCGCCGTCCGGCTCCCGACCGACCAGCGCGAGCCGCTCCTGCGCGGTGCGGTCCCGCTGCTCGTCCACGCCCTGCACGAGGCCGGATGAGCCGTCCACCTCGCCTCGACCGCACCCGACGGGCCGCTCGGGCCGCCGCGCTGGCGGTCGTCCTGGGTCTGGCCCTCACCGGGTGCGCGGAGCTGGGTCCGCCGAAGGTCCCGACGCCCGGCTCGACCACGACCACGCCGTCGCCGACCCCCCTGCCGGCGACCGCGGACGCCTTCCGCGACGCCCGGACCCATGCCCTCTCGGCGCTGTCCGCCCACGCCACCGGCACGCTCGGCGCCGGCTCGACGATGGTGCGCATCGACCTCGATGGTGAGGCCTCCGGGGCCAACCAGCGCCTCGCCCGCACCGTTCCCGGCCGCGGGACGGCCGTGCTGCTCACCGTCGGGGACGGCCGGTGGCTCGCCGGGGACGAGGAGTTCTGGCGCACCCGCACCACGAAGTCCGACGTCCTGCGGGAACGGGTGGGCAGCTGGGTCCAGGTGACCCCCGCCGTGGCCGAGGAGGTCGGGTCCGAGACCCTGCGCTCCGTCCTCGGCGCGGCCCTGGCGGCGCCGGCGGTGGCCCGGCTCGAGGGCGTCTCCGCGCCGGTCACCGAGGAGGACCTCGACGGACGCCCGACCTGGGTCCTCGGGTCGGCGGCGACGGGCGCCCGGGTCTGGCTGGTCGCCGACGGTGGTGGTGAGGTGGCCCGCATCTCGGTCACCGGCACCGGCGCTCTCGACCTCACCTTCGACCGGTGGGACCGGGCGAGGACCTGGTCCGCACCCGCGCCCGGCGAGGTCCCGCAGGTCCCCTGACGCCGGCGCCGACGTCGACCCCGCGACCGGCGCTACGGCCCTGCGTAGCTCGCCGACCCCCGGGTGCGCCGCCACTCGCGGACGCGCAGCCACATCCACACGAGCAGCCACGCGAGCAGCGCGAGCGCCACGATGACGAACACCGGCGCGAGCAGCGCCACGACGGAGAGCCCGATCGAGGCGCCGTCCTCGACCGTCGAGACGACCGGCCCCCCGAGGCCCACGGTCGCGCCGTTGACGATCGGACGGGCGGCCATCTTCCCGGCGTGCACGAGCCCGGAGATGACGATGCCGAGGACGACCGAGACCCACGGGTGGTCGGCCATCCAGGTGGAGCGGTCGATCTCGGAGGCCGCCGTCGTCGCGGCGAAGATCAGCCCACCCATGCTCGGGCGGATGAAGGTCTGGATCGTGTCGTTGACGGTGTCGACCGCGGGCACCTTGTCGAGGACCACCTCGGCGAGCAGCAGCACGGCGCCGATGCCGATGGCCCAGCCGCTCTCGATCCACCCGTACCCCGCGGGGAGGGTGATGACGTCGGTGAACCGCGCGACGAGCGCGACGATGAGGAACGGGATGTAGGCGTTGAGGCCCGCCGCCGCGGACAGACCCATCCCCGTGAGCGCAGCCAGCACGGCGACCTCCTGACCAGCGGCGGCCACCGGACGTGGCCGCACCCGCGAGAGCAACATCGCTCGGACGTCAGGGTAGCCCCGCGCGGTTCCGTCGGGACCGAACCGTCGCCTGCGCCGCCGGCGACGCGAAACCCGCTGGACGCCTCGGCCGGCAGCGGCCACCATCGGGGTGTGGACGCCGACCCCGCCGCGCTGCTGCGCGCCTACGACGACCAGCTCCGGACCGACGCCGAGACCCCCGGTGCGCTCGCGGTGGCCCGCCTCGGGCCGCTGCGGATGGCGACCTTCCCCGGCGGGCGGGGGTTCGTCTCCTACCGCGACCTCGACGGCGCCACCGCCGCGACCGTGCGCGGGTGGGTGGCCGAGGCGCTGGAGCACTTCCGGTCCGACCCGAGCGTCGTCGACGTCGAGTGGAAGACCCGCGGGCACGACGTCGCACCCGGCCTGCACGACGCCCTCGTCGAGCACGGGTTCGTGCCCGGCGACCCGGAGTCGGTGATGATGGGCTCGGCCGCCGGGCTCGCCGTCGACGTCCCGCTCCCCGAGGGGGTGACGCTGCGTCGGCTGGTCGACGAGGCCGACGTGCGGGCGATGAGCGCCATGGCCGACGAGGCCTTCGGGGACCCCGTCTCGAGCCGGCGCGCCGACGACCTGCTCTTCCGGCTCTCCCGCGACGACGGGATGGAGGTCTGGGTGGCCGAGGCCGACGGCCGGATGGTCAGCTCGGGGCGGATGGAGCCGGTGCCCGGCACGGACGTGGCGGGCATCTGGGGTGGCGCGACCCTGCCGCAGTGGCGGCGCCGCGGCATCTACCGGGCGCTGACCGCCGTCCGGGCGCGCGCGGCCCTCGCGCTGGGGAAGACGATCCTGCACAGCGACTCCACCGAGGACTCCCGGCCCATCCTCGAGCGCTCCGGCCTGGTCAGGGTCACGACCACCACGCCGTACGAGTGGACCCGCTGACCGGCGGCCGTGGTGGGCGGCGAGGCGCGGCAACACCCGGCACCTAGGATTCGGGACATGAAGGTCCTCTCCGCCGTCGCCTGGCCGTACGCCAACGGCCCGCGCCACCTCGGCCACGTCGCCGGGTTCGGCGTGCCGTCCGACGTCTTCAGCCGCTACATGCGCATGGCGGGGCACGACGTGCTCATGGTGAGCGGGTCCGACGAGCACGGCACGCCGATCCTCGTCCTCGCCGACCAGGCCGGGGTGACCCCGCGCGAGTTCGTCGACCGCAACCACGCGATCATCGCCGGCGAGCTGGCCGACCTCGGCTGCACCTACGACCTCTACACCCGCACGACGACGGCCAACCACTACGCCGTGGCCCAGGAGCTGTTCCACCAGAACTGGCTCAACGGCTACATGGTCGAGCGCACGCAGCAGGGCGCCATCTCGCCGTCCACCGGGCGTACCCTCCCGGACCGCTTCATCGAGGGCGAGTGCCCGATCTGCCACTACCCCGACGCCCGGGGCGACCAGTGCGACAACTGCGGCAACCAGCTCGAGCCCGAGGACCTCATCTCCCCCCGGAGCAAGATCAACGGCGAGACGCCGGAGTTCGTCGAGACCCAGCACTTCTTCCTCGACCTCCCCGCCCTCGCCGACGCCCTGCGCGAGTGGCTCGCCGGCCGGGAGGCGTCGGGCACGTGGCGGCCCAACGTCATCAAGTTCAGCCGGAACATCCTCGACGAGATCAAGCCGCGCGCGATGACCCGCGACATCGACTGGGGCATCCCGGTGCCGCTCGACGGCTGGCGCGACAACCCGGCCAAGCGCCTCTACGTGTGGTTCGACGCGGTCATCGGCTACCTCTCGGCCTCCATCGAGTGGGCCCGGCGGATCGGCGAGCCCGAGCGGTGGCGCGAGTGGTGGAACGACCCCGAGGCCCTCACGTACTACTTCATGGGCAAGGACAACATCACCTTCCACTCCCAGATCTGGCCGGCCGAGCTGCTCGGCTACGCCGGGAAGGGCTCGCGCGGTGGTGAGCCCGGCGTCTACGGCGAGCTCAACCTCCCGACCGAGGTGGTCTCGAGCGAGTACCTGACGATGGAGGGCCGCCAGTTCTCGACCTCGCGCGGCTACACGATCCTCGTCCGCGACGTGCTCGACCGGTACGGCCCCGACGGCATCCGCTACTTCATCTGCGCGGCGGGGCCGGAGAGCCAGGACTCCAACTTCACCTGGCGCGAGTTCGTCCAGCGCAACAACTCCGAGCTCGTGGCGGGCTGGGGAAACCTCGTGTCGCGGACCGCCGCGATGGTCGCGAAGAACTTCGGCGAGATCCCGGAGCCGGGCCCGCTCGAGCCCGTCGACGAGGAGGTTCGAGCCGCGGTCCTCGCGGGGTTCGGCTCCGTCGGAGGGATGCTCGAGACGCACCGGCAGCGGGCCGCGATCGCCGAGGCGATGCGGGTGGTCGGCGAGGTCAACGCCTACGTGTCGCGCACCGAACCGTTCAAGCTCAAGGGCGAGGACCAGCAGGTGCGTCTCGCGACCGTCCTCCACACCCTCGTGCAGTGCGTGTCCGACCTCAACACGATCCTCGCGCCGTTCCTGCCGCACGCCGCCAACCGGGTGCACACCGTGCTCGGGGGCGAGGGCGAGTTCGTCCCGATGCCGCGGCTGGAGACCGTCGAGGGGCTCGACCCGGCGGACGGCGGCGCCTCGTGGCCGGTCATCACCGGGGAGTACTCGGGCACCCCCCGGTGGGAGTCGCGACCCGTCGTCGTCGGCACCCCCATCAGCAAGCCCGCGCCGGTGTTCACCAAGCTCGACGAGTCGGTCGTCGACGACGAGCTGGCGCGCGCGGCGGCCCTCGGCTCGTGACGTCGGTTCCGAGCCGCCGGGGCGAGCCGGAGGCGCCCGACCCGCTGCCGATCGCGGTCGTGGACAACCACACCCACCTCGACATCAGTCGCGAGGGTGACGAAGTGTCCCTCGACGACATCGCCGCCCCGCTGCGGGCGGCCGCCGCCGTGGGTGTCGACCGGGTCGTCCAGGTGGGGTGTGACGTGCCGGGTGCGGAGTTCGCCGTCGCGGCCGCCGAGCGGTATCCCGCGGTGCTGGCGGGGGTCGCGATCCACCCGAACGAGGTGCCGGGGCTGGCGGCGGCCGGCCGGCTCGACGCCGCGCTGGCCCGCATCGAGGAGCTCGCGGCACACCCCCGCGTCCGGGTCGTGGGGGAGACCGGGCTCGACCACTACCGCACCGGCCCGGAGGGTCACGCGGTGCAGGAGGAGTCGTTCCGGCGGCACATCGACCTCGCGAAGCGCACGGGACGCACCCTGCAGATCCACGACCGCGACGCGCACGCCGACGTGCTCCGGGTGCTCGCGCAGGAGGGTGCCCCCGAGAGCACGGTGATGCACTGCTTCTCGGGCGACCTCGAGATGGCCAGGGAGTGCGTCCGCCGTGGCTACCACCTGTCCTTCAGCGGCACGGTCACGTTCAAGAGCGCCAAGGACCTGCGCGACGCGCTCGCGGTGACGCCGCTCGAGCTGCTCCTCGTCGAGACCGACGCCCCGTACCTGACGCCGCACCCGTGGCGAGGGGCGACCAACAGCCCGATGCTCGTCCCGGTGACGGTACGCGTCATGGCCTCCGTCCTCGGGGTGGCCGTGCCCACGCTGTGCCAGGCGCTCTCGGAGAACGCGGAACGCCTCTACGGACCCTGGTGACCTCGCCCACTTCCTGTGGCGGTCCTCAGGGAAACCGTCGAGCGTGTGACTGGTGTGACTGGAGGGGCCAATGAGGTGCCCGGTGGGTGAGTGGCCCGTTACCCAAACTTGACCTTTCGGCGGTGGCTCCGTCACCGTTGAGACAGATGGCCGGGGCCGGTGTGCCCCGGACGACACGCACGGAGCGCCGCTCGGCACCGCCGCCGGGAGGCGCCTCCGTCCGCTCGGCCCCCGTGGTCGTGGCCCCGTGGGGCTGTCGTCCGGCGCCGGTGCCCGGGTCGAACCACCCCTGGAGACTTCGTGCTCAACCGCTCCATCCGTCATGCCGCTCAGGGCGCTGCTGCCCTCGCCGTCGCCGTCGGGTCCGTCGGTGTCGCCCACTTCGACAAGGCCGTCGCCGTGTCCGTCGACGGCTCACCGCAGTCGGTCCACGTCTTCGGCTCCACCGTCCGCGACGCCCTCGACAAGCAGGGCATCACCATCGGTGCGCACGACGTCGTCGTGCCCTCGCTCGACAGCCCGATCGCCGACGGCGACCGCATCTCGGTGCGCTACGGCCGCAAGCTCGTCGTCACCGTCGACGGGCGCACGCAGGAGTACTGGACGACGGCCACCACGGTCGACGCCGCGCTCGACGACATCGGGGTGCGCGCCGACGGCGCCGTCCTCACCGCCTCCCGGTCGCAGCCGCTGGGCCGCAGCGGCCTGGCGCTCGCGGTGACCACGCCCAAGAAGGTCAAGGTCGTCGTCGACGGCAAGACCCGGACGGTCACCACCGCGGCGCCCAAGGTGTCCGGCGTCTTCGGTGAGCTCGGTGTCAACCGCAACGCCGTCGACATCGTCGCCCCGGGTCTCGACACCCCGGTCGAGGAGGGCATGAAGATCGTGCTCAAGCGTGTCGTCCTCACGACGAAGACGACGACCGAGACGGTCAAGTACGCGACGACCACGCAGAAGGACTCCTCGATGTACGAGGGCCAGTCCAAGACCGTGACCGCCGGGAAGAACGGCTCGCAGAAGGTCACCCGCGAGCTGCGCTACGTCGACGGCACGCTCGAGTCCTCGAAGGTCCTCAAGAAGGCGGTCGTCTCCACGCCGTCGAACGCCGTGGTCAAGGTGGGCACCAAGGCCCGCCCGGCCGCGACCGCCCCCAGCGCCGGCAACGTCAGCGGTGCGGGCATCAACCTCGCCAACGCCGCGATGTGGGACCGCATCGCGCAGTGCGAGTCGAGCGGGAACTGGTCGATCAACACCGGCAACGGCTACTACGGCGGCCTCCAGTTCGCGACCGCCTCCTGGCTCGCCAACGGCGGCGACGACTTCGCCCCGCGGGCCGACCTGGCCTCCCGGGCGGAGCAGATCACCGTGGCGAACCGGTACTACGCCAAGGCCGGCCTCTCGCCGTGGGGCTGCGCCCACGCGGCCTGAGCCCCGGCACCGCGCGACGAGCCGCCCGTCCCCCCGTCGGGGGCGGGCGGCTCTCGCGTGGGCGTGGGCGCCACGTGGCTAGGGTGAGCCCGTGACCGACGCCCCCGACGCCGCGCTCCTCGGCGCCGCGGAGATCCGCGAGCTCGCCGCCGGCCTCGGCATCCGCCCGACGAAGCAGTGGGGCCAGAACTTCGTCGTCGACGGCAACACGGTGCGCCGCATCGTCCGCGTCTCGGGCGTGGGCGCCGACGACGTCGTCGTCGAGGTCGGGCCCGGCCTCGGCAGCCTCACCCTCGCCCTGCTCCCGGTGGTGCGCCGGGTCGTCGCGGTCGAGGTCGACCCCACCCTCGCCGCCGCCCTGCCCGCCACGGTGGCCGCCCACGCCCCGGGCCTCACGGACCGGCTGGAGGTCGTCGCGGGCGACGCGCTCGCCGTCACGGACCTTCCCGGCCCGGCGCCCACCGCCCTCGTCGCGAACCTCCCGTACAACGTCTCGGTGCCCGTGGTCCTGCGGATGCTCGAGCGCTTCCCGTCGCTGCGGACGGTGCTCGTCATGGTCCAGCTCGAGGTGGCCGAGCGGCTCGCCGCCGGACCCGGCTCGCGCACCTACGGCGTGCCGAGCGTCAAGGCCGCCTGGTGGGCCGACGTCCGTCTCGCGGGCACGGTGCCCCGGAGCGTCTTCTGGCCGGTCCCCAACGTCGACTCCGGCCTCGTCGCGCTGACCCGCCGCGAGCCGCCGGAGACCACCGCCACGCGCGAGCACGTCTTCCGCGTCGTCGACGCCGCCTTCGCGCAGCGTCGCAAGACGCTGCGGGCGGCCCTCGCGGGCTGGGCGGGCTCGCCCGCGGCGGCGGAGGTGGCCCTGCGCGCCGCCGGCATCGACCCCCGGACCCGCGGGGAGCAGCTCGACGTCGCGGCGTTCGCCCGGATCGCAGCGGCCGGGAACGCGTCCTGACTCCCTCCCCGACAACCCGGTCGGCGCGGGGCGTCGCTCAGCGCGCGGAGGACCCCCCCGGTCTGGCTAGGGTGAGGCCATGACCTCGGCCCCCCTCGTGCCCGGCCCCGTGACGGTGCGTGTCCCGGCCAAGGTCAACCTCGAGCTCCTCGTCGGGCCGCGCCGACCCGACGGCTACCACTCCCTCTCGAGCGTGTTCCAGGCGCTGAGCCTCTACGACGACGTCACCGTCGGTGAGGCCGACGACTGGGGGGTCACCGTCTCCGGCTCGCTCGCCGACGGCGTCCCCACCGACGACGACAACATCGCCCTGCGTGCCGCCCGGCTCGTCGCCGAGCGCTACGACGGCGACCCCGTGCACGTGTCGATCCGCAAGGGCATCCCCGTCGCGGGCGGGATGGCCGGCGGCTCGGCGGACGCGGCAGCCACCCTCGTCGCGCTCGACCACCTGTGGGACCTCGGCCTGGATCGTGAGGAGCTCGAGGCGATCGGCGCCGAGCTCGGCAGCGACGTGCCGTTCCTCGTCGCCGGGGGCACCGCGATGGGCACCGGGCGCGGCGAGCTGCTCGCGCCGGTCCTGGCCCGCGGCACGTACCACTGGGTCCTCGCGCTCGCCGAGGGCGGCCTCTCGACGCCGGCCGTCTACGCCGAGTGCGACCGGCTCCGCGAGGGCACCGACGTCCCCGACCCGGTCGCCACCCCCGCGCTCATGGCGGCCCTGCGCACCGGGGACCCCCACGAGCTCGCCCCGCAGCTCGTCAACGACCTCCAGGACGCGGCGGTGAGCCTGCGCCCCGACCTCGGCGAGGTGCTCGCCTCCGGGATGGAGTACGGCGCCCTCGGGGGCATCGTCTCCGGCTCGGGGCCCACCGTCGCGTTCCTCGTCGAGGGCACCGAGGCGGGGATCGACCTCGCCGTCGCCCTCACCGCGAGCGGGTCGGTCCGCGACGTCCGTCGGGCGAGCGGCCCGGTGCACGGCGCCCACGTCATCCACCACCGGGTCGACTAGTGGCGAGCCTGGTCTCCGTCGAGCGCGCCTCCCTGGCCCTCGGCACCACGCAGGTGCTCGACGCCGTCTCCCTCGGGGTGAACGGCGGCGACCGCATCGGCGTCGTCGGTCGCAACGGCGGCGGCAAGACGACGCTGCTGCGCCTCCTCGCGGGCAGCCGGGTGCCGGACGACGGACGGGTGGCGCGCACCGGGGGGCTGCGCATCGGCGTGCTGACCCAGGACGACACCCTCGACCCCGACGCGACGGTGCACGAGGCGGTCCTCGGGGGCATGGCCGAGCACGAGTGGGCGGCGGACCCGCGGATCCGGGACGTCCTCGTCGGGCTGCTCGGCGGGCTCGAGGCCCCCGTCGTGGGCGGCCTCGCGGCGGGCGTCGGGCGGCTCTCGGGGGGCGAGCGGCGCCGGGTCGCCCTGGCCGCGCTGCTCGTCGCAGGGCCGGACCTGCTGCTGCTCGACGAGCCGACGAACCACCTCGACGTCGAGGGGGTCGCCTGGCTGGCCCAGCACCTCGCGGGAGCCTTCGCGCGCCCGGACACCGGGCTCGTCGTCATCACGCACGACCGGTGGTTCCTGGACGCCGTCGCGACGCAGACGTGGGAGGTCGAGGGCGGGTCGGTCCAGCAGTACGAGGGCGGCTACGCCGCGTACGTCCTCGCGAAGACGGAGCGCGAGCGGATGGCCGGCGTCGTGGCCGACCGCCGTGACAACCTCCTGCGCAAGGAGCTCGCCTGGCTGCGGCGGGGGCCGCCCGCGCGCACGAGCAAGCCCAAGTTCCGGATCGACGCCGCGAACGCGCTGATCGCCGACGAGCCGCCGCCGCGCGACGACGTCGAGCTGATGCGCTTCGCCTCGACCCGGCTCGGCAAGGACGTCGTCGACCTCCTCGACGCCACGGTCACGGTCGGCGACCGGGTGCTCCTCGAGCGGTTCACCTGGCGCCTCGGCCCCGGCGACCGGGTCGGGCTCGTCGGGGTCAACGGCGCCGGGAAGTCCACCCTGCTGCGGGCCCTCGCCGGGGAGGTGCCGCTGGCGGCCGGCAAGCGCAAGGTCGGCGTCACCGTCCGGCTCGCCTTCCTCACCCAGGAGGTCCGTGAGCTCGACGCGTGGGCCGGCCGGCGCGTCATCGAGGCCGTCGAGGACGTCCGCACCGTCGTGCGCCTCGGCCGCAAGGAGCTCACCGCCTCGCAGCTCGCGCAGCGGCTGGGCTTCACCGGGCCGCGGCAGCAGACCCGCGTCGGCGACCTCTCCGGGGGGGAGCGGCGGCGGCTGCAGCTGACCCGGCTGCTCATGGGAGAGCCGAACGTCCTCCTCCTCGACGAGCCGACGAACGACCTCGACATCGAGACCCTCACCTCGCTCGAGGACCTCCTCGACGGCTGGGCCGGGACCCTCGTCGTGGTCTCGCACGACCGCTACCTCCTCGAGCGGGTCTGCGACCGGCAGCTGGCGCTGCTCGGCGACGGCCACCTGCGCGACCTGCCCGGCGGCGTCGAGGAGTACCTCCGGCGCCGCGCCGCGCTCGTCGAGAGCGGCGGTGGGGTCCGGGACCTGCCCGACGGGGCGCCCGCCCCGGCCCCGGCGGCGGACACCGGCGGCCCGAGCCCCGCCGTGGCGCGCGAGGCCCGCAAGGTGATGGCGCGGGTCGAGAAGCAGCTCGCCCGCCTCGCCGCGCGCGAGGATCGGCTGCACACCGCGATGGCGGACGCGGCCACCGACCACGCCCGGGTCCTCGAGCTCAACCGTGAGCTGCGCGAGGTCGTCGACGAGCGCGAGGTGCTCGAGCTCGAGTGGCTCGAGGCGGCCGACGTCGTCGACTGACGCTGGTGGAGCGAGGGTCAGGCGGGGCCGGGCTCGAAGGGCCGCAGCAGCCGCCGGAGCAGCCCGGCGAGGACGTCGCGCTCGGCGGGGTCGAGCTGGGCGAGCAGCTCGCGCTCGTCCGCGAGGAGCTGGGCCAGGGCGGCGTCGACGACGGCCATGCCCTCGTCGGTGAGCCGGACGAGGACGCCGCGCCGGTCGCCGGGGTCGGGGTGGCGCTCCACGAAGCCCCGGGCGGCGAGCCGGTCGACGCGGTTGGTCATCGTGCCGCTCGTCACCAGGGTCTCGGCGACGAGGGAGCCCGGGCTCAGCTCGTGCGGCGCGCCGGTGCGCCGCAGCGCGGACAGCACGTCGAACTCCCAGCTCTCGAGACCGGTCCCGGCGAAGGCCCGGCCCCGGGCGAGATCGAGCCGGCGGGCGAGCCGTGACACGCGGGAGAGCACCTCGAGGGGGGTGACGTCGAGGTCGGGACGCTCCCGCCGCCACGCGGAGACGATACGGTCGACGTCGTCAGCGGCCATGCCCGCATGCTACTCCTCGTCAAGTTTCTTGACATCGAGACACATGGCGCGGGAGCGTGGTCGTCCGACATCCGTCGAGGAGGACGCATGAGGACGAGCCCCAGCTGGGACCCCGCCGGCTACAGCCGGTTCGCGCGCGAGCGCTCGCGCCCGCTCGCCGACCTCGTGGCGCAGGTGCAGGTCGACGAGCCCGGCCTCGTCGTCGACCTCGGCTGCGGCCACGGCCCCGCGACCCTCTCCCTGGCCCGCCTGTGGCCCGAGGCGCGGGTCGTCGGCGTCGACTCGGCCGAGTCGATGCTCGAGGCGGCCCGAGGAGTCGACACCGAGGGGCGGGTCGAGTGGGTCCACGCCGACCTGCGCGACTGGGACCCGGCCTCGCTCGGGCAGGCCCCCGACGTCATCGTCACGAACTCCACGCTCCAGTGGGTCCCGGGGCACCTCGACCTCATCGACACGTGGGTGGAGGCGCTCGCCGACGGCGGATGGTTCGCGCTCCAGGTCCCCGGAAACTTCGACGCCCCGAGCCACCGGCTCATGCGGGAGACGGCCGAGGGCCACCCCCGCGTCGGCGAGCTGACGGCGGCGCTCGACGTCCCGTCGGTGGGGGAGCCGGCCACCTACCTGCGGCTGCTCGCCCGACTCGGCTGCGAGGTCGACGCGTGGGAGACCACGTACATCCACGTCCTCGACCCCGACGCCGAGGACGAGAACCCGGTGCTCTCCTGGGTGGGGTCCACCGGGCTGCGGCCGGTCCTCGACCTGCTCGAGGACGAGGAGGAGCGGGCCGCCTTCGTCGAGCCCTACGCGGCCGCGCTCGCCGAGGCCTACCCGCGCAGCTCGGCCGGGGTGCTCTTCCCGTTCCGGCGCGTGTTCGCCGTGGCCCACCGCACCGTCTGAGGGGGCGGCACGCTCACTCCGGGGTGTCGGGTGTGAGGGTCGGCCTGGCCTCGAGTCCGGTGAGGCCGTTCCACGCGAGGTTGACGACGTGCGCGGCCACCTCGTGCTTCTTGAACTTGCGCGAGTCGAGCCACCACTGGCCGGTGAGGGCGATCATGCCGACGAGCATCTGCGCGTACATCGGGGCCGCCTTGGGATCGAGCTTGTGGCGCTTGAACTCGGCCGCGAGGATGTGCTCGACCTGGCTCGCGATGTCACTCATCAGGCTCGCGAAGGAGCCGGTGGCCTGCCCGGCAGGGCTGTCGCGCACGAGGATCCGGAACCCGTCGGTGCTGCTCTCGACGTAGTCGAGGAGGGCCAGCGCCGCCTGCTCGATGAGCCGGCGCGAGGAGCCGCCCGACTCGAGCGCGGCCGTGACCCCACCGAGCAGCGCCTCGATCTCGCGGTCGACGACGACCGCGTAGAGGCCCTCCTTGCCGCCGAAGTGCTCGTAGACGACCGGCTTCGAGACACCCGCCGAGGCCGCGATCTCCTCGATCGTCGCGCCCTCGAAGCCGCGGTCGGCGAAGTGCTTGCGACCGATCCCGATGAGCTGCTCGCGCCGCTCGCGCCCGGTCATCCGGGACCTCGCGCTGCGCGACTTCTTGGCCCCCGGTTCGTCGGTCACCCCCTCATTGTGCCGTCATGTGGGAGTCGGTCGTCGCCACGGTGCCCTCCGACCTGCCTGAGCCGCTCCCGCGAGATCGTCGAACGCACCCCCTGCCCAGTGTGGTGGGGGAGGATCTGGACCATGGACGACGTGAACGGCGCGGGCCGTACGCCGGAGGCGCCGCCCTCCCGATCACACCGGCGCCGGTGGGTCCTCGTGCTCGCGGCCGTGCTCGTCCTCGTCGTCCCGCTCGGGCTGGCCACCGCAGTCGGGTACCACCTCTCGGCCAACCTCACGCGGGTCGACGGCGTCTTCGAGGGCCGCACGGACCGGCCCACGACCTCGCCGCGGGCGGACGGTGCGACGAACATCCTCGTCGTCGCGACCGATGCGGGAGCCGTCGCACCCACCGGCGCCGGCACCCCGCTCGCGGAGGCGGCGGACAGCGACACCCTGATGCTGCTCCACCTCGACGCCGCGCGCCGCGCGGCGACGGTGGTCTCCATCCCCCGCGACACCGTCGTCGAGGTGCCCGGCCACGGGGAGGACCGCCTCGGCGCGGCGTTCGCGCTGGGTGGGCCCCGGCTCGCGGTCGAGACGGTCGAGCACCTCACGGGGGTGCGCGTCGACCACCTCGCCATCATCGACTGGTCACGGTTCGGGGCGCTCGTCGACGCCGCCGGGGGCATCACCGTCGACGTGCCGAAGACGGTCGTGGACCCGGCGAGTGGCATCACCTGGACGCAGGGGCGTCACCGCCTCGACGGACCGCAGGCGGTGCAGTACGTCCGCCAGGCCGAGGGGCTCCCGGAGGGCGAGCTCGGCCGCATCGCCCGTCAGCACCTCATCCTCCGGGCGACGATGGAGGAGGCCCTCCAGCAGGAGATGCGCAAGCAACCGTGGCTCCTGTACCGGTTCCTCGACACGGTCACCCGCAACCTCGCCGTGGACGACACGTGGTCGGTGCTGGACATGGGTGCCCTCGTCGTGTCGTTGCGCGACTTCCGATCGGCGCACATCGCCTTCCTCACCATGCCGGTCGACGCGGTGCCAGGTGAGGACGGCGAGGTCGGCGTGCGGCCGGCCGTGCCGCAGGACCGCGCTCTCTGGCGGGCCCTCGCCGAGGACCGGATGGACGAGTGGCTCGCCGGCCACCCCGACCTCCTCACGCCGAAAGTCGTTCCTTGACAGGCGTTTCCGGTCTTCGCCCCGCGACCTGAGCGTCGTTCGTCGCAGACCGCGGTAGCGCGGGACGCGAGGTGGGCGCCCAGGCCGCTCGACGGGGGTGAAGAAGGAGCCACGGACGGATCGCGGGTCGCCGCATGCGGGGTGGATTCCCGCAATCCCTTCACGTGAGGATGACCGGGGGCCTATATTGGGAATCGTCCACCCGACGTTTGCAGGCAGAGGGTGAACACAGCACGCAGGGTGCTGGCAGGGTGCTGGACGTCCCTCGGGGCGTGCAGAATAAAACTCCGCGAACTCCATCGATAGCAGGGATCGACGGTTCGATGAGCATAATGCAGGGGACTGGTGCGCGCCTTTTTGCGCCCCAGCACAGGGTTTCTCACATCAACTTGGCCGACTACGGCCACGCTCCGGTCAGCCATGGGCTGGCGGCCTGGGAGCGTCGATATCGCCTCACACTGGCGGTGGTCGACCTCGGCACGGCGCTCGTCGCGCTGCTCGCGGGGCTCTGGCTGCGCGAGGCGGTCTTCGGCGAGGAGGCAGCCCTCTGGGGCTCGGCCGCCGTGATGTACACGACCGTCCTCGTGGTCGTCGTCACCTGGGTGGCCGTCCTGGCCAACCGTGGCGCCTACGCCGTGCGCTACATCGGTGCGGGCACGGACGAGTACCGGGCGGTGGCCGGAGCCGGCGTCACCCTCGTCGCCGTCGTCGCCTTCGTCTCCTTCGCGCTGCGGCTCGAGTTCTCACGCGGCGTCCTCCTGTTCTCCGTGCCGGTCATGGTCGTGGGCACCGTGCTGGCCCGCTACGGCCTGCGGCGCCGGCTGGCGAGGAGCCGACTGGCGGGCAAGTGCCTTCGGTCGGTGGTGCTCGTCGGGTCGGCTCAAGCCGTGCTCGATGCCGCTCGTCGGATCCAGGACGATCCGGCCACCACCGGGCTCGAGGTCGCGGGCGTCTGCGTCAGCGACCCCGAGGATCCGATCCTGTTCTCGGAGGACTTCGCCCACGTCCCGGTGCTCGGCACCGAGGCGGCTGCGCTCGAGGCCGTGGACCGGGTGGGTGCCCAAGTGGTCGCCGTGGCGAGCAGTCCGACGATCTCCGGCCAGGCTCTCCGTCGCTTCGGCTGGGCGCTGGAACAGCGCGATGTCGATCTGCTCATCGCACCGGGAATCGTCGACGTCGCAGGCCCGCGGCTGAGTCTGCGCCGAGCCAGTGGCCTTCCCATGCTGCACCTCGAGCGGCCGGTCTCCAGCGGGGCCCACTACCGCTTCAAGGTGGCGCTCGACCGTGTCCTCGCGCTCGTGGCGCTCATGGCACTGGCACCGGTCCTCATCGGGGTCGCGCTGCTGGTGCGTCTCGACTCCCCGGGTCCGGTGCTCTTCCACCAGCGCCGCGTCGGAGAGGCCGGCCGAGTGTTTCCGATCGTCAAGTTCCGCACCATGGTCACCAATGCCGAGGCGCACGTGAAGGCGCTCACCGACGCGGACGATGGCAACGGGGTGCTCTTCAAGCTGCACCGCGACCCCCGAATCACGCGGGTGGGGAGGGTGCTTCGCCGGTTCTCGCTCGACGAGCTGCCCCAGCTGATCAACGTCGTGAGGGGCGAGATGTCGCTGGTCGGGCCCAGGCCGCCGCTGCCGCGCGAGGTCGACGCGTACGAGAGCGATGCAGTTCGCCGCCTCCGGGTTCGCCCGGGAATGACCGGCCTCTGGCAGGTCTCCGGTCGCAGCGACCTGTCCTGGATCGACTCACTGCGCCTGGATCTCTGGTACGTCGACAACTGGTCGTTGGCGCTGGACGCGCAGATCCTCGTCCGCACGGTGAGAGCCGTCATCTGGGGAAAGGGGGCGTACTGATGGGCGACATCGTCCTCGCAGGCCCGACCCGGCCATCCCCTGCGCTCGAGACCCGCCCGGGCTCTCCGGCGGCCCGCGACACGCGACCCCCGATCGGGACCGGTGACGGCCCCACGCTCCTCGTCGCCTCGACCGGTGGTCACCTCGAACAGCTGATGCGGCTTCGTGATCGTCTCGGCCCGACCCTCGGTCCGACCGAGTGGGCCACCTTCGACGGCAGCCAGTCGCGGGCACTGCTACGCGGCGAGACCGTGCACCACGTCGACTACATCCGGCCTCGCGACCTGGCGGCGGCACTCCGTGCTGCCCCAGCCGCGCGGCGGGTGCTCCGCGACGGGGGGTACCGGGCGGTGGTCTCCACCGGTGCCGGCATCGCACTGCCCTTCTTCATCGCCGCGGCGGCACGTCAGGTGCCGCGCTACTACATCGAGAGTGCCGCACGGTCGACCGGCCCGAGCCTGACCGGGCGCCTCGTCGCCTCGATCCCGGGCTCCCGGCTCTTCACCCAGTACCCCGGGTGGGCGGACGACCGCTGGGCGTACGTCGGATCTCTCTTCGACGGGTTCGCCCCGGGGCCGGCGGACCGGGCGCCCCTGCACGGGGCGGCTCCAGCCCGCCGCGTCGTCGTCACCCTCGGGACCATGCCCCGGTACGGGTTCCGTCGAGCAGTGGAGCGACTCTCCGCGATCCTCCCCGAGGTGTGCACCCCGGACGCCGAGGTGCTCTGGCAGGTGGGAGCCACCGACCTCGACGGGCTCGCGGTGCGCGGCAGCAACCAGGTTCCGGCCGACGAGCTGCAGCAGGCCATCCGCGAGGCCGACCTCGTCGTCGCCCACGGAGGCATCGGATCCGCGCTCACCACCCTCGATGCCGGCCGGGTTCCCGTCCTGTTGCCGCGGCGTGCGGCCTTCGACGAGCACGTCGACGACCACCAGGTGATGATCTGCGACCACCTGGGGGGCCGCGGCATCGCGGTGTCGCGGGAGGTCGACCAGCTCACGGCGGCCGACCTCTGGCACGCAGCGCACTCGTCCACCACGAACGTCGACGCCTCGTCGATGTCTCTCGACATGCACGTCACCTCGGGCCACTCGCTGGCCCACCCTGCGCGCCGCCGCACGCGCAGGACGGCGCTCGCCGCGGCCGGACCTCGGAGGGTCGGATGAACAGCACCTCGGGACTTCGCATCTGCGTCGTCGGTACGTCGTACGTCGGGTTGTCGATGGCCGTGCTGCTGAGTCGCAAGCACGACGTGATCGCGTTCGACATCGACGAGGGCCGGATCGACATGCTGCGGGCCGGGCGCAGCCCGATCCAGGACCCCGAGATCGAGGCGTTCCTGGGCAGCGGAGAGCTGATCCTCGAGCTGACGACCAACCCCGAGAAGGCCTACACCGGGGCCGACTTCGTGGTCGTCGCGACCCCCACGAACTACGACGAACGAACCAACTTCTTCGACACCAGCAGCGTCGAGCAGGTGATCATGGACGTGCGACGGGTCGAGCCCCGCGCCGTCTCGGTCATCAAGTCCACGGTGCCGGTGGGGTTCACCCGAGGGCTGCGTGAGCGCCTCGGCACCGACCAGATCATCTTCTCGCCGGAGTTCCTGCGCGAGGGTCGGGCGCTCCACGACAACCTCCACCCGTCCCGCATCGTCGTCGGGGACCGGGGCCCGGCGGGGGAGGTCTTCGGAAGCCTGCTGTTGGAGGCCGCGGAGGAGACCGGCGTCCCCCTGCTGCTCACCGACAGCACCGAGGCGGAGGCGATCAAGCTCTTCGCGAACACCTACCTCGCGATGCGCGTCGCCTACTTCAACGAGCTCGACACCTACGCCGCCACCCACGGCCTCGACACCCGCCAGATCATCGACGGCGTCGGCCTCGACCCGCGGATCGGCACCCACTACAACAACCCGAGCTTCGGCTACGGGGGGTACTGCCTGCCGAAGGACACCAAGCAGCTGCTCGCGAACTACGCAGAGGTGCCGCAGACCCTCATCGCGGCGATCGTGTCGGCGAACACCACGCGCAAGGACTTCGTGTCCTCCGACATCCTCTCGCGCGGCCCGCGGGTCGTGGGCATCCACCGCCTGATCATGAAGGCGGGCTCGGACAACTACCGCAGCAGCAGCATCCAGGGCGTCATGAAGCGCCTGAAGGCCAAGGGGGTCGAGGTCCTCGTGCACGAGCCAGAGCTCGAGAGCGACTCCTTCTTCGGGTCCGAGGTCGTCACCCTCGCGGAGCTCAAGGCGCGTTCGGACGTCATCGTCGCCAACCGGCTCGTCGACGAGCTCGAGGACGTCCGGGACCGCGTCTACACCCGGGACCTCTACAACGCGGACTGATCCCGGGGTCTGCGCCGGCCCGGCCGCCCTCGCAGGGCTGCGGATCCTCGAGGCGGTCGACGTGTCACCGGACGACGGCCGGTGACCACGCATTCGGGATGAGCAGACTCGGTGCCCCCGTGCCGTCGGCCGGGAGCACCCAGACGTTGGTCTGCGCCGCGTCGCTGCCCTCGCCGGGCAGCCCGTAGACGACCCTGTCGTCGTCCAGCCACTCGACCTGGTCGTCGACGCTGCGCGTCTCGGCCAGCTCGGTCTCCTGGCCGGACACGAGGTCGAGGACGGCGAGGCGCCAGTCCCCCCGGGCTCGGTCACCGCGCTTCTTGTACGCCACCCGGGTCTGGTCCGGAGAGAGAGAGGGGCACTCCGCGTCGGTACGCATCGTCGTCACCGTGCGCGTCGAGAGCCGCCCCTCGGCGAGGTGGGACTGGCCGCCGTACGCCACGGTGACGAAGAAGCGGTCGTCGTCGGAGCCGAACGTCACTCCCCAGAAGTTGCGGTCGACGGGCTTCACTGGCCGCCCGTCCTCGACCACGGTGAACGTCTCCAGGTCCGTGCTCTCGCCGGCGTCGAGGTTCGTGACGACCGTGCGCGTCGAGAACGTCGTCGCGGCGTAGGAGTCGCCGGCGACGAAGCTCGTCGTCGCTGCGAGCCTCCCGTCGCGGGAGAGGCGGGCCCGGCTCGGACTGCCGGTGAGCGGGAGGTCGATTCGACGACCCGTGGTGTCGTCGTACACGGCGGCGGTGTACCGCGTGACGAGCCCCGGCTCCGACGAGAGGCAGAGCGTGCGGCCGCTCGCCGCGAACACTCGGTCGCAGGTGAGCTCGGTGATCGCCCGTGGGCCACCGGGATCGGCGAGCGGGGCCAGCGCCACCCGGCCGAGGTCCCGCCCCAGGACGGCGTTGCGGAAGACCAGGTGGGGCACGTCGACGACGGAGGCGGCGTCCGTCGTCGCGACCTTCCTCGGCTCCGGGGCGTCGATGGCGGCGGGACGGTTGCCCACGACGAAAGCGGCGGCGCCGCCGACCGCGACGATCACGACGGCGACGAGGACGAGGATCCTCGCGCGCAGGCTCACGGCTGCCTCACGAGGTGGCTCGGAACGACGCCACGCAGGAGCCACCAGGCCACCGGCACGGCGACCGCGAGGGCGACCGCGAAGCACAGGACGGCACCGCCTCGACCGGTCACGGTCCACAGCAGTCCGAAGACGAGCGAGGACCCGAACCGGGCCAGGCTGACGACCGTCTGGGACGTCGCGATGCCGACCGCGCGGGCCGAGGTGTCCAGCATCCCCGACGTCAGCGCCGACAGCACACCATCGGTCGCGGCGTAGAAGGCTCCGAGCAGGAGGAGCACGGCCACCGTGGCGGGAAGGCCGGCGGCGGGCCCCGCGGCGGCGAGATAGGCCGCGACGAGGAAGACGTGACCGCCGACCAGGACCTTCTGGCGGCCGACGCGGTCCGAGAGCCGTCCGAACGGCACCGCGAGGAGGAAGTAGGCCGTGTTCGTGCCGACGAAGAGGAGCGGGAACCACGCGGCGGCGAAGTCGTCGCGCTGTTGCAGCGAGAGGTACAGAAAGCCGTCGCTCACGGTGAGGAGCCCGAGCAGTCCGGTGGCGGCCACGATCCGGCGCATCTGCGGCGTCGTCAGGGCACGCAGGGAGGGTCCTGCCGGGGGCCTGCCCACCTCCGCCTCCGCCCGCCTCGGCCGAAGGTCGGGAACGAACAGCAGGAGCACCGCCAGCCCGAGGAGTGCTGCGGCGGTCGACACGACGAAGACCGACGAGAAGCCGCCGGGCACGGCCCACAGGATGAGGAATGCCAGCAGCGGGCCGATGGCCGCGCCCACGGTGTCGAGGGCACGGTGTACGCCGAAGGCCCTCCCCCAGACCGCGGGTGGGGCTGCCGCAGCGATCACGGCATCGCGCGGGCCGGTGCGGATCCCCTTGCCGAGCCGGTCGATCGTGACGAGCGCGGTGAGGCCCGCGAAGGAGCCGGCGAGGAGGAGCAGCGGCTTGGTCAGCGCGGAGAGCCCGTAGCCGGCGAACGCGACGACCTTCGGACGGTCCGAACGGTCCGCGGCGTACCCACCCGCGATGCGGACCAGGCCGCTCACCCCCTGGTAGATGCCGTCGAGGAAGCCGTACGCGAGAGGCGAGAGCCCGAGCACGGCCGTCGCGAAGAGGGGGAGCACCGCGGCCACCGACTCCGACGAGATGTCCGTGAGCAGGCTGACCATGCCGAACGCCACGACGGCGCCCGGCACCCTCGTGCGACGGGAGTCGGTCGAGGAGGACGCGCCGTCGCGCTGGGGGCGGTCCGCGAGGTACAGGTCCGGCTCCTTGGGTGGGCGTCACGTCAGCGTACGGCCATAACCCGCTGTCCGGCAGGCAGTTCCACGGATGGGCCGGTGCCTCGGGTCAGACCCTCCCGGCCCACCCCGCGACGACGCGCCCCCCGATCCCGGGAGGGCCACCACCCGGAACTTTACGAAGCCTTGACCTTTGCCCCGCTCCGCATGAGAGACTTCTAGGTGCCGCCTCCGGGCGGTTCCGCCTAAGCCAAGGAAGGGTGGGGTAATGCGGTTGCAGGGGCCGCGTACACCACGTTTCGGGCGCCCGTCTCTTTCCCGGGTCCCGGCTCGTCGTCACGCTGACATGTCCGTCGGTGGCCGTCTGGCTGCCCTCGTCGCGGTGCTGTGCGCCGCGGCGTTGCTCCCCCCGTCCCGGCCTCGGCCGCCACGGCCGATCCGTGCGGCGCCGGGGGCAACCCCGTGGCCTGCGAGAACAGCAAGCCGGGCACCCCGGCCAGCGAGTGGGACATCCAGTACGTCGGGAACAGTGCGATCGAGGGTTTTGCGACCACCACGAGCGTGCTGCCCGGCGGCACCGTGCGCTTCAAGATCAAGGCGCAGAGCTCCTACTCGGTCGACATCTACCGACTGGGGTACTACGGCGGCGACGGCGCGCGACGGCAGGCCCCGACGTGGAGCGTGTCCAACCCGGCCTCCCAGCCGGCCTGCGCCACCGACCCGAGCACCTACAACTACGACTGTGGCACCTGGGCCGTGTCCACCCAGTGGCAGGTGCCTGCGAGCTCCGTGTCGGGCGTGTACATCGCGAAGCTCACCATGGGGACCCAGGAGAACGAGATCCCCTTCGTCGTGCGGGGGACGTCGGCATCGGACGTCGTCCTCAAGACGTCGGATGCGACGTGGCAGGCCTACAACAGCTACGGGGGAGCCGACTTCTACGGCGCACCCGGCAGCGTGACCCCCAGCGGCCGTGCGCGTGCCGTCAAGATCAGCTACAACCGCCCCTACCTCACGCGAGACCGGGCCGAAGGCCGCGACTACCTCTACAGCAACGAGTACCCGACGCTGCGCTTCCTCGAGCGCAACGGCGTCGACGTCTCCTACACGACGGACGTCGACGTCAGTACCGGCGCCACCGACCTCCTGCGCCACAAGACCTTCCTGTCCGTCGGGCACGACGAGTACTGGTCGGGGCCCGAGCGCGCCAACGTCGAGGCGGCTCGCGACGCCGGGGTCAACCTCATGTTCCTGTCGGGCAACGAGGTGTACTGGCACACGCGCCTCGAGCCCAGCATCGACGGCACCGCCACGCCGAACCGCACCATCGTCTGCTACAAGGACAGCTGGGAGAGCTCCAAGATCGACCCCGGTGAGGGCACCCCCACCTGGCGTGACCCCGCGCAACCGGCCCCCGCCGGCTCGCAGCCCGAGAACGCGCTGACCGGCACGATGTACATGTCGAACTTCACCGACCTGCCGATCACCGTGTCCGCCGCCCAAGGGAAGTCACGGCTCTGGCGCGGCACCTCCCTCGCCTCGTTGCCGGCCGGTGGCAGCCAGGCCCTCGCCCCCCACACGGTCGGCTACGAGTCGGACGAGGACGTCGACAACGGCTCCCGACCGGCCGGCCTGATGCGCCTCTCCGAGACGACCGGGCCGACTGACCAACTCGTCCAGAACCCCGGCGGTACCGAGGTCGCTCCCGGCACGACGACCCACAGCGTGACGCTCTACCGCGCCCCCAGCGGAGCGCTCGTCTTCGGCGCCGGCACGATCAACTGGGGATGGGGTCTCGACCAGTACCACGACGGAGACAACAGCAACCCGGCCGATTCGCGGATGCAGCAGGCCACCCTCAACATGCTCGCCGACATGGGTTCTCTCCCGACGACCCTCATGACCGGCCTCGTCATGCCCAGCGCGTCGAGCGACCACACGGCCCCCACGGTGAGCGTCAGTGCGCCAGCCCCCGGCGCCTCGCTCGCCAACGGCGCGTCGGTCACGGTCACCGGGACGGCGGCCGACACCGGCGGCGGTGTCGTCACCACCGTCGAGGTCTCCCTCGACGGTGGTCAGAGCTGGCATCGCGCGATCGGGACGACCTCGTGGAGCTACACGGGGATCATCGGTGGCCGCGGCCCCGAAGCGATCAAGGTCCGGGCGAGTGACGACAGTGCCAACCTCGGCAGTGCCACGTCGGTCGCCGTCACGGTCTCCTGTCCCTGTTCCCTCTTCGGTGAGCGGGTGCCCGACGTCACCGCGACCAGCGACGGTTCGAGCGTCGAGCTCGGCGTGAAGTTCGTCCCCCAGTCCGACGGATACGTCACCGGGATCCGCTTCTACAAGGGGGCCGGCAACGTCGGGACCCACACCGGCACGCTGTGGAGCTCGACCGGGACCCCCCTCGCCTCCGGCACCTTCGTCGGCGAGTCCGGGTCCGGGTGGCAGACCCTCCTCCTGGGGAGTGCCGTGCCGGTGACGGGTGGGACCACCTATGTCGCCTCCTACACCGCGCCGCAGGGTCACTACGCCGCGAGTGCCGGCTTCTTCGGGTCGGCTGACTGGGCCGCGCCCCCGCTCCTCGCGCGCGGCGCCTCGAGTGGTGTCGCGAACGGCATCTACGGCGATGCAGGTCGGTTCCCCGACAAGTCCTACGGCGCGACGAACTACTGGGTGGACGCCCTCTTCACCCTCGACGACACGACGCCCCCCACCGTGGCGCAGACCTCCCCGCTGAACGGCGCGAGCAGCGTCACCCCCGCAGCCCGTCCGTCGGCCACCTTCGCAGGCACCGTCGACCCCGCCACCGTCGTGATGTCGCTCGTCGACGCCCAGGGCACGGTCGTCCCCGGGTCGGCGTCCTTCGACGCCGCGACGCGAACCGTGCGCTACACGCCCACGGCGCCGCTGTCCTACGGAGCCACCTACCGCGCGGCCGTCGAGGCGGACAGCGCGGCGGGGGTGCCGATGGCCGCCCCCCACAGCTGGACCTTCACCGTCGCCCTCACCGACCCCGAGCCGGGCATCTGCCCCTGCTCGATCTGGCCGGACAGTGCCACGCCCGAGGTCGCGAGCGCCAATGACACCGGGTCGGTCGAGCTGGGCGTGAAGTTCCGCGCCGACGTCGACGGCACCGTCGACGCGGTCCGGTTCTACAAGGGGTCCCTCAATGTCGGCACCCACACCGGGTCGTTGTGGACGGCTGCCGGGGTCCAGCTCGCGAGCGTCACGTTCACCGGTGAGACCTCGAGCGGCTGGCAGACCGCCTACTTCAGCTCGCCGGTGGACATCGCCGCCGACACGACGTACATCGTGTCCTACCGCGCACCGAGCGGCGGCTACGCCGTCACGTCCGGCGGCCTCGGCAGCGCGGTCGACTCGGGGCCGCTGCACACCCTGGCAGCGGGGGCCACCTACACCTACGGCAGCGGGGCCCCGCTCACCTCGTCGAGCACGAACTACTGGGTGGACCTCGTCTTCACGGCCACCGACGCGGCGCCGAGCGTGGCGGCCACCGCCCCGTCGTCCGGCGCGACCAACGTCCCCACGACCGACCCCGTGTCGGCGACGCTCAACGGCTATGTCCGCGACGGCACGGCGCGACTCTCGGTCGAGGACCCCTCGGGCAACGCGGTGACCGGAGCCGTCAGCTACGTCTCCGCCTCGCGCACGATCTCCTTCCAGCCGGGCTCCGCGCTGGAGCCGAACGCCACCTACACGGCGACGGTCAGTGGCGCCACGTCGCTCTCCGGCGGGGTCATGCAACCGCACGCGTGGACCTTCACGACCGCAGGCGTCGGTGCCTGCCCGTGCACCCTGTTCTCCAGCGCCGCCGTGCCGTCCACGGTGGACTCGGGCGACCCCGGCTCGGTCGAGCTGGGGGTGGCCTTCACCCCGACCGCGGACGGCCAGATCACCGGGGTGCGCTTCTACAAGAGCGCCCTGAACACGGGCACGCACACGGGGACGCTGTGGTCGTCGACGGGGCAGGTCCTCGCGACCGGCAGCTTCACGGGTGAGTCGGCCTCCGGGTGGCAGGGCCTCCAGTTCGCCCAGCCGGTCCCCGTCACCTCGGGCACGACGTACGTCGCGTCATACCTGGCGCCGAACGGCCACTACGCAGCCAGCTCCGGGTTCTTCGCGCAGGCCTACACGAACGGCCCGCTCACCGCGGTCACGCCGAACGGTCGGTACGCCTACGGATCCGGCGGAACCTTCCCCACGGGCACGTACGGCGCCACGAACTACTGGGTGGACCCGGTGTTCATCACCGGGACACCGCCCGACACCACCCCGCCCTCGGTGACGGCCACGACCCCGACCACCGGTGCGACGAGCCTGCCGGTCGACGCGGCGCCCGCGGTGACGTTCTCCGAGGACGTCGTGCCTGCGTCCGTCACCGTCACCCTCACCGGTGCGGGAGTCGGATCGGTCACGGGCTCCGTGGCCTACGACTCCGGATCGCGGACCGCCACCTTCACCCCGGCCAGCGCCCTCCAGCGCGGTATCACCTACACGGCCTCGGCCTCGGCCTCGGACCCAGCGGGCAACGCCCTCACCCCGGCCCACGCGTGGTCGTTCACCACCGCGCAGCCGGACCCCGCGCCCGGCGTGTGTCCGTGCGGCCTGTGGACCGACGGGACGCAACCGACCAGGGTCAGCGACACCGACACTCTGTCGGTCGAGCTCGGCACGGCCTTCTCCGCCGACGCCGACGGCGTGGTCACCGGCGTGCGGTTCTACAAGTCCGAGCCGAACACGGGGCCGCACCCCGTGTCGCTGTGGACCGCCGGCGGCAGCCTCCTGGCCACCGCCACTCCGGCCACCGAATCCGCGGCGGGCTGGCAGACGGTGTCCTTCGCGGCGCCGGTCCCCGTCACGGCGGGCACGACGTACGTGGTGTCCTACCTCGCCCCCAACGGCCGCTACTCCTCGGTGGCCCAAGGGCTGTCCGCGGCACTCGACGTGGCGCCGCTGCACACTGCGCCCAATGCCGGGCGCTACGCCTATGGAGCGGGTGGCTTCCCGGTCAACTCGTCGTCGGCCAGCTACCTGGTCGACCCGGTGTTCGACACCTCCGGCGGCTCGGGAGGCGGGACCCCCGCCGACACGACCGCGCCCGCCATCACGGGCGTCGCCGCGACGGTGAGCGGCACGACCGCGACGATCACCTGGACCACCGACGAGGCCTCCACCTCGAGCGTGTCCTACGGCACCTCGGCCGGCTCGCTCGGTTCGACCGCGACCGGCGACACCGGTACCAGTCACACCGTCGCCATCGCCGGCCTCAGCGAAGGGACGACCTACCACTTCCGGGTCACCTCCGCCGACGCTGCCGGGAACTCGAGCACCTCGCCCACGGCCGCCGACGCCCCGGCGACCTTCGCCACCGCCGACACCACGCCGCCCACCATCACGGGCGTCGCGGCGACGGGTGCGGGGACGACCGCCACGGTGAGCTGGACGACGGACGAGAGCTCGACGTCCAGCGTGGCCTACGGCACGTCAGCCGGCTCCCTCGGCTCGACCGTCACCGGTTTCGGCGGGACCAGCCACTCGGTGACCCTCACCGGGCTTGCGCCGAACACCCGCTACTACTACCGGGTCACGTCTGCCGACGCGGCGGGCAACTCGAGCACCTCCCCGGCCACCGGGAGCGCCGCGGCGCAGTACGTCCCGGACGTCACGCCCCTCACCCTGACCACGGTGTCGGACTTCTCCGCCGGGTCCGGCGGCTACGTGGCCGACGACGCCGGCGGTGAGGTGGTCGTGGCACCGACCGCGGGCTTCGAGTTCGCCGGAAGCACCCTCCCCACTGGCTTGACGGCGACCACGCTGGCGACCGGAGGCACCTCGACCGTCGCCGGCGGCACGCTGTCCCTCGACGGTCGACAGGTGGCGTACACCTCCACCGGGACGACGATGAGCCTCGTCCTCAAGGGCACCGTGACGAAGAACCAGACCTTCGGTCTGGCCCAGAGCACCGGGGTCACCGGAGTCCGGGCGGCGTTCGTCGTGGGCCCCACGGGAGCGCTGTCCATCGTCTCCACGACGGGCGGGTCCGTGACGACGGCCTCGGTCCCGGGCACCTGGACGGGCGCCCCGCACGTCTTCGAGGTCCGCCGGGTCTCCAACTCCACCGTCGCGTTCCTCGTCGACGACAGCACCGTCGCGACGCGTAGCTACCCCACGAAGACGGCGCTGCGACCCATGGTCGCCGACTCCGCGCGCGACTCCTCCGCGCTGTCGGTCGACTGGCTCCGCATCGGCCGGTACAGCGGATCGTCGACGTGGACGTCGGCGGTCGTCGACGCCGGGGCGGTGGTGTCCTGGACGACCCTGTCCCGAGACGTCCTCGCCCCGAGCGGGACGACGGTGAGCATCCAGGTGCGTTCCGGGAGCACCGCGACTCCCGGTGGTGGATGGACAGGGTGGAGCACGGTGTCAACGTCGACCGGGAGCATCGCCCGGTCCGCCCGCTACCTTCAGACGAGGATCGTCAGCACGGCCTCGTCCGACCGGTTCACAACTCCCCAAACCCGGAGCGTCACGCTGGCATTCGATGTACCGTGATGTTGTGTTGGCGTTCTGCCGCAGGGTGATCGGTCGCCGCTTCGAGTGCGGGGCCAGGAGGGGTGGATCGTGATGGCACGAGTCGCCGTCGTGGGTGCAGGGTACTGGGGTCCGAACCTCGTCCGGAACTTCCGCACATCCCCCGACTGGGAGCTCGCCGCCGTGTGCGACCTGGACGAGGCCCGCGCGCGCAAGGTCGTCGGGGACGCGCGAGGAGTCGACGTCGAGACGTCCTTGGAGCGGGTGCTGGCCCGCGACGACGTCGACGCCGTGGCGATCGCCACCCCCGCCAACACGCATCGACCGATCGCCATGGCCGCGCTCGAGGCGGGCAAGCACGTCCTCGTCGAGAAGCCGCTGGCGTCCTCGGTCGCGGAGGCCACCGAGATGGTCGACGCGGCGCGGGAGCGCGGACTGGTGCTCATGGCCGACCACACCTACTGCTACACCCCGGTCGTCCAGCGCATCCGGCAGATCGTCGCCGACGGCGAGCTGGGGGACGTGCTGTTCGTCGACTCGGTCCGGATCAACCTGGGCCTGGTCCAGCCGGACGTCGACGTCATCTGGGACCTCGCCCCGCACGACCTGTCCATCCTCGACGTCGTCCTCCCCGGCGGACTCTCCCCCGAGGGTGTCGCCGCCCAGGGTGCCGACCCGATCGGCGCGGGCCGCTCCTGCGTCGGCTACCTCACGATGCCCCTCGCCGGGGGCGCGATCGCACACGTCCACGTCAACTGGCTCAGCCCGACCAAGATCCGGCAGATGGTCATCGGTGGCTCGCGGCGCACGCTCGTCTGGGACGACCTCAACCCCCAGCAGCGGCTCAGCGTGTACGACCGGGGCGTCGACCTCGACCTCACCTCGCGCACCGACGACCTCGTCGACCGTACGGCCGCCGGCGTCTCCTACCGCCTCGGGGACATGTACGCCCCATCGCTCCCCGAGCGCGAGGCGCTCGGGGCGATGGTCGGCGAGTTCGCCGCCGCCATCGCCGAGGGCCGTGCGCCGCTCACCGACGGGGGCGCCGGGCTCCGAGTGCTCCGGGTCCTCGAGGCCGCCTCGTCGAGCCTGGCCGACGGCGGCCGGCTCGTCACCACGCCCACACCGACGTCCTGAGGACCCGACCATGAGCACACTGCAGGGCGCCGACGTCCTCGTCACCGGTGGCGCCGGCACCATCGGCTCCACCATCGTCGACCAGCTCCTCGACGCCGGGGTCGCCCACGTCGACGTCCTCGACAACCTCGTCCGCGGCCGACGTGAGAACCTCGAGCAGGCCCTCGCGAGCGGGAAGGTCACCCTCGTCGAGGGTGACATCCGTGACCGCGACACCGTCCACGACCTCACCCGCGGCAAGGACCTCGTCTCGCACCAGGCCGCGATCCGCATCACCCAGTGCGCCGAGGAGCCCCGGCTGGCGCTCGAGGTGATGGTCGACGCCACCTACAACGTCCTCGAGGCGGCGGCCGAGCACACGGTCGACAAGCTCGTGCTCGCCTCGTCCGCCTCGGTGTACGGCCTCGCCGAGGAGTTCCCCACGACGGAGCGTCACCACCACGAGAACAACGACACCTTCTACGGTGCCGCGAAGTCGTTCAACGAGGGGATGGCCCGCAGCTTCCGCGCCATGTACGGCCTCAACTGGGTCGGGCTCCGCTACTTCAACGTGTACGGGCCTCGCATGGACGTGCACGGCCTGTACACCGAGGTCCTCGTCCGCTGGATGGAGCGCATCGCCGACGGCCAGCCGCCGCTGATCTTCGGGGACGGCGCGCAGACCATGGACTTCGTCTACACCGAGGACATCGCGCGGGCCAACGTCCTGGCGATGGCCTCGGACGTCACCGAGGGGATCTACAACATCGCCAGCCAGAGCGAGACCTCGCTGCTCCAGCTCGCCGAGGCACTGCTTCGGGCCATGGACTCCGAGCTCGGCGTCGAGCACGGTCCCGAACGGGCGGTCAACGGGGTGACCCGCCGGCTGGCCGACGTCTCCGCCGCCCGCTCCGACCTCGGCTGGGAGGCGACCACCCCCCTCGAGGACGGCCTGCGGACCCTCGTCGCGTGGTGGCGCCCGCAGCGCGAGGTCATCGCCGCCGGGCGGTCCGGCGCGCGGAGCACGCCGTGACCCGCGTCAACGTCATGAAGCCCTGGCTCGGGGCGGAGGAGGTGGCCGCGGTCACGGAGGTCATCGAGTCGGGGTGGGTCGCCCAGGGCCCGCGGGTCGCCGCCTTCGAGGCGGCGTTCGCCCAGCGGATGCAGGCCGAGCACGCCGTCGCGACCTCCAGCTGCACGACCGCGCTGCACCTGGCCCTCGTCGTCGCCGGGGTGTCCGCCGGGGACGACGTCGTCGTGCCCTCGTTCTCCTTCATCGCGACGGCCAACTCGGCGACCTACGTCGGCGCGCGTCCGGTGTTCGCCGATGTCGACCCCGAGACCGGGAACGTCACCGCCGACACCGTCAAGGCCGCGCTGACGCCGGCCACCACGGCGGTCGTCGTCGTCGACCAGGGTGGCGTGCCGTGCGACCTCGCACCGATCCGCGCGCTGTGTGACCCGCTCGGGGTGACCGTCGTCGAGGACGCTGCGTGCGGCGCGGGGTCGACCTACCGGGGACGCCCCGTCGGCGCCGGGGCCGAGGTCACCGCGTGGTCCTTCCACCCCCGCAAGATCCTCACGACCGGCGAGGGCGGCATGGTCACCACCTCCCGCCGGGACTGGGCCGACCGCGCCCGCCACCTCCGGGAGCACGCGATGAGCGTCTCGGCCGCCGATCGCCACCGGTCGGTGCTGCCGCCCGCGGAGAGCTACGACGAGGTGGGCTTCAACTACCGGATGACCGACCTGCAGGCAGCGCTCGGGATCGTCCAGCTCGGGCGCCTCGACGAGGTCGTCGAGCGGCGGCGCCTCCTCGCCGACCGCTACCGGACGGCGTTCTCCGGGGTCCCCGGGCTCCGACTGGTCGCGGACCCCGAGCACGGCACGACGAACTACCAGTCGACGTGGCTGGAGGTCGGGGACGGGTTCCCGCTGGACCGTGAGGGGCTGCTCGGCCGGCTGGCGGAGCACGAGGTCTCGGCACGCCGCGGAATCATGGCGTCGCACCGTCAGCCCGCGTACGCCGACTCCGAGCACGCTGACCTCCCGGCCACCGAGCGGCTCACCGACGCCACGCTCATCCTGCCGCTCTACCACCAGATGACCGACGCCGAGCAGGACCAGGTCATCGCCGCGGTCCGCTCCGCGCTCTAGGGAGAACCCATGACCCTCGTCGACACGACACCGATTCCCTTCCTCGACCTCGTGTCCCAACACGCGGAGGTGGCTGAGGCCGTCGACCGTGACCTCACACAGGTCTTCCGCACGGCGGGGTTCGTGGGCGGCCCCCACGTGGCGGCCTTCGAGCAGGACTACGCCACCTTCAGCGGCGTGGACCACTGCGTCGGTGTGGCGAACGGTACCGACGCCATCGAGCTCGCGCTACGGGCCCTCGGGGTGGGACCTGGAGACGAGGTCATCACCGCAGCGAACACCTTCGTGGCCACGGTGGAGGCGATCACCCGTGCCGGGGCCACACCCGTGCTCGTCGACGTCGACGACGCCTCGCTCCTCATCGACCCGGAGGCCGTCGCCGCGGCGGTCACCGCCCGCACGGCAGCCGTGGTCCCGGTGCATCTCTACGGCCAGATGGCCCCGGTGGAGGCCGTTGCTGCGGCAGCACCGGGTCTCCCGATCGTCGAGGACGCTGCCCAGTCGCAGGGCGCCACGAGGCACGGGCTGGTCTCCGGGTCCATCGGCACGATGGCTGCGACGAGCTTCTACCCCGGCAAGAACCTGGGGGCGGCCGGGGATGCCGGGGCCGTCACGACGTCCGACTCCGCCCTCGCGCACGCCGTGCGCATGATCGGAAACCACGGAAGCCAGAAGAAGTACGAACACGACGTGTTCGGTGTCAACTCGCGTCTGGACGCGATCCAGGCGGTCGTCCTGCGGCACAAGCTCGCTCGCCTGCCGGAGTGGAACGCCGCCCGACGGACCGCGGCCGACCGGTACGCCGGCCTCCTCGCCGGCCTCGATGCAGTGCGGCTGCCGACGACGCTCCCGGGGAACGAGCACGTGTGGCACCTCTACGTCGTCCGGGTACCGGACCGCGACCGCGTGCTCTCCGAGCTCCACCGGGCCGGGGTCGGAGCGGCCCTCCACTACCCCACGCCGGTCCACCTCACGGCCGCCTTCGGCCACCTCGGCTCCGGCGCCGGGAGTTTCCCGGTCACCGAGGCGGCGGCGCGGAGCATCCTGTCACTGCCGATGTACCCCCACCTCACACCCGACCAGCAGACGCGGGTGGCAGGCGCCCTCGCCGCCGCGGTGCGGTGAGCCAGTTGCGAGTCCTGGTCCACACCCACCGACTCGAGACCGGCGGCAGCCAGCGCAACGCCATCGACCTCGCCGCGACCGTCCGCGACCGTGGTCACGACGTGCTGGTCTACGGCGCTCCAGGAGCCTCGCTCGACCTCGTGCACGCCCGGGGGCTGCCCTTCGTGCCCGCTCCCGACACGGGCGACGGACCCACGCAGGAGGGTGTGAGGGCGCTGCGCCATGTCGTCGAGGAGGAGCGCATCGACCTCGTGCACGCCTACGAGTGGGGACAGGCACTCACGGGCTTCCGCGCGTTGCGTACGCGCCGCACTCCCTTGGTGTTCACCATCTACTCGATGTCGGTGCCCCACTGGCTGCCACGGTCCGTGCCCCTCATCGTCGGGACGCGGCAGCTCAAGGACGCCACGGACCGATGGTGGAAGGGCCCCGTGCACGTGATCGAGCCCCCGATCGACGTCGCGGCTGACGCCGAACCGCTCGACCTCTCGTCGTATGCGGCCGAGCACGGCCTCGGGGAGGCGGCGGCGTTGGACCTCGTCGTCGTGTCCCGGCTCGTCGAGGACACCAAGGCCGAGGGAATCCGGCTCCTCATCGACGTCGTCGGGGAGATGGCGGTCTCGGCCGCGGTGCGTCTGGTCATCGTGGGGGGCGGCGAGAGCTTCGACAGCCTCCGGCAGCAGGCTGAGGCGGTGAACGACCGGGTCGGTCGTCGAGCGGTGGTCCTCACCGGGGCGATGGCGGACCCCCGCGCCGCTTACCAGTTCGCGGATGTCGTTCTGGGGATGGGCAGTTCTGCGCTGCGCGGCATGGTGACGGGCAAGCCCGTCGTCGTCCTCGGGGTCGGCGGGTACAGCGACGTCGTGACCCCCGACAGCTACGGCGACTACCAGTGGTGGGGTTTCCTCGGTGTCGGCTGCGAGGGGGACGCGGCGCGGCGCCTGCGCGGCATCCTGGAGGACCTCATGCACGACCCCGAGCGCAGGCGCCGGCTGGGCGAATGGAGTCGGGAGACCGCGACGGCGGATGTCGGGCTCGAGGCCATGGCGGCGCGGGTCGAGCAGATCTACCGCGAGAGCCGGCTGCTGGACGTGTACGGGGCGGGCGCCGGAGTCGAAATGCTGCGCAGCGGCGCACGCCGCGCCGTCTCGCAGGCACTTCCCCCGGCCCTCAAGGGCCTTCTCTCGCGCGGCCGGTCGCAGCAGCTGTCGGCGGTGCCGGGCACCACCTCGGCGCCGTGACCGCCGTGCGTGACCTGCTGCTCTTCGGTGCCGGTGGCCTGGCTCGCGAGGCGCTCGGCGTCGTGGAGGCCGTCAACTCCTCCAGACCCACGTGGCGAGTCGTCGGGCTGCTCGACGACAACCGGACGACCCACGGCACGATGGTCGGGGGTATCGAGGTCATCGGAGGCCGGGAGCAGCTGCTCACCCATCCCGGGGCGGCGCTCGTCCTCTGCACGGCCAGCCCCCGCAGCCCCGGGGGCCGGTCGCGGCTGGCGGCGGAGCTCGCCGTGCCGCCCACCCGCTGGGCCACGGTGGTGCATCCCTCCGCGCAGCTCGGCCCGCGGGTCGAGCTCGGCGAGGGGGTCGTGCTGCTCGCGGGCGTCGTCTGCACCGCGGACGTCCGCATCGGGTCGCACACCGTCGTCATGCCCGGGTCGGTGCTGACGCACGACGACCGGCTCGGCCGGGGTGTGGTCCTCGCCTCCGGCGTCCGGGTCAGCGGGGCGGTCCAGGTCGGCGACGGCGCCTACCTCGGGGCCGGCTGCGCGATCCGCGAAGGACTGACCATCGGCTCAGGTGCGGTCGTGGGCATGGGCGCAGTGGTCACGAAGGACGTGCCGGCGGGCGAGGTGTGGGGCGGCGTCCCTGCTCGGCGACTGCACTGAGTCCGCCGGCTCAGCCCGCATGCGCCGCGTCGCCCCTCCTGCGCGTGCGTCGGAGCTCGGCGAACAGCGTCGACCAGGTCGGCCACGTCAGCCCGAGATAGGCGGAGCCACCCACGACGGCGCAGACGAGGAGGGTCACCAGGTCCGCGAGGCCGGCGCTCAGGACCAGGAGACAGATCGCAGCCAGAACCGCCGCGGCGATGGTGGGCCGCACGACGGGGCGAAGTAGGTCACGGAGGCGGAGTCCGACCCCCCGAACCCCCCACCACGACAGCGGCAGCACGATGAAGAGCGAGACCGCCGCCTGCGCCCAACCCACGCCGCGGATGCCGTCGAGGTTGGCGCCCACGAGGAGTGCGGGAAAGAGTGCGGCGAACAGCGCGACCTGGACGGCGAGCGCCTGGCGGGTTCGGCCAGCGGCGACCATGAGGTCGTACAGCAGAGAGATCATGACCCGGCTCGCTCCGAACACCGCGAGACCGGCCAGGGCAGGCGCGGCCGCCTCCCACTTGACGCCGTAGAGGAAGCGGATGGCGGGTGCGGCGAGCACCGCGAGGGGCACGCTGACGAGCAGGGTCGCAGTGAGCAGCGCGGTGAAACCGCGGACGAAGGCCTTGCGGAGCCCTGCGGGATCTTCCATGAGGCGCGCGAATCCCGGGATGGCCACCGGTTGGACGGTGACGGAGAGGATGTTGACGGGCCAGCTCGACAGGTTGAACGCGAGGACGTACGTGCCGAGGAGCACGGTCCCCAGGACGTGGCCGGTGATCGCCTTGTCGATGTTGACCACACCGACGACCAGGAGGTTGGATCCGGCGAGAGGGAGCCCGAAGGCCAACAGCTCCCGTGCCTTGTCCCGGTCGAAGCCGAGCCGCCAGTGCCCCGGTGCGAAGTGCAGGAGGAGGAGGGTCGCGACGACGTTGCCCGACAGCCGGCCCCAGGCCAGACTCCATGCGCCGGCCCCCGTGAGCGCCAGGCTCAGCGTGACGCTCGTCGACACGACGAAGTTCGACATGTCGACGGCGAACCGGGTCCGTTGGCGGAAGTCACGGATCAGGCGGGCCGCCGGCACGGCGCTGACGGCGTCGATGAGGACACCGACGAGGAGGAGTCGCACCACCCCCGTGGCGGCTTCGTCCCCCATGAGCCGTGAGAACGCCGGGGCGCCGAGGTAGCACACCGCATACAGGAAGGTGCTCGTCACGACGGACAGGGTCGCGACGGTCGGCTGGATGCGGTCGACGTCGCTCTGCCACCGCAGGATCGCCGACGAGACGCCGAGTTCGTTGATGCTCAGGGTGGCGCTGAGGACGACGAGCGCGATGGCAAAGACACCGAAGTCCTCTTGGGTGAGGATGCGGGCAATGGCGATGCCCACGAGCACGGTCCCCAGCCTGCCGACGAGCGTGTTGAGCAGGCTCCAGGCAAGTCCTCGGCGCATGAGGCCCCCGAGGGACTCCGGGGGCGTCGGCTCCTTCGGGTTCATCGGGTGGGATTCGAGCGCAGTCCCAGCAGTTCGGCGAACTCACGGGTCCGCTCGGCCCAGCTGTGGGTCTGCGCGAAGGCCCGCCGCTGGGCGGCCATGTCCGGATCCGGCTCGGCGTGGAGCGCGCGGACGGTGGCTTCGGCGAAGTCGTCCGGAGACGAGCAGACCTGGACGTGCTCGGAGGCCAGCCACCGGGCGGCCGGTAGGTCGGTGGCGATGGCCGAGCGCCCGGCGGCGAGGTACTCGAGGGTCTTCAGCGGGAAGCTGCCGCGGTTGAAGGCCGTGTCGGCGTACGGCGTGATCCCGACCGCGGCCACGCGCAGGTACGACGGGAGGGACTCGAACGCCTTGGGACCGACCCACTGGACGTTGTCCCGGGCCAGGAGCGACTCCACGCGGTTCAGCTCGAACGTCTGCTGACGCGGACCGACGAGGAGGACGGAGGCGCCGGTGGCCGCCACGGCCTCGAGATGGCGCAGGTCGATGCGTTCGGACAGGTGGCCCACGAAGACGGCGATGGGCGCGGGGAGCGTCACGTCGCTCGGCAGCGGCGCCTCGTCCGTCCCTGCATACAGATCGGCGTCGCAGCCGTTCGCGATGACCGTGACGTCGTGTCCGAGCCCTCGCCACCGGTCTGCGAGCGTGGGGGAGACCGCGACGATCTCATCGGCCTCGGCGAGGCGCTTCGCCTCCTCGCGCAGCAGCCAGCTGTCGGAGATGTTCATGAGGCTCCCGCCGGCGGCGAAGTCGTCGGTGCCGTAGAGGACCGACATCTCCTCATCGCAGACCCCGAACACGTTCTCGAGGCTCGCGCCGATGACAGCACGCACCGACCCGCCGAGTTCCCCCACGGCACGGCGGAGGGCGCGCCTCGTCGCGGCGGACGCGACCGCACGCAGGCCGGGTCGGCTGATCCCCGGAGTGGTGACGGGGGTGAGCCGCGCGAGGTGTGGGCGCACGAGGCGGAGGCGCGGCTCGGAGAGCGAGGCTCGCAGGTGAGGGTTGCGCAAGGGGGTCAGGACGGACATCGGCGGATCGACGTACAGGACGGGTGCGTAGTCGGTCAGCCGGTGAGCAATGTGTTTGTCCGGGAACCAGACCCCATCCCACGAGGTCCCCGCGCACATCACGACCAGGCCATCCCAGTCCCCGTCGATGTGCTTGCTTCGTGTGCCGCTGGCAGACATTCCACACCCGTCCCTGCACGGAAGATCTTCGGTCACGGCGGGACGGCGTCCACGGCGGCCCGCAGCCCGTGGCCCATCCTGAGAGAGACCTTACCGAACGCACAGAAAACGGTGGGGCGGATTGGACATCTCGCGGGACGTCATCCAGTCTTGGACCGTTACTCAGTTGTGACCTGATTCCCGGCCAAGGACCGGGGTCACCGATGGCTTGGGGCGGCAGAGGTCTCGTCTTTCGGTGTCGACCGACATACAGAACCCACCCACTGGAGTCCTCGATGCTCGTACGCCCCCACCTGATGCCCCGCCATGCCCGCCTGCGGCGCGGTACCAAGGCCGCCCTCGGCAGCACCTCCCTCGTTCTTGCCCTGACGAGCCTGGCGTTCCTCGGTGGAGACCGCCCGTCCGGCGACGACGCCACGTCGGCCACCGCGCTGACCTCGGCCTCACGCTCCGGGACATGGACCGGCCGGCACCACCACCACGACCACCACCGGCACCACCGCAAGGCCAGGCCCGCGACGCCGTCGCCCACGACGCCGGCACCCACGACGCCGGCACCGAGCCCGACGGCCACGCAGCCCAGCACCCCGGCGCCGACCCCGACGACTCCCACCCCGACGACGACCCCGACGACCCCCACCCCGACGACGACCCCGTCCGGCGGTTACGGCGTCCCCGGGGGTACCCAGCTCACCAAGTCCGGGAACCTCACGATCACCAAGGCCGGGTCGACCGTCAACGGCCTGGACGTGGCTGGGTGCATCACGGTCTCGGCCTCGAACGTCACGATCAAGAACACGCGAGTCCGGGGCACGTGCGACCTGCTCGTCAACAACCGGGGGAAGAACCTGACCCTCGACCACGTCGAGATCGACGGGCTGGGCTCCGCGGGGACCCTCGGCATCGGCTACGACGACTTCACGGTGCGTCAGAGCCTGATCCACGGCGTCGGTGACGGAGTGCGGGCCAACGGCGACGTGGTCGTCGAGAACTCGCACATCACCGACCTCGCCTCGGGCGGCGGTTCGCACAACGACGGCATCCAGGTGACGGAGGGCAGCAACATCCGCATCGTCGGCAACGTGATCGAGAACCGGCACACCCAGACGTCGGCGATCCTCATCGGGGCTGACCAGGGCAACATCGCCAACGTCCTCATCGAGGGCAACACCCTCGCCGGCGGAGGCTTCACCGTCTACGGCGGCGCTCGGCCACCGGCCGGCAACACGATCAGCAACATCGCGATCAAGAACAACCGGTTCAGCACGGCGTACTTCCCCAAGGGCGGCGCCTACGGCCCGATGACGGCGACGGACGACTCGCGCATCACGGTCAGCGGCAACGTGTGGGCGAGCACGGGGCGTCCTGTCTCCTGACCTTCCACGATCCACGGGCGGCGGCACCGTCCCGTACGGCAGGCCGTGCGACGTGCCGCCGTCCGTGGTCCGGGGTTCGGCCACCTCGGTCAGGGCGCGCAGGTACCATCGAGTAGCCAGCGGGTCCCACGCCACTGGTCGCGGTCACGCGCGCGGAACCACCTGAGATCGGGGGCCTCGTGCTCATCTTCACTGCCAGGGTGCTCCTGCGGCGCTGGCCCCTCGTGCTGGCGGCGGTGGTGGTCGCTTCGATCGCCTCGTACCTCGCGGTGGTTCTCACCCCGACGACCTACGAGAGCCGGGCGCAGGTCCTCTTCGTCCCGCCGGTTCAGCAGCCCGGTGTGGACGGCCCGGTGAACCCCTTCATGGCGATGGGGGCGGCGCTCGGGGTCACGGCGGACATCGTGAGGCTCCGGGCCGGTGACGACAGCACCCGGGCGGAGCTCGTCGACGAGGGGGCGCTGGAGGACTACGAGGTCGTGACCTACCTCGCCGAGAACGGTGGGCCCATCCTCAACGTCTCCGCACAGGGGTCGAGTGCGGACGAGACGCGCCGGACGGTCTCCCTCGTCGTGGACCGGATCACGCGGGACCTGCGCGCCCTGCAGGAGTCCGCCGACGCGCCGTCCGGGAGCTACATCCGAGCCACGCTCCTCACCCAGACCCCGGTGCCGGAGCCATCGTTGACGAACCGGGCACGGGCCGCAGCGGTCGTCGCGGCGGGAGTCCTGTTCCTCCTCGCGTCGATGATCGTCGTGGGTGACCGGATGGCCGCACGCCGCCGCCGGCGTCAGGTCACCGATGGCGAGACGACTCCAGCGGACCCCGACGTCCTCGAGGACGGCGACATCCCCGGAGACGCCGGCCTCCTCGAGGACGGCGTACTCCGCGGATGGCGTTCAGGAACCCACGGACGAGATCGACCTCGACGGGGTCGACCACCCTGCGCGCGGCCGGGCCGTGTCCGGGTGGGGCAGGCGGCGCTGAGCGTCTCCATCCGGCGGGACGGCGGCCCGGCGTCCTGCGCAGGGCGCCGGACGCCTTCGTCGTCCTCGCGGTCCTCGTCGTCGTCCTGCTCGGGGTGCCGAGCGAGCTGATCGTGGCGCCGCTCGGCGCTGCGGGCACGCCGGCCCAGATCCTCGGGATCGGTCTCCTGGTGCTCTGGTTGGTGAGTCGGCTCGCGCGACGCGAGGGAGTCGAAGGCATCGGCCCCGTCAAGTGGCTCCTGCTGGCCCTGGTCGTCGCAGTCCTCCTCAGCTACATCCGGGGCGTCGGACAGCCGCTGAGCATGGCCGAGAAGAACTCAGCCGACCGCGCGATGCTCACGCTTGCAGCGTGGAGCGGCATCGCTCTCGCGGTTGCGGACGGGTTCGAGTCCCGCGCCCGGCTCGACCGCCTCCTGCGGCTGGTGAGTGTCGGGGTCGTGGCGATTGCGGTCCTCGGCATGATCCAGTTCTTCTTCGGGATCGACATCGCGCACCTGTTCTCCATCCCCGGTCTCAGCACCAACCACGCGTTCGGCTCCTTGGTCCAGCGCTCGGACTTCCGACGCGTCAGTGGGACGACGCTGCACCCGATCGAGTTCGGGGTCGTGCTGTCCATGGTGCTGCCGTTGATCATCCACTATGCGATCCAGGCCGGGCGTGGGACGCGGTGGTGGTGGTGGTGCTCCGCCGCACTCGTCGCGTTCGCGCTCCCGATGTCCGTGGCCCGTACGGCGATGCTCGGCGGTGTCGTGGCGCTGTCCATCGCCTTCTGGTCGTGGCCGCGGGGCGTGAAGGCGCGCGTCGCGCTTCTCATCCCTCCGGGCCTGGTCGCCATGAGTGTCGCGGTACCGGGACTGCTCGGGACGATCCGCGGGTTGTTCGTCAACGCGTCGACCGATCCGAGCACCATCGGTCGGCTCGAGGACTACGACGCCGTCTGGTACTACTTCACCCAGGCACCCGTGACCGGGCGAGGGATCGGCACGTTCATCCCGAGCATCTACCGGACGCTGGACAACCAGTACCTCGGGACGCTGGTGGAAACCGGCCTCGTCGGCCTCCTGGCGCTGCTGGCCCTGCTCGTCGGAGGTGTGCTCACGGCGGGGGTGATCCGCGAGCGGTCGACGGACGGGCCCGAGCGCAGCCTCGCGGTGGCGCTCGCCGCGGGCATCTCCGTCCCCACCATCTCGTTCGTCACCTTCGACGGACTGGCCTTCCCGATGTGCGCGGGGCTCACCTTCCTCCTGCTCGGGGCGGTGGCCGCGCTCTGGCGCATCGACCTGCGGCAACGAGTGCCTGCCGGCGCCGTCGTCGAGCGACCGGCGAGGGTCTGGGTGCCGCGAACGGCTGCCGCCGGGGTCGTCCTCCTCGCGGTCCTCGTGCCCTACGTCGCCTGGGTGTCGGCCGGGGCGTCGCGCTACGAGGCGTACACCACCGTCCTCATCGACCCACCACGCGACGCGGGGGGCAACCTCTACCTGG
Organism: uncultured Actinomycetota bacterium; assembly: GCA_963843895.1. Classification (GTDB taxonomy): domain Bacteria; phylum Actinomycetota; class Actinomycetes; order Actinomycetales; family Dermatophilaceae; genus Phycicoccus. The sequence continues at coordinate 6,628 of CAWJME010000010.1, read as the reverse complement.
GCGTCGGGAGTGCCGACAAGGCGGCGAGCATCCTGCAGTCCGACCTGGTGGGGCCCGCGGTCCGCGCCGACCTGGATGCCCGGTTCCCGCAGGGCCGGTACGGGGTGTCCGTCGGGTACGGGAGCCTGGAACGCGACTCGGACGTCATCGCCACCTCGTCGCAGCTGCGGATGCGGTCCGTGTCGCCGACGCTGGGCGGGGCACGGGCCCTTCGGACCGCGCTGCTCGACACGGCGGCGGCCGAGCTCAGACGCCTTCAGCTCCAGGCCGGTGTCGTGGACCCGAAGCTCACGCTCGTCATGCGGACGTTGTCCCAGCCCGGTGTCCAACAGACCCACGGCTCGGAGCCCCGGATGCTGGCCGGGGTGGCCCTCCTCGTGCTGGTGGTCATCGGCGCGGCGGCCGGCGCCACCAGTCGATCGAGCCCGGGGAACCCTCCGGTTCGCGGCGTTCGCAGGGATCCGGGTTTGCAGGTCGATCGGGCCCGACCCGCGTCAGGGCCGCCCGCTGAGGCGACGGGCTCGCTCGGGCCACCGACGTGACGGCTCGAGCAGCGCTCGGAGGGCCGACGCGTGGGTGGGGCGGCCCGTGGCCGCCCGGAGCGCGGACCCCACGACGAGCGCGGCCCGGAAGGCCATCGTCGGCAGGGCGCCGTGGCGCCGCCGGAAGAGCCGCACCCGGTTGACCATGAGGAGCGCCCACAGGGACGGGCTCGTGTGCGAGTCGCCGAGCAGGTGCCGGCAGCGGGCCTCCGGGACGAGCCGAAGGGAGTACCCGAGGTCGCCTGCCCGAAGGGCGAAGTCCGTCTCCTCCGAGTAGAGGAAGTAGGTCTCGTCCCACGGCTCGACCGCTCGGCGGCAGCGCGGCCCGACGAGCATCACGGAACCCGACGCCCAGTCCGCCGAGACCGGTGCGTCGTAGGCGCCGGGCTGGGTCACCATCTCCCCCCACCGGACATGGCGGCCGGCCCGCGCTCCTCCGAGGAGCGCCTCACCCCAGGCCCGACGCACGGAGGGAGCCCGCCGCAGGGACGGCAGCGCCCGTCCGTCCGCGTCCAGCTGGAGCGGGACGGCGATGTCGGCCCCTCCGTCGGACCACGCCGCGTACAGGCGCTCGACGGCGCGCGGTTCGTACCGCACGTCCGGGTTGGTGACGAGCACGGGAAGGTCGTCCGGGACGGTCCTCAGGGCCGCGTTGATGCCACCGGCGTACCCGAGGTTGCCCCCGGTGCGCAGGACGTGGACCTGTCCTCCGGCGGGCCAGTCCAAGGCCTCGGCGGCCTCGGCCGTACCGTCACCAGATGCGTTGTCCGCGACGACGAGCTGCCACGTGAGGTCACCGAGGCCTTCGCCGAGTGACTGCGCGAAGGCCTCGAGGTGGGCGACACTGTTCCACGTCACGGTGACCACGACGAGCTGGGGAACCTGTGCTGGTGTGGACACAGCGGTGATTCTCGCACCGGCCCGGGGGAGAGGTGGACGCAATCGAGGACACGACGATCAGCGTGCTCGCGCTGGCACCCTCCGACCCGCTCGACGTCAGGACCTTCAGCGGCCTGAGCCGCCGCTTGTTCACGGCCATGCGCGAGCAGGGGGCAGTCGTGCACCCGCTGGCGACGCGGATCCTCCGACCGACCGATGCCGTCACGGCTCCGAACTGGCGGGGCTTCGTCCGCGGGGAGCTCCGCGGTCGCCGTGCTCCCAGGATCGATCCCGACTGGTACTGGTCGCGCGCGGGGTACACGCGCTTCTCCGACCGTGTCTCCGCCGCGATCGACAGGATCGGTAACCTCCCGGACGTCGCGATCCAGGTGGGAACGCACGTTCGTGTCGACCACCCCCGCATGCTGTCGTTCTGCGTCACCGATGCGACCGTGGTGCAGGCGGTGGCCGCCGACAGCTTCAGCGTGAGTCGCGGTGCCCGGCGCACCATCGCGGAGGCCGTCGAGAACCAGCGAGACGTCTTCGCCCGGTGCCGGCGGATCTTCGTGCTCTCGGAGTGGGCGGCGAGCAGTGTGCGGGACGACTACGGCATCGATGCTGACCGCGTGGTCGTCATCGGGGCTGGAAGCAACGTCCCGCTCGACGTCGATCCGCCGGTCCTCGCGGGAGAACGAGGTCCCCGGGTCCTGTTCGTCGGCATGGACTGGGTGCAGAAGGGAGGCCCTCTCGTCCTCGACGCCTTCGTCCGGGTCCGGGCCCGGATCCCGGAGGCCGTGCTCACGGTGGTCGGCTGCGACCCCGGGGCGGTCCCCGAGGGGGTCGAGGTCGTCGGGCGCCTCGATCCGCGCGACCCGAATACCGGGGCGCGTCTCGCCGAGCTGTACGAGCGCGCCCGAGTGTTCGCGATCGCACCGGACTTCGACGCCTTTCCCAACGTTCTGCTGGAGGCGGCAGGACATGGCGCCGTCGTCGTCTCGACGGATCGCGGCAGTCGGGGAGAGGTCGTCCGCTCCGGCCGGACCGGACTCCTCGCGGCGCACGGTGACGCCGAGGCACTCGCCGAGCTGATGTACGCCGCGCTCGTCGAGGACCGGCTCGCGACCCGCCTCGCCGTGGCCGCCCGGGAGCGCGTCCTCGCGGAGTACACGTGGGAACGCGTGGCAGGACAGGTGCTGTCCGTCGTCCGGCAGGACCTCGAGGCCCGCGCATGAGCGCAACGAGCATCGGGTGGCGGCTCCGGGGCCTGCTCGGACCCGGCGCACGGCGGGGCGCGCGCCGGGTCGTCGACCTCTCCGCGGCCTGGGCCCTCGGGTCCGTCGTGGGGGCCCGGACCACCCTGCAGGAGGTGTCCCTGACCTTCGACGACGGGCCGGACCCGCACGTCACGCCGCAGGTCCTCGACGCGCTTGACAGGGTCGGAGCGCGGGCCACCTTCTTCGTACTCAGCGACCAGGTACGCCGGCACCCCGCGCTCGTCCGGTCCATCGTCGGTGCCGGGCACGAGGTCGGCCTCCACGGGGACAACCACGACCGGCTGACCCTGCTGCCGCCCCAAATCATGGCGACCCGGCTCGCCGTCGCGGCCGACACCGTCCAGCACGAGACGGGCGTGCCGCTGCGGTGGTTCCGGCCGCCGTTCGGCGCTCAGGACCGTGCCGTCCAGCGAGCCGTCCGCGGCCTCGGCATGGAGTCCGTCGTCTGGGGCCCCACAGCGTACGACTGGGAGGAGGGCACACCCTCCGAGGTGGCGGCGCGGGGCCTCGCCGATCTCTCACCCGGCGCGGTCCTCCTGCTGCACGACGGCCTGGTGGTCCCCGCGGGCCACACGCCGCCCACGTTCGACCGTGGGGAGGCACATGCCCTTCTCCTGCAACGCCTCACGGAGCAGGGCTGGACCGGACGCTCCGTCGGTGGCCTCGTCGCTCTGCACCGGCCCCGACGCACCGTGTGGTTCCGTCCGTGACCGTGGTCGGAGGCGGGCCCCTCACCGGCGGCTGCTCTCGTCCCGGTGCCAGACGGCCGTGCTGCCGCGCGACCGGCGCCACAGGGCCCACCCTCTGGCCGCCGCGGTGACGCCGAGGAAGGCCACGACATCCACCAGGCCGTGCGGGCCCCCCTCCCGCCCGATCTGCCAGACGTCCCCGCGGGAGTCCCTCCCGGTGGCGCGCCCGGGCGAGGCCTCGTACTGCTCACGGTTGCCCTCGACCGCGCGCACGCGGCGGCGCACGAGGTCGGTGGCCGTCCGCGGAACCCGGATCACGGAGGTGGCCTCCTGGACCACCTCCCGCTCGGCTCCGGAGAAGGCGAGGTCGAGGTAGAGGTCGTCGCCGGTGACGTCGGGGCGGTCCGCGACCCGCGCGTAGCCTTCCGGTCCGACGGCCAGCACCCCGCGCCCGTAGAGCCCCTCGCGAACCGCCCGGAGCTGTTCCCAGACGCGGTAGTAGCCCCGGACCACCCGACCGGCGCCGGTGGTGTCGAGCACCCGGCGGGGAGCGGCCGCGAGGGGGAGGCCCGGCCCGGCGACCCGATCGGCGAGCCGGAGGACGTCGACACCGTCGATGACCACGTCCGCGTCGACGTAGACGCGCGGCAGGACGGTGGCCACTCGGTCGCCCTCGAGGAGGGCGAGGTGCTTGGAGCCGGTGTCCAGCTCGAGGACGGCCGCCTCGGGGAACCGGCGGCGCACGACCTCGGCGGTGGCGTCGGTGCAGCCGTTCGCCACCACGACGAGCTCGAGCCGCCCCGCGCGCACCTCCGGGGCCAGAGCGGCGAGCAGCCGGCCGATCGAGCGTTCCTCGTCGTGCGCGGGGACGACGACGCTGGCAAGGGGCAGGCGGCCCTGGCCCGGCGTCCGGGTCACGACCCGGCGGATGCTCGGGCCGAAGCGGAGAACCAGTCGATCGTGGTTCGGAGGCCGTCCTCGATCTGGACCTTCGGTTCCCACCCCAGCAGGTCCCGCGCCAGGGCGATGTCGGGCTGCCGGACGGTCGGGTCGTCCTGCGGACGCTCGATGAAGGAGATCTCGGACGACGACCCGCACGTGTCGCGGATGAGCTCGGCGAGCGCCAGCACGCTCATCTCACCGGGGTTGCCGATGTTGACCGGACCGGGGTGGTCGGTGCCGGCGAAGCGGACGATCCCGTCGACGAGGTCGTCGACGTAGCAGACCGACCGTGTCTGGGAGCCGTCGCCGGCGACGGTGAGCGGTTCCCCCGCGAGGGCCTGCCTGATGAAGGTCGGGATGGCCCGGCCGTCGAACGGCCGCATCCGGGGGCCGAAGGTGTTGAAGATGCGGACGATTCCGGTGTCCACGTCGCAGGTCCGTCGGTACGCCATCGTGATCGCCTCACCGAACCGCTTCGCCTCGTCGTAGACCCCTCGGGGCCCCACCGGGTTCACGTTGCCCCAGTAGGTCTCCGGCTGGGGGTGGACGAGGGGGTCCCCATAGGTCTCCGAGGTGGACGCGAGCACGAATCGAGCACGCTTCTCCCGAGCCAGCCCCAAGGCGTGCAGCGTCCCGACGGACCCCACCTTGAGCGTCTCGATCGGGAGCTGGAGGTAGTCGATCGGGGAGGCCGGTGAGGCGAAGTGCAGCACGAGGTCCACCGGCCCCCGGACGTGGACGTAGTCGGTGACGTCGGCCCGCACCAGCCGAAAGCGCTCGTTCTCCATGAGGTGGGCGACGTTCTCCGGGCTGCCGGTCGAGAAGTTGTCGAGGCAGACCACGTCGAACCCGTCGGCGAGGAGACGCTCGCCCAGATGGCTGCCCAGGAAGCCTGCGCCCCCCGTGATCACCGCTCGCTTGTCAGCCATGGTCGTCCTCCCTGCACCTTGGTGGCCGGACCCGTCGTTCCGCACGACAGCATGACATCGACACGGTCACGCCGCCGGAGATCTAGGAATCCGGGGGCTCCGCCGGGCGGGTCGCGCGCCACGCGCTCTCGGCCATCTCCAGCAGGCTGCGTTGGGCGGACCACCCCAGCTCCTCGCGGATCCGGTCGACGATGCCGTACACCGTTGCCGGGTCACCGTCACGCCGAGGTCCGGTGAGTGGCGGGAGCCGGCTGCCGGTCACCTCGGCGACGACGTCCAGCACCTCCCGAACGCTGTGCGGGCGGCCCGACCCGACGTTGAAGACCCGCTGCACCGGTCCGGACTCGAGCGCGCGAACGGCCGCGACGTGAGCCTCGGCCAAGTCCTCGACGTGGACGTAGTCGCGAAGGCAGGTGCCGTCGGGTGTCGGGTAGTCGTCTCCGTGGACGAGGGGTGGACGTCCCTCGGCCGCGGCCTCCAGCGCCAGTGGGAGGAGGTTGTGGGCACCGAGATCGCCGAGCGTCGGATCTGCGGCCCCCGCGACGTTGAAGTACCGCAGAGCGATCCACGACATGTCGTGAGCAGCATGGCACTGACGCAGCATCAGCTCACCGGCGAGCTTGCTGTGGCCGTACGGGCTCTCCGGCAACGTCGGGCAGTTCTCGGCGGCGGCACCGCCGGATGGTGTGCCGTACACGGAGCAGCTCGACGAGAAGACGATGTTGGACACACCCGCGTCCAGCGCGGCGCGGAGCACGGTGGCGGTGCCCGTGACGTTGGTCCGCCAGTAGGCGAGAGGGTCGGCGACCGACTCGGTCGGGGACTTGCGTCCCGCGATGTGCAGAATGCCGGTGGCGCCGACCTCCTGGAAGAAGGCGCCGAGGCCGGAGCTGGTCGACACGTCGTGGCGCAGGAACGGCATCCCCGGCGGCACGCGGTCGGCCACACCGGTGGACAGGTCGTCCACGACGGCGACATCGCGGCCCTCTGCCTGGAGGGCTCGAACGACGTGCGCGCCGATGTAGCCGGCTCCGCCCGTCACGACCCACGTCATGGCGCCAGCCTAGGGGAGAGCCATCAGTGGACGAGACCCTCCACTAGGCTCGTCTGCACCGCCAGGGGCGGTCCCCGGTTGGTCTGCTGGCAGGGCCCGCCTGACTTTGAATCAGGACAAGCGACGTAGGTTCGATTCCTACCCGGGGAGCCGAAGCGAACGAGCCTGCGAGGTCGCTCGGCTGCACGGGAAGAGACCCTGCGAGTGGGTGCCGCGGCACCGACGGAAGAGGTGCCGCGGGACGCGTGTCGGCGAGGCGGAAGGCGCCCCACGGCAGCGATCACGGCCTCCTGACCCGCCCCGCAGATTCCCCGGACCC